>NZ_BOOW01000045.1 GCF_016863435.1 Sinosporangium siamense
AGGTCTTTCTCCGCCTCGTCCGATGAGAACGCCGAATCGTCATTACTCATGATCACCTCGCATAAAGCGGTCTGCACCCGTGCGACCTAGGGCAATGATCGCAGGCCGACCGGATACCGCGCAGCTGAACATGATCATGGAACTTAGGTCTGTGCGTCGAGCCTCCCAGGCGGTCGGCGGTGAGTCCGTCTTCGGTCTGCGGTGCCCCCATCCCTGCCGCAGTTGACCTGTCCTGAGGAAATAGTTCCATTCAAGTGGACTTTTGGGGGGCCTGTGCCTTTTGGCTGATGTGACGGATTTTAGCTGGCCTTCTTTATCGGATGGTAAGGCGATGTTTCGTGGATTTCGTGATAGGAAGGATTCCCGTAGTTCTTCGCAGAGGTGGCGGCGTTGCCGAGTGAACCGCATGACGACCTGCAAGGAATAGATCAGGTCCTCGGAAAGCTGATCGGGTCCATCGACGGCTTACCCGAGATCATTAAACGAGCCGCACACAAGGATGTCGGGCGACTCCTGAGCCTTATCAAGGACCGGCGAGACCCGCGAATCATGATGTTCGGCCGGCGGGGAGCCGGCAAGTCGACGCTCATCAACGCCATCTGCAGTGCTCCACTGCGAAAGGTCGGCGCGGTGCAGGCCCAGACGGGGGCTCCGCAGTGGGAGACCTTCGAGTTCGGCGGCCGGAAGGTCGAGATACTCGACACCCGGGGCGTCCAGGAGGGATCGAAACCCGTAGAGGACGACTCCGAGAGCAGCGCCATGGGTTCGCTGCTGGCCGCCGTCCGCGAGCGGTGCCCGGATGTGATCCTCTTCCTGGTCAAGGCCAAGGAGGTGGACGCGGCGATCGCGGGAGATCTCCAGGCGCTGGAGCAGGTGCACAGGGAAGTGGTGAAGGAGCAGAGAGCGGTCCACTCCACGGCAAGCGTGAAGATCATCCCAGTCGTCACGCAATGTGATGAGCTCGAACCACGTGATCGTTCGCTGGAGGATGGAGACCAGGAAAAGGCGGCGAACGTCCGGCAGGCGGTCGATCTGCTGAGACAGCATCTGCAGAACCATGCTTATCTTAAGGATCACCTTACGCCCGATGTGGTGCCGATCTCGGCGAGCCTCTACTTTCTGGACGGCAAGCCCAATCCCGCCCGCGACTATCGCTGGAACATCGAGAAGCTCGCACTCGTCATTCAGGATGTGATCCCGGACGCCGCCCATCTGGAGTTCGTCCGGCTGGCCCAGTTTCGGCAGGTCCAGTTAAAGTTCGCCCGGCGGATTGTTCTTCTCTTCACAGGGATATGCGGGGCGGTGGGCACTCAGCCCATTCCCGCGGCCGACCTGCCCATCATCACCGGGCTCCAGGTCATGATGGTGATGATGGTCGCCTATATATCCGGGCGTGAGATATCACGTGCGGTCGCCCGGGATTTCTTCGTCAGCATCGGCGCCAACCTGGGCGCCGGATTCGCGCTGCGCGAGGCCGCTCGGGCGCTGGTGAAACTCCTGCCCGGCGCCGGGAACGCGATCTCGGGCGCGGTCGCGGCGGCGGGCACGGGGGCGGTCGGCGGGGCCGCCGTCCTCTACTTCGTCAACAAGCGGCCGATGGACGAGGTGCGCCGCGATCTCAAGGCCAAGCTCAAGGGGATCAAACCTTAGACGATCCGGCTTCGCCGTACGCTCCGCTTGGAGAGGCCTGTGTCCCCGTCTCACCTGACAGGGACACGGGCGCACGCCTCATGGGGTGAGCTGGAGGGAATGGGAGAGCACAAGTCCTGCGGCGCCGAGGAGGGTGGAGTCGTCGTGCAGGGCGGAGAACGCGATCTGCAGCGGGCTGCCCGGATGGGCAGCCGTGCGCTGACGTGCTTGCCGCTCGATTTTGCCGCGCAGCGCCTCACCACCGGCGACCACGTCGCCGTGCAGGATGAACAGCCCGGGGGCGAGGAGCTGCTGGATGTTCGTGATGCCGACGGCGAGGTTGTCGACATATTGGTCGAACAACTGTGCCGCCCCGGGGTGGCCCTTGGCGGCGAGGCGGGCCAGCGGTCCGACCGTCAAGGTGGATGCCGAAGGCAGATTGAGCCGGGCCGCCTCATCGCGCAGCCAGCGGTGTGTGGCGATGGTCTCCCAGCAGCCGCGCTGGCCGCAGTGGCAGGGGAGGCCGTCGATCTGCACGATGCTGTGCCCGATTTCGCCGCCCGCGCCGCCCGGCCCGCGGTGCACCGAACCGCCCAGCACCAGCCCTACGCCGAGCGCCTCTCCGGCGTAGAGCGAGGCGAAGGTGGACAGTCCACGTCCCTGCCCGAACCAGCGGTCACCGAGTGCTTGGACACGCGGGTGCAGGTCGACGTAGACGGGCAGGCGGGTGCGCTCGGCGATGAGCGGGCCGATCGGCAGGCCGGACAGGCAGGGAGCCAGGTTGACCTGCACGATGGTGCCGGTATCGGTGTTGACCATGCCGCCGACCGCGATGCCCACGCCGAGGGCGGCGGGTTGGTTCGGGACGAACAGTTCGTTCAACGCATCGGTGACCGCGTCGACGACCAGATCGGTGTCGCGGGTGTCCGCGGGGTATTCGCGTCTTGCCGTGGTGAGTATCGTGCCACCCGCGCTGACGAGCGCGGTCTCGACGTGTCCGGGCAGCAGGTGAACGGCGGCGATGGGTGGGCTGTTGGGGGAGAACCACAGCGGGCGTGACGGCTTGCCGCCGGCCGCGCTGCTTGGCTGGGGATCGCCCTCGGCCAGCATCTCGCTGTCGATCATCGGCTGCACGATGGCGCCGATCGTCGCCCGGCTGACCTCGGTGAGCCGGGCCAGGTCGGCGCGGGACAGCGGGCCGACGTCGTAGAGCGCTTGCAGCACTCGGGCGCGATTGACCTGGCTGACCGTGTTGGGGGAGATCAGCGGCGAGTGCGGCCGGGGCGGCGGGGCCGTCGCCGCCGGGCGTGGGCGCTCCGATTGCACGCTAGAGTACCTCCCGATCTGGACGGAACGCTTGATGCAGCGCGCCCAGGGTGGGCATGGTCGCGCGGGATCTTTCCCCTGCTCCAATATACGAGTCGCGCCGGCGACCGTAGTGACCTGCAAGTGCTGACAAGTCATTCTCCTTGGGGGGCCGGCTCAGCCGATGAGCGGGAAGGAATGGGACAACACCAGACGGGCTGCGCCGAGCAGGGTGGCGTGGTCATGGGCGGCACCGAAGGTGATCTGTGGTTCGGCCGTGGATCGCGTCGGAAGATATCGGCGTGCCTGCCGCTCAACGCGGCCGCGCAGCGCCTCACCGCCCGCGATGACGTCGCCGTGCAGAATGAACAGGCCTGGGGCGAGGATCTGCTGCAGGTTCACCACACCGAGGGCGAGATTGCGGGCGTATCGCTCGAACAGTTCCTTGGCGTCGGTGTTGCCGGCGGCCGACAGGCCGGCCAGCAGTGCCGTGGTCATCGCGTGCGCGGTCGGCAGGCGTAACCGGGTGGCCTCTTCGCGCAGCCAGTCGTGTGTGGCGATGGTCTCCCAGCAGCCGCGCTGGCCACATCGGCAGGTTCGTCCGTGGATGTCGACGATGGTGTGCCCGATCTCGCCGCCGGCTCCGGCCGGCCCGCAGTGGATGGCGCCGTTGAGGAAAAGGCCCGCGCCGATCGCCTCGCCGATGTAGATCGACGCGAAGGACTGCTCGCCTCGGCCGGGGCCGGACCAGCGGTCGCCTATGGCCTGGGCCCGGGGATGCAGGTCGAGATGGACCGGCAGGTGGACCCGCTCGGAGACCAGTGGTCCGAGGGGAAGGCCGGAAAGCTCCGGCATCAGGTTGCAGGCGAGGATGGTCCCGCTGGTCGATTCGACGATTCCGCCGACCGCGATGCCTACGCCGAGTGGCCGGGCCGAGCTCCCCGCCAGGACCGCGTTGAGCCGGTCGACCACGCAGTCGACCACTGTAGCGGCCGGGTCGGTGCCCCGGAAGCTCCCTCTGGCGGTGGCCAGTATCTTGCCGTCCGCGCTCACCAGCGCGGCCTGCACCCAGCCGGGCAGCAGGTGCACGGCGGCCAGCGGCGGACTGTCCGGAGCGAACCACAGTGGCCGGGCCGGCTTGCCGCCGGGAGTGGCGCCGCGTTGTGGTTCGCCCTCCGCGAGCAGTCCTCCCTCAAGGAGAGGCTGCACGATCGATCCGATGGTGGCCCGGCTGACCCCCGCCAATCTGGCCAGATCGGCCCGGGACAGTGGCCCGAAGTCGTGTAGCGCCTGCAACACCCGGCCCTGGTTGACGCGCCCCGCTTTGACCGCGGTCATCAGGGCGGTTGGTTGCCGCCCGACCGGCTGCCCGGGCTGGGGGGTCTTGCTGGGTGGCCGCACCACGCTACCTTCCTCGCTAGGTATGTACAGTCTTTTAACATACCAATCCGAACACGAATGCCGGGGATCTGCAACTTAAACGATCTACCTGGTGCGATTTACATCCAAGTGGCTCAATGTCGTCAGCCGGAATCTATTGACAGAGGCAGGTATGTAGTTACCCTTAACTAACCTCGCGACTCTGACCCACCCCCGCGAGGAAGATCTTCAAGCAAGAAAAACGGTGTGACATGAAAGTAAGGCGTAGGACTCAGCTGTTCTCGCTCATGAGCGCCTGTGCGGTGCTAGCGGCCTCGGGTTGTGCGGCGGGTGGCACCACCGCCTCGGGGACCACCCTTGACCAGGCGAGCTGCGACAAAATCACGAGCGGGACGGCGGCCGGCGCCAGCACGTCGCTGAAGGGGCCGAGCGGAAGCAGTCAGAGTCCGCGCATCCAGCAGGCATCGCTCGAGACCGGGCTGTCCAAGGCCACAGCGAGTAGCAAGACCATCAGTTTCGTCGGCGGAGCCTACACCGGGACCACCGAGGCGTACTGGAAGGACCTCGCCGGCAAGTTCGAGAAGGCCAACCCCGGATACAAGGTCAATGTCCGGATCATCGACTGGAACAACATCGACCAGCAGGTCAGCACGATGATCCAGACCAAGCAGTATCCGGATGTTCTCAACCAGAACAAGTTCTCCGGGTGGGCCGCGAACGGACTGCTCCAGCCGGTCGACTCCATGGTCGCCCCGTCGGTCGGGAGCGACTTCATCCCGTCGTTCAAGGAGAACAGCTTCTACCAGGGCACCCAGTACGGGCTTCCCTTGATCGCCAGCACCCGCGCGCTGTTCTACAACAAGGACATTTTCGCCAAGGTGGGGATCGAAAAGCCGCCCGCCACCTGGGCAGAGCTGGTCGCCGCCGCTAAGAAGATCAAGGACGCGGGATACACCGGGTACGGCCTGCCTCTGGGCGGCGAGGAGAACCAGGGCGAGTGGTCCCTGTGGATGTGGTCCAACGGCGGCGAGTGGAAGTCGGGCGACCAGTGGGGCATCAACAGTGAGCGGAACGTTCAGACTCTGAACTTCCTCAACTGCCTCTCCAACGTCTACAAGGTGACGCAGCCGAACCCGGGGCAGACCAACCGCACCGACGGCGTCTTCCGCCCGTTCGCCAACGGCCAGACAGGCATGATCATGGGCGCCAGCTTCGCCCCCAGCCTGTTCAAGCAGTGGAAATCCAACGTCAACTACGGCACCGCCCCCATCCCCTTGAACAACGGCACCAAGCCGTTCACCTTGGGAGTGCAGGACTACCTGGTGTCGTTCAAGAAGCCGGGCAACACCGAAGCCGTGTCGAAGTTCTTGAACTTCTTCTACCAGACCGACAACTACGTGCGGTTCCTGACCAGTCAGGGCTTCCTGCCGACCACACAGTCGGCGTCCGCCGCTCTGAAGAGCGACCCCGACTTCGCGCCGTATCTCGATCTGCTGCCGATCGCGAAGTTCTACCCGTCCACCGACCCCAACTTCCCGAAGGCACAGGGCACCCTTGAGGCGCAGCTCGGCACCGCGATGACTCCGGGTGTGGATCCCAAGTCGGTTCTGGACAAGATCCAGTCCGCGGCGACGCAGGGGAACGGCGGCTGAGCGTGGCACCAATGATGCGGCACCACGCATGGCGGTCGCTGGCCTGGATCTCGCCGAGCATGCTGCTCATCATCGCGGTGATCACACTGCCTGCGGTGCAAATGGTCTGGACGTCGCTGCAGCTCACCGATGAGACCGGAGTCAGTCATGGTTTCGCCGGATTAGACAACTATCACCGGTTGTTCGCCGAACCGGCGCTGGCGAACGTTCTGAGCAACACGGTGGTGTGGCTGCTGCTCGTGGTCGGTGTGTCCATCGTTGTCGCGCTCGCCCTGGCGCAGTTCCTGAACAAGCGGTTCTTCGGGCGGCGCCTGGTGCGCTGGGCGCTGATCGTGCCGTGGGCCGCGTCGTTGGTGATGACCTCGACCGTGTGGCGGTACATGCTCGAGGGCGGCAACGGAATCATCAACCGGTTCCTGATGGACCTCGGCGTGATCAGCGCTCCGATCGGCTGGTATCAGGACCCCCGGTATGCCTTCTGGTCGGTGATCGGGGTGGGCATCGTGGTGACCATCCCGTTCACCACGTATGTGCTCTTGGCTGGGTTGCAAGCGATCGATCCGCAAATGTATGAGGCCGGGAAGATGGACGGCGCCGGCCCTTGGAAGGCGTACCGGTACATCACCTTGCCGCTGCTTCGTCCGGCGCTGGTGATCGCCACCATCTTGGTCACCATCTACGTTTTCAACTCGTTCCCGGTTATCTGGGTCATCACCGGGAGCAACCCCGGGAACTTCTCAGACACCACCATCACCTGGGCATACAAGATCGCGTTCCAAGAGCAGCTGAACACCGGCGAAGGAGCCGCGCTGTCGGTGCTCAACGTGCTGATACTCATCGTCGTGATCATGCTCTACCTGCGTGCCGTCAACGGCGACCGTGAGCGGCAGTCGTGGCTGGGCCGTACCTGGGCTGTGCTGACCGACAGGCTGAGCGAACGATGGGGCCGGAAGAGTGTGGCAGGTCCTGTTTCGGTAGTGGCATCCGACCGGGTGCGTCGAAGGGTGTGGCCCCGGCTGCGTCCGGTGGTGCTGCCACTGGCCGGCCTGCTCGTCGCGGCGTTCTTCCTGGCGCCGTACGCGGTGATGTTCCTGTCCTCGTTCAAGGACGGCACCGAGCTTTACGCGGTGCCGGCCACCTACCTGCCGCAGAACTGGGAGTGGAGCAACTGGGTCGACGTATGGGAGGTGCTGCCGCTCACCATGCTGCTCCGCAACAGCCTGATCATCGCGGTGGCCTCGACCGCGCTGGTCCTCCTGATCGCGGTGCCCGCCGCGTATTACACCGCTCGCAACCGGTTCACCGGCCGGACGACCTTCATGAACCTCGTGCTGATCACGCAGGTCCTCGCCCCCGTCGCCTTGGTCGTCGGCCTCTTCCAGGAGGTCGTCTACGTCGACGGAGTCAACCAATACTGGGCCATCGTCGTGGTCAACGCGGCGTTCAACCTCGCCTTCGTCACCTGGATCATGAACGGCCAGTTCGCCGGCGTCGATCGCGCGATCGAGGAGGCGGCCATGCTGGAAGGGCTCGGGCCGGTGCGCCGGATGCTGCGCATCATGCTGCCGGTGGTGCGCCCGGGTCTGGTGACCGCGCTGGTCTTCACGTTCATTCAGGTGTGGAACGAGTTCGTCATTTCGCTGACCGTCTTCAACGACCCGACCAACGACCGGGTCACCCTGCCGGTCGGCATCCAGCAGCTGGTCGGCCTTAACCAGACCAATTACCAATACCTCTTCGTCGCCTCACTGATCGCGACGGTACCCGTCGTGATGCTGTTCATCGCCATCGAGCGGCATCTGGTAGGCGGCCTGACCGCAGGAAGCGTCAAATGATTGAGTTGACCGCCGGGAACGCGGCCATCCGGGTGGACCCCGCCGACGGCGGTCGCCTGACGTCCCTGCGAGCCGGCGACGCGGAGCTGCTGGGCAGCGGCGGCGCGGGCGCACCCGGCCTGAGCCAGATCATGTACGGCAGCTTCCTGATGGCGCCGTTCGTCGGCCGGATGGAAGGGGCCCGGTTCACCTTCGCCGGCCGGGAGTGGACGGTGCCGGCGAACCTCGCCCCGCACGCCCTGCACGGTCTCGTCTTCGACCGGCCCTGGACCGTGGACGGCCCCGGGGCCATCGGCATCGAACTGGACGAACGATGGCCGTTCGGCGGCGCCGTACGGCAGGAATTCGAGCTGGGACCGGACACGCTGACGGTGCGTGCCACGGTGGCCAACGAACGCCGCGCCATGCCGGCGATCGTCGGTTTCCACCCGTGGTTCGCACGCAGGATCGACGGGGGGCCGGAGTTCACCTACCGCTTTGACCCCGGCCTGCGTTATGTCTGCGATGAGGACGGCATCCCGCAGCATCTGTCCGCCTCCACCGGCCCGCGGCCATGGGACGACTCCTTCACCGCCGTCGCGAGCTCGCCGGTCATTGTCTGGCCGGATCTGGAACTGACCGTCGCCAGCGCGGCCAGCCATTGGATCGTCTGCGAAACCAAAGCCGACGCGGTCTGCATCGAACCATTGTCCGGACCGGTCAACGGCCTGAACACCCACCATTACCAAATTGTCGAGCCCGGAGCGCCATTGCAATTCTCGATGACGCTGCACTGGGCCTCGCGAAACCCGACCGACAGGAAGACAGCATGACCGTCTTGGACTCATTTTCGTTGCAGGGCAAGGTCGCCGTGGTCACTGGGGCCAGCCGCGGCATCGGCCGGGCCCTGGCCCAGGCCCTGGGCGAGGCGGGTGCGGCGGTCGCGGTGACCGCCCGCACCTTGGAGGCCGCCGAGAAAGCTGCCGATGAGCTTCAAGCCTCCGGGATCACGGCGCTGCCGATCGAACTCGAGGTGACCGATCCGGCTCAGGCCGACCGGATGGTGGAGCTGGTCAGTGAGGGACTGGGCCCGATCGATGTATTGGTCAACAATGCCGGCATCAGTATCGGCCGGGAGGCTCTGGACACCCCCGTCGAGCTCTGGCGCGAGGTGCTGGCCACCAACCTGGACGGGGTCTGGCACTGCAGCAAGGCGGTCGGTGCGCAGATGGCCGCACGGGGCGGGGGGAGCATCGTCAACATCGGCTCGATGTCGGCCATGATCGTCAACCGGCCCCGGTGGCAGCCCGCCTATCTGGCCTCCAAGGCGGCGGTGCACCAGTTGACCAAGGCTTTGGCTGCCGAGTGGGCACCGCACGGGATCCGGGTCAACGCGCTCGCCCCCGGTTACATCCTCACCGAGGCGTCCCCCGTGGACCAGCCGGAATATCGCGAATGGTGCGTCGAGCCCGCCGCGATGAAGCGGTACGGCCTGCCTGAGGAACTCGGCCCGGCGGTCGTCTTCCTGGCCGGCCAGGCATCCAGCTTCATGACGGGCTCTGTGGTGGTAATCGACGGCGGGTTCACGCTCTTTTAGGGGCGGATGCCGTCCGGCCGGCGCGGTTCCGGCAGTGCGCCGCGACCTCAAGGGGATCAAACCCTAGGAGATCCGGCTTCGCCGTACTCTCCGCTTGGAAACGCCCGTGTCCCCGTCTCGCCCGACAGGGACACGGGCGTGCTGATGGCTACCCCTGATGCGGGTAGGTGTGGTTCACCGGCGGCACGAACGTCTCCTTGATCGTGCGGGCGTTGACCCAGCGGATGAGGTTGAAGATCGACCCGGCCTTGTCGTTGGTGCCCGAGGCGCGTGCGCCGCCGAAGGGCTGCTGGCCGACGACGGCGCCGGTGGGCTTGTCGTTGACGTAGAAGTTGCCGGCGGCGAAGCGCAGGCGCTCTGCGGCCGAGGCGATGGCGTAGCGGTCCTGGGCGATGATCGAACCGGTGAGGGCGTAGGGCGAGACGCCCTCCATCTGGTCGAGCACGGAGTCGAACGAGGCGTCGTCGTAGACGTGCACGGCCAGGATGGGGCCGAAGTATTCCTTGACGAAGATCTCGTCGGTCGGGTCGGCGCACTCCAGCACGGTGGGCTTCACGAAATATCCGGTCGTGTCATCGGCCGACCCGGTGAGCACCTCGATGGAGGGTACGGCATGAGCCCGCTCAAGCGCGGCCTTGTGCTTGGCGAAGGCCCGCTCGTCGATGACGGCGCCCATGAAGAGTGACAGGTCGGAGGCGAGATCGCCGATGCTGAGGGAACGCGCGGTGTCTACGAACTCGTCCCGGATGGAGGCCCAGATCGACCGCGGGACGTAGGCGCGTGAGGCGGCCGAGCACTTCTGGCCCTGATACTCGAAGGCGCCCCTGATCATGGCGGTCGCGAGGACCGCAGGGTCGGCGGAGGGATGGGCGAGGATGAAGTCCTTGCCGCCGGTCTCGCCGACGAGGCGCGGGTAGGAGCGGTAGCCGGCGATGTTCTCGCCGACGGTGCGCCACAGGTGCTGGAATGTCGGGGTGGAGCCGGTGAAGTGGATTCCGGCGAGGTCCGGGTGGGTGAGGGCGGCCTCGGAGACACCGGCGCCGTTGCCGGTGACCATGTTGATGACGCCCGGCGGGAGCCCGGCCTCCTCCAGGAGGCGCATGGTGAAATGGGCGGCGAACTGCTGCGTGGGGGAGGGCTTCCACACCACGACATTGCCCATCAGAGCCGCAGAAGTCGGCAAATTTCCTGCGATGGCGGTGAAGTTGAACGGCGTGATCGCGAGGACGAATCCCTCAAGCGGCCGATACTCCATCCGGTTCCACACGCCCGGCGACGACACCGGCTGCTCCTGCAGGAGTTGCCGCGCGTAGGCCACGTTGAACCGCAGGAAGTCGATCAGCTCACACGCCGAGTCGATCTCCGCCTGCTGCGCCGACTTCGACTGGCCGAGCACCGTCGCCGCGTTGAGCGTCGCCCGCCACGGCCCGGCCAGCAGGTCGGCCGCCCGCAGGAAGATCGCCGCCCGCTCGTCGAACGACAACCCCCGCCACGCCGGCGCGGCCCGCAGCGCGGCGTCGATCGCCGCACGGACGTCGGCCCCCGTGGCGTCGGCCGTACGCCCCAGCACCGCGGCGTGGTTGTGCGGCTGGACGACGTCGATCAGCGTGCCGCCGCCCATGCGGCGTTCCCCGCCGATGGTCATGGTGAGGTCAAGCTGGTTGCCGGCGAGTTCTTTGACGCGATTCTCCAGGGCGGTGCGCTCTGGGCTGCCGGGTGCGTAGCCGTACACCGGCTCGTTGGCCGGGACCGGTACGTTGCTGATGGCATCCATGGGAGACCTCTTCTTGACGATTCTTAGCGAGACGTGAACGAGCGCAGGAAGAAGGCGATGTTGGCCGGGCGTTCGGCGAGCCGGCGCATGAAGTAGCCGTACCAGTCGTCCCCGTACGGCACGTATACCCGCATCGTGTGCCCGGCCCGGGCGAGTGCCTCCTGCTTGTCCGTGCGGATGCCGTACAGCATTTGGTACTCGTAGCCGCCCCGGCTCCTGCCGTACCGATCGGCGAGGGTCTCGGTGATCTCGATCAGCCGGTCGTCGTGCGTGGCGATCATCGGGTAACCCCGGCCCCCCATGAGGATCCGGAGTGTCCGCACATAGGCCCGGTCGACGTCGGCCTTCTTCTGGTGCGCGACCGAGGCGGGCTCGCGGTAGGCGCCCTTGACCAGCCGCACCCGCGACCCCTCGTAGGCGAGATCGCGGCAGTCCGCTTCGCTGCGGAACAGGTAGGACTGGAGGGCGACGCCGGTGGAGGGGAAATCCGCCCGCAGATCGCGGAGAATGCCCAGGGTGGAGTCGACCGTGGTGTGGTCCTCCATGTCCAGGGTGACGGTGGTTCCCGCTGCTTTGGCGGCCTCGCAGATGGTGCGGGCGTGCTCAAGCGCGATGCGGTCGCCTTCGGCGCCCAGCGCCTGCCCGACCGCGGACAACTTCACCGACACCTCGGCCCGGTCGGCCATGCCGTACGGCTGGAGCGCCTCCAGCAAGGTCACATAGGCCTTGGCCGTCCCCGCTGCCGCCGCGGCGTCACGTGTTTCCTCACCGAGGTGGTCGATGGTGACGGTGAGCCCGGCGTCGATCAGCCGCTGGGTGGCCGCGACCACGTCCGCGGTCGCCTCCCCGGCCACGAAGCGGTCGACGACTTTACGAGTGACCGGGAAACCGGAGACGGCGCGCCGTACCAGAGCACTGCGCGAACCGGCCAGAAGCAGGGAACCGAGCATGTATTCAGCCTAAAACCGCAGTTCACAGCAGATCCATCGACATCCGCCACGGCCGGTGGCACAAGTGTTCATACAAATGCACAACAATGGAGTGGTGCAGGAGGAGCTCCAAGAGACGATCGACGAGATAGCGGGTGTTCTCGGCGCTTCAGCGACGCTGGAGGACCGTTCCTTTCAGTTGATCGCATACGGCGCGCAGAGCGGCGACATCGACAGGGTGCGCCAGGATTCCATCCTGCGCCGCCGTGCCACCGACGAGGTGCGCGACTACTTCGAGCGGTTCGGCATCGCCGCCGCCGCCACCCCCGTCCGCATCCCCGCCGACACCGATCTCGGGGTGCTCGCCCGGGTCTGCGTGCCTCTGCGGCACGGCGAGGTGACCTACGGCTATCTGTGGCTGCTCGACTCAGGCCCGCTCACCGACGAGCGGCTCGCCCGCGTCACCCCCTTGGTCGCCCGCGCCGCCTCCGTTCTCGCGCAGGACGCCCGGGGCCGCCAGGACCTCGGCCGTGATCTTCGCGCCCTGTTCGCCTCCGACGCCGGCGAACGCGCCGGAGCCCTGGAACGCCTCGACCTCCAAGGCCCCGTGGCGGCGATAGCCGTACGCGAGGCCCCCGGGCGTGTCGTCCCGCTCTGGACCCTGCCCCGCACCGTGCTGGCCCGGACCGGATCACCGGTCGCCCTCCTCGCGCCCGCCCACCAGGCCGCCGACGTCGCCGCCCGCGTCCAGGGCATGTACGGCACAGCCGCCGGAATCGGCGGAGTCCGGATCGACCTCGCCGACGCCTGGCTGAGCTGGCGCGAGGCACTCCACGCCCTGCGGATCGCCGAGCACATCCCGCGCTTCGCCCCGACGGCGCACTGGGCCGACCTCGGCCCGCACCGCCACCTCGCCCGGCTCGGCAGCCCCGACCTGCGCGAACTCGCCGTCGCGACCAAGGCGCTGCTCGGCGACGAGGAGCTTGTGCGCACGGTCGAGTGCTATCTCGATCACGCAGGCGACGTGAAGGCCACCGCGGCCGAGCTCGGGGTGCACCGGCAGACCCTCTATTACCGGCTGGGCAAGGCGAGCCGCCTCACCGGGCTCGACCTGCACCAGGGCGACGACCGGCTCGCCGCACAGCTGGGGTTGAAGGCGGCGCGGCTACTCAAAGGTCACATGTGATCCGAATGCCGTCCCGTGGTGCGGCATGCCGTCCAGCTCGAAATCGTGATCGCCAAGGCTCTCCTCCGGAAGGCGCTCGCCGCCGCCGAGCAGGGTGCGGGTGAGCGCCTGACGCTCGTCCAGCATCTCGTCGAGCACGGTCTTGAGCAGCTCCCCGTCGAGCTCGGACACCCACTCCCGCTCACGCAGCGCGGCGAGTACGGCGCGGCGCAGGAGCTCCTTGAAGAACGACGCGGTCATGCCTTCGGTGTCCGCCACCAGCCCGTCGAGATCGTCGGGAACGGTGAGCTCGCCGGCATAAAGCTTGAGCAAAGCCAGCCTGCCGTCGGCGTCCGGCTTCGGCACCTCGACGGCGAAGTCCACCCGGCCGGGCCTGTGCGCGAGCGCCGATTCGAGCACCTCGGCGCGGTTCGTCGTCAGGACGAACGTGACGTCGGCGTCGGCCCCCACCCCGTCCATGGCGTCCAGCAGCGTGAACAGCAAAGGATTGCCCTCGGGATCGTATGACCTGTCCCTGGCCACCAGATCGACGTCCTCCACCACGACGATCGCCGGCTGGAGCCGCCGCGCCAGCGTCGCCGCGTGCGAGATGAACCTCAGCGCCACACCCGTCATCACGATCACCGTGCAGTCGGTCATACGGCCCATGAGGTAGCGCACCGTGTGCGTCTTGCCCGTTCCCGGCGGGCCGTGCAGGAGCAGGCCGCGCTTCAGGTGCTGGCCGTGGGCGCGCAGCCGTACCGCCTCCTCCCCGATGGCCGCCACATGCCGGTCGATCGAGGAGAGCACCCCGTCGGGCAGAATCACCTGATCCGCCGTCACCTCGGGGCGGGGGAGGAAGGTCACAAGCTCGTTGCCCCGGTGCTCGCTGATGCCGAACATCAACACCTGCCCGCGGCACACGTCAAGCTCACGCATCAGGCGCGTCACCTCGTCGCGCACCGCCGTGGCCGCCTCACGCGAGGTCGCCAGCACGTCGATGCGGCAGTCGTCGCCGCCGTGCTCCTGCGCCCCGCGCAGACCCAGGACAACGGGCAGCCCGCCGGGCGCCCACGTGCACACGAGGCCGAGCCGCACGACCTCCATCGTCTCCTCCGGGCCCACGGCGGCTGTGCCGTAGTCGACCGGGCCGAGGTCGAAGGTGTCCCAGCTCGTCTCGGTCAGGGTGAGCATCGTGACGATGTCGGTGTGCTCCCGGCCGGGACCGGACAGACCGAACCACTCGGCGGCGGTCTCGCGGCTCGCGAGATAGGCCTCCGCACCCCGCTGGAGCGAGGCGTGCTCCCAGACGGGGAAGGTCTCGGTGACGCAGACCAGCTCCCGGGGGGAGGCGCCGATATGCTCCCTGATCTTCACGAGGAGCGGGGAGGCGTCCCGGTCCGACTTGAGGACGTGTCTCGCCTCTTCCATGAGGGCCCTGAGTGATCGGCCTAGAGCTTGTGCGTCATGGAGTTCCATGTGGTCGCTTTCGCGTCGGCTGACGGAGATCTTCACTCTTCCAGACGCTCGGCTGAAATGCGCATTCATTTCCCTCCTGGCCGCCAAAACGGACAATTCACGTGTTGTTCAACGTATGTCCAGGAGTGTGATGAAAGCTCTCCAGGGCCTCTTCGGCAATCTCACCGGGGGAGCCGTCGAGTTCCGCCCATGTCAGGGGGCTGTTTCCCGCATACTGAGGACGGTCCCTGGCAGGACGTCGCGTTCAGCTTGTGCCCCCACAGGCGCGGCGGTGACCAAGTGTCGAGGCTCAACCATGAACGCGGAGGTTCAAGTGCATTCCTCGTCCGTGCGTGACACCTTCTGGATGCGGCAGGCGGCCTGCCGCGACGTCGATCCGGAGATCTTCTTCCCCATCGGCTCCGCGCCCTCACGCACCCAGCTCGCCCTCGCCAGGCATGTGTGCTCTCGGTGCCCGGTCACCGAGATGTGCCTTAACTACGCCCTCGACACCGGCCAGTCCGCCGGCGTCTGGGCGGGCACGACCGAACAGGAACGCCGGGCCCTACGCGAGACGGTGCCATAGCGTCACTGCGTGCCTTGATGTTGGGTACGGCGAGAGCCGTGCCTTGGCGTTTCGGTATGACAAGTGTGCCTTGGCGTTTTGGCATGACAAGCGTGCTTTAACGGTTCGGCACGGCAGGCCCGCCGCGTTTGAGATGCTTGAGGTAACGATCCGCGGCGGGCGGGTAGGGGGCGGTTATGACCGCATCCACATTTCACATTGTTATCATCGGCGGGGGATACGTCGGGATGAACACGGCGTTGCGATTGCAACGCACACTCCGTCCTGAGCTGCGAGACGGCAACGTCTCGATCACCGTGCTCGACGCCGACTCCTACATGACCTACCAGCCCTTTCTCCCCGAGGCCGCCGCAGGCGCCCTGGAACCCCGCCACGTGGTGGTTCCCCTCAGACAGGTGCTTCCGGCGTGCTCCATCCTCAACGGCTGGGTCATGGGCATGGACACCGCCCGCCGCACGATCGACTTCCAGCCCCAGCAGGGCCCCGGCCGGGTGATCTCCTACGACCTCCTCGTCGTGTCTCCCGGCTCGGTCTCCCGCACCCTGCCCATCCCCGGCCTGGCCGAACAGGGCATTGGCTTCAAAACCCTCGAAGAGGCCATCCACCTGCGCAACCAGGTCCTCGCCCAGCTGGACCTCGCCGCCTCCACCTCCGACCCCGACCTCCGCCGCCGCGCCCTCACCTTCGTCTTCGTCGGAGCCGGCTTCGCCGGCGTCGAAGCCCTGGCCGAACTCGAGGACCTGGCCCGCGACGCCTGCCGCTTCTTCCCCGGCATCGTTCCCGGCGACATGCGCTGGATCCTCGTGGAGGCCACCGACCGCGTCCTCCCCGAAGTCGGCCCCGACATGGGCCGCTGGACCGTCGAACAACTCCGCGCCCGCGGCATCGACGTACGCCTCTCCACCCGCCTGCACTCGGTCCGCGATGGCCACGTGGTCCTCGACGACGGCACCGAGTTCGACACCTCCACCCTGGTCTGGACAGCAGGCGTCAAACCCCACCCCATGATCGCCGGCAGCGACCTCCCCGCCGACGACAAAGGCCGCATCAAGGTCACCCCTTTCCTCAACGTCAAGGGCCGCCTGGACGTCTTCAGCGCCGGCGACTGCGCCGCCGTCCCCGACCTCACCAAGCCGGGGGAGTTCTGCGCCCCCAACGCCCAGCACGCGGTGAGGCAGGCCCACCGCCTGGCCGCCAACATCACGGCCTTGATCCGGGGCGGCCGCCCGAGACCGTATCGCCATGCTTATGCGGGGTCGGTGGCGAGCCTGGGGCTCCACAAGGGGGTGGCCCAGGTGTACGGCATCAAGATCCGCGGCGTCATAGCCTGGTTCCTCCACCGCACCTACCATTTGTCCCGAGTCCCCACCTTTAACCGAAAAGTCCGGATATTGGTGGACTGGACACTGGCCTTGTTCTTCCGCCGCGACATCGTCTCCCTGGGGGCCTTGGCCAACCCAAGGCAGGAATTCGAATTCGCCACCCGCCGAGACCTGGCCGAACGCGAAGCCCGCGCCCAGGTGGCCGGCGTTTCGGGGGAGAGCTGAGCCAGGCCCGGGCGTTCGATGGCCGCCTAACCCCTGGCCCGTTATGGCACCCTCGGTCGGAACCTCACTCCTCCACAACCCGCCGCACATCGGCGAGCAGCGCCGCGATATGCGAGTCCTCCGAAGCCGTGATCTCGCAAAACCCGTCCTCCGGCCGATAGGCGATGTCCAGCCCGCCATCCACAAGTCGCCGAGCCCACCGCAGCGCCGTGTTGAGCTTCTCCTCGGGGATCTTCCGCCCCTGCGCGACCGCCGAGAGATTACGAAGATTGGTCGCCGGCCCCGACTGCCGATGCTCCGCCCGAAGCCTCCACGGAATCGCCCGGCTGTGATCAAGCATCGCCTTCGACAACCCCGCCGCTCGCTTGGCCTGCAACACCCCCGACTCAGACACCCCAAACCGCTCCGCCAACTCCTGCACCGACCACCCCGCCTCCACCAGCCGCCCCAACTGCACCCGATCGATCTTCGGCCTGCGCCCCGCCATGACACCCCTCCCGTCGCCTGCCCCCATCCAACCCCACCAGCGACCCAAGCCCCCAGCACACCACCGAGTGCGCATGAGGCGCCGTTCTGCGCTAAGGTAATCACGTCCAGACCGAACAAGCCCCCACCCAGGGGACCAGGTCAAGACAACGGGACGTAGCGCAGCTTGGTAGCGCACTTGACTGGGGGTCAAGGGGTCGCAGGTTCAAATCCTGTCGTCCCGACCAGGTTTTTTCTGGTCATAAAGGGTGTCTCTTGCGGAAGAGGCGCCCTTTCCGCGTTCTGGGTGACCAGGTGAGTGACTATCACGCTCTCTACGCGAAGATCCGATCCATTGCTTCGGCGCCGTTAAGGAGCACTGGCCGGAGCTGCTTTCGGTAGACCGCCTCCGTGACCGCCCCCGGCCTGAGCCCGCTCCACCAGAAGGCCGATCACTGGCTATATGGAGCTGGACCGGCGTGGTGCCGATCTGCTCTTCCAAGTGATCACCGGGCGGGACAAGCGTGCCTCCATTGCAATCGCCTTAAATATACGAAGTGGACCAAGACATTCACCGATCCTCTGTTGCGCGCGGCGATACGGGGGTGGTAGCCGAGACCGCATCCGGTTCTCAGCTGGGTAGCACGGCGAAGGGGTGATCGAAGACGTATTTCCAGCTGCCATCGGACTGGCGGCGGGCGACCTCGGCGGTTCCGGCGCGCAGCTCGACCGGGCCTCCGCTGGGATCGATTCCGCCGACGAGGTGGAAGTCGATGCCGCCCATGGCCAGATCGCCGTGCCGTATCCAATAGCGGGGCTTGAAGGTGATCGTCCCGCTCAGGCCGAGGAGCCGGCGCAGCGACTCTTCGATGGCGGACAGTCCGGTGATGGGAGCCTGGTCCGGCCCGGGCACCAGGACTGCGTCCGGCTCATACAGCTCGAGCATCGAGGCGAGGTCACCGGCATTAAAGGCCTCGGCCCAGAGAATGTTGATCTCTTCTGGCTGCGACGCCGTGGTCATGATGGGCTCCCAAGCGATTGGATCGGTTGACGGGCTCGGTGGTGCGGCGGACATTGGGTCCGGCCCGGAATCGAAGGCGGATGTAGGGGGCATAACGGGCATTTCCTCTTGCGGTAGGACTCTGGACTCGTTGCATTGAAGTCAATGCATTGACTTCAATGTAATGGCATCAATGTAATATGAGCAAGTCCTGGCTCACATGTAAGGGGAGGGGGCGGGAGGCGTGTCCAGCGAGCAGGCCGGATCGGCCGACCTTGGCGATCCGCCGCATCCAGTGAGCGCCGTCGATCTGGCCGATGAGTTCGGCCGCACCGCAAAACTGCTCGGCGGCCGGCTCACCAGCAGGCTGGCCGACCACGATCTGTCGATGCCCCGGGCTCACCTGCTGGTAGCGCTGATCCGGTCCGGCCCGCAGCGGGTCACCCAGCTCGCCAACCAGCTCGGCGTCACCCAGGGCACCGCCTCCACGCTGGTCGACGCCCTCGTCCGCGATGGGTTCCTAGAGCGGTGCAGCGACCCGCTTGATGGACGCGCCACCCGGCTGGCCGTCACAGACTTTGGACGTGAACGAGCGCAGGCATGGCTGCATGACTACGAGCTTGCGGCCGATGAGATCTTCGGGAGGCTGTCCGACCGGCAGCGTTCCGCTCTGCTCGTGGCCTTGCGCATACTCTCCGCCGCCAAGTCGCCCTCCGATGAATGACGCAGGACGGGAGTCTGATCAGTACGTTTCCAGGATGCGGTGACCATGTGATGCCACTAACCCACCCCCTGCCAGGTGGACGGGGCTAACGGTGTTCCACCTGGCGGAAGGCGGCCACGACAACCTGGGTGGTGACTGCCGGGTGGGCGCTGACGTGCAGGGCGTGGCGTGGTCGTCGAGCCAGGTGAGGATCTCGGCGTCGGTGCCGCCGGCGAGGCGATAGTGGGTGGAGTCGGCCTGCCAGGTCTCGTTGGGCTGGGCGGCCTGGAAGCGGATGTAGGAGGAGCGGGGGCGCTTTTTCGGGTCGGGGACGATGAGTCCGTGCCGGGTCAGGTGGCGGTGGACGGTGGCCCGGGAGACCGTGCGCGCGTGGTGGTGCTTCAGGTGCCAGGTGATGGTGTCGGGGCCGGCGTCCAGGCCCTGCTCGGTGAGCTGCTTGCGCAGCCGGACGATCAGTTCGGCTGTGTCGGCGTCGATCGCGTTCGGCGAGGTGTGCGGGCACCTTGACCGGGGTTCGAGCGCGGCCTCGCCCTCGGCCCGGTAGCGGGCGACGAGCTTGGACACCCACCCTTTGGAGATGCCGTAGGTGCGGACGGTCTCGGCCTGGGTGCGTCCTTCGACGGTGCAGGTTCAGATCCAGCCACGCCACTAAGAAGACACTGGTTGTGAGCCTGTATCCGGGGATGGAAGCTCCATGCGTGACTGCCCGTGGTTTGCCGCTGAGCGTGTCGTCAACTCTGGGAAAGCCTCTGCACGATGCGGGACGGTGTAGACCGGACATGCTTGATCGATCATTGACACAATGAACACTACTGGCGATTCCTCCCTTTGCGCTCCAGGTTCTAACCATCTATGCCCGCTGTTCGCCGAGGCTGCGCTCGACGCATCGCCATGCCTGCTGGGATTGCTCGCTCGTTTGGGGTGGCGCGGTTATCTTCTCTAGATAAGATCATTGCCTGCGGTCTTGAGTGCCACTCGTCCTGTCTATCTGGTGTTCGTCGCTTGTGCGCAGATCTCGATTGGAGCGACATGCCTATATTGCGTATTACGGCCTCACTGATTATCTGTATTGACCTGTTAGTGGCTTTGGGATAAGTGTAGGATAATGTTCGCGCTCTGGCTGGAGGACTCCATGCAGCTCGAAATCCTCTGCAAGGATGACAAGTCGGGAGGCAATGGCTGTCCGGCTATCTATTTGGCGGAGAATGGCCAGATCGTGGTTCAGGGGCCGGCGGTCGACCACGAGACCTTCTCCAACCTCGTCAACGTTTTGCCAGGCGAGATCGCCCTGCAGATCGCACCCGAGGTGCTGCTGGGCGCGGCCGACAAGCTCCGCGCCAAGAGTGAGGACCGCTAGGTGGGGCGGGTGTTTCGCTCCCTTGACGATGCGGAGTTCAACCGCTTCTTCACCGAGTTCCGCTTCACGGCATACCGCCTTGAGTCCCTGCAGAAGTACGACGTCTCCTACGAGAAGGCGGAGTTCGATCTCTTCCTGAGCGGTCGGCAGCGCGGCGAGTTCCCGGGGATCGCGCAGTGGATCAGGGGGACGGTCAGGCCCGCACGGGATTCCGGCAAACTCCTGCATCGGGTTCACGTGGTGGAGGATCCTTTGTCGGACTATGTGCGGTTTGAGTGCGTTTGGGCGTATGCGCACACCGTGCCAGCAGGTGAGGATGTGAGGCTCATGGAAGAGGTCCCAGACGACCGGGTGGTTTCCCACGCCTTCCGCCATGTTTGTGAGGCCCTTCAACCGCCGCGTGCCGGCATCGCCGAGCTTCACGGGTGTCGCCGCGATTGCCGCGAGGTCACCGTACAGGGACGTGCGGCCGCCGTAGTTGGGCAGGATCCCGTACACCCATGGGGCGCCGTCGAACGCGTCGAGCCCCTCCCAGGACTCGCCGGTCAGGTCGAGTACGAGGAGGTGCTCGCGGTCGACGGCTTCGAGCAGTTCCCGTCGTGGGTTCCCGACCCACGCCTGCACGACCCAGGTGTAGTTGGGGTCGGCGCGCCGCATTGCGGCTTCGACGCCGCGGGCGGCCTCGGCCAGCGGTACGCCGCCGGATTTGCCGCCCTCATGGAGGAGGTCGACGGCCCACATGCCGCCCGCGTTGAAGAGGCGGGTCTGCTCGGCGTAGAACACGTCCGCGACGGTGTCGTAGTGCTGTGTGTCGCCGGCCAGCCAGTCCGGGCGTTCTGGACCGGCGATGTCGAGGAACCACTTGCCCTGGGGGACCGTATGGGCACCGGGATTTCGCTCGGTGAACCCGCGGGGCACCGTACCGCTGAAACCGGGTAGGACCGCCCGCATCCCCAGTTCCCGCATGCGGCCCAGCACCTGGCCGGCGAGCGCGACGCGGCGTTCGATGAGTTCGAGGCTCGTTCCTTCGCCGAAGTACTCGATGTTGTTGAGCCACTGCCATGGCTGGTGGGACGGCGGGGCGATCCAGTCGAGCAGTTCTTCCTGCCGGTAGCCGAATCGCTGAAAGGTGTTGAGCCACACCGCTTCCTGGCCGAGGGTGAGCTGGACGGTGTTGATTCCGCTCGCCGCTAGCAGGTCCAGTTCGCGCTGCCACTGGTCCCAGTCGAAGTAGGGCGTCGTGTATCCGCCGACCGTGATGTTGTGGGCGAGGCGAATGGGGAATTCGCACTGCATCTCGATCGGCGGTCCTTCAATCAGCTCGCCCGAGATGGGCCGGACGCCGAAACGCGACACGCTGCCGAGACCGGTTCGCCGGGCGTACGCCGAATACGCCGACACCGCCGCCACATTGTCGCTTGCGCGGATCCGCAAGCGGCCCTCGGCGGCGTCCACGGCGAAGGCGGAGTGATTTTCGGGAGCCGGCATCGGCGAGATCACGATGCGCTCGGTCGGCAGACCGCTGAGGCGGGAGATCGCGGTGGCGGCGGCCGTAAACGAGTGGTCGTGCGTCGGCATGGTGTTCTGTTCTCCTGGTTCGTCGTGGGCTGGGGCGATCACTTGCCCACGCGCTGGGGGCTGACCCGGAGCACCGTGAGTGACCCGAGGAATGCGAACACACCGCCCACGATGAAGAGCCCGTAGTAGCCGCCGAGCCACTGCACCGCCATCGCGGCGACGAACGGCGCGACGACCTGGGGCGCGGTGAGGGCGATGTGGAAGACACCCAGGTCACGACCGGCGTCTCCGGTCTTGGGCAGCACGATGGTCGCGAGGGCGAGGTCGACGCCGAGGAACGCGCCGAGAGCGAATCCGCTCAGCCCGGCCTGGACGAGGAACATGGTCCAGCTCGGAGAGAGCAGCGGAAGGACGATCGAGGACGTGAGGAGAAGGGAGGAGATCAGCACGAAGCCTCGGTGCCGGCCCAGGCGATCCACGAGCGGCCCGGAGATCAGGGTGCCGATGGTGAGAAACACGATGCTGCTCGTCTGGGCCGTCGCAACCGCGGAGGCGGGCGTGACCCCCTCTGGCAGCACGATGTAATCCTGCAGGATGTAAAGGCTGAAGCCGAAGACGATGTTGTAGCCCATGTAGATGACGGCACGGGAGATGAACACCCACCGATAGTCACGGTCGCGCAGACTGCTGAACATCGCCATGAACTGCTGCCCGACGGGCGTCTGCTCGAGCCGCGGGTCGTCCAGGCCCGTGCCGGAGCGATCGCGCAAAAGCATCGCGGAGATGACGGACGCGATCAGGAAAAGGCCGCCGAGGAGTGCGTAGGCGATCAGGACGGAGTCGATCAGGGTCGCACCGACCTGAATGCCGATGATGCCTCCCACGGGAATGCCGACGCCCTGCACGGTGCTGGCGAGTCCGTGCCGCTTCGGCGGAATGCGCTCCGGGATCGTGGCCAGGATGATGTTGAGGCCGATGTTGATCGTGGCCTGGATCAGGAACGAGCCGATCATCAGACCGGTCACGGTGGAGACCGCTCCGGTGAGGACGAGCGCTGCGGCGGTCGTGATCCCGCCGATGAGAATCCACGGTGATCGGCGCCCCCAACGTGTTCGCGTGCGATCCGACATCAATCCCACCAGCGGTGGTATGCCGAACGAGGCGATCGCGCCAATGCCGGTGACGAGAGCCAGGGCGGCTACGGCGTCATCGCCGGCGGCGGACCTGACCTGCGTGGGAAGGAGCACGCTGAGAGCGGCATTGTTGGCGGCGTAGCCGAAGACGTTCACGAGGAACATCGCGGTGAGGAGCGCCGCGACACGCCCCTGGCGCGGAACGCCGGCGCCGGTCTCGGTTCCGGTAACGGGGAAGGCAGTCATGGGGGGTTCCTCTGTTCTCACGTCACGGTTCTGAGACGGGCGATGTCGATGACGCCCGCCGATCAGACGTGGTGTTCGCCTACCGGCCGTCGATCGCTTCCTTGGGATCGGGCACGGGCACGCTCACAGTCAGTGAGCATCGAACCTCTGGCCAGCGGAATCCAGCAAATGTCATGAAAGTATCGGAACTGGTCAACAGCGGCGTGGTCGCTGCCTTATGCCTCGGCGATCGTGGTTGCGAAGACAACACACGCACCATGCTCAATCCATGCTTAATCCGTGCTGGACAGGGAGCTGCCAGCCGCCGGACGGGCCAACCGGCGGGCCCGCGCCGTACGGGCCTGAGCCGAGTCGCCGGGAGGCCGGTAAACGTACTGGATCAACATGCCGCGCACGTTGCCGGTACGGCGGAAGCCTGGTCCCCACGCCGCGGCACGAGAATCGAGCCAGCGGCTACATTGAGTGATGAGCACGGGACCGGCCACGCGAGAGGAGGACCAAGGTCTATGCGCATCGTCTACGAGCATCTCGAACCGGAGTTCCCGGTGAACTGGCGCTACACGCGATTCCAGACGCCTCGGCTTGAGCCGTACTGGCATTTCCACCACGAATACGAGCTGACCTGCATCCTCAACGGCACCGGCACCCGCCTCGCCGGGAATTCGGTCGAGGAGTACGGCCCCGGAGACCTTTCCCTGTTCGGCCCTGATCTGCCGCACACTTACGTGTCGGCGCCGGAAAGTGAGCCGATCGACGCGATCGTCGTCCATTTCACCAGGGACTTTCTGGGTGCGGAGTTCTTCGACGCACCCGTGTTCGGGAATGTCAAGCGGATGCTCGACGACGCCCCGCGCGGCATCCACTTTCCCGACGCGGTCCCCCTGCTCGCCGATCTGGGCCGGCTCGCGCCCCCGGAGCGGACGGTCGAGCTTCTCAGGATCCTTGTCATGCTGAGCCGGGCGCCCTACATATTGCTCGCGACGGGACGATCCCCGTCCGTTCTCCATCACGGTACGGCACTGCGGATCCAAGCCATGATGAAGGTGATCCATTCCGGTTATACGGCTCGGCTGCCGCTGGAGGACATCGCAGGGGCGGCGCACATGAACGCCAGTGCCGCCAGCCGGCTGTTCGCCCGCAGCACCGGCTTCACCGTCTCTCACTACGTAAACCTCGTTCGCGTCAACCGGGCATGCCAGTTGTTGCGGGACACGGATCGCTCGGTGTCCATGGTCGCCGCGGATTCCGGTTTCGGAAACCTCTCCAATTTCAACCGGCGTTTCCGCGAGCTCAAGAAGATGTCGCCCCGTGAATATCGTGCGAACTTCCGGGTCGAACTGGAGGCGGTCGCGGGCGCAAGTCCCCGCGGCGTCCGCGTATAGGCGCGCCGGTTCAGGGGCGCCGATGACGTCGCCCCTTCGGCGCTCACCCCCATGGGCGCCCGCGAGTGGCTTTGCCGGACCTACCGGGCGACGCTTCTGAGCTCACCCTGAGTTCGTGCCGTGCCGGCGGATGTGCTCTAGCTCTGCGGCGGTGCGGAGTATCACGGAGCGGTAGTTGGCGCCGGCGGCGGCCGGGCCTAGCCAGGGCAGGTGGCCGAGGATCTCGAGCATGACCAGGCCGTGGATTCGGCCCCATAGTTCGATGCCCAGCCCGAACGCGGTGGGTGGCAGGCCCGGTGAGACCAGTTCCACTGCGGTGGTGAGCGCGGCGGTCAGCCGCGCATGCTCATGGGGCGTGCGGATCCCGGCGGTCTCGGTGGCGGTCCAATCGCCGAAAATCACGTCGCTGAACGTGGCGCCGAGCCGGCGGGCGGCGCTGGTGGTCAGCCCTTCTCGGGGGGCCTCGTATCCGGGGACGGGGGTTCCGTAGATCAGCAGGAAGCGGGCACGGTGGTCGACCGCCCACTGGCGGTAGGCCAGGGCGACCTGTACGAATCGTTCCCCTGCCGCCAGTGTTCGGGATGCCTGGCCGGCGGCCTGGACCGCGTCCGCCAGGGCGTTGTGCGCGTCCGCGACCAGAGCGGTGATCAGGTCGTCCCGGCTCGGGAAGTAGTGGTAGAGCGACTGGACGGTCATGCCCACCTCGCGCGCGACTCCGCGCAGCGTCATCTGGCCGGAGTCGGCCGCGAGCTGGCCGAGGGCCACGGATTTGATCTCATCGATCGTCGCCGCCCGTTTCCTTTCGCGCAGCGAACCTTGCCGGAGTGGGACTTCGCTCACCGCCACCCACCTTTCATGCGGGATGCCGTCGATGTCATGGGCAGCCATGGCGGACGTCCGCTCCGCCGTACCGCTTCGGATTCTAACAGTATCTGGATTGACTAACAGTGTTAGATAAAACTATCGTCGTTCGAGAAACCGAACTGCGTAAGGAGATGGCTTCATGCCCGCCTCACCTGGTACACCACACACCCTCACCGCCTCCGGCGGCGGCCTGCCGGGGCAGCGGCAGGGCAGCTCCCGGGGCCGGGTTCTTGCGGTCGGCGCGCTCCTGGCGGTGGAGGGCCTGCTGATCGCCGTCCCGGCGATCGTTCTCGGTCAGGCCGTCAACTGGCCGCAAGGGCTCGGTGAGCCGGCCGGCGTCACCCTGCCGATGGTGGCCGAGAACGAGGCCGGGGTCCGGGTGGGATACGTGGCCTATCTGCTCTACTCCTTGCTGTTCCTCCCGGCGATTGCCGCGCTGGTGACCGTTTGCACCACCACCGAGGGACGGCTGCGCCCGGTCGCCAGGGTCGCCGTGATTCTGGCCGCCCTCTCCGCGCTCGCCCGCGCGATCGGGATCCTGCGCTGGCTCACCGCGATGCCGACGCTGGCGGCCGAGTGGGATGGGGCCGACCCCGCGATGCGGCAGATTCTGGCCGTGCAATTCCAGGCACTGAACGACTTCGGCGGTGGGATCGGCGAACTGCTCGGAGTCGCCTTGCTCGGCGGCGCGGCCGTGGCCTGCACCACGATCGCCATCCGCGAGTTCGCTCCGGCCTGGCTGACATGGCTGGGTGCGATCGCCACCGCCGCGGCCGCGATCCCGCTGGCCGAACTCGCCGGGGTGGATGCCGGGGCACTGACCAGCGTCGGGGTCGGCGCCGTCCAGCTGTGGTTCCTCGCAGGGGCAGTCGTCCTGTTCAGGCGTGCCGGGAAGCAGCTCCGTTGACGGTAGGTGTCCGAAGCTCGCACCCGTGACCCGTGACCCGTGACCCGTGGGGTGTTCTCGGTGGCAGGCACCGCACGGGGCAGGGGGCCGCACGGAGGCGAAACGGCCGTGAGGCCACGTGGGTCAGATGTCGAGCGTCGCCCTCAATGCCTGGTCGACAGGCGTGGGGGCGAGGCCGAAAGTGGCTTGGAAGGCCGATGAATCGACGATGAAGGGCGAGACGAACTGGTAGCGCACGTGCCGCAGCTCACCGAGCAGAGGAGAGAACAGGCCGACTGCGCGCAGGAGCGGCCATGGCGTCTGCCGTACCCCCGGCATTGGTTTGTTCAGGAGCGCCGCCATTCGCTCGGCGAGTTCGCGAAAGGTGAGGGGCTCGTTGGTGGGGATGTGCCAGGGGCGTCCCCAGGCTCGGTCGTCGGAGCCGGCGATGATCAGGGCGTTGACGACGTCGGGGATGTAGGTCCAGCTGTGGGGGACGTCGGGGGGCCAAGCGAGCGGAATGGACTTGCCGGCTTTGAGGGGTGCGATGAACCGGCTGCCGAGGTAGGACTGATCGGATGAGCCGGGGCCGAAGAAGTCGGAGGCGCGGACCTCGGTCGTTCTGATCCTGCCCGCGCGGTGCGCGGCCAGGGCCTGTTCCCACATCTCCGCGCGCACCCTGGCCTTGGGGGTGGTGGAGGTGAACGGCAGGTCCTCGACCATCGGCCCGCTGACCTGGCCGTAGGGATAGAGGTTGCTCAGCGTGACCAGCACCGCGCCGGTGGCTTCCGCCGTACCGAGGATTGAGGCGGCGAGCGGTGGCCAGTCGATGGGCCAGCGATGATATTTCGGGCTCACGCAGTTGTAGAGAACGTCGGCTCCCTTGGCCGCCTCGATCAGGCGTCCCCGGTCGGCGACGTCGACAGCCACCCTGCGCGCATTGGCGGGGCCGCTGCCCGATCTGGTGATGACCGTAACATCTTCGCCCTTGTCGATGAGCTTGGCGGCGAGGAGGGCTCCGACTTGCCCTGACCCGACGACGACATGCTTTGTCATAGTCAAACCTCCCAATCTGAGAGCGATGCTCTCTTGCGAGAGCAGCGCTCGTCAAGAGCACTGCTCTCGTTTTCGAGCGACGCTCTGGTAGCCTTCGGGCATGACAGCCGCCCAGACCGTCAGGGAACGCGTCAGAGCCGAACTCACCAAGGAGATCGCCGACATCGCGCGCCGCCGGCTCGCCACAGAGGGCGCGGCCGGTCTGTCATTGCGGGCGGTGGCCAGGGAGATGGGGATGGCGTCCTCGGCGGTCTACCGCTACTTCCCCAGCCGTGACGACCTGCTGACCAGGCTGATCATCGACGGCTACGACGCGCTCGGCGAAGCGGTCGAGCGGGCCGAGGTCGCCGTTCCCCGAGAGAACCACCTGGAACGCTGGCTGACCTCATGCCGCGCGATCCGCGCCTGGGCCCTGGCCCATCCCCACGAATACGCCCTGCTCTTCGGGTCGCCCGCCCCCGGCTACCAAGCTCCGCCGGACACCGCCCGCGCACGTGTGCGCGATGTCGCGGTCCTTGGCGGCATCATCGCCGATGCCTACCGGGCGGGCGCGATCACGCTGCGAGAGGGGCATGTCATTCCACCCCCGTCGCTTGCCGGGGATGCCGCGACCCACCGCGTCTACATGCCGGACGTCCCCGATGAGATCGTGTTCCACGCCCTCGCGAGCTGGACGGCTCTCTACGGTTGGCTCAACTTCGAGGTCTTCGGCCACTTCAGCAACACGATCGGCGACCGGGACACCGCCTTCGACCACTCGATTCGCATTACGGCCGACCTCATGGGGCTGTCCCCGCTTTGACAGGGGCGGTCGAACGTCCATGGGTCCTCGGGCCTGTGCCAGGTTGACCTGCCCTGGCCGCCGTCACCGCCGTAGGAGCGGCACCTCGTCCTTGTGCGACAGCCGTCCCCCGGTGAAACACAGCCGGTAGGCCGACGACAGTGAATTGGCCTCAATCCGGTAGAAGCGGCACTCGTCGGTCCCTCGCGGATCCGCCGGCGCGCCCGCAGGCCGTCCCTTGCCGGGCAACTTGTACGGCGGCAGCCGCGCCTCCAGCGGCGCCAGACTCTGGCCGACGCTCAACCGCGTGTACACCTGGGCGTCCAGCACCGAGCGATGCGCGATGTAGAGGTCGTAACCGGAGGTCAGCGCCATCAGGACGGCCGCCGCCGCGACCGGCATCCAGATCGCGTCGATCAGGCTGCGCCGTACCCCGCCGCGGGCCAGGGCGAGTTCGCGCCGGGAGGTGGGCGGCGTGGCCGCCGCGCCCGCGGCGAGCGGCAGCAGGGCGGTGACGGCGAAGCCGCCGCCGGCGGGACGCGCCCGCAGCGTGCCCCCGGCCAGCCGGACCCGCTCGTCCAGGCTGACCAGCCCGTAGCCGCCCGATCCCGCCGCTGACAGCGGGCCGGCCGGGGGCGCCGCGTTCACCACGGTGATCTCCGCATTCCCAGCCGTGAGATCTGTGACCAGCCGTACGGTGACCTCGGCGCCCGGCGCGTGCTTTGCGGCATTGGTGAGGGCCTCCTGCACCACCCGGTATGCCGCCCGGTCGGCCATCGGCGGCAACGGCCCGAGTTCTCCGCGCAGCCGTACCGCCATCCCCGCGGCGGCGGCCCGCTCGACCAGCGCGGCCACGGTGTCGCCTGACGGCAGCACGGGCGCGGCTTCGCCGTCCTCCCGTAGCACCCCGATGATCTCGCGTAGCCGCTCGGTGGCCTTGGCGGCGGACACGCGTAGTTCGGCGGCGGCCTCGCGTGCGGGCCCGTCCAGCTCTGGACGCACCTGGAGCATGCCGGCGCTCAGCGCGACCAGGCTCAGCTCGTGCCCCAGCGAATCGTGCATGTCACCGGCGATCCGGGACCGCTCGACCAGCCGCATCCGCTCGCCGATCAGGTCCCGCTCCCGCTCCAGGCGCTCGGCGAGCTCCCATCCGGCGCGGACGAGGTCGTCGTGCCGGCGGGCGTACCGTCCGGCCAGCCAGGGGAGCATGATGATCGTCACGGCGGTGCCGACCAGCGTCAGCCAGCTCGACAGTGTGACGCCGGGGTGGAGTGCGGCCGTCGCGAGACCCGCCAGGCACACTCCGGCGAACAGCAGCAGCCCCGGACGCATGCCGGCGGTCCGCCGCCCCAGCACAAACGCCAGCAGCAGCTGGGCGATCATGAAGCTGTCGGTGTAGAGCTCCGGTGTCACCACCAGCGCCAGCACCGCCGGTACGGCTGCCGCCATCACCGGTAGCCGCCGGCCCGCGGCCACGGCCAACGCCAGCAGCGGCACGGCGGCGATCTTCACCCAGAGCAACGGCAGCCAGGGATACCGCACGATGTCCGGTGATTCGTGCATCGTGAACACCGGCACGACAACCGCCAGCCACAGAAGCAGGTCGGCGCCCCGTTCACCGCCAGGGAACGCCTCCACGACGAAGCCCCGCAACCGATTCATGGCGGCCACGGTACGGCGGTGCCGGCGTTTGCGACACCTGACGAAAGTCAGGGACACCGGCTGCCGATCGTGCATGACCGGAGGCGGCTCCGGATTCCTACGGTCAAGTCCTGCACATGGACGCCACTCGCGGCGCCCACCACCGTGTATGAGGCTCCCGGGCGCCGCCCTCGGCCTCGTACACCGTCGCAGCACAGGAGCCTGATGATCACCTTGCGCGGGTTGACCAAACGCTACGGCGGCAAGACCGCCGTGGACGACCTCACCCTGGAGCTCACCCCCGGTACAGTCACCGGCTTTCTCGGCCCGAACGGCGCCGGCAAGTCCACCACCATGCGCGCCATCCTGGGCCTGGACGCCCCCACATCCGGCACCGCCTTGATCGACGGCCGCCGCTACGCGGACCTCCACCGTCCGCTGCGCACCATCGGCGCTCTGCTGGATGCCAAGGCCGTGCACCCGGCCCGCAGCGGCCGGGATCATCTGCGTGCCGTGGCGCTGAGCCAGGCCATCCCCTTCTCGCGGGTCGAGGAGGTGCTGGCCCTCACCGGGATGACCGACGCCGCACGCCGCCGAGCCGGCACCTACTCCCTCGGCATGAGTCAGCGGCTCGGCATCGCGGGCGCGCTGCTCGGCGATCCTCAGGTGTTGATGCTGGACGAGCCGGTCAACGGCCTCGATCCGGACGGGGTGCGCTGGATCCGCACCCTGCTTCGATCGCTCGCCGCCGAAGGCCGTACCGTTTTCATCTCCTCCCACTTGATGAGCGAGATGGAGCGCACCGCCGACCGCCTGGTCATCCTCGGCCAAGGCAGATTGATCGCCGACGAGACGATGGAGAGACTGCTCGCCGGCGCCCAGGTGCGGGTTCGCGGACCGCAGCTGCGGCCGCTGGCCGAGATACTGCGCGCCGCGCGCTGGACCGGCCCCGATGAGCTGACCATCGCCGGACACACCACCGAGGAGATCGGCCGGCGGGCGCACGAGCTGGGGCTGGTCCTTTCTGAGCTGCGGTCGGTCGAGTCCTCGTTGGAGGAGTCGTATATGCGGCTGACCGCGAACAGCATCGAGTACGGAGCTCAGGCGTGAACGCCCTGGGCCGCGCGGCCCGCGCGGAGTGGCAGAAACTCCGCTCCATCCGCTCCACCTGGTGGTTCGGCGGAGGCGCCCTGCTGACGATGGTGCTGGTGGCGGTCATGGAGGCGGAGGACACGGCGAGCTTCCTGGCCAGAGAGGGCCGGCCGGTTGAGCCGGTGTCGTCGGTCCTTGAAGGTGTGGAGTGGGTGCAGCTCATTTTCGGATCGTTCGGCATGCTGGCGATGACCAGTGAGTACGCCACCCGCTCCATCGTGGTGACACTGGCCTGCACGCCGTCCCGGGTCCGGCTGCTGCTGGCCAAGACGGCGGTGGTGGGCGCCGCCGTGTTCGCCGCCGGAGGGCTCGTCGCCGCGCTCGGCACGGCGGCCAGCGTGCCACAGCTCCATAGCTATGGGGAGTTCGACGCCGTGCAGGTGGCTGGCCGGATCCTGGTCATAGCGGCCTACCTGGCGCTCATCGCCGTGCTGGCCGTGGGGCTCGGCACGCTGATCCGCCGGTCGGCCGGGACCATTACGCTGCTGTTCGCCCTGGTGTACATTCTCCCGTTCGGACTCGAGGGTCTCGCCAGGACACTGAGCGCCGAGTTCCTCACCACGGTCGCGCGCTACACGCCCGGCCCCGCCGGCGAACGCTTCATGGCCGGCGAGTGGGCCTTCGGCCTCGTGCTCGGCGGGTGGGCGGTGACCGCGGTCTCCGCGGGGATGTGGGTGATGCGCAAACGCGATGCATAAGTGAGCCCGTGTGCGCTCTGCGAACCTCTTTTTGCTCGCAGGCTTTGCTCCCGAGCTTGGGGTGAGCTGCGGACACACAGCTCTTGACCGGAATGTCTCCTCAGTCGTGCGGAATCAGCCCGGCTTCGTAGGCAAGGACGGCCGCCTGGACACGATTCCTCACCTCCAGGCGGCCCAGTATGGCGCTCACGTAGGCCTTGACCGTCCCCTCCACCAGGAAAAGCCTTGCGCTGATCTCCGCGTTGGACAGCCCGGCGCCGACCAGCGTCAGCACCTCTCGCTCCCGTGGTGTGAGAACCGCGATCCGCTCCCTCGCCGCCGACCGCCGGCTCATCCGGCCGCCGGTCACCTGCTGGATCAGGCGGTGGGCGATCTGCGGCGAGAGGAACGCCGCGCCGCGGTGCACGGCCCTTATCGCCGCCATCAGCTCGTACGGATCACCCGACTTGAGCAGGAAGCCGCTCGCTCCGCCCTCCAGTGCCTTGGCGATGTACTCGTCTTCGGAGAACGTCGTCAGGATCACCACGGCGACCCCCGGAACCGCCCGCCGCATCTCCGCCGCCGCGTCGAGACCGTCCAGCACCGGCATCCGGACATCGAGCAGGGCCACATCCGGCCGGTGTCCGCGCGCCAGCTCAATCGCCTCGCGCCCATCGCCCGCCTCCGCCACCACCTCGAAGTCCGGTGAGGCGGCCAGGATGGCCCGTATACCCGCTCGGACCAGGACCTCGTCGTCGGCGAGCAGCACCTTGATCACTCCTCAGAGACTACCGCGCCATCCTGCACATTCCTGCAGTCTGCAACACCATTTGCGTGTTAGTCCGGTGCTTTGGTCCTGTGCGCGCCAGGGTGTCAGCGGCCCGGCCGGATGGTGATCAGTACTGGCTGTTCGGTGATCTGCAAGGTAGGCGGGGCGGGCATGGAGCGTCCGTCCAGGAATCGGATGGTGTCGGCGCCGCGATCGGCCGACATCGAGACTGTGCCTGATTCGGTCCACCGGACGAAGGCCCGGACAGGACCTTGGCCGGCCGTACCGGCCAGTACGAATTGGCACTGCCAGACCCGGGACGGTAGCCCGTCGGGCCGGCCGTTGCCACAGGAGGTGATGCGGGCGCCCGCCAGCCAGCGCTGGAGCGTGTCGACCGCGTGGGCCGCGGCGGTCGGTGGTCCGCCCACGGCCTGGAGCACCAGCGGGATCTTCGTGCCGCCCCAGTTGTAGAAGTACATGCGGTCGTATCGCACGTACATCCCGATGAGGTAGAAGCGCACCGCGTACGCGATGGCGCGTGCCTGGTCCAGTTTGCGATCTTTGGCGATCCGGTAGACGGTCCCGGTGCTCCACAGCCGCGGATGCACTCCGGCCTCATGGAACGTGCGGTCGATGACGGCCGCGAGACCGACGAGGCTTTCGGGGGTGTCACCGTCGTGCTGCGGAGCGAGTTTCACACCCGCGACATCGCACGCCTGATATCCGCCGGCCGAGGCGAAGTCGCGCAGGAACCGCTGGGAGACCGGCTCCCACAGGTTCCCGATCGAGGGGCACACGAGGGTCGCGGCTGGATCGGCGCGGCGGATGACCGCGGCGGCCTGCTGCGTCATGCGGGCCAGCGTCGCGGCGTCACCGGTGTAGAAGTGCGGTGAGGGCGCGAATGCCCACAGTTCGTAAGCATCGATCCGGCCCGCGTATCGGGTCGCGACGGCCTTGACGAAGCGGACCCAGTCCTTCAGATCATCGGGTGGCGCCGTGCGTGACCCGTCGGGGTAGGGACCGAGTGGCGCGTGCGGCGCCGCCCACTGCGGCGTGCCGCCGAAGGTGTAGAGCACGGGGAGGTTCGCGCGGTGGGCGGAGCCGACGAGGCGGTCCAGGGTGGTCCAGTCGAACCGGTTACGCGCGGGTTCGAGCAGGGACCAGAGGGTTCCGCTGTCCCATAATCGGACCCCGCCGACCCGGAAGGTCGGCATGGCGCCGCTACCGCTGTTGATCGTGACGCCGTAGAACCCGGCGGGTACCGGTTTAGGCAACTGCGACCAGGCCGGGCCGGGAATCCACTGCGGCGGCGGATTCCCGGCCCGGCCTTGTCGCAGGTTGGGCGACGAAGCGGTCGTACTGATGACCACCCCGACAGCCAGCACACAGGCAAGGGCGACGAAGCGCATCGGCCTACGGCCGCGACTGGCCGGGCGCCGGCCGTACGTGGCAGATGCGGATATCGGGTCCTGCGGATGCGATGCCGCGGAGGCGAGAGCCGCCGCCCGGTCCGCGACCGGTGGGGGAGCGGGTGCCGGGTCCGGGGCCGGGTCCGGGTTTGGGTCCGGGGCCGGGCGCCGGAGATCGTCGGTGCTGGGGGCGCGGCCCGCGTCGAGGCGTCCGGCATCGGCCTCGGCCCACAGCCGGTACAACTCCGCCAACTCCGCCTTGCCGGCTCCGCAGGCCAGCGCTATCCGCTCCACCATTCCGTAGCTGTCCGGCAGGACCTGACCCCGGCAGTATCGATGCAATGTGGAGGCGCTGGCGCCACAGCGGCCGGCGAGTTCCGCGTAACTGCGGCCACTTCGTTCCTTCAGCGAGTGCAACAGCGCGGCCAATTCCGACAACTTCTCACCCCTGTTATGCGTCCTCGCGTCCCAGGCCGGCGAATCCATGCAGGTCCCACCAAGCATCTCATCCCAGGCGCCAGCCGGGACACACATTGCTTGTGCCGGCGTCATGCCGCCCAGCAATCTCAAAGCGGCGACTCTCATTCCAAGCCATTCATCACGGAAAGGCGTTCACCGATGAAGCGTGAAAAAACCCTGGCGGCCATAGTGGGGGCGGTCGTCGGCGCGGCCGGGTTGGCGATCACAGCCCCGGCCGCCCACGCGGGACCCAACTGCGGGACCCCGCACAACGGATTCGACGTCAGCGCGGTGGTGAGGCAGGCCACCAGGACGCACGACACCGACGCGGGAAGGCGCACAGTCACCGTCCGCCTGCTCAACGGCCGGGCCTTCGACGAGTCTCGCGCCACCATCAGCAGCGGCTATAGGCGGAGCGACCTGGTATGGGTTGACAGGTCCTACAACGGCGGCGCCACCTGGACTCAGTGTGGTCCTTTCAACAGCCGCACGTCGAACGAGCTAAAGAATCTGGGAAATTGGATGCGCGCGTGCATGGCCACAAAGAAGAACGGCGTCAGCAACAGCTTCTGCACGAGTTGGTACTACGACGCAGACTGAATCACGATCCTGATCGTGCGTGGATCCGATCCGGCGCCTGCCTTTTTAGGTAGGAGATCCGGCTGATTCCTTAACTGGGGCCAGGGGAGGGCCCGGGGGAACCGGATCAGCGGGTGTCATAGATCCACGAGTTGGGGGGCCCTTCACCTTCGGGGGGCAAGCGGGTGAGGGCCAGGTGGAATCCGGCTTTCTCGTGCAGGCGGGCGGGGCCGATCTCGGCCTGGTAGCCGCGGGAATACCGGAAAGGCGCACCCCCGGCCGGCCAGACCGCTTGCCCCCCGTCTGTCCGCCGGGCGGTCGCGACGTGCGGGGGCCAGTGCGGCGGTGTGATGAGCCAGCCGAAACGCAGTCCGGGGGCCGGCAACTTGCTGGTCGAGCCCACGACGGCGACGTGGTCGGGCGCAAGGCCTTGAAGGCATCCGATGGGGCGCCGGTCGTAGCGAAACTCGGCGTCGTAGTCGTCTTCGATGATGAGGCCGTCACGGCGGCGGGCCCATCGGAGCAGCTCGTTGCGCCGTTGCGGCGACAGCACCACCCCAGTCGGAAACTGGTGCGCGGGAGTGGCCAGAACCGCGCCGACGTCGGGGTGCCGTTCGAGCTCGTCGCCCCTGAGTCCCTGGTCGTCGACGGGCAGGGGAACAGGACGAAGACCGGCGCCCTCGGCGAACTCTCGCAGCGGGGGCCAACCGGGTTCCTCCACGGCGATGGCACGATGACCGATGCGACCGGCTCAGAAGCAGCGCGAAGGGCAACGTGGTCTGGTCTTCCAGCATGTGACTGGACTGTAATGCCGGTCCGGTCGGTCGTACAGTCACTACTTATCCCCGCCAGACGAGACGAGGAATGCACAGAGATCGTTCTTCGCTAAACGAGGGAGTCCGCCATGGCAGGAATCGGGCCATCGAACTTACTTGATCGTCACGAGCGACGGCGTGTTCTTGCCGCCTGCTTCACCGGGACCACGATTGAGTGGTACGACTTCTTCCTCTACGGATCGGCTGCCGCGCTGATCTTCGCCCCACAGTTCTTTCCTTCGTTGAGCCCGTTCGCAGGCTCGCTCGCGGCGTTCGCGACGTTCGCGGTCGGATTCATCGCCCGGCCGATCGGTGCGATCATCCTGGCTCACTACGGGGACCGCTACGGACGGAAGTCGGTCCTGGTGGCGTCCTTGATGATCATGGGTCTGGCCACGGTCGGCATCGGGCTGCTGCCTCCGTATGAATCGATCGGAGTGTTCGCGCCGATCGCTCTGGTAGCTCTTCGGTTCTTGCAGGGAATCGGCGTCGGTGGTGAGTGGGGTGGTGCCGCGATGCTGGCGGTCGAGCACGCGCCGGCGAACCGTCGCGGTTTTTACGGCGCTTTCCCGCAAATGGGTGTCCCAGCGGGCCTCGTCCTGGCGAATGCCGCGCTTCTCGCGGTCACCGCGTCGCTGCCGGCGAACGAATTCGAGGCGTGGGGATGGCGGATACCGTTCCTCGCCAGCGTTGTGCTCATCGGCATAGGGATGTTCATCCGGCTCAAGGTCGTGGAGAGCCCGGTGTTCGCCGCCGCGGCCCAACGCAGCGAGCTCGTCCGGCACCCGACTCTGCTGGTGCTGCGTCGGCATGGAAAGGGCATCGCCCTCGCGGGAGGCACCTTCATCGCCGGGAACGCGCTGGGCTACCTCTATATGGTCTACGTTCTCTCCTACGGTTCACGGGTGCTGGAACTCGATCGCGTCGTCCTGCTGGTCGCCATCCTGGCCGGCGCCGTACTCCAGTTGGTGTTGCTGCCGGTGTTCGGCGCGTTGTCGGACCGAATCGGTCGTCGTCTGGTCTACACCTGGGGGACTGCGGCCTGCCTGCTGTGGTCGTTCGCGTTCTTCCCTCTGATCGACATGCGGTCGTCCGCGGGGGTCGCAGTGGCCGTGGTGGTGATGGCCGGGCTGCTCGCCCCGACCTTCGCCGCCCAAAGCGCACTGTTCGCCGAACTCTTTCCCACGCCGGTCCGCTACAGCGGCTCCTCACTCGCCTATCAGATGGGCGCCGTACTCGGCGGCGGGCTGGCTCCGATGGTGGCGACCGCCCTGCACGGCAGCGGTGGCTCCTCGGTGCTCGTGATCGCCTACATGGTCGGGCTCTGCGTGGTCAGCCTGGGATGCGTGCTGGCGATCGCCGAGACCTCCGGCCGCACGTTGACCGCTCCGGCGAACATCGCGGAAGCCCCTGCGTCAGGCGGCGCACAGTGAGCGGAAGCCCCTGCATCAGGCGGCGCACAGTGAGCAGCGCACCGGCGGCCGACAATGAAGCCACCGTGGTCCAGGCGTCCATCCGCACCATGGACCCGCAGATGCCGCGCGCCGGCGCGATGCTCGTCCGCGACGGACGCGTCGCCGCGATCGGCGACGTCGAGGAGGTCGAAGCGGCGGCCGGCACCGGTGCACGGCGGCTTGACCTGCGCGGTGCCACTGTCGTCCCCGGGCTGATCGACAGCCACAACCACATGCTGTGGGTGGCGATGCAGGATCAGCTGCTCGACCTCGCCGGCTGCCGGAGCATCAGCGAGGTTCAGCAGCGGATCCGCGTTCACGCCGAGCGGAATCCGGACGGCTGGATTGTCTCGAGTGAAGGCTGGTTCATCGAGGACCTGGCCGAGGCGCGGCATCCGACCCGCGGCGAACTCGACGCCGCTGTCGCGGACCGGCCAATCTACCTGCCGCGAATCGCCCACGCCGCGGTCGCCAACTCGGAAGCCCTGCGCATCGCGGGGATCGACACCGATCACCCGGACGTCGCCGGCGGACGGATCGTACGTGATCCGGACAGCGGCCGCCCCACCGGCGAGCTGCTCGAAGCGCCGGCGTTCGAGCTTGTCGCCCGGCATGTCCCCGCCGTGTCGGTCAGGCAGCGGGAGGCGGCACTCCGGGCCGTCCAGGCGCGGTACCACGCTGCGGGAGTCACCGGAGTGGTCGACCCGTGCCTCACCGCCGACGACATGGCGATCTACCGCGCATTGCACGAGCGAGGCGAGCTGACCGTGCGGACGGTGATGATGCCGGTCGTCGAACCGCACCTGCCGGATGACGACCTGGACGCATGGTTGTCCGCTCTTCCCGGCCCGACCGGCCAGGGCGATGAGTGGCTGCGAACAGGCGGCGTCAAGGTCTTCCTCGACGGCATCGCGTCCATGGGCACCGCCCTGCTCCGCGAGCCGTATCCGGGCGAGGGGCACGGGTGTGGAACGCAGGTCGTGCCGGCCGAGAGGCTCCGGGCCATCGCGGCCGCCTGTGCGCGGCGCGGCTGGTCTGTGGGGGTGCACACCGTAGGCGGCGGTGCCATCGACCTGGCCCTCGCCGTGTTCGCCGAGGTCGACTCCGCTCAGGCTCCGATAGCCGGGCTCCGCTTCAGCCTGATCCACGCCTACCTGTGGCCGTCGGAGCAGAACATCGCGACCGCCGCTCGCCTGGGCGTGTGTGTAGCGGTGCAGCCTCCGATGCAGACATGGGTCGCGCCGAAGCTCGTCGCGCGCTGGGGCGTGGACGGAGCCGCCCGTGCGACGCCCCTGCGGGCCTGGCTCGACGGCGGCGTGCGGATCGGCGGGGGGTCGGACGCGCCCCTCACCCCGACCGACCCGCTCGCCGGGATATGGCAGGCGGTGACGCGGCAAGTGGCCGGCCATGGAGTGCTCGGCCCGGAGCAGTGCCTCACGGCAGAGGAGGCGTTGGCGCTCTACACCACGGGTGCCGCCCACCTGAGCTTCGCCGACCACGAGCGCGGGGTGCTCAGGGTCGGGATGGCCGCGGATTGGGTGGCGCTCGACACCGATCCTGTCGCCGCACCGCATGACCTGCGCTCGGCGCAGGTCCTGAAGACCTGTGTGGGCGGGCTAATCGTCCATGACAACTTGTAACGAAGGTGCACCATGGGCTGTCTCGACGAGTACGACGGGATCATCCTCGGGGCCGGCCACAACGGCCTCATCACCCAGGCATATCTGTCCAGGGCCGGCCTGAAGACGCTCTCCTCGGCCGCTGCACGGTCGCGGGCGCGCTCACTGCTCGACCGGGCCTTCGGCCGTACGAAAGGTACGGCACTGCCAAACGCGCCATCCGTGTCCTGACGGGAGAGCCGAGAGCAGGGGACAGAGACAGCCGATCGGGCTCGTGGTCGGCGGGAAATGCGATTGTGCTCGGCGAGGCCGGTCGGGTAGAGGTTACGGGGAGCCGGAAACAGCGGGGTTTCCCTGGCCGGCTAAGGGGAGATCCGGCTGCGACAATTCCTTGAATATCAGTCGATGACCCGAATGAACGCTGCGAATAATCGGCCGTTCGGGTGAGTGCTACACAGTGAAGGAGACTAAAGAATGCTCAAGAAGTTGAACGGAGATTTGCATCCGACGTCGGGATACAGCCACGTCACCATCGCCGCGCCGGGGCGGATGGTTTTCCTGGCCGGGCAGATGCCTATGGACGACTCCGGTGAGCGCGTGGTGGGCGTCGGCGATCTGGACGCCCAGGTGGACCGGACGGTTCTGAACGCGATGAAAGCTCTCGCCCTTGCCGGTGTGAGGCCGGACGACGTTGTGCGGTCGGTAGTTTACGTCGTCTCCTCCGATTACATCGACCCTGCCCGGGCCTGGCACCGGTTCTTCGAATCAGAGATCGGTGCGGCTCTCACGTCGGCGAGCACGCTCGTCGGGGTGAGCACGCTCGGATTCCCCGAGCAGCTCGTTGAGCTCGAGCTCACAGCGGTGATCTCATGACGGGCTCCACACCGGTCGCGAGAGCACGCAGACCGTTCGCCTCGTCCGCCGACCTCGCGGAGAAACAGCAGACGCTTGAGGTGCTCGCGGAGGGCGTATACGCGCTGACCGCGGAGGGGGACCCCAACGTCGGCGCGATCGAAGGCGATGACTTCCTCGTCTGCTTCGAGGCGCTGGCGACCCCGGTCGCCGCGGGCAAGTGGCTGGCGCGGCTCAGGGAACACACCGACAAGCCGATTCGATATCTCGTCCTCAGCCACTATCACGCGGTCCGCGTGCTGGGCGCGTCCGCCTTCGGGGCCGACGTGATCGTCGCGCATGAGAACACCTCCGCGCTGATAGCCGAGCGTGGCACGCAGGACTGGGAGTCGGAGTTCGGCCGGATGCCACGGCTTTTCGACACCCCCGAGTCGATCCCCGGCCTCACCTGGCCGACACTGACCTTCACGGACCGGGTCACGATCCCGTTGGGGAAAACCCGAGGCGACCTCGTGCTGGAATACGCCGGACGCGGCCACACCGAGGGCGACATCGTGGCGTGGCTGCCACAGCAGAGGATCCTCTTCGCCGGTGACCTCGTGGAGTCGGCGGCCGCGCTCTACACCGGCGACGCGTTCCACCAGGAGTGGGCTACGTCGACTCTGGACCGAATCGCCGGCTACGAGGCGGAGATCATGGTCGGCGGGCGCGGCGCGGTCGCACGCGATCGCGACGGCGTCACCGCCGCGATCGCCCAGACCCGGCATTTCCTGGAGGTGATGATTCGCGAGGTACAGGCGGTGCGATCGCGCGAGGGCACGCTCAAGGAAGCGTTTGAGGCCTGCCACGCCGCCCTGGTCGACGGCTATGGCCACTGGCCGATCTTCGAACACTGCCTGCCGTTCAACGTCGCCCGGCTGTGGGACGAACTGGCAGGCATCGAGCGGCCGGTGATCTGGACCGCCGAGCGTGACCGCTCCGTGTGGAACCAGTTGCAGAGCTGAAGCCGCCGGGCCGGTGCTCGACCAACTGGCACGGCAAGAGCCGGAGTGACACCGCTCAGCCGGCCGGGCTCACTCCCTTCTCCGGGTCACGGCGATCAGGGCTGCGGCGAGCGGGAAGAGGGCGACGACCAGCAGCGTGCGGTGCAGGGGCATCGACTCCGACAGCGCCCCGGCGATGGCGGAGCCCACCCCGCCGCCGACGAAGAACGTCAGGTTGAGCAGCCCCATCCCCGCGCCGCGCAGCGGGAGGGGCAGCCGCGCCGACACCTCGCCGGTGATCACGACCTGGGTGAGGGCGAACGCGGCGAGACTCAGCGAGGCCGCGAGCACGGCGGGCCAGGGGCCGCCCCAGCCCGTCGCGGTGACGATCATGGCGACCGCCGCCGCCAGCGCGGTGCCGGCCAGCAGCAGCCGGCCACCGCGCCCCGGAAGCCGCCCGGCGCGGCGCGACAGCACAGCGCCGATCGCGGCGCCCGGAAGCAGTGCCACACCGATCGTGAGCACGCTCCAGCCGTACGGCGCAGCCAGGATCTGCGGGATCACGTACATAGCGGCGAACAGGGCGCCGAACACGCCCACGCCGGTGGCCGCCGCGATCCGAATGGCCGGGTCGCCGACGACCTGGCGCGGCACGAAGCCGTCCGGCCGCCGCGCCACCCACCCGGCCAGGGCGGCGGCGGCGAGCACGAGCATCACCGCGAGCGCCAGGACGACAGGGCCGTCGAGCTTAAGCGTCCTGGCCTGGATGAGCACGATCACCGTACTCACGGTCACGGTCAGCGCGGCGGCACCGGTGACGTCGACGGGACGGTGTGACCCGGCGCGTACGACCGCCGGCCGGAGGCAGAAGGGGACCGCCAGGATCGACAGCGCCGGCAGCACGACGGTGACGCGCCAGCTCAGCCATGCCGTCACCATCCCGCCGAGCAGCGTGGCGGCGGAGGCGAAGAGAGCCATGACCACGCCGTAGCGGGCGAGCACCCGCAGGCGTTCACCGGCGTCCACGCCCGCGAGCAGCGCCGCGGCGACCGCCGCCGTGCCGCCGGACCCCGCCGCCAGCAGCAGCCGCCCGGCGACCAGGGCGCCTAGGGTGGGCGCCACGAGGCACAGCAGCGCGCCGGCGACGAGCGTCAGCGACGCGATCAGCAAGGTGGTGCGGGTCCCCCGGGAGTCGGCCAGCCGTCCGAAGACGGCGGTGCCGACGCCGAGCGCCAGCGCGTGCGCGGTGAGGACCCAGGCGACCTGGGCGGGGCCCGCGTTCAGCGCCCGGGCGACCTGGGGCAACGCCACGGCGGCAGCCGTGACGCCGAAGACGGCCGGGCCGAACAGGCAGCCAAGCCGCACCGCGGTCGACAGCGGGCCGATCCGGCCGGGAGAGGGTTCGATCCCGGCGACGGGCGCGGCGCTCACCGGGAGCTCCGCAGCGACTGCCAGGCGGCGACGTCCACGAAGTGCACGTCATAGCGTTCCTGCTCCGGCAGCAGGCTGTCGAAGGGCGCCAGGCCGTGCTGGACCCGCGCCAACTGCCGGAAATAGCCGAAACGCTCGACACCTGGCGTCAAAACGGACAGCAGTTCGGCGTCCGCCCCCGGCGTCGCGCCGAAGGCGTGCGGCACGCGCGGCGGCACGACGACGAGCCCGCCTTCGGAAACGGTCGCCACCTCCTCACCGACGAGGAACTCCATCACTCCGTCCAGGACGTAGAACAACTCGGTGGAGAACGCGTGGTAATGCGGCTTGGCGCCGTCGCGGCCCGCCCTCAGCGTGAGCCGGTTGGCGCCGAGCGCGCCCGCGGTGCCACTCGCGTCGGCGAGCAGCGTGAACGCGCCCCCAGCGGGGAGTGCGACGACCTCCGCCGCCTCCGCGGGCACGACGAGGGCCCGCGATCCCGTGTACGTCATCTTCAGCTCCTTCCTGATCGGGATCCATTGGAGCCCGGGAACAAGCCGCGAACCAGAATCGGTTATGACCTGCAGTCATCACGAATCGAGATGAATCGGGGCGGCGGTGGAACTGCGGCAGTTGACGTACTTCGTGGCGGTCGCCGAAGAAGGCGGGTTCGGCCGCGCGGCCGAACGGCTCAGCATCGTGCAGTCGGCGGTGAGCCAGCAGATCGGCAGGCTCGAACGCGAGCTGGGCGTGCCGCTGTTCGACCGTTCGACCCGGCACGTGCGCCTGTCCGGCGCGGGCGAGCGCCTGCTGCCCGAGGCGCGCGCTGTCCTGGCCGCCGCGCACCGCGCCCGGCAGGTCGCCGCCGACATCCGCGCGGGCACCGACGGGGTCCTGCGGCTGGGCATCGTGCAGGGACCCGGCGACCGGATCTACCGCACGCTCAGCGAACTGGCCGCCGTCGCGCCTCGCCTCCAGGTCCGCCCGCGCCGGCTCCCCCTGCCCGCCCGCCTGTCAGCCGTGCGCTCCGGGGAACTCGACGCGGCGCTCGTCCGCGCACTCGCCGACACGCCCGGCCTGGAACTGCTCCCGATCTGGACGGACCCGCTGTACGCGGCGCTGCCCGCCGATCACCGGCTGACGCGCGCGGCGGAACTCAGGCTCGAAGACCTGGCGGACCTCCCCCTCCGGCTCGCCCCACGCGAGGACAACCCGCCCTTCCACGATCTGATCACCGACGCCTGCCGGAAGGCCGGGATCGCCCCGCCCGCCGGGCCACCGTTCACGACCTTCCAGGAGACCCTGTCCGACCTCGGCGCCGGCGACCCGTCGTGGACGGTGTTCTACGAGGTCACCGGCTTGCCGGAGATCCCCAGGGTCGCCATCCGCCCGCTGGCGGGGCTCACCCTGACCACCTCGCTGGCCGTCCCCCCTGGCCCGCCGACCCCGGCCGTCCGTCACCTGCTGGACACCCTGACGCGCGTCACCTGACCTCGCCGAGGTGCCCTTGGCGCCCGGCCGCCGTGTCGATTGGCTTCGTCCGCATGTAGGCACGTGAGCTTGCCGGCGGCCCGGGAACACGTGACGGGGAACTCCGAAGTCCGTCCGCCCGCACCGCATCGCGGGGAACCTCGGCGTCGCTGACTTCGCCCTCGCGGCAGAGAAGGTCGCGGCGATTGATGCGATCGACACCGGGGTGCGTGGCGGGCCCGATCCTGACGCCTGACGTCGGGGGCCGGCTACTTCAGCTGAGCAGAGTCTGTCGTGTCCGGCGCCGGATTCCGGGGATCAGCACGGTGACATCACTGATCGTGCGCATCGGCGTAGAAGGCGCGTACGGCGAAGCCGATCCACTCAGGGTTGTCCCAGGTGCCCCACCTTGAGCGTGCCTCCGGATCGACGGTGGCCACCGCCTGCTCCTCCGACGCCCCGGAGGCCTTCAGCTCGGCGGTCCTGGCGCGTACGTGCCGCAGGTAGTCGCGGATCTCGGCCGGCAGCCCGGCGTCGGCGATCTCACCGTGCCCGGGAACGACGACGACCGGGTCCAGCTCGATGAACCGGTCGAGCAGGGTGATCCAGTGGCCGCCGTCCACGTCGGCGTCGTACGGCGGGAAGTACGGCGCGATGGGGAACATCCGCGTCTCGATGAGGTCGCCGCCGAACAGCACCCGCCCGTCCACCAGCACCGTCTGGTCGGAACCGGTGTGCGCGGCGCCCCAGGTCCGCAGCTCCACAAGGCGACCGCCGAGGTCGATCTCGGCGGCGCCGTCGTAGACCAGGTCCGGGTCCACGAACTCGACGTCCTTGAGCTCGGCGGCGATGTGCGGGCCGAGCCCGGCGAACATCTTCAGGTACGCGGGCCCCTTGCGCCGCAACTCCTCACGCTGGGAGCGGTTGTAGACGATGCTCGCCTCGCCCTTGAACGCCTGTGCGCCGAACCCATGCTCGGGGTGGAAATGGGTGATCGTCAGGTAGAGCGGAAGGTCACCCAGCAGGCGGCGGGCCTGCTCCAGCACGTACGCGCCGTTCCTGGGGCCGATCCCGGTCTCGATCACCAGCCCGGCGCGCTCACCGGCGACGATGCCGACGTTGGGCACGAGGGGGACGCGGCCGTCGGGGATCACGTACACGCCTTCGGACACCTCGACCGGCTCCCCTTGGACCAGCGGGGGCGGGGCAGCCGAGAGGTCCGGCAGTGGGAGCTCCATGGCGGTTCCTCCAATCTGATCAGTGTTCAGTTTCGGTGAGGCCGAACGTAACACAGAAATCTGAACACTGTTAAGATGGGGCCATGCCAGCCGGCCGATACCACCACGGTGACCTCAGGACCGCCCTGCTCGACGCTGCCGAGGAGCTAATTCGCGCCAAGGGCGCCGACGGTTGGTCGCTACGCGAGGCGTCGGCGCGGGTCGGGGTGAGCCCAAGCGCCGCCTACCACCACTTCGACTCGCGCGACGCGCTCATGGCGGCGCTATACGACCGCCTCCTCGTCCGGCTCGCGGAGCGCCTGGCCGCCGCCGTCGCCCGCGTCCCCGACGGCCCGGCCAGGCTCGTCGCCTACGGCCGCGGCTACCTCAGATGGGCCCTCGAGGAACCGGCCCTCGCCGCCCTCCCGGCAGGCGGCAAACGGACCACGGTCGTCTCCCGCCACCCGCACGACGTGCTCGTCGCCGAGTTGGACCGCCTGGTGGCCGGCGGCCACCTGCCCGCACGGGCACGCCCCGGGGCGGAATTCGTGGTGTGGCCGGCCGTACACGGGCTGGCCAGACTCGTGACCGACGGGCACATGCGCTTCGACAACGACGCCGAGGTGGATCTGCACACGGAACGCCTGACCCTAGCGGTGCTCAACGGCCTCATCCATGAACCACCCGGCACCTGGGCAGCCGCCAGATCGCCGCACACCGAGCGACTGGAGCGTTAAGGGGGGCCGCCCGCCAGAACCGCGGGCCGGGGCGTGGCGGGCTGGATTGACAGCGCCTCGTAGCACGTGACCTCCCGGCGAGCCGGATCACGTCCCGGAGTTGTCAGCCCTGCAGTACGACGGATGCCGCATCACAGGGAGGGCAGGCGAAGACGAATGCCTCTCCGCCGCCGAAGTTCATCAGCCAGTTACGGCTGTAGCCTTCTCGCATCTGCGCGACGAAGCCCATGGGGACGCCGCAGGTGTAACACGGGGGCGTCATGTCGGTCTCCCACCACTCCGCTTCGCCGCCCAGCCAGCCGACCACCTTGAACTCGGCGATCTCCTGGGCCGACTCCGGCTCGACCTCGCAGATGCCGATCTCGAAGCACTGCGGGAGAACGAACGGCTGTCCGGGAGAGGGCGCGGCCACCGTGGAGCCCGCGGCGAACAGGTAGGCGCGATTCCCGCCGGCTTCGGGATCCCAAGCTTCGCACTGACCGGGATCGTTGTCGCACATGAAGAACGACAGAAGGGCTCCCGGCCGCAGGGACTCGGCGTGAGGGCCGAGGTCGTCCGCCATGAGTTGCAGAAGGAACCGCAGCGGTCCGCCGCACCTGGCGCAGCGTGGCCAAGAGAATCCCTCCGGCACCAGCGGCAGGCCGCCAATGCGGCTCACCCGGGCCGCCACCTCGACATCCTTCACAAACGCCATAGATCCGCTCATGGCCCGGCAGCCTATACCGCTCACCCGCCCTTGCCGTCCACGCACCCACGCGACCCCGACATCGAACCCGAGGCGGGAAACCACACGATGGGAGGTCTCGACTAACGGAAACGCCGCCGCGTAGGTTAAGTGAATGAATGCGGACGGGTGCGAGAGTCTATTCCGCAATTCACGACTATAATCGATCAAATCTCGAGCGGCTTCGTCGGGCTCACCCGATCCTGACGACCGGTAATTCCACTTCAGGATAACGGCTGGGCTGGTGTTTCGAACGCAACCGGGTATTGGAGAAACAGAAGTTTACGGTGCGGGTCTCGGATGGCCAGGAACTCGATGTAAACGGCTGCTATCCGCCCCCTCCGCATACCGATACGCTGTCCGACGAGCAAATCGTCCCCGACTCGCAAGCCTCTTAGCAGTCGGCGGGCACCCAAAAGAGTAAGGTTCGGCCTTGGCCGGAAAGGAACCGAGCTTGGACTCCGGGATATTGGCCCATTATCGAGCACTGGTGGACGAAGTGCTGACCGTCCCCCTGTGCGTCACATGGATCGAAACCCTGCCGGCCCCCGATGCGCTTGTCGCGTTGAGACGACGCGAGGACACCATGGCCAGACGCACATTCACACATACGGCTCAGGTCGCATACGACGCTCTTCCCCGCCATGCTGGTGCCGCGCTGGCCGACACCAGAGACGGCTGGACCGTCGTCGTCGAGCCGAACGGCTTTCAAGGCGCCCGCTCGGAGACTATGGCCGTGTTGTCCCGTGAGACGCGGGCGTTGAGTGTGTTCTGGAATGCCAACAGTGACGGTCACCTGGTCTATGCCGAGCGCGGCGAGGTGCTGGCGCTGCTGGACCTTTTCGACCCTGAAGACGCTGAAGACGCCGAAGACCTCCCCGACGCGCTCTCCGCGTGGAGGGACCTGGCGGAGGAGGACGATCCCAGGGTTGCCGGGCTGGTGCTTGGAGAGACACTCTCCGGCCGGCGTCTGGACTCGGCCTGGACGGCCATCGAGCACCTGAGCGCCGTCCTGGACCTCCTCCCCGCCCCCTCCGGCGAGCCCGTGAACGGCCACGGCGACTCACGTGTCGCTGCCATCCTCGCCGGTCCGCACCCCGGCAGGGCGCGGGAGATCGCCGCCTTGGTAGCGGAGACCGCCTGCGAGTTGAGCGGCTTGGACGTGCCCTTGGCAGGACGCGTCCTCACTGCTCTCGCCCGGCGCCCGGACCCCGCGACGCTTGAGGCACTGCGGGCCGAGACAGGCCTTCTCAACCGGGAACTCCTGGCCGCGGCCCCGACCGTCGACGCATCTCCATCGGTGATAGACGGCTGGCGCATGCGATATGCGGCGGTCGGTGTCCTGGAAGCCGCACTCGGGGAGGACCCCGTCGCCGCTGCCCGGGACACCATCTGGCGGATCGGCATGCTACGACTGGACGACCGAGCGGGACGCCGAGTGGGGACGCTTGCGAATCTGCTGGACGAGGTGTCCGGATAGGGAGGCAAGTCCGGCGGGGCCGCTCCCGTTCCTTGCCGCCGGGGGCGGTCTCCAGCAGGAAAGTCCTGATGTTCTCGCAGAGGACCCGCGGTTGCTCCTCCGGGATGAAGGGTAGCCGTCCGGGATCTCCGCAACGGGCCTGCAGTACCCCCACCATGCCGACCGTCGGCCGAGCGCGCTCCTGCGGGAGGCCGACAGGCGGGGATAAAGCGAGTGGGCTGGTAGCGACGTATTCGCAGCCGTTGTCGGCCCCGATCCCGTAGGTGCTTCCTTGACGCCCCGAACTGAGCCGGGTTTTCAGCGCCTACGAGTACGACCTGCTGAAGCCAATGGGATGTCGGTCAACATTCCCCGTCGCCGACTAGCAGGTGCTCGTAAGGCTCAGCGACTTCGGAAACAGCCATGACTTCCTTGACTCGATAGTCGAAGGGCCACGAGTGCAGCCCCGCGCACCAGCGGCATCGCCTGGTCAAATCGGCCAAAGCCATGACCGACATGCTGTGGCTGAAAGCTTCCACGACGGCAAAGCCCTCGTCGATATACACCGACGAGGGCTCGGCAGCCACCCCGCGTATTCGGGTAATCAGCCCGAAGAGGCGGCCGCATATTCCACCAGAAGAAGGAACGACCGCAGCCTATCCATGGACCACATGACCTTGCGCTGTAATGCACCATCGCCCCAGGTCAACGACCGGTTCCGTCTACGTCCTGTTCAGCAAGGCCAACCCCGTACCGCGCGGCATCCGCCGCGCAGGCCGAGGTCAGGATCGCGATGGCGGCAGCCACAGAACCTGCAGCCCTCCGACGCGGACGGAATCCTGGAGACGCTGCTGGCCCCCGCCCCGCCGTAAGCACGACCAGGGCCGACCCGGGAAAACGACGGCTGGCCACCCGGTCCGGCTCGCCACAGACACCCCCAGAACGAAATACGGCACAAGCCCGCTTGGCCCCGACGCCGTGCCCGCAGACGCACCGCAACCGGCGACACTGTAGGCGCCCCCGCAGGTCGCCGACGAACTCATATGAAAGCCGGGTGCCCAATATGGGCGCCCGGCTTCGGTGCTTCGTCAGCGAGTCGCCTCCGGGCCTGATTCTGCAGCGCCTTTGTGGCGGCCTTTCCGGTCTGCTCGACTGCAAGCGAGTCGAGCCCGTTTAGCCCGCGTGACCGGCCGGCCGTTGACGCGCCCCCGCCCGGGCAGGCTCGGCACTGAATGCACATCGTCCGGGAGAAGGCACACGACAGGGGCACCTTGCAACGTTCGGATCAACCTTGCAGTCGAACGCTATTGACAATCTTGTCGTCACGCGACGATGTGGCCGGGGGTTTGCGTCCCTTCCACGACGGCGCCCACGAGAGCGGCTGAGCGTCGGTTCAGGGAGCTGATCAGGAGGCCGCGCGAACATGGAGCTGGGGGAGGGGCAGTCGGTGGTTGACCGCCACGGTGCATGGGGCTCGGTACGGCGGGCGTCGGCGCGGACGCTCAGGGCGTAGACGGGACGGTCGTTGCCGGGCGCGGTGCCGAGGTAGAGGTGGCCGGTCAGATGGCACCAGGCCGGGGAGCGGCCGGATTAGAGCTGATCTTGTCCCCACCTGCCCCGTGTCCGGGGGCAGGTCACGTACTCCTGAACAGCCGGTCCAGATACACGTCGATCGCGGCGAGCACGTCCTGGGGCTCGATCACGTCGAGTTCGATCAGGGAGGTGAAGCCGGTGAGGGCTAGGAGCAGGTTGGTCTCGGTCGCCGGGTCGCGGCCGGAGTCGATGTGCCCGTCGGCGATCGCCTGGCGGACCAACTGCTCGACGAGGGCCCGCCCTTGGACGAGGCCGCGGCGCGCCTGCTCGTGCACGGCCTCGTCGTGCAGCGCCTCCAGGACGTAGGCGGCGCTCATCCGGCTGGTCGCGCGGGCGTCGGCATGCAGGGGGAGCATTTCCGCGAGCGTCAGTCGCAGCACGTCACGGGGGTGCGGACGGTCACCGAGCTTTTCGAGCCCCTGGTGTACGCGCACCGAGGTCTGCTCGGACGCGAAGTCCATGGCGAAGGAGAGCATGGCGGTCCGGGAGGCGAAGTAGTGCTGCAGCTGCCCGAGTGACATGCCCGCCTCCTGCGCCACCACGCGCATCGTCAGCTGTGTGACGCCGCGCTGCTCCACCACCCGCCACAGTGCGCGGGCGATCGCTTCGCGGCGTTCGCGGTGATCCACCTGTTTCGGCATCGCCGGCCCCTCCCTCGTACCCCGGGACTGTTCCCATACAGTTGACATAATACACCTGACCCATAATCCTGGGGTCCAGTCGAGGGAAGGAATCGTCATGTCCGAACAGCCAAAGGTACGGACCACGGAAGGCGTGGTGCAGGGGTGCCGGCGGCAGGGGCACGCGGTGTTCCGCGGCATCCCCTACGCCCAGCCCCCGGTCGGAGCGCTCCGCTTCGCCGCGCCCGCGCCGCCGCACCGCTGGGAGGGGACGAGGCAGGCGGTCGAGTTCGGCCCCGTGGTGCCGCTGTCCCTGCCGATCGACGTGCCCCCGCAGGGCACCGACTGGCTGACGCTCAACGTCGGCACTCCGGATCCCGGCGCGGCGGGACTGCCGGTGCTGGTGTGGATCCCTGTGGGCGGCTACCTCTCGGCGGCGTCGAGCGACCCGATGTTCGACCCGGCAGCGCTGGCCGAGGCGGGAGTCGTCGTGGTGACCATCAACTGCCGCGTGGGCGCGGAAGGATTCGCGTTCCTCGACGACGTGCCGCCCAACCGCGGATTCCTCGACCAGATCGCGGCGCTGGAGTGGGTGCAGCGCAACATCGCCGCCTTCGGAGGCGACCCCGGCCAGGTCACCGTGGCCGGGGTGTCCGCCGGGGCGGGGTCGGTCGCCGCCCTCCTGACGATGAAGTCCGCGCGCGGACTGTTCCGGCGGGCCATCGCCCACTCGGTGCCGGGGCTGCACAGCACCCCCGCGCTGGCACGGCAGGTCACCGCCGCGTTCGCGGACCGGCTCGGCGCGGCGGCCCCCACCGCCAAGGCCCTGCGCGACATCGACCCATGGCACCTGGCCGCCGAGCTCACCTCCTTCAACGCCAGCCTCCACGCGCACCGGGAGAGCTGGGGACGCCTCACGGAGACCGGCACCGCGCTGTGCCCCGTCGTCGACGGCGAGGTCCTCCCGGAAACGCCCTGGCCCGCGCTGACCGGCGCGCGCGCGAGCGGGACCGAACTGCTCGTCGGCCACACCCGGGACGAATTCCGGTACTTCAGTGTCATGAGCGGACGGTACGGCACCTTCACTGAGGAGGACGCCCACGCAGCCCTGGAACTGCTCGCCCCGCAGCCGGACGGCGCGCGGGCCTACCGTGCCGCGTTCCCGCAGGCAGGCCCGGAGGAGCTGGTGGAGACGGTGTACTCCGACGCCCTCTTCCGCATGCCGTCACAGAAGCTGGCCGAGGCGAACGCCGCGGCCGGCGGCACCTCGTACCTGTTCGAACTGTGCTGGGTTGCCCCGGCCCTCGGCGGCATCCTGGGCGCCTGCCACAGCCTCGACGTGCCTCTGGCGTTCGGCACGCTGGACAGCCCCGTCGGCATCCAGCTCATCGGCGAGGAGCCCACTCCCGAGGCCGTCGCGCTCTCCCGCGAACTCCAGGAGACATGGGTCCGCTTCGTCACCACCGGCGACGCGGGCTGGTCCGCCCACCGGCCCGGCGGGCACCTCACCCGCGTCCTGGACACCGAGTCGAAGACTCTGCCCTACCCCGAACAGGCATCCCGCCAGATCTGGGAAGGTTGCTCCCCCGCCCCCTTCGATCTCTTGTAATTGTCCGGGTCGGCTCCTACGGCTGCGACGCCGCCACTCACCTGCCCGTCGGGGACAGCGCGAATTGGCGTACAGCCAGGCAACACCCGGCCCGCTTGGCATCAGATCCCACCCGAGGGTGACGGACGACATCAAGAGCCGGGAGAGGGCCCAGGTCACGGATGATCCCGGCCAGGGCCCGGATGGGCTCGCTCTCCGCCTCCCTCCGCCATACCAGCGCGTACGGCAGCGGCTCCAGATCGGTGACCGGCAGGTAGGCGATGTCCGGCCGTGCCCAGCTGCTGGTGAACGTCCGCGCGAACCCGGCCGGCGCTCCCCGGCCCGGGCCTCGGTCAGCAGCCTGTTCGTGATCGGGGCCAGACCAAGCACGAGAGAAAGGGGCAGCGTCCCCTCCCACTCGGAGAAGTTCCTGATCAGTGGGTACGGCGGCGGGGTGCCAGGACCCCGGTGACCTTGGCGATGGCTTCGGTACCGGGTTTGACGTAGCGCATGGCGGTGCGGGGGTTCTTGTGGCGGGTCTTGCCCATGATGAGCTGCAGCGGGACTTCGGCTTCGCAGAGGTGGGTGGCGGCGCTGTGGTGCAGCTGGTGCAGGTCATCTCGGCCGGCACCGCCAAGACCCACGTGGCCAACGTCCAGCGCAAGCTCGGGGTGCGCAACCGCGTGGGCATCGCCGCCTGGGCCTGGGAACACGGCCATGCGTGAACCTTGAGCCGGCGTCTGCGGGAGGCCGACGCCCCTCGGCCACCTCGACGGCGGTCGCCGCGGCGGCCTGGACGCCACGCACGTTGCGTGCGGTGATGGTAGGCAATCTTGTCGATCGAGGCCACGAGGCGTCCCTCGCCTCGATCCCGGCGTCCAGACGCCGAAACCGTAGCGGCGATCAACCGTGCCGAACGGTCTTGTTCACCACACCGCAACCAAATCCACGCGGAGCGTCACATCAGCGGATAACCAAGCCTGCTGACCAGCGGCTCAGCGACTCACTGCCCCATGATCGGGTCATTGGTTAAGGAAGTACTTGACTATAGGGGTGCGCCGACCCATAGTTAAGGATATGCCTAACTATGGCGGATCGCTGGATCGGGTGTTCCAGGCACTGGCGGATGGAACGCGCCGGGCGATGGTGGAGCGCCTGATCCGCGGGCCGGTGTCGGTCAGCGAACTGGCCAGGCCACTGGAGATGTCGTTACCGGCGGTCATGCAGCACATCCAGGTGCTGGAAGCCTGCGGGCTGGTCAGATCCGAGAAGATCGGCCGCGTCCGCACCTGCCGCATCGAGCCGGACGTGCTGCGGACGGCCGAGGACTGGCTTGCCGGGCAGCGCACGTCCTGGGAACGGCGCCTGGACCGGCTCGGCGACTACCTGCTCGATGATCCCGGCACACCCGAGGAAGGGAGCTTGTGATGATCGACCGTTCTGTCACGCACGCCACGTTCACCCTGGAACGCCGCTACCCGGCCACAGCGGCCCGGGTGTTCGCGGCATGGGCCGACCCGAAGGCGAAGGCCCGCTGGTTCTCCACGCCCGATGCGGTCCATGAACTGGACTTCCGGGTCGGGGGCCGGGAGTTCAACCGCAGCCACCCGGACAGCGGCCTGTCGATGACGTTTGAGTCGTTGTACTGCGACATCGTCCGAGACGAGCGCATCGTCTACACCTCTATGTTGCACGTGGGAGACGACCTAGCGACGGCGTCGCTGACGACCGTGGCGTTCTGCCCGGCCGATGGAGGCACGCGGCTGGTCCTCACCGAGCAGGGCGCCTTCCTCGATGGCCGGGAGGAGCCCTCCTGGCGGGAGCAGGGCACCGGCGACTGGCTTGACGCGCTGGGCGTCGAGCTGGGTGCGGGAGGGCATGAGTGAGCCTGCGGGCGGCCGCCTTGAGGTGGCGGGTGCTGGTGTTGGTGCGTCCGGTCGCGACCGTCGGCACTGCCCTGCTCGGTGGAGCCTGCCTGCTGCTCACCCGGGTGGTGTCCGAGCACAGCTCGCCGGAACTGCTGACTTTTGCCCTGTTGGTCTTCGGGGCGGGCATGGGCACCGCCACCGTCTGTGCGCAGATCGCGGCATTCACCGGTGTCGCCGAACGGCACTCCGGTCTGGCCGCCGGACTCGCCGATATCTGCTTCGCGGTTGGCACCGCCCTCGGCGTAGCCATCGCCGCCAGCGTTGTCGCCGCGCGTGCACCCACGCCTGGGATCGCCGCGCCGCAGACGCTGGTTCCCGGTCATCAGGCCGCGTTCGGCGTGGTCGGCCTCGTCGCGGCACTGGGCGTGGTTATCGCTCTGGCCATGCTCGGCAAGCGATCGGCACCGAGCGATCGGCACCGGTCGCCAAGGAGACCGCGGCGCCTCCCGTTGACCGATCGTGACCGACCGCATTCCCACCTGACCCATTGAGGAGCTTCCATGTCCGACTGTGACCCGGTCGCCGAGATCGGTCCCTTCAGCGACTCCGGCGCCGACGTGATCCCCTGGCCGGTCGCACTGCGTGAGCTGGAGCAGGCGCGACTGTTCTGGCTGTCCACCGTCCGCCCCGACGGCCGACCCCACGTGACACCGTTGCTGGCCGTCTGGACCGGCGGCGCCCTGTACTTCGCTACCGGCGACCAAGAGCGCAAGGCGCGTAACCTCCACACCAACGACCACTGCGTCATGACGACCGGCACGAACGTCCTGGACGGTATCGACATCACCATCGAGGGACGTGCCGAGTTGGTGTGCGACCCGGCTGAACGCAGCACCACCGCCGACGCCTACGAGAGCAAGTACGGTGACCTCCTGATGAGCCCGGAAGGCACCTGGTATGGCCTCGGTGACACCATCCGCTCCGGTAGGGTTCTGCTGTTCCGCATCGATCCGGAGGTCGGTTTCGCTTTCGGCAAGGGCGAGATGTACAGCCAGATCCGCTACCGCTTCCAGCGCTGACGGGGCCATACCCCCCGAAGGTGGGTCCACATCTCACCCTCGAACTCAACTGAGCCATCCCCACCGCCCGACTGCTGACTGACCGCACCAGCAGGTTGGTGTTGCTGACGACTGGCGCTCCCATGGGCCGTTCAGATGCTGACCAAGACTCAAGTTCTACCTGGCGGCTGGGGACATGTTCGGGAGTGGGGGACCTGACCGGGCTGCTTGCGGGCGCGCTGGTCGGGGGTGGTGACCGGGCTGGTGTTCGGCCTCATCACATGGGCGGAACAGCCCGAGTCCATCACGACCGCGACCTCCCCGCTGAGCAGTTGGCAAGCCGATCGCTAAGTGTCTGCACCCTGTGTGGAGCGAGTGTCCCCGCCCGTCACGGTGACGTCCCCCGGATTATTGGAGCGACAGGGACGAGTCGTCATGCGGGGCAGGGTGACTGAATTCTCATCAGGCACGACCAAAAGAGGTAACGGGCGATGTAGTCTCCTACTCTTGAGAAGATCTTGAACTATGAAGGGCTGCCGACATGGAGGCCGACGCGTCAGGGGAGAGAACCGTCCGGGGCCCTGGCGCCTTTCGAACCTTCTGGATCGTCCAGGCGGCGATGACGGGGTTGCTCTGCCTGTTTCTGCTTTATAAAGCGGTGATGCCGGGCAGCTGGATGTTCGATTGGGTCTTCACCGTCGGCAGCTTTCTCGTCTTCGTCTCATGGCTGACGGGTCTGGTCATGGAGGGAATGCGGATTACGCCGGGCGTCATAGCCGCGCCGGTCATCGGCGTACTCACAGTGGCGGTCCTCTTCACAGGGCTCCCGAACTGGGTCGGCTTCAACATTTCAAAGTCGGCCATGGAGAAATATGCCCAGTCCATCATGGCGGGCACCGCGCCTAAAGGGCCACAGCAGGTCGGCGTCTTCACGGTCAACGATCCGGAGCGCATACCCGGTGGCGCTCGCTTCTCCCTCGAGGGAACGGGCGGCATCTTCGTTGCGTATGGCTTCGACTATCTCCCCACCGGGGGCTTCCGGCCAACGGAAGTGACCGGCAGCGTGCACTACGGCGGTCCCTGGCACAAGTGGATGGTCGATTACGACTAACCCCCGTTCAGATCCTGAAGTGGTTGCCGATTCCGTCGGGAACGTAATCCGGCCCGGCCTCGCAATGGTTTTCCGACTAACTCGATCAGGCGGCTGAGAGATGGCCGACGGCAGCGATCCGGGGGATCTGGTGGTGCGGCGTCCAACCGCCCATGGGGTTCGGATCACCGGAACCGCGGCGTAAGGCGACGCTACGATCTCGGTTCCGGATGCCGTCACCGAAGTGGTAGCTCCTGCGATGGGTGGGTTGGTCCGGATGGTGTGAGGTGTGTTTACAAGCGTTGCAGCCACCCTGTGTACCAGGCGTGAAAGCCGGGGCTCACCGGGACGAAGCCGCCCCAGTCCGGGTCTATTCGCCAGAGCTCGCCTGCTCGTGGGCCGGTCAGGATCAGCCGCATGTAGATGCCGCAGCCCTCGTCGGCCAGCATGAGCGTGCCCGGGGTCAGTTCATCAGTCGGTATGTCGATCCGGCCGGGCAGGGGTTCGGTAAGGGGGAACGGTGCGGCGAGTCGGCCTGGTAGCCGGTCCTCTTTCCACTCATCGTCCACGGCCCACTCCTCGTCGGCCTCTGGCCGGGGGACGGTCAACGGCATCAATCCGTGGCCAGGGCCGGCGGGGCCGTTGCCCACCTCCGCGACGAACGACCGGTACTCCGCCGGCAGCTCGACACCGTGTTCTTCCTCGAACGCTCTGATCTCCGCCTCCGGCAGCGGAGGCGCTAGCTCGTACCGGTGCGTATCCGCCCCAAAGCGCGCCCGCTCCGGGGCCCGCGCCGCCATCTCCCGTATCCGAGCGCGTACCTCGCCCTCGTCCCAGCTCTCCATCCGGCGACCATATTCAATGACACCTACGCCTGGCCCACCTTTGCGTCACACGGCTGCCCTACATCTCGGGGCCCAGAACGACGACCCCTTAACCACCGTGGATTACGACTCGTTTCACAGGGTGAGCACAACCTATGACCACTTACAGTCCCGACCCTTCCAACGTCGCCGCATACCTTGTGGTGGCTCTCAAGAGACTTTCCGCTCCTTGCGAGGAGCAGGTGTCCATACTTGAAGGCATAGGAGTCCCTGTGGACGAGCTGGCCCTAGACTTTGACTCGGCCGTGCACACTCTCTGGGTCCTATCGGAGGCCGGACTCATAACCGGTGAACTCGTCGCACCGCTCAACGAAATAAACGGGCTGCTGTCCGCGATAAGCGGCGAGGAGAACGCGTCCTATTGGACGGTTGCCGCACTTTGCCATGAGGACGTCTGGAATGAGGTACGGCAGCGCTCCCAGGATGTTCTCAGGGTCATGAGCGAGAACGAAGCCCTGGCCGCAGTCGTGGATGGCGTAGAAGCCGATGACCCGCGATATTGAGTGGGACCAGCAGGCTCATGGCCCAGGTCGGCTGGTAAGCGGTGTGCGCTGCCGTACAGGTCACGTGATCGTTACCAGCTGGCGAGCCGGCATAGTGCGCGGGTGTCTAGCCTGGTGTCTGTGGAACGCCGACGTTGGGACATTGACGAACGCTTCACGGGCATCGCCACCGGTCAGGCGCTGGCACCGGCTGTAGAGCGGCTGGTCGAGCACCTGCACCGGGAGGGCTGGGTCGCCGAGGATCCCGAGGCGCATCTGCTGCCCCACCTGCGTAGGGCCTGCGGGGCGCCTGGCTCGCCCTGGCGGCTGCTCGGTGGCCGGCTCCTGGACGACGGCGTCTACGAGGTCGAGGTCGCAGCCGCCGCCGAGCCGGCCGGGGCGGGCCTTCCGATCCGTGATGCGCTCGTGCTTCTCGCGTCGGTCGCGGAAGCGTCCTTCGCAGCCCGCCAGGTCGACGAGGACACGATCGAGTGCGTCACCGGCATGCTTGACGGAGACGGGGCCTACGCCGCTCATGGGCATCTGATCCGCCTGCGAATCCGCCGCTGAATAACCGGCAGAACCCTCCGGGGCGGCATGGCCATCGCTCATGGATCAGTGAGTCCGGTCGAGGTCGTGCGACATCAGAGTAGGACCTCTGACCTGGCCCGCCATCTCCAACGGTGATCGCTCTCCGACGTGTCCGAACGCGAAATCTCGACTCATGAAGCAGAGTCGAGAAACGAGATGTGTTCTGTCTGGTCCTCGCTCAGCTGACCGCTACGCCAACCTTCCGGTTCGGGGCCGTGCCGAGCCCCTGCCCTCTCGCCTAGAGAGAGGCGCAATAAGGCAGGTCCGCCCAAGAGGGCGGACCTGCCGGGGTAATTCACCTACGGCGCGGTCTTGTCAGGCCGTTCGGTGATGCGGACGGAGTTGACGGTGGCTGCGCCCACGAAGGGAGCGAAACGCAGGTTGAGCTGGCCGTCTGTGACCCTTACCGTGTACTTGTAGGTGGCGGCGGTGAACTGGCCGACCTGCTGGGTCAGGTCCAGGAGAGGCACGGCGATCTGTCCCTCGGCCAGGACATCGAAGACTCGGCCTCCGGGGAGGGCGTTGCCCAGTTCGGCGAAGCCCAGTTCGACGGTGTAGACGCCTGACGGCACGTTGTCGAAGCGGTATTCCGTCATGGCCTCGCGGGCGGTCCTGAACAGCTCCTGGTCGACGGTTCCGAAGATCGGCCTGGTGGTGCTCGTGACCCTGCTCTGGGCACCCACGTAGCCGTGGCCGCCGACCGTGTAGGCGCGGTCGGGGTTCCACGTGTCCCCTTGGGGGTCGATCAGTTGGAGGGTGCCGCCCGCGTCGAGGGCGACCTGGTGCCTCGGCACCGCGAGGGTGACGGCGACCTCGGCGGCCGTGGCGAGGCTGCTGCCCGCCCGCACCACCAGCTTGCCCCTGCGGAACTCACCGGGTGCCAGGCCCGAGCTGTTCACGGTGAGCGTCACGTTGGCCGATGCCCCAGGGGCGAGCTGGCCGTTTGTGGGACGGATGCTGAGCCAGCCCTGCGGCGGTTCCACCGCGAGGGAGTAGGCCGTGGTGGAGTTGCCGTTGTTGGTGATTTTGATGCGCTGGGTCCGTATGTCGTTCCCAGGCATGACCATCTCAACCTCGTTCGTTGAGACGCTCAAGCTGCCGCCGGACAGCGCGGCGTTGACACGCGTCACGACCCCCACGCTGACGGTGGCCGTTTGCTGGACGGTGTTGTAGTTCTCCTTCGAGAAGATCACCAGGTGGCTGCCGACCGGGACATGCCCGAGGTAGGTGCCGTCGGCGTCCGTGGTGAACTCGGCGCCGCCGGCGTTCACGATGGCGTCCGCCAGCGGCTGACCCGTGCCGGCGTCGGTGACGGTGCCGGTCAGCAGGCCGTGCCTGGTCGGGGCGAACGTCAGGACCTGCCCGTCCGCGAGGTCCGGCTTGCCGTGCGAGAACAGGAACGCGTCGTTGCCCTGCTCGTTCTCGATGCCCACAGTGGTCGCCGCGCCGCTGCGCAGACCGTCGCCACCCTGGTAGTGGAACTTCACCGTACCGGACTCCCCGATGACCGCCGAGAAGGAGACCCGCTTCGCGGCGTTCCCCTCCGCCATCACGTTGCGCCACTCGATGACGAAGGTGCGGTTGGGGGCGGTTCCGGCTGTGTCGGTGTAGATCCCGGACGAGGCGTCCATGGTGGTGTTGTTCGCGAAGGGGTAGACCGTCGCGTTCGGCGTCCCGATGGACGGCAGGTACGGCTGGAGCGGACCGGGCCGGTTGACGAACGAGGCGTAGCCGCTGTTGGTGATCCAGACCCTCGAGTAGCTGCCGTCGTAGAACGGGAAGGTGAAGGGCAGCGCCACCTCACCGGTGCCTCCGGCGAGCAGATCGGTTCCCTGGGCGAACGCGGCGGTGCCGCTGCTGCAGGCATATCCGAAGTTGTCCGTACGGCGGGGCAGCGCGATGTTCCTGTTCGTCGTGCCGCGCACCGTCACCGACACGGTGGCCGGCCCCGAGCAGCGCCCGCTCGGCGGCACGGCCTGCAGTTGGTGGGTCCCGGTGGGCAGCGTGAGCTGGTAGCGCCCCGAGGCGTCGGTGGTGGCCTCCGTCGGGGAGTCGGCCACGGCGACCCTGACGCCCGCCTGCGGCGCGCCCTCGGCGGTGAGGGTCCCTGACACCGCATATGTCGCCACCCGGTTCAGGGAGGCGTTGTGCACGGTCGGCCGGTCTGCCTGCACGACGATGTTCGCGGTGGCTTGGCCGTACCCGAGCTTGCGCACGGTGACCTGGTAGCCGCCGGTCAGCAGGCGCGGCAGTGCGTACTTGCCGTCCTTGCCGGTGACGATCTTGCGGCTGAGCGGGCCGGTCAGGGTGACAGTCGCCAGGTCGAGCGGCTGGCCGCCCGAGGTGATCGTGCCTGACAGTCCGCCGGTCTGGCTGACCGGGGCCACACGGGCCGACGCGTAGACGTCGAGGCGCCCCTCACCCCAGGTGTTGTTCTTGGCGGGGCTGCCACCGCAGGCGAGGTCGGAGACGTCGGCCGCACCGTGGTCGAGCACCGTGCGTGTGCCCTGGATGTCACCCTTCAGACCGGGAGCCAAGGACCAGAGCAGCGCCACCGCGCCCGCCACGTGGGAGGTGGAGTTGGCGCTGAAGGGCCGGTAGCCCCCGGGGACCGCCGAGCGGACGTTTACTCCCGGGGCGGTGATGTTCGGCTTGATCTCGCCGTCCTGCCCCGCGCCCCGGCTGGAGAAGGGCGCGATCGCGTTCAGGCTGTCGAAGGCGCCCACGCTGTAGCCCTTGAGCGCTGCCCCGGGGGTGCGCGTCGTGCCGCACGCCGGGCCGTCGGTGCCGGCTGAGAACACCGGGAAGATGCCGGCCGCGACCCAGGCGTCGAGAACCGGGGCGAACCAGCTGTCGAGGGTCTCGTCCGTCCACTGGGTGGTGACGACGTCCGGTGCGAGGTCCGGGCGGGGGTTGCGTCCCGTGAGGTCGGTGGGGGCGAGCATCCACTGGGAGGCCTGCAGCATCGCGGAGATGGTGCAGCAGACGTTCGCCGCGATCCACTTGGCGCCGGGAGCGACTCCGATGGTTTCGGTGGCGGTGCCGCCCACCGCGGTGCCCATGGCGTGAGTGCCGCCGCCCGTCAGGTCGCACGGCACCGTGCTGGAGCAGATCCCTTCGGCGTCGAGCCAGTTGTAGTTGTGGTCGACGGTGCCGTCGGCTTTACGCCCTCGGTATTTGTCGGCGAGGGCCGGGTGGTCGAACTGCACACCGTCGCCGATGGAGCCGACGACGACGCCTTCTCCTCGCGTGCCGTACTCGCTCCAGACCCTGGGAGCCCCGATCCGGTCGATGTTCCACTCGATGGCGTTGACCTTGGGCATTTCTTTGGCCGGCTTCGGCTGCGGACGCGAGATCGTGCGGTCGGCCTCGATGCGCTGGACGTCGGGCAGCTTCGCGATCTCGGCGGCGAGCGCGGAGTCACCGGTCACCTTGACCGCATTGACCACCCAAAAGGGGGTGAATTCCGCCTTCCTCTCGGTGAGGAGGTTGCGCAGATCGGCCTGTGCGCCGGCGGCATATGCAGTTTTGGCTTTAAGGACCTGCTCGCTCTTATCGCTCTTGGCAGAGGCCTTGCCGGCCGCGCTCAGATTGGCGGAGCCCTTCAAATGCACGAGGAAGGAAGCAGGGCTTTTATCCAGCGCCGCGGCAAGGGTTTTATCGATCTTGTTTTCCTCGGGCGCGGCGTGGGCCACCCCCTGAGGCAGTAGCAGGGCGAGGGCGGCGGCAGTGCCCACCAGGGCCGTCCGCCATCGCAGGGAGGTATAGGACATGCGGTCTCCTTCGAACCGGGGGAAGTCCGCCCGGGAGGCCGGATGGGTCCCGTCACATCGACGGGATCGTTTACAAACGTGGCCCTTCGGGACGTCTCGTGCTCCGAATGGCGTCGATCACCAGGAATGCCGCGCGGCCCTTCGGGCGGCGACGGCTATCTCCTTCAGTTCGACCGGGATGGGTCCGGTACGACGAAGTCGGGTAATGATCTCCACGGGCCATGCGGAGAATCGTGTAGTGATCTTGCCGACTTTGCAACCGATGGACCGTTGGAAAAAACGTCGGTCCAAAGATTTAAGGCTACGGGAGCGTTCTAGAGTACGATCGGATAACGTCGGCCGGTGTTTGGGAATGCTGACCGGGAGATCTTCTCGGCGGGCGTTGCGAATTGGATTACTAAATCGATCCGGCCTTGCGATCGAATCAATGAGAAAGACATGCGAAAGACCGCGGACACGGGGGGAGGCTTAGGGCGTTCGTGAGGAGACGCCACCTTCCGGCGGCCGGTTCCGCTACCTCGCCGCGGACGAGGACATGTGCATCGCCGGCCGGTTGCGGGAGAAGGCGTTGATCCGGGCGATGGGACTTGCTCCGTCCACCGTCGGTCGGGGGATCCGGCGGGATGGGCATCCGACGGGTAGGTAGTGCCGTCCGCGCGCGGCCCGGGTCTCGCCGACGCCCGTCGGCCACGCCCTGAGCCGGACAGTATCGCCCGGGGAGCGGCGCTGCGGGCGCGTTTCCAAGGCCGCTTGTGTAAGCGCTGGAATCCCGAGTGCGGCAGATGATGGTGAGGCCGAATATGCGGTCACGGGTTTGTGTTCGTATGGCCCGTTCCCGTCCCTGACGTTCGATGTCGGGGGAGAGCCCAAGAACTCCGGTGCCATCCGGGATTCCCCAGCAAGAAATTGAACTCCCGATGATGCCTCGTGATCCCGAGCCCTGGCGATGGAAGGTGTCAAAGGACGACGGGACCGAGGGACAAGCTGGACGCCATGGCGGACACGGAGGGAGCGGTCCCGGCCGTCTCGACCGCCGCCGCGACGGTGAACGGACCCGAGGACGAAGACGTGGGCTGAGTGTCGGTCGACTGGCGCCGGGGCAGGAGGACGTACGACGCCTGCGGCAGAGAATCTTCAGGGCGTCGCAGACAGGTCCCACTCAATCCTGATCTTCACCCTCATGCCCGTGCGGCCTGAACACCGAAATACCTTCGGAAATGCTTGGCCGACTTTCTGTAAGGGCCGATTTTCTGTAAGGGCGAGACCGCGATACTCAGCCCCTACCTGCTCATTTGATCTACACCGATCGGTGGTCGTCCACCAATCGTGCCCCCTGTGGCTTGCGGGGCTAAAGTCGCAGCCGTGGCTGAAGTCAGCTATGTGCCATTGAAAGAGGCGGATTTCCTCATCCGAAGTGTTCGGTACGTATTTATTGCTAAATGTCCGCTTAATTACCGTCCACACCGAATCCTGGCTGCGAAAAACTCACCCTGAGTGACGCTCCCAGCACTGCACTATGTCCTATATAGGACATGTCCTGATCTGACCTTGTCAGGACACTGAGGAGAAATATCGTGTAGGTAGTAACGACGTAACTTCCCTAAATCCCTCTATCTACCTTTCGGCGTGAAACGCCTATTTGGCGATGCCGAAAAAAGCAAGTAAGGGGCCCCAAAGGTGAAACTCCGCCGTCGTCTTACCTCCCGAGCAGCAGCAGCCGCCTATGCCGCGGTCGCTGTCACCGCCTCGATCGCTCTCGCCACCAGCGCGACAGCCACCCACCCTGTCGACAGCCCGGTCACGGTCGTCACCAATCCGACGCCGGCCACCGACACTCGGACGTGGAGCTTCAGTTACAACAACAGCTCGACTAACTACTACCTGCACTACAGAAACACCGTCTGGGACTCTAACTACGACGCGGACGAGTCCTACTACTTGGGGGTGCCCGCAGGCGCCGGCACCTTCACCTTCACCGGCGGCACCACCTACGATCTCGTCGACATCGAGTGGCACGTGCAAGGCGAGCACCACTTCGACAACGGCGGCACCACCACCAGGCCCAAGGTGGAAGTGCACTTTGTGCACGAAAACCCAACGGACAGCTCGGACAAGGTAATCGTCGCCGTGCATCTGACCGAGGTCGACACGGCCGACGACAACGACCTCCACGACAAGATTCTCCGGAGTAACCGGCCGGTGCCGGGCGGGCTGTCCAAGCTGAAGACCGGCGTCACCCTGAACAACCTGCTGCCGTCCACGAGGAACACCGCCTGGCTCTATCAGGGTTCGCTGACGTCGTATCCCTACACCGATGGCGTGCAATGGGTCATTCTCAAGGACACCTCGCTGGAGATCAGCAGCACTACCCTCAGCGCCATCCGCAACCACTGGTCAACCCACGCGCCCGACTACAACGCCAGGCCGCTGCAGACGGCCAGCCCACACCCTCTCACGCACAGATAGCCACAGCGCGATAACCATAGGGCGACCACCTGGAAGGAAAAGTCCCGTCACGGCACGTGCCGTGACGGGACTTCCCGCAGGCGGAGGTCGGCCCCACCTATGACGGTTCGGCAGGCGAACGTGAAGTAACACCCTGTCGAGCGGCGTCATCCTGTTCGAGACAAGTCGTCTGCGGCCCCAATTGGAGCACCCCCGGAGCCCGGGACACCGAAAGCACGGGGGTGACCGTAGGGGAGCCGCCCGCGGACGTGGGCGTGCTAGCGAGGTGCGGGCTGGTTGCCGATCACTCTGTCGCGTTCGGCGTGCCAGCGAAGAGAGTCCTCGATCCCCTCTTCCAGGGACCGCTTGGCCTCCCACCCCAGGAGTTCGCGGGCGAGGTGGCTGCGAGTGTAAGCACCTGCCACGTCACCAGGCCGGGGGGCGGTCTCGACAACGGGAAGTTCGCGACCGGTGACGCCTTCGAACGCGGTGACGAGCTCCCGGACCGTGGTGCCCGTGCCCGTCCCGAGGTTGACGGCACGATAGGGAGCGGAGGAGGTCGCGGGGTCAAAGCGGCGGACGGCCTGGAGGTGCGCGGTCGCCAGGTCCCAGACGTGGATGTAGTCGCGGATGCCCGAGCCGTCGCGGGTCGGCCAGCCGGTGCCGGTGATGGTGAACGGCTCACCCGAGTGGTAGACGTCGATCATCTTGCCGAGGGCGTGGGTGGGACGGCGGATCTGCAGGCCGGTGCGGAGCTTGGGATCCGCGCCGATGGGGTTGAAGTAGCGCAGGGAGACGACTCGGAGGCTGCCGGAGGCGGCGACGTCGCGCAGGATCGTCTCGAAGATGGCCTTGGTGCTTGCATATGGGCTCAGCGGCTCCACAGCGGAGTCCTCGTCCACCGAGAAGTCTCCGGGGTCGGCCCGGTAAATCGACGCCGAAGAGCTGAACAGCAGCCGCGTGCAGCCGTTGCGGGCGAGGTGCGAAAGGAAGTGGACGCCCTTGGCGACGTTCTCGCGGTAGTAGCCGAGAGGGTCGGCGACCGAGTCGGGGACGACGATCAGGGCGGCGCAGTGAATGGCCGTGTGGATGTCGGGATGGTCGGCGAAGATCCGGTCGATCAGCTCGCCGTCGGCGATGTCGCCCTCGTAGAAGGTGCGGCCCGCGGTGAACTCCCTGCGTCCGGTGACGAGGCTGTCCAGGATCACCGGCTCGATGCCGCTGTCGGCGCAGGCGGATGCGATCGTACTGCCGATAAACCCTGCACCGCCGACGATGAGGACCTTCACGATTGTCGTCGTCTCCTGTTCGGGGGCATGAGCGGTCTTCCGTTCATGCGTGTTGTTGAAGTGGCATGGCGTACGGACGCACGCCGACTTCGCGTGCTTTACAAGTGTCGTCCGCGTTCAGCGGATGTCGGATGTCGGTGGTCGGGTCTGGGACCGCCGTCCAGCGGAATCCTGTGGCGTAGTTTAGGCCGGGGTGACCGTACCCGACGTGCAAACTCGGCCTTCGCGTGCCTCGATGCGACTGGGACCGTGCAGGAATTATGGCTTGAGAAGGTTTCCTAATAAAGACTGCGGAGGGCGCTCCAGTACTCGAGAAAATGATCACGAATCACCGCTGTATCTAGCAGGATGCTTTTGTGAACCATGTCCTGCGTGGTCTTGCCGCCAATCCGGCGCTCCCTCCCGAGTCGGTCGATCGGCTGATCGCGGTCGCCGATGAGGACGTCGCCGCGAGGCTGAGCGAGCGGGAGGACCTCACCCGCGTTCAGGTGCTAGCGCTGGCCGCGCGCATCGAGGGGAGTGCCGCGCGGCTCGCGGAGCGGGGGTTGGTCACCGCCGGTGATGTGGATCCCGTGGCGCAGCCGATCGCCGCCCTTGACCTGCTCGCGCAAGGGCTTGGTCGCTCGGCGTGGGCGCCCCTGTTCACGGCCGATCCGGACGCCGAACGCCGGGAGAAGCTCGCCGCCTGCCCGAACCTGCCGCGCGATGTGGCGGAGACCCTCGCCGCAGACCCGGACATCCGCGTCGTCGCCGAACTCGCGTTATGGGCGACGCCGGACATGGCCGCCCGGCTCGCGGGGCATCCGCATGCCGAAGTCCGCCGGGCGGTGGCCGACAACGAGAACACGCCCCCGGCGGTGCTGTCCGCGCTGGCCACCGGCGAAGGACTCCCTCCGGTACGGCAGTGCCTGGTTTGCGATCGTGAGGCTACGCCGTACATCCACGATCCGCATTGCCAGAGGCTCGACTGCGATCTGCCGTCCGATGCCGCTTGCGACGGTTCCCACGAGTCCACCGTCTATCAGATGCACTTAAGAGCGCTGTGGAACCCGGCCACGCCTGCCGAGGCCGTCGTGGGTTTCGCCGAGCACCCTTCGATGTTGTCCCGCCGGCCGTTGGCCGTCCGCCCGGATCTGCCCGCGGTTGTGTACGAACGGCTGGCCGACAGCCCGGAACCCGGTGTTCGTGCAGCTCTCGCCGAGAATCCCGCGATCCATCATGAACTGATTCGTGTCCTGGCCGCCGATCCGTTTCCTGACGTGCGACGGGATCTCGCCCGCAATCCGCGGGTGCCGTTGGATGTACTCACACAGCTCGCCGGCACCACTCGGATCGGCCCCACCCTGCTGCCGCGGATCGCCGCCGCCACGCGCGACGAGATCGAGGATCTGGCCACCTCGGCGAACCCCGCCGTGCGGATGCTGGTGGCCGAGCGGCGCGATCTGCCACCCGAGGTCCGGGACGCGCTGGCCGCCGATCCCGATGCCAAGGTGGTCAGGTCCGTCGCACCTCACCCGGGCCTGTCCGAGGCATGTCTGCGGGCCATGGTCGAACGGCATGGAGTCCGGGTCATGGCCAGGGTGGCGAGGAATCCGGACGCCTCGCCGGAGTTGCTGGAGGAGTTGACCGCGCACCGGCCGCCGGTGCGCAAAGCTCTGCGTGAGATCGCCGCACACCGGCACGCGACGGCCCCGGCACTGCTGGTGTGCCTGTCGGACCACAAGGCCAGACCCCTCGCCGCCGCTCATCCGGCCCTGCCGCCGCAGGTGATCGCCGAATTACTCGCCGATGAGGACTGGCAGGTGGTGGAGGCGGCAGCCGCCAACCCTTCCCTCCCGCCCACGGTGATGTCGACGCTGCTGCCCTAGCCGAATTCCGAACACCCCCGGGACCAGACGAGATGGGCCCCACCGGGGTGACCGGCGGGGCCCACGGATCTCTTTAGAGCTGACCGAGAGTCAGCGCCACGCGTCTGTGGCAGGGCCGCCTGCGATGGTCAGGCGGTTGTTCACGCCGTCCTCAGTGAGGAACAGGCGTTCTCTGGCCAGTCGTGACTGGAAGGAATGATTGCTCACCGACATCGCTCCGCCGGCCCTGGAGCGCTCGCACCATAGGTAGCCGTCGTTGTTCTCCTGACGTCGCCGCCGGGCGGCTCCTCGGTGTTCTCGGCAGGCATGAGGCCGAGTTCTGGACCCTGGCGATCGGCACCGTGAACGGCAGGAGCCTCGCGGTGTCCGGCAGCGAAGCCGGTGACGTGCAGACCTGGGACCTGACCTCACCCGAGCCGACCGGCAGGCCCCTGGGCGACCGCGTCCACAGTCGCCGGTGCCGCCGAGCACGTCGGCGCGCTCGGGGGTGAGGCCGGTCAGCAGGGACACCACCGCGGTGAGGGAGCCGTCCAGCACCTTCATCGACTCGATCACTCCACGGCGGACGTGCTCGCTCTGGTGGTCCAGGTGAAGCCGGACTGCGGCAGCGACCGAGTCCATTCCGTTCCCCCTATAGGGGAGGGCGCCCTGGGGGACCGGCTCGCCGGTCGCCGGGTCGGACTTCAGTGGTGATTGCTGCTCTGCCCGTTGGATCTGTGTCATCACATCGTCATGATCACTGTGGAGCCTAGGATCCCCAAAAGCGGGGAGCGACCGATGCCGTGGGGCACGGGGCATTCTGCATTCCTGCCCAATTGAGCCGATCGGTTCGTTTCTGATGTTTTGACTATTTGCCGAGTGGGCCTTCCGGATTTTATCCCGTGCCTTGGTTACCGGCGGGATACTTGGTCTTTTCCTAAGGTGTCGGGTGTTGCTGGGGGGAAGGGCGTTGGTGGTCCCATTTTTGGGATGGGGCGCCGGGTTTACGAAGCGCTCTCCGTCTGTGGTTGAACAGAGCACAGCACATTTGGGGAGCGAGTGGATGGCAAAGCCGGGTCGCTGGTGGGGCTTGCGGTGGTCTCGCTGGCGCAATTGATGGTTTCGCTCGACGTGACGATTGTCGCTGTGGCGCTTCCGTCGGCGCAGGAGACGGTGGACTTGACCGACGCCTCCAGGCAATGGGTGGTGAGTGCCGACGCGCTCGCGTTCGTCGTGTCCGCGGTGGTCAGTACCTCGCAGCAGGTCGGGGGCTCGATCGGGGCCGCGTTGCTCAACACGGTCTCGGCCGGGGCCGCCGCCGCCCATCTCGCGGAGGGCACCGGCACCGAGCAGGTCGCCCAAGTGCACGGGCTGGCTGTGGCCAGCGCGACCGGCGCCGGGGTCGCCGTCGTGGGGGCGGTGCTCTGCTATCTGCTCATCAGCTTCAGCCCTCGGCAAACCTGAGCGGCGTCCACCTGCAGGATCCTTTGATTTGCCATCCGACAATCGGCCAAAGGGATGAGTCAGGGGTCATTTCGGTGGCAATCTTCAGTACTTGCGAATGATCCGCTATTCCTCCCGAGGTTGGAGGAAACGGTCGTACCCAGCCAACAGCATGTGATCATGACGATTGGACGGCGTACGGCAATCGCTCTTGGCGCTCTTGCCGCGCTCACTGTTTCCCTCACCCCCTTAAGCCCCGCCGCGGCGAGCCCCGCAGCGGCCCCCGCGGCGGCCCCGGGGGGCACGATCAACTGGGCACCTTGTCCCGAGAACCCCGCGGTCGACTGCGGATCCCTCACGCTGCCCATCAACCGTGACGATCCGGCGAGCCCGACCTTCGAGCTGGCCGTCGCCCGGATCAAGGCCACCGATCCCGCCGCCAGGCAGGGCTCCCTGGTCTTCAACCCGGGTGGGCCCGGCGGTGAGGGCGTGGGCATGCTCATTTACGGCGGCAACATGTTCTCGGCCGAGGTCAACCGCCGATTCGACATCATCGGGTTCGATCCCCGCGGGGTCGGGCGCAGCAGCCCCGTCCGCTGCTCCCTCGAGGTGCTCATGCGCGGGCCGTCGGCCTTCCCGGGCAACCAGGCCGACTTCGACGCGCTCGTAGCCCACAACAAGGAGCGCAGGGCCGACTGCCGCACCCGCACGGGGCCCATGTTCGACCACGTCGACACCGTCAGCACGGTGCACGACCTGGACGCCCTGCGGGCGGCTCTGGGGGACGAGAAGCTCACTTACTACGGAGTTTCGTACGGCACGCTCATCGGCCAGCTCTACGCCGAACGTTACCCGGGCCGCATCCGCGCTCTCGCGATCGACGGCAACATGGACCACAGTCTGAACACCCGCGGGTTCCTCGACACCGAGGCGTGGGCGGTCCAGGACTCGTTCAACGCGTTCGTGAAGTGGTGCGGCGGGAGCGCCGACTGCGCGCTCAACGGCAAGGACGTCCGCGCGGTCTGGTCGGATCTGCTCCAGCGGGCCGACCGCGGTGAACTCCGCAGCATCACCCCGCCCGAGAGCACCTACACCAGGATGCACCTGATCTCCGAGGCGTTCGGCGCGTTCTACGGCTCCGACCTGAGGCCGCTCGCGACCTTCCTGCGCGACCTCGACCGGGACGGCAGGGCCGATCCGCCCAGCTATCCCGCCGCTGCTGCCGCCGCCGCGGCGCAGGAGGTGATCGTCGACTATCCGATGGAGATCTTCTGCCAGGACTGGCGGCTCCCCGTCCGCAACTATCGGGAGTTCGCACGCCACGTGCGGAGGTCGGAGGCCATCTCCCCCGACATGGGTCCGAGTCCCCTCGCGCTCTCCGCCGTCGCGGGTTGCCTCGGCCACTCCGATCCGGTCAAGTATCCGCAGCGTCCACTGCGGGTGAAGGGCACGCCGCCCCTGCTCGTCTCCAGCACGCTGCACGACCCCGCGACCCCCTACATCTGGGCCACCAGCGCCGCCCGGCAGATCGGCCGGGCCGCCCGGCTCCTCACGCATGAAGGCGGCGGCCACGGTGTCTACGGCCACGGCCAGTGCGCCACCACGGCGGTCGACAACTATCTGATCTCGCTCACCGTCCCCGCCCACGGCACCCGCTGCGCGACGGATCCGCCGGGTACGGCGGCCAAGCTCGACATCGGGCGCCCGATGCCCCGTCCGGTTACCGGCTTGCCCGGCTCGCCTGGCTCGCCCGGCTTGCCTGGCTCGCCCGGCTTGCCTGGCTGGGCCGTACGCCGCTGACCCGCCCCGCGTGGGCCGTGACCGCGGTCACGGCCCACGCGGCCTTTCACCGGACGGCGTGTCACCGGGCGGCGCGCGGCCGGTTCGTCAGGGGATCGCCGCGTCGAGGTCGGTGCTTGAGACCGAAATGACGCCGTCGATGTCCGCCAGCACGGTGGCGAGTTCGTCGATCTTGCCTGGACCTTGCAGGAGGATCCAGATGGAGACCAGGCGGGGGTCCTTGCGTTCGTGTTCACGCTCCACCAGCAGATGGGCGATGACGAAGCCGTGGTCGGTGCAGACCGAGAGGACGTGCCGCAAGGCCCCCCGCCTGTCGTGGTAGACCAGATGCAGCCGCGACTGGGTGAATTTTGAGCGGGGCAGCCGGGCGGCGAGCGGGGTGAAGCCGAAGACCACCAGGAAGTGGCCGGCGGTCACGGCTATGGCCAGCAACCACAGACCGGCCCCGGCCGCCATGCCGACCGCCGTGGTGAGCCAGATGATCGCGGCGGTGGTGAGGCCGTGCACCGCGTCCTGCCGGACGAAGATGATGCCGGCCCCGATGAAGCCGATCCCGGACACGATTTGAGCGGCGACGCGGGAGGGGTCTAGCGTCACGTGATCGCCCAGGACATCGCCGAAGCCGTATTTCGAAACCAGCATGATCAGCGCCGCGGCGAAACCGACCAGCGTGTGGGTGCGCAGCCCGGCGCTCTTCTGCCGGATCTCACGCTCCATTCCGATCGCCGTGGACAACACCAAGGCCAGGCCCAGCTCACCCAGCTGGACCCATCCCTGGCCCGCCAGTCCTCCGGCGGCGCTCGCCACTCCCATTCGGCCAGATGTCCCCTGCTTGTGCTGTGGGAACACCCCGGTAAATCTCTGGGAAAGGGAAAGGGGGCTCCGCCGTACTCGGTGCCGCCGGGGATCAGGTGCGCCGCGCCAGCCGGATCACCGTGGCGAGGGCGGCGGCGGAGCCGAGGGCGACGGCCGCCAGGCGGCGGTGGCGGGAGAGCCACGCCTGCGGGCTGTGGGGGTGGGATCGGGCGTCGAATCGGCCGTGCGCTCCGAAGTCCCTTTCCTCGTCGTCCACGGGCTCCCACAGGTTGGTCGGCCTGTCGCGCAGGTGAGGCTCCTCGGTCTGCTGGGAACGGTAGCCGGTCTTGGCGAGATAACGGTCGATCAGGGACGGGGCCAGCCGCTCGGCCAGCAGGGTCAGCACGGTGGTCAAGCCCACCCAATATTCCTTGCGTCCGGGATGGTCGGCGGCGAAGACGACCGCGCGGGCCGCGATCTCCGGCTGATAGATGGGCGGCACCGGCTGCGGGCGCCTCGGCAGGCGGGCCAGGACCCAGTCGAACTGCGGGGTGTTGAGCGCGGGAAGCTGCACCATCGTCACCTGGATCTCGGTCTTGTCGTGCAGCAGCTCGCAGCGCAGCGACTCGGTGAAACCCTTAATGGCATGTTTGGCCGCGCAATATCCGGCCTGCAGGGGGATCGCCCTGTATGCCAAGGCGGACCCCACCTGGACTATGGCGCCGTGCCCGCGGGGCCGCATGTGGTCCATCGCGGCCTTGGTGCCATAGACGTAGCCCAGATAGGTGACTTCGGTGATGCGGCGGAACTCCACCGGAGTGATCTCGGCGACGGGGGCGAAGACGGTGCTGAAGGCCACGTTCACCCAGACGTCGATGGGGCCGAGCTCGTCCTCCACCCGCCGGGCCGCCTCCTCGACCTCGCGGGCGTCGGCGACGTCGACGGCGATCGGGAGGGCCCGCCCACCGGCGGCGCGGACCTCCTCGGCCGCGGCGGCGAGGCCCTTCTCGCCGCGGGCCAGCAGCGCCACGTTGTCACCTCTGGACGCGAAGAGGCGGGCCGAGGCCCGGCCGACACCGGCGCTCGCCCCGGTCACGACCACGGTGCGCGGTTCTTTGCCGGTCATGCTCATCACCCCCTGGTGAGATATCGGTCGGCGTCGGCCGATCTCAGCTCCAAGCCGATGCCGGGGCGGGAGAGGTCGGGGGTCAGCATGCCCTCGACCGGAGCGCGGAACCCGTCGAAAAACATCGACTCGATGCGCACGTGATCGTGGAACCATTCCAGATGCCGCACGTTCGGCGTGGCCAGCGCGACGTGCAGGTGAAGCTGCGGCGTGCAGTGGCCCGACACCTGCAGGTTCCGCGCGGCGGCGAGCCCCGCGGCGCGCTGCCACTCCAGGATGCCGCCGCAGCGGGTGACGTCGATCTGGAGGCAGTCGACGGCACCTGCCATGCGCCGGAAATAGTACAGGTCGCAGCCGTATTCGCCCGCGGTGACGTCGGGGCGTACGGCATCGCGCACCAGGCGCAGTCCGGCGAGATCGTCGGAGGACACCGGCTCCTCGAACCAGCGCACATCCCATTCGTCCATCGCCGCCGCGAGCCGGACGGCCTCCTTGGCGGTGTAGGCACCGTTGGCGTCGACGAACAGCTCCGTGTCCGCGCCGATCGCCTCACGCGCCCGGCGCACCCGCCGGACGTCCCGGTCCCGCCCGATCTTGAGCTTCACCCGGCCCATGCCGTCGTCGAGGGCCCAGCCGCCGAGCTGCTCCGCCAGCTCGGCCTCGGTGTAGCTTGTGAAGCCGCCGCTGCCGTATACCTGGACGGCCTGGACGGCCTGCCCCAGCAGGCGGCACAGCGGCACATCAAGCAAACGCGCCTTGAGATCCCACAGCGCCGTCTCCACCGCGGAGATCGCATAACCGGCGACTCCCGCCCGACCGGCGTTGCGGACCCGGTGGACCATCGCCCCAAACGCCGCCGGCACGTCGAAGGCGCACATGCCGCTCACCGTCGGCCCGAGCAGGTCGCGGACGATCGCGGCACAGGCCGCCGGGCCGTAGGTCCAGCCGAGCCCGGTCAGCCCGCCCGCCCGCGCCCGCACGAGCGTCATGGTGGTCTCGGTCCAGGCCAGCGTGCCGTCCGCCTCCGGCCGGTCGGTGGGCACGGTGTAGACGGCGGCGGTGATCTCGCCGACGGCGGTCATGCCGCTCTCCGCGCGCCGAGCGCCGAGGTGAGCTGCAGTGCGGTGTGGATCAGCGCGATGTGCGACAGCGCCTGGGGGAAGTTTCCGGTGAAACGGCGATTGCCGGGGTCGTACTCCTCGGCGAGCAGGCCGACGTCGTTGCGGAGACCGAGCAGGTGCTCAAAGATCTTGACCGCCTCGCCGGTCCTGCCCTGGAGGAGACGGACGTCGGCGAGCCAGAAGGTGCAGGGCAGGAACGCCGCCTCCTCGCCCGGGAGTCCGTCGGCCTCGTCCCGGGGTTTGTAGCGCCGCACGAGACCCTTCTGGCGCAGCTCGGACTCGATCGCCGCCACGGTCCCGGCTATCCGCTCGTCGCGGGCGGGCAGGAATCCCACCAGCGGCATCCGCAGCAGGGCGGCGTCCAGTGCCGGGCGGCCGTAGGACTGGGTGAAGGTCGCCCGGCGATCGTCGTATCCGAGCCGGCAGACGTCGTCGAAGATCTCCTGCCGTAGCCGCCGCCAACGGTCCACCGGTCCTGCGAGGCCGAAGCGTTCCGCGTCCTTGACGGTGCGGTCGGCGGCGACCCAGGCCATCACCTTGGAGAACGTGAACTGCCGCGGGTGACCGCGCATCTCCCAGATTCCCTGGTCCGGTTCACGCCAGTTCGACTCCAGGAAGTCGAGCAGAGCGCGCTGCACCTCCCAGGCGTGGGCCTGAGGGCCGATACCGTTGATGCGGATGTGGTGGAAGGCGTTCATGAGTTCGCCGTAGACGTCGAGTTGCAACTGCTCCGCCGCGGCGTTGCCGAGGCGGACGGGGCTGGAGCGCGCATATCCCGCCAGCCACGGCAACTCCATCTCGGGCACGCGCCGCTCGCCCGCCACGCCGTACATGATCTGCATCTGCTCGGGGCGCCCGGCCACGGCCCGCAGCAGCCACTCCCGCCAGGCGAAGGCCTCCTCTGCATAGCCGGCGTCCAGGAACGCGAGCAGCGCGAAGGCCGCGTCCCTGACCCAGCAGTATCGGTAGTCCCAGTTTCGCGACCCGCCGATGACCTCGGGGAGTGAGGTGGTGGGGGCGGCCACGACTCCGCCGCCCGGCGCGTAGGTCAGCGCCTTCAGAGTGATCAGCGAGCGGGTGACGGCCTTGCGGTAGGGGCCCTCCCGATCGTGCTCGCCGATCCATCGGCGCCACCAGCGTGTGGTGGTCTCTACGGCGTCGCCGATGTCGTCGATGGGGACGGCTTTGCGATCCGTTGGCGTCCAGGCCAGGTGGAACGCCACGACTTCGCCGGCCCCGACGGTGAAGTCTCCCTTGACCGCGCCGTCTGCGACGCCGAGGTCTGCTCCGCTGCTCAAGGTGAGCGAGTCGGGGCCGGCGAAGGCGTGAACGCGGCGCCCGTCGCCGTTGAACCACGGCGGGATACGGCCGTAGTCGAAGCGGGGCACGAAGGTGCAGCGCATCCGGACGTTTCCGGAGAGTCCTTCGACGCGGCGCACGAGGTCCGCCTGGCCGTCACGCACAGGCATGCAGTCGATCACGCGCACCCGGCCGCCGTCGGCGGCGAACTCCGTCTCCAGCACGAGGGTGTCGTCCCGATAGCCCCGCCGTACGGCAGAGCCACCGCCGGCCGGGGCGATTTGCCAGTAGCCGTTCTCCGGGGCGCCCAGCAAAGCCGCGAAACAGGCGCCGGAGTCGAAGCGGGGAAGGCACAACCAGTCGATGCGGCCCTCGTCGTCGACGAGCGCCGCCGTGTGGGTGTCTCCGATGAGAGCGTGGCTTTCGATCGACCGCGGCATGCCGCCCTCCCCTCGGCCGGACGCCGGACCAGCTTGGCGCCGCCGTCCTGAGGTGGAAACCGCACCGCCTCCCTCTCCCAATGTAACCCGATTGACCAGGGGTTTCTCGCGTCACGCGTATCCTCAGTCGGTTAGTGCGGCCTGTCGTTTGGCGTCGGACTGCGGGGGTAAGGCCGCCGTTAGCCGTGATAGTTCGGAGGTGCCACGCCGAGATCGCCATCGGGGGTAGCCATGCCGGAGATCGTAGGAGAAAGCCTCGCGAAACGGCTCGTCGACTGGGGAGTCGACACCATCCTTAACCCGCAGCAGATGCCGGATGTGGTGGACCTGGCGAGGTTGGAAGCATGAGTACCGCCCGGATCGTCCTGCCGGAGCCCGTCACCCGCATTCCGGTCGCCGACGTCGACGTCGCCGCCCTGGAGCGAGACCTGCTGGCCGAAGTGGACGGCGAGGTCCGCTTCGACGCCGGATCCCGGGGCGCCTACTCGACGGACGCCTCCAACTACCGCCAGGTGCCCATCGGCGTCGTGGTGCCGAGGAACGTCGGGGCCGTGGTCGCCGCGGTTGCAGTGTGCCGGCGGCACGGGGCTCCGATCACCTCGCGCGGCGGCGGCACGAGCCTGGCGGGCGAGTGCACCAACACCGCCGTGATCATCGACTGGACGAAATACTGCCATCGCCTGCTGGAGGTTGACGCGGAAAACCGCACCTGCGTCGTCGAACCCGGCATCGTCCTGGACGTGCTCAACAAACAGCTCGAACTCACGGGGCTGGAGTTCGGCCCGGAGCCCGCGACACACAATCACTGCACGCTCGGGGGCATGATCGGCAACAACTCCTGCGGGGCGACCGCGCAACGCACGGGCAAGGTCGTCGACAACATCGTGGAGCTGGAGGTGCTGCTCTACGACGGCACCCGGATGTGGGTCGGGGAGACCGACGACGACAGATATGCCGAGATCGTCGCCCGCGATGACCGCAGGGCGCAGGTCTACCGCGAACTGCGCGCCTTGCGCGACACCTATCTCGGCCAGATCCGGACCCGCTATCCGAAGATCCCGCGCCGTGTGTCCGGCTACAACCTCGACAGTCTCCTGCCGGAGAACCACTTCAACATCGCCCAGGCGCTGGTCGGCGCCGAGGGCACATGCGTGACGGTGCTGCGGGCCAGGCTCAAACTCGTGCCGGTCGTCAAATGTCAGACGCTGGCGTTTCTGGTCTACCCGGACATCGCCGCGGCCGGTGACGCCGTGCCTGCCATCCTGCCGTACCACCCCATCGCCTTGGAGGGCATCGACCGCAAACTCGTCGACTACGAAAGGCGCAAACATCTCAATCCCGAAGCTCTCCGGCTCCTGCCTGAGGAGGGCGCATACCTGCTGGTGCAGACCGGCGGCGACACCCAGAAGGAGGCGGACGCGGCGGCCGACAGGTTGCTGCGCGGGCTGGGCAAGAAGCGCGGCGATCCCGCTGTCGGCTTTTTTGACAACCCGGAGCGCGAAAAGGAGATGTGGCTGATCCGCGAGTCCGGGCTGGGCGCCACCGCCTACGTGCCCGGCCTGGCCGACACCTGGCCCGGGTGGGAGGACTCCGCCGTCGGGCCGGACCGGCTCGGCGACTATCTGCGTGATCTGAGCGGGCTCTACGACGAGTACGGCTATAGCCAGGCTTCCCTGTACGGGCATTTCGGACAGGGTTGTGTGCACAGCCGCATTCCCTTTGACCTCATTCATCCCGCCGGTATCAGGGCCTTCCGGTCGTTCCTCGAATCGGCCGCGGATCTGGTGGCCCGCTACGGGGGCTCGCTCTCCGGGGAGCACGGCGACGGGCAGGCCCGGGCCGAGCTGCTGGCGAAGATGTACGGCGACGACCTGGTCAAGGCGTTCGGGCAGTTCAAGGCGATCTTCGACCCGGACAACCGGATGAACCCGGGGAAGGTGGCTTCGCCGTACCCCTTGGACACGAATCTGCGGCTTGGCGCCGACTACCACCACGGCGAGGTTGCCACGCATTTCGGGTATCCGGAAGACGGGGGCGGGTTCAGCAGGGCTGTACTGCGGTGTGTCGGCATCGGGAAGTGCCGCCGGCACGAAGGCGGCGTCATGTGCCCGTCGTACATGGTCACCAAGGAGGAGGAGCACTCCACCCGGGGCCGCGCCCGCCTGTTGTTCGAGATGCTCGACGGGGTCGTGCGCGGGGGAACGATCGCCGACGGCTGGCGCTCCGCCGCCGTCAAGGACGCCCTTGATCTGTGCCTGGCCTGTAAGGGCTGCAAGGCGGACTGTCCGGTCAACGTGGACATGGCCACCTACAAGGCCGAATTCCTGTCCCACCACTACGCCCGCCGGCTGCGCCCGCGTGCGCATTACACGATGGGCTGGCTGCCACTCGCGGCGGCGCTGGTCGTGCGCACCGCGCCGCGGCTGATCAACCTGCTGACGCATGCGCCGGGCCTGGCCTGGGCTGCGAAGAAGGCGGCCGGGGTCGACATCCGGCGGCATGTGCCATTGTTCGCCGATCAGAGCTTCCAGCGGTGGTACGCCAGACATGTTCCCCGTGGCATCGGGAAACGAGGCCAGGTGGTGTTGTGGCCCGACACCTTCACCAACCACTTCGACACCGGCGTGGCCCAGGCGGCGGTCGAGGTTCTCGAGGACGCCGGATGGCGGGTCTTCGTTCCCGATCAGACCGTCTGCTGCGGCCTGACCTGGATCTCCACCGGCCAGCTGCAAACGGCCAAGAGGGCGCTGCGGCGCACCGTCGACGTGCTCCGTCCACATCTGCGGGCCGGTGCCTTCATCGTCGGCCTGGAGCCCAGCTGTACGGCGGTCTTCCGCAGCGACGCCAAGGAGTTGTTCCCGCACGATGAGGATGTGGAGCGGCTGCGCCGGCAGACCGTGACCCTGGCCGAGCTGCTCCACGATCACACGCCCGGCTGGCGGCCGAAAGCGGTGGCGCGCAGGGTGCACGTTCAGACGCACTGTCACCATCATGCGATCATGGGCTACGACGCCGATGAGGCCGTACTCGCGGCGGCGGGGCTGGAGGCCGACGTGCTCGACTCCGGGTGCTGCGGGCTGGCCGGCAACTTCGGGTTCGAACAGGGGCACTACGAGGTCTCGGAGGCCTGTGCGGAACGGGTGCTGATGCCCGCCGTCCGGGCCGCCGCCGCCGATGACGTGATCCTCGCCGACGGGTTCAGCTGCCGCACTCAGGTGGATCAGGGGGCCTCCGGTGGGCGCCGCGGTGTGCATCTCGCGGAGCTGCTGCGTGCCGGGCTGCGCGGTGACCACGGTCAAGCTCGTCCCGAACGCGTATGGTCGGACCGGCCCGAACCGCCTTCACGGGTTGTCCGTGTGCTGACCACCGTCGTGGTGATCGGCGCCTGTGCCGCGGCGGCGGCGGGCGGGTGGATCTGCGTGCGCCGGCTGATGGGAAGACGGCGTTCTCCGGACGCGGCTTCCGTCGGCAGGACTAAACCACTCAAGCCTCACAAGAGGTAAAAAACCTGGTCACGAGGGGTCTGGGACCCCTTGAGTGCTTGCCCTGAGCGCGGGACTATGTAGGTGACACCCATCGACCTCGGGAAACGAGGGGCCGAATGAGGAGAGATCCTCAAACGGTGGTTGTGTTCGAAGGTGGAAGGTTTAGTGATCGAAAGATCACAAGGCCCGCCGTCGCCAAGACGGCACTCCACTTTTTTCAAAGAACACGATCCAACGCCTGACGCCCCGGCCGATGGGTGCCTGTCGTATGCGTGCTGCCCCCGCCGCGTCTCTCCCTTTCAGGTCACCGCTCCGTGGTGCCCCTGTCGCGTCTCTCGCTTTCAGGTCACCGTCCTCCTGATCATCGCTACGGTCACCCCATGCTGCCCTGACCGTCGCCTGCCGGCCGGTTTCCCGATCCGGCCTGTTATCGCGTTGCCCGTCCCGGACATAGACAGGTGTTGGCCAAGGGGAGAAGGGCGCAAGTGTGGACGAGCGGGTGACCAGATTCACCAGGTTCTTCGACATCCACTACGAGGACGTGCTGCGCTACGCGGCGCGCCGGGTGGACGAGGAGACCGCTCACGACATCGCCGCCGGCAGCTTTCTGATCGCCTGGCGCAAACAGCGGGAATTACCGGCGGACGACGCCGAGGTCCTGCCGTGGCTCTACGCCGTGGCTCGGCGGGTGCTGGCGAACGAGCACCGCAGGGAACGCCGGGGGAGCCGCCTCGCGGCCAAACTGGCCGGCTTTCTCGGAGCCGGGTTTCTCGGCGGGGAGACGCCCGATCCCTCCGTTGACGTCGGCGCCACCCTGGATCTGTCTCAGGCCCTTAGTGTGCTGTCCCCCAAGGATCAGGAGATTCTCCAGCTCATCGGCTGGGAGGAACTCACCATCCGGCAGGTGGCCGTCGTGATCGGCTGCTCTCCCGCGACCGCCGCCGTGCGGGCACACCGGGCGCGGCAGCGCCTGCTGGCCATTCTGAGCGACCAAGGACTCCTGCTCGACTTCAGGCAGCGGGCAGGCAACGGGAGGAGCGATCGTGATTGACAAGTTCGACGACGTCCGACGCCTGATGCGATCTCTCGATCCGATCCGCCGGGACCGGTTCGCCGGAGCGGCCCAGAGCCCCGAGGCGCGCGAGACGCTGCGCCGCATCGTCGCCGAGAATGCCGCGCCGAGCCGCTCCCGGCCGCCGCGCCGGCGGATCATGGTGCTGGGCGCGGCAGGTCTGGCGACGGCGTGTGCGGTGACCGTGGGGCTCGTCTCCTGGACCACACCCCTGCAATATCCAGCGACACCAGAAATATTGACCTATACCCTGGCCGGGCACTCCGTGTCGCAAGACGACACGCTGCCCTCCGCCCGCCGGGCCCTCCTCGCCCTGGCCGAGACCGCCGCCGGTCAACCTGCCCGCCCGGTGCCGCCGGGGGCCGCCTACAGCCACGTGTCGCGTAACGAGTGGAACCTCATCACCTCGTTCTCGCACGGGAGGACCACCTCCGAGATCGTGCCCGCGGTGGTGGAGCAGTGGACCCCGCTGCGCCGCGAGGGCCGGATACGCAGGATCTCCAGCCCAGGCCATCCGCTGGCCACGAGGTATGAGGGCGAGGCCGCCGCCGGCACCGCCGTACGGCCCGTGTTGGAGGAGACCTTCCCGGTGGACGCCGGCCACTTCCCGCCGGTGAGCGCATTGCCCGGGGACCTTCACAAGGCACTGCTGGACAGGGTGAACCTGCCGGAGGCCGGCGAGACACACCGTTTGGTGCAGAGCGTCATCGCCCTGCACCTCCAGCAGACCGTGCCCCCCGGCGACGCCGCCAGGCTGTGGCGGCTGCTCGCCGAACGCCCCGACCTGAAACACCTCGGCACCGTCGTCGACCGCGCCGGCCGCAAGGGGGAGGCCGTCGCCCTCGACGAGAAGTACTCCCTTCCCCGGCGATGGGCCTTGATCATCGCCCCGGAGACGGGGGAGTTGCTCGCGGTGGAGGAGATGCTCACGGAGAACGCCGGCAAACTGAACCTCGACGTGCCGGCGGTCATCGGCTACAAGCTCCTGCTGAACGGGGACTACGCACAGAACCCGGGTAGCTGAACGCCTTCGGCCCCGGGAGGGGATTCTCTCCCGGGGCCGAAGAGACCATCAGCAGTTGGCGCTGGTGTTCGCTAGGTAGATCCAGCGCCAGCTTGCCAGGCCGCCACTGGTGGAAATCGACGAATATTGCGGATAGCAGGATGCCGCGCTGCTGGAGACGTTTTTCATGGCGGCGTCATCGCCTCTGCGGTTGTAGTAGGAGCCCCAGGAGTTGAGACCCCAGTCGCGGAGATTCTGCCAGACGCCGGCGTCGTAGAACTGGAGACGCCTTCCGGTGCTGGGATAATAAGTGTCCTCCCACCAGCATGCCCAGCCGGCGGGGCAGTCGTTCATCGCCTGAACGGTTATCTCGCTACACGAGGAGGGGCTGGCGAGCACGACCCGTGCATTGCCGTTTTCGTAGGCGACGGTTCGTGCGTCGACGACGTCACCTCCGGGCTTGTCCGCCAACTGCTGCGCAACGGCTTCCTTTCGGTCGGATTCACATTGGGTCGGTGTGGGGGCGGCTTGCGCCGGATGAACAAGAAACATTCCGGCTGACAGCGCCAAGGCTAGTCCCATGCCGAGGGCTCGTGTTTTCCGGGCCATGAGCATCCTTTCGTTGTCAACGACGATGCGCGGCTGATGATCAGACGCCCTTACATGTCTAACTCGATCACCGGAAAACTTAAAGATCTACGGCTCAATCCTGCACCTATGGACAGAATTCGGTGACAGATGGGGAAACTTTCCTTCGGGATGTAATGACGGTATAGGTGCCGGACATAGATGGTTGAGTTCCACATTTGTCCCGGTGGGAGGCTGGTCTATTTATGCAGGGGCCGATGGATATGCCGGCGCCGCAGTTTCGCCAGGTCGGAGGCGCGGAATGGTTGCACCCGGGATATGGGGGGTGCGCCTGGCTCGGGGTGTGGTTATAGGATCGGCCTCTCCCGCCGTCTCTCGATCGCAGTGGACTTCCGTAAATGCCGTTTCCGTCTGGGGGTGGTGCGTATTTTTATCGGGAAAAACAGAGGAGCTTATGCTTTCCGTGGTTCTGGGAAGAAGCTGGCTGCTTGTCGGGGTGTTGGTGGCGTTGTTCCTGGTGACCGTGCCCTTCGGAGTTCTCTGGGCGACGCGGAGAAAGGGGCCGAGGACGCCGGTTGTTCTCTTCGCCCTGGCGGCGTCGATCGTCCTGGCGGCCACGCTCACACCCGTCGGCCTGGGAGATGCGCAGTGGCGCTACTGCACCGTCACCTCGCCCTGGGACGGCGTCCTCAACGAGTCGGGCATGCTCAACGTGGTGTTGTTCATGCCGTTCACCCTGTTCCTGACGCTGATCACCAGCAGGCCTGCGATGTCCGCCGCCACCGGCGCCGTGAGCTCGGTCGCGATCGAGACGGTCCAGGCGTTGGCTCCCCACCTGGGCCGGCTGTGCGATACCTCCGACATCGCGGCGAACACGCTCGGTGCGATGGGCGGATCGGTCGTGGCGTTGGCCCTTATGCGCTGGTTCACCGTGGATTACGGGGCGAAGTCCGCCCTCCCGCTTTGGGGGACGCTCGTTGTCGCCGTGCCGGCGGTGGCGTTTGCCGGTGTCGTGGTGGAGTTCCAGGGTGGCGTCGCCGGCCCTGCTCAGCAGTGGGAGAGGGGCGTCGTGTCCCTGCTCGGCGCGGACGCCGTGAACCGTCGCCGCCGGATGAGCGGTTCCCACGGCCAGGACGGGAAAGCGGTGCAGTACGGGTCGGCGGAAGAACGGGGGCCGGCCGAGTGCCTAGTCGCCCTGCGCGCGGCGCCCCCCTGTGAGAGGGCCGTGCAGAACCTCATGCGTGAAGGCGACTCCCGCCAGCCGGGCCGCAAGCACCAGCGCCCCGTCGACCGCCGGACGATGCACCACGCTCTCATCCCACTCGTCGTCATCAGAGGGCGGATAGGCGGGATCGAGACCGGCGTGCCCCATCTCCTCCAGCAGGCGCTCCGGATCACTCCCATATCGCCATGCCGGTTTCCTCGGATCGAAACCGGTCACTTCATCGCCGTCCACGGCATAGATGAAGTAGTCGCTCGCGTAGTCGTGCCGCAAGACCGACACCATCTCTGTCCCGCGTGAGAGCGCCGACACTGCGGCGGAGTCAGGAGCCCTGCCCTGGTTCCGGCCGATCAGCACGACCCAGTCACCGAGACGCCCCGCCAGGACCGTGCCGGGGAACAGGCCCTTGTCCACCAACTCGGCGTAACTCAACGGCCGAATGCTCTCCTCAACGGCACCCGTGCGCCGCAGAGCCTCCGCCTCTGTTAGACCGCGCACAAAGGTCAAGCACCAGACGTCCCCCAGGTCCCAACCATGGGACACCCATCGCACGTCAGCATGCTCGATCTCCACGCTGGTATTCCCCGCTCCGTTGTCCTACGCGAAGCACACTATGTCCGCCCGGCTTCGGGGTGGATCGGAAACCGGCGATGGGACGCGCGACCCTCTTTCCCTGCCTGTCCTGGAACCGAGTGGGGTGCGACTACACACCCCGCACGCTGCGCCGCCTCAGCGGAGCTTGATGCCTGGTATGGCGGGGTTTGTCCCGTCGGGCGCCCCCTTTTGAGGTGGCACCGGCGGCGAGTGGGACGCCCCGGGCGGTGGTGGAGTCCACCGCCGGCTGGCGGAGTGGGCCCGTGGCTCTCAGCGCACCCCTATTGCCCCGAGAGCCCAGGCCGAGGCTCACACGGCGGGCGGGGGCGGGACCTCGCCGCGCCAGCCGCCGCTTTCCTGGCCGCGGTGTTCAATGAACCGGGCGAAACGCTGGAGGTCACCCTTGACCCGGTGGGACAGGAGGCCTGCGGCGTCCGCTAGGTTCTCGGCCGCCCCTTCGGGCTCGGTCTCCAGCTCCAGGCTGACGCGGGTGCCTCCGTCGCGGAGCGCGTGAAAGGTGACGACGCCGGCGTGCCGGGGGCCGGCGATCGACGCCCAGGCGATCTTCTCGTCGGGCCGCTGTTCCGTGATGCGAGCGTCGAACTCACGCTCCACGCCGCCGATCTTGATCTTCCAGTGCGTCATGGTGTCGCCGTGCTGAACGACGGACTCCACACCTTCCATGAAGTGGGGGAAGGACTCGAACTGGGTCCACTGGTTGTAGGCGGTGCGGACGGGGACGGCGACGTCGACGGACTGGGTGATGGTGCTCATCGATGATCCTCTCGTCGTGTTCTGCTGTCCTGACCGACGCTGTGTACGGCATAGCGCCGGAAAGGTTCCGAATACCCGCCCTTTGCCCCTTTATGCGCTTGGTGCGTTCCGCCACCCCCGCCGCTAGCGGTTCTTGGCCCTGCGGTCGACGCCCCCCGGTTGGCGGCGAGTTCGCGGCCATGGCCATTCTGGAGACGCGCACCGGCGCGCGGCTGGGCGGCTCCCGTCTCGCTGTGATCATCGGTGGACCCGGTTAGGGATCTTCTCCAAGACAGGACTCCGACGGTCGCACCTCAATCTCCCACCGTGTGGGGAAAAAGGGTGGAAAACAACAGACTGGTGGGGCTGGTGGGATGTTTTCTGGCTGGGTCTCGGGGCAGCCGTAGGGGATGGACCACGCGCAGGCGCCGGTGTTGGAGGCATTGGTCGACTACCACCGGCTTGGTCAGTTGCCGTTTACGCCTCCGGGGCACAAGCAGGGGCGTGGGGTGGATCCGCGGGTTGTCGAGGTGCTGGGGGAGGCCGTCTTCCGGTCGGATGTGCTGGTGATGAGTGGCCTGGACGATCGCACTTCCTCCTGGTCGGCGCTGTTGCGGGCCCAGGAGTTGATGGCTCATGCCGTACACGCCGAGCACACGTTTTTCTCCACCTGTGGCAGCTCCCTGTCGATCAAGGCGGCCCTGCTGTCGGCGGCGGGTCCGCGTGAGAAGCTGCTGGTGAGCCGGGACGCCCACAAGTCGGTGATAGCGGGGCTGATTCTGTCGGGTGTCGAGCCGGTGTGGGTGGATCCGCAGTGGGACGCCGAGCTGCATCTGGCGCATCCGCCCTCGCCTGCGGCGTTCGAGGCGATGTTCGCCGAGCATCCCGATGCCAAGGGTGCGCTGGTGGTCAGTCCCACGCCATATGGGACCTGCGCCGATCTGGTGGCGATCAGTCGGGTTTGCCACGAGCACGGTACGCCCTTGATCGTGGACGAGGCATGGGGGGCGCATCTGCCGTTCCATCCGGATCTGCCGATCTGGGCGATGAACGCCGGGGCGGACGTCTGCGTCACCTCGATCCACAAGATGGGGGCGGGGCTGGAACAGGGGTCGGTCTTCCACCTGCAGGGGCTTCTGATCAAGCCCGAGGTGCTCAAGGCACGTGCCGATCTGCTGAGCACCACGAGTCCGTCGGTGCTGATCTACGCGGCGATGGACGGCTGGCGCCGCCAGATGGCCGAGCAGGGGCGCGCCCTGTACGACCACACCCTGGCCCTGGCCGAGGCCACCCGGGCGGCGATCGACGCCATCGAGGGGCTTGCGGTGCAGGGCAGGGAGCACCTCTGCGGTGTGGATCGGGCCTTCGACATGGACCCGTTGCAGGTGGTCATCGACGTCGGGGCGCTGAACCAGACGGGCTACAGCATGGCGGACTGGCTGCGCCGGCACCGGCGGATCAATGTGGGGCTGGCCGACCACCGCCGGATCTGCGCCCAGCTCACCCACGCCGACGACGCCCACTCCACGGGCCTGCTCGTGGCCGGGCTTCGCGCCATGGTGGAGGCGGCGGCGGCGATGCCCGCCGCGGCCCCCGTTGAGCTGCTCTCCCCGCGGCAAATGCGGCTGGAGCAGGTCATGCCGCCGCGTGACGCGTTCTTCGGCCCCACCGAGCAGGTCTCCGCCGACGAGGCCGCCGGGCGGATCGCGGCGGAGATGGTCACTCCGTACCCGCCGGGTGTGCCTGCCGTCGTGCCGGGGGAGCGTATTACCGGTGAGATTCTGCGCTATCTGCGCAGTGGTGTGGCGGCGGGCATGGTGATCCCCGACGCGGTGGATCCCACGGTGGGGACTGTGCGCGTAGTGCTCTGATCGAAGGCCGTTTCCACAAGAGTTGCTTTTCCTGGCGTACGGCGCATCTTTTCCCAGATGGCGGGCAGGGCCAGAAGAAGGACAAGTCATCCGCTATGGGAGCGCATCACACCAGCGGTCCTTCCAAAAGGGCTGGTCAACGGCCGACAGTGATCTATCGGCGGGCCCCATCTGGAGCAGAAAATGACTCACCACACATCTGATGACAAGAACCACGCTCTCACCGACGATCGCGTCAAGGCCGATGAGCGTGCGCGTCTCACCACAGACCAGGGCACACGCGTCTCAGACACCGACAATTCACTACGTGCGGGAGAACGCGGCCCCACCCTCATGGACGACTTCCACATGCGTGAGAAGATCACGCACTTCGACCATGAGCGTATCCCCGAACGTGTCGTGCACGCCCGGGGAGCAGGCGCCTACGGCAAATTCCAGGTGACGTCACCGCTCACGGAGTTCACCACCGCTGAGTTTCTCACCGACCCCAAGGTGGAGACGTCGGTGTTCGTGAGGTTCTCCACCGTCGCCGGGTCGCGCGGCTCGGCCGACACCGTGCGCGACGTGCGGGGATTCGCCGTCAAGTTCTACACCCGGCAGGGAAACTTCGACCTGGTCGGCAACAACATGCCGGTGTTCTTCATCCAGGACGGGATCAAGTTTCCGGACTTCGTGCACGCGGTCAAACCCGAGCCGAACAACGAGATCCCGCAGGCGTCCTCCGCACACGACACGCTGTGGGACTTCGTCGGGCTGCAGCCCGAGACCACGCACATGATGATGTGGATGATGTCGGATCGGGCCCTGCCGCGCAGCTACCGCATGATGCAGGGGTTCGGCGTGCACACCTTCCGGCTCGTCAACGCCGAGGGGAAGTCCACCTTCGTCAAGTTCCACTGGATTCCCCGGCTCGGCACCCACTCGCTGGTCTGGGACGAGACCCAGAAGATCGCCGGCATGGACCCCGACTTCAACCGCCGGGACCTGTGGGAGTCCATCGAGTCGGGCGACTTCCCCGAATGGGACCTCGGGGTGCAACTGGTGCCGGAGGTGGATGAGCACGCCTTCGACTTCGACCTGCTGGACCCCACGAAGATCATCCCAGAGGAGATCGTCCCGGTGCGGCTCGTCGGGCGCCTGGTCCTGGACCGCAACCCCGACAACTTCTTCGCCGAGACCGAACAGGTGGCTTTCCACCTGGGAAACCTGGTGCCTGGTGTCGACGTCACCGACGACCCGCTGCTGCAGGCCAGGTTGTTCTCCTACCTCGACACCCAGCTCATCCGCCTGGGCGGGCCCAACTTCCCGCAACTGCCGGTCAACCGGCCCCTGGCCGAGGTGCGAAACCACCAGCGCGACGGCTACCACCAGAGCGCCCTTCACCAGGGGCAGGCCGCCTATCACCCGAACTCGTTGTCGGGCGGCTGTCCGGCGATCGCCGAGCAGGGCGCCTACGTCCACTACCCCGAACACGTGGCGGGACCGAAGATCCGCAAGCGGGCGGAGAGCTTCGCCGACCACTACAGCCAGGCCACGCTGTTCTGGAACAGCATGTCGGCCTGGGAGAAGGAACACATCGTGGCGGCCTTCCGCTTCGAACTCGGCAAGGTGACACACCTCCACGTACGCGAACGCGTCGTGGCCAACCTCAACAACGTCGACCACGACCTGGCCGTGGAGGTGGCCCAGGGAGTCGGCGTCGCGCCTCCAGAAGAGAAGACGCTCAACCACGGGAGGAGCTCGCCGGCGCTCAGCCAGTCCCGCCAGCCGCAGAGCCCCGACACCAGGAAGGTCGCCGTGCTCGCCTCGGAGGGGGTCGACGCGGCAGACGTGCTGGCGCTGTCGGGGGCCATCACCGGCGCGGGAGCGATCTGCGAACTGCTCGCGCCGCACGACGGCACGGTCGTCACCACCGAGGAGGGCCGCCTGCCGGTGACCAAGGCACTGCCCACCGTGGCCTCGGTCTTCTACGACGCGGTGGTCGTCCCGGGTGGCGAGGGCAGCGCACACCTGCTCGCCAAGGACGGCAAAGCCTTGCACTTCCTGGCTGAGGCCTTCAAACACGGCAAGACCGTCGCGGCGGTCGGCGCGGGCCGGCAGCTGCTGCAAGCCGCCCACCTGGACGGCGACGGCGGGGGCGTGGTCACCGGCGTGGAGACGTCCGCCGAATTCCTCGACCAGCTGGTCGCCGCTCTCGGCCTCCACCGGCACTGGAACCGGGAGCTCAACAGCGTTCCGGCCTGACCCGGTGGCCAGCGGTGCCGGGTGATCAAGATCGCAGACAAGTTCATAAGCTCCGCTTATCATCCCGCGCACAGACCTTCTTGGACGTCCCTCACGATGCATGTCAAGGTCGTTCCAACCAGCCGAAATCCCGGAAAAGACCCGGGAAAGAATGGACGACCTGTCGCCTGGGCTCCGCCGTACTCGGACCGTGTGACCTGTGCGAACGGTCGTTCTCTCGTGCTTCGTGAGGAGACGGTTATTTGTCCAGCACCCTTGGATATGGCGAGGACCTCGGTGCGGCCGGGCCCGCCCATCCGCTCGAACCGCTGAGCCCGGAGGAGATCGGGCGCGCCTCCGCCATCCTCGCGCGCGATCGTGGGCTCAAAGACGACCACCGGTTCGTGTTCATCGAGTTGCACGAGCCGCCCAAGGAGGTCGTCAACGGGTTCCGTGCCGGGGACACGTGGGCCAGGCAGGCGTTCGTCGTGCTGCGGGACCGCACCTTCCACCGGACGCTTGAGGCCGTCGTCGACCTGTCCGCCGACAGCGTGGTCAGCCTTACGGAGATCCCCGACGCTCAGGCGCCGATGACCAAATACGAGCTGGCGAACTGCAGAGCCGTGATTCGCGCGGATCCCCGCTGGCAGGAGGCGATGCGCAAGCGCGGCGTCACCGACTTCTCCCTGGTCACCATCGACAAGTGGGCCAGCGGATACACCGGTCCCGAGGACGCGCCCGAGCGGCGGCGCATCGCGCGGCCGCTCACCTACGTCAAGGACTCGCCGCGCGGCAACGCCTACGCCAGGCCGGTGGAGAACCTCGTCGTCACGGTCGACCTGGACGCGATGGAGGTGCTCGACGTCACCGACACCGGTGTGGTCGCGCTCCCACCGACCAACGGCGACTACCGGCCGGACCAGATCGCCGATCCGCGTAACACCCCGGTCTTCGAGTCGGTGCGCGAGCCGATGAAGCCGATCGTCGTCGAACAGCCGGAAGGGCGCTCGTTCACGATCGACGGGCACGCGCTGACCTGGGCGAACTGGCGGCTTCGGATCGGCTACACCCCCCGCGAGGGGCTGGTGCTGCACCAGATCTCCTACGCCGACCGCGGGGTCGAACGCCCGGTGATCTACCGGGCGTCGCTCTCCGAGATGTACGTGCCGTACGGCGACCCTGGCGACACCCACTGGAACAAGAACGTCTTCGACGAGGGTGAGTACGGCCTCGGCGGCATGGCCAACAGCCTCGTGCTGGGGTGCGACTGCCTGGGCGACATCGCCTACATGGACGCCTACGTCAACGACCAGACCGGGCAGGCGGTGCGGATCCCGAACGCCATCTGCATCCACGAGGAGGACGCCGGCATCGGGTGGAAGCACACCGACACCGACGGCGCCGGCTTCGTGCGCCGCAACCGGCGGCTTGTGATCTCGGTGTTTACGACGGTCGGCAACTACGACTACGGGTTCTACTGGTATCTGTATCTCGACGGGTCGATCGAGTTCGAGTCCAAGCTCACCGGAATTCTGTCCACCGGTGCCGTGGAGGCCGGCGTCACCCCCGGATACGGCACTCTTGTCGCGCCCGGGCTTTACGGCCCCAACCACCAGCATTTCTTCGGCCTCCGCCTCGACATGGCGGTCGACGGCGAACGCAACGACTTCTACGCCGTGCACAGCGAGGCCGCCCCCGACGAGGAGAACCCCTGGGGGAACGCCTGGCGGCAGGTCGTGACCCACCTTGACACCGAGCACGCGGCCCGCCAGCTGGCCGACCCGGCCGCGGGCAAGGCGTGGCTCGTCGCGAACTCCGAAAAGCGCAACGCGCTGGGGTCCCTGATCGCCTACAAGGTCGAGCTGGGGGGCTCCCTCACCATGCCGTTCGCCCGGCCCGGCTCGCAGCAGGCCAACCGCGGCGGCTTTACGGCGAAGCACATCTGGGCCACCCCGTACGACTCGCGCGAACGTTACGCGGCGGGGGAATACGTGGCGCAGCACCCCGGTGGCGACGGCCTGCCGGCCTACACCGAGGGCAACCGTTCGCTCGCCGCCGCCGACCTGGTCATCTGGCCTGTGCTCTGCGCGCACCACGTCACACGCCCCGAGGACTGGCCGGTCATGCCGGTCGCCACCGTGGGGCTGCACCTCAAGCCGGTCGGGTTCTTCGACGGCAACCCCATGCTCGACCTGCCCGCCGAGCGCGGCCACGGTGAGGCCGCCGCGTGCCACACCGACGGTCACCGGCACTGAGCGGCGCGTCCCGTGGTTCAACCGTCGCGCCGGGCGCGGGTGCCGGTCATGGTCGCGGCGGTGTGCGCCGTCTCGCAGGCCGCGCTGCACCTGCTGTTCATCGGCTCGCTTCCCGGGCCGACCGCCGTGCTCACGGTCGTGCTGGCCCTCGCGTGCGCGCTCTGCGCGATCGAGGTGTGGCTGCGGCCACGTCCTCACGCGTGGGCGATGATGCTCGTCCTCAGCGTCACCATGATCGTCGTACACATCGGCCTCGGCCATGACGGCGCGGTGACGCACACGGCGGGCCACCACGGGGGCCATCTTGACGAACGGACTCCGCTGACAGGCTTCGCGGGTCTCGCGATGAGCGCGGCGATGTGGCTCGCCCTCGCCGAGACGGTCCTGGCCGCCGGGGTGCTGCTGGGGGTCGCCTGGCGCCGGATCACTCCAGGAAGGAACAGAACGTGTCCATGACGAGACCACGATAAACCGCCGGGCGGCGCCAGCGGGGGAACGCCACCTGTCCGATCAGCGAACGCCGTCGCGTATGCGGAGGAGCATGTCCGTGAAGACTGGATGGGTCTACAAAGACGAGTACAACTGGTACGACATGGGGAGAAGCCCAGGGCTGATCCCTCCCGGGAGATTCGTCGAACCAGGCGATCACCTAGATCAACCGGACACCCGCCGCCGCGCCGCCTCGCTGGTCCACACAAGCGGGCTGGCCGAGCGTCTGACGCCGCTGCGGGTGGCCCCGGCGAGCGACACCGAGCTACTGCGGGTGCACACCCGCGACTACCTGGATTTCCTGATCGAGCAGGACGCCCTCCCCAAGGGCGGTTACGCGGACCGGGGAATCTGGCGCACACCGTTCGGCCCGGGCGATCTGGAGATCGCCCGGCTGAGCGCCGGCGGGGTCGTCGCCGCCGCCAGGGCCGTGATGGAAGGCACGGTGCAGAACGCATATGCACTCGTGCGCCCGCCCGGCCACCACGCCCTCCCCGACCGGGGCATGGCTCTCTGCGTGTTCGCCAACGTGGCTCTCGCCGTACAGGCCGTGCGCCACGAGTACGGCGTGAGCCGCGTCGCAGTGATCGACTGGGACGTTCACCACGGCAACGGCACGCAGGAGATCTTCTGGGACGACCCGGACGTGCTGACCGTGTCGATCCATCAGGACCGGCTTCTGCAACTCAGCACAGGAGACGCCGACGAGGTGGGCGGCCCCGGCGCGCTCGGCGCGTGTGTGAACGTCCCCCTTCCGCCGGGGTCGGGAACACATGCCTACCGGGAGGCGTTCCGCAGGATCGTCATCCCGAGAGTGCGCGACTTCGGCCCCGAGCTGATCGTGGTGGCCAGTGGCTACGACGCGTCCTTCTTCGACCCCAACGGCCACATGCTGCTGGGGGTCAGGGACTACCGGTGGATGACCGAACAGGTCATGGAACTGGCAGCCGGCACCTGTGAGGGGCGGCTCGTCGTGGCCCACGAAGGCGGCTACTCGCCGTGGTATGTCCCCTTCTGCATGCTCGCCGTCGTCGAGACGCTGGCCGGGGAGCTGACCGAGGTGGGGGATCCCGTGGGGTTCATCGTCGAGGGGAATCCCTTTCAGGAGATCTCACCGGACCAGGCACGCGCCGTCGACCGCGTCGAGGCGGCGCTGAACGCGGCCACACATCCGCGGCCGGCGTCATGAGGGCCTCGTGGCGGCGCGGACTGATCGGGACCGCCGCCTTCACGGCGCTTCTCGAACTCCTTCCGCGCACGGGCCTGGTCGACCCCGGCTATCTGCCGACGGCGAGCACGATCGCCGGAGCCCTGGCCGGCGAACTCTCCCGCGAGGCGTTCTGGTCCGCGCTCCTCGACACCGTGCGGGGCTGGGCCACCGGGCTGGGCGTCGCGATCGTCACCGGCGTCGCCGTAGGAGTCGTCGTCGGCGTCGTGCCGGGGCTTCGGGCGCTGACCGCGTCGACAGTCGAGTTCCTGCGCCCCATCCCGTCGGTGGCGCTGATTCCGCTCGCCGTCCTGATGTTCGGCACCAGCATGGAATCCACCCTGATGCTGATCGTCTACGCGAGTTTCTGGCAGGTCCTCGTGCAGGTCCTCGACGGGGTGCGCGACATCGACCCGGTCACGCACGAGACCGCGCGCAGTTACGGCTTCGGGGTGTTCACCCGGATCCGGGTCGTCGTCTGGCCCACGGCGCTGCCCCATGTCATGACCGGCATGCGCCTGGCGGCGACGGTCGCGCTCGTGCTCGCGATCACCGGTGAACTGGTCATCGGATCCCCGGGCCTCGGCCGCCAGATCGCCCTCGCGCAGTCCGCCGGCGCCGTCGAGACGATGTACGGCCTCGTGGTCGTCGCCGGCCTGTTCGGGGTCGTGGTGAACCTGTCGATCCGGGCCGCCGAGCGCCGCGCCCTGCGCTGGCACGTTTCAGTACGCCGAGAGAACGCCGTGTGACACGCGTCTCCACGCCGAGAGAACGCATATGAGATTCATCCGTTCCATCGCCATCGTCACGATCCTGCCCGCCGGCCTCGTCACCGCATGGTGGTTCGTCTCACTGGGCAGCGACAACTTCTTCTGGCCGCCGCTGCGCGACATCCTCGGCACGGTGCCCTCGACCTGGCTCGAAGGACGCCTGCAGGCCGACGTCGGACCCTCGCTGCTGCGGCTCGCCGTGGGATATCTGCTCGCCCTGCTCATCGGAGTGCCGACCGGCCTGGCCATCGGTCTCTCGACTCCGTTGCGGCAATATTGCGAACCGGTCTTCGAGTTCCTGCGGTCGATTCCCCCGCCGGTCCTGGTTCCCGTCATCATCCTCTTCGCCGGCATCGGCGACACCATGAAGGTCGTCGTCATCGCGTTCGGCTGCGTGTGGCCGATCCTGCTCAACTCAGTCGAAGGCGCCAGGGCCATCGACGAGGTGCTTCACGACACCACGCGGATCTATCGCCTAAGCCCGGTGTCGAGATTCCGGCACCTGCTGCTGCGCGGCGCGAGCCCGCACATCGTCACCGGGGCGCGCCAGGCCCTGTCGATCGCCGTCATCCTCGTGGTCATCAGCGAGATGTTCGCGGCGAGCAACGGGCTCGGATTCACCATCGTGCAGTTCCAGCGGTCGTTCGCCATCCCGCAGATGTGGTCCGGCATCCTGCTGCTCGGCGCCATCGGGGTGACCCTCGCGTTCGTCTTCAGACTCGTCGAGAACCGCGTCCTGGCCTGGTATTTCGGCCTTCGCCGTAAGCAATAGAACCCGCACGACAGGTCGCGGGCGACGGCTCTCAGGCGACAGGTCGCAAGCAAAAAGAAGGGGCCCCATGACCCTCACACCCGTGCTCGCCGTGGACCACGTCAAGAAGGTCTACACGACCGGCACCCGTCACGTCGAAGCCGTCCGGGACCTGCACTTCGATGTGGCGCGGGGCGAACTCGTCTGCGTCGTCGGCCCCTCGGGCGCCGGCAAGACGACACTCCTGCGGTGCATCGCGGGGCTGATGGACGTCACGGCGGGCGAGGTCCGGCTGGAGGGCTCGGCCATCTCCGGCCCGCCCCGCGGCATGGCGGTCGTCTTCCAGGAATACGGGCGCAGCCTGTTTCCGTGGATGACGGTCCGCGGCAACGTCGAACTGCCGCTCAAGGAGAAGAAGGTTCCCCGCGCCCGGCGCACCGTCCTGGTCGACGAGGCGCTCGCCACGGTGGGGCTCGACCACGTCCACGACTCCTACCCCTGGCAGCTCTCCGGCGGCATGCAGCAGCGCGTCGCCATCGCCAGGGCCGTGGCCTACGAGCCGCACATCCTTTTGATGGACGAGCCGTTCGCCGCCGTCGACGCGCAGACGCGCGCCGACCTGGAGGACCTCATCCGCGAGTTGTGGGCGCGGCTGCGGGTCACGGTCCTGTTCGTCACCCACGACATCGACGAGGCCGTCTACCTCGGCGAACGCGTGCTCGTGTTGTCGAACTCGCCCACGGTCGTCCTTGAGGACGTACGGATCGACCTGCCCGGCGAGCGCGACCAACTCGGCACGAGGGCCCTCCCGAGGTTCGCCGAGCTCCGCGCCCACGTCTACGGACTCGTTCAACAGGCCAAACGGGGCGTGCGGGCCGTTCCGGCCGACGCGAGCCCGGCCGGCCAAACCTTGCAATACGAAAGGAAGCCCTCATGAAACGTGTGGGGAAAACGCTCTCGGCCATGGTGGCGCTCACTGTCGCGGCGGCCTGCGGGGGAGGGGGAGAGGAGGCCGGCGGGTTAAAGGAGGTGACCATCGGTCTCGTGCCCGCCGCCGTCACGGCTGCCATCCATGTGGGCATCGACCAGAAGTTCTTCGAAGCCGAGGGACTGAAACTGACCGTCGAGACGGGGCAGGGCGGGGCCGCACTCCTCCCCGCCGTCTCGTCGGGGCAGATGGAGTTCGCCTCCAGCACGCCGGTCTCGCTGCTGCTGGCCAGGGACCGGGGGCTGGACGTGCGCGTCATCGCCCCGTGGACGGGTGACGGCACGTCGGCCGGCGGCACGGTCAAGTCGTCGAACGTCGTGCTCGCCAAGGATCCCGCCGTACGGTCCGCCAAGGATCTGGAAGGCCGGACCGTGGCCATCAACGCGCTCCGCAGTGTCGGCGACCTGACGATCCGCGAGGCCGTGCGCCACGCCGGCGGCAATCCGGACCGGGTCAGTTTCGTCGAGATGGGATTCGCGGACATGCCGGGCGCCCTTGCCCAGGGGCACGTCGACGGGATCTGGACGGCCGAGCCCTTCATCAGCACCTTGGTCGCCAAGGGGAACCACGCGGTGAAGGAGACGAACAACTCCGACGCCGTCCCCGACATGGCGACCCAGCTCATCTTCACGTCGAAGAAGCTGGCCGACAATGATCCCGAGCTTGTGGCCGCCATGACGCGTGCGCTGAACAAGACCCTGGTGCACGTGAAGGAGAACCCCGAGAAGGTGCGGGCGCATGTGCCCACCGTTCTCAAGCAGCTCGACCCGGAGATCGTCAAGCGGCTCGATCTCGACGTGTTCGAGACCGAGGTGCGCCGCGCCCCGCTTGAGCGCATCGGTCAGTTGCTGGAGCTGGAGAAGTGGATCAACTCTCCGGCGGACGTCGGCGGGCTGCTGCCTTGAGCCCAGGCGGCGGTGGCCGCGTGGGGCCGTGGAGGCTTCACCGTACAGGACAGAGCCGATTCGAGGCGCTCAGCCGGTCTCCGTCCGAGGAATGGTGGTCGCGGCGAACGTGGATCTGATCAAGCCGATCAGCGGCCGTGTGAAGGGGTGCGGTGCGTCGCGGTGCTGCGCGACCACGATGTCGAGCACCTCATCCTCGATCGGGACAAAAGCCAGGTCGTCCCAGCCGGGAGGCTGGTTGGGCACCACGGTGACGCCGAGGCCCGCGCGCACGAGGCCGAGCATGGTCTCGGCGTTGGCCGCCGAGACGACGATGTTGGGTGTGAACCCGTGCTTGACGCACAGGGCCACGAAGTTCTCGGCGTACAGGCCGGTGGCCCCGACCCACGCCTGGCCCGCGAGCTCGGTGAGATCCACCGACTCCCTGGCGGCGAGCGGATGGTCGGCGCGCACGGCGACGAACCGCTGAGTGCTCCCGACCCGCATCAGGTGGAGCGCCGAGGTGTCGAGGTCGAGCACGTCCGGCAGATGGAAGATGGCCAGATCGATCATCTGGTTGCGGATCGCGTGGAGCAGGTCGTCGAAGACATACGACTCGAGCACGACCTTCAGCTCGGGTGAGTCACGCTCGACCATGGCCATCAGCTTGGGGATCTCCGTGCGCGCCCAGGTCGTGATGTAGCCGATCCTGATCCGGCTCTCACTCGGGCGAAGCGCCATCTGGATCGGTCGCAGGGTGTCGCGCAGGTCGCCCAGCGCACGCTCGGCGGCGCGGAGCAGCTCCGTGCCCTCCGCGGTCAGACGCACGCCGGAGGAGGAACGGTCCAAAAGCGTGAATCCGAGTTGCCGTTCCAGTTTCTTGATCTGCTGGCTCACCGCGGGCTGCGAGACGTAAAGGATCTCGGCCGCCCGCCGGTAGCTCAGCTCGCGTCCGACCACGACAAAGGTTTCGAGGATGCGCAGGTCGAAGCCCAGCCTGGTCGCCGAGAAGGTCATAACCCCAGCTTATCGGCACTGGTCCACTCCGTCTTGGAGGGATGAGCTGCAACTTTCAATCATTTCAACGGACAGTTCGCTGAAAGGAGTCCCATGACGCAACGCAAGCGTTCGATCGTCGTCACGTCCGTGCGGGACATCCCGGAGGACGGCGAGTACGACGTCGTGGTGCTGGGGGCCGGCGCGGCGGGACTCGCCGCCGCGCTGTTCGCCGGGTTGCGCGGCGCACGCGTCTTGATCGTCGAAAGCAGTGAGCACATCGGCGGCACAAGCGCGCTCACCGCGGGCACACTCTGGCTGCCGGGCGCGCACCCCGCCGACGGCAGGCCGGCCGAGGAGGACCGGCGGCTCGCGGGCCGCTACCTCGAACGCGCGCTAGGCGATGACTCCCTCACTCACCTGCGGGAACGTTTCCTCGGCGAGGCGGCGGAAGCCGTCGCCCTCCTGGAGCGCCGCACGCTGGTGAGCTTCGTCCGGCGCGATCACCACCCCGACTATCTGGGCTCCGTCGAGGGGGCGGCGGTCTCCGGGCGGGCGCTCGAGGCCGTCGACTTCGACGGCAGGCTCCTCGGCCCCGACCTGAGGTTCGTGCGCCCGCCGCTGCGGAACTTCACCATCCTGGGCGGCCTGGCGCCGGGCCGGGACGAGGTACGGCGCTACTCGGTGATCGCGGCCCGGCCGGTGAGCCGGGAGGCGCTGGTGAACGCCGTCACCGCGCTCCCGCGTGTCGTGCGGCACCTGGTCGACCTGCTGGTCTACCGGCGCACATCCCGGCTGACCCTGGGCAACGCGTTGATCGGCCGCCTGCTCGCCTCACTGAGACGGCTCGGCACGGCCCGCGTCGTCGTGAACGCCGAACCGGTGGAGCTCGCCCGCGGCCCCGGCGGGGCGCACACCGTCAAGATCACCGACGGGCGGGCGACCAGGACCGTCCGTGCGGCGCGGGCATTGATCAGCGCCACCGGCGGGTTCTCCCGAGGGGTACGGAGAACGGAGGTCCTCGGCGACCTCCCGCTGGAGTGGAGCGCCGTGGCCGGCAGCGCGAAGGCCACCGCCCACAGCCTGCTCGAAAGCGCAGGGGCCGTCTTCGGACGGCAGGGCACCGACGCGTTCTGGGCCCCGGTCTCGCTGACACCCGGACGTCACGGCGGGAAACCTGATCCCTATCCGCATTTCGCGCTCGACCGCGGCAAACCCGGCTTCGTCATCGTCGACCGGCTGGGAAGGCGTTACCTGAACGAGGCTTCGCCGTACCACGTGGTGGGGGAGCGGATGCTCGCGCACGGCGAGCGGGACGGGCTGCCCAGCTATCTGATCGCCGATCACCGGGCCGTCATGCGTTATGGAATCGGCGCGGTCAGGCCGGGAGGATGGGGCACCAGGCGGCGGCTGCGCGACGGCTATCTCACGCGCGCCCGCGACCTGGACGATCTCGGCGACCGGCTGGGCATGCCGCCGGGGCGGCTGCGCGAGACGGTGCGGCGGTTCAACACCTTCGCCGGACAGGGGAAGGACCCCGACTTCGGGCGCGGGGACGACCCCTACCAGCGCGGCCTCGGCGACGCCCGGCATCGGCCGAATCCCTCGCTGGGCTCCCTCACGCGGCCGCCGTTCTACGCCGTCCGGATCTTTCCGGGCGACATCGGCTCCGCCTCGGGGTTCGTCACCGACGAGAACGCCCGCGCGCTCGACGCCGGCGGGCGGCCCATCGACGGGCTCTACGTGCTCGGCAGCGACATGCGCTCGATCATGGGAGGCGGATATCCGGGTCCCGGCATCACCCTCGGTCCCGCGATCGTGTTCGCCTATCTCGCGGTCGAAGACGCGCTCACGCGAAGCGGGTGACTCTCGTTGCCCGACAATAACCGTCGCTTATCACCCCTGTCGCGCTCGATATTGGACGCGCCGAGGCCGACTGGAGAAGGTTCAGACATGCCAATTCACGATGCGGGGACACCTGGTGCCGCGGTCGTCACCGGAGGCGCGCGCGGGATCGGCGCCGCCTGCGCCGCCCGGCTCACCGCGAATGGGCAGCCGGTCGTCGTCTGGGATCGCGAGGCCCCCGAGCACGCGATCCAAGGCGTCGACTACGTGCCGGTGGACGTCGGCAAGGCGGACGACGTCGCTCGTGCGGCGTCGGCGCTCGGCCGGGTCGACCTGCTGATCAACGCGGCGGGCGTCACCGGGTTCGGGCGGGCGGAGGACATCACTCCGGAGTTGTGGCGCGAGGTGCTGGAGAGCAACCTGTACGGGTCGTTCCACACGGCGCACGCGCTCTTCGCCGCACTTCGCCGGGCCAAGGGGCAGATCGTCAACATCGCCTCGATCACCGCGGGTGTTCCCGGAGAGGGCAGAGTCGCCTACTGCACCTCGAAGGCGGGCGTGGTGACGATGACCAAGGTGCTCGCCCTGGAGTGGGCGGCCCACGGCATCCGGGTGAACTGCGTCAGCCCGGGATACACGAGAACCCGCATGGTGCAGGACGCGTTGAACGCCGGCCATCTCGACGAGCGGGCCATTCTCCGCCGCACGCCTCAAGGGCGTCTCGCCGAGCCAGGGGAGATCGCCGACGCCGTGCTCCTGCTCACCGACGAGCGACTCTCCCACGTGACCGGCGACAACCTCGTGATCGACGGCGGATGGTCGGTCAACGGCGCCTACTGAAGCCGGGCCACCTCCGTCCACCGACCAGCACAGCAGTGCAGCAACAACAGTGCAGCAACAACAGTGTGTAGCAACAAAGGTAAGGAGCCTCAATGGGCAACAGCACAGTTGCACCAGAAGGCAAGGAGACACCGGCCCGTCTCTCCGGCTCGCTCGGGGTCGTCTCCATCGTGTTCATGGTTGTCGCGGCCGCGTCGCCGCTCGTTGTCGTCGGTAGCGTCTCCCCGCTTGGCATTATGATCGGCAACGGCGTCGGCTTCCCGGCGCTGTTCGCGATCGGCGCCGTCATCCTCGTGCTCTTCGCAGTGGGGCTTACGACGATGACGCGCCACGTGCCCAAACCGGGTGCGTTCTTTACTTTCGTCGGCTACGGCCTCGGACCCGCCGCCGGTATCGTTGCCGCGTGGCTCGCGATCCTGGCCTACACCTCCGTGCAGATCGCTGTGCACGCCTACATGGGATATGTCCTTAGCGGCGCCCTGAGCTCGCTGGGTGGCCCGGCGCTGCCGTGGTGGTTGTGCTCGCTGCTGGTCATCGCCCTGGTCGGTTATCTCGGCTATCGCAACATCGACCTGTCGAGTAAGGTCCTCGGCTTCATGCTCGTGCTTGAGGTCGGCATCGTGCTCGCCCTGGTGGTCGCGGTGCTCATCACCGGCGGCGACTCCGGGCTCGACCTGTCGCCCTTCGACCCGGCCAACATCGTGAGCGGCTCGCCCGGCATCGGGCTGATGTTCGCGATGGGGTCGTTCATCGGTTTCGAGGCGACGGTCGTCTTCCGCGACGAGGCACGCGATCCCACCCGCACCATCCCCCGCTCGACATACGCCGCCGTGATCGGCATCGGCGTCTTCTACACCCTCGCCGCCTGGTCGATCGTCATGGCCTGGGGCTCGGACAAGGTGGTCGCCAAGGCCACGGAGGACCCCGGCACCATGATCTTCGCGACCATGCACCGCTACCTCGGCGTGCTCGGCGAGAAGGGCGTCAACTTCCTGCTGATCACCGCGATGCTGGCGTGTGTGCTGGCCTTCCACAACGTGCTCGCGCGCTACCAGCACTCGATGGCGAACGCGGGGGTCCTACCGCGCGCGTTGTCCGGCATCCACCCGCGGCACCGGTCGCCGCACACGTCGTCGCTCGTGCAGACGGTCACCGCGGGGGCGCTGATCGCGGTCTTCGCGGTCCTCGGCCTGGACCCGGTCTTCGCGGTGTTCACACCGCTCGGCGGCGTCACGAACCTGGCGATCGCCCTGCTGATCACGCTGACATCCGTCGCGATCCTGGTCTACTTCGCCAAGACGAAGGTCGACAGGCGCCCCTGGAACACCGTGATCGCCCCCGTGCTGGGCCTCATCGGCATGGTCGCCGCGGCGGTCCTGATCGTCGCGTATTTCCCGCTGCTTGTCGGCGACGTCGACGCCGAGGGCAACCAGGTGGTCGGCGGCGTGACGATCCTGCTGCTCGGACTGATCGCCGCCTTCCCCGTCCTAGCGCTGATCCAGGCAGCCGTGATCAAGAAGCGTAACCCCGCCTCCTACGAGGAGATGATCGAGCGCGTCGGCGCTTGACCGGAAAGGAACCCTATGAGCACCACGGACATCGATGCACCCGCCGCGTGCGCGCCACCCCCGGGGGCCGGTGTCGAGGGCCCGCACCCGCACGGGTGGGTGAGGTAGATCGTGCCTGAAGACAAGGCGGTCACCCAGCCGAGCGTGCGCGAGCTGCGCCGCGGGATCCGCGCGGGCGAGACGAGCGCGCTGGAGTCGGTCGAGAGGTCGCTCGCCGCGATCGACGCCCTCGACGCCGGACTGCACTCCTTCATTTGGGTCGACCGCGACGCGGCCCGCGCGGAGGCCCGGCGGGTCGACGCCGAGCTGGCGGCCGGACGCGACCTGCCCCTCGCGGGCGTCACGGTCGGTGTGAAGGACAACATCGACGTCGGGGGGCGGGTGACGCAGGCCGGCAGCCGCGTGCTGGCCGGGCGTGTCCCCACGGAGGACGCGACTGTCGTCGCCCGGTTGCGGGCGGCGGGCGCGGTTGTCGTCGGCAGCACCAACATGCACGAGTTCGCGCTCGGCGGCACCAGCGAGAACCCGCACTTCGGCACGGTCAACAACCCGCTCGGCGCGGGTCTGTCGCCCGGCGGCTCGTCGGGCGGCTCGGCGGCGGCGGTCGCGGCCGGTCTCACCATGGTCGCCCTGGGCACCGACACGTGCGGTTCGATCCGTATGCCCGCCTCACTCACCGGGACGGTGGGGATGCGCCCCACGGCGTGGACCGTGCCGCTGCACGGAGTCGTCCCGCTCGCCCTCAGCATGGACACGGCCGGCCCGATGACCCGGACGATCGGCGACAACGTGGAGATCCTCCAGGTCCTCTCCGGCCGCACACTGCGGCGACCGCGAGCGGCCCGTGTCCGCCTGCTCACCCACCGGCTGGACGACGTGGCGAACGCCGTGCGGGAGACCATGGCCGAAGTGGTCGACAATCTCCGCGGCCGGGTGCGGCTCGACCGCGACGCGGACACCGGATGGGTGCCGGAGAGCGTCGACGTCGCGGTCACCACCTTCCTGCGCGAGGCGGCCGACCTGCACGAGGTGTGGCTGCGGGAACGTCCGGACGAATACGGCGCGGACGTGCGCGGCTCTCTGGAGCAGGGCACGCTCATCTCCCGCGACGACTATCTGAACGCGGCGGCCCGCCGGTTCGAACTCGCGCACCGCGCCCGCCGCGGTCTCGGCCCGGACGGAATCCTCGTGCTGCCGGTCTTCCCGTTCACGAGGGTCACGCAATACACCGACACCGTCGAGACGGCTCCGGGGAGCTTCGAGGATCGTGACGCCGCCATGCTCCGCTACATCAGCGCGGCCGCCGTCACCGGCCTGCCCGCCCTGAGCGTCCCCGGCGGGCACGACCCGGACGGACTGCCGATCGGCGTGCAGTTGATCGGCGCTCCAGGCACGGAGGCAGAGTTGTACGGCCTGGCCAGGCTGATCGTCGCCGGAAACGCACTCGACGACGCACATGACGGTGAGGATGTTTCGTGACCTTTAGCGAGCCGGACGACCCCGGAGGCCGCGGACCGGCCGTGCGTGTCGGACGGCCCGGGGGAGACGTCGTCCACGAGGAGGCCGGCGCGGTTCCCGTCGCCGCCACTTTCGACGTGGTCGTCGTGGGCGGCGGCCCTGCAGGGGTGTGCGCGGCGATCGCCTCGGCCAGGACGGGCGCGCGCACCGCACTGGTCGAGCGGGCCGCCTTCCTCGGCGGCACCGCCACCGGCGCGATGGTCGCGAGCTTCATGGGCTTCTTCTGGAACGACCTGCGCGTCGTGGGCGGCATCCCGCTGGAGGTGACCGAACGCCTTGTCGCCCGCGGCGCTTCCCCCGGGTTCGGGCGTTACGTGCTGGCCGAGGCCAGCGACAACCCCGTGAACGTGATCACCTTCCCGTTCGACCCGGAAGTGCTCAAGATCGTGCTCGACGAGATGCTGGTCGAGGCGGGCGTCACCCCCTATCTCCACGCGCAGGCCGTCGAGCCCGTGATGGAACGCTCCGGGTGCGTGGGCGTCGTCTACCAGGGCCCGGTGGAGCGCAGGGCGCTCCTCGCCACGACGGTGATCGACGCGAGCGCCCACGGCTCGATCGCGGTCAAAGCGGGTGCGGAGCGGGAGAGCGCACGCGACGACCCCCGGAAACGCCAGCCGATGACGCAGATCGCCCGCGTCGTCGGGGTCGACGTGGGGCGGTTCAGGGCCCTGCCGCGCGAGGAGAAGCAGCGCATCGCCGAGGAGGGGCTGCGCCGGGGCGTGCTGGCCCAGAAACTGCTGCCGGTCCTCAGCTCACCGCACGGCGACGACGCCATCGTCTTGATGACCCGCGTCACCGGCCGCGACGGCACCGACGAGTCCGAGCTTGGGCTGGCAGAGATCGAGGGACGCCGGATGATCGACGGGCTGATCCCCTTCCTCCGCGGAGAGCTGCCCGGCTTCGAGAACGCGCGTCTCGGCACGCTGGCCTCCTGGATCGGGGTGCGGGAGACCTGGCGGGTCATCGGCCACTACGTCATGGACGAGCACGACGTCCTGGCGGGCACGGCCTTCGAGGACACGATCGCGCTCGGGTCGGGGCCGCTCGACATCCATCACCACCGCGGCGACGGGATCTCGCTCGTCGTGCCCGACCGGCCGTTCCCCATCCCCTACCGCGCCCTTGTGCCGCGCGGGGTCGACGGCATGCTCGTCGCGGGCCGCTGCGTGTCGGCCACCCGCAAGGGAATGGCGGGGCTGCGGCACATGGGCACGGCCATGGCCCTCGGCCAGGCGTCGGGGACGGCGGCGGCGCTCAGCGCCGGCAAGGCCGTCGCGCCGCAGGCACTCGACACAGCCGTGCTGGCGGCGGCGCTCACCCGCGACGGTGCTCTTCTCGACGCCGCGGCGGCTGTGCCGTTCGAAGAGCCGTGATCGGGCTTTTCCACGGGAGCAACGACAGGACTGGAGAGACGCGGAGATGAAAGAACGGGACGAGTTCGACTACATCGTCGTCGGAACGGGCTCGGCGGGCAGTGTGATCGCGCGGCGGCTGGTGGACGCAGGCGTCGGCGACATCCTTGTCGTCGAGGCCGGAGGCAGCGACCGCGGCGTCGAATCGCTCAGCGATCCGGGTTCCTGGCGCACACTCTGGGGTGGTCCCTACGACTGGAACTACAAGACCACCCCACAACGCGGTTTGCAGGGCAGGGAGCTGAGTTTGCCGCGTGGCAAGGTGCTGGGCGGAAGCAGTTCCGTCAATGGGATGATCTATGTCCGCGGCCACCGGCGCGATTACGACGCGTGGGAGTTCGACGGCTGCTACGGCTGGGGATGGGACTCCGTCTTCCCGCTTTTCCTCCGCAGTGAACGCCATCTGCTAGGGGAGACACCCTGGCACGGCGCCGCCGGGCCGCTTTCCGTCACCCCCGTGTCCCGCGACAACCCTGTGAGCCAGGCCTTCATCGAAGGCGCGAAGGCGATCGGCATTCCCGAGAACTTCGACTTCAACGGCGAGACGATGGAAGGCGCCGGAACGGTGGACCTGACCGTCGGCTCGGGGCGCCGCGCGTCGACCTCACGCGCCTTTCTCTGGCCGGTCCTGGATAGTCCCCGTCTGACCCTGCTCACCGGGACGAGAGTCGAAAGCCTCGTGCTGGAAGGCGGCAGGTGTGTGGGTGTCCGGCTCGTCGACGAGTCCGGCGGTTCACGCACGGTGCGCGCCCGCCGGGAAGTCGTTCTGTCGGCCGGTGTCGTCGAGTCGCCCGCCATTCTGCTCCGATCCGGAATCGGTCCCGAACGGGAGCTGACCCGGCTCGGAATCGACGTCGAAGCCGACTCGCCCGGTGTGGGGGAGAACCTCCACGACCATGCGCTCGCCCCGGTCCTGTTCGGCTCCCCCGAACCACTGCCCTCACCGGGCGGCAACATGATGGACACGGTGCTTTTCTGGCGGAGCCACGAGCAGATGGCCGTCCCCGATCTGCAGCCGATTCTCCTGCACTTCATCAAGCCGGTGGACGGATATCCGGTGCCGGAGTTCGGATTCACCATCGGCGCCGGAATCATGCGCCCCAAATCCCGCGGCCGCATCACGCTGCGCTCGGCCGACCTCTCCGACCCGCCTGTCATCGATCCCGCCTACCTGACCCAGCGCTACGACGTCGAGGCCATGATGTCCGCCGTCGAGATCGCACTGGCGATCGCCGGCACCGGTGCCTTCGAGCCGCTCAAAGCCTCGCTCGTCGCCCCCGCGGAACCGGGGCTGTCACGCGCGGAGCTGGAGAGATATGTACGGCAGACGTGCATCACCTATCACCACCAGGTGGGCACCTGCCGGATGGGCAGCGACGACGCCTCGGTCGTCGACCCCGAACTGCGGGTGCGCGGCGTCGAGGGCGTCCGTGTCGCCGACGCCTCGATCATGCCCGCCGTGCCGAGCGTGAACACCCACGCCCCCGCCGTGATGGTCGGCGAGAAGGCCGCCGACCTGCTCCTCGGCGACAAGCTCCGCATCAGCGCCACCTCGGAGTACACCGCATGACACAGCACATCACCCGGACGGTCGTCTCCGGCAGGAGAGCACTGACCGCCGTCGAGGCCGCGTTGCACCACGCGGGCGACGTCAGGATCACCGTTGTCGTCGTGGACCGGGCGGGAGTTCTCGTCGCCGCGTGCCGGCACGAGGACGCATTGCCCGCCACCTCCGACCTCGCACTGGCGAAGGCACGCGCCGCGGCCGGATTCGCCAAACCCGCCGAAGCGCTCGCCGGCGTCGTGCAGCCGGGGGCACCGTACTTTGGTCTGCCCGCGGCGGTCGCCGCACCGATCGCGACATTCGCCGGGGGGCTGCCGTTGCTGGACGACGGCTACTGCTTCGGCGCCGTCGGTGTCAGCGGCGGCACCGGAGAGCAAGACGCCGATATCGCGAGGGTGGCCGTGTCGGCCTACCTCGATCAGGCGCAGCCGTCCGCCGATCCGGCACACAGCAATGAGTAACCAGCAACTGGAGCCCCGCGTGGAATCACCACAACGGTTCGACGTCGCCGTCTACGGCGGAGGCCTCGGCGGTGTCGCCGCCGCGCTCGCCGCCGTGAAGACCGGCGCCACCGTTCTTCTCGTCGTCCCCGGCGAATGGATCGGCGGACAGGTCTCGGCTCAGGCCGTGCCGCCGGACGAGCATCCCTGGATCGAGTCGCTGGGATGCTCCGCGAGTTATCGTGCTTTCCGCGACGCCGTACGCCGCTTCTACTTTGAGAAGTATCCGGTCGCCGCACGCGCACGGAACCGGCCCGGCTTCAACCCCGGGCTGGGCAATGTCGGCCCGCTCACCCATGAGCCCTATGTCGCGCAGCTGGTGCTGGAAAGCGAGCTCTACCCGTGGATGAGCCGCGGGCGGCTGCGTGTGCTCAAGCATTCCACGCTGACCGAGGCGCACGTCGACGGCGACAGAATCCGTTCGATCGGCGTACGAACCCGCGGCGGCGCGGTGCGGGAATACGAGGCGCGTTATTTCCTCGACGCCAGTGAACTCGGCGACCTCATCGACAAGGCGGCGGTCGAGCACGTCATCGGCGCCGAGAGCCGGGACGAGACGGGCGAGCTCCACGCGCTCGACGTCGCCGACCCGCTCGACCAGCAGGCCATGACCTGGGCGATGATCGTGGGATATGTCCCGGACGGCGACTTCACCATCGACCGCCCGGAGCAGTACGACTACTGGCGTGCCTACCGGCCGGAGTTCTGGCCGGGCCCCTTCCTCGGGTGGCAGATCTCCGACTATGTGACCCACACACCGCGTCCACGCCCGCTCTTCACCAACGAGGTGAACGAGTCGGGGGTCCGTTACGACCTGTGGTCGTCCCGCCGCATCCTGGCCTCCCACCAGTTCGACGGCCGCTGGGAGTCCGACCTGTCCGCGGCGGTGTGGCCAATGATGGACTACTTCGACCGCCCGCTGCTCGGCGTCGGCGAAGAGGGGAAGGCACTGGCCCTGGAAGGCGCCCGTCAGCTTTCACTCTCGCTGATCTATTGGATTCAGACCGAGGCGCCCCGCCACGACGGCGGGCACGGCTATCCGGGACTGCGGCCCCGCCCCGACCTCACCGGCACCGAGGACGGCCTGGCCATGGAGCCGTACATCCGGGAGGCGCGCCGGATCCGGGCCCGGTTCACCGTCACCGAGTCCCACGTCGGCGTGGAGGCACGCGAGGGGCGGGCGGGCGCGGAGGCGTTCCCCGACACCGTGGGAATCGGCGCCTACCGGATGGACCTCCATCCGTCGACGTCCGGGCGCAACAGCGTGGACATCGACACCTGGCCGTTCCAGATCCCGCTCGGCGCACTGCTTCCCGTGCGGGTGTCGAACCTGATCGCCGCCGCCAAGAACATCGGCACCACCCACATCACCAACGGCGCCTACCGGGTGCATCCCGTGGAATGGGCGATCGGGGAGGCGGCGGGGGCGCTCGCCGCGTTCTGCGTGCTTGAGGGCACGACCCCGCCGCAGGTGCACGCGCGTGAGCGCACACTCGCCGACTACCAGCGCCTGCTGCGGACACAACTCGACGTTCCGCTTGAGTGGCCCAAGATCGGCGCGCTGACCCCGATGAGCCGCTTCGGCTACGTCAAACCCGCCAGTGCGTCGTGACCAGGAGACCTCATGACTTTGTATGCCGTGCGATATGAGTACGCCGAAGGCAGCGCGGCGCGACGTGATCAATATCGGCCGGTCCACGTTGATTTCCTGCGCGAACTCTTCGCGGCGGAGGTGCTGGTGCTGAGCGGGCGCCTGGAGGACGAGGACCGCCCCGGAGCACTGATCATCCTGCACGCGCACGACGCGACCGCGGTGGAGCAGGCCCTCGACCAAGACCCCTTCTGGTCGGCCGGAGTGATCGAACAACGAGACATCAGGGAGTGGAACGTGGCGTTCGCAAAGGTACCCCTCGAATGACGATGAAGGTCGCCAACACCGTCTCCGCACATCGGCTCGAATATCAAGAGCGGCCGATACCGGCCCTCAGCGAGGGCACCGCGCTGATCCGCGTGGAGCACGTCACGCTCTGCGGGACCGACTCACACATCTGGCAGGGCGAATATCTCAACCCCTTCCCGATCGTGCAGGGACACGAGTTCGCCGGACGTGTCGAGCAGGTGGCGGGGGACACCCCGATCACGCCCGGCGAGGCCGTCGTGGTGTCCCCCGTCCGCTCCTGCGGAACCTGTCACCCCTGCCGCATCGGCCGCGCCAACGTGTGCCAGCGTGTCTCGGTGCTCGGCTGCTACGAGGACGGCGCCCTGGCCCACTATGTCCTCGCACCGATCGAGACCCTGCGGAAGGTGCCCCCCGGCCTGCCCGGCGAACTCGCCCCGCTGAGCGAGCCGGCGAGCATCGCCATGCAGGCGGTCCGCCGCAGCCGCGCCGAGGCGGGCGAACTCGCCCTCGTCATCGGATGCGGGCCGATCGGCCTGATCGCCACCCTTTACCTGCACGAACTCGGCGTCGACGTCGTCGCCGCCGACACCCTGCCCGCCCGCGCGGAGTCGGCCAAGCACTTCGGCGCGGTCGCGAGCGTCACGGTCGACCCCACAGCCCCCTTCCCTACGGGTCCACAGATCTCCACCCTCGCCGCGGCCGATCCGGCCAGACCGGTGACGATCGTGATCGAGGCGACGGGATCCCCCGCGGCCTTCGCCGCGGCATTGGACGTCGCCGCACCCACGGGCCGGGTCGTGATGGTCGGCATCTCCGACCGGGACACCCGAATCCCGATGCGGACGATCCCGCTGAAGGAGCTCGACGTTCTCGGCAGCCGCAACAGCCTCGACCTGATCGGAGACGGCCTTCAGCTCATCGCACGACATCAAGACCGGTTCACCCACCTCATCACCCACCGCTTCGGCTTCCACCAGGTCGAGCAGGCGTTCAACACCATGCACACCGAGGCGGAAAACGTGCGCAAGGTCCTGATAACCATGGACGGCGCCGACCGATAAGGACCGCAGGCCGGGCGTCTTGCTCGGGCGGATACAGTGTGCTCTCGGAGGCGGGCCGAGCGGCTTCCCATAAGCGTGGGGGTTCGCGGGCCGGGCAGTCGGGTGGCGCGAAAGGATCAGGGGTGACCGTTCACTTCATCGGAGCCGGTCCCGGAGCGGCCGATCTGCTGACGCTCCGGGCCGTGCGGATGCTTGAGCGGGCGGACGTCTGCCTCTATCCCGGCACCTACATCGACGAGCACGTGTTGTCGCACTGCCGTGCCGGCGCCCGGCTGATCGACACCCACCACCTCGATCTCGACCAGATCGTCGGCCACCTCGTCGAGTCCCACCTGGCCGGTCATGACGTGGTCCGGCTGTGTTCGGGGGATCCGTCGATCTACTCGGCTCTGGCCGAGCAGACCAGCCGGCTGGACGCGCAGGGTGTGCCGTGGGACGTGTCTCCGGGGGTGCCCGCCTACGCGGCCGCCGCCGCGCTGCTGGGCAAGGAGCTGACAGTGCCGTTCCTCGCCCAGTCCGTCGTGCTCACGCGCACGCAGGCTCGGTCGACGGCGATGCCGGAGACCGAGTCACTCGCGGCGTTCGCCGCCACCCGGGCCACCCTGGTGCTGCACCTGGCGATCACCCGCGTCAGGCAGTTGGCGGGTGAGCTCGCCGAGGAATACGGCGCCGGCTGCCCGGCCGCGGTGGTGGCCTACGCCTCCCAGCCCGCCGAGGTGATCCTCACCGGCACACTGGCCGACATCGCCGATCAGGTCGAGGCCCACGGACTCAGGCAGGCCGCCGTCATCCTCGTGGGCCCCGCACTGGACGCGGCCTCCCGCCACGGCCGGGAGTCATATCTCTACGATCCCCGGCGTCCCCGGAAGGTCATGCCCGGAGGGTGAATCCTTCCTACCCCCGGGGGGCCCACTGGGTTTCTGCGGCGCCCGCCGAGTGGTTGGCGGCGCGGGCCATCACAAACAAAAGGTCCGCCAATCGGTTCAGATAAGCCAGAACATATTCGCTCACGCCCTCCTGCCGGTTGAGCTGGGCGGCCCTGCGCTCGGCGCGGCGGCAGACCGTTCGCGCCACGTGCAGTTGTGCCGCCGCCTGAACCCCGCCCGGCAGGATGAAGTTTCGCAGCGGCGGAACCCGCGCGTCCAACTCGTCGATCATCCCTTCGAGCGCCTGGATCTCGTCGCCGGACAGCCGGGGGAGCGACGTGCCCGACCCTTCACGGCTCGGCGCCATCAGCTCCCCGCCCACGACGAAGAGGTTGTTCTGCGCGGTCTCCAGCATCCGCCCGATGTCTCCGGGAAGGCCCATGGCGATCGCGAGGCCGATCAGCGCATTGCATTCGTCGACGCTGCCGATCGCCTCGATTCGCGCGGTGTCCTTGCCGACCCGCTTCCCTCCCCAAATTCCGGTCTCACCCTTGTCCCCGCCGCGTGTGTAAAGCTTCATATCGATCCCTTCGAAATGTCGCCCGCTGCATGTGAAATGAGAATTTGGAGTTGCCGGGATATTCCACCTTGGATGATCGAGTGACAGCCTACGGCACCGCGGACCCTGTGACATGGACAAGCGGCGCCACCGCGACCGGCTCCAGGCGCCGCACGCTGACCCGCAGCCGCTCCTGCGGCCGGGGCGTGGAAAACTTAGCCGGCGGCTTGACCACGGCGGGGATCGCGTCCACGGCCGACCATGGAGAGGAATGGGGGTTTCGCACATGCGGAAGATCTTCATCATCGGCATCGGCGCCGGAGACCCACGGCAAATGACCGTGGAGGCGATCGAACGGCTCAATGAAGCGGAGGTCTTCTTCTTCCTCGACAAGGGGGACAACAAGCGGGACTTGGTGGAGGCACGGCAGGCGATTCTGGACCGCTTCGTGGAACGATCGGACTACCGGGTCGTCACCTCGGCCGACGTCGGCCGCGACCGCGACCCCGCCGACTACGTCGCGACGGTGGCCGACTGGCACAACCGCAGATCCGACCTGTATGAGCGGATGTTCCTCGACGAACTACCCGAGCACGGGATCGGCGCGATCCTGGCCTGGGGCGACCCCACGCTCTACGACAACGTCATCGCGGTGCTGGAGGAGGTCAGGTCACGCGGCCGGGTGGCCTTCGACTACGAGGTCGTTCCCGGCATCAGCAGCGTCTCCACCCTGGTGGCGCGGCATCGCACGAGCCTCAACCAGGTCGGCAAGTCCGTGCTCGTCACCACGGGACGCCGCCTGGCCGCCGAGGGATTCCCGAGCGACGTCGACGACGTCGTCGTCATGCTGGACGCGCACTGCTCGTTCACGACCCTGGACGACGGGGATCTGCACATCTACTGGGGTGCCTACCTCGGCACACCGGATGAGATCGTCATCGCCGGACCGCTGGGGGAGGTCGGCGCGCGGATCGTCGCCGTCCGGGCCGAGGCCCGCGAGCGTAAGGGCTGGATCATGGACACTTATCTGCTGCGCCGCCGCTCCGGCTCGTGATCGGCGTTTTCCCGCAGGCGATTTCATGGCAGGCGTTGTCGTGAACTCCCCGTAGATTTCGGCGGCTCTTGCCCCGGAGGTCGTGGTGCGGTTGAACCGGCGGTGCGCAGGCGCCGATCGTGACCTGTCCGCCGGGCGCCTTCCGCCCCGAGCACGGAGGGGGCGGCGGTCGCCTCCCGGTAGCCAAGTTCGAGCGTGCCGGTCATCACCGCGTCGACGTCGAGGACGCCGCACATCGGGTGCCCGTTTCGGCTGTCGTGCGAGGTAGAGCAGGCCGGCGCACTCCGCATGCACCGCGCCGCCGCTCCTCGCGAAAGCGGAGACGTGCTCTTGCAGGGTGAGCGGGTCGGGTACGGCGAAGCCGTGTCTGCCGTTTACGGCGGCTTCGCCGTACATTCATATTGATCAAATATCTGAAAATCCACTCGAAGGTGCACCTCCGGGACTTCCGGCGGCTTTTGTGGTAAATCCATTTCGTGTATGCGTGATGGCCGTTATAGATATTTTGGGAATTTAGACTTGACCCCCGGCCGGGTTCCGACCACGATACTCTCACCGCACCTCAGCCCGACCGGAAATGGTCGTGCTCTCCACTCCACACCGCCCCGGCGTGGAGTCCATTCTTGCCACAGGGGGTGTAGTGAAATTCTTTAGATCGATGCTCGTCGCACTGCCCGTCGTGCTGGCCGCCGGCGTGCTCACGCCCGCGGCGGCGGCCGCGTCGGTGACATCCTCCGGGCGCACGACGGCGTGCGCTCCGGCGAGCGCCGTCGACAAGGCCGTGCGCTATATCAAGGCTCAGCAGCAGCCCGACGGCTCCTTCCCGAGTGTGGGGCAGACGTCGACCGCCGACGCGGTTTACGCGCTCGTCGCGCTCGGGGTCGACCCGTCGACGGTCAGGCGCGACGGCAAGTCGGCCGTCGACTGGATATACAGCCAGACCACGAGCATCCCCAACGCCGGTGTCGCGGCGAAGTTCCTGCTCGCGCTGGCTCTCGCGAAGAAGCCGACGGTCGCGCCCGACGGCTTCGACTTCAAAAACCGCGTCAAGAGTGCATACGACCCGGCCACCGGTCTCTACGACACCAACCCCACGGGCAACGCCTACGCGCTGGCCGCTCTTCGCGCGGTGGGTGAGCGTCCGCCGTCCAGGGCGCTGCGGGCCTGGGAGGACCTTCAGCAGCCGGACGGCGGCTGGAGTGCTTACCGGCCTGCCGCCGAGACCGACACCAACACGACCGCGGTGAGCCTGGTCGCCCTCAAGGCCAACGGCAGGAGCCGCACGATCCCGGCGGCACTGCGATATCTGCGCACGCAGCAGAGCGCCGACGCGGGTTTCACCTTCTCCACGGCATACGGCACGGCCAGCGATGCCAATTCCACCGGCCTGGTGATCCTCGCCCTGCGCGCGACGGGGCAGAACTTCAGGAATTGGCGGAAAGGCAACGCCGACCCCGCCGGGCGGCTGCTGGACCTCCAGAATCCGAGCGGGGCCTTCCGCTACAACGACGAAAGCCCGGGCGACAACGCGTTCGCGACGTTCCAGGCGGGCCAGGCCCTCGGCCTGATCCGCTGCCGCTGAGCGGTCACCTCGACGGCGGGCGAAGGGATTCTCCGCCCGCCGTCGCCGCTTAGACCTTGGCGTTATCCGTCAAATCGATTAACGGGCATAAATCCATGTCTAGTGGGACGAGGGCATGGACTGGGGTGCACCGAGGTCTGCCGGGGCGCGATCGCCGGACGGGAAGCGCCTGACCGAGATCACCATCAGCGACAACGTCAGCAGCAGGATCACGCTCGCCGCGACCGCGGGCCCGAGGCCGCCGTGGAGTTCGAGCGCCACGCCGCCGAGGGCGCCGGCCAGGGCGATGCCGACGTACAGACCGCTGGTGTTCAGCGCCACCGCCTCGGTGCCGGCGTCGCCGGCCAGGCGCAGCGCCCGGGTGTTCATGGGAGGGTTGAAGCCCCACCCGCCAAAACCCCACACGGCGAGGGTCGTCAGCAGCAGCCACACCGGCGCCGAGCCCTGCCCCAGAAGGCCGATGACCGCGAGCCCTGCCGTCGCGACCGCCTGCACGCCGAAGGTGAACAGCAGCGCACGGTCCGCTCCCCACCTGTCGGTCAGCCTGCCGCCGGCGAAGGTGCCGAAGGCCCCCGCGACGCCCACCACGGCGATGCTCAGCGCCACCAGCGTGCCACCCCGGCCGGTCAGGTCGTGGGTGATCGGGGCGATGTAGGTATAGGTCATCAGCCCGCCGCTCGCCCCCATGACCGTGCCCAGCACGCCGAGTAGCACCGCCGGCCGGCTCAAGGCGCGCAGTTGTGCCCCGACCCCGAGCTCGGGTGCGCCGGGGAGCCGCGGCAGCAGCACGGACGCCGCGGCGACCACCGCGCACGTGAACAGCGCCACCGCCGCGAACGTCGAGCGCCAGCCGAACGCCGAGCCGAGGAGCGTCCCGATCGGCACCCCGGCGAAGAGCGACATGGTCAGCCCGGCGGCCACCACGCCCATCGTCCGGCCAACCCGCTCAGGCGCCGCCAGCCGGCCCGCCATCCCGAACACCGCGGGGGTGATCGCCGCCGCCACGAGCGCCGCCAGCACCCGCAGGGCCATCAGCGCGGCATAGGCCGGGGCCAGCGCCGTCACGACGTTGACGACCGCGAAGACGGCAAGTCCCCCCACCACCAGGGTCTTGCGCGGCCATCGCGCCGTCAGCACCGCTAGCGGGGGCGCGGCCAGCGCATAGGTGATGGAGAAGACCGTCACGAGCTGCCCCGCCGCCGCCTCGCTCACGTCCAGGTCGGCCGCGATCTCCGGCAGGACTCCGGCGATGACGAAGTCATCCGTACCGATCACAAACGTCGCCAGGAGCAGGACCAAGAGCCAGCCGTGTCCTCGCACGCCCTTGTTGTCAGCGTTCATGCGTGCACGCTAAAAGCGTGACACCGGTGTCAAGGTCAAACGGGCGGCCCGGTGATCGCCGTGTGATGCACGGCCAGGCGTGTGCGTTGCTCCTGGAGTTGCTCGATCCGGCGGTCCACCTCGGCCAGCCGCCGGCGTGCGGTCTCCCCTTCGGCGGCGCATCGCGGGGATTCGTGCAGGGGCCGGTCCAGGCAGCCGTGGGCCGCGTATGCCCCGACGTCCTCGATGTTCAGACCGGAGTCCAGGAGGTGCTTGATGTTGCTCGCGCGGACGACCGCCGACTCGTCGAAGTCGCGATATCCGTTCTCCGCGCGCACCGACGACAGCAGGCCCTGCTGCTCGTAGTAGCGCAGGGAGCGAGCGCTCGTCCCCACGAGTCTGGCCAGCTCTCCGATGCGCACAGCCGCCTCCCCTCCGCCTTGGCCGGTCGCAGGCGAGTCTATGCGGGCGGGCACGTCAGGGGTTCTGGCCGGTCGCGCGGAGGAGGCGGCGGCGGGCACGTCAGGGGTTCTGGCCGGTCGCGTGGAGGCGGCGGCGGGCGTGTCAGGGGCTTGGCCGGTCGCGTGGAGGCGGCGGCGGGCGCGTCAGGGGGCTTGGCCGGTCGCGCGGAGGAGGCGGCGGGCGGCGCCGGTCAGATAGTGCCGGAAGTCCTCGGGATCTTCGACGGTGAACTCGACGTCGGTGAGCACGAGCACGACGGCGAGCCATTTGTAGGAGTCGACCTCGGCGATGTAACGGCAGGTGTGATCGTCGATCGGGTGGAGTGTCCCGTCGACGCGGTGCAGACGCGTCGCGGCGTCGCGCGCGCCGGTGTGCAGCGTGAGCGTGATCCGGTGGGCGGCAGGCCCGCGGAAACGCTCCCGCAGATGATCGGCGAGATCGCCGGGCGGCAGGGCTCGCGCACGGAAGGTCTCACCTGTCGTGGCCGGCTCGGTGATGCGGTCGAGCCGGAAGGTGCGCCAGTCGTGCCGGTCGAGATCCCACCCGAACAGATACCACCGTTGCCGCAGGCGCACGAGCCGCATCGGCTCGACCGTCCGCCGCGACGGCTCCCTGTCGTCGACCAGCGCAGGTTCACCGGAAACGCCCGCTCCACCGTCGGCACGGCGAGCGACCTCGCGCCGCTGCTGCGGCTCGCCTTCTCCCGTGCCGGCCGGCCCTCCGCCGGGTTCACCCCCGCCTACTCGTTCAACGACCCCACCGGCATGTGCCCCTGCTGCGAGGGGCTGGGCGTCGTCGACATCGACCTTGAGGCACTGCTCGACCGTTCGAAGAGCCTGCGCGAGGGCGCGATCCGATTCCCCACCTTCGCGCCGGGGACCTACCGGTGGAAACGCCTCGTGCATTCCGGCCTCGTCGACGCGGACCTGGCTCTCTCCGAGCTGCCGCCCGACGATCTGCGGACCCTGCTGTACGGCGAGGGCCTGCGGCTCGCCAACCCCGACCCGGAATATCCGGCGACGTCAAAGTTCGACGGCGTCATGCCGCGCCTGCGCAACTCCTACCTCCGCCGGACCCCGTCACGGCTCACCGACGACGAGCGCGAGGCCCTCGCCGCGGTGGTGACCCGGCGCACATGTCCCGGCTGCGCGGGAACACGCCTCAACGAAGCGGCCCGGGCCAGCCTGATCGACGGCCGGTCGATCGCCGACTGGTCGGCCCTGCCGATCGTCGAGCTGCGGCACGTCGTCGCCTCGGTCGCCGCGCCCGCCCTCGCCCCGCTCCTCACGGCCGTCCGGGACCGGCTCGACGCCCTCGACGCGGTCGGCCTCGGCCACCTGAGCCTTGACCGCGACTCCAGCACCCTGTCCGGCGGCGAGGCCCAGCGCGTGAAGATCGTCCGCCACCTCGGCAGCGCCCTCAGCGACGCCTGCTACGTCTTCGACGAGCCGAGTACGGGGCTGCACCCGCACGACGTGCACCGGTTGCTCGACCTGCTCAACCGGCTCCGCGACGCGGGCAACACGATCCTGGTCGTCGAGCACCACCCGGCGGTCATCGCCGCGGCCGACCACGTCATCGATCTCGGGCCGCGGGCGGGAGCACTCGGCGGCGCCGTGCAGTTCGAAGGCACCCCGGCGGAGCTGCGGCGCACCGGCACGCCGACCGGCCGGGTGCTGCGTGCCCCGATCCGCCTCCGCCGGCACCCCCGGACCGCACGCGGAACGGTGACGATCGCACACGCCCGTGCGCACAACCTCCGCGACGTCACCGCCGAGGTGCCGCTCGGTGTGCTGACCGTGGTCACCGGGGTGGCCGGCTCAGGCAAGAGCACGCTCTTCGCGTCGGAACTGCCTCGTCAGCACCCCGGCTTCACGGTCGTCGCCCAGGCGTCGCTGCGCGGTGGCCTCAGGTCGACCCCGGTCACCGTACTCGGCGTCGCCGGCACGATCCGTGAGACCTTCGGCCGGGCCGCGGGGCTGCACCCGTCGTGGTTCAGCCCCAATGCCCGCGGCGCGTGCCCGGTCTGCAAGGGCAAAGGCGTCATCATCACCGATCTCGCCTTCCTCAACGATGTGCAGACCACCTGCGACGCCTGCGCCGGCACGCGGTTCAATCCCACCGCGCTGGCCGCCACCCTGCGGAGCCACACCATCGCCGACGCTCTCGCCATGGGCCCCGCGAAAGCCGCGGCGCTCTTCGCGGGCCGGCCGGACGTCGCCCCGCGGCTCGGCTGGCTGGAGCGCGTCGGACTCGGCTATCTGTCGATCGGCCAGAGCCTCGACACCATGTCCGGCGGAGAACGGCAACGCCTTCAACTCGCCCGCCACCTCAGCGACCTCCGTGACCCCCGCAGTGGCCGGATCGTCCTCGACGAACCGACCGCCGGGCTGCACGGCGCCGACGTCGACCGCCTCCTCGCGCTGTTCGACGACCTCGTCGGGGAGGGTGCCACCGTCATCGCCATCGAGCACAACCAGCGTGTCGTCGCGCACGCCGACCACGTCGTCGACATCGGGCCGGGCGCGGGCATGCACGGCGGCGAGGTCGTCTTTCAGGGCCCGCCCGAGGCCCTGATCGACTGCGACTCCTCGGTGACCGGCCGATATCTCCGCAAGGCACTCGATGAGCTCGGCGAGAGTCCGCCCTCACTTTAGAGCCTAGGGGGTTCCCGGGCCGGCCCTCGAAGGGCTCATGGCGCGGACCCGCGTCATCGACGCGTCGGCGGGGGAAACCTTGGGCACGCGCGGGATCTCGCCTGCCGGGATCAGTCGCCGGACGGGGCGGCCGGGCGGTAGACGCACAGGTTGACGCCCCGCTCGCTGGTGGTGACGGAGACCAGTTCGAGGGTGCGCTTGCCGCCGTCCCCGGGGAAGATGCTCTTGCCGCCGCCGAGGAGCACCGGCATGATCATGAGGCGGAGCTCGTCGGCCAGCCCCTCTTGGACGAGGTTGCGGGCGAGGGTGGCGCTGCCCATGACCACCATGTCGCCGCCGGGGGCCTCGCGCAGCTCGCGGATGCGCTCCACGGCGTCGCCTTTGGGGATGCGGACTGAGTTGTCCCACGTCAGCGCGTTGTCGGCGAGGGTGTCGGACACGACGTACTTCCGGATGGTGTTGATCCGGTCGGAGAACGGATCGCCCTTGCGGCTGGGCCAGGCCCCCGCCATCGTCTGCCAGGTGCGGCGGCCGAGGAGCATGGAGTCGGCCTTCGACAGCACGTCGTCGAAGGCGCCTCCCGTGAGCTCGTCGAAGAAGGGGTGGCTCCAGCCGCCGTGGGCGAAACCACCGTCGGTGTCCTCCCCGGGGCCGCCGGGGGCCTGGACGACGCCGTCGAGGCTCATGAACTCGATGATGACGATGCGCATGGTGTTTCTCTTACTTTCGTGTCTTTGACGGTGAACGGTCAGCCGAAGTTCTGGGTCGTCCAGGCATCCCACGCGGGCTGCTCGTCGCGGCCCGCGAAGTTCTGGTGGCCGAGGACGAGGGCGTCGCCGCGGTCGCTGCCCGAGTGGATGAAGCGATAGAGGCCCTCGGCCGTGCGAATCCCCAGGTTGACGGGCAGGTTCGCGTAGAAGACGACACCGGTGGAGCCATCCGGGAGATGGACGGTCTCGCCCTCCTCGACGTGCTGGGCGAGGCCGAGCGACTCGGTGACGGTCTTCCAGACGGTTTCCGGGCCGCCGGCACCGAACCTCGCCACCGTGGTGACCGACGGAGTGCGCCCGGCGAAGTGGCGCAGATATTGCCGGAGCGTCTCCAGGTAGATGGGCCAGCCCGCCTTCATCGCCTCGAATTCGGTCTCCCAGTCGTCGCCGAGCACGCCGTGCTGCACGAGCCGCAGCACGGTGGTGCCGCCGCCGCGCCCCTCGACGAGATATTCGATCGCCATGAACCGCCCGTCGGGGGACTCCTCACCGCGGGTGGCGAGGCGGGCGCCCGGCTCGTAGGCGGTGATGACGGCCCGCTGGGTGTGGCCCAGCATGGAGAGGTTGGCCGGCCCGCCCTCCTCGGCGCCGAGCTCGCTGCGCCCCATGAACCACGAGTCGAAGCCCGGCCCGGTCGAGATGGCCTCCCAGACCTGCTCGGGTGTGGCGTTGAGTTCGAGCTCCTGGTTCAGCTCAAAGGGATGTGTCATGACTTGTCCTTCATGCTCGGATGGACGGCGACGACGATCCTGTGGTCACGGCCGCGCTCGGCGGACTGGTCGTGATATTTCGCGACGAGGGCTGAGACGGCCCCGGCGAGCTCCTCGGCGAACGCCGCCCGGTCGGCCGCCGAGGCGAAACGCACCTCACCGTCGATCGCGAAGGTCGCCAGGCGCTTGCGCGCTTGGGTGGCCCCCTTGATGAGCGCCCCGACATCGCGCACCAGCCGGGCCGCGACGGCCAGCAACCAGCTCGCCGACAGGTTGTCGGGGGAGCGCGAGGGGTCGGGCTGGACCGACGCCAGCGCGGTCGGCGAGATCACATAGGAGGCGGCGGTCGCACGCATGATGCGCTCGTTGACGTTGCCCTTGCGCCGCTCCTCGATCATCTCGACGAGCCCGTGGGCCTCAAGCGCCTTGAGGTGGTAGTTGACCTTCTGGCGGGGCAGGCCGACCTTGGCGGCCAACGAGGTCGCCGAGCCGGGCTCGCTGAGCTCGGCCAGCAGTCTGGCCCTGATGGGGTCCAGTGAGACCTCGGCCGCGGCCGGGTCCTCGATCACGACGACGTCCTGCATGCCTTCAGAGTAGCCACCGACAATTTTTCTTGTCAAGACAGCGTTCCTCGTCGGTGATCCGCCGGGGTACGGCGGAGTCGGGTCGGGCTCATGCCGTACACCTCGCCGCCGATCGCCGGTGGAGGCGAAGTGACCTGGGGCTTCTCAAATGGATGACTCGCAGTCATTCGCACGGTTTGGGTGGACGCGCGGCATTCTGCTGGCTAAGATCGCGGGTGCTGTTCCGGCAACGGATCCTGCTCGGGGCCAGGGATCTGTACGACCTGTGAAAGGCAGGATCCGGAGATTCTTCCGTTGCTTTTTCGGGACCCCGAAAGAGTGGGTCCCCACCGCATCCTCGGACGGCTCGGCGCGGGTGGCATGGGCGTCGCGCCGGCCGGAATGGAGCGTTCCGCGCGCCGCACGTGGAACAGCCCCCTCCGGTGAGACTGAATCCCCTCGTCGACGGCGACCCGGCCAAGGTCGGCGGTTACGCCATTGTGGGACGGCTCGGTGTGGGCGGCATGGGGATCGTCTACGCCGGCGTGTCGGCGAACGGCGCGCGGGTGGCGGTCAAGCTCGTGCACGACGCCGTCGCGGCCGACCCCGAGTTCCGCTCCCGGTTCGCCCGGGAGGTGCGCGTGATGCGGCGCGTCGGCGGGCGGTGCGTCGTGCCCGTGCTCGACGCCGACCCGCACGCGGCCCGGCCGTGGATGGCCACAGAGTTCGTGCCCGGCCCGACGCTCGACCAGCGTGTCCACGAACGGCGGCCGCTGGAGGGTGACGTGCTCTTCGGCCTGGCCGCCGGTCTGGCCGAGGCGCTGCGCGCCATCCACACGGCCGGTGTCGTGCACCGCGATCTGAAGCCGTCGAACGTCATCCTGGGCCCGCACGGCCCGCGCCTGCTGGACTTCGGCATCGCCTCGACCCTGGACGGGACGGTGCTGACCCGCACCGGCCTCGTCGTCGGCTCCCCGGGGTGGATCAGCCCGGAGGAATACGTGGGGGAGGACGCGGGCGGCGCGGCCGACGTGTACGGCTGGGGCCTCCTTGTCGCTTACGCGTCAAGCGGGCGTCTGCCGTACGGCACGGCCCGTCCGGAGGTGCTGGCGCTGCGCGTGATGCGGGACCCGGTCGACACCTCCGCCGTGCCGGAGAGGCTGCGGGAACTCGTCGACGCCGCCCTCGACAAGTCCCCGGCGCGGCGGCCCGCCACATCCGAGCTGCTCGCGTCGGTCGCCGACGCCTGGCGGCGGCAGCGCGGCCAGGCGATCGTCCTCGTGCGGGACGACCCCGCCGCCGACATCACGACCCACCTCCAGCGCACATGGGCCCCGCCCGTGGCCGGCAGCGTGGCGCCCTGGCCCGCGCCGGAGACCCCGTGGCACGCACGCCCGCTCCTCTGGGTGGCCGCCGGCGCCGCCGCGGTGGGGGTTCTCGGCCTGATCGTGGCGGAGCATGACGAGAGGCCGCGGGAACGGTCCTCCGTCACCTCGCAGGTGCCGGGCGGCCGCGGGGCCGCGGTCCCGCCCCCCGCTCCGATCCCGGCGGTCCCCGCCCGTGCGCAGCCGACGACGGCGCTCTTCAACGGCATAACCCTCCGGGTTCCCGGGGGCTGGAGACTCGTCAAGGTCCATGAGGACGTCGCCTGCCTGGAGTCGCCGAACTCGCGGGGGAGCAACGGCGCCTGGGACTACCCCTGCCGCCCGGACGCCATGCGGATCGAGACGTTCTCCACGCCGGAAAAATGGCCGGGAAGGTCGATCGGCGATCTCGTGAACGGCTGGCGTTTCGACGGTGAGTTCGTGCTTCCCTGCTTCTCCGGCGGCACGGCCACCAGGAAGGCGGGACTTCCGGCCCGTAAGGCGAACGGGGACGCCGCCTATGGGCACGTCACCGACTACGACTCAACGGTCGGCGGGAAGCTGCTCACCTCCGGAATGACGTCCTTGAGCGACGGCAGGAACGCCGTGCACCGGAAGTGGCGCCTCCGGTGCTCTCACGGGTCCTACACCAGCAGGGTCTGGTATCTCCCCAAGTCCCAGGTCGCCTTCGTCGTCCCGAGCGTCAAGAGCGTGGACGAAGCCGCCTTCGAACAGGTCGTGGCCTCGGCGAACATCGACGGATTGACCCGCGGACCGGCCGGCTGACTGCCCGAAAACGAGCCAATGCTCATCCATCCGGTGCCTGTGCGTCACTCACACAACAACTACAGGTCACGCGGGGTCGAGAGATTCGGGGTGTAGGCCGCCTCTCATCCCGAGGAGACCCATGTTCCGGCGCCTGAGCCTCATGGTCACAACCATCCTTGCCGTTCTGGCGGTGTCCGGCACCGCCGTGGCAGCCGCCGTCAAACCGCCGCAGGCGGTCGTCAACGTCGCTCACCGTGGCGCGTCGGCGTATGCGCCCGAGAACACCATCGCCGCCTTCGAGCTGGCGAGCAGACAGGGAGCGCATTTCTATGAGATCGACGTTCAGCAGACCAAGGACCACGAAATTGTCCTGATGCACGACACCACCCTGACCCGCACCACCGACGTGGAAACGGTCTTCCCCGACCGGGCGCCGTGGCGGGTCTCCGACTTCACCCTCGACGAGATCCGCAAGCTCGACGCGGGATCGTGGTTCTCCGAGGAGTTCGAGGGCGAAGCCGTGCCCACTCTTGCCGAGACGCTGCGCGCCATGAACGGGCGGCGGCTCGGACTGCTTCTGGAGATCAAGGCCCCCGAGCTCTATCCGGGCATCGAGCGGAACGTCGCCGACGACCTGCGGGACCTCCCGTCGTGGCTGCGCCGCGGCCGCACCGTCATGCAGTCGTTCAACTGGACCTCGATGCGCACCTTCCACCAGGTCCTGCCCGGCGTCCCGGTCGGCCTGCTCGGCACCCCGCCGGTCGAGCAACTGCCGGAGTTGTCGAGCTTCGCCAAGCAGATCAACCCTCACTACAGCACCGTCACGCCGGACTATGTCCAGCGTGTGCAGGACCTCGGCATGGAGGTCCACACCTGGACCGTTGACGATCCGGAGGTCATGCGCCGCATGATCTCGCACGGGGTGAACGGCGTCATCACCAACAAGCCCGACGTGCTCCGCGACATCCTCGACAGCTGACATCCCCCGGAAGGTGGGTACGGCAGGGCCCTGCCGTACCCACCTGCTTTTTATGCGATTACCGGACCAGGGTCGGCAGGTGAAAGTCGCCCTCGCGGCGGTATGCTTCGGCGAAGGTGTAATGCCCGTGGTGGCCGATGCCGTGGTAGATGTGCACGGCCCTGTCGAGCGCGCGGTGCACGGCCCGGCCGCGCTCCAGGTCGCTGCCGATCTCCGCGAACCCCGGCACGAGGGCCTCGGCGTCCCCAGGGGCCAGGGCCTCGCTCCAATGGCGGCCGGAGAACTCCATCTGCGACTCAAGCATGTCCATCGCGGAGCACTTCTGCTCCCAGTGGGGCGCGATGTTGACCACGCAGTTGGGCCGGGACGGGGTCATGTAGTAGATCGTCGGCACCGGATGCGGCTCCAGGCCGTCGTCGGCGGCGAACTCGCGGCTCGCCAGCCCGAGCGCCTCAAGGATCAAGGTCATCGCGGGGCGGCGGTCGGGGTCGAGGTCGGCCAGGGAGTGCTCGGGATCCTGGGTGATCACGATGCTGGGGCGCACCGTGCGGATCACGCGGACCAGCGCACGCTTGTGCTCCTCGTCGACCGCCACATATCCGTTGCGGAAACCGAGGAAGTCGGGCTCCTGCACACCGAGGACGCCGGCGGCCTTCCGGACGTCGGCTCTCATGCGCTCGCGGCACAGCATGAGCGTCGCGAACGACTCCCCTCCGGCGGCGACGTTGGCGGCCAGCGCACCCCCGCACTCCACCAGCTCCATGCCGTAGACACCGATCAGCAACACACGCTCACCCATGGGTTCGCTCCTTCGACTCGCTCACCTTGCTATATCCCCTTATACCCCCCCGCCGTATAGGTCGGCAACGTCCGAGGGCGGGCCAGGTGGCGTGGTGCTGGTCGATGACGTAGTCGTGGCCGTGCCGCCACCCGCCGCCCACGGCCTCGGCGCCGGCCAGGTGGGGATGGTCCGCGGACAGGTCGATGTGAAGGTGGTCCAGCCGCACCGGGTCGCGGGAAGGCCAGGTCAGCGCAGCCGCGACGGCGGCGGCCAGGGCGACCCCGCCCAGCGCGGCGGCGGCGGCGGGCAGGCCCGCCGCCGTGGCGAGCCACCCGGCCAGGGGATAGGTCAGCAGCCAGCACGCGTGCGACAGGGAGAAGTGCGCGGCGAAGGCGGCGGGCAGATCGGGATCGGCGCACGAACGGCGGATCACCCGGCCGCTCGGGGTCAGTACGGCGGAGCCGGCGAAGCCGATCGCCGCCCAGGCGGCCAGGAGCGCGGGCCAGGACCACGGCCCGGGGGAGGCGGCGGTGAGCGCAGTGACGGCGGCCATCGCGGCGGGCAGCGCGAAGGCGGCGGGCAGCATCACGCCGCGATCGCTCACCCGGGTGAGCAGGCGCGGCAGCAGGAGTGCGGCGAGCATCGAGCCCGCGCCGTAGGCGCCGAGCGCCAGGGAGACGGCCTCGGCCGGGCGCTCGAAATGGTGGCGGACCACGACGACGGTGTTGACCAGGACCATCGCCCCCGCGGCCGCCACAGCCAGGTCCAGCGCGAGCAGGGCGCGCAGGCGCGGTGTGCGCCACCAGAGGCGGGCGCCGAAGACGGCTCTGCCGTACACCCCGCTGGTGCGCTCCACCGGGGAGGGCCGCGGCAGGACGACCGAGACGACGAGGGCGGCGGAGGCCGCGAAGCCGGCGGCGGTGCCGGTGAACAACCACGAGTAGGGGAGCACGACGAGGAGCGCGGTGGCGACGGCCGGGCTGAGCAGGCTCTCCAGGTCGTAGGCGAGGCGGGACATCGACAACGCGCGGGTGTAGTCGCGTTCGGCGGGGAGCACCTGGGGGATGACGGCCTGGAACGTCGGGGTGAACGCCGCAGACGCCGCCTGCAGCAGGAAGATCAGCACGTAGATCTGCCAGATCTGGGTGATCAGCGGCAGGGTGAGGGCGACCGCGGCCCGGATGAGGTCCGCCCCGACCATGAGCGTCCGCCTGGGCAGGCGGTCGGCCAGGGCGCCGATCACGGGGGAGATGGTGACATAGGTGACCATCTTGATCGTGAGCGCCGTGCCGAGGACCGCCGAGGCGTTGTCGCCCGCGAGGTCGTAGGCGAGGAGACTGAGTGCCACGGTCGCCAGCCCCGTGCCCAGGAGGGCGACGGCCTGGGCGGTGAACAGGTGGCGGTATGTGCGGTTCCGTAACACGGACAACATCGACGGCCTCCCGGAGGTCAACATGTGCATACGTGTGCACATATTAACCATAGCTCTACCAGGGGCGTAGTCCTCAGTCACGCTCAGTCGTGTGGCGGAAGGGAACGGATCTGGTGGTCGGCGACGTTCATCGCCTCCTCCACAAGCCGCCGCAGATGGCCGTGGCGCAATGAGTAGTAGACGTGACGCCCGTCCCTGCGCGTGGTCACCAGGCCCGCGAGCCGGAGCTTCGCCAGATGCTGGCTCACCGACGGGCGCGGCGCGCCGCACTCCTCGGTGAGCGTGGTGACGTCGGCCTCACCCCGGCCCAGACGGTGCAGGAGCGCCAGGCGGGTGCGATCGGCGAGCAGGACGAGCACAGACGCGGCGACCTCCAGCCGTTCGCCGTCGGCCTGCGAACCGTGTGCACCTGCCAGGTGCGCGCTTGTGCTCATGTGCCCATCGTAGGACCGTGCCCCGGCCCCGTCCGAGGATCAGCGCCCGCTTCTGCCGTCCGGGTGGAGCACAACCTTGATCCCCCCGTCGGCACCTTGCCCTCCGCCGCCATCTGACCCTGCATCTCAGCGGCGCCCGGGTCATGCGGCACGAACACCCCCACCGCACTGATCGAACCGGTGAACCGGACGGCGTCGATCAGCGTGTTGAGCGGCCCGCCGGCGTCCTCACGCCCCTGCGGGTCGTGGGCCTGGTAACCCACGCATTCGCAGCCGTTGTCCGCGCCCATGCCGAGCGTCGTCTCCTTGACGACCTCGACCGGGTGCTGTTCGGCGGGATTGATGGGAGTGGCCCCCATCTCCTCCGCGACACGCAGCCGGTCGGGATGATGATCGGCCACCCACACCCGGCCCGCCCCGCGAGACAATGCCTCTACCTTTCCCCCTTCCACCCAGCCCCCCGGCGAAACACGTCGCTGGACATCGGGGTCAGGTCACTTCGCGCGGCCGACATCTTTAACGTGACAAGGACATAGATATGAATTTATGGAGGCAAGATGACAGGTGACTATCGGCAGATACGGGCCGACTACGACGAGAACGGGATTACCGTCTATCAGGCTTACGGGCCGCATATCGCGATCCCTGCTGCGAAGTCCGGGCGTTTCCCCGAGACCTGGAGCCGGCAGCGGATGACGTGGATCAAACCGTCGTTCCTCTGGATGATGTACCGCTCCGGCTGGGCCGGTAAGCCGGGCCAGGAGCACGTGGTGGCGGTGCGGCTGCGCCGCGAGGGGTTCGAGGACGCCCTGCGCAACGCCGGACTGAGCCACTACGACCGGAAAGCGCACGCCGACCACGACGCCTGGGCCCGCACCCGGCATCGCCAGGTGCGTGTGCAGTGGGACCCCGAGCGCGATCTGCACTTGCATGCGCTGCCGCACCGGTCACTCCAGGTGGGGCTGTCGGGGGCGTACGCGGCGCGTTACGCCGATGAATGGATCCTCGACATCACCGACATCACCGACACGGTCAACGAGGTGCGCCGTCTGGTGGCCGACGGCGACCTGTCCGGGGCGGCGGAGCGCCTCCCGCTGGAGCGGCCTTATCCCGTCTCCGCCGACATCGCCACGACATTGGGGATGTGACCGTCACCTCTTGAGGAGTTCGCGCGCGAGCGCCTCACTCCACCATCGCTCGATCTGGTCGGGCGACCAGCCGCGCTCGACGGCAAGGGTCGTATAGACGTCGATGTTGCACATGCCCGCATATATGTCGACAGCGGTGGGGACGTCCAGGCCGTCGCGGAGTGTGCCGGCCGGCCAGGAGCCGAACACCCGGATCCGCGTCTCGTCCCCCCGCCGCCTGGCGTCGCCGTATGTCGTGGCGAACGCGGGCTCGGAACGCGCGGCCTCCCGCACAAGGTTGATAAGGCCTCCCGCGCGCTCGAAGAGCCGCCTGTCGTAGGCGGCCATCGCCGCGAGCTGGCGGGCCGGGCCGGCGGCGGGATCCTCCAGTTCGGCGACCATCTGCGACGGGTCGGCAGTCAGATCGCCGGCGTCGGCCAAGGCCATGGTCAGACCGGTCTTGTTGCCATATGTCGCATACACCGTGGGCACGGAGACACCCGCCTCCCGCGCCACGTCGCGCACCGTCGTCGCCGCCCACCCTTGCGCGACGAAGAGGCGAAGGGCGGCTCGGGCGATCTCGGCACGCGTCTCCTGCGCCTGCACGCTGCGGCGCAGGGAGTCGTAGCGGCGTCTGCCCGGGTCTGCACTCATGATCTGCAAGCTTATTGCTTTACGGTGCTTATAATGAATACGTGCTCCGTAAGTCATCCATGCCCCTGATCGGCGGCGTGGCGGCCATCGGATTCGCGTGCTCATCCTGGGCGGCTTGTCGGCCTCCTAGATGCCGGCCTCGCCCCGCTGGTCATCGATCGGGAAGGGCCCCTCGGACTGCTCGGCCTCGGTGGATGGCTGCTTTGGGTCACCTGGCTGATCGCGTACGGCGTGAGCCTGATTCGCCGGGCTCCCGTTCCTGTCGCCGGGTGAGCTGGCTTATGCCGTACGAGTCATGACGAAAGCGGAGTCCGATGCCTGTCCCGCGGGACGGTGCCCGGACCTCGCCCGGCGTCTTGATCAATGAGAGCCATGGGGACGTGTTCCAGCATGGTTCGCCTGGGGTGAAGTGATCGGACCCGCGGGGCCGGGTGCGGCTTCCGCGGGTCCGATGTCCACTAGGTGTTAGAAGGTGGCGACGTTGAGCAGGTGCTCCTTGATGCCGTCATAGTCGTCGGTGTTGTTCCAGTTGAGGTTGCCCGCCGCCTGGAGTGCGGCCTTCACCGCGGCGGGGGAGGCGGTCGGGTTGTTGGCCTTGTAGAGGGCCGCACCGCCGGCTACGTGCGGGCTCGCCATCGACGTGCCCGAGATGGTGTTGACGCCGCTGCCGATCCACGTGGAGAGAATGCAGACACCCGGGGCGATGAGGTCGATGTCCACCCCGTCGTTCGAGAAGTCGGCGAACGTGTCGTCCTGGTCGGGGCGGCAGGTGGAGGGTGCGCCCTTACCCGGGCGGCCGTTGAAGTCGGCGAGCGCGCTGACCGTGATGACCTCGTCGTACGCCGCGGGCACCGCGTTGGCCGCGTTGCCGTTGTTGTTGCCGGCCGCGACCACGAAGGTCACACCCGCGCGGACGGCGGCGCAGATCGACCGGTGCATGGCGTCGGCGTTGGTGTTGCCGCAGTTGTTGTCGTCGAAGCCGACGCCGCCGAGACTCATGTTCGCGACCTCGATGCGGGAGGCGTTGGCGGTGACGTAGTCGATGCCGCAGATCACCTGGGACCAGCTACCGCCGCCGCTGTTGTTGAGCACACGCACCGGCCACACCCGCGCGCCGGGCGCCACGCCGACGACCTGGTTGTTGTTGTCCAGCGCCCCGATGGTGCCCGCGACGTGGGTTCCGTGGCCGTTGCCGTCGTTGGCGCTGCTGCCGGTGTTGCAGTTTCTGGCTCCCGCCGTATAGACGTTCAGGTCGGGGTGGTTGAGCTGGATGCCGGTGTCGATGACCGCCACGTCCACGTTGACACGGGTGTCGACGTTGTCGATGGCGGCGGTGGGGCTTAGCTCGGCGTCGACGCGGTCGATGCCGGTGGGCAGGGTCTGCACATTGATCGACACCTGCCGGTCGGGCTGCACGAACAGCACCTGCGGGTCCTTGGCGACGGCGGCTGCCGCGCCGGCGGTCATCTTGGCCGAGTAGCCGCGCAGCGCGTGGGTGTAGATCTGGTCCACCGTGGCGCCGTGGGTCTCCGCTTGGGAGGTCGCCAGCGCCTGGGCGTTGGCGTCGTCCTGCAGGACGACGATGTAGCCGGTGACGGGATCCGGCGCGGCGCTGCTCATGGCTGTCGCCGGAAGCGCCGTCATAGTGAGGGAACTTGCGAAGAGGACTGCAAGGAGCGTTTTGCGCACAGGAAATCCTCCGCTCTGCCGCCCGGTCGGGCGAACAGAGTTGAGGCTGACAGACTGAGGTCATATATTTCCATAGGGTAAGTCATCTCTTAACACGAAATTTATCTAAAGCAATTGAAGTGGTCATAAATCACCACAAATAGCCCAGGCCGGAACCGCTCTCCACAGGCCCCGCGCTCCCACGCCGGAGCCTCGATCTCGGCTTCGGCTGCCGGCGGGAGCCCTTCTCACGCAAGGTGTGGGCCCGGCGTGCGCGGCACGTCGGCTCATCCGGTCCGGCAGATCAGGTCAAGTCCCGCGTCGAGGAGGAGCGGGCGACACCGAGTCGTTCCGCGGAACAACCAGTGGTCCAACGGCATGTGCCGGTGGGGACTTCTGCGTCGGGCAGGCACGGCAATGGCGGAGAAAAACCGATGGACACGGCGTGGAGGGAGGCTCTACCTTGTGCGCGTTCGGTGTCCGCTGACGTTATGGAGGTGCACATGTTGAGGGTCCGGGTGACGGCGGCCTATCGGTCGCGCTTCGCAGCCATCATCACCCATGTAGACGAAAAGGACCCCACAGGTGGATCTTCCACGCCACTTCACCATCCGCGAGAGTAGCCACCGGATTCACAACCCATTCACCGACCACCAACTCGCCACCCTGGGTCGGGCGCTGAGGCTGGAACCGGGCGCAAGCCTGCTCGACCTCGCGAGCGGTTCAGGCGAGATGTTGTGCACGTGGGCGCAGGCCCACGGGATCGTCGGCACGGGGGTGGACATCAGCAAGCTGTTCACCGAGAAGGCCCGCGCCCGCGCGGCCGAGCTCGGCGTCACCGGCCAGGTCGAGTTCATCCACGGCGACGCGTCAGGCTACGTCGCCGACCACCAGGTCGACGTCGCCGCGTGCATCGGGTCCACCTGGATCGGCGGCGACCTCGCCGGCACGATCGAGCTGCTGCGGCGCAGCCTGCGTCCCGGCGGCATGCTGCTGATCGGCGAGCCCTATTGGCGGCGCACGCCCCCCGACCAGGACTCCGTCGAAGGCTCCCAGGCCAACAGCCTGGATGACTTCATGCTGCTTCCGGAGCTGATCGAGCGGTTCGGGGAGCTAGGTTACGACGTGGTCGAGATGGTGCAGGCCGACCACCACGGCTGGGATCGTTATCGCGCGACCCAGTGGCTCAACATCCGCCGCTGGATCGACGACAATCCCGACGACGAGCTGGCGGACGAGTTCGCCGCCGAGCTCGCCACAGAGCCCGCCCGTTACGCCCGCTACCAGCGTGAATACCTTGGATGGGGGATCTTCGCCCTCATGATCCGCTGACGACGGGGTGTGCCCGGCTGCCGGGCCCACCCTTCACGTCTCCGCCGGCTGGACCCCGTTCAGCCGGCGGAGACGTACCCTCGACCGGCTGTGCCGCCCGAGACGTCCAAATGGTGACCGGTCATATAGCGGCTGTCGCCGGAGGCGAGAAACGCCACGGTGCCGGCGACGTCCGTCACAGACACTGCCGACAACTACGGCGAGCTTCAGGGGACTGGTCATCAGATACCTCCGAGGAGACCCCCGCCTTCAGGCGGGGAGGAATCGGACCCCTGCCGAGGAGGACAAGGGGCAGGCGTTTCGCCGTCAGGCGGACCACCGTTTCGAACATGCGGCTGGACCGCCCATGCGCAGGGTGGTCGGCGGGGTGTTGTCGGTCAGGGGGCGGACGCTGAGTGGCCCGGTAACGCGGAGGGGCGGCGCACCTCATCGGGCTGTCGCCGGCGGAGACTTTGAGCTCAGTGGGCGGTCCAAGGCGAAATGCCGGTGTCGTAGACGTTCACACCGCCGTGTCGGCCGGTGTCCGGTCCCGGAGGGGGACTTCGCGGATGAACCACGCCAGGGCGAAGGCGGCCACGCCAAAGACGGCTGCGGTGACGGCGACGACGTGCACGCCGCTGGAGACGGCGAAGTGCACCGCCTCGCGGGCCGCCGCCGGATAGTTCCGGAGTGTCTCCGCCGTCAGCCGGTCCGCGGCGATGCGTGCGCCTTCGCCGGGGCCGAGCCGTTCGATGAGTGTGCTCTGCAGACGCTCGGTGTAGAGGGCGCCGAGTGCGGCGGCGCTCGTACGGGTCTGGATCCGGAACGATGGAAACGCGACTACATCGGACCCTATGTGCGGCAGGTTGTAGAGTCGGGGGAATATCCCTTGTTCGCACGGTCGGTCATGGAATCCAAGGCAGCGCATCTCCCACCCTCCGAGCGTTTCGAGCACGGGCTTATCAGTGTCCTCGACGGGATAGCGGTGCAGATAACATCGGATCCCGCTGGCCGGCGAGCCCCACACCGCCCGTAGCCGCTTTCCGGCCTCGGGCTCACGACTCCTCGAAGTCAGCCTGTATCCGGACGTCGCGCGAGCCGATCACGACATATCCCTGCCGTCAGGCGAAACGGGAATGATTCTGGGCGGCGAACCGAAGGCGTCCACACCGAGTTGGGCAAACCACGTGACACCCGGCATCGACAGCGCCCATCCGACAAGAGCCCAGCCGAGGTGAAGGTGCTGCGTGACGTGCGCGAACGCGGCGACCCCCTCGGCCCGCACCCCGTCCGCACGCACATATGTCATACGACGAAGCCCGGCGGCGTGGCATTCGGCGGGAAGAACGGTGAGCGCGACAGGCCGCCGTTTACCGATCCAGCCGACCAGCGGATGGCATTGCCCACACGTGTGCGAAATGTAGACCTCGGCCGGAGATATGCCGTGATACGGACGCAACCGGGGAATCCATGGTCTGACATCTCTGCGATAGGCCGCCCATGCTGTGCCGTACTTTGCACTGAGTTTCTGCCCTTCATGCCAGGAGGCAAGGCCCGCTCCATATGCGAAAGCGGTAACCGCCGCACCGAAGAAACGCAGATCCAACGGAGCGAACACCAGCATGCCGAGCGTGATGGAGAGTTGCATCGGATTAGCGACATATCCATAAGGTCCGCTCGTGACCAGGCGCTTCGGCGGATCGTACGGCAAAGGCGTGCCCAGGCCGGTGACCGCGAACTCGCGGACGGCGGCCAGCCCCATCAGCGCTGGCACTGCGAAAACCTGAACCGTCAGACCCAACATCCAGGCCGGCCGCTGCCACACTCCCGTGAGGAGCACCGGCAGGGCGACCATGAGCCCTCCGGCCAGCCCGACTTGGAGGAGAACACGCGGGACGAGCCGTTCGTCGCGTGTGGTCCACCGGGCCAGCAGCAGCCCCGGCACGAGGGAAAACACGACGGCGACGGCTTCGCCGTACAACCAATCGGGGCCGAGCCGCACGACCGGCGCGGCCAGCGGCATGAAACCGAGATCGAGCCAGATCGCGACGGCGGCCGTCAGAGCAAGGGGAAGATTGACGCCGACATGGGCGGGGATGGCTCCCCACAGGATTGCCCACCCAAGCAGAAGATCCACCGGAACTCCCGCGACGACCGCTCCCTCCGCGGCGAAAGTCCACCAGCCAAGGGAAAGCGCGAGACCGTTCACCACGGCGAGCGCCAGAAGATTCCAGGCCGTGGCGAGAATGACGGCGGCGATGTCACGCTCACCCGGGCGGCGTACGGCGAGAGCCACCATCAACCCCGCCACCGGAATCAGCAGCCCGAGGCCGCGGATGAGCGCCGGGTCGTTCATCAGATACCTCCGAGGAGACCCCCGCCTTCAGGCGGGGGAGGAATCGGACCCCTGCGCAGCAGGCCAGGAG
>NZ_BOOW01000046.1 GCF_016863435.1 Sinosporangium siamense
TTTTTGAGGAGGGCCACCCTGGTTGGGGTGGCCCTTCTTCTGTTTGGGGGGGTGTTTTGCTGGCCGCGGTGGGGTTGCCGGCCGGGGCTGGGCTGTTGGTTGTGGGCTGGGTGGTCGGTTGCAGGTTTGGGTTGTTGGTCGTGGCTTGGGTTATTGGTTGTGGGGTTTGGGGGTTTTTGGTTTGTGGGGGTGGGCCGCTCTGGTGGGTGACCCTTTTTGTGTTTTCGGGGTCTTCCGCTCGCGGAGCTCGATTCCATGCCATGGTGCATCGACTATGGCGCATGGACCTGGCGCATAGTTCGTGCCGGCCGTAAGTGGGGGCCGTAAGTGGGGGCTCTTCACACAGACATGATCACGAGCGGCTGCTTTGGCTGTGCTGCAATCCCTTCACACCCAACCGCTGTCGCCTGGTGGCGGATCTTGTTCAAGCTGACGTGCCCTACGTGGTCCATGTGTGGGGCGGGTTGACATCGACGGTCCTGCGGCTCTACTCGTCATGTACTTTGTCCTGCGCGGGGCTGTCGGGTGTATTGGTTTCCTGTAGGGGGCTGAAGGGGTTGTGAGCTGCCCCGGCGGTTTCCATCTCGGCTGTCGGCTGGCCCGGCTGAGGGTTCACTTGGCCAAGTGGGGGCGATAGCCGTACATCGTCGTCGGGGGTCCCGGGAGAGCCCGGGGGCCTCTTCGGAAACGTCGCCCAGAACGCGACGATCACAGCGGCCAAGCCGGCCAAGGCTGCGGCTGTGATCGTCACTTTGTTAGGGCTGTTCCACTGGAGCACTGCCAGCATCGTTGCCACGACAGCCACCACTACCGCTGTCCCTGCCAATACCACCCGTCGTGCACTCATGTGTGCTTCATTCACCCCAAGCCACCGCGATCAACCCTTAGATCGGAGGATTGGGCCAAACCTCGGTATAGCTGCTGGGCTAACCGTGGGTTGCGCTTGACAGGGAGTAGCTATGACGTACCTCAGGGCAAGGCCGGGATGACGGGTCCGTCGTCCGTGATGGCGATGTGTGTGTTCGATGGGGGCGGCCCGGCTGCCGTCGGTGGGGCGGAGGGTCCAGCCGTCGCCGTCGATCTGCTAGTCGTTGCCTCCTCCGGCCCTGAACATGGGTTCGATGGCGATGGCTGGGCCGTGGCGGAGGCGGTAGCCGCGGCCTGGGCGGCCGTGGTTGGGGAGGTGGGGGTCTTCGTGGCAACGGCGGCCGATGCCCTGGCCGCCGAAGTCGAGGGGCATGCCGCAGCGGGCTGACCGGGCGACTTTGCGTCGTCGCCTGGGCAGGAGGACGGGCAGCAAGATCGGCCGATGTCGGCCTGATCGCCTCTCATCTGCATGTTGGATGATTGCGGTTGGTGGGTTCCGCAGTGGGGGCTCAAGGATGTACGGGGGCTTGCTAGGCTGGTGGGTGCCGGGCCACCCCCACCAGGGTGGCCTTTATCGCGTAGTGCGGGATGACGAAGCGGGCATGGCCCGGGGCCGGACGACGTCCGATTTGCGGACCGCCTGATCCGTGACGGCTGGGAAGCCGAAGGCGAGTTCGCCGAGCAAGCCAACGAATGGACAGAAGTGAACAGAGAAGACGGGCGTGGCGGCGCGGGCCGACGCGAAGAGGGCGGATACCGCGGGTCGGGTGGAGACCGGCGAGGCGGATATCGCGACGACCGGGACAGGGGCGGTCTTCCCGGCGAGGGGCCGCGCTATGGTGAGCGGCGGTCATATGGTTCCCGCGATTCTGGCGATCGCCCACGTTACCAGCGCGACGACCGTGACTCTCGCGGCGACCGTGATGCCCGTGGTGATCGAGACGGACGTGACAGCCGGGACCGTCGGGACTCCCGAGGGAGCGGCGATCGTCCCTACCGCTCCAGCGATCGTGGAGATCGCCCCTATCGTGACCGTGACTCCGGTGGAGACCGTCCGTACCGCGACCGTGACTCGTCCGGTGGCGGCGGTCGTCCTTACCGCTCAGGAGATCGCGACCGTGGCGGTCGGTTCGGTGATCGCCCGTCTTCTGGTGATTCACGCGGTGGCGGCGGTCGTCCGTACCGCGACCGTGACTCGTTTGGCGGCGGCGGCCGGCCATATCGTGACCGTGACTCCGGTGGGGACCGCCCCTACCGCGACCGTGACGCCTCCGGCGGCGGCGGTCGTCCGTACCGCGATCGTGACTCCGGCGGCGATCGTCCCTACCGTTCGGGAGGGCGTCCCTTCAGCGGCCCGCGTGACAACGACCGTGGGGACCGTCCGTTCCGCGACCGTGACTCCTACCGGGGCGACCGGCCGTCCTATCGGTCCAACGATCGTGGCGACCGGCCGTATCGCTCGGACGACCGTCCCTCTCACGGCGGCCCTCGCTCGGGCGACCGTCCTTCCTACGGCGGCCCTCGCTCCGGTGACCGTCCTTCCTATGGTGGTCCCCGCTCGGGCGACCGTCCTTCCTACGGTGGCCCTCGCTCCGGTGACCGTCCTTCCTACGGTGGTCCCCGCTCGGGCGACCGTCCTTCCTACGGCGGACCTCGTACGGGTGACCGTCCGCGACGCTTCGAGGACCGGGGCGACCGTGGTGATCGTGGTGACCGCGGTTTCGAGCGGCGTGGCGACCGTCCCCACGGCGACCGTGACAACCGTGGCTTCGGCGACCGGGGCGACCGGGGCGACCGTGGTGATCGCCCGTTCCGTGACTCGCGCGGGGGCGACCGTCCTTACCGTTCAGGAGATCGCGACCGTGGTGGTCGCTTCGGTGATCGCCCGTCTTATGGTGATTCACGCGGTGGCGGCGGTCGTCCGTACCGCGACCGTGACGGAGGCGACCGCGACCGGCCCTTCCGCTCCGGCGAGCGGGGCGACCGCGAGTCCTTCCGGAGGGAGGAGAGCGGCTCGCGAAGCCGGTACGGCAAGCCGGACCGTCCGCGTGACGATCACGAGCGTGCGGACGACACCCGTGAGCGGCTCCCCGAGCTTGAGCCCGACATCACGGCGGACGAGCTCGACCGCGAGATGTGGGAAGGCCTGCGGTCTCTCCCGCTGGACCTCGCCGACCTCGTCGCCCGCCACCTTGTCGCCGCGGAACGGGCCCTTTCCCGCGAGGACATCGAAAAGGCCTACGAGCACGCCAAGGTCGCACGACGCTTCGCGGCCCGCATCGGGGTCGTTCGTGAGGTCTCAGGCGTCACGGCCTACCGGGCCGGACAGTTCTCCGAGGCGCTGAGCGACCTGCGGGCGGCTCGGCGTATGACCGGGTCTGAGGCATACCTGCCGATCATGGCTGACTGTGAGCGTGGGCTGGGGCGTCCGGAGCGTGCCCTCGACCTGGTGCGTTCTCACGAAGCCGACAAGCTTGATCGGGAGGGCAGGATCGAGCTGACCATCGTCGAGTCGGGCGCCCGCCGCGACCTCGGCCAGTTCGACGCCGCCGTGATCACCCTTCAGCGCCTTCCCGAACTTCGTGACCCCCGGCCTCAGGCCTGGTCGGCGCGCCTCGCGTTCGCATATGCCGACGCTTTGGCTCAGGCCGGCCACCAGGCTGCGGCGATCGAGTGGTTCGAGCGTGCGGTCGAGTTCGATGAGGACGGCGAGACGGACGCGGCCGAGCGTTATGCGGAGCTGACCGGCACCGCCGTGGCGTACATCGAGGATATCGAGGAGGGGGCTGAAGGGGACGAGGCCAAGGACGAGGTCGAACTCGACGACTTGGCTGAGCTCAACGCCCAGATCGCTGAAGCGGACGAGTTGGAGGAGCACCTTCCTGAGGCGGAGTCCTCCGAGGAGCTTGTCTCCGACGAGGTCGCCGCGGCGGAGCCCTCCGAGGAACTCGCGTCCGACGAGGTCGCCGGGGCGGAGTCCGCTGAGGAGCCCGTGTCCGACGAGGTCACCGAAGAGCCTTCCGAGGAGAAGGCGGCGGCGGCCAGCTCGCCCGAGTCCGGTGAGGTGGCCAAGCCGGCCGCAGCCGCCGCAACGGAAGAGCCTGCCGAGAAGGCCACGTCTGGGGTCAGTCCGGCCTTCATCGAGCCGGACTTCGGCGACGCTCTCGAAACCCCTGCATCAGAGGCCAAGCGCGAAGACTGAGCCTTGGCTTAAGTTCGTTTCCATGCGCTAAGGGCGCCAGGTGAGGTACCTACCTGGCGCCCTTTTGCGTTGCCTGGTGCGGCGATGCCGCCTGTCTGGTGTGAAGTGGCCTCTAAGGACCGATGCAGGTTCCTACCGGGAGTGGTGGAGTGTCCTCCTGCCGCTCACCACGGATCAGCCAGCAGAGTTGCGACCCCTCGCGAGGGGCTCGCGAGGGCCATGAGGACCCGGACCTCGTTCTCCGGGTAGCTGCGGTGCCCGCGTTGAGACCCCTCGAAAGGGACTCGAAAGGGTCATGAAGACTCGTTTCCACATCCCACGCGTATGCCTGCATTTCGTTGGGACCCCTCGCTAGGGCTACGAAGGACACGCCCACGGGATGTGGGAGGCACCCGGAACGGTGTCGAGACCCCTCGCCAGGGCTATGAGGACAAGACATGCGGCACATGCCACGGCAATGGCCACGTGTCGAGACCCTTCGCAAGGGCTATGAGAACCCCAAAGTAACGTTCCACGTCAGCGCGGATGATCCGTCCGGCTTGTCGAGCAACTGTTCTTGCAGTGTGCCGATCTGCATGACCCCTGGGCGGCCTGCTGCAATCTACAACATCCTGACCCCCCTCAGGGAGAGACGCGGTCGAGCCAGTGGAGGATTCCTGCCACGTTGGACGGGGCTCCGCTGAGTAGTTCGAACTGTTCGGCGGTTTCGTCGTCGGCGCTCAGGGCTGTGTAGCGTTCGCGGGTGCGGTCGCGGACCATGGCGATGGCGTGGTCGAGGTCCATGCCTTCGGATTTGGCCTGGCGAGTGAGGTCTACCCAGATGCGCAGTTCCTCGGCAGACCTGTCCAGGGTGTCCTGTACCTCCTTCACCGGGCCGTAGTGGCTGAACAGGAGCCGTTCGGGGCCTAGGTCCTGGAAAAGGGCTATGGAGTTCAGGGCGGTGTCGAGGTCGAAGTCCGGTGGGGGTGTGGCGGGGCGTAGGTCGCCGGTCTGGGGGAGGTATACGCCGGCCGCGTCTCCGACGTACAGGTCGCCCGTGCCGGAGTCGATGAGGCCCACGTGGTGCTTGGCGTGGCCGGGGGAGTAATGGCTGGACAGCGTGCGGCCGTTGCCGAGGTCGATGGCGCCGGTGTCGCCCAGGGCGCGGATGCGGGATGCCTCGGTGGGGGACAGTTCGCCGAATAGGGTGTCGAGCCGGTCGCCCCACACCATGCGGGCGCTGGCCATCAGGCGCGTGGGGTCGGCGAGGTGGCGAGCGCCCTTCTCGTGGACGACCACTTCGGCTGAGGGAAAGAACCTGGCGATGTCGCCCACACCGCCTGCATGGTCCAGGTGGATGTGTGTGACGACGACCGTGGCGAGGTCGTCGGGGCCGACGCCCAGGTCGTGGAGGGCGTCGCGGACGACCGGTGCGGAGGTGGAGGTGCCCGTCTCCACCAGACACGGTCGATCGCTGAGGATCAGGTAACCGGCGGTGATTCCGGAGAATCCCGCCATACGCGTATCGATCTCGTAGACGTCGCCGCCGAGTGCGGTGATGTTTTCCACAGGTCACCTCGGTGCTGGAGCTGTATCCACAGATTGGCGATCAGGCCATTTCGCGGGTGCTCACATCGTAGAGAGTGGTCCTCGCGACGGAGCACCCCGCCCATGAGGAGGATCACATGGACCGCAACGATGTCGTCCTGATCGGCCGGCTTTCCGCTGAGCCTGAGCGCCGATCGTTGCCCTCGGAGAGTCCGCTTGTCACGTGGCGGGTGATCGTGCGGCGCCACCGGCGACCTCCGGTGAGAGTCGACAGCATCCGATGTGTGACATACGACCTGGAGGTGGCCGCCGGACTGGAGGAATGCGTCCCAGGTGATGTGATCGAGGTGATCGGAGCCCTGAGACGTCGCTTTCTCGCCAACCGCAACACCTATATGGAGGTGGAGGCCACAGCGGTGCGCCCCTACCTCGCGCCGGCCCCGGTCGAGGAGGAAACCTTGGTGCCCGTCGGTCCGCGATCAGTCGACTCACTGGTGAGATCGGGAGCCTTCGAGCTGCAGACGGAGGAACAGGGGGCACTGCCGATCACCATTGGATGCGGGAGCCGGGAGGTGGGGCAAGGAGGCGGACAGGACCCGGGGGTGCGGTACGGCAGGAGCCAAGCCCAAGGACAGCGGGACAGGTCGGCCTGGGGCTGCGATAGAGGGGGCGGTGCAGGACCAGAGCAGGAACACGCTGAAATACAAGATCAAGGCCCGGTTTGCGATGCCGTACAGGGAGATCAGGGCACACGGTGTGGAAGCGGGAGTGCATGTCGAAAGTGCGATGAAGATCGATCAGGTGCTGGCAACGCTCGAGCTGATCGATGCTTCGGCGAGGGAAAGAAGGCCGACGGTAGGGGGAAGACGGTCGATCAGCGGCATCGTGCGGACGATGTCTTTCCGGAGCGTTCCAAGGCACCGGTTGAGGTGGTTGCCAAGGGCGACGACGTCACCAGGTCGATAAACGGCCAGGGGGCGACGGCGGAGCGACCTGAGCGGGAGGGCTCGGGGGAGGTGCTCGGCGGCTTGTCTCCTGTGCCTGCCAAGCGGAAGTCCCCCGAGCCTGCCGAGAGGACGTCTCCCGAGCCTGCCAAGAGGACGTCTCCCGAGCCCGCCAAGGGAAAGCAGCGCGATGACGGGCAACAGGCCCTGTTCCCTCCCATCGGTGCGACTGCTCGCAATAAACGGGGTCAATCGGTGATCTTCCTGGGCTGGGGGAGGCGAGCGGGAAAGCGGAAAGGTCATGAAGGTGGAAAAGAGGGATCCGGCCAAGAGGAGGTGTCGGGGCGGAGATGGCAGAAGGCGGCGGCCGACACCACGTCAGAATCCGCCGACTCTTGCCCAACTGCCCTCATCCTCCGACGTGAGGGCATCGCAGGTTACGCCGCGACGCCTGAACAGAGTGAGGGCCAGGTCGCCGGGGCTCTCGATCCGACCGAGGAGCAAGACGGAGGTTCCCAGGTGGCACGTTCCGCTTAGCTGACGGGATGGTGCCAGATCTGGGGCTCATCCGGCCAGGACGTGGCAGTTGCCGTGGGTAGGGGACGAGTTCTCGGTGCTTCATTCCGCGATGCCAAGTGTGGTGCGGTTTGACGGCCGCCGCTTGTTTGGCGGTGGTCAGCTAGATGCTGGACGTGACCAAGATCCTCCGGCTCACCCTTCAGGGATGCGCCCTGCGGGGGCGGTTGGACGAGTCGGCTGGAAGGGCTCCTTGGTTGGACGAGTTCCCTGGTTAGGCGCTGGCCGATGGGGTCATCAGATACCTCAGACAGGGAGGAATTGGACGCCTGCGGAGCAGGGCAGGGGCAGGCGCTTCGCCGCCAGGCGGAACGCTGTTTTCAGACACCAGAGGCTGAGGCTTCGGTCCACCGGGGGCCATCGGGGGAGGGGGACTGCCGTTGGCGGGTTCTGTGGCCTCCGATTGGTGGACCGATCGCCGGGGGCCTCAGCCTGTTGCGAAAGTGCGCATGACCAGGCCGGTGCGGGGTTTTGGCCCGAAGGAGGTTGATTTGCGTGGCACCTGTTCGCCCTCGGCCGCCACCGCTAGGACTGCGCCGGTGGCCAGGGGTTGGAGCACTACGGCGGTGCCGTCTGTGGTTGCCGCCAGCTTTTCGGCGGTGTATGGGTCATGGTGGACGATCCGTACGGCCTGTTCGTCGTCGTGCATGCCCCACACCTTGGGCAGGAGGAATTCGTTGAAGATGGAGGTGTTCAGTGCCTTCCATCCCGCAGTCCTGTCCGGGGGCATGCCGTGTTCGATCTGGAGGGGGTCCGGGTTGGTCAGCAGGTGGCTGCTGCCGTCGCCGGCCAGGAGGAAGGCGGGCCCGGGGGTCGAGTGGAGCGTTTCCAAGCCCTCGTCCAGGGAGCTGAACTCGTGCACCTGCCAGGCTCCCTTCGCCTTCGCGACGGCTTCCTTCAGGGGGAGGTCCGGGATGACCCGGTGGATGGGCTTGAGGTCGGGCGGATATAGGGAGGAGTCGACCAGTAGCGCCAGGCCGCTGTCCCAGGGGCCGGTGCCCATTCCGGCTTGGTGGCGTTCGTGCTGGAGGGCGCGGTAGGTGGCGTACCTGTGGTGGCCGTCGGCGATCAAAGCCTGGCGGGGGCGCAGGTCGGCGCCGATGAGGTCGTGTTCGTGTTGTTCGACGACGGCCCACAGCCCGTGGCGGATGCCGTCGGACGTCGTCGCTTCGACGAGTGGGGGGCGGTTGGCCGCGACGGCGTCGACCAGGTGGCTGGCGGGGCCGCCGCCGTCGTAGAGGAGGAAGATCGGTTCGAGGTTGGCTTCTGTGGTGTTCATGAGGGCGAGGCGGTCGGCGACCGGCCCGGGCATGACGTTCTCGTGGGGGAGGACGATTCGCTCTTCGGGGTCGGCCAGGGCGACGTTGCCGATGAGGCCGCGTTGGATCACCTGCGGGTCCGGCTGCGTGCCGTTGGGTGCTGCTTGTTCGTAGACGTAAAGGGCTGGGTGATCGTCCACCGCGAGCAGGCCGGAGGTCAGCCATGCCTGGAGAGTGTCCCTGGCTTCGCCATATCGGTGGTGGTCGGCGCCTGGGAGGATGAGGCGTACGACGTTGTTGGGGTGCAAGGAGAGGAGATCAAGGACATCCTGGTCTGACACCAGGTCGTACGGAGGTGAGATCACCTTGGCCGGGTCGTCCAGGACGTAGCGCACACCGCGAAACGGGTGTAGCACCAGTCCGTCCGGTACCGGCAGTTCAGGACTGGCCATACCGGGAATGCTCCCATAAGGGCTGGAATCGTCCACGAAGTGCTCCAATGGCGTGGGGCGGAACGGCTCTCAGTGTCGGTTGATCTCTCACCTCTCCCACAAAGGAGGTCTGACACGTGATCCAAGGACAGGACTGCTCATTCGACTCCTCAGGTAATGACCCCGGTAGACCCCACGGTGATGTTTACGACTGGTTTCAACGTGGTTCGCGCCTGCTCAAGGAAGGAAGTCCGGCCGCGGCGGCGGCACTGCTTGAACGCGCGGCGGAGGCCGAGCCCGAGTCGCGCAGCATCCGTGAGGCTCTAGCCCGCGCCCAGTTCAATTCCCGACAATACGCCCGTGCAGTCGACAGTTTCCGGCTCATCGTGGCCGCCAACCCCACCGAGGACTACGCCTACTTCGGCCTCGGCCTCTCCCTCTGGCGCACCGGCGACATGGAGGCGGCCCAAGAGCCGCTGGCCATCGCCGTGGCGATGCGTCCCGATCAGCGGCACTACGTCTCCGCCCTCAACAGCGTTCGCGCCACCTTGCGCGCCAGGCGGGCATCCTAAATCTCCGGCGACACCGCAGTTCGCACCCTCACGACCCTGACGAACCGCTCCCCGCTACCGTCTTGATCGTCCCCGATGGGAGTCGGGGAGCCAGGTCACCCCATCCGGCATGACTGACTGCCCTTGTCGTTCCAATGCCCCTCACCCCCCAACGCCGCGCTGCCGCAACCTCACCTCGACCGGGCTGCGGCAGGCGAACTCCTCCAGCCGTGCATGGAAGCCTTCAGCCGTGCTTGGGGGCTCCTGGCCTATGGAAGGGAACTCTCCAGCCGTGAATGGAAGCCTTCAGCCGTGCTTGGGGGCTCCTGGGCTATGCAAGGGAACTCTCCAGCCGTGCATGGGGCCTCTCGGCTTCCGGGCCGACGATCGCTCGTGCCTCGGGCATTTTCCAGCCGTGCGTGAGGCCCTTGGGCTTCTCGGCCGACGATCCCTCGTGCTTCAGGAACTTTCCAGCTGTGCGCGGAAGCTCTCCAGTCGGGTAGGAGGGGGCGGCTGTGCCCCATGGGAGCCGCTCGTGAGGTGCCCCCACGGGTTTGGACAGGGGGCCGGGGCCTTCCGACGGGATCGGCAGGGTTTGCGGTCAAGGGGCAAGGCCTGGATGACGTCAGAGGCGACAGAGGCGGGCGATCGTGCGGATTGGGGTGTCCTTTCCCCGGTTCTCGTCGGAGGCGGTCGTGGGGCTGTCGGTGGTGGTTGGGCGGGGTCGGGTGAGTCCGCTCTCCTGGTTTGTGTTGGGCGGCGAGCGTTGGGGGGCAATGGCGGGTGGGCGTGCGGGGTGGGAGTCCCACGGAGCACGAACCCGCCGCGGCGTTTGGAACGCCCCAAAAGCCTCGATCAGGCCAGGATCACGTCGAGAGCAGGCTTGAGCGTCGCGGGGTCGGCCCGGCCGTCGCCTGCCGCGTGCCAGGTGGCGGCGGCTGCGGCGCGTAGGGCGTCCACGGGGTCGCCGTGGCCGTTGAGGGACAGGCCGCTCTCTGACCAGGTGGCGGTCCACGTGCGGCAGGTCCAGGTGTCCCCGTGGGCGGTCACGTCGGGGTAGGGGTGGTGCAGCACCGACAGGTCGGCGCCGATGTAGGTGGGGCGGTGGTGAGGGGCCGCGGTGAGGATGTCGAGGGGCTGGGCCACGCCGGTGAGGACGAGGAGGCTGTCCACCGAGGCGTTGGTGGCGCCCTCGATGTCGGTGTCCAGGCGGTCGCCGACGACCAGGGGGCGCAGTGAGCCGGTGCGGAGGATGGATTCGCGGTGCATGGGCCGCTCGGGTTTGCCGGCGACGATGGGGGCGACGCCGGTCGCGTGGGCGATGACCTGGGTGAGGGATCCGTTGCCCGGCACCTCGCCTCGCCCGGTGGGCATGGTGGTGTCCGAGTTGGAGGCGACGAACAGTGCGCCTTGCCGTACGGCGAGAGCCCCTTCTCTGATTAGGCTGTAAGAGAGGTCGGGGGCGAATCCTTCGACGACCGCCGCCGGGCGGTCGAGCGCGGTGGTGACGGGCCGCAGTCCCAGTTCACGCACGGCTGAGCGCAGCCCCATGGCCCCCACAACCAAGACCGGAGCTCCCGGGCCGACCCTTTCGAGGATCAATCGGGCGGCGGCTTGGGCTGCGGTCACGACGTCTTCGGGGGTGGCCGGAACCCCTAGTGCGGTGAGGTGTTCGGCGATGGCAGCAGGGGTGCGCGACGCGTTGTTGGTGCAGTATGCGAGCCGTGTGCCGAGCCGCGCCGCCTCCGTTAGGGACTCCGGAGCGGCGGGTATCGGGTGTGCTCCTAAGTAGACAACCCCGTCAAGGTCAAGCAGAAGAGTGTCGTAGTTGTGCAGCAGAGCATTTACCCCCAAAGCACACCTCTCTAGCTTCAAGCCCGTCCCTGAAGCACCATTTTTCCACCCAGTCCGGGAAGACTTTTAAAGGAGCTTGCGAAGGCGCATCAGGTCTCCGAAACTGGCGTCGAGCTTGACCCGGCCGCTGAACAGCGCGCGGCCCGTGTCGAGGGTCCCGTCGACCAGTGCGATGAGGTCGTCACTGGTGATGGTGAGACGCACGTCGGCGGGTGGCACCTCGGTCGGCGGACACTCCTCGAACGGCCCAAGACCGCCGTGGTGAAGGCGACCGTGGAACGTGAGACCCAGGTCTGAGATGTGACAGTTGATGGTCCGTTCGACCACGTGCTTGGCACGTGTCTGGTGGTCGAGCCCGTCGAACTGCTCGCCTAGTTTCAGCAGTGCCACTCGACACTCATCGACGGTCGCCATGGGGCGGTTTCCCTTTCATTCCGGACCGGTCCATACCTCTCTACATACGGAAGGTAGCGTTCCGCATAGGCACAACGTGAAATCCGGCACGCGGGGGGCGCGCCGGAAAAGGAGGCGTCTGCCATGGTGTTCGAAGCTTTGCGGGGATATACGCAAGAGCCAGATCGCACCAATGGGACAACGAACAGAGCCCACTCTGTAGTTCGCGATCTGTTGTCCACTGGTGAAAACGGGGTGAGCCAGGTGTCCGGTCAAGTCGATTCGCTCGCTGACGAGCTTGTTACTGCAGGTAGGTCCATGAAGCATAGGTTCGATGAGATCGTACGTGGAGAGGTTGACCGCTTGATGCGTGTCCTCGACCTCCCTCGTGGCGAGGATATCGACCGCCTGCACGATCGTGTCACGGAGCTGGAGTCCCGGCTCAGTCCGGGCACGACCCGTGCTGCGGCGGGCAGGCGGACCACCGCCACGAAGCACACCGCCACAAGGACGGCGGCGGCGCGTACGGCACGAGCCGGCCGCACCGCCACCGCCACAGCGGCCAAGGCACCCGCCAAGCGCGCCACGGGGGCGGGCACGACGGCGGCCAAGCGCGATGCGGCGACGAAGCGCGCAGGAGCGGGCACGACGCGTCGTGCCGCGGCGGCGCCCTCCGCCTCCCGCACCGCCACCACGGCGGCGGCCAAGCGCACGGCGGCAGGCAAGGCGGCCACCACGAGGCGTACGGCTGCCGCCACCAAAGCGGGCACCCGCGCCACCGCCACGCCCGCGAGGCGGGCCGCCACCGCCGCCAAGCGCGCCACGGGCGGCAGGACGACGGTGACCGCCCGCCGCACCGCGACAGGCGCCGCCAAGCGCGGTACGGCTGCCGCCGGCGAGGCCGCCAAGCGCACCACCAGCAGGGCCGGCGGAGCCAAGGCGACGGCTGCCAAGCGTCCGGCGGCCAAGAACACGACGGCCAAGGCCACGACGGCGGCCAAGCGGCCTGCTCGCGCGGCTGCGAAGACGACCGCGACGCGGGGTGCGGCGGCGACGACTCGCCGGGCCACGGGGGCCGCGGCCAAGACAACCGCGGCCAAGCGGCCTGCACGAGCAGCCGCGAAGACGACGATGGAGAAGGCGACGACCGCCGCCAAGCGGCCCGCTCGCGCCGCCGCCAAGACGACGGCGACCGCTCGCCGGGCCACTGGGGCCGCGGTGAAGAAGGCCGGCACGGCGACGCGGCGGACCGCGGCGACCACGCGGACGGCGGCCTCCCGGGCCGCGGGCAAGGCCATGGAGACGGGCAAGCCGCCCGCCCGCACGGCGGCGAAGACCACCACCAGGCGTACGGCGGGGGCGACCGCGCGCACCCCTGGCACGGCGGCGGCCAAGAAGACCGCGGGTGCCGCGACCACGGCCGCGCGCCGGGCGACAGAAGCCGCGAAGCGCACCACCGAAGCGGCCAAGACCACCACCGCGGCGGCGAAGCGCACAACTGCGGCGGCCAAGCGCACGACCGCGGCGGCGAAGCGGACCACCACGGCCGCGACCCGGCGCACGGCGACCAAGGCCGGCACCTCCAGGACCACCACATCCAGGACCGAGGGAGCCGCGGGGCGTTCGGCGGCGGCCAAGCGCACGACGAAGGCGTCCGCGGGCGGTGCCAAGCGTGCCTCCGCGTCCACCGGTACGGCCAAGCGCACGACGAGAGCGGCCGCGAAGGCCGGCACCGCGACCCGCGCCACGGCGAAGGCCGGCACGACAAGGGCCGGCACCACGAGGACCGGCACGGCGGCCCGAGCGGGCCGTAGCACGGCTTCGCGCGCCAGGACGGCCACCAAGGCCGCCCCGGCGAGGAACGGCGCAGGCAGGGCCACGAGAGGAGCTTCCACGGCATCCATGGAGCCGGGCCGCATGCCCGCGATGGGCATGGGCATGATGCCGACCGGCATGATGGGCGCTTCGGGCTCGCCGAGGGCGACCGCGGGGGCGACGGCGGCCACAGGGTCCGGTACGGTCAAGGCAGCCACGCGCAGGGCGACGGGTTCCCGGGCCTCGCGCGCTGGGGCCTCCCGTGTGAGCAAGGCGCCGAGGGGTTCCAAGGCGACGACCACCAGGGCCACAAGAAGCACACGGGCCTCGGCGACCTCGAGGTCCGCGGCGGGCAAGGCCGCAGCGGGCTCCGCCAGGGGTGCCGTGAGGAGGACTGCCGGAGGGGGCGCATGACAGACCTGCTGGAGGCGACCGGCGACGCGCGGGTCGATGACGCTCTCACGGGACTGACCCGGTTGCCCGGGTTGCCCGTGTCGGCGCATGTGGCTGTCTTCGAGGAGGTGTTCGCCGGGTTGGAGGAGGCTCTCACCGGGGCGGACGACTCTTCCGCGCGAGCCGTGGAGCACGGCGGGTGAGTTCTGTGCCGCCGGAGTCGGCTCTAGAACGGAGGACCGGGTGAGCCGGCGCATGAGGCTCGACAGCGAGCTCGTGCGCCGGGGGCTCGCCCGGTCCCGAGAGCAGGCGGGGCAGCTTATCGATGCGGGGCGGGTGTCCGTCGGGGGCCGGGTCGCGGGCAAGGCGGCCACCCAGGTGGACACCGCGTCGGCCATCGTCGTGGCCGAGGCCCCCGAGGGTCCCGATTACGTGTCGCGCGGCGCGCACAAGCTGCTGGGCGCCCTTGAGGCGTTCGCGCCGCGCGGTCTCGCGGTCGAGGGCCGCCTCTGCCTCGACGCGGGCGCCTCGACCGGCGGTTTCACCGACGTGCTGCTGCGCCGCGGCGCGGCGCGCGTGCTGGCGGTCGACGTGGGATACGGCCAGCTTGCCTGGTCGCTCCGTACGGACGACCGGGTCAAGGTGATGGAGCGCGTCAACGTGCGCGATCTCACCCCCGAGCTCGTGGGGGAGCCGCCGTCGCTGATCGTCGGCGATCTGTCGTTCATCTCGCTCCGGCTGGTGCTGCCCGCTTTGAGTGGGTGCGCCGCGCCGCGGGCGGATTTCGTGTTGCTGGTGAAGCCGCAGTTCGAGGTGGGCAAGGAGCGTGTGGGGGCGGGCGGAGTGGTCCGCGACCCGGGGCTCCGGGCGCAGTCGGTGTTCGATGTGGCGGCCTCGGCGACGGCGCTCGATCTGGCGGTGCGAGGCGTGACGGCCAGCCCCCTGCCGGGGCCGTCGGGCAACGTGGAATATCTTTTGTGGCTGGGCAAAGGAGAGGGCGCGCCGCCCGTCGCGGACCTCTCCTCAGAGATCGAACGGGCGGTCGCGGAGGGGCCTCGGTGACGAGTGGGAGGCGGACCTTCCTGGTGACCGCTCACATCGGCCGCGATGCCGCGGTCGAGAGTGCCAGGCGGGTCATCCACCAGCTGCTCGACGCGGGCCTCGCGGTGCGCGTGCTCAAGAGCGAGGCCGACGCGATGGCCTGCCGGGGCGCCGAGGTGGTGGCCGAGGGCGCCGCGGCGGCCGAGGGCGCCGAGATGATGATCGTCCTGGGCGGCGACGGCACGCTGCTGCGGGCCGCGGAGATCGCCCGCCCGGGCGGCGCGCCGCTGCTCGGGGTCAACCTCGGCCATGTGGGCTTTCTCGCCGAGGCGGAGGTGGCCGACCTCACCGAGGCGGTCGACCTGATCGTACGGCGGCGCTACGACGTCGAGCACCGCATGACCGTCGAGGTGACCGCGCGGCACAACGGCGAGGTCATCGCCGACACCTGGGCGTTGAACGAGGCCACGGTGGAGAAGGGCGACCGCATCCTGGAAGTCGTCGCGGAGGTCGACGGACGGCCTTTGTCCAGATGGGGCTGCGACGGGGTGATCTGCGCCACCTCCACGGGGTCCACCGCCTATGCCTTCTCCGCGGGTGGTCCCGTCGTGTGGCCGGAGGTGGAGGCGCTGCTGATGGTGCCGATCAGCGCTCATGCGCTGTTCGCCCGTCCGATGGTGGTGTCGCCGAAGTCGAGGCTCGCGGTCGAGATCGTGCCCGACACCCCGGGCGGGGTGCTCTGGTGCGACGGCAGGCGGCGGTTCGACCTGCCGTCGGGGTCGCGGGTGGAGGTGCGCCGGGGCGACGTCCCGGTGCGGCTCGCGCGGCTGCACGGCGTCGAGGACACCGGTGCGCCGTTCACCGACCGGCTGGTGGCGAAGTTCGAGCTTCCCGTGCAGGGCTGGCGCGGTCGCGTCCGCCCCTGAGCCGCGCCTTCCTGAAGTGCTTTCCGGGAAGAGGCACGCGACGACACGCACATAAGTGCCACCTCACACATCTGTGGGCATCGAGGTCGAGCTCAGCCGAAGCGCGTAGGATCGTGGCGCGCACCGCACAGGTGTTCGACAACTTGTTCGATGGGTTGGACGGAGGGGCCAGTGCGACCGAGGGTCGATGAGGTCCGCATCCAGGGGCTCGGCGTGATCGACGAGGCCGTTTTGGAGCTCTCACCGGGATTCACCGTCGTCACGGGCGAGACCGGTGCGGGCAAGACGATGGTGGTGACGGGGCTCGGGCTGCTGTTCGGCGGAAGGGCCGACCCCACGCGTGTGCGGCCGGGCGCCGAGCGCGCCACCATCGAGGGCACCCTGGTGGTCGACCCGGACGGCCGCGTCGCCCAGCAGGTCGAGGACGCCGGCGGCGGTGTGGAGGACGGCGAGCTGATCATCTCGCGCACCGTGTCCGCCGAGGGCAGATCGCGCGCCTGGCTCGGCGGCCGCAGCGTCCCCGTGGGCACGCTCACCTACCTCGCCGACGAGCTGGTCGCGGTGCACGGTCAGATGGATCAGCAGCGGCTGCTCCAGGCGGCCCGTCAGCGCGCCGCACTCGACCGCTACGCCGGGGAGGAGCTCGTCAAGTCGCTTCGCGACTACGAGGCGGCCTACCGCCGCCACCGCGAGGTGACCGATCTGCTCGCCGAGCTGATCACGCGGGCCAGGGAGCGGGCCCAGGAGGCCGACATGCTCCGCTTCGGCCTGGAGGAGATCGAGGCGGCCGAGCCCCGCCCGGGCGAGGACGCCGACCTGCGCGAGGAGTCCGAACGGCTCACTCACGCCGACACCCTCCGCCTCGCCGCCACGGCCGCGCACACGGCGCTCCTCGGCGACCCCATGTCGCCCGTCGACACCCAGCACGACGCGGTGTCGCTGGTGGGGGTGGCCAGATCCTCGGTCGACTCGGCCCGCGACTTCGACCCGATGCTCGGCGGCCTCGCCGACCGGCTCGCCGAGGCCGGATACCTGTTGTCGGACATCGCGACCGAGCTGGCCTCCTACGCCGAGTCCGTCGAGGCCGACCCGGCCCGCCTCGCCGCCGTCCAGGAGCGCCGCGCGGTGCTCGGCGGCCTGGTCAGGAAATACGGGGAGGACGTGGCCGGCGTCCTCGAATGGGCGCGTGCGGCGGCGGTCCGGCTGACCGAGCTCGACGGCGACGACGAGCGCATCGAGGAGCTCCAGCACGAGCAGGCCGACCTGCGCGCCCGCCTCGCTGAGCTGGCGGGCCGCCTCACCACGATCCGTACGGCTGCCGCCGAGCGGTTCGGCCGTGCCGTGACCGGCGAGCTGACCGCCTTGGCCATGCCCCACGCCCGGGTGGTCGTGCAACTGGCGCGGAGCGCCGACTTCGGCCCGGCCGGGGTCGACGAGGTGGAGATCCGGATGGCAGCCCACCCGGCGGCGCCTCCGCTGCCGCTGCACAAGGGGGCCTCGGGCGGTGAGCTGAGCCGGGTGATGCTGGCCGTGGAGGTGGTGTTCGCGGGGGCCGACCCCGTCCCGACCTTCGTCTTCGACGAGGTCGACGCGGGGGTCGGCGGCAAGGCCGCCGTCGAGATCGGCCGCCGCCTGGCCAAGCTGGCCCGCACCGCGCAGGTGATCGTGGTCACGCATCTTCCGCAGGTCGCGGCGTTCGCCGATCAGCACCTGGTCGTGGAGAAGGCGAGCGACGGCAGTGTGGTGCGCAGCGGCGTCGTCACCCTCGATCGGGAGGGGCGGGTGCGGGAGTTGTCGCGCATGCTGGCCGGGATGGAGGACTCCGAGCTGGGGCGGGCGCACGCGGAGGAGCTGCTCGATCTGGGGCGGGAATCGGTGGCGGACTGAAGACGTCCTCCGGGGTGCGGCGGGCGTTTAGTCATGGAATGACGGGTTCTGGGTAGGTCGTCTCGGTGGTTGATCTATACGGCCGTGGTTTGTTTGAGGGGCGGTCCGGGGCCGGGGATTCGGCAGGTGGCCGGGCGTGCTTGTGCCGTACTCGCCGGGAGGTGAAAGGCGGCGCGGGCTGGACAGGGCCGGAAGCGTGTGGACAATGGCGTGTGATGTGTGGGGCGCGTGGTGTGCGCGGGGCGGCCCGGCGCCGCCTCGCGATGCGTGACCGGGTGTTCACCTGCGGAAATCAGCGAAGATCTTTGGGTGACAAAACCGACACGCTGCGTCACTGTTGGCTCGCGTGGTCTCCGGCTCTGGCAGGATGGTCGTGATGAAGGTGCCGACCTTGAGGGTTCCGGGCCTCCGCCGCAGGAAGGTCGACGACCTTCCCGGGGTGACGGCAGTGGCGAGGATCGATCGGCGGACCAAGAGGCTGACCAAGCGCCTCAAGGCCGGTGAAATCGCGATTATCGACCATGTTGACGTCGACCGGGTGAGCGCGGAGGCTCTTGTCGCGTGCGGCGCCGCCACAGTGGTCAACGTGGCGGCGGGCATCAGCGGGCGCTATCCCAACCTCGGCCCGCAGATCCTCCTTGAGGCCGGGGTCCCGTTCGTCGACAGCGCCAGCCCCGATCTCTTCGAGCGCGTCAAGGACGGCGACCGGGTGCGCGTGTGCGACGGCGTCGTCTATCTCGACGACGAGCCCGTCGGCAAGGGCGAGACACAGACGCTCGAAACCGTCGAGGCGGCCATGGCCGAGGCGCGGGCCGGGCTCGCGGTGCAGATCGACGCGTTCACCGCCAACACGATGGAATACATCCGCCGCGAGCGCGAGCTGCTCATCGACGGCGTCGGCGTGCCCGACATCCGCACCGTGCTTGAGGGCCGCCACGTGCTGATCGTGGTCCGCGGATATCACTACAAGGAAGACATCGCGACGCTCAGGCCCTACATCAGGGAGTGCCGCCCCGTCATGATCGGGGTGGACGGCGGGGCCGACGCGCTGCTTGAGGCGGGATATCTGCCCGACCTCATCGTCGGAGACTTCGATTCGGTGTCGGAGAAGGCGCTGACCTGCGGTGCCGAGCTCGTCGTGCACGGTTATCGGGACGGCAGGGCCCCCGGCATGGAGCGGGTGCGCCAGTTCGGCCGCAGCGCCGTCGTCTTCCCCGCGACCGGCACCAGCGAGGACATCGCGATGCTGCTCGCCGACGACAAGGGCGCCGAGCTGATCGTGGCGGTCGGCACGCACGCGACGCTGGTCGAGTTCCTCGACAAGGGGCGGGCCGGCATGGCCAGCACGTTCCTGACCCGCCTGCGCGTCGGCGGCAAGCTCATCGACGCCAAGGGCGTCAGCCGGCTCTACCGCAGCCGCATCTCCACCCCCTCGCTTCTGCTGCTGGTCGCGGTCGCGATGGTCACGATGGTGGCGGCGTTGCTCGTGTCGCCGGTCGGGCAGATCTGGATCACCGGGCTGCGCGACCTTTGGAACGGTTTCATCTTCTGGCTGGTCGGACTTTTCTCGTGATCGATTTCCGCTACCACCTCGTGTCCATCGTGGCGATCTTCCTCGCCCTGACGGTGGGCATCTTTCTCGGCAGCACCGTGCTGACCGACGAGCTCAAGCAGACGACCGAAGAGGTCAACAGCCTGCTTAAGCAGAACAGCCAGGAGCTCAGGGAGGAGCGCGACCAGCTCCGCCGGCGTGAGAGCGGCAACAACGAGTTCGTGACCTCCGCGATGTCGAAGCTGGTGCGCGACGAGCTGAGCGGCGAGTGGGTCGTGCTGGTCGAGGCGCCCGGGGTGACCGCCGCCGTGCGCGACGGCGTGCAGCAGGCGCTTGAGCAGGCCGGGGCGACCGTGAGCGGCCGCGTGGCGCTCAGCGAGCGTTACGTCGACCCCAAGGAGGTCGGCTTCGTCGAGCAGTCGGCGAGCGCGGCCAAGCCCGCCGGCATGACCTTCACCGACGGCACCACCCCGCACGGCATGGCGGGCGCGGTGCTGTCGGCGGCCCTCGTGACCCCCGACCGCGCGCAGGCAGGCAAGACCAACCCGGTGACCGCCGGCGTGCTGGACACCTTCGAGAAGGGCGGCCTCATCGCCGTCAGCGGCGACCCCGCCAAGCGCGCGACACTCGCCGTCGTGATCGGCGGCGAGATCTTCGAGGGCGAAGGCGCCGAGGCCAAGAACATGGCGGTCGTGACGACCGCGGGCGCCCTTGACGACGGGAGCCAGGGCGCCGTCGTGGTCGGCACGCCGCCCGCCGCCGGTCCCGGCGGCGTCATCACCACCCTGCGCGACACCAGCGAGATCGCGCAGCGCGTGTCGAGCGTCGACACCGCCGATCTGCCTGCGGGGCGCATCGTGGTGGTCTACGCTCTGCGGGAACAGCTGTCCGGCACGGCCGGGCAATACGGTCTGGGTGACGACGCCTCGGCATTCGAGCCCGTCAAGGAGCCGGAGCCCGACACCTCCTCCACACCGACCTCCTCAGGGAGCTGATCATGTCTCGTGCTCTCCTCGGTGCCCTGGCCGGTGCCGTGCTCGGCGCCGTGGCCGCCCGCACCGCATACTCCGCGTTCCGCCGCCGCCCGCCGGTCGGCGACGCCGAAACGTGGTCACGCACCAACCACCGAGGCGAGCCGATCACCCTGCTCGAAGGACCCGCGTTCGCGGTCGGCGCCTGCGCCGCCGCGGCGCTGACCCCCGGTCTGCCGGCCAGGGTGCGCGCCGCGGCGCTCCTGGCCGGTGCGGGCAGCGGCGCCCTCGGCGCCTACGACGACCTTTACGGCACGACCCTGTCGAAGGGGTTCAAAGGCCACCTGGCCGCGCTCCGCAAGGGTGAGGTGACCAGCGGAGCCGTCAAGATCCTCGGCATCGGCGCCACCGGGCTGGCCGCCGCATCCCTCGTCTCACGAGGCCCCCTCGACGCCGCGATCAACGGCGCGACCGTCGCGGGCAGCGCCAACCTCGCCAACCTGTTCGACCTCCGCCCCGGCCGCGCCATCAAGGTCGGCCTCCTCACCGGCGCTCCCGTGCTCGCCGCGGCCCTCGCCAAGGGCTCACCCGCCTCCGCCGCCCTGGCCGCCGTCCCCCTCGGCGCCGCCGCGGCCCTCCTCCCCGAAGACCTCGGCGAGCGCGCCATGCTCGGCGACGCCGGCGCCAACGCCCTCGGCGCCATCCTCGGCCTCGCCGCCACCACCACCCTCGGCCGCCCCGGCCGCCTCGCCGTCCTTGGCACGGTGGTGGCCCTCACCGCCGCCTCGGAGAAGATCAGCTTCACCAAGGTCATCGCCGGCAACCGCATCCTCAACAAACTCGACATGCTGGGCCGCCGCCCAGTCGCCACCCCTGCCCCGGCGGCTGTCGTGTCTCCGGCCGACGCTTCCCAGACATCTACCTCGGCGGTTACCGCCACGTCCGTCCAGACGCCGACGGCTTCGCCTCCTGCCGCGCCTGCCCCTGGTGCCGCCGCGCCGTCTGCAGTTGCGGGTGGCGGAGCACCGGGGTCGCTATCGGGAGCCTCCACGGAGGCCGGCCTTGGGGACCGCGGCGAGAGCGCCGGGACACCCGCCTCGGCGGCTGTCGTGTCTCCGGCCGACACTTCCCAGACGTCCGCCTCGGTTACCGCCGCGTCCGTCCAGACGCCGACGGCTCCGCCTCCTGCCACGCCCGCCCCTGGTGCCTCCGCACCGACTGCGGTCGCGGGCAGTGGAGTGCCGGGGGTGGTGTCCGGGACCTCCACCGAGCCCGGCCTCGGGGGTGCCCGCGCTGAGAGCGCCGGGGCACCCGCTTCCGCGCCGGAGCGGGCATCGGCGGCCTCGCCGGGTCCCGCTGTGCGCGGTGACGCTCCTGCTGCCTCGGTGGCGGCTGTCGTGTCTCCGGTCGGCGCATCCCAGATGTCCGCCTCGGCAGTCACCGAGGTGCCCGCTCAGACGCCGACGGCTTCGCCTTCCGGCGCGCCTGCCTTTGGCGCCCCCGCGGCACCTGCGGTCGCGGGTGGCGGAGTGCCGGGGTCGGTGTCCGAAGCCTCCCCGGAGGTCGGTCTCGGGGGAGCTCGCGCTGAGAGCGCCGGGGCACCCGCTTCCGCGCCGGAGCAGGCATCAGCGGCCTCGCCGGTCGCCTCGTCTGGTTTCGGTGAGGCTGCTTCGGGGGCTTTGCCGTACGGCTCTTCTGTGGCTGGGGCGACAGGCGGGGAGTGAGGGCGGGCTCTTCTGTGGGGCGGTTGGGGCGGGGGATCGCTGGGGCGGCGGTTCTGGTTGGGGTGCTCACGGTTCTGGCTCGGGTGACCGGGTTTGGCAAGCAGCTTGTGTTTGCGCGCACCGTTGGGACCGATTGTCTGGCGACGGCCTATTTCACGGCCAACGCGATTCCCAACCTGGTCTTCGAGATGGTGGTGGGTGGGGCGCTTGCGGGCATGGTGGTGCCGTTGCTTGCGGGGCCGGCGGCTCGGGCGGGTGGTGATCGGGAGGTTTCCGAGACCACGTCGGCGTTGCTGACGTGGGTCCTGGTGTTGCTGGTGCCGCTCGCGGTGGTGACGGCGTTGGTGGCGGGGCCGCTGATCCATCTGTTTCTCGGCGGTGAGGTTCCGCAGTGTGATGATCTTGCCACGTTGAGTCTTGTGGCCACCCGCATGCTGGTGGTGTTCGCTCCGCAGATCCCGCTTTATGGTCTTGCGGTTGTTCTTTACGGACTGCTTCAGGCTCACCATCGGTTCACCTCGCCCGCTCTCGCGCCGCTCGTGTCCAGCCTCGTGGTGATCGTAGGATATCTGGCGTTCGTGCCGTTGAGCGGGGGCGGCAACGTGTTGTCTCCGACGCTGAAGCCGGCGGAGCTGGCCCTGTCGGTAGGCACCACGCTGGGGGTGCTCGCCTTGGTGCTCACCGTGCTGGGGCCCGCTGGGCGGCTCAAGCTGCGGTTGCGGCCCCGGCTGCGGTTTCCGGCGGGAGCCGGCGGCAAGGTTCGCCACCTGGCCCTCGCGGGGCTTGCCGCGCTGCTCGCTCAGCAGGTGGCGATGGCTCTGGTGGTGTGGCTCGCCAACCGGCATGTCGGGGCCGGGGGGCTCGCGGCGTACAACTTCGCGTGGGCCGTCTATCAAGTGCCTTACGCGGTGCTGGCCGTGCCGATCGCGACGGGTGCGTTTCCCGCGCTCGTCACCAAGGCGGACAGCGGTGACAATGCCGGCTTCGCGGCGACAGTGGCGGGGACGACGCGTGCGGTGACGCTGGTCACAGGGCTCGCGGCCGGGGCGCTGGCGGCCGTCGCGTGGCCTGTGGCCGAGGTGTTCTTGGCGCAGATGCCGACGAAGGTGTCGGTTGAGTCGTTTGCCCGGTCGATCGCGCTGTTCGCCCCGGGGCTCATCGGATATGGCCTGATGGCCCACTTGAGCCGCGTGCTCTACGCGCGTGGCCAGGGGCGGGCCGCGGCGATCGGCACCGTGACGGGGTGGGTGGTCGCCATGGTGGCGCAGGTGGTGCTTGCGGTGGCTCTGCCGTTCGAGTGGAAACTCGGCGGGCTGGCGCTCGGCGGGTCTGTGGGCATGACGGTGGGGGCGGTGGTGCTCCTGGCGTGTGTTGTGCGCTCCGCCGGGGCGGCCACGACCGCGGGGTTGCCGCGCGCCGCGGTGGCCGCCGTGCTCGGCGGGGGCGCCGGTCTCGCGGCCGGGGCGGCGCTGGTGGCCTGGCTGGACGCGTCCGGGTTGTGGGCCAATGTGGGCGCCACCGTGGTCACGGGGGTGGCGGCACTGGCGGTGGGGGGTGCGGTGGCGCTGCTGGTGGACCGGCGCGACGGTGCCGCGCTGATGCGGCGCCTCCCGGGCCCGCTCGGCAGGGGAGGGGGTACGGCGAGGCGTGACGGAGCCGATTCCCTCGAACAGGAGCCGGAGAGGGCTCAAGGCGGCGACGCGTCGTGATGAGGGCCGGTCCCATCCCGGCGATCGGGACCTGCCGCGTGAAGGATGTTGTGTCCGTAGCGAGGAGGGGTGGCGATGGGTGATCGCACGCGGGTCGTGTTCGTGCTGGGCACCAGTGCGGGTGGTGTGGGGCGGCATGTGCGCATGCTGGCCAAGGGGCTGGCCGACGCCGGGCACGCTGTCGTGGTGGCAGGGCCGGCGGCCGTGGAGGAGACGTTCGGCTTCACCGAGGCCGGGGCCAGGTTCGTGCCGGTGCCGATCGCGGATCGGCCGCATCCGGTCAACGATCTGCGGGCGGTGGCGAGGCTCCGCCATATCGCCTCGGAGGCTCACGTCGTGCACGCGCACGGGTTGCGGGCGGGGGCGCTCGCGGCGCTCGCGGGCATGGGCACGCCGGTGCCGCTGGTGGTGACCTTGCACAACGCGGCCACGGCGGGCGGGGCGATCGGGGCGGTCTACGCGGCGCTGGAGCGGGTGGTGGCGCGCGGGGCGACGGTCGTGCTGGGGGTGTCGCCCGACCTTGAGGAGCGCATGCGGGCTCTCGGCGCGCGTGACGTGCGGGCGGCGGTGGTGCCGGCGCCGCCGCACGAGCCGGGGCGGAGCGCCGAGGAGGTGAGGCGCGAGCTCGGCGCGGGGGAGCGGCCCGTGCTGCTGACGGTGGCGCGGCTCGCCCAGCAGAAGGGCTTGGAGACGCTGCTGGACACGGCGGCTGTGCCGTACCCGGAGGAGCCGCTGTTCGTGGTGGCGGGGGACGGGCCGCTGCGTGGGGCGCTAGAGGAGCGGATCGACCGCGAGGGGCTCCCGGTGCGGCTGCTCGGCGCGCGGAATGATGTGGCGGATCTGTTGAGCGTCGCGCACGCGGTGGTGGTGCCGAGCCGCTGGGAGGGGCAGCCGCTGAGCGTGCAGGAGGCGCTGCGGGCGGGGTGCCCGATTGTGGCGACGGCGGTTGGCGGCCTGCCCGCGATGGTGGGGGACGCCGGGACGCTTGTGGCCTATGGGGATGTTGCGGCCATGAGGGGTGCGGTGCGGGAGGTGCTCGCCGACGCCGAACGGCGGGAGCGCCTCGCGGCGGCGGCCCGGGTGCGGGGGCGGGAACTGCCGGGTGAGGCGGAGGCGCTGGCGCTCGTGTTCATTGTGTACACGGAATGCACCGGGGGACGAATAGTGGCGTGACAACTGTTCACCTATACTGCGTGAGTTAGGGAGGGGAGTATCCCTTCGCGACAGTCTCGTCATCACGGTGTCGCCTCGTTCCATGAGGCCCCCGGGGCTGTCGGTCCGCCATCGCCTCTAGTCCATCGTGGCGAAGTCATGGGCGGGAGAGACCTCCGGCAGTCAGTCGTGCGCGCCGGAGGTTTAGCGAACCATGGATGTTTCGGTGTGGGTGTGGGCCGCCACGATCGGTGGTCTTCTGCTCATTCTGGCCTTTGACCTGTGGATTGTGGACCGGGGAGAGCCCCGTGAGTTCACAGTCCGGCAGGCGGGGTTCTGGGTTGGTTTCTACGTCAGTTTGGCGGTGCTCTTCGGCATCGGCATCGGTTTGGTCGGCGGTGGCACTCCGATGCAGGAGTTCTTCGCCGGCTACATCACCGAATACAGCCTGAGCGTCGACAACCTCTTCATCTTCTACCTGATCATGAGCCGCTTCGCGGTGCCGAAGATCTACCAGCACAAGGTGCTGCTCATCGGCATCCTGATGGCCCTCGTCATGCGCGGCATCTTCATCGCGCTCGGCTCGGCGGCCCTCACCCACTTCAGCTGGCTCTTCTACGTGTTCGGGGCCTTCCTCATCTACACCGCGATCGGCATCATCCGCTCGCACAACAAGGACGACGACAACCTCCCGGAGAACGCCGTTCTGCGCTGGGTGCGCCGGACGCTGCCGACGACCCCCGAATATGTCGGCTCCAGCATCATCACGAAGATCGACGGTAAGCGTTTCGTCACCCCGATGCTCATCGTGATGGTCGCGATCGGCACCACCGACCTGCTGTTCGCCCTCGACTCGATCCCCGCGATCTTCGGACTCACCACCGACGCCTTCATCGTCTTCACCGCCAACGCGTTTGCCCTGATGGGACTGCGTCAGCTCTACTTCCTCCTGGGTGGTCTGCTCCAGCGGCTGGTCTACCTCTCCTACGGACTTGCGTTCATCCTCGGCTTCATCGGGGTTAAGCTGATCCTCGAAGCGCTCCACAGCAGCGGCGTGCATTGGGCTCCCGAGGTTCCGATCGTGGTTTCCCTCTCGGTCATCGGCGGCACCATGGTGATCACCACCGTGGCGAGCCTGATGAAGTCCCGTCGTGACAACCGCAAGAGCAAGGAGACCTCCGCACCCGCCGATGTGCGGCAGGGCTAGCGGAACCCGTGGCTGAGGCGCTTTGCTTGTCTAGTTGTGCTAAGCCTTGGTGAAGGATGGGTAGCATCCCTCACCAAGGCGGCAAAACGTATAGCAATAGCCCGTAGCCATCACCAAAGGTTGTCCGTGTCCCACGATTCAGCAAGCACCACCTCAGGCCGCATGGGCCTGGCCCGTGGCGTCTCCCCGTGGCTGTTCCCCACCGTCGCGGCGGCGGCGGTCACCTCGGCGCTCGTTCGTCGCGACCGGCGCTGGGCGTTCGCGGCGGCGCCGCTGACCGCCCTCACCGGGGCCATGCTCTGGTTCTTCCGCGATCCCGAGCGTGAGCCCGGACAGGGGCGTGTCCTGTCGCCGGCCGATGGCACGGTGCAGAGCATCGACCCCTGGCCGGACGGGCGCACTCGTGTGGCGATCTTCATGAGCCCGCTCAACGTGCATGTCAACCGGGCGCCCTTGGAGGGCACCGTCACCTCGGTGGAGCATGTCCCGGGCGGGTTCGTGCCCGCCTTCAACAAGGACAGTGACAAGAACGAGCGGGTCGTGTGGCGCTTCGACACGGCGATCGGCGACCTTGAAGTGGTGCAGATCGCGGGCGCTGTGGCCCGCAGGATCGTGCCTTACCTCGCTCCGGGCGCCAAGGTCGCCCGGGGCGAGCGCATTGGATTGATCCGCTTTGGCTCCCGGGTGGACATCTACCTGCCCGAGGGCATGATGCCCGCCGTCTCGGTCGGGCAGAAGACCGTGGCGGGGGTGACGCGACTTGACCGCGGCTGACGCGACGAGCTGGCCCGTCGACGAGGTGGAGGAAGAGCCTCGGGGGCCTGTTGGAAAGGCGTTCCGCCTGTCGGCGGCAGACTCCCTGTCGCTGGGCAACGCGCTGTGCGGGTTCCTGTCGGTCTGTGTGCTCGTCTGGTCGGCGATCGCCCAGCTCCAGGTGGAGCACCGGTTCGTTCCCGAGCCCCGTTACTTCGCCACCGCGGTCGTGCTGCTGCTGATCGGCGCGACCTGCGACCTGTTCGACGGCCTGGTGGCTCGCAGGTTCAGGGCGTCGGCCATGGGGGCCGAGCTCGACAACCTCGCCGACGTGATCAGCTTCGGCTTCGCGCCCGCGATCATGATCGTGTTCTGGGCGGGTTTCTCGGGCAGACTGCCGCTGTGGCTGGTGCTGATGGCCGCCGGATCGGTGCTGCTCGCGGGAGTCGTACGGCTTGCGCGCTTCGCCTGCGTCAAAACCAAGAGCGGCGATTTCATGGGCCTGCCCATTCCCATGGGCGCCATGACGATCGTCTCGATCGTGCTGCTGTTCCAGCCGTCCTACATCACGATCGTGGCCGTGTTCGCGGTGGCGTGGCTGATGGTGAGCCGGGTGGAATATCCCAAGCCGAAGGGGCAGCTCGCCGCCGTCGTGCTGGCGTGGATCATGATCAACGTGGCCTGCCTCACGGTGTGGGCGGCGTGGCCCGAGGGCGGCGACACCCTGATCAAGGTGGGGGCGAGCATGCAGATCGCCCTGGTCACCGCGATTCCGCTGCGGGTCCTGATGTTCAAGCGGGAGCAGCGCAAGGAGCGGAAGGACGGCATGCAGGTGCATTGACCTGCTTGTTGGTGATGTGGCTTCATGTGGCCCGGTCCGTGTGGACCGGGCCATTGCCGTTTCCGGCTGCTTTGAGTGGTCAGGCGTTGGCGACCTCGGTGGTGCCCGCGCCGCGCTTGCGCACCTTCACCAGGTCGTGGTGGGTGTCGGGCGCCTGCTCGGGGTCGGCCCCCTCGACGGTGAAGCCGGCGTCGCGGATCATCTGCAGGTCGTCCTGCCCGGCCTGACCCTCGCTGGTGAGATAGTCGCCGAGGAAGATCGAGTTGGCCAGGTGCAGCGCGAGGGACTGCATGCCGCGCAGGTGGATCTCGCGCCCCCCGCCGATGCGCAACTCCGCACCCGGGCAGACAAAGCGCACCATCGCCAGGATCCGCAGGCAGCGTTGCGGCGTCAGGTTCCACTCTCGCGCCAGAGGCGTGCCCTTGAACGGGATCAGGAAGTTGACCGGGATCGAGTCGGGGGCCAGCTCACGAAGTGCGAAGACCACGTCGACCAGGTCGTCGTCGCTCTCACCCATGCCCGCGATGAGCCCGGAGCAGGGGGACAGGCCCGCGTGCTTGACCCGCTCGACGGTGTCCACCCGGTCGTCATAGGTGTGGGTGCTGCAGATCGAGGCGTATGTCGCGTCGGAGGTGTTGAGGTTGTGGTTGTAGGCGTCCGCCCCGGCCTGGCACAGCCGGTCGGCCTGCCCGTCGGACAGCAGACCGAGGCAGGCGCACACTTCGACGTCGGGGTGGCTCTTTTTGATCTCCGAGATCGTGGTGGACACCCGGTCCACGTCGCGGTCCGTCGGCCCCCGTCCACTGGCCACCAGGCACACTCGGCTCGCCCCGGCCGCGATGCCCACCCCCGCCGTGGAGGTCGCCTCCTCGGGCTTCAACCAGGTGTATTTCAAAACCTCGGCCTTGGAACCAAGCCGCTGCGAACAGTAGCTGCAGTCCTCCGGGCACAGCCCGCTCTTGAGGTTGACCAGGAAGTTGAGCTTGACCCGCCGGCCGAAGAAGTGCCTCCGCACGCGGAACCCGGCGGCGATCATGTCGAGCAGGTCATCCTCAGGTGTGGCAAGCACGGCAAGGGCCTCCTCGCGGGTCAGCGGTTCCCCGCCCACCGCTTTGTCGGCCAGTGCGTCGTACAGGTCCATTGCATGCCTCTCGTTGGCGCGGGACGTCCGGTGATTTCGCATCGTAACCGAGGGCACGAGGATTGAACCTTGATCCTCGCGCCGATGATCGAGGGGCGAATTTGATGGTTGTCCACACTTGCGCACAGCCGAGATCCCTGACTCCACTTGAGAAGCGGCGATGACGGAGAACCGCTCATGTTCCCGGCAAGCCACACCTCCCACGCCGGTACGGCGAAGCCGGGAACATGACCACCCACCCGACTACGGTCCGTAGCCGCCGCTTCGGTCGTGGATAGGGACGGGACCGGCCCGGTTCTCGTGAAAGGGCGGTCCGAGGGGTGCCAGGTCTTGTGCAGGGGCCGTTCGAGGTGGTCGTCCGGCCCCTACAGGAGACGGTTACCAGCCGCGGGCGCGCCATTCGGGGAGGTGGGGGCGCTCGGCGCCGAGGGTGGTGTCCTTGCCGTGGCCGGGGTAGACCCACGTGTTGTCGGGGAGGCGGTCGAAGACGCGTTCCGAGACGTCGTTGAAGAGGCTGGTGAAGCGTGCGGGGTCCTTCTCGGTGTTGCCGACGCCGCCGGGGAACAGGGAGTCGCCGGTGAACAGGTGGAAACCCTCGTCGCCGGCGTCGTAAAGCAGGGCGATCGAGCCGGGGGTGTGGCCGCGCAGGTGGATCACCTCAAGGGTGGCCTGGCCCACGCGCACCCGGCCGCCGTGCTCCACCAGGAGGTCGGTGCCCACGGGGATCTCGGGGGCGTCGAGGGAGTGGGCGATCACGGCGGCGCCGGTCTCGGTCGCGACCTCGGAGAGGGCGCCCCAGTGGTCGTGGTGGCGGTGGGTGGTGACGACCGCGCCGATCGAGTCGTCACCGATCAGTTCGAGGAGCCGGTCGGCCTCGGCGGCGGCGTCGATCAGCAGGCCGTCGTCCGTGGCCCGGCAGCGCAGCAGGTAGGCGTTGTTGTCGAAGGGGCCCACGGCGAGCTTGGAGATGGTGAGTCCGGCAAGCTCGCGGACGTCGGCGGGGCCACCCACCGTCACGTCGCCGGTGTAGGTCACGGAACACTCCTCAGAGGGCGAGATCAGGGTCGGATCGATTTCCCGTATCACCCTAGGGCCACAGCCGCCACGGGTGCGGCCGACCGGCCGGGCATTGCGGGATGAACTTCATCCTGGCCGTTGGGCCTGATCAAAGGCCGCCTGTGCGGTGCCGTACACCGCATAGACTCGTGCGGCGGGCGACCTTTGGTCCGGTGGACGTAGTCTGAGGGGGACATCGGGGATCCCGGGACGGGCCCCCGAAAATTGTCAGTCCCCCTCACTAGTCTGCCGGTGCAGCATCTTTGACCATCTGACCTCTTGGGATATCGGGACCGCCGTGGCTGACCGCCTCATCGTGCGTGGTGCGCGCGAACACAACCTCAAAGACGTCTCGCTCGACCTGCCGCGCGACGCCCTGATCGTCTTCACCGGGCTGTCGGGGTCGGGCAAGTCGAGCCTGGCCTTCGACACGATCTTCGCGGAGGGACAGCGGCGCTATGTCGAGTCGCTGTCGGCCTATGCCCGGCAGTTCCTCGGGCAGATGGACAAGCCCGATGTCGACTTCATCGAGGGTCTGTCGCCGGCCGTCTCGATCGATCAGAAGGCGACCAGCCGCAACCCCCGCTCGACGGTGGGCACGATCACCGAGGTCTACGACTATCTGCGGCTGCTCTGGGCCCGCATCGGCAAGCCGCACTGTCCCGAGTGCGCGCGGCCGATCGCGCGGCAGACGCCGCAGCAGATCGTCGACCGGGTGATGGAGCTCGACGAGGGCACGAGGTTCCAGGTGCTGGCGCCGGTGGTGCGGGGCCGCAAGGGGGAATACGCGGAGCTGTTCCGCGAGCTCCAGACCAAGGGGTTCGCGCGGGCCAGGGTCGACGGGGCGGTCGTGCGGCTGGAGGAGCCGCCGACGCTCAAGAAATACGAGAAGCACGACATCGAGGTGATCGTCGACCGCCTCTCGGTCAAGGACGGCGCCCGCCGGCGGCTGACCGACTCGGTGGAGACGGCGCTTCGGCTCTCCGGCGGCACGATCACGCTGGAGTTCGTCGACCTGCCCGAGGACGACCCGGGGCGCGAGAGGTTCTACTCCGAGCACCTCTACTGCCCTTATGACGACCTGTCGTTCGAGGAGCTTGAGCCGCGGTCGTTCTCCTTCAACTCGCCGTTCGGCGCCTGCCCCGACTGCACCGGCCTCGGCACGCGCATGGAGGTCGACCCCGACCTGCTCGTGCCCGACCCCGAGCGCACGCTGGGCGACGGCGCCATCTCCCCGTGGGCCAACGGCCACACGAGCGACTATTTCCTGCGGCTCGTCGAGGCGCTCGGCCTCGCGCTCGGGTTCACGCTCGACACTCCGTGGGAGAAGCTCACGAAGAAGGCGCAGAAGGCCCTGCTGCACGGCCACAACGAGCAGGTCCACGTGCGCTACAGCAACAGGTTCGGCCGGCAGCGGGCCTATTACACCAACTTCGACGGTGTGATCCCGTGGGTGCGGCGCCGGCACGCCGAGTCCGAGAGCGACGCGATGCGCGAGCGCTTCGAGGGGTTCATGCGGGAGATTCCCTGTGCCTCCTGCAAGGGCGCGCGGCTCAAGCCGGTCTCGCTGGCCGTGACGGTCGCCGACCGGTCGATCGCCGCGGTCTCCGCCATGTCCATCGGCGAGTGCGCGGAGTTCCTGGGCGCTCTGGCGCTCTCCGACCGCGACATGCAGATCGCCGAGCGCGTGGTCAAGGAGATCAACGCGCGGCTCGGGTTCCTGCTCGACGTGGGACTCGACTACCTCACGATGGACCGCGCGGCGGGCACCCTCGCCGGTGGCGAGGCGCAGCGCATCCGCCTTGCGACGCAGATCGGCTCCGGCCTGGTCGGGGTGCTCTACGTGCTCGACGAGCCGTCCATCGGGTTGCACCAGCGCGACAACCACCGCCTGCTTGAGACCTTGATCCGCCTGCGCGACATGGGCAACACGCTGATCGTGGTCGAGCACGACGAGGACACGATCGCCGCGGCCGACTGGGTGGTCGACATCGGGCCGGGCGCGGGCGAGCACGGCGGCCAGGTGGTCGTGTCGGGGACGGTGTCGGAGCTGCTGGAAAGCGAGGACTCCCTCACGGGGGCTTACCTCTCGGGTCGCAAATCCATCGAGATCCCCCCGCTCAGACGGCCGCGCGACAAGAAGCGCCAGCTCGTGGTCAAGGGCGCACGTGAGCACAACCTGAAGGGCGTGGACGTCGAGTTCCCGCTCAGTGTGTTCACCGCAGTCACGGGGGTGTCGGGGTCGGGCAAGTCGACGCTGGTCAACGACATCCTCTACACCGCGCTCGCCAAGGAGCTGCACGGCGCGCGGGCGGTGCCGGGCCGCCATTCCCGCATCAACGGCATGGACCACGTCGACAAGGTCGTCCACGTCGACCAGTCGCCGATCGGCCGCACCCCGAGGTCCAACCCGGCGACCTATACCGGCGTGTTCGACAACGTGCGCAAGCTTTTCGCGCAGACGACCGAGGCCAAGGTCAGGGGCTATCTGCCCGGGCGGTTCAGCTTCAACGTCAAGGGCGGCCGCTGCGAGGCGTGCGCGGGCGACGGCACCATCAAGATCGAGATGAACTTCCTGCCCGACGTCTACGTCCCGTGTGAGGTGTGCCACGGCGCCCGCTACAACCGCGAGACGCTGGAGGTGCACTACAAGGGCAAGACGATCTCCGAGGTCCTCGACATGCCGATCGAGGAGGCCCTCGGCTTCTTCGAGGCCATCCCGGCGATCCGCCGCCACCTGCAGACGCTCAACGACGTCGGCCTCGGCTACGTCCGGCTGGGTCAGCCCGCCACGACGTTGTCGGGCGGCGAGGCGCAGCGGGTCAAGCTCGCCTCGGAGCTTCAGCGCCGCTCCACCGGGCGCACGGTCTATGTGCTCGACGAGCCGACGACAGGTCTGCACTTCGAGGACATCAGGCGGCTGCTCGGCGTGCTCGGGCGGCTGGTCGACGGCGGCAACACCGTGATCGTCATCGAGCACAACCTCGATGTGATCAAGACGGCCGACTGGATTGTCGACATGGGCCCGGAGGGCGGCTCGCGCGGCGGCACCGTTCTCGCGACCGGCACTCCGGAGGAGGTCGCGCTGGTGGAGGCGAGCCACACAGGGCGCTTCCTGCGCAAGATCCTCGGAAGCTAGAGTCATGCAGCGGACCCATAGAGGGGCAAACCCCCTCTATGGGTCCTTTTCTTCACACCGGCCACACTTTTTCTGCGGCATGCTGAACGCGCGTGCGGTCCGTGCACGTACCCCGAGATATGACGAACCTAGAAAGTGGGCCCATGACTGAGACGACACGCCGCGCGGTGATGACGGGCGCCGGGGGCGCCGGGATCACGCTGCTCCTCACCGCCTGTGGGGGCGGCTCGCAGGAGACGACGGCCCAGGCGTCCCCGCCGCCGGCGCAGGGAGCCGAGGCGGGCGCGGGAGCGGGTGCCGGCGCGGGCCGGGCGGCCCTGGCCAAGACCGCCGACATCCCCGAGGGCGGAGGCAAGATCTTCGCGGGGGAGAAGGTCGTGGTCACACAGCCGACGCCGGGTGAGTTCAAGGCGTTCAGCGCCTCCTGCACCCATCAGGGCTGCACGGTGGCCAGCGTCGCCGACACGATCAACTGCCCCTGCCACGGCGCGAAGTTCAACATCGCCGACGGTTCGGTGGTGAACGGCCCGGCGAAGAAGCCGCTCCCGGTCCGGGAGATCAAGGTCGACGGCGAGTCGATCCTCCTCGTCTGAGATCTGAAGTATTGCCTCCGATCTAGAGGTGATGCCTCCGATCTAGAGGTGATGCCTCCGATCTAGAGGCCGGCCGAACGCACCCCAGAGAGGAGTGGGCCCACTCTGGGGTGTTTGTGGTTTTTGGCCACCTTTGGGGGTTTTTCGCGGACGAAGTGCGGCAAAGTCGTCATTGAGGGCTGTGAACGGCCGGCCGGGGGGTTGCCTTGACGACGTCGCCATTCGGGTCGTACTTCGGGGACGACCCGTTCCGCGGATTCGAGACGCTGACCGGGCGCCTGTTCGGCGGCGGGGACTCCTGGCCGCCGTCCCGCCCGAGCGTGCAGCGGGTCGACATCGGCCGGCTCCTGACCGGCCCCGCCCGTGAGCTGCTCGTCGGCGCGATCGGCCACGCCGCCGCGCGCGGCGCCGCCGATCTCGACGAACTCGACCTCCTCCACGCCGTGGCGGGCGCCGAGTCGACTGGGCCCCTGCTCACCCAGGCCGGCGCCGACCCCGCCGAGATCCGCGCCCGCATCGACGCAGCCCGCCCCGCGACCGGAGCCGCGGGCGAGCCCCCGGCCACCCTCACCCCGTCGGCCAAACGCGTCTTCCTGGACGCCCAGCGCCTGTCGCGCGCCCTGGGCGCCACCTACATCGGCCCCGAACACCTCCTGATCGCCCTCGCCGCCAACCCCGGCTCGGCGGCGGCGCGCCTGCTGACCACCTCCGGCGTCTCCGCCAACGAACTCCAGGAGGCCGTGATCGCCGCGGAGCCGATCGCTCACCGCCGCCCGCCGGGCGGGGCCGAGTCGCTGACCCCCGCCCTCGACCGCTACAGCCGCGACCTCACCGAGGAGGCCCGCGAAGGCAGGCTCGACCCGGTGGTCGGGCGCGAGGACGAGATCGAGCAGTCCATCGAGGTCCTGTCCCGGCGGCGCAAGAACAACCCGGTCCTGATCGGCGAACCCGGCGTGGGCAAGACCGCGATCGTCGAGGGCATCGCCCAGCGCATCGTCAACGGCGCGGTGCCCGACACCCTGAAGAACAAGAGGGTCGTCGCGCTCGACCTGTCCGGCCTGATCGCCGGATCGAGATATCGCGGGGAGTTCGAGGAACGCATGAAGGCCGTGATCGACGAGATCGCCGCCCACGGCGACGAGCTGGTGGTCTTCGTCGACGAACTGCACACCGTGGTGGGCGTCGGCGCCGCCGAGGGCGGCATAGACGCCGGCGACATGCTCAAACCCGCCCTGGCCCGCGGCGACCTGCACGTGGTCGGCGCGACCACCGTCGACGAATATCGCAAGCACGTGGAGCGGGACGCCGTGCTGGAGCGCCGCCTCCAGCCGATCCTCGTGCCTGAGCCCGGTGTCGGGGACACGATCGCGATCCTGGCGGGCCTGCGTGACCGCTACGAGGCCCACCACCAGGTACGCCTCACCGACGACGCGCTGTCGGCCGCCGCGAACCTGTCCGACCGCTACGTCGCCGACCGGTGGCTTCCCGACAAGGCCATCGATCTGGTCGACCAGGCGTCCGCCCGGGTGCGGCTGCGTGTGCTCACGCCCGCCGCGGACGCCAGGGAGCTGGAGGAGCGCCTCGCCGAGCTGCACCGCGAGAAGGACCAGGCGGTGCGCGGCGAGGAATACGACCGGGCCCAGGAGCTGCGCGTGGAGATCGACCGCCTGCGCCCCGAACTGGAGGCCGCAAGGCGCGGCCGCGACGACGTGCCCCTGGTGACCGCGACGGACATCGCCGAGGTCGTGTCCCGCCGCACCGGCATCCCCGCGAGCCGGCTCACCGAGGAGGAACGCGAGCGGCTGGTGAGGCTGGAGGAGCATCTGCACCGCCGGGTCGTCGGCCAGGAGGAGGCGGTCGGCGCCGTGGCGGAAGCCGTGCGCCGGGCGCGGACCGGGCTCGCCGACCCCGGCCGCCCCATCGGGGGCTTCATGTTCCTCGGACCGGCCGGCGTCGGCAAGACCGAGCTGGCGCGGTCGCTGGCCGAGGCCCTGTTCGGCGGCGAGGACCACATCGTGCGCGTCGACATGGCGGAATTCCAGGAGAGACGCACGGTCGGCAGGCTGATCGGCGCTCCGCCGGGCCGTGCGGGACGCGAGGAGGCCGGCCGGCTCACCGAGGCCGTACGGCGGCGCCCGCACACCGTCGTCCTCCTCGAGCGGATCGAGAAGGCCCACCCCGATGTCATGAACATCCTGCTGCAGGTGCTCGAGGAGGGGCGCCTGACCGACGGGCAGGGCCGCACCGTCGACTTCACCAACACTCTCGTGATCATGAGCGGCAACCTCGGCGCCTCGCTGATCCTCGACTACGAGGGCGACACGGCCGACCTGCGCGAGGACCTCATGCACCTGCTGGAGGACAGGCTCAAGCCGGAGTTCGTCAACCACGTCGACGAGATCGTCGTCTTCCGCCGCCTTGAACGGCGGCAGGTCAGGGAGATCACCAACCTGCTCCTCGAACACACCCGGCGGCGGCTGCGCGCCCAGGGCGTCGAGCTGGAGGTGACAGAGAACGCCGTCGACTGGCTGGCGCAGAGAGGCTACAAACCGGAATATGGGGCAAGACCGCTTCGCCGTACCATCCAGCGCGAACTCGACAACCGCCTCTCCAACCTCGTGATCACCGGGGAGGTCCGGGAAGGCGACCTCGTGCAGGCCGACGTGACGTTGACCGGCGACCTCGAACTCCAGGTGCGGCACCGCGCGGCGCCGCCGGAGACGGCCGACCCCGCCTGATCGGCGTCCGGCGGGCGAGGCCCGCGAAGCGTCGGTGGGGGCCGATAGGCTCTGGGGTGTGGCGAGATCGACGGGCACTCCGCTCAGTTTCCGGCCCCGACCGGGCGCGATTCCCGAGTCCCCCGGGGTCTACCGGTTCACAGACCCCCACGGCCGGGTGATCTACGTCGGCAAGGCCAAGAGCCTGCGCCAGCGCCTGAGCTCCTATTTCAACGACTTCGCCGGGCTGCACCCCCGCACGCAGACCATGCTCACGACCGCCGCCTCGGTCGACTGGACCGTCGTCACCACTGAGGTGGAGGCGCTCCAGCTCGAATACTCCTGGATCAAGGAGTTCGACCCCCGCTTCAACGTCAAATATCGCGACGACAAGTCCTATCCCTATCTCGCGGTCACGATGGGCGAGACGTTCCCCCGGGTGCAGGTGCTGCGCGGCGCCAAGCGCAAGGGCACCCGCTATTTCGGGCCTTACTCGCACGCCTGGGCGATCCGCGAGACCGTCGACCTGCTGCTGCGCGTCTTCCCCGTGCGCACCTGCTCGGCCGGGGTCTTCAAGCGGGCCGGCCAGATCGGGCGCCCCTGCCTGCTCGGCTACATCGACAAGTGCTCGGCCCCCTGCGTCGGCCGGGTCACCGAGGCCGAGCACCGCGCCCTCGCCGAGGACTTCTGCGACTTCATGGCGGGCAACACCGGCCGGTTCATCAAGCGCCTTGAGCGCGAGATGGGCGAGGCCGCCGCCGTCGAGGAATACGAGCGGGCCGCGCGGCTCCGCGACGACGTGCACGCGCTGCGCCGCGCCCTGGAAAAGCAGGCCGTCGTCCTCGGCGAGGGCACCGACGCCGACGTGGTCGCCATGGTCGAGGACCAGCTTGAGGCCGCCGTCCAGGTGTTCTACGTCCGCGGCGGGCGCATCCGGGGCCAGCGCGGCTGGGTGGTAGACAAGGTCGAGGAGGTCACCACCGGCGAGCTGGTCGAGCACTTCCTCCTGCAGATGTACGGCGAGGCCGCGCCGGAGGCCATCCCCCGCGAGGTGCTGGTGCCCGCGATCCCGCCCGACACCGACGCCGTCGCCGAGCTGCTGTCGGAGCAGCGGGGCGCCAGGGTCGAGGTCAGGGTGCCGAGGCGCGGCGACAAGCGGGCGCTGATGGAGACCGTCGAGCGCAACGCCAAGGAGGCCATGGCGCGCCACAAGCTGCGCCGGGCGGGCGACCTCACCGCGCGAAGCCGGGCTTTGCAGGAGATCGCCGACGCGCTGGAGCTCGACCAGGCGCCGCTGCGCATCGAGTGCTACGACGTGTCCCACCTGCAGGGGGAGGACGTCGTGGCGTCCATGGTCGTGTTCGAGGACGGCCTGGAGCGCAAGAGCGAATATCGCCGGTTCTCCATCAGGGGCATGTCCGGGCGGGGCGACGTCGCCTCCATCCACGAGGTGATCTCGCGGCGGTTCAAGCGCTATCTGGAGGAGCGCAGCGCGACCGGCGAGCTGGCACCCGAGCCCGGCGCCGAGGCGGGCCTCGACCCTGAGACCGGCAAGCCGCGGAAGTTCGCCTATCCCCCCAACCTCGTCGTGGTGGACGGCGGCCCGGCCCAGGCCGCGGCGGCCCAGCGCGCCCTCGACGAGCTCGGCGTCGACGACGTCGCGGTCTGCGGCCTGGCCAAGCGCCTGGAGGAGGTCTGGCCCGCCGGCCAGGACCACCCGGTGATCCTGCCCAGAGCGGGCGAGGGACTCTATCTGCTTCAGCGCGTCAGAGACGAGGCCCATCGCTTCGCGATCGCCTACCATCGGGGCAAGCGCGAAAAAGCTGTCAAGCAAAGCGCGCTCGACGGCGTCCAGGGACTCGGCCCTGCGCGTAGACAGGCACTGCTTAAGCATTTCGGGTCGGTCAAGCGGCTTCGCGAGGCCTCCGCGGCCGAGATCTGCGAGATCCCCGGCATCGGGCCCGCCACGGCCGAGTTGATCGTGACGGCGTTGAAGGGAGAGGGGGAGACCCCATGAGCACGACAAGCGCGGATGACGACAGGCAGCCGGCCTTCGTCATCGTCACCGGCATGTCCGGAGCGGGCCGGAGCACCGCGGCCAAGGCGCTGGAGGATCTCGGCTGGTTCGTGATCGACAACCTGCCGCCGGGGCTGCTGTTCGCCATGGCCGAGGAGGCGGGCCGGGTCAAACTGGCCGCCGACAAGGTGGCCGCGGTGGTCGACGTGCGCAGCCTGGCATTCACCACCGACCTCAACGCAGCCATCGGGGAGCTCGACATGCGCGGCGTCGCCGTGCGTGTGGCGTTCCTGGAGGCGAGCGACGAGGAGCTCGTGCGCCGGTTCGAGAACGTCCGCCGCCCCCACCCCCTCCAGGGCGACGGCCGCCTAGTGGACGGCATCGCCAGGGAGCGCGGCATCCTGCGCGAGGTGCGGGCCAACGCCGACCTGGTGATCGACACCTCCGGCCTCAACGTGCACGAGCTGCGGGGCAAGATCGTCGCGTTCTTCGGCGGTGAGGACCGTCCGGGGCTGCGGGTCAACGTGGTGTCCTTCGGCTACAAATACGGCCTGCCCGTCGATGCCGATCTGGTGGTCGACTGCAGGTTCCTGCCCAATCCTCACTGGGTGCCCGACCTGCGCCCGATGAACGGCCTGTCCGCCCCCGTGCGCGACTATGTCCTCGGCCAGCCCGGGGCCAAGGAGTTCCTTGACGCCTATGAGGAGGTCCTCGGCGTCGTCGCCGGCGGCTATGCCCGCGAGGGCAAAAGCTACGTCACGCTCGCCGTCGGCTGCACCGGCGGCAAGCACCGCAGCGTCGCCATGTCCGAGCAGATCGGTGCCCGATTGCGCGATCGGGGAATGGAAGTGCAGGTGAGCCATCGCGATGTGGGCCGCGAGTGAGCGCCGACGTGCCTGAGGAAGCCGACGAGCCCGGCCCGAGAGTCGTCGCCTTCGGCGGCGGGCACGGGCTCTACGCCTCCCTGTCGGCCCTGCGCAGGGTCACCTCCGAGCTCACCGCGGTCGTCACGGTCGCCGACGACGGCGGCTCCAGCGGCCGTCTGCGGGGCGACTACGGTGTCGTCCCGCCCGGCGACCTCCGCATGGCGCTGGCCGCGCTGTGCGGCGACGACACGTGGGGCCGCACCTGGAGCCAGGTCGTCCAGCACCGCTTCCGCGGCGAGGGCGACCTGTCCGGGCACGCCGTGGGCAACCTGCTCATCGTGGCCCTCTGGGAGCTGCTCGGCGACACCGTGGCCGGGCTCGACTGGGTGGGCCGCCTGCTCGGCGCCCACGGGCGTGTGCTGCCCATGGCGTCGGTGCCGCTCGACCTCGTCGCCGAGGTCGAGCTCGACGGCGAGGTGAGCACCGTGCGCGGCCAGGTGGCCTGCGCGCTCACGCCCGGCCGGGTCCAGGCCATCTCCCTGGTGCCGCCCGACCCTCCCGCCTGCCCCGAGGCCGTGCGGGCTGTCCTCGACGCCGACTGGATCGTTCTAGGGCCGGGCTCGTGGTTCACGAGCGTGCTGCCCCACCTCAAGGTCCCCGAGCTGGCCGACGCCATGCACCGCACCTCGGCGCGGCGCGTCGTCGCGCTCAATCTGGCCCCCCAGCCGGGTGAGACCGACGGGTTCTCGCCGCAAAAGCATTTGGAGGTCCTCCGTGCCCACGCGCCGTCCTTCGCGGTGGATGTCGTGCTTGCCGACACCGGCGTCGACGGCCAGCGCGAAGAGCTGGAGAAAGCCGTCGTCGCCATGGGCGCACGGCTCGTCACGGCCTCCGTCGCGACCTCGGACGGCTCCCCGAGGCATGACCCACGACGTCTTGCCTCCGTCCTTTCCGAGATTTTCCATGAGAAGCGTTGAAGCTGGTCGGAGGCGCTCCAGGGTGCGAGAGACTTGCGAGAGCCGGGTCTTTATGGGGGAGGACTAACGCACATGGCGATGACGGGTGTGGTGAAGGACGAGCTGAGCCGACTGCCGGTCCTGAAGCCTTGCTGCCGCAAGGCGGAGGTGTCGACGCTGCTGCGCTTCGCGAGCGGGCTGCATCTGGTGGGCGGGCGCATCGTGATCGAGGCGGAGCTCGACACCAACGCCACAGCGCGGCGCCTGATCAGAGACGTGGGCGAGGTGTTCGGGCACAAGGCCGAGGTGCTTGTGCTCGCACCCGCCGGATTGCGCAAGGGCTCGCGATATGTGGTGAGGGTCTACCGCGACGGTGAGGCACTGGCCCGCCAGACCGGCCTGATCGACAACCACGGCCGGCCGGTGCGCGGCCTGCCGCGACAGGTGGTCTCGGGGGCCACCTGCGACGCGGAGGCGGCCTGGCGCGGCGCGTTTCTGGCCCACGGCTCGCTCACCGAGCCAGGCCGCTCCATGTCTCTTGAGGTGACCTGTCCCGGACCGGAGGCGGCTCTCGCCCTCGTGGGCTCCGCCCGCCGGCTCAAGATCCACGCCAAGGCCCGCGAGGTCAGAGGCGTCGACCGGGTCGTGGTCCGAGACGGTGACGCCATCAGCGCCCTGCTCACCCGCCTCGGCGCGCACGACAGCGTGCTCGCGTGGGAGGAGCGCCGCATGCGGCGCGAGGTGCGCGCCACGGCCAACCGCCTCGCCAACTTCGACGACGCCAACCTGCGCCGCTCCGCCAGAGCCGCGGTCGCGGCGGGCGCGCGGGTGCAGCGGGCCCTGGAGATCCTCGGCGACGACGCCCCCGAGCACCTCGTGGTCGCGGGCCGCCTGCGCGTCGAGCACAAGCAGGCGTCCCTGGAGGAGCTCGGCCAGATCGCCGACCCCCCGCTCACCAAGGACGCGATCGCCGGCCGCATCCGCCGGCTGCTCGCGATGGCCGACAAGCGGGCGGTGGAGATCGGTGTGCCCAACACCGAGGCCAACCTCACCGTCGACATGCTGGCACCCTGAGCCACCCGGCCCACCGGGCTCGTGCCGTACGGCGGGAGCCCGGCCGGCCTTCCGCGCGCCGCGCGTGGGCGCGCTCCCAAAGTGGTCGGGTGCGTTTGACCTGCGGTTCGCCACCGGGTTGTCTGGAGTGGGGCACTTCCATGTGCGCCGATCCGGCCCGTGTTCCGGTCGGTTCCGGTGGTGTGCGCGCCCCCATGCGGGGCGCCGCCGCCGGGCCAGGCCAGGTGGGGCGAAGGGGCGGCCGGAGGCACGGTTACGGTGGTGGTGCCGACGTGGTGAATCTGGCCTGAGATGCCGATGGAACGGCGGATTTCGAGCTTGGGGCACCGCGTGGTCTAAACCAATTTGGGTCCGATAAGGTTCATTGTTGAGGTTAAACCCGCCACGTCGCCGGGCTGGTTCCGGCACATTCGACGAGGAGATCTATCCGTGAGCATCCGCGTAGGCGTGAACGGATTCGGCCGCATCGGCCGCAACTTCTGGCGTGCGGTCGCCGCCAGCGGCAAGGACATCGAGATCGTTGCGGTCAACGACCTGACCGACAACGCCACGCTCGCCCACCTGCTGAAGTACGACAGCATCCTCGGCCGCCTCCCCTATGAGGTCAAGGCCACGGTGGACGAGATCATCGTGGACGGCAAGGCCATCAAGACCTTCGCCGAGCGCGACCCCGCCAAGCTGCCCTGGGGCGACCTCGGCGTGGACGTGGTCATCGAGTCCACCGGTCTGTTCACCGACGCCGCCAAGGCCCGCGTGCACGCCGACAACGGCGCCAAGAAGGTCATCATCTCGGCTCCGGCCAAGAACGAGGACCTCACGATCGTCATGGGCGTGAACCACGAGCTCTATGACCCGGCGGCGCACACGATCATTTCGAACGCCTCCTGCACCACCAACTGCCTGGCCCCGATGGCGAAGGTGATCCACGACACCTTCGGCATCCAGAAGGGCCTGATGACCACGGTCCACGCTTACACGCAGGACCAGAACCTCCAGGACGCCCCGCACAAGGACCTGCGCCGCGCCCGGGCCGCCGCGCTCAACATCGTGCCGACCTCCACCGGCGCCGCCAAGGCCATCGGCCTGGTCCTGCCCGAGCTGAAGGGCAAGCTGGACGGCTTCGCGCTGCGTGTGCCGATCCCCACGGGCTCGGCCACCGACCTCACCGTCGAGGTCGGCCGCGACACCACCGTCGAAGAGGTCAACGCCGCCCTCAAGTCGGCCGCCAACGGCCCGCTCAAGGGCATCCTGACCTACACCGAGGACGACATCGTCTCCGCCGACATCGTCACCGACCCGGCCTCCTGCATCTTCGACGCCGGGCTCACCAAGGTGATCGGCAACCAGGTGAAGGTCATCGGCTGGTACGACAACGAGTGGGGCTACTCCAACCGCCTCGTGGACCTCACCGTCATGGTGGGTTCCCAGCTCTGATGCGGACCATCGACTCGTTCGACGTGAAGGGTCGGCGCGTGCTCGTCCGCGCCGACCTCAACGTCCCCCTCGACGGGGGGACGATCACCGACGACGGCCGCATCCGGGCGTCGCTGCCGACGATCCAGAACCTCGTCGAGCGCGGCGCCCGTGTGGTGGTCTGCGCCCACCTCGGCCGTCCCAAGGGCAAGCCGGTGCCGGAGTTCTCGCTCCGCCCGGTCGCCGGGCGCCTGTCCGAGCTCCTCGGGCAGCCGGTCGCCTTCGCCGAGGACGTCGTCGGCAAGTCGGCGCAGGAGACCGTCGAGGGCCTCGGCGACGGCCAGGTGGCCCTGCTGGAGAACCTCCGCTACGAGGCCGGTGAGGACTCCAAGGACGACGCCGTGCGAGGTGAGTTCGCCGGGCGGCTCGCCGCCCTGGCCGAGCTCTACGTCGGCGACGGCTTCGGCGCCGTGCACCGCAGGCACGCCAGTGTCTACGACGTGCCGAAGATCCTGCCGAGCGCGGCCGGCGGCCTGGTGCTCGCCGAGGTCGAGGTGCTCAAGCGCCTCACCGACCAGCCCGAGCGCCCCTACGCGGTGGTGCTCGGCGGGGCGAAGGTCTCCGACAAGCTCGGCGTGATCGCCAACCTGCTCGGCAAGGTCGACCGGCTGCTGGTCGGCGGCGGCATGGCCTACACCTTCCTCGCCGCCCAGGGGCACGAGGTGGGCGGCTCGCTGCTCCAGGCCGACCAGCTCGACACGGTGCGCGGCTTCCTTGAGGAGGCCGACAAGCGCGGCGTGGAGCTGCTGCTGCCCGTCGACGTGCTCGCCGCCGAGGGGTTCGCTTCGGACGCCGCCTTCGAGGCGGTGGACGCCACGTCGATCCCGGCCGACCGGCAGGGGCTCGACATCGGCCCCCGCACGCGGGAGCTGTTCGCCGCCAAGCTCGCCGACGCGCGCACGGTGTTCTGGAACGGCCCGATGGGCGTCTTCGAATTCGAGGCATTCTCCGGGGGAACCCGGGCGGTCGCCGAGGCGTTGATCGAGAGCGAGGCCTACACGGTGGTCGGAGGCGGCGACTCTGCCGCAGCCGTCCGCGGGCTCGGTCTCCCCGAAGACGGCTTCTCCCACATTTCCACCGGTGGCGGGGCCAGCTTGGAATACCTTGAGGGCAAGACCCTGCCCGGACTCGCAGCTTTGGAGGCCTGAGCACACCATGAGCCGCAAGCCGCTCATCGCCGGCAACTGGAAGATGAACCTCAACCACCTTGAGGCCATCGCGACCGTCCAGAAGCTGGCCTTCGCCCTCAACGACAAGGACTTCGACCGGGCCGAGGTCGCGGTGCTCCCGCCGTACACCGACCTGCGCAGCGTGCAGACGCTCGTCGACGGCGACAAGCTCCGCATCGTCTACGGCGCGCAGGACCTCTCGCAGCACGACGGCGGCGCCTACACCGGGGAGATCTCCGGTGCGATGCTCGCCAAGCTGGGCTGCACTTTCGTGACCATCGGCCACTCCGAGCGGCGGCAATATCACGGCGAGGACGACCCGGTCGTCAACGCCAAGGTGCTCGCCGCCTATCGCCACTCGCTCACGCCGATCCTGTGCGTGGGAGAGGGCCTGCCCGTGCGTCAGGCGGGCGGGCAGGTGGCCTACAGCGTCTCCCAGCTCGACGGCGCGCTCAACAAGGTGACCGCCGAGCAGGCGTCATCCATTGTGCTCGCTTATGAGCCGGTGTGGGCGATCGGCACCGGCGAGGTGGCGACGCCGGACGACGCCCAGGAGGTGTGCGGGGCACTGCGGGCGCGACTCGCCGAGCTGTATGACGGTGAAGTGGCGGCCGCTGTCCGTATCCTTTACGGTGGCTCGGTTAAGTCTGACAACATCTCCGGCATCATGGCTCAACCGGATGTCGATGGCGCCCTCGTCGGCGGCGCCAGCCTCGACCCGGGAGAGTTCGCTAAGATCTGCCGTTTCAGCGAAAAGTCGGGCTGACCGAGTAAATTTGGAGGGTGCGGCTTGACAACAGGCCGTACCCTCTTAGAGCAGGTTTGAATCGTCTCGCCGACGACGTCGTGCAGGTGTCGCTCCCGGACGCGGGTCAGCGCAATCGAGGAATCAGGTCTACGGTGATTATCGGAATCTCCATCGCCCTCATACTGTCGAGCCTCCTGATGGTGCTGCTCGTGCTCCTCCACAAGGGCAAGGGCGGCGGCCTGTCGGACATGTTCGGCGGCGGATTCACGTCGTCGTTCGGCGGGTCCTCAGTGGTCGAGCGCAACCTCGACCGGCTCACCGTGATCACGGGCGTGGTCTGGTTCGTCTGCATCATCGCACTGGGCCTGCTGCTGAAGCCCTGACGGGCGTCGAGGCGTGACAGTGATTCTCCCCCCGTGTCGAGCGGGGCGATCGAGCGAGGAGTTAATCCGTGGGTAGTGGCAACGCGATCCGTGGCAGCCGTGTGGGTGCCGGCCCGATGGGCGAGGCCGAGCGTGGCGAGGCAGCTCCGAGGGTCCGAGTCCCGTTCTGGTGCGCCAACCTGCACGAGACCCACCCCAGTTTCGCCAGCGACGCCGCCATCCCCGAGCTGTGGGACTGCCCCCGTTGCGGCCTCCCAGCCGGCCAGGACCAGCACAACCCGCCCGCGCCTCCGCGCAACGAGCCTTACAAGACGCACCTCGCCTATGTGAAGGAGCGTCGCAGCGACAAGGACGGCCAGGCCATCCTCGCCGAGGCCCTGGAGCGCCTCCGCGCCAACCGCTCTCCCTGGTAGCCCCGGCCAACCCGGCCGGTCCCACCACCGAGGCCCCCTCCGTCTCCCCGCACTTCAGGGGAGCCGCCCCGGGGGCCTTTGGCATGCTCGCAGGTGCCAGTCAGCCCGGGATTTTTTACGGCAGAAGCCCAGTCGGCCGACGTGGGCCCCTCGGGGGCCCACGTCAACCGGCATCCTGGCCGGACGCGGCACTTTCGGCGGCGGCACCCGGCCCACCCCGGGATGCCGCCATCAAAGCGAACCGCCCTCAAATCGAGCCGGTTCGAACCCGCCTGGAGCGCGGCGAAGCCGCCGTAGGGCATAGCGGGCCTCTGCCGTACCGGGCGGCTCCTCAGGGGTGGATCAGGCCGAGTAAACGCACTCCCCGTCCACGAAGGTCGTGGTGACCTTGGTGGACCAGATCTCCCCCGGGGGCAGGGTGAACGGGTTGCGGTCGAGGACGGCCAGGTCGGCCGGGGCGCCGATCCTGATGCGGCCCGCGGGGGAGTCGTTGATCCAGGCCGAGCCCGCCGTGTAGGCCGTCATCACGGTGGCCAGGTCGAGGCGCTGGCCGGGGAGGAACGGGGTTTGGGCGGTGGGGTAGCCGGCGTGGTGGGAGCCGGGGGGTTCGGTGCGGTTGACGGCGACGTGCATGCCCTGGAGGGGGTCGGCGTTGGAGACGGGCCAGTCGCTGCCGGCGCAGAGGCGGGTGCCGAGGGCGACGAGGTCGGCGAAGGGGTATTGCCAGCCGGAGCGTTCCTCGCCGAGGTAGGGGAGGGTCAGCTCGTCCATCTGGGCGTGGTGGGTGGCCCAGAGGGGCTGGAGGTTGGCGGTCACCCCGAGGGCGGCGAAGCGGGGGAGATCGGAGGGTTCGATGATCTGCAGGTGGGCGATATGGTGGCGGTTGGCGGGGTTTGTGCCCTCGAAGCTGTCGAGGGCCTCGCGCACCGCGCGCTCGCCGATGGCGTGGAAATGCACCTGGAAGCCGTGGCTGTCGAGTTCGGCGACGTAGCCCTTCAACGCCTGCGGGTCGATGTAGGACAGGCCGGTGCCGCCGCAGCGGCAGTAGGGCTCGATCACGGCGGCGGTGAAGTTCTCCGCGATGCCGTCCTGCATGATCTTGACCGAGGTGGCGCTGAAGCGCTCCAGGCCCTTGGCGGACTCGCGGCGGGCCAGCAGGTCGTCGATCTGCTCGGAGCCCCGGGTGCGGTCCCACCACAGGGCACCCACCACGCGGGCCCGCAGGCGCCCGCTCGCGGCCGCGGACAGGTAGGTGGGTAGTTGGTCGTCGGAGCCCGCGTAAGAGCCCACGATGGCGTCCTGCCAGCCTGTGATGCCCTTGGAGAACAGATAGCCCTGGGCGTCCATCAGCGCGGCGTCGAGATCGGCGGCGGTGGGGCGCGGGGTGAGGAGGCCGACGAGGTCCATCGCGCCTTCGTGGAGCACTCCGCCGGGGGTGCCGTCGGGGTCGCGTTCGATGCGGCCGTCGGGCGGGTCGGGGGTGGCGGCGGTGATGCCGGCGAGTTCGAGGGCGCGGGTGTTCACCCAGGCGGCGTGGTGGTCGCGCTGGATGAGGTAGGCGGGCCGGTCGAGGAAGTCGAGCTGGCTGCGGTGGGGGAGCCCGCCGGGGAAGGCGGTCATGTCCCACCCTCCGCCGTCGATCCACTCCTTGGCGGGGTTCGCCGCCGCATAGGCGGAGATCTTGTCGAGATACTCCGGCAGGCCGTACACCTCGGCCAGGTCGCATTTGGCGCGTTCCAAGCCGGCCTGCACGGGATGCATGTGCGAGTCGGTGACGCCGGGGATGAGAAGGCCGCCCCGCAGGTCGACGACCTCGTAGCCGGGCACCGCGCGAAGGGCGACGTCGGCGGCCGAGCCGACGGCGGTGATGACACCGTCGCGCACCAGCACGGCCTCGGCCTCGGGACCACCGGTCGCCGTGAACACGGCACCCCCGGTGAACAGAATGTCGGTCATGCAGCTTACCTACCAGTGATCGTGTCGGCGATTCGAGCCAGGGCCGAGGTACGGCGGAGGCCGGCGTTCTCGCGGGCGTCCGCCATGCGATAAAGCCGGTACATCGTATGCACCCCGAGGTAGCGCAGCGGCTCCGGCTCCCACCCGCGCACCCTGCGCCCCACCCAGGGCAGCGCGGTGAGTTCGGTGTCCTCGCCCAGGATGAGGTCCCGTAGCGTGCGCCCGGCGAGGTTGGCCGTCGTCACCCCGTGCCCGGTGTAGCCGCCGGCCCACCCGATGCCCGACGCGTGGTCCACGTGCACCGTCGAGCACCAGTCGCGCGGCACACCCAGCACGCCCGACCAGGCGTGGTCGACGCGGTGGTCGGCGACGGCGGGGAACATCCCGGTTAGCAGCTCCCATAACGCGCTGATCGTCCAATTGTGTGTCTGGCCGCGGTCGTCCACGCGTGAGCCGTACAGGTAGGGTTTGCCGCGCCCGCCGAAGGCGATGCGGTCGTCGGCGGTGCGCTGGGCGTACATGTAGTAGTGCGCGAGGTCGCCCAGCAGCTCGTCGCCGTTCCAGCCGATCGCCTCCCACACCGAGGAGGGCAGCGGCTCGGTGACGATCATCGAGCTGTTCATCGGCAACCACGCCCGGTGATATTGCTTGAGGTCGGCGGTGAAGCCCTCGGTCGCCCTGATCACATAGCGTGCCGTCACCGTGCCGCGCGGTGTGACCGCCTTGCGCGCGGCGAGTTCGGTGACCGGGGTGCGCTCACAGACCTTCACCCCGAGGCCGCGCACGGCCCGCAGCAGCCCGCGCACGAGCTTGGCCGGCTGGATGCGTGCGCAGTGGGGGCTCCAGACCGCGTTGACCGCGCCGGCCACCCTGATGCGCGACTCGCGTTCGGCGGCGGTGAGCAGGCGCAGGTCGTCCTTGGTCCAGCCCCAGGCGCGGTCGTGGGCGAGCAGGGCGCGCAGCCGGGCGTCCTGCGCGGCGTTGGTGGCGACCTGCATCACGCCGCCCTTGACGATGTCGGCGTCGATGCCCTCGGCGCCGGCGACCGCGACGACCTCGTCGATGCTGTCGAACATGGCCCGCTGCAGGGTGCGCGCCGCGAGCGGTCCGTGGGTCCTGGCGAACCGTTCGGGAGTGCCGGCGAGGTCGCCGGTGAGCCAGCCGCCGTTGCGCCCCGACGCGCCATACCCGGCGAACTCCCGCTCCAGCACGACGACACGCAGATCGGGACGGGCCTTGGCGAGGTAGTACGCGGTCCACAGGCCGGTGTAGCCGGCTCCGACGATCGCGACGTCGGCCTCCGTGTCGCCGTCGAGGGGGGCGCCGGGGCGGGGTATGCCCTCAGCGCGGTACCAGAAGGAGACGTCGCCGTTGACGAAGGTGTCGGACAGTGGAACACGCACGCTCATGGGCCTACATCCTGCTATATCCGTCCGATGGAGCGTACCCCGCCACGGAATTCGCAGAGCCTCCGCCACCCGATTGCCCACCTCCGTCAAGGCGCTTTACTCTATTCATCAGCTTTACGAGTCAGTGAATTTTGACCTTCGAGAGACCGCCTGGCGCCTCCGGTCCCAGAGTCCGACGGCCCCCAAGCCCGACGGCCCCCGAGGGCCATAGTCGGAAGGTGTGCGATGGGCCCTTATGTGCTGGATCTCGACGACCCCCGCGCCGACCTCGCCGCCGCAGGGGGCAAAGGCGCCTCCCTGGCACGCCTGGCCGCCGCCGGCCTGCCGGTCCCCGGCGGCTTCCACGTGACGACAGCCGCATATCGGGCGTTCGTCGCCAAGAACGCCATCTCCACCGACGGCGGTGAAGAGGAGATCGCCGCCCGGTTCGCCGCGGGTGAGATGCCCGCCGAGGTGGCCGAGGCGGTCATCGAGGCTTATGCCGTACGCGGGCGGCCCGTCGTCGCGGTGCGCTCCTCCGCCACCGCCGAGGACCTCCCCGGCATGTCCTTCGCCGGCCAGCAGGACAGCTTCCTCAACGTCGGCGGGGACGACGCGCTGCTCGCCGCCGTGCGCCGCTGCTGGGCCTCCCTGTGGAACGCCCGCGCCGTCGACTATCGGGGCCGGTACGGCATAAGCCCCGGCGACGTGGCCCTCGCCGTCGTCGTGCAGGAGCTGGTCGACGCCGACGCGGCCGGAGTGCTCTTCACCGCCGACCCCGTGACCGGATCGCGGGACCACGTCGTGATCAATGCGGCCTGGGGCCTCGGCGAGGCCCTCGTCGGCGGCCATGTCACCCCCGACACCTACACCGTCGGCGACGCGGTCACCGCAACGATCGCCGACAAGCGGGTCATGACCGTCCGCGACGCCGGCGGCACCCGCGAGGCGCCCGTCCCCGCCGATCTCCGCACCCGGGCCGTGCTCACCGCGGCGGAGGCGGCGGAGCTCGCCGCACTCGGCAGGCGCATCGAGAAGTTGTACGGCATGGCCATGGACGTGGAGTGGACCCGGGCCGGCGGACGGTTCGCCGTCGTCCAGGCCAGGCCCGTCACCGGCCCCGCCGACGAGGGGGAGTGGAACGAGAGCCTGCACGGCACCTACCTGTGGACCAGCACCAACCTGGGGGAGGCGCTGCCGGAGGTCATGACGCCGTGCACGTGGTCTCTGGTCCAGATGTTCATGAACACGGTCATGTCCATGCCGAGCTTCGCAGGGCACCGGTTGTACGGCATCATCGGCGGACGTTTCTATATGAACATCAGCGTCACCGCCTCGATCACCAGAACCCTTGGCATGGGGGCCGGACGCCTGCAGAGCACCATCGAGCAGGTGCTCGGCAAGATTCCCCCCGGAGTCGAGCTGCCGTATATCGAGATGTCCCGATGGCAGCTGATCCGCGAGGTCGCCCCCAATGCCGTACGGCTCGCCCGCCGCCTGCGCGCCAACGCCAAGAGGATGCCCGCATATCTCGCCGAAGCGCCCCGCCGGTGCGAGGAGCTGCGCGGACGCGTCGCCGCCACCACCACACCCGCCGGACTGGCCGCCCTCTGGCAAGGTGAGATCGCCGGCTACTTCCGGCTGAGCTGCCACATGCTGGAGGCGGGCTCGCGCCGGGACGGCGACGCCCTCGGCGCCGCCCACCGGGAGATGACGCGCCTCGCAGGCGAGGCCGACGCCGTCCTCCTCCTGAGCGGCAACCGCGGCGACGGCGGCACCCTGGCCAGCCTCGGGCCGGTCGTCGGCCTCGCCAAGGTGGCCAAGGGGGAGCTGAGCCGCGAGGAATACGCGCGTGCCTACGGACACCGGTCCGACAACGAGTTCGAGGTGTCGCGTCCCCGCCCGGCCGAGGACCCCGCGTGGATCGACCGGCAACTCGCCGGGCTCGCCGAGGTCGCCGGAGCCGACGAACTCCTCGCCGAGCGCCGGCGGGCCAGGGCCGCCGCCTGGCGGCGCCTCGAACGCGACCATCCGCGTCAGGTCGGCCGCCTGCGCCGCCAGGCCGCCCGGTGGAGCCGCGCCGCGCACGGGCGGGAGGCGACCAGGTCCGAGGTGATCCGTACCTTCTGGGTGTTGCGGGACTTCGTCGTCCGCGCGGGGGTGCTGACCGGGCTGAGCACCGGCGAGCGGCCGGGGGACGTCTACTTCCTGACCGTGGACGAGATCCTCGCCCGGCTCGGCGGCGGGACCGACGCGGCGGACCGTGCGCGTATCGCCGCCCGCCGCGCCGTCTACGAGCGCTATCGGGCGCTGCCCGCCTACCCCGTGGTCGTCAAGGGCCGCTTCGACCCGTTCCGGTGGGCCGCCGATCCCGAGCGCCGGGTGGACGTCTACCACGAAGATGTGCGACTGCCCTCCACAGGCGAGGTGGCGGGCTTCCCCGGGGCGGCGGGAGTCGTGACGGGCACGGTCCGGGTCGTCGCCTCCGTCGAGGACGGCGAGAGCCTGCGGCCCGGCGAGATCCTCGTCACGACCGTCACCAACATCGGGTGGACACCGCTGTTCCCCCGCGCCGCGGCGGTCGTCACCGACGTCGGCGCGCCCCTGTCGCACGCCGCGATCGTCGCCCGTGAGCTGGGCATTCCCGCCGTGGTGGGGTGCGGGAACGCGACCACCCGGCTGCGGACGGGGGACCGGGTGCGGGTGGACGGGGCGCGGGGAGTGGTGGAGATCCTGCCGGAGTAAGCCCGCGGAGTACGGCACAGCTCACGCGGGCTGTGCCGTACATTTCGTAACTTGACGTACTTATGTGAGTTTCGCTGCTTCCCCATACCGATCCACCGATAAATCGTCCTATCGTCCCCTCATGACGTCCATCGATTCCTTCGCAGCCGCACTTCCCAAGGTCGAACTTCACGTTCACCTGGTCGGTTCCGCCTCCCCTGGGACCGTACTCGCCCTCGCCAATCGCCACCCCGACAGCCGGGTGCCGAAGAACGAGGAGGAACTCCGCGAGTTCTACGTTTTCCGCGACTTCCCGCACTTCGCCGAGGTCTACGAGGCCGTCAACAACCTCGTGCGCGACCCCGAGGATGTGGCCCTCCTGGTCGAGGGCGCCGCCGCCGACCTGGCCGTGCAGAACGTGCGATACGTGGAACTGACCGTCACGCCGTATTCCCACCAGCGCATGGGCATGCCGGTCGAGGAGATCACCCGGGCGCTCGACATCGCCGCCGCCAACGCCCAGCGCGACCACGGTGTGCGTGTCGGCTACATCTTCGACATCCCCGCCGAATGGGGTGGGGCCGCCGCCAGGGGCACCCTCGACCACGCTCTCCAGGCCCCGCCCGCCAACCTCGTCGGCTTCGGCCTGGCCGGCATCGAACAGGACCGTCCCGCGATGCGGGACGAGATCCGCGACGCCTTCCGCGCCGCCCGCGCCGCCGGTCTGCGCAGCCTGCCCCACGGCGGTGAGATGAGCGGGCCCGAGACCATCTGGGAGGTCGTCAACCACCTCGGCGCCGAGCGCATCGGCCACGGCATCCGCTGCCTCGACGACCCCGACCTTGTCGCGCACTTGAGGGAGACCCAGATCCCCCTGGAGGTCTGCCCCACCTCCAACGTGTGCACCCAGCAGGTCCCCCACCTGGCCGCCCACCCGCTGCCCCGCCTCCTGGAGGAGGGGCTCTACGTCACCCTCAACAGCGACGACCCCCCGATGTTCGGCACCACCCTCACCCGCGAGTATCAGGTCGTCGCCGATGCCTTCGGCCTCGGCCGCACCGAACTCGCCGCCCTGGCCCGCAACGCGGTCAACGCCGCCTCGCTCGACGCCACGAGCAAGGCCGCGATCCTGGCCGAGATCGACGAGGTAGCCCGCACGTAGTGCGGGGCGGCCACCGCCGGCCCGGAAGCCTGCGGCCCCATGCGGGGCGGTCGCCGTCGGTCCGGAAAAGCCTGCGGCCCCACCGGAAGTCACCCGGTGGGGCCGCAGGTTCAAACGGTCAAGGGGAGGCGGCCCGCGACAGATCCGGCGGAAGTTCGGAAGCCGAGGCCCGGTCCAGCAGGAACCACGTGCCCCGCCGCCCCCGCGCCCCGGCCGCGGGAACCTGGACCACCCCGGCGCCTGTGGACAAAGCCAGCCGGACCGCCCCGGCCTTCTCCGCCCCGGCGGCCACGACCCAGACCTCCTGAGCAGCCTGAAGCGAAGGCAACGTCAGGGAGATGCGGGTGGGCGGCGGTTTGGGGGACCCGTGCACCGCGACCGCGGGCCGCTCGTCGTACAAGGCCGGGTGGCCGGGGAACAACGAGGCCACGTGGGCGTCGGGGCCCATGCCGAGCAGCATCACGTCGAACGACGGGACCGGGCCGTGGTCCTCGGGGCGGGCCGCGGCCCGCAGCTCCGAGACGTAACTGTCGGCCGACTCCTCGGCCGTCATCCCGGAGTCGGGCCCGCGCATGACGTGCACCCGGGCCGGGTCGAGGTCGACGTGGTCGAGAAGGGCCTTGCGGGCGCCGGTCTCGTTGCGCTCGGAGTCCCCCGCGGGCAGGAACCGCTCGTCCCCCCACCACACGTCGAGCCGCCGCCAGTCGACGGCGTCGCGGGCGGCCGTGGCGGCCACGGAGGCGAGTACGGCGATGCCGATGGTGCCGCCGGTCAGCACCACCGAGGCGTGCCCCTTGGCCGACTGAGCGTCGACGAGGCGCGTGATGAGGCGCGCGGCGACGGCGTCGGCCAGCACCGAGGGATCCCGGTGCACAAGGACATGCGGAACACTCACGTTGAACTCCTGTCTAGGGCGAGCCGCCGGACGGCCGCCTCGTAGACCTCGTCGGGGTCGAGTCTTCGCAGCTCTTCGGCGAGCAACTCGGAGGTGGAGCGCCTGGCCAGCGCCACACGCCGGTCGGGTTGCCCGGGTTTGGCGAGGGTGGCCAGGCGGGCGTCGGAACGGGTGACGGCGAGCTCGCCGTCCTGGAGCGTCAGCCGCACGGCGGTGAGCCCGGGACCCGCGGTGTCCCTCACCTCGACGGGCACGTTGAGCCGTTCGCACAACCACGCGGCGAGCAGGGGGGCGCTCGGGTGGCCGGCCTTGGCCTCGACGACGCCGCCCGTCACGGGGCCGACGGGCTGGTCGAAGGCGGCGGCGAGCAGGCTGCGCCACGAGGTGAGCCGCGACCAGGTGAGGTCGGTGTCGCCGTCGACGTAGCCCCCGGCGCGGGAGGCGATGGCGGCCACCGGGTCGGGGGCGGCCTTGGCGTCGGTGATGCGCCGCTGGGCGAGGCGGCCGAGGGGGTCCTCGGCGGGCACTTCGGGGGCCTCGCCCGGCCACCAGGCGACGACGGGCGTGTCGGGCAGCAGCAGCGGGCTGACCACGGACTCCGCGTGCTTGCGCAGCTCGCCGTACAACCGCAGCAGCACAAGCTCACCCGGCGTGGCCTCGCCGACGCGCAGCTCGGCGTCGAGCCGGCTCGGCTCCTCGGCCTCGCGGGCGATGACGACGAGGATGCGCGAGGGGTGTTCGCGGGCGGCCTCGGTGGCGGCGCGCACCGCGTCGTATTGCGTGCGCTCGTCGCACGCCACCACGAGCGTCAGCACCATCCCTATGGCGGGAGCGCCCATCTGGTGCCGCAGGTGGGTCAGCATCGAGGAGATCTTCGAAGCGTTCGTGCCGCTCATCGTGAAGCTGGTCACTTTAGAGCCTCCTCCAGACCCGGCCGTCGCGGGCCATCATCGCGTCCGAGGACGGCGGTCCCCAGCTCCCCGCCGGGTAGTCCTCCGGCTGCCCCTGCGTCGCCCAGTGGTCCTCGATCGGGTCGAGGATCAGCCACGACAACTCGACCTCACGCTGGTGCGGGAACAGGGGCGGGTCGCCGATCAGCACGTCCAGCAGCAGCCGCTCATATGCCTCGGGCGAGGACTCCATGAACGACTCGCCGTAGGCGAAGTCCATCGAGACGTCCCGCACCTCCATCGCCGTGCCGGGCACCTTCGACCCGAAGCGTACGGTGATGCCCTCATCGGGCTGCACCCGGATCACCAGCGCGTTCTGCCCGAGGATCTCGGTGTCGTCCTTGCTGAACGGCAGGTGCGGCGCCCGCTGGAACACCACGGCCACCTCGGTCACCCGGCGGCCGAGACGTTTGCCGGTGCGCAGGTAGAACGGCACACCCGCCCACCGCCGGTTGGCGATCTCCAGCTTGATGGCCGCGTAGGTCTCGGTGATGGAGTCGGCGGGGATGCCCTCCTCCTCCAGGTAGCCCACGACGGGCTCGCCGCCCTGCCACCCGGCGGCGTATTTCCCGCGTGCGGTGGACGACCCCAGGTCTTGCGGCAGCCGTACGGCCTTGAGCACCTTTTCCTTCTCGCGGCGCAGCGCGTCGGCGTCGAAGGAGGTCGGGTCCTCCATGGCGACGAGGGCGAGGAGCTGGAGCAGGTGGTTCTGGATCACGTCGCGGGCCGCGCCGATGCCGTCGTAGTAGCCGGCCCGGCCGCCGATGCCGATGTCCTCGGCCATCGTGATCTGCACGTGGTCGACGTAGCCGCGGTTCCAGATGGGTTCGAACAAGTTGTTGGCGAACCGCAGCGCCATGATGTTCTGAACGGTCTCCTTACCGAGGTAGTGGTCGATGCGGAACACCGACTCCTCGGGGAACACCGCGCTCGTGATGGTGTTGAGCTCCATCGCGGAGGCCAGGTCGTGGCCGAAGGGCTTCTCGATCACGACGCGGCGCCAGGAGCCCTCGGGCGCGTCGGCGAGGCCGGTGCGCTGGAGCTGCTTCACCACCACGGGGAAGAACTTCGGCGGCACCGACAGGTAGAAGGCGTAGTTGCCGCCGGTGCCGCGCCGCCGGTCGATGTCGGCCAGGGCGTCGGCCAGCTTGTCGAACGCGTCGTCGTCGGAGAACTCACCCGGCACGAAGTGGATGCCTTCCGCGAGCTGCTTCCACACCTCCTCGCGGAACGGCGTGCGGGCGTGCTCCTTGATGGCGTCGTGGGTGAGCTGTGCGAAGTCCTGGTTGGCCCAGTCGCGCCGGGCGAAGCCCACGAGGGAGAAGCCCGGGGGCAGCAGCCCCCGGTTGCCGAGGTCGTAGATCGCCGGGAGCAGCTTGCGCTGCGCCAGGTCGCCGGTGACGCCGAACAGCACCAGCACGCAGGGCCCCGCGACCCGGGGGAGACGTTTGTCCCTCGGGTCGCGCAGCGGGTTGGCGAGGGCCGCCTGCATGGTGGTCGCGGTGCCGGCGACCGAGGCGGCCACCGCCATCGACTCCTCCGGGCGGGTGACGCCCTCGGGGGACCGCGCAAGAAGAGCGGCCTCCTCGACGGGCCCGGCCTGTTCGGGCACGTGCCTGTCCTTGTTCATCGCGGTCACACCTCTCGCGCGGCGTGTAGCAGGTGGGCGATGCCGGCCACCCGGTCGGTCAGGTGGAGGCGGACCGCGGGCCGCCCGCGCCCGGTCAGCGCGCCGAGGTCGCCGAGGGCCTGGGCGAGCTGGAGCCTGCCGAGGGTGTAGGGCTTGCCGGGCACCGGGACGTCCTCCGCGACGGCTCCGGTGATCTGCAGGAACACGCCGTTCTGCGGCCCGCCCTTGTGGTATTGCCCGGTGGAGTGCAGGAACCTCGGGCCCCAGCCGAAGGTCACCGGCCGGTCGGTGCGCACCGCGAGCAGCGCCCGCAGGGTGGCCGGGTCGGCGGCGGTCCAGGCGTCGGCCATCTCGTCGAAGGAGGCGTCCTCCGCCACTGGGATGTCGAAGGCCGCCAGCCGGTCCAGATATGCCATGATCGCGAGGTAGCCCTCGCCGGGCACCTGGTTCAGCAGGATGGTGAGGACGTCCGACAGGTCCTTCGGGTTGCCGGGCAGCTCGCCGTACACCTCGACGGGACCGTCGGTCAGCAGCGGCTGCCCGACCGGCAGCGGGCCCTCGCCCGCCGCGGCCAGCAGCTCATTGGTGTTGGCCTTCGACTCGGCCACGTTGGGCTGGTCGAACGGGTCGATGCCGAGCAGGCGCCCGGCGATCGCCGTGGCATATTCCCAGATGAGGAACTGCGCCCCGAGCGGCCCCTCGACGCGCAAGTCGCCGTCGCCGGTGCCGATCACGGCGACCAGCTCGTCGCCGGCCCCGCCCGGGTCGGCCCCGACGACCGGCAGGACTCCCAGGCCCTGCTTGCCGGTGGACTCGGCGATGAGCTGCTCGATCCAGTCGGGCAGCCCGTTGATCTCCGACAGCGCGTCCTCAAGCAGCAGCTTGTCCCGTCCGGCCAGCGCCGCGGCGCCGATCGCGGCCCCGAGCTCCAGTCCGGGGTTGCCCTCGCCCTCCCCGAGAAGGGGGTGTACGTCTGCGGCCTCGTCGAGCAGCGACACCACGTCGGCCCCGGCCAGGGCGCTCGGCACGAGCCCGAACGCCGACAGGGCGCTGTAGCGGCCGCCCACGTTGGGATCGGCCAGGATGATGTTGTAGCCGGAGTCGATCGCGAGCTGCTCCAGCGGCGAGCCCGGGTCGGTCACGACCACGATGCGGTCGGCCGGGTCGATGCCGGCGTCGCGGAAGGCCTGCTCGTAGATGCGCCTGTGGCTGTCGGTCTCCACTGTGCCGCCGCTCTTGCTGGCGACGACGACGATGGTGCGCTCCAGCCGGTCCCGGAGGGCCCGGAGCACCTGTCCGGGGTCGGTGGTGTCGAGCACGGTCAGCGGCACGTCGGCCGTGGCCGTGATGACCTCGGGCGCCAGGGATGATCCCCCCATCCCCGCCAGAACCACGTGGTCAAGATGTTCGGCCTGCGCCTTCTCCACCAGGTTGGTGATCTCGGGGATCAGCTCCCGGCTGGTGAGGGGCAGGTTGAGCCACCCGAGCCGGATGGCCGCCTCGGCTTCGGCCGAGGGACCCCACAGGGTGGAGTCCCCCGACGCGAGGGCTTGCGGCACCCCCTCGGCGGCGAGCTCACGGGCGGCTTCGGCGGCCTTTCCGGCCACCTCGTCGTCACCGAAAGTTACCGACATGTCCGTCAAACCCCCAGGTTTGTCAGGTGTTGGTACTGTGTCAGGCCTTCTTGAGTTCTGCCGCGACGGTGTCGAGAAGCTCGATCCAGGACGCCTCGAACTTCTCCACGCCCTCGTCCTCCAGCACCTTGACGACGTCGTCGTAGTCGATGCCGATCTCCCTGAGCGCGGCCATCGTGTTCCAGGCCTGCTCGTAGAAGGGGCGGACCGTGTCGCCGTCGACGCTGGAGTGGTCGGCCGCCGCCGTGAGGGTCTTCTCCGGAAGCGTGTTGACCGTGCCCGCCGTGACGAGCTCGTCCACATAAAGGGTGTCGGAGTAGTCCGGGTTCTTCACGCCGGTCGAGGCCCACAGCGGCCGCTGCGGGCGCGCCCCCCGCGCGGCGAGCGCCTGCCAGCGCTCGGAGGCCATGACGTCCTCGAACGCGGCGAACGCCAGCCGGGCGTTGGCGACCGCGGCCTTGCCGCGCAGCGCCAGTGCCTCGGGGGTGCCGATCGCCTCCAGCCGCTTGTCGATCTCGCTGTCGACCCGGCTCACGAAGAACGACGCCACCGACGAGACGGCGGACAGGTCGTGACCGGCCTGCGCGGCCCGCTCAAGACCGGTCAGCCATGCGTCCATGACCTGACGGTAGCGCTCCAGCGAGAAGATCAAGGTGACATTGACACTGATGCCGTCCGCGAGCGCCTGTGTGATCGCGGGCAGGCCCTCCAGCGTCGCCGGGATCTTGATGTAGAGGTTGGGCCGGTCGACCATCCACCAGAGCGCGCGGGCCTCGGCGACGGTCTTGTCCGTCTCGCGGGCCAGCCTCGGGTCGACCTCGATCGACACCCGGCCGTCCAGGCCCCCCGTGGTGTCGTAGACCGGGCGCAGCACGTCGGCGGCCCACCGGATGTCGAACGTCGTGATCAGGCGCACCGCCTCACCCACGTCCACCCCGCGCACCGACAGGTCGTGGAGCTGCGGGGCGTAGGCGTCGCCCTTGCTGAGGGCGTTCGCGAAGATCGTCGGGTTGGAGGTGACGCCCACCACGTTCTTGTCACGGATCAGCTCGGCCAGGTTGCCGGTGCGCAGGCGCTCGCGGCTGATGTCGTCCAGCCACAGAGACACCCCGTGGGCGGAGAGCTTTCTCAGAATCTCACTCATGATCAGTTTCCCGTCGTCTCGCCCTTGTCGGCCGCCTCGGAACCGGCCTTCGCGAGGCTCGCCTTGGCGGCGGCGACCACACGCTCGGCGGTGAGTCCGAACTGCTCAAACAGGGTCTTATACGGAGCCGAAGCACCGAAGTGCTCCAGACTCACCACTTCCCCGTGCTCCCCTACGAACTCACGCCAGCCCAGCGCAATTCCCGCCTCCACCGCGACACGCGCGTGAACGGTGGGCGGCAGGACCGTCTGCCGGTAGGCCGGCTCCTGCGCGTGGAACCACTCGACACACGGCATCGACACGACCCGCGTCGGGATGCCCTTGCCCTCGAGTACGGCACGGGCCTCGACGGCGATCGAGACCTCGGAGCCGGTGCCGATGATCACGACCTCCGGCTGCCCGGTCGAGGCGTCCTCCAGCACGTAGCCGCCCCGCCGCACCTTGGCGGTGTCGCCGGTGCCGCTGTAGACGGGGAGGTTCTGCCGGGTGAGCGCCAGCGCCGCGGGGCGGTCGTTGTGCTCCAGCACGATCTGCCAGGCGGCCGCGGTCTCCTTGGCGTCGGCCGGGCGCACCACGTCCAGGCCCGGGATCGCGCGCAGCGACCACAGGTGCTCGACCGGCTGGTGGGTCGGGCCGTCCTCGCCGAGACCGATGGAGTCGTGCGTCCACACGTAGGTCACCGGCAGCTTCATGAGCGCCGCCAGGCGGACGGCGGGGCGCATGTAGTCGGAGAACACCAGGAAGGTGCCGCCGTAGGGCCGGGTGCCGCCGTGCAGGGCGATGCCGTTCAGGATCGCGCCCATGCCGTGCTCGCGGACGCCGAAGTGCAGCGTGCGGCCGTAGGGGTTGCCGGGGAACTCCTTGGTCTGGAACTCCTCGGGGATGAAGGACGGCTCGCCCTTCATCGTGGTGTTGTTGGAGTCGGCGAGGTCGGCCGAGCCGCCCCACAGCTCGGGCAGCACCGGCGCGAGCGCGCTCAGCACCTCACCCGACGCCTTGCGGGTGGCGACCTCCTTGCCCGTCTCGAAGGACGGCAGAGCCTCGGTCCAGCCCAGCGGAAGCGCGCGGGCGCTGATGCGGTCGAACTCGGCAGCGCGCTCGGGGTTGGCCTGCCGCCAGTTCTCGAAGGTCTTGTCCCACTCGGCTCGTGCCGTACGGCCCCGCTCGACGATCTGCCGGGCGTGGGCGAGCACGTCCTGGGGCACGTCGAAGGCGACGTGCGGGTCCATGCCGAGGATCTCCTTGGTGGCGGCCACCTCGGCGGCGCCGAGGGCCGAACCGTGGATCTTGCCGGTGTTCTGCTTGGTGGGGGCGGGCCAGCCGATGATCGTGCGCAGCTTGATCAGCGTCGGCCGCCCGGTCTCGGCGCGCGACGCCTCAAGGGCCTGGTGCAGCGCCTCGACGTCCTCGGCGTATGAGCCGGTGGCGGTCCAGTCGACGCTGATCACCTGCCAGCCGTAGGCCTCGTAGCGCTTGCCCACGTCCTCCGACAGGGCGATGCGGGTGTCGTCCTCGATCGAGATGCGGTTGTCGTCGTAGACGACGGTCAGGTTGCCGAGCCTCTGGTGCCCGGCGAGCGCCGACACCTCGTGGCTGATGCCCTCCTCGATGTCGCCGTCGGAGGCGAAGCACCAGATGTGGTGGTCGAAGGGGCTCGACCCCGGCGCCGCCTCCGGGTCGAACAGGCCGCGCTCGCGGCGGGCCGCCATGGCCATGCCGACCGCGTTGCCGATGCCCTGGCCGAGCGGCCCCGTGGTGGTCTCCACGCCTGCCGTGTGGCCGTGCTCGGGGTGGCCCGGGGTCAGGCTCTCCCACTGCCGGAGAGACTTGAGGTCCTCAAGGGAGAGGCCGTAGCCCGACAGGTAGAGCTGAATGTAAAGCGTCAGGCTGGTGTGACCGCACGACAGCACGAATCTGTCTCTCCCGGCCCATGTCGGGTCGGTCGGGTCGTGGCGCATGATGCGCTGGAAAAGTAGGTAAGCGGCGGGAGCCAAACTCATGGCGGTGCCGGGGTGCCCCGATCCCGCCCTCTCCACCGCGTCCATCGCCAGGGCCCTGACGACGTCGACCGCCTGCCGGTCGAGGTCGTCCCACTCAAGGGCTGGCACGAGTTCGCTGCTCAACTGGCTCTCCGGATCTAGATTGTGGTGATGGCACCGATGTGGCATTCCCGCCCACACCGGACCCTAACGGAACGTCCCCGTTATCGTGGCGTGACCTGTAGGCGCACAGCGCTTATCCTGCACCGTCCGCGCGCCTGTGGGCATCGCTCGCCGCGCACCTGTCCGCACGGCTCTGAACAGCGCATTTAGCAGCCTCCTCGCCAGGCGGCCAAGCCCCCAGTGCCGGGACCGGCCACGGCCCCCACTAAAGTGATTTTCGCAAAGGCCGCCTGAGTCGGCGTTCGCCGATCCGCTCTAATCAGAGGTTACGCGTTGACCCCGCACGTGCTGGAAGCACCTTGACGGTGCTCACGAACAAGCCATCGACGGTTCCACCAGGGACGGCGTCGGATGCGCGCCCCCAAGTGGAGTCCCGCTCGATCGGCGGGCTCGTCAAGGCATATATCGCGCTGACCAAGCCGCGGATCATCGAGCAGCTGCTCATCACCACTCTGCCGGTGATGTTCCTGGCCGCGCGCGGTCTTCCGCCCCTCTGGCCCGCCGTGGCCACCCTGGTGTTCGGCACCCTGTCCGCCGGCAGCGCGAACGCGCTGAACTGCTATATCGACCGGGATATCGACGCGACCATGCGGCGCACCCGCCGCCGCCCGCTCGCCCGGGATCAGGTCTCGCCCCACGCCGCGCTGATCTTTGGCATAGTTTTGGGAGCCCTCTCGACCCTTGGCCTCGGGCTGACGGTCAACTGGGTTTCCGCAGGTCTGTCGCTCAGCGCGATCCTTTTCTATGTCCTCGTCTATTCGTTGTTGCTCAAAAGGCGCACCGCTCAGAACATCGTCTGGGGCGGCATCGCCGGCTGCATGCCCGTGATGATCGGCTGGAGCGGTGTCACGGGGCGCCTGGACTGGACCCCGCTGGTGCTCTTCGGCGTGGTGTTCCTCTGGACGCCGCCCCACACCTGGACTCTCGCGATGCGTTACAAGGAGGACTACGCCGCGGCCAAGGTGCCGATGCTGCCCGTGGTCGCCACCGAGCGCCGCGTCCTGATCGAGTGCATCGCCTACACCTGGGCGACCGTGCTCTGCTCCCTGCTGCTGTGGCCCGTCGCCGGCACCACGCTGCTCTACCCGGCCGTGGCCGGCGTGCTCGGCGCGGTCTGCCTGTATGAGGTCCACCGCCTGCTGCGCCGCCACAACGCCGGCATCCGGGGGCTCGATCTGCGGCCGATGCGCTTCTTCCACTGGTCGAACGCCTATCTGTCGCTGCTCTTCCTGGCCGTCGCGATCGACTCGCTGCTTGTCTGACAAGCAGCGCGGATCGTCACAGGCGTCGCACGAGATGTCGCAGAGGTTGCGAGGGACTTGCCGTACGGTGGCCCCATGGTGACCGAGCGTTCACGCCTCGGGACACCTCGTGCTAGATCGGTTACAGTCACAGCATGACGAGCCGAGATCCGCGCTGGGTGTTCAAGGACCGCCCATCCGTCAGCCTGATCGCCGGGCTTGTCATCGCGGGCATCTGCGCTCTCGTGTCGCTGTCCTTCGACATCCTGAACGGCGAGCCGGTGCAGTTCTTCATCGCGCTCTCGCTCGCCATCGCCCCCGTCCCGGTCCTGCTGGCCGCCGTCCTCGCGCTCGACCGCATGGAGCCCGAGCCGCGCGGCAACCTCGCCTTCGCCTTCGCGTGGGGGGCGGGCGTCGCGGTCCTCGTGGCCGGGCTCGTCAACTCCCTCAACCTCCACTACATCGGGGAGGCAGCCCAGCTCTCGGCGACCAGCGCGCGCAACATCGCCGCCACCTTCGGGGCGCCGCTGGTCGAGGAGACGATGAAGGGCCTGGTGCTGTTAGGGCTGCTGAAGTGGCGCAGCCAGGAGCTCGACGGGCCCACCGACGGCGTGATCTACGCCGGCATGGTCGGTCTCGGGTTCGCCATGAGCGAGAACGTCAGCTATTACATCGGCGCGCTCCAGGACCTCGGCGCCCAGGGGCTCGCCGTCACCGTCGTGCTGCGCGGCGTGCTCTCGCCCTTCGCGCACCCGCTGTTCACCTCCATGATCGGCATCGCCGTCGCCTACGCCGCGCAGCGGCGCAAGGGGCAGCGAGCGTTCCTGATCTTCCTCGGGTGGCTGGGGGCGATGCTGCTCCACGGCATCTGGAATGGCTTCGCCTCCTACGGGGGCTTCGGCGGGCTCGCCCTCGCCTACCTGGTCCTGATGATGGTGCTGATCACGGTGATCGGCGTCGTCCTGCGTGACAGAAGACGCATCGTGGCCCTCATCCAGCGCTACCTGCCCGCCTATGCGCCGACCCGCCTCGTCAACCCCTCCGACGTGCACATGTTGTCGGCCCTCTCCCGCCGCCGCCTCGCCCGCCAGTGGGCCAGGAAACACGGCGGCAGGGAGGGACTGCACGCCATGGGCGACTACCAGCTCGCCGCCACCGAACTCGGCCTCCTCCACGAACGCGCCGCCCGCGGCATGATCGGCGAACAGGCGTTCCGCGCCGAGCAGGAGGCCCTCCTCCAGTGCATGCAATCCGCCCGCGCCCGCTTCCCGGTCCACGCCGACCGCGCGACCAACCCGTGGGGCACCCCGTCGGTCTGACGCGGGGGTAGGGGTTCGTCACCTTATTGATCCGGCGAATTATGGATCTGTTGCAAATGAGGTGTCATTATTGCGGTGTAGTGGGGGTGTATCCAGAGAAGTCGTATTTCCTACGACAATTTGAGTCGGACTTGCCGCGTGGCTGCGGTGGATTCGCCCCGCCGCCGACGTGTCGTTGCTGCTCACCCCAGTGGTGGGAGCTGGTGCGACTCTTCATCGCATGGGTTTAGGTGATTTCCGTCCTGCCAGGAGGATGTGTTCCATGCATGAGTCGCCCGGCGTCGAGGGGATGCCGCAGTCGGTAAAACTTGCTCGTGTCCTGTTATGGATAGAGTTCGCGCTAGGTGTCCTAGGGCTCGTTCTCGTCGCCATAGCCGTCAGCCAATTGGCGGACGACGCCCAGCTTGAGGTGGCCGGCATAACCGGCGGCATCGTGTGGGTGCTCGGCTATTCCTTCGCCCTCGTCGCCCTCGTTCTGGCGTCGGCGCTGGCCCTCAAGTCCAGGAAGAGCTGGGTCAGGATCGCCGTCCTTGTGCTCCACGGCATTTTGCTGGTCCTCGAGGTGATCGGGCTGTTCAGCGGCATCACGCTCGGTGTCGTCGCCAGGATCGCCATCCTGGCCGGCATCGTGGTCAGCCTCAGCCGCGAGGAGGCCCGCGTCTGGTTCGATCGTTGATCTAGTACGGCTCAGCCCCCGCGAGGACACGTTCCAGGGAGGTCTCCCTGGGCCCGGGGAAACGGGGCTCGGCGCGGAACACGACCGAGTCCAGGAACGCCTTGGCCGCCGCCGGGAACTCCCGCACCGCGTAGGAGTAGGTCAGCGCCGCCCGCACCTTGGCCGAGTCGTCGCCCACGCCGAACGCCGAGAGCCCCGCCGTACGGCACAGCGCGACGGCCCGGGGCAGATGGAAGGCCTGGGTCACGACGGTGAGCTCATGCGCCCCGAACACCTGCCGCGCCCGCACACACGAGTCCCACGTGTCGAACCCCGCGTAGTCGAGCACCTGAACCCCGGCCGGGATGCCCCGCGCCACCAGGTAGTCACGCATCACCGTGGGCTCGTCGTAGCCGACCCTGCTGTTGTCCCCCGACAGCAGCAGAGCCTTCACCTTGCCGGCCTGGTAGAGATCGGCGGCGATGTCGAGCCGCCTGGCCAGCATCGAGGTAGGCTGCCCCTCCCTGACCCCGGCCCCAAGCACAAGCGCCACCTGCGTGGCCGGCACCGCGTCCATCCAGCGCATCCCCTCGTCCACCGTGACCCGGTAGGGCGCACTGGTGAGCCAGGCCCAGGTAATCGGCGCGACCGCGATCAGACTGACAAGCACAGCCCCTTGATACGCCCGCCGAAACCCTCGCCGCGACCGGGGGAGTGGCAACCGAAATTTCCCCATATCTCCCACCAGATCACACCTCACCCCCAGCGGGGGAGTGGCCGACATTTCCCCCCCAATCATGACCGATCTTGCCCGACCCCGCGCACGACTCCGGTGGGGGAGGGGTGATGCGAGCTGGAAGCCGCTACCCCGGCGGCTGGAGGAAATGTGGATCTATTTTGGGGGAGGTGCCATTATTGGGCGTGTGATGGGGGTGGGGCGGCGTTAGTCGTATTTCGTGTGGCGAGCTCTTTGACATCGGGCTATAACGGGGCGCGTGGTGACGTTCACGCTCCGCTTCCCGGTGGATCGGGGGCCCTTCGTTCATCTCGGTGGGCGGGGGTTTCCATCCGCGGGATCCGGTGTCGAGTCTCTGGTCTTCTAGGAGAGGTGTTCGTTGCACGGGACCTACGACGTCAAGCAGATGCCGCGAGTGGTCAGGATCGCCAGGAAGCTCTTGTGGGTCGAGTTCGCGCTGGCGACGGTGGCGCTCATCATGTTCGGCTTCATTTTCGGGGAGCTGTCGGCCCGGCCGGACGGTCTGGAAGACGGTGTGTACGGCGGTGCGATGACCGTGATCATCGCCTCCGGGGTTTATGCCGCGATCCTGCTCGCCGCGGCGGTGGCATGCCATGTCTCGCGGAAGAGGTGGGTCAGGATCGCCATCCTGATCTTCCACGGCCTGCTGCTGCTCGTGCAGGGGATCGGCCTGCTCGACTCCGTCAACATCGGTGACCTGGCGAGGGTGGTGCTCCTCGCCGCCGTCGGGGTGTGCCTCTTCCACCCCGAGGCGAGGGAGTGGTTCGACCGGCGCTAGGAGCCGCGCGAGGTGGCCACGAGGACGTCGGTCGGGGCCGTGGCGAGGGGGCCCCGGACGCGCAGGGACGTGAAGGCGTTCAGGGTGGCGATCCACACCAGCGTGGCGCCGAGCACGTGCAGCGCCACCAGGTAGGCCGGGATGGCGAGGAACCACGACAGGTAACCCACGGCCCCCTGGGCGAGCACGACGCCGAAGAGGACGGCCGAAGCGCGCACGGCACGGGCCGGGGCGCCCGTGGCCCGCAGGACGAGCCAGAGCCCCGCCGTGAGGGCGACGACCGCGTAGACGGAGGTGCCGTGGATGCGGGCCACGGTCTCGAGGTCGAAGTCGAAGCGGCTGGCCGCGACGTCGCCCGAGTGGGGGCCGGTGCCGGTGGTGACGACCCCGGCGAGCACGACCGTGAGCACGGCGACGATCAGCAGGGAGCCGATCACCCTCGCGGCGGGCGCCACGAGGGGCTTGGCCGGCCCGTCGCCCTCGCCGGCGCGGGCGTAGAGGGCCCAGCAGGCGGCCACCAGGGCGATCGAGGCCACGAAGTGCACGCTCACCGTGACCGGGTTGAGCATGGTGCGCACCACGAGACCGCCCCACAAAGCCTGGAAGGCGACGCCGACCGGCTGGAGCCAGGCGAGGACCACCAGACTGGTGCGCCGCTGCGGGAGCCGTATGGCGGCCAGGAGGCAGGCGAGGGCGGTGAAGAGCACCGCGAAGGTCAGCATCCGGTTGCCGAACTCGATCGCCATGTTGATCGGCGAGTGCTCGGGGTGGGCCACGGGGATGAGGCTGTCGGGGGTGCAGGTCGGCCACGTCGGGCAGCCGAGGCCCGACTTGGTGACTCTGACCGTGGCGCCCGTGACGGTGATGCCGGCGTTGGCGATGACCGCGACGAGGGCCCACCGGTGCATGGTGCGCACGGTGGGGGCCCAGTAGCTCATGTGAAAGGCACGGAGGCGGTCAGTCAGGCGGCTCACGGGATTCATCGTAGGTGCCGGGTGGGGTGGTCCTTCCTCCGCGTGCCCGGTTACGCGCACGGCCCGGGTGCGCGGGTGAACGGCTGGTTTGCAGCGTCCCGGGGAAGAAACGATCACCGTGGGGGCGGAGCGCGGGCCCGGCGGTGATTCGGGGGAGTCGGCGCAGGCCGGGTGACGTGCCCGGGGAAGTGACGCCGGTGTCCGCGTGGCGGGCCGCCCGGACGGGGACGATCGCCTTGACTCCCTCCGTTGTCCGGGCGGTGCGACATGTGACATATTACCGATGCGGAGGTGCGAATGCCGGACGTCGTGGTCATCGGAGCGGGCATCGTCGGCGCCGCCTGCGCCCACTACGCCGCCGAGGCCGGGCTGACCGTCACCGTCGTGGACCGGGGCCCCGTCGCCTCCGGCACTACCGGCGCAGGCGAGGGCAACATCCTCGTGTCCGACAAGGAACCCGGCCCCGAACTCGACCTCGCCCTGCTGTCGGCCACACTCTGGCGCGAGCTCACCGACCCGGCCGGACCCTGCGCCCTCGCAGCCGAATACGAACCCAAGGGCGGCCTGGTCGTCGCGAGCAGCGCCGGGACCATGAGCGTGCTGGCCGACTTCGCGTCCTGCCAGGCCAAGAGCGGGGTCGAGCACAGCGTCGCCGCCGACCCCCGCGAGATCGAGCCCGACCTCACCCCCAAGCTCGCCGGCGGCGTGTTCTACCCGCAGGACGCCCAGGTGCAGCCGATGCTCGCCACCGCCGCCCTGCTCGCCCGCGCGACGCGCCGCGGCGCCGCCCGCCTCGCGACCGGCACCGAGGTGACCGGGCTCCTCCGCGCCGGCGACCGGGTCGCCGGCGTGCGCACCGAGCGCGGCGACATCCACGCCGGCGCCGTGGTCAACGCCGCGGGCACCTGGGGCGGCGAGATCGCCGCCATGGCGGGCACCGAACTCCCCGTGGCGCCGAGACGCGGCTTCATCCTCGTCACCGAACCCCTCGTCACCCCGAGGATCAGGCACAAGGTCTACACCGCTGCCTACATCACCGACGTGTCCGACGACTCCGCCGCCCTCGCCACCTCGGCGGTCGTGGAGAGCACCATGGCGGGCACCGTGCTCATCGGCGCCAGCCGCGAACGCGTCGGCTTCGACCGCACCCCGTCCGTCCCGGCGCTGCGCACGCTCGCCGCCCAGGCGGTCGCCCTCTTCCCCGGCCTCGCCGATCGCCACGTCATCCGCACCTATTGCGGCTTCCGCCCCTACACCCCCGACCACCTGCCCGTCATCGGCGAGGACCCGCACACCCCCGGCCTGTTCCACGCCTGCGGCCACGAGGGCGCCGGCGTCGGCCTGGCCCCCGCGACCGGCCACCTCGTCGCCCGGCTCCTCACCGGCGGCGCCGTCCCGTTCGACCTCACGCCGTTCCGCCCGGGGAGGTTCGCATGACAGCCGAGTTCGAGATCGCCTTCGACGGCACCCCCGTGCCCGCGGCCTCCGGCCAGACCATCGGCGCGGCGCTCCACGCGGCCGGAATCGTGTCGTGGCGCACCACGAGGTACGCCGGGAGGCCGCGAGGCCTGTTCTGCGGCATCGGCGCCTGCTTCGACTGCCTGGTGACCGTCAACGGGCGCCCCTCACTCCGCGCCTGCCTGACCGAGGCTCGCGCCGGGGACGACGTGACCTCCGGCCCTGACGTGATCCGCGCCGAGGGGAGCCCCGATGGATGAGCAGGCACCGGACTACGACCTGGCCGTGATCGGCGGCGGCCCCGCAGGGCTGGCGGGCGCCGCCGCGGCGGCGCGCGAAGGGTTGTCGGTGGTGCTCCTCGACGCGGGCCCCCGCCTCGGCGGGCAGTTCTACCGGCACCGGCCCGGCGAGGAGCCCGCGAGGCTCAAGGCACTCCGCCGGGGTCTCGCCTCCGGCGTCGAGGTGCTCCTCGAACACCGCGTCTGGAGCGTGGAACGCCGCCCGCCCGGCTTCGCCGTACACTGCCTCGCCGGGACCAGGGACGAGCGGCCCGTCGCGGTCGGGGCGCGGGCCCTGCTCATCGCCACAGGTGCGCACGACCTGGCTCTGCCGTTCCCCGGGTGGGATCTTCCCGGCGTCATGACGGCGGGCGGCGCGCAGGCGCTGCTCAAGGGCGGGGTGCTCGCCGGGCGGCGGATCGTGGTTGCGGGCACCGGCCCGTTCCTGCTGCCCGTGGCCGCCTCCCTGGCCCGGGCGGGCGCCCGCGTCGCCGGGGTCTTCGAGGCGGGCCCGCTGCGCGCCCCCGCCCTCGCCCTGCTGCGCCGTCCCGGCAGGCTCGCCGAGGCCGCTGAATACGGCAGGAGCCTGCTCGAACACCGCATCCCCTACCGGGGCCGGCGGGCCGTGATCGCCGCCCGCGGCGGCGACCGGCTGACCCACGTGACCGTGGCCCGGGTGGACGCCGCGTGGCGGCCCGCCGGCGGGTTCGTGGAGATCGAGTGTGACGCGCTCGCCGTGGGATATGGGTTCGTGCCCCAGCTTGAGCTGGCCGTGCAGCTCGGCTGCCGTCTCGGCCCGGGGCCCGCTGTCGCGGTGGACGCGGGACGCCGCACCTCCGTGCCCGGCGTCTACGCGGCGGGGGAGACCACCGGCGTCGGCGGCGCCGACCTCGCCGAGGTGGAGGGGCGCGTCGCCGGCCGGGCCGCAGCGGCCGACCTCGGCCGCGGACCGCGCCCCGACCCCGGCCTGTCCCGCCTCGCCGACCGGCTCACCGCCTTCGCCAGGTCGTTGCGCGACGCCTACCCGGTGCGCGACGGCTGGCGTGCCTGGCTGGCCGGCGACACGCTCGTGTGCAGGTGCGAGGAGGTTCCGTACTCCCGCGTGCGTGAGGCCCTCGCCCTCGGCGCCACCGACGCCCGCTCGGTCAAACTGCTGGCCAGGCCCGGCATGGGCTGGTGCCAGGGGCGCATGTGCGGCTACGCCGTGGCCTGCCTGTCCGGTGAGGACCCCGCCCTGGTCACCCCCAGCCGCCCGGTCGCCCAGCCGATCCGCCTCGGCGCCCTCGCGAGCGGAGACGCCGAACGCCCCTGACACGCCCCCTCTCCCAAGGAGTGCCCATGACGACGACCCCCTGGCGCGGTGTGATGGTGGCGACCGCCCTTCCCCTGAAGCCCGGCCTGTCTGTGGACCACGACGCCTACGGCGAGCACTGCCGGCGGATGGTCGCCGCCGGATGCGACGGCGTGGTGCCCAACGGTTCGCTCGGCGAATACCAGACGCTCACCCCGGACGAGCGGGCCGAGGTGCTGCGGACCGCGGTGGCGGCGGTGGGCGGCGAGCGGGTCATGCCCGGAGTGGCGGCCTACGGGGCGCGGGAGGCCAGAGGGTGGGCGGAGCGGGCCGCCGAGGCCGGGTGCGGCGCGGTGATGCTGCTGCCGCCCAACGCCTACCGGGCCGACGAGCCGGCTGTCGTGGAGCACTACCGGGAGGTCGCCCGCGCGGGGGTGCCGGTCGTGGCCTACAACAACCCGCACGACACCCGGGTGGACCTCACCCCGCCCCTGCTGGCCAAGCTCTTCCACGAGGGATCGATCGTCGCGGTCAAGGAGTTCAGCGGCGATGTACGGCGGGCCTACGAGATCGCCGAGCAGGCGCCCGGCCTCGACCTGCTGGTGGGGGCCGACGACGTGCTGGTGGAGCTGGCGCTGGCCGGGGCCGTCGGCTGGGTAGCCGGTTATCCGAACGCGTTGCCCGAGTCGTGCGTGGCGCTCTACCGCGCCGCGACGGCGGGGGACCTGGAGGTGGCGCTGCCGCTCTACCGGGCTCTGCACCCGCTGCTGCGCTGGGACTCCAAGACCGAGTTCGTGCAGGCCATCAAGTTGTCGATGGACATCGCGGGCCTGCCGGGCGGGCCGTGCCGCCCGCCGCGGGGACCGCTGCCGCCTGAGCGGGAGGCGGCGGTGCGGGCGGCGACGGAGAAGGTGCTCGCCGCCGGGCTGAAATGACATGATCTGCGGTGATCCGAGCTGTGTTGATCCAAACGGCGATACCGGTGCCTAAGGTGGTAAGCGGGCCGGACGGAATGAGCTTGAGTCCGGCCCGCGGGGCACCGCCCCTCGGGCGGCGGCTCCCCGGGAAAAGGTTCACAGGAGAAGGATGGTATGAGGACAAAACGGGTCTTCACCGCCGTTGACTCCCACACGGAGGGCATGCCCACCCGCGTGATCACCGGCGGCGTCGGCGTGATCCCCGGGACGACCATGGCCGCACGCCGCGAGCACTTCATGGCGAATCTCGACCACATTCGCACCCTGCTGATGTACGAACCGCGCGGCCACTCGGCCATGAGCGGCGCCATCCTCCAGCCCCCCACCAGGCCCGACGCCGACTGGGGGGTGCTCTACATCGAGGTGTCCGGCTGCCTGCCGATGTGCGGCCACGGCACGATCGGCGTGGCCACCGTGCTCGTCGAGACCGGCATGGTCGAGGTCGTGGAGCCGGTCACCACGATCCGGCTCGACACCCCCGCCGGGCTCGTCGTCGCCGAGGTCGGGGTGGAGGACGGCGCCGCCGTGTCGGTGACGATCCAGAACGTCCCCTCCTTCAGCGTCGCCCTGGACCGCGTCGTCACCGTGCCCGGCCTCGGCCAGGTGCCCTACGACCTGGCCTACGGCGGCAACTTCTACGCGATCGTGCCCCTCGGCGCGGTCGGCCTGCCCTACGAGCGCTCCGCGGGGCAGGCCATGCTCGACGCGGGCATGGCGATCATCCAGGCGATCAACGCCGATGACACGCCGATTCACCCGCTGGACCCCGGCATCCGAGGTGTACACCACGTGTCCTTCATCGCCCCCGGCTCCGACGCCAAGCTGACGCGGCACGCGATGGCGATCCACCCCGGGTGGTTCGACCGGTCGCCGTGCGGCACCGGCACCAGCGCCCGCATGGCGCAGCTCCACGCCCGCGGCGAGCTCGCCCCGCACACCGACTTCGTCAACGAGTCGTTCATCGGCACCCGCTTCATCGGCCGGATCGTCGGCGAGACCGACGTCGGGGGCATGCCCGCCGTCGTGCCGACGATCAGCGGGCGGGCCTGGGTGACGGGCACCGCGCAATATTTCCTCGACCCCCGCGACCCCTTCCCGCACGGGTTCCTGCTGTGAGCGGCCCGCCCTACCTCGACGGGGAGACGCTGCGCGACCTGGTGCCGATGGGCCGCGCCGTGCAGGTGGTGCGTGAGGCGCTGCTCGCCGGGCTCGACCCGGAGGAGACGCCCCCGCGGGCGGCGGCCGAGGTGCCCGCCGGGCAGGTGCTCATGATGCCCGCCCACGCGGGACGCTACGTCGGGATCAAGGTGGTCGGGGTCGCGCCCGACAACCCGGCCCGCGGCCTGCCCCGCATCCAGGCCGTCTATGTGCTGCTCGACGGCGGCACCCTCACGCCCCTGGCCTTCATCGACGGCATCGCGCTCACCACGCTGCGCACGCCCGCCGTATCGGCCGTGGCCGTGGACGCGCTGGCTCTGCCGTACTCCCGCACCATGACCGTCTTCGGGTGCGGGCCGCAGGCGGTGGGGCACGTCGAGGCGTTCCGCGCCGTGCGGGACGTCGAACGCGTGACCGTCGTCGGCCGCGCCCCCGCCCGGGTCGCCGCCGCCGTCGAGGCGTGCCGGGCGCTCGGCGTCGACGCCGAGCCGGGCACGGCTGACTCCGTGGCGGAGGCCGAACTGATCGCGTGCTGCACTACCGCCCGTGAGCCGCTTTTCCCCGGTAGGCTCGCCCGCGACGACGCGACGGTCGTCGCCGTCGGCTCCCACGAGCCCGAGGCACGCGAGGTCGACGACGCCCTCGTGGCCCGGTCCACCGTGGTGGTCGAGTCGCGGTCGGCCGCCCTGGCGGAGGCGGGCGACCTGATCATTCCTCTGCGCGGCGGTAGCATCACCACACCTCACCTCGCCGGGAACCTCGCCGAGCTGGTCAGGGGGCGTGTGACGCGCGGAGCGGGGCCCGCCTTCTTCAAAAGCGTGGGCATGGCCTGGGAGGACCTCGTGGTGGCGGTGGCCGCCTACGAGGCGTGGACCGCGCGCTAAGGACCCGACGAGAGAAAGAACCCCGAAAAATGGCGCCTTCGGCGGAGGACCGGCTCGACCTTCCGATGGTGGGTGAACGGCAAAGCCTGCGCGAGCAGGTCGCCGACGCGCTCAGGGCCGCCCTGATCACGGGTGAGATGAGACCGGGGGTGGTCTACTCCGCTCCCGTGCTCGCCGCGCAGTTCGGCGTGTCGGCCACGCCGGTGCGCGAGGCGATGCTCGATCTCGCCAAGGAGGGCCTGGTCGAGGCGGTGCGCAACAAGGGCTTCCGGGTGACCGCCCTGTCCGACCAGGACCTCGACGAGCTGACCGAGCTGCGCCGGCTGATCGAGGTGCCCACGGTCGTCAAACTCGCCGAGAACCCCGCCACCGCCGACCTGGAGGGGCTCCGGCCGATCGCCGAGGAGATCGTGCGGGCCGCCGAGACCGGCGACCTGCTCGCCTACGTCGACGCCGACCTGCGCTTCCACGTCGGCCTCCTCAGCCTCGCCGGCAACACCCGCCTGGTCGACATCGTCCGTGACCTGCGCAACCGCGCCCGCCTCTACGGCCTCGACGCCCTCTACCGCCAGGGCACACTGGCCGACTCGGCCCGCGAACACCTCGACCTCCTCGACGCCCTCCTCGCCGGCGACGGCAAACGCGTGGAAACCCTCATCTCCCAACACATCCACCACGTCCGCGGCATCTGGGCCGCCCAACCCCCACCCAAGCCCGCAAAGTAACCGCCCCTCCGCTGCCCCGAACCCAGGCGACGTGCGCTCCCGCGC
>NZ_BOOW01000047.1 GCF_016863435.1 Sinosporangium siamense
CCCGGGCACGGGACCCCCGCTCGCGCGCGGATACGACTCCCGGCCCGCCTCCCTGCCCCCCGTTCACGCAGCGGCGACCGTGGCACACGCGGCTCCGGGAGTGGGGGCCGATCACGAGGCCCGGTTACTCCCAGCGGAAGGTTTTGGCGGCCAAGGTGAGGGAGAGCGCGGCCCAGGCGGCCAGGATGGCGCAGGCGGCCAAGGGGAGGCCGCCGCCGGACAGGGCCTGGCGGAGGCCGCCGGTGAGGGCGGAGATGGGCAGGAACTCCAGGACCGAGGCCACGCCGGGGGGGAACTTCGACAGGGGGAAGATCACGCCGCCGCAGGCCAGCAGGACGAGGTAGACGAGGTTGGCGCCGGCCAGGGTCGCCTCGGCGCGCAGGGTGCCCGCCATGAGGAGGCCGAGGCCGCTGAAGGCGGCGGTGCCGAGCACCAGCAGCAGGGCGGCGGCGAGGGGGGAGGCGCTGGGGCGCCAGCCGAGGGAGAGGGCAACGGCGACGATCACCGCCACCTGGAGCACCTCGACGGCGACGACCGCGAGGGTCTTGCCCATCATGAGCCCGCCCCGCGTCAGCGGGGTGGCGCCGAGCCGTTTGAGCACGCCGTATCGCCGCTCGAACCCCGTGGCGATGGCCTGCCCGGTGAAGGCGGTGGACATGACGGCGAGGGCCAGCACGCCGGGGGTCAGGAAGCCGACGCGCGAGCCGCCGCCGACGTCGATCAGCGGCGCAACCGTGAAGCCGACGAGCAGGAACACCGGGATGATCAGCGTGATGAGGAGCTGCTCGCCGTTGCGCAGCATCGCGCGCACCTCGGCGCCGGTCTGCGCGATCACCCGGGTGGCGGCCGAGGCGGCGCCCGGGGCCGGTCGCAGGTCGAGGGCCGCGGCCGATCCCTCCCCCGCGGCGGCCGGGGAGTGGGTGGTGCTCGACTGTGTCATGCTCAACGCAGCTCCCGGCCGGTCAGTTCGAGGAAGACGTCCTCAAGGGTGCGGCGCTCGACGCCGAAGTCGTTGATGGTGACACCCTCGGCGGCGCACCAGGCCGTGACGGTGGCCAGCAGCTCGGGGCCCACGACGCCCTCGACGATGTAATGCCCCGCCGGCGACTCCTTGGCGGCGCTCCCGTCGGGCAGCGCGCGCAGCAGTTCGTCGAGGTTGAGGCCGGGCCGGGCGCTGAACCTGAGCTGGCGCTCGGCTCCGGTGAGGGCGGCGGGGCTGCCCTCGGCCACGATCACGCCCCGGTCGATGATCACGACGTGGTCGGCCAGGCGCTCGGCCTCGTCCATGAAGTGGGTGGTCAGCACCACCGAGACGCCGCACGCGCGCAGCTCGCCGACGAGGTCCCAGCAGGCGTGCCTGGCCTGCGGGTCGAGCCCGGCGGTCGGCTCGTCGAGGAAGACCAGCTCGGGGCGGCCGATAACCGCGCCGGCCAGGGAGAGCCGCTGCTGCTGGCCGCCCGACAGGCGGCGGTAGGGGGTGCGGGCGTGGGCGGTCAGGCCGAGCCGTTCGAGCAGCGCATCGGGGTCGAGCGGGCTGGCGTAGAACCGGGCGGTGGTGCGCAGCCACTCGCCCGCACGCGTCGCGGGCCACACGCCGCCCGCCTGGAGCATGATGCCGACCTTGGCGCGGAGGTCGCGGTGGCCCGGGTCGAGCCCGAGCACGCGCACGGTGCCGCCGTCGGGCTTGCGGAACCCCTCGCAGATCTCGATCGTCGAGGTTTTGCCCGCGCCGTTGGGGCCGAGGATCGCGGTGACCTCGCCCGCGGCGGCTGTCAGCGTGAGGCCGTCGACGGCGGTTGTCCTGCCGTATCTCTTGACGAGATCGACGATCTCGACGGCTGGGGAGTCCATGCCACGAGTCTAGAGAACAGAACGTGCGGTCCGGTGCGTGGGCGTCGCGACGACAGGGGCACGACACATAAATGCAGATGAGATTGATTCAGGTCATTGGCAAAGTCTGGAGGAAGTCTTCAGATTCCTGGCTGATGTCGGGGTATGTCGTGCAAGGTCACGTCTGGGGAGCACGACCGGCGCCCTGAGGCGGCCTTGTCGACGGGGCGAGGCTCGTGGGCCGCACGTGCGGGTCGCCGGCACAAGGAGGTACGGGCGATGTCGCAACGCACTGCATATCAACCGGGGGAACACTGCTGGGTCGATCTCTCCAGCACGGACGTCCCTCTGGCGGCGAGCTTCTACGGGGAGCTCTTCGGCTGGGAGGCCGAGTTCGACCCGAGGCCGGAGACCGGGGGCTACGGCCAGTTCCGCCTGAACGGCAGGAGGGTGGCGGGGATCGGCCCGACCTTCCTGGAGGGCATGCCCTCGGTCTGGAACTCCTACGTGGCCGTCCGCGACGCCGCGTCGACCGCCGCGCGGGTGCAGGCGGCCGGCGGCCTGGTGACGATGGAGCCGATGCCGGTGCTCCAGGAGGGCACGATGGCCGCCTTCCAGGACCCCGGCGGCGCCTACTTCATGGTGTGGCAGCCCGAGCGGCACTTCGGCGCCGAAATCGTCAACGAGCCGAACTCCTTCTGCTGGAGCGAACTCGCCACGCGCGACCCCGAGGGGGCCAGGCGGTTCTACCCGCAGGTGTTCGGCTGGGAGGCCGAGACCCGGGATTCCGGGCCCATGCCGTACACCGAGTGGCTGCTCGACGGGCGGGCGATCGCCGGGATGCTGCCGATGGGGCCGCAGTTCCCTGAGGAGGTCCCGCCGCACTGGTTGCCCTATTTCGCGGTCGCCGACTGCGACGCGACCCTGGACCGCGCGAGGGCGCTGAGCGCGACGACCTTCGTGGAGCCGACCGAGCTGCCCATCGGGCGTTTCGGTGTGCTCGCCGATCCGACCGACGCCGCCTTCGGGGTGATCGCGCTCAACGAGGCGGACTGAACGCCGTTTCGGCGCCCGCGGCCGGGCAGGTCAGGCGGATGGTCTGCCCGGCTTCCAATGAGGCGAGGGTGACGGGCGATACAAACCGATACGCACGCTATTTCAGGAATTAATGTCCCTTGGCAAGAGTTTGACTCTCCTGGGGTCATACACGGGGTGGCTCCGCGCCGATACGCGAAGGGTTGCCTACCGAATGACCACGGCCGCCGCAGCCGCACCGCAGCAAACCGTCGATCCGGTACGGCGGCGCAGGGTCCTCCTGCTCACCCTCCTCGGCGCGCTGTCGGCCATCGGGCCGCTCACCATCGACATGTACCTCCCGGCGCTCCCCGCCATCACCGGCGAGTTCGGCACCGGGGCCGCGCAGGTCCAGCTCACCCTCACCGCCTCCCTGATCGGCGCCGCCCTGGGGCAGGTGGTGGTGGGGCCGATCAGCGACGTGCGCGGGCGCCGCGGGCCGCTCATGATCAGCATGATCGCCTACGCCGTGGCCTCCGTGCTCTGCGCGCTGTCCCCCTCGGTCTACGCGCTCGTCGCGCTCCGCCTCATCCAGGGCTTCACCGGCGGCGCGGCCCTCGTGATCGTCAGGGCCATCGTCCGCGACCTCTACTCAGGACCGGCCATCGCCCGCGTCTTCGCCTCGCTGATGCTCGTCAGCGGGCTCGCCCCGATGCTGGCCCCCATAGCCGGCGCCGAGGTGCTGCGGTTCACCTCCTGGCGGGGCATCTTCGTCGTGCTCGGCGTGGCCGGGCTCGTGCTTCTGGTCACGGTCCTGCTGTGGCTGAAGGAGTCGCTGCCGGCGGAGGAGCGGCAAGGAGGCGGCCTGCGCACCACCGCGAGCACCTTCTGGCGTCTGCTGCGCGACCGCGCCTTCCTCGGCAGCGCGCTGGCCGGCGGCCTCGGCTTCGCGGGCATGTTCGCCTACATCTCGGCATCGCCGTTCGTGCTTCAAGACGTGTACGGCGTGAGCCCGCAGCTCTATTCACTGATCTTCGCGCTCAACGCACTCGCGCTGGTGATCACCGCTCAGATCGGCGGGCGCCTCACGGGACGGGTACGGCCGGCCGTGCTCGTGGTGTCCGGACTGTCGGCCATGGTCGTGGGGGCGGGCCTGCTGCTGGCCGCCGTGCTCGCGGGGGCCGGGCTGTGGACGGTGGTCGGCGGGCTGATGGTGCTGATGGCGGGGCTCGGGTTGTCGCTGCCCGGCACGACCGCGCTGGCGCTGGCCGGCCAGCCGCCGCAGATCGCGGGCAGCGCCTCGGCGCTCCTCGGGGTCATGCAGTTCACCCTGGGCGGGCTGGCCGCGCCCCTGTCGAGTGTGGCGGGTGAGGGCAGCGCGCTGCCGATGGCCGTGGTGATCACCGGGATCAACGTGCTGGCCCTGGTGGCGTTCCTCGCTCTGTGGCGCCGGCCGGCGGCCGGGCCCGTGCGGATCACGGAGCAGGTCCAGCCGTAGAGCCCGCGCCGGAGACCTCCCCGGCCGCTATCCGGCTCTCACATATTCAGTCAGGTGTCCCCACTTCAAGGTTCGGTCAAACTTAGGTAAGGCTAAGCTGCGTGAGAAATTTCATTCTCCTCAAATCTGGCATCCGTTTGTGTGGGGGGAAGGAATTACGTCACACTGATGTTGTGAAAAACGTGGCCGGGATAAAGCACGCCGAGGCAGGCGCGGAGCGGGGCACCCGCGCGCGCGTCGCCAGGCTGATCCTGGAGCACGGCCCGATCACCGCCGCCGCGCTCGGCGAGCGGCTCGGGCTGACACCCGCGGGTGTCCGGCGTCACCTCGACGCACTGCTGGCAGAAGGCCTGACCGAGCACCGCGCCGCGCGAGTGCCCGGTCAGCGGGGCCGGGGGCGGCCCGCCAAGCAGTTCGTCATCACCGACGCAGGGCGCAGCGCGTTTGAGCACGCCTATGATGACCTGGCGGGCAGCGCCCTCCGGTTTCTCGCCGAGCGACTCGGGGAGAAGGCCGTGGCCGACTTCGCCCGCGCCCAGGTGGCGGGCCTCGTGGCGCGGCTTGAGCCCGCGCTCCGCGAGGTCCCGGCCGACCAGCGGGTGCGGGTGCTGGCCGAGGCGCTGTCGGCGGAGGGATACGCCGCTTCGGCGAGCAAAGCCGCCGTCGGCGGCGAGCAGTTGTGCCAGCACCACTGCCCGGTCGCTCACGTGGCAGCCGAGTTCCCGCATCTGTGCGAGGCCGAGACAGAGGCCTTCGCCAGGATCCTCGGCACTCCCGTGCAGCGGCTCGCCACGATCGCCCACGGCGACGGGGTGTGCACCACCCATGTGAGCCCCCACGCCCTGGCCGAACGGGCCAAGAGGGGCGCGGAGCCGGGCGCCGCGACCGGACAAGCAGTGAACACGATCCACTCATCGAGCAAGGAGACCGGAAGGTGACTGTCACCGACCGCCCGGAGCTGGAAGGCCTCGGGAACTACAGGTTCGGCTGGGCCGACTCGGACGCCGCGGGAGCGGCGGCCAAGCGCGGCCTGTCCGAGGACGTCGTCCGCAACATCTCTGCGCTTAAGGACGAGCCGGAGTGGATGCTGGACCTCCGCCTCAAAGGACTTCGCCTCTTCGACCGCAAGCCCATGCCCAACTGGGGTTCCGACCTCTCCGGCATCGACTTCGACAACATCAAATATTTCGTCCGCTCCACCGAGAAGCAGGCCACGAGCTGGGACGAGCTGCCGGCCGACATCAAGAACACCTATGACCGGCTGGGCATCCCCGAGGCCGAGAAGCAGCGCCTGATCGCCGGCGTCGCCGCGCAATACGAGTCCGAGGTCGTCTACCACAAGATCCGTGATGACCTCGAGGAGAAGGGTGTCATCTTCGTCGACACCGACACCGGCCTGCGCGAGCACCCCGAGCTGTTCAAGGAATACTTCGGCTCGGTGATCCCGGTGGGCGACAACAAGTTCGCCTCGCTCAACACCTCCGTGTGGTCGGGCGGCTCCTTCATCTACGTCCCGCCGAACGTCAACGTCGAGATCCCGCTCCAGGCCTACTTCCGGATCAACACCGAGAACATGGGCCAGTTCGAGCGCACGCTGATCATCGTCGACGAGGGCTCCTACGTCCACTACGTCGAGGGCTGCACCGCGCCGATCTACTCGTCCGACTCGCTGCACAGCGCGGTCGTCGAGATCATCGTGAAGAAGAACGCCCGCTGCCGTTACACGACCATCCAAAACTGGTCCAACAACGTCTACAACCTGGTCACCAAGCGCGCCGTGGCATACGAGGGCGCGACCATGGAGTGGATCGACGGCAACATCGGCTCCAAGGTCACGATGAAATACCCCGCCGTCTACCTCATGGGCCGCCACGCCAAGGGCGAGACCCTGTCGGTGGCGTTCGCCGGCGAGGGCCAGCACCAGGACGCCGGCGCCAAGATGGTGCACCTCGCGCCGCAGACCAGCTCCACCATCATCTCCAAGTCGGTGGCGCGCGGCGGCGGCCGCACCTCCTACCGCGGCCTCGTGCAGATCGAGGAGGGCGCCGAGGGCAGCGCCTCCACCGTCAAGTGCGACGCGCTCCTGGTCGACCAGATCAGCCGCTCGGACACCTACCCCTACGTCGACGTCCGCGAGGACGACGTCAACATGGGGCACGAGGCGACCGTCTCCAAGATCTCCGACGACCAGCTCTTCTACCTGATGAGCCGCGGTCTCAACGAGGACGAGGCGATGGCCATGATCGTGCGCGGCTTCGTCGAGCCGATCGCGCGCGAGCTCCCGATGGAATACGCGATCGAGCTCAACCGCCTGATCGAGCTGCAGATGGAAGGAGCGGTGGGCTGACATGGGCCTTTCGACCAAGCCTCTCTCCACGCTGCACGAAAAGTCATCGTTCGACCTCGCCGACTTCGAGGTGCCCACCGGCCGCGAGGAGGAGTGGCGGTTCACCCCGCTCTCCCGCCTCAAGGGCCTGCACAACGGCACCGCGCCCGCCGCCGGCACCCTCGCCGTCGAGGTCTCCGCCCCCGAAGGCGTGATCGTCGACTCCGTGGGCCGCGACGACGCCCGCATCGGCTCGGCCTACACCCCGTCCGACCGGGTGAGCGCCCAGGCCTACTCCTCCTTCGAGAAGGCCACCGTGGTGACCTTCCCGCGCGAGTTCGCCGACAAGACGCCCGTCACCCTCACCCTGCGCGGCGACGGCCAGGGCACGGCCTACGGCCACACCGTGATCGTGGTCGAGCCGCTGGCCGAGGCGGTCCTCGTGATCGAGCACCTCGGCAGCGCCGTCTACGCCGACAACGTCGAGTTCATCGTGGGCGACGGGGCGATCCTCAAGGTCGTCACCCTCCAGGACTGGGCCGACGACGCCGTGCACGTGTCGCACCACCACGCGAGCCTCGGCCGCGACGCCACCTTCCACGGCTTCACGGTCACCCTCGGCGGCGACCTCGTGCGCCTGTCGCCCAGCGTGGCCTACACCGGGCCGGGCGGCGACGCCGACCTGACCGGGCTCTACTTCGTGGACGCCGGCCAGCACCTGGAGCACCGGGTGCTCGTCGACCACACCGTGCCCGACTGCCGCAGCAACGTGACCTACAAGGGCGCGCTGCAGGGCGACGACGCGCACGCCGTGTGGATCGGCGACGTGATCATCCGCGCCGAGGCCACCGGCACCGACACCTACGAGCTCAACCGCAACCTGGTGCTCACCGACGGCGCACGCGCCGACTCGGTGCCCAACCTGGAGATCCTCACCGGCGAGGTCGCCGGCGCCGGGCACGCCAGCGCCTCGGGCCGCCTCGACGACGAGCACATCTTCTACCTGCAGGCCAGGGGCATCCCGTTCGACGACGCCCGGCGCCTGGTGATCCGAGGGTTCTTCGCCGCGCTGCTGGAGAAGATCGAGGTCGAGGAGATCCGCGAGCGCGTGCTCCGCGCCGTGGAGGCGGAGCTCTCCCGATGAGTGGATTCGAGCGGGTCTGTGGCCTGTCCGACATCCCCGACGGCGGTGTCATCGGCGTCGAGGTGGGGGAGACGCCTGTGGCGCTCGTCCGCAACGGAGCCGAGGTGCACGCGCTGCACGACGTGTGCTCACACGCCGAGGTGCGGCTCAGCGAGGGTGACGTCTACGACGGCACCCTGGAGTGCTGGCTTCACGGCTCGTGCTTCGACGTCCGCACCGGCAAACCCACAGGGCCCCCAGCGACCAGGCCCGTCCCCGTCTACAACGTCAAGATCGACGGCGATGACGTTCTCGTCTCGCTCTCGAAGGAGTCATAGTGTCCACCCTTCAGATTCGTGACCTGCACGTCGCCGTTGAGGACAAGGAGATCCTCAAGGGCGTCGACCTGACCGTCAACGCCGGCGAGACCCACGCCATCATGGGCCCCAACGGGTCGGGCAAGTCGACGCTCGCCTACGCGATCGCCGGGCATCCCAAATACACGATCACCGGCGGCTCGGTCCTGCTCGACGGCGAGGACCTCCTGGAGATGTCCGTCGACGAGCGCGCCCGCGCCGGCCTGTTCCTCGCGATGCAATACCCCGTCGAGGTGCCCGGCGTCTCGGTGTCCAACTTCCTGCGCACGGCGGTCACCGCGGTGCGCGGCGAGGCCCCCAAGCTGCGTGAGTTCACCAAGGAGCTCAAGACCGGCATGGACTCCCTGGCCATCGACACCTCCTTCGCCCAGCGCAACCTCAACGAGGGCTTCTCCGGCGGTGAGAAGAAGCGCCACGAGATCCTCCAGCTTGAGCTGCTCAAGCCCAAGATCGCCGTCCTCGACGAGACCGACTCCGGCCTCGACGTCGACGCCCTGCGGGTCGTCTCCGAGGGCATCAACCGCTTCCGCTCCGGCGAGACCGGTGTGCTGCTCATCACGCACTACACCCGCATCCTGCGCTACGTGAAGCCCGACTTCGTGCACGTCTTCGCCGGTGGGCGCATCGTCGAGAGCGGCGGCCACGAGCTGTCCGAGCGGCTGGAGAACGAAGGCTACGAGCGGTTCGCTAAGGTGGCGTCTGCATGAGCTTGCCTAGTCTCGACGTGGAGAGGATCAGGAAGGACTTCCCGGTTCTCTCCCGCGAGCTGCCGGGCGGCCGCCCGCTGATCTACCTCGACTCGGGCAACTCCTCGCAGAAGCCCACGCAGGTGATCGAGGCGATGCGCGACCACCTGGCGATGCACTACAGCAACGTCGGCCGTGCCCACCACGCCCTCGGGGCCGAGTCCACCGAGGCATACGAGGGCGCCCGCGACAAGGTCGCGGCCTTCGTGGGCGCGCCGAGCCGTGACGAGATCGTGTTCACCAAGAACGCCTCCGAGGCGCTCAACCTGGTGGCCTACGCGTTCGGCAACCCCATGGGCGGCGACCCGCGCTTCCAGATGGGGCCGGGCGACGAGATCGTCGTCTCCGAGATGGAGCACCACTCCAACATCGTGCCGTGGCAGTTCCTGGCCCAGCGCACGGGGGCGACGCTGCGGTGGTTCGGCGTCACCGACGAGGGCCGGCTCGACTTGAGCGGCCTGCACGAGCTGGTCAACGAGCGCACCAAGATCGTGTCGATCGCGCACCAGTCCAACGTGCTCGGCACCGTCAACCCGGTCGCCGGCGTGCTGGCCCGGGCGCGTGAGGTCGGGGCGCTGCTGATGCTCGACGCCTCCCAGTCCGTGCCGCACCACCCGGTGGACGTCGCGGCGCTCGGCGCCGACTTCGTCGCCTTCACCGGCCACAAGATGGTCGGCCCCTCCGGCATCGGCGTGCTGTGGGGGCGGGGCGAGCTGCTGTCGGCCATGCCTCCGTTCCTCGGCGGCGGGGAGATGATCGAGGCGGTCTGGATGGACCGTTCGACGTTCGCCCCGATCCCGCACAAGTTCGAGGCGGGCACCCCGCCCATCGTCGAGGCGGTCGGCCTGGCCGCCGCCGTCGACTACCTGTCGGCGATCGGCATGGACGCGGTCGAGGCCCACGAGCGCGAGCTCACCGCCCACGCCCTCGGCGCGCTGGGCGAGATTCCGGGGCTCCGCCTCATCGGGCCGGGCGACCTCGCCGACCGGGGCGGCACGGTCGCTTTCACGCTTGAGGGCATACACCCCCACGACGTGGGGCAGATCCTCGACGATGTGTTCGGCATCGCGGTGCGGGTGGGGCATCATTGTGCTCGTCCGCTGCACCTGCGGTTCGGGATTCCGGCAACCACGCGGGCGTCCTTCTACCTCTACAACACCACCGATGAGATCGACGCCCTGGTCAAGGGGCTGCATCACGTCCAGAAGGTCTTCGGATAGCCATGATCGCCGAGTCGATGTACCAGGAGTTGATCCTGGAGCACTATAAGCACCCGCAGGGCCGCGGGCTGCGGGAGCCCTACGACGCCGAGGTCCACCACGTCAATCCCACCTGCGGTGACGAGATCACGCTGCGGGTGAAGCTCGGCGATGGCGGCAAGGTCGAGGACGTCTCCTATGATGGCCAAGGCTGTTCCATCAGCCAGGCGGCGGCCTCGGTGCTCTACGACCTGGCGACCGGCTCCACCGCTCGCGAGAGTCTGTCGGTGGTGGACGAGTTCACCCGCCTCATGCAGGGCAGGGGGCAGGTCGAGCCGGACGAGGACGTGCTCGGGGACGCGGTGGCCTTCGCCGGTGTGGCGAAGTTCCCGGCCCGGGTCAAGTGTGCGCTGCTGGCATGGATGGCCTACAAGGACGCGGTGGTGAGGAGTCAGTGATGAGCAAGCCGGTTGAGACCCCGACGAGCTTCGACGGTGACACGTCGGAGGACGACGTCATGGAGGCGCTCAAGGACGTCGTCGACCCCGAGCTCGGCATCAACGTCGTCGACCTCGGCCTGATCTACGGCGTCGCCCTCGACCCGGGGGAGAGCGGCCTGGTCGCGACCATCGACATGACGCTCACCAGCGCGGCATGCCCGCTGACCGACGTGATCGAGGAGCAGGCCAACGCCGCGTTGACCGACCTCGTTTCGGATGTCAGGATAAACTGGGTTTGGCTCCCCCCATGGGGGCCGGACAAGATTACAGACGAAGGCCGAGACCAGCTTCGCATGCTTGGCTTCAACGTCTAGAGTTTCTCTTTCCCGCGCGACTTGCGCCAGCCTGGCGCAGGTCGTGCCTGCATGATCGCGGTCTACCCCCAAGAGGGTAGAGTTGTCTGCGACCCCGTGATAGGCAGCCGTGAGGTGGGCTGCCCCGCCGCCCAGAGTGGCGCATGTGACCGTACGGCGCCCGCCGTACTGCTCTCGGCTCGTCCTTTCGCAGAAGTGACGCGCCGCGTCCTTCTACGAAAGGCACGATCTACGTGACCATGCTCGATGTCAGCCTGCCCGACACCGACGACACGACCCCCGAAGGCACCGGTCTCGCCGGCGAGGCCGAGGCCGAGGAGCCTGGCTTCGCCGTACTCGGCCTGCCCCGTCCTCTTGTCACCGCGCTCGCCCGCCAGGGCATCGAGAGCCCCTTCGCGATCCAGCGCGCGGCCATCCCCGACGTGCTGGCCGGCAGCGACGTGCTCGGCAGAGGACAGACCGGGTCGGGCAAGACGCTCGCCTTCGGTCTTCCCCTGATGGCCAACGTCGCCGGCGAGCGGGCACAGCCCGGCCGTCCCCGCGCGATCATCCTCGTCCCCACCCGCGAGCTGGCGCTCCAGGTGCACGACGCGCTTGAGCCGCTCGGCCGCGGGTTGTCCCTCCGCATGAAGACCGTCGTCGGCGGCATGTCCATGGGGCGCCAGATCGAGGCGCTGCGCCGCGGCGTCGAGGTCGTCGTGGCCACCCCCGGCCGCCTCACCGACCTCATCCAGCAGGGTGAGTGCTCCCTCGCCGACGTGCGGGTGAGCGTGCTCGACGAGGCCGACCACATGTGTGACCTCGGCTTCTTCCCCGTCGTCAGCGCCCTGCTCGAGCAGACGCCGGCCGACGGGCAGCGGCTGCTGTTCTCCGCGACCCTCGACGGCGACGTCGACAAGCTCGTGCAGCGGTTCCTCAAGAGCCCCGTGACCCACTCCATCGCCCCGGCGACCTCGCCCGTGGAGACGATGGAGCACCACGTCGTCCAGGTGTCCCGCGACGACAAGTTCCCGATCACCGCCGCCATCGCCAACCGCCCGGGCCGCACGATCATCTTCGTGCGCACCCAGCACGGCGTGGACAAGCTCGTGAAGTCCCTCGCCCGCGTCGGCGTCACGGCGGGCGGCCTCCACGGCGGCAAGCGGCAGAACCAGCGCACCCGCATCCTGGCGGAGTTCCGCGAGGGCAGCATCGGCGTGCTCGTCTGCACCGACGTCGCCGCCCGCGGCATCCACGTCGACGACGTCAGCCTCGTGCTCCACGTCGACCCGCCGCAGGACCACAAGAGCTACCTGCACCGAGGCGGCCGCACGGCGCGGGCCGGCGAGCGCGGCACCGTCATGACGCTGGTGCTCCCCAACGAGCGCCGCTCCACCGACGCGCTCACCCGCCGCGCCGGCATCCACCCGTTCCGCCTCAAGGCGACCCCCGGTCACCCGCGCCTCGCCGAGGTCGCCGGTGCCCAGGAGCCGAGCGGCGAGCCGGTGCCGGTGTGGGAGCCGCCGCTGCGCTCCCAGTCCCGCCGCCGCCGCGACGGCCGCGAGGGTTTCGGCGGCGAGCGCCGCTCGCGCCGTTTCCACGACTCCCCGGGTGAGGGCGGCGACGACCGTCCCCGCCGCTCCCACCGCGGCGACGGGTTCCGCAGCGAGGGCTACCGCGGCGAGGGCTTCCGGCGCGACGGTGAGAGCCGTCCGCCGAGGTCCGGCGGCCGCGGCCGTCCCTACGGCGAGAACCGCGGCCCGTTCCACGGCGACCGCGAGGCTCGCCCCGAGGGCGGTCGGCGCTTCGACGGCAACCGTGGTTCCGAGGGTGGCCGCAGCTTCGACGGCAACCGTGGTTCCGAGGGTGGCCGCAGCTTCGACGGCAACCGCGACGGCAACCGCGACCGGGGCGGCTTCGGCGGCCACCGCGGCGGAGACCAGGGCTCCCGCTTCTCCCGCGACGGCGGCCGCGACCGCGGCTCCGACGCCGGCGGCTTCCGCCGCGAGCGCGGCTTCGACAACCGTGGTGGTCGGCCCTCCGGCTCCGGTTCCGGCGACTTCCGCCGGGACCGCGGCTTCGACAACCGCGACCGCCAGAGCTCCGGCGAGCACCGCACCGACCGCGGCCCCCGCTTCGGCACCGGCCACGAGCAGTCCGGCGACTTCCGCCGCGACCGGGGCGACTACCAGGGCGACCGCCCCCGAGGCGAGTGGCAGGGCCGCGGCAGCGCCTTCCGCGCCGGCTCGCGCGGCACCGGCAACGACCGCCGCTTCGGCCGCTGACCTACTGTCAACCTGAGGCCTCCGCTTCCCCACACGTCATGTGTGGGGGGCGGGGGCCTCTCGCTTTTCCTGAGTCGGCCCTGGTCCCTGCTTAGGTGGCCGCGATGGCGGTTACAGGCCTTCCGCTGACGTCCGACACGGCCAACGCCGGCGCTTCGCGGGGGTTTGTACGGTGCCCACGACCGCCCAGTAGCCGGAACCGTCACAACGTCGCGGGAAAGCCAGGCAACACGAGGTAGAAGGGGCTTTGTGCGCTGTAGGTGGTGAGCTTGCGGGCCTTGCCGGTCTTGACGTTCACCGCGTAGGCCGTGAAGGGAGCGTAAGACGATTGAACGCTTGCGGCGTTGACGTCTGCCTCCTTGCAGGCGATGGGGGAGACGATGGCGGTGATCTCTTGAGGGCCGGTCCAGCTGCGCAGGTAGACGACGTTTCCCTTCGTGGACAGGCCCTGGAACGGAACCCTCCGCAGCACCTTGCCGGTCTGCGGATCCAGGTGGACTAGATCCGGACTGGTTCTCGGGCACACAGAGCCGGGGGTTTTGCCGCTTTTCACCGCCACTGCGGTCTCGCCATCGGGACGGAGAGCGCCGGGAAGGTAGGTGCCGGTGACGTCGATGGTTTTCTCGTTACTTGCCGTGGACGTCTGCCAGAGGTGGGAGATGGTCTGGAACCGGGTCTTGGGGGCGTACTGCGCGAGCGTGATCGTGTCGCCGCCCGGTGACAGGCCGATGGGGTTCCAGCCGTTCGGCAGTGGCCGGACCATGCCTTCGCGGAGGTCGAACAACATGGCGGGGTCCTTGAGCCGTGGCATCTTGCTGAAGGCCAGGAAGCGTCCGTCGTCTGACAAAAGCAGGTGCGCGATGCTGCCCAGCCAGGCCTTGGGCACCTTCGTCGGAGCCGTCAGCACCGTCCCTGAGGCGAGGTCCCGCACCGCGAAGGTGCCGGCCTTCGCGTCGTAGTAGGCGATCTTGCGGCCGTCCCCGGCGATCGCGAACGGGGTTTCCCTGAGCCCGAAGGTGGAGCCGCGCAGGGCCTGGGCCACCCGGTAGGTCGCGCCGCCGTGGGTGACCACCCGCCAGCCGCCGTCCACGCAACCAGCGGGCGGCTTGCCCTTCTCCGGCCGGCAGAACGTCATGTAGGCGTGGCTCAGCGGCCCCACGCCACTCGCCGGCAGGTCTCGCACCGCGCCGGACTCGGCGGCGGGGGGCGGCTGCGCGGGCAGCAGCCGCACGGTGGCCGTCACGGCGAGCGCGACGGCGGCGATGGGCACGGGTGCGAGCACGGACAGCATCCTGCGCCGCCGCCGCTCGTGGGTCCTGATCGTACGCTCGGCGAGGTCCACGCGGGGTGCCTCGCCGGCCAGGTCGTCCAGCGCGTTCCGCAGCCAGGTCATCGGCGCGTCCCTTTCAGTTCTTCCATCTCCTCGGACCGCGGCGCCAGTTCGGGCGCGCACTCCCGCAACCGGGCCAGCGCGTGGTGGGCCTGGCTCTTGACGGTGCCGATCGAGCAGTTCAGCAGTTTGGCGGTCTCGTGCTCGGTGAGGTCCTCGTAGTAGCGAAGCACGATCACCGCGCGCTGCCTCGGCGGCAGCCGGGCGAGCGCCTGCCGCATGGCGAGCCGGGCGACCGTGGACTCCTCGCTGGAGTAGGAGCCCTTCGGCGGCTCGCTGCTCGGCAGCTCGGCTCTCGCCGGCCGCCGGCGCCAGGAGATGTAGTGGTTGACGAGAGCCTTGCGGGCGTATGCCTGGGGGTTGGCGACGTGCGCCAGCTTGGGCCACCGGCCGAGGACCTTGAGCAGCACGCTCTGCAGTAGGTCCTCGGCGAGGTGGGGATCCCCTGTGAGCAGGTATGCCGTTCTCATCAGCGACTGCTGATACAGGGCCACGAACTCCCGGAAGCTGTCATTGCGATCCAAAGCTGCTCCTCTCATCCGTTACCGACGCCGAGGGACGGGTGAAAGGTTGGGAGGCGAAGCTTGGTTCGGCTCCGCCGTGCAGGCCATGTGAGCAACAGGAGGGACGTATACGGTTTTCTGCATATCTCGGGCTTGCTATGGAGGGGGCGGCGCGTCCATGGGGAAACGCGTGATCGTGGTCGGCGGCGGCATCGGGGGCATGGCGTGCGCCGTCGGGATGGAACGCGCGGGCTGGGAGGTGACCGTGCTGGAGCGCGCACCCGCGTTCACCGAGCTGGGGGCCGGGCTCGTGCTGGCGCCCAACGCCGTGCGGGCGGTCGACCGGCTCGGGCTGGGCGCCGCGCTCCGGGCCAAGGGCATGCCCTACGGCTCGGCGGGCATACGCTCACGCACCGGTGCCTGGCTCGTCAAAGGCGACCTCACCGACATCGAACGCCGTTACGGTGTGCCGTTCTTCGCCCTCCACCGGGCGGATGTGCACCGGATGTTCCTCGACGCCCTGTCCCACACCGACCTGCGCACCGACCACCGGGTGATCTCGGTGAGCCGGGGCGACGACGGCGCCGAGGTCGTCTTCGAGGGCCCCGGCGGACAGGGTACGGCGGAAGCCGACATGGTCGTCGTCGCCGACGGCGCGCACAGCCGGCTGAGAGGGCTGCTGTTCCCCGAACATCCCGGGCTGGAATATGCGGGCTACGTCGCCTGGCGGGGTGTGGTGCCCGCCGAGGAGGGCAGGCGGATCCGCACTGAGGGGGGTCCGGCCGAGACCTGGGGGTGGAACTCCAAGCGGTTCGGCGTGATCCCGCTGCCCGACGGGCGGATCTACTGGTATGCCTCCGCCCCTTATCCGGAAGGGGCGTGCGCCGGGGACGGCATGGCCGACCTGATCCGGCGTTTCGGCCGTATGCACGACCCGGTGCCCGCCGTGCTCGCCTCGACGCCGGAGGAGAACCTCCTGCGCCACGACGTCTACCACCTGCGCGAGCCGCTGCCGGGCTACGCCGTAGGCCGGATCGTCCTCATCGGCGACGCGGCCCACGCGATCACGCCCGACCTCGGGCAGGGGGGATGCCTGGCGCTGGAGGACGCCGTCACCCTGGCCGTGCTCAGCGAACGCCACTCCGCCGTGCCCGCGCTTCTGCGCGCGTACGGTGAACTTCGCGTGGCGAGGACCCAGCGGCTGGTCGGCATGTCCTATCGCACCAGCCGGGTCGCACAGTGGCGGGAGCCGCTCGCGATCGGGCTCAGGGACACCGTGATGCGAATGATTCCGATGAGCGGGATCATGCGGTCCATGGACGATGTGCTCGACTGGGCGCCGCCGGACTCCCCGTAACGCTCCGGGGCCGATCTCACAACCCTCTGTAACCGTCCGCGGGGCGGCTCAGGACTCTCCGCTGTCGCCTATGCCAAGAGCCGTCGGGGGGCGCCGGGTTGCCGCCGTCCGGTGAACGCCGTCCAGGAGGTCTCGGCCAGGCTCACGGGCAACTCACGCCTCCGGCGTACCGAGGACCCGCCGTGGCCCGCGCATGAGGACGCCTCCGGGGGATCGCCCCGGAGGCGTGGCGGTGATGTGTGACCGGAGTGGAGAGGGCCGGTCGCCCCGATGATCAGCCGCCGCTCTTGCGACGGAAGGAACGTCTGCCGGCCGCGGGGCCGTGGGTTCCGTGGATCTTGGAGCCGGACCTCCCCGAGCCCTGTGCGCTCGCCTCGGCCTGGTTACGGCGCTTGCGATCAAGTGCCTCACGGAACTTGCGCTTCATCTCGTCCTCGGAGCCTTCCGCGGTCTCCTGGACCTCGGCGTCCTCGTGGCTCTCCGGCTCCGATACGGCGTCGGTCATGGTGGCCTCCTGCTAGGGGACGGGTGCTCCTTGCGGGACCCCCGTCCGGCGTGCTTCTCCACCCATCCTGCCGCACGATGGCCCCCGGGCGGATCGAAGCCGACATCATCTCATGTTCTCTCCGGCGGCTGGATGTCGGTGCCCTGCCGTACTCTTCGGGACAACTGATCACGCCGTGAAGCCGGAGAGAATCCCCCATGATTGAGCAGACCACCTACCTCGAGTTGTCCGAAGAGGGCGACGGTGCGCACAAGTTCTACGAGGTCGTGCAGGCGGGCACGCAGGTGACCATCAGCTATGGGCGGATCGGTGATCGCGGCCAGGTCAAGGTGTCGTCCTTCGCCACCGAGGAGAAGGCGACCACCGCCGCGGCGAAGAAGGTCGCCGAGAAGGTGCGCAAGGGTTATGCGCCCGCGGTGCGCGGGGTGCGCACGCGCCGGTCGGTGACGCGGCGCGCGGTCGTGAGCCACAGCTCCACGGCCTCGCAGGCGCCCGTCCTGTGGCGGTTCAACACCGGAGACGCCGCCTTCGGCATTTACATCGACGATCAGCGCTGCTGGGTCGGCAACCAGGCCGGCGACGTCTACACGCTGACCCACGACGGCTCGGTGACGAGCCGGTTCCGCCTGCCCGACGGCGTCAAGTGCCTGGTGGGCGACGACTTCTGGATCTACGCCGGCGCCGACGACGGCAAGGTCTACGACCTGAGCGGCAAGGTTCCCCGGGTGGCCTATGAGATCGCCGAGGACGTCGACATCTACTGGCTCGACATCCGCGACGGCGTGCTCGGCGTCTCCGACGCGGGCGGCCGCGTCACCGTGATCGACCACGAGGACGAGTTCCAGTGGGAGCGCAAGGGCTCCGGCATGAGCGGCTGGATGGTGCGATGCGACGATAAATCCGTCTATCACGGTCACTCGGAGGCTGTGTCCCGCTTCGAGACGTCCAACGGCGAACAGACATGGCGCACCCCGCTCAGAGGCCAGGTGCTGTTCGGTTGGCAGGAGTCCGACGACGTCTACGCCGGCTGCTCCGACAACAAGATCTACCGCCTCGCCAAGGCCGACGGCAAAGTCACCGCGACCTACAAGACCAACGGCATGGTCTTCTCCTGCGCCACCGCCCCCGGCGGGCGTTATGTCTTCGCCGGCGACAACCACTCGTCGATCTACTGCTTCGACGAGGCCGGCACGCGGTTGTGGAAGCTCGCGACCGGCTGCGGCTCGGCTCTTTCCATGCAGTTCCTCGACGACCGGCTCTACATCGTGACCACGGGCGGCGCCCTCGCCTGCATCGACGCCAGCGAGGCGGCCATCCTCGCCGCCCAGCAGGGCGACGTCCCCGTGCCGGTCGACGTCAAGGCCGCCGCCACCCTGGAGACCGTCGAGCCCACCACGACCCTCGCGACCACCGCCCAGGCGGGCGACGGCGTCGTGGTCGAGTGCATCCGCGAGGGCTCGGGCCTGCGGGTCCGCGTCGTGAGCCCCGGCTACGAGTCCTCGTGGAACGTCCAGTTCCCGAAGGACATCCGCGAGGCAGGCGCCCGCTACGTGATCGACGGCGTCCGCACCTCCGGCCGCGGCGGCTTCTACCGCGCCTACGGCGACATCCGCCGCCTCATCTGACCGCCGGTCCCCCAGGGTGGGGCCGCCTCAGGCCCCGCCCACACGTCGGCAGGGGCGGGTGACGAAGGGAACGCGCTTAGGTTGAGTTCAGGCTCTGCCCGCGCGTCGGCCGGCAGAGCGGGGCCCGCCCGCACACCGGCAGGGACAGGCGACCGAAGGCAACGCGCCCAGAGTGAGCTCAGGCCTTGCCCGCCCGCCCGTCGGCAGGCAGGGGCGGGCGCGCGGCGGCACGGCGCCTCCAGCGCGGCGTACGGCACAGGCTCGCTGTGTTTCAAT
>NZ_BOOW01000048.1 GCF_016863435.1 Sinosporangium siamense
GTAGGCCCGCGTGTGCCGCTGGCTACGGGTGTGGCTGTGTCCGGCGCTGGGCGTTGTGTCGGCGATCGCCGCTTATCGGTTGGTGAGCGGGTGTCCGGGGCTGGATGGGCCGTGTCTGGGTGATCCGGCCGGTTCCGGGCGATCCAGGGCAGGACCCGGCCTTGCCCCTGGTACAGGCTCCGGCCGCGCCTCCGAGGCTAGATCCGGCTATGCCTCCGACGCAAGGTCCGGCCGCGCCGAGGCGCGTTTTGCGAGTTCCTGCAGGATCTCCTCGTCGTCCGGGGCCAGGGTGAGGGCGTGGCGTAGGTCGCGGGTGGCCTCGTCAGGGCGGGCGGCGGCGTGGAGGGCCAGAGCTCTGTTGAAGAGGAGCACCGGGTCCTCGCCGAAGGACAGGGCCTGGGTCAGGTCGGCCACCGCGGCCTCGTGGTCGCCCTCCTCGTGGTTGAGCATGCCGCGGGCGGCCCAGGCGGCGACCAGGGTGGGGTCGTGGCCGAGAGCCAGGTCGAAGGCCGCTCTGGCCTCGGGGCGGCGTTTGTCTTCCATCTCGGCCTGGCCGAGGGCGCACAGGAGGTAGGGGTCGCCGGGGGTGCGGGTCAGTCCTTCGCGGGCGGCGGCGCGGGCGGCCCGGTGGTCGCCTAGGGCGGCGAGGAGGCCGGCGCGGTTGGCGTATGCCTCGGTGAAGCCGGGGTCGAGGTCGAGCACATAGGTGAGGTCGGCTAGGGCGCCGTGCAGGTCGCCCTGAGCGAACCTGACCTCGGCCCGGTTGTAATACGCCTCGGGAAACGGCGCCTCAAGCCGCATCGCCGCCTCGTAGTCCGCCACGGCGGCGGTGAGCCGGCCTTCGGCGAAGTGGAGGTTGCCGCGGTCGATGTAGTAGTCGGGGTAGTGGGGATCGGCCTCGACGGCTGCGTCGTAGTCCGTGAGAGCCTGCTCAGGGTGGCCGAGGCGGTGGGCGAGCTGGGCGCGGTTGGCGCGCAGGACGAGGCGGTGGACCGGGTGACGGCCCCGGGGCAGCTCCTCGGCCAGGCTGATCGCCTCGTTGACGAGCCGGGCGGCGTCGTCGAGGTGTCCCAGGCGCATCTGCACGAGGGCTTTGCCGTTCATGTTGAATCCGAGCCTGAAGGCGCGCTCGGCGGGGGAGGGCAGCCGGTCGGAGATCGTGACGGCCCGGTCGATCCACGTGAGGGCGCCTGCGAGGTCACGCCGGGCGGGGTCGTGGTGGCGTGTCTTCAGCATGGCCGTGCAATAGGCGGCCGACGCGCGCCTGCCCGGGTCGGCGGCGTGCATGGCCGGGCCAAGCAGGGCCTCGGCCTCCTCCTCGCGGTCGAGGGCGGCGAGGGCGTTTGCCGTACTGTGCAGGATCCGCCACCACAGCTCCTCGTCCGCCGCGGGGTCGGCCAGCGGCAGAGCCCGGGCGCCGAGTTCGGCGACCGCGTGGTGGAAGCCGGACCGCAGGCACCAGGTGATCGCGTGGGCCAGCGCGTCGAGGGCGAGTGCCGGGTCGGGTCCTTTGAGGCGGTGGTGGGGTATCGCGCCCAGGCGGGGGCCGGCGGCGCCGGTCGCGGCGAGGTGGTCGGCGCGTGCCCGGTGGTCGTCCGCGGTGAGCCGCGGTTCATCGGGACCGTCACAGCCGCCGGTGGGGACCGCGTGGCGGGCGAGTGCGGCGGCCAGGGGGGCGGGGCAGCCGGGCGGGGCGCAGATCACGAGGGTGAGGCGCTCGGCGGGCACACGCCGCAGCAGGACGGCGAGGAGTTCGAGGTCGGTGTGGTCGGCTTCGTGGGCGTTGACCACGGTGAGGCTGCGCCGTTCGCGCGGGCAGCAGGCCAGGACGAACTCCGCGAGTCCGTTGGCGAGCCGCAGGGTGCGGCGGGGTGCGTGGATGAGGATGCGTTCGGGCGCCGGCACCCGGCTGACGAGGGGTTCGGGGTGGCGGGGGAGCAGATGCCGCAGATCAGGTGCGATCGCATGCAAGGCGATGGCGTGGGCGGCCACCAGGCCCGGCCGCATGAGCAGCGCGTCGGGCAGGAGGCCCGCCGCGAGTGCGCTCCCCGCGGTATAGGGGCCGCACAGCCGCCGGTTCGCGTCGAGAGGGGGAATGAGCGGGGGCGGGAGGCCGGCACCTGGGAGCGGCCGTGCTCCCTGGACCCATAGATGGTGCGGCGCACCCCCGCCCGCCTCCGCCTCGACGCGTCTGCCGGATCCGCCTGGACCGGCCACGTGGGGGCGTCGGCTGGGCTGGGAAGGTATCACTGCTCATGCGGCCTTTCGTCGCCGAGCCTCCACCACCGCCCTGCGCGGCATGGGGGAAGTACGGCATAAGCCGGGGCACAGGGCTGATCGAGTAGATCGAGGTGGTGAGGGCTGAAGTGTCCGCCCGGTCTCAGGCGCTGTACAGCGCGGGGAAGGGGAGCAGGACGTGGGTCAGCTGTGGTGTTTGGCGCTCGCGGCGCCCTTGAGGCTGACGTGACCAGGCCGATGCACGATGACCTTCTTCATACATTTCCTCTCATATCGGGATCGCAGGCAACGACTGGCCAGTGTGAGCGCACAAGGGGATGAAAGACAAGGAGCTTCCCCACTGCTGTCCGCATCCGGACAGAGCTCTTGACAGGAACGCGGGCGTCCGCTTGGCAACCCGGGCGCGCGCGAAGGATCAACCGGTAGTACCGTTTTTGGTCATGCGACTCGGAGTGCTGGACGTGGGCTCGAATACGGTGCACTTCCTCGTGGTGGACGCGCACCACGGTGCCCCACCCCTGCCCGCCTATTCCCACAAGGTCGAACTCCGGCTCGCCGAGCACATGAACGGCGACCACCTGTCCGACGAGGGCGTGGACCGGCTCGCGGGGTTCGTCGAGGAGGCCCTCGGCCTGGCCGAGGACAAGGGCGTCGAGGAGTTCATGGCGTTCGCGACCTCCGCCGTCCGGGAGGCCGCCAACGGCGACGAGGTGCTGAGCAGGCTGAAGGCCCAGACCGGGGCGGAGATCACCGTGCTCGCCGGCCGCGACGAGGCCAGGCTGACCTTCCTCGCGGTGCGCCGCTGGTTCGGATGGTCGTCGGGCCGGCTGCTGGCGCTGGACATAGGGGGCGGATCCCTGGAGATGGCCTGCGGCGTGGACGAGGAACCCGACGTGGCGGTCTCAGTGCCGCTCGGCGCGGGCCGTCTGACCCGCGACTGGCTCACCGGCGACCCGCCCCCGCCCGACGAGGTGCGCGCCCTGCGCCGCCATGTCCGCGCCCAGATCGCCCGCCACGTGGGCGAGATCGTGAAGCACGGCAAAGCCGACCGCGCGGTGGCCACCTCCAAAACCTTCAAACAGCTCGCCCGCATCGCGGGAGCGCTTCCATCCAGCGAGGGCCTCTACGTCCAGCGGGTCCTGTCGCGTGAGGATCTCGCCGAGCTGGCCGCCCGGTTGCCGAAGCTGACCACGGCCGAGCGCTCCCGCCTGCCCGGCGTCTCCGAGGGCCGCGCGGCCCAGCTCGTGGCGGGGGCGATCGTCGCCGACGCCACGATGGACCTCTTCGACCTCAAAAGGATCGAGGTGTGCCCCTGGGCCCTGCGCGAAGGGGTCATCCTGCGCCGCCTGGACAGCCTTCCCGGGGTGGCGCAGGAGATCTGACCGCGTTCAGCCCGGCGTGATGAGGTCGAGGGCCACCTCAAGGGCGGCGTCACGGCATTCCTGCTCGGTGAACCGAGGGTCGTCCGACAGCAGCCAGGCGCCGCCGTGGATGGCGAACAAGGCCATGGCGTTCTTGATCCGCACGGTGGCGGGATCCTCGGGATCGCTCAGCAGCTTGGCCATCGCGACGGTGGTCTCGCGCAGGGCGACGAACGTCGGGTGGGTGCGCAGAGCGGTCTGGTTGCGCTCGGAGAAGCGCAGGATCTCCTGGTTGCAGGAGGTGAACAGGTCCTCGCTGTAACGTCTGAGGAGCTCCCGGCGGGTCTCCGGGGTCGGGGGCGCCGCCTTGCCCCAGTCCAGGAGGGCGGACATATTCGCTAGTCGTCGCTCCGCCATGCTGGCCACGATGTCTTCTTTGGTCTTGAAGTGATAGTAGAGGGCGGCCTTGGTCACCCCCAGCTCTTCGGCGATCTCGCGCAGGGACGTCGCCTCGTATCCCTGCTCGATGAAGAGGCGCATCGCGGTCTGCTGGATGCGCGTGCGGGTGTCGGCATTCTCCGTCATGGGACGGATGTCCTCCTTGAGTGAATCAACTTGACGACCGGCTAGTTGAGACTTTAGCTTACCTTTGCTTGCCGGTCGGCAAGTAAGCATGATCGATTTCATTGTAGGTCGTGTGTGACGAAGGGGGCAGGGGAGTGAAGGAGACGGTGACCGACTCCGGCGGTCAACCGACGGCCGGGTCCGGCAGGCAGCGACAGGTGATGATCGTGCTGCCCGGTCTGATACTCGCGATGGTGCTCGCGATGCTCGACAACATGATCGTCGGCACGGCCATGCCGCGGATCGTGGGCGAACTCGGCGGGCTCAATCACCTGTCCTGGGTTGTCACCGCCTACGTGCTGGGCACCACGATCTCGACCCCCATCTGGGGCAAGCTCGGCGATCTCTACGGCCGGAAGATGGTCTTTCTCGCCTCGATCGTGATCTTCATGGTCGGCTCCGCGCTCTGCGGCATGGCGGGCAGCGCCATCCTCGGCGGGCCCGAGAACGGCATGATGCAGCTGATCCTCTTCCGCGCGCTGCAGGGCCTCGGCGCCGGCGGCCTCATCGTCAACGCCCTGGCCCTCATCGGCGACCTGGTGCCGCCGCGCGAGCGGGGACACTACCAGGGCATGATGTCCGCGGTCATGACCGTCGCCATGATCGCCGGCCCCCTCATCGGCGGATTCATCACCGACAGCCTCGACTGGCGCTGGGCCTTCTATGTGAACCTCCCCCTCGGCGCGGTGGCCTTGGTGCTGCTGTCGGTCACCCTCAAACTGCCGCCGGCGCCCGCCGCCAGCCGCCGCATCGACTGGCTCGGCGCGGCCCTGCTCTCGGTGGGCATCACCGCCCTCGTGCTCGTCACCACCTGGGGCGGCACCGAATACGACTGGGGATCGCCGCAGATCCTCGGCCTGCTGGCCCTCGCCGTGGTCACCCTCGCGATCTTCGTGCCCGTCGAGCGCCGGGCGGCCGAGCCCATCATGCCGCTCGGGCTGTTCCGCAACCGCAACTTCACGCTGATCACGTTGATCGGCTTCCTGCTCGGCTTCTCGATGTTCGGGGCGATCAACTTCCTGCCCCTCTTCCAGCAGCTCGTGCAGGGCAACTCGGCCACCGAATCGGGACTGCTGCTCCTGCCCATGATGGCGAGCGCCATGCTCGTCTCGCTGTTCGTGGGGCGGGCCGTCACCAAGACCGGAAAGTACAAGATCTATCCGGTGATCGGCGGCGTGGGCATGGCCCTCGGCACCTTCCTGCTCAGCCTCCAGCGCGTCGATACCTCCAACTGGACGACCGCGATCTACATCGCGGTGCTCGGTTTCGGCATGGGCTTCCTCATGCAGATGACCATGCTCATCGCGCAGAACAGCGTCGAGCAGAAGGACCTCGGCGTCGCCAGCAGCGCCTCCACCTTCTTCCGCTCCATCGGCGGCTCGGTGGGCGTCTCGGTGTTCGGCGCGCTCTTCAACAGCAGGCTCGCCGACGGCATCGTCGAACGCCTCGGCCCCTCCGCCGCGAACCTCGCGAGCGGCGGCGAGCGCCTCGACCCGGCCACCGTCCGCACCCTCCCCCCGGAGGTGCGCACCGGCTTCCTTGCGTCCCTGGCCGACGCGCTTTCCAACGTGTTCGTGTGGGCGATCCTGTTCACGGTGATCATCCCGATCCTGGCGATGTTCATCGTCGAGATTCCGCTCAGGAGCTCCTTCGACAGTCCGTCCTCGCCTGACAAGCCCGGCGACGGGCCCGCGCCCTCCACCGCCGAGGCGAGCCTTCCCGGCGAGGCCGCGGAGGGGAGCAACGGCACGCCGGTCAACGCCGGTGATCTCGGGGACGAGGTCAAAACAGCACGCACTTAGGCGGCTCAGATCCTTCACGCCGGTACGGCGGAGCCCACGGGGACGGTCTTCCGCCTCGTGGGCTTCGCCGTACGCGCCGGCCCGGCACAACCGGTCCTGTGGGCGATCTCCCGGGACGGGGGAGACCTGGAAGGCGCTCAGGGGAGGAAGCCGTTGCGGCGGGCCGCCACCACCGTCTCCATCCGGGTGTGTGTCCCGAGTTTGCGCATCGCGCTGCGCAGGTAGCTCTTGACCGTCTCGGGCAGCAGCCCAAGGCGGCGGCCCGCCTCGGCGTTGCCGCAGCCCTGGGCGATCTGCGCCAGGACGTCGACCTCCCGCATCGAGAGCGGGGTGACCGGGCCCGCCGCGGCGCGGGGACCGGCCAGGAGGTCGCAGACCTCGCGGAGCCGGTCGCGCAGCTCCGCGTCGGCCACCGACTGGGTGATGGAACGCAGCTCGGCGTGGGCGCAACGCACGTCCTCCCAGGCGCTCGCCTCCGGGCGGTCGCCTGCGGCGCGGCGCTCGGCGGCGGCTTCGAGGTGGGCGAGGCGGCGTTCCACCTCGCGCTGCACACTGAGTTCGGTGCCGAGGTCGCGGGCGACGGTATACGCCTGGTCGAGTGACCGTGCCGCCAGGCAGAGCGGTTCGCGGATGGCGCCGTAGAGCACCGCGGCGACCTCTCCTGCGACGGGCACCGGCACCGCCGCGATGGCCCGCAGCCCTTCGGCTTGCACGGGCCCGTCGTATTCGTGGCTGATGCGGGAGTCGGCGGCGTAGTCGGTGACCGCCGCGGGGCGGGCGGTGGCGACGACGCGGCCCCCGAGACCCGAACCCGCGCCGACCAGCAGTCCGCCGAGGGCGCCGGTGAGGGTGCCGGTGAATTCGGTCAGCCGTAGTGAGCCTCCTCGGGCGACAAATCCACCGAAAACCACCGGGACAGCGGTCGCTCTGCGCAGTCTGTTCATCGCTGTCCGGAGTGCTGCCTGGTCGTGGGGCGTGAAGGTCGCCATATCCTCCTCCTGAGGTCAGCATTTCACGCTTAGCAGCCGAAAGCCTGCCACCCCCGAAAGGGGGTGGTGTGCCGGCCTGTCGTCCCCCGATGCTTCCCCCATGAGCGTGACCCACCCCTTCACCGCACAGGAGGGCTTCACCGCTCCTCCTGTCCGGTCCTACGCCTCGGGTGCCTCCGCCGTCCCCCTGCTGGGCGACACCATCGGGGAGAACCTGGAGCGGTCCGCGGCGCGCTTCCCGGATCGTGAAGTCCTCGTCGACGTCTCCACCGGCCGCCGCTGGACATATGCCGAGTTCGACGCCGACGTCAACCGTCTGGCGCTCGGCCTCATCGACCGCGGGCTCGCCAAGGGGGACCGCGTGGGCATCTGGTCGCCTAACTGCGCCGAATGGATGCTGGTGCAATATGCCACGGCCAAGGCCGGGCTCATCCTGGTCAACATCAACCCGGCCTACACCGCACGCGAACTCGCCTACATCGCCGGGCAGTCCGGGCTGAGCCTGCTGATCAGCGCGATCGCGCACAAGGACAGCGACTACCGCGCCATGGCCCGCGAGGCCGGCCTCACGGGCGTCGTCCACATCGGCGACGCCGCCTTCGACCGCCTTCTGGAGCGCGGCGCGACGGCCGAGCCTGCGGCGCTGACCGACCGCATGGCGGCACTGAGCTGCGACGACCCGATCAACATCCAATACACCTCGGGCACCACCGGCTCCCCGAAAGGAGCGACGCTCAGCCACCACAACATCCTCAACAACGGCTACTTCGTCACAGAACTGGCCGGCTACACCGAACATGACCGCATCTGCGTGCCCGTGCCGCTCTACCACTGCTTCGGCATGGTGATCGGCAACCTCGGCGCCACCTCGCACGGCGCCTGCGTGGTCCTGCCCTCGCCGTCCTTCGACCCGGCCACTGTGCTGCGTGCCGTACAAGACCAGAGGTGCACGTCGTTGTACGGCGTGCCCACGATGTTCATCGCCGAACTCAACCACTCCGGCTTCGCCGCCTTCGACCTGACGAGCCTGCGCACCGGCATCGTGGCGGGCTCCCCCTGCCCTGTCGAGGTGATGAAACGTGTCATCTCCGAGATGAACATGCGTGAGGTGGCCATCTGCTATGGCATGACCGAAACCTCCCCCGTCTCGGCGATGACCCGGTGGGACGACGACCTGACCCGTCGCACCGAGACCGTCGGCCGGGTGATGCCGCACGTGGAGGTGAAGATCGTGGACCCCGCCACCGATCTCACCACGCCGAGGGGGCAGACGGGCGAGCTTTGCGTCCGGGGCTATTCGGTCATGCTCGGCTACTGGGATCAGCCGGGCGAGACCGCCGAAGCCGTCGACGCGGCCCGGTGGATGCACACCGGCGACCTCGCGACCATGGACGACGACGGCTACCTCGGCATCGTGGGCCGGATCAAGGACATGGTGATCCGCGGCGGCGAGAACGTCTACCCAAGGGAGATCGAGGAGTTCCTGCACACCCATCCGGACGTCGCCGACGTGCAGGTCATCGGAGTGCCGGACGAGAGATACGGCGAGGAGTTGATGGCCTGGATCGTCATGCGCCCGGGAACCGCCCCCCTGACCGCGGAGCGCGTGCGCGAGTATTGCGGGGGCAGACTCGCTCATTACAAGATCCCGCGATATGTCCACGTGGTGGACACATTCCCCATGACAGTCACCGGGAAGATCCGCAAGGTCGAGATGCGGGAGGAGGCCAGGCGAATGCTGGGCCTGACGCCCGCCGCGGATCCCTGACGGTGACCTAGACCGCCATCCGGCGGGGTGGGAGCCGGCACGCAGGCGTGGTGCGGGTCGGCTCCACCGCGCGGCCCGCGCCGCGACCGCGGACGTGCGGCATGTGCCCCCCGGGCCGTCAGTCGCCGAGGTTGAGCGTGGAGGTCGCGGCCGATCCGGCCGACTCGTAGACCATCAGCGCCGCGCCGACGACCAGCAGCGCGGCGAAGAAGGCGGCGACGGCCAGATAGGCACGCGAAGGCGCGGCCGGTTCACGCCGCAGCGCGCTGCGGGGGGTGGTCGGCCAGCCGTGCATCGGCGATCCCGTCGGGTGGCCGTGGTGATCGGGCAGCTTTCCGTGCGCTGTGCCGTACGGCATGGCGGGTGGTGGCCCGGTCGGGTGGACGGGGGCCTTGGCGTGGGCTGCGCCGTATGCCATGGGAGGCGGTGGGGCGTGGGTGCCGTGTTGCGGGGTGCCGACGGGGCCGTCCAGAGGGACTGCCGCGAGGGCGTCGCGCAGGGCTGCCGCGCTGGGCATACGCTGCGCGGGGTCGGGGGCCATGGCGTGGCGCAGGATGGCGGTCAGCGCGAGTGGCACACCGGGCAGATCGGGCACCGGCAGCCGGTGCAGGGCCATGATCATCGCAATGTTGGCGATGCCGTTCGCCGGGAAGCGCGGCGGGCGGCCGGACAGCAGCGCATAGAGCGTGGCGGCCAGCGAGTAGACGTCCCCGGCGGCACTCGGCTCGATCAGCTCGAACGCCTCAGGCGGCGCATAGGCGGGTGTGAGCGACTCGCGGGTCACCGACACCTCGCCACCCGGGTCGGGCCCGGCCGGCATCGTCGCCAGTCCGAAGTCACCCAGCACCACGTTGCCGTAGCGGTTCACCAGGATGTTGGCCGGCTTGAGATCGCGGTGGAGCACCCCCGCGTGATGTGCCGCGGCCAGCGCGTCGGCGATCCTCACCCCGATGTCCCGGGTCTCGGCCACCCCCACCGTGCCGTCGCGCCGCAACCGGTCGGACAGCGACCCGCCCGGGCACAACTCCATGACCATGTAGGGCCGGCCGTCGGAGAGCACACCCGCGTCGTACACGTGCGCCACGTGCGGGTGGCCGGACAGCGCCCCCGTGGCGGTGACCTCGCGCATGAACCGGCGCTTGTCGCGCTCCGAGGCCAGCACACGCTTGTCGATCTTGAGTGCCACCTCGCGGCCCACCGCGAGCTGCCGCGCCCGATAAACCGTGCCGAACCCACCCTGCCCCAGCAGCCCGAGCACCTCGTGTCCCGGAACCTCGGGCGCACCCGCCTCCACCACCACGCGCCGCGCCGCCGCACCCGGAGGGGAAACGCCGGCACTCCCTCCCCTCACAAGAGCCTGGAGTTCCGCCCCGGCGACCACCAGGAACGTTCTCCGCGAATGTCCGTGTGTGCCGCACCTTACCGCAGCGAACCTCCCCGGTCATGTACGGCATAAGCCCACGTTTCCGTCCGTTTCCGCCATGCGCCACGTGCCACCGTGACCAGGGAATCCGAACGCCCGCCGCCCTGGCCGGCGGGCATTGATCTCGTTGCCGCTGCGTGGTAAGGGTGTTGCCGGTGCGTGGTTATGGTGTGCCGGAACGTTCCGGCATCGAAAGTTGGCAGCCGTGGGTGCCGTGGAGATGAGGAGCACCATGGTCCTGCACGCTGCGCACTGGCCGGTTCAGCCCTTGACATCCTCCCCCTCGTTGACGAGGGGGAGGATGTCAAGCGGCTGCACGAGTCCGACGGCGCCCCTCTGTGCTGCCACCCCGAACCCGGCCTGCCGCTCCACCTCCAGTGGCGAGACCGCCCGTCTCGACCTCGAGGCGCGCCGGCTGCGGTTCCACGCCGGCGGGCCGTGTACGGCGAGCCCGGACACCTGGGAGCACGTGTGACGCACCTAGGAGTCGTATCACCGAGATCGCGCGCTACCCGGTGAAGGGCACGGCGGGGCTCCCGATGGAGCGGGTCACGCCGGTCCCCGGCCGGGGGGTTATCGCGCCCGGTGGGCCGCCGCCTCCGGGGGGCCGTGGCGGGGCGCTCTGCTGAGGCCGACCTCGCTGCGGCGGCGGCCGATCGCCGCACCGAGGCGTACCTCTGCGGTCGCGACGGCTTCGTGAAGGAGATGTGCGGCGGGCTGCCTGAGGAGGCGGACGTCGACGAGCCGTTCTTCTCGCAAGCGTGGTGCCGCTTGAGGAGCGCCCGCCGCCCGCGCCGGGATCGTTCACGGTGCGGTTCGAACAGAAGCGGGGCCGGGACCACCTGGACCGCCGAGGACGGCAGCCTGCTCGAAATCGGGCGGTCCGCCGGGGTGGGCCTGCCCTCCTCCTGCCGGGCGGGCGCCTGCGGCACGTGCCGGCAGCGCGTCGCGGGGGAGGCGGCCCACCTCATCGAGCCGGCGATGCCTCTCGCGGCGGGACGAGTCCTGCTGTGCTGTGCCGTACCCGTCTCGGACGTGACGGTGGACGCGTGAGAGGGATCCCGAGAAAACCTGACACAAGGTGTCCCATTTAACCGGCAGGGTTGCGGACATGAGCACATCGGCAGACACACGTCCGCTCGCTGGTAAGGTCGCCCTGGTCGCCGGGGCGACCCGGGCGACGGGCCGCGCGATAGCGGTGGAACTCGGAGCGGCAGGCGCCACGGTCTATTGCACCGGGCGCAGCACGGCGGGCAACCGCTCCGAGATGGACCGGCCCGAGACCATCGAAGGCACCGCCGACCTGGTGAACCGGGCCGGGGGAGAGGGCATCGCCGTCCGCGTCGACCATCTGGAGAGCGATCAGGTGGCCGCCCTGATCGGCAGGATCGACGCGGAGCGGGGGAGACTCGACGTCCTGGTCAACGACGTGTGGGGCGGGGACCACCTCGCCGAGTGGAACACCCCCGTGTGGGAGCACTCCCTGGAGCGCGGCCTGCGGCTGCTGCGCCTGGCCATCGACACCCACATCATCACAAGTCACCACGCGTTTCCCCTGCTCACGCGGCACCCCGGCGGACTGGTGGTGGAGCTCACCGACGGCACCACCGAATTCAACAGCACGAGATATCGCGTCGGCTGCGTGTATTACGACCTGGCCAAGGTGTCGGTGAACCGGCTCGCCTTCGCCTGGTCCCACGACCTGCGCCCGCACGGCGGCACGTCCGTCGCCGTCACGCCCGGCTGGATCCGCTCCGAGGCCATGCTGGAGGGCTTCGGCGTGACCGAGGACAACTGGCGCGACGCGACCGCGGCACACCCCCACTTCGCCATCTCCGAGTCACCCGCCTTCACCGGCCGCGCCGTCGCCGCACTGGCCGCCGACCCCGGCCGTGGCCGCTGGAACGGCCTCTCCACCACCAGCGGCGACCTGGCCAAGGCCTACGGCTTCACCGACACCGACGGCAGCCGCCCCGATGCCTGGCGCTACATCGTCGAGGTGGAGGAGAAGGGCCTGCCCGCCGACACCACGGGCTACCGCTGACCTCGGGGCCGGAGGCTTCGCCGCAGGCCCGGTTCAGCGCCGGTCGGCCGTGGCGAGGCCGGGGACGCCGTAGACGGCGCAGAGGCGGCGGGCGGTGTCGGCGAAGCGGTCGCGGAGTTCGGCAGGGGCGAGGACCTCGGCCTCCGGGCCGAAGCGGAGGAGCTGGTGGAAGGCCACCTCCACCGTCTCGACCGGAAGGGACACCGTCACCCAGCCGCGCTCGTCCGGTTCGCCGACCGAGGCCAGGGCCACAGGGAGCGCGGCCGGGTCGGCGATCGACGGCAGGGCGCGCAGGCCCGACGGGCTGAGGTTGACGGTGACGCGGCAGGTGAGCAGCGACTTGGCGAACTGCGCCGCCCGCTCCGCCCAGAAGGCCGCGAGGTCGAGGTCGGGGTCGCGGGTGAAGTGGCGATCGTCGTGCACCTCGACGTCGGTGAACCGGTCGACGCGATACACGAGGAACCGTTCGCCTGACTTTGCGGCGAGGTACCACACCCCGGCCTTCAGCACGAGGCCGTAAGGTTCGAGCTCCCGGTTCGCCTCCCGATAGCGCGTCGACACCGGGTGGTCGCCCCAGACGGCTCTGGCCAGCGGCGCCAGCGCCGCGGGGGTGTCGCCGCCGGCGAACCACCCCGGCGCGTCGAGGTGGAACCTCTGGGCGGCCGAGCGGGGCGCGTCGCGTGAGCCGGGCGGCAGCGCGGCGGCGGCCTTGAGCCGCGCGGCGGTCGCCACCTCGTGCAGCCCCATCTCGCGCAGGGCACCCGGCACCCCGGACAGGAACAGCGCCTCGGCCTCGGCCCGGTCGAGCCCGGTGAGGCGGGTGCGGTAGCCGTCGAGCAGCCGGTAGCCTCCGCCGCGCCCCCGGTCGGAGTAGACCGGCACTCCGGCCTCGGAGAGGGCGAGCACGTCCCGGTGGACGGTGCGCTCGCACACCGCCAGCTCCTCGGCGAGTTGCCCGGCGGTCATCCCACCCCGGGTCTGGAGTAGCAGCACCAACGACAGCAGTCTTGCCGCACGCATTTCCGAAGGGTACGGCATACAAGACCCGCATAGTTCACTTCTGCCCCTCTTCGGCCCGCGTACCTTCCCGTTGTGGCGTCAACGCGGAACAGACGAGAAGCGGTGGCCGGAGTGAACGACATGCGCGGCACCGGCCGTTCGCTGACCAGGAAGGAGATCCTCATCGCGGCCGGATGCGCCGTCGCCGACACCGGAGCGGTCCTGGTGGAGGGGCCACCCCCGGTCGTTGGCCCGAGACTGTGGCTGGCGCTCGGCCTGCTCGTGCTGATCGACGCGGCCCTCGCCGCTCCCGCCCGCCTGTCCGGCGTCGTCGCCGTCGCCCAGGGCACGGTCTACCTCTTCGGCGTGCACCTGTTCGTCGACGGGGCGGGGGACGCGCGGCAGGTGTCCAGCGCCGGGCTGCTGATCGCGGGCTACCGGGCCGGCGCGTGGTTGTCCACGGTTCCCGCGCTCGTCTCACTCGCCGCCCTAGCCGTCGGATCCGCCGGCCGGTCCGTGGTGGCGGGACGCGACCTGCCTCCCTCCCACCTGATCATCATCGCCCTCACCTGCGCCCTGCTGCCGTGGATGGTGGGGCGCTACACCACCGCCAGGCGGGCCTACATCTCCGAGCTCGAACGGCGGCGCCGCGACCAGGAGGCGGCGGTGCAGCGCGCCGTGGCCGAGGAGCGCAGCGCCATCGCCCGCGACCTGCACGACGTGATCTCCCACCACGTGAGCGCCGTCGGCGTGCACGCGGGCGCCGCCCGCCTCGGCCTCGGTGCGTCCACGCCCGGCGTGGCCGGCTCCCTGACGGCGGTGGAGGAGAGCAGCCGGGCGGCGATGGCCGACCTGCGCAGAATGCTGGACCTCCTGCACGGCCATGAGGAGGGCGGCGCCGTACGGCACCCCGGTCTGGGCGATCTGGCGGAACTCGCACGGGGCGTCAGCGTGCCCGGGAGGCCGGTCGAGCTGACCGTGCGGGGGGAGCCAAGCCCCGTGCCCGTCTTCCTGGACATGGCGCTCTACCGGATCGCGCAGGAAGCCCTCACCAACGCCATGCGCCACGGCGACGGCGGCGAGATCCGGCTGGAGGTCGACCACCGCTGCGGCGAGGTCGTGCTCACGGTGACGAACGGGGTGGGGTCCGCCTCCCCACGCCCCGAGCGCCGTGCCTCGCCGCCACGCGGTCTCACCGGAGTCCGGCAGCGTGTCGCCCTGTTCGGCGGCTGGATCACCTGCGGCCCGCACCCGGAAGGGCGGGGATGGCGCCTTCAGGTGGGTTTGCCCCTGGCCGGGCGGCCAGGGGCGTTCGACTAGGAGCGCTCGACGATCTGCTGGAACTTGTCGAGGGTGGCGCGGGGATCGCCGCCGGGCCGGAGCACGGCGCCGAGCTCCGCGGACACCGTGCCGCGCAACTCCGCCCAGACCGGCTGGGAGGTCGGGTCGAACCGTGCCTTGGCCACCATGTCGACGATGGGGCTGACCTTCGGGTCCTGCTTCATGATCGCCGAGGCGGAGGTGGTCGTCGGCAGCAGGCCCTCGACCTTGAGATATCTGGCGTAGTTGTCCGCCTGGTAGAAGTAGTCGAGGAACTCCCGGACCGGCTGCTGGTTGCCGTCCTTCTTGAAGGCCATCAGATAGTCCTGGATGCCGTGCGTAGCGGCCTCGGCGCCGTGGTTGGTGGGGTGGGTCGTGGCGCCATACTCGATCCCCGCCTTGTCCGCGTGGTCGAGGAAGGCGCGTGTCCCGAACGACGCGTAGACCATGCCCACCTTGCCCTGCGCGAACAGCGGCCAGGTGCCGTCGGGGCGGTTGGTCTGGCCCGGGTTGGGCTGTGTGTATCCGTCCTCGGTCAGCGACTTGAGGAACTCCAGGGTCTCGACGGCTCGCGGGTCGTTGACCGTCCACTTGTCGCCGGTGCGCCAGTCGCCGCCGTTGGCGCGCAGCCAGGTGCCGAACTCGTAGTCGCCCGACTCGGCGCCGAGCGCCAGCGCGTAGGGCACGTAGCCGTCGCCCAGAGCCTTGATCGCCTTGGCCGCCGCGCGGAACTCGTCCCACGTGGCCGGGGGCTTCTTGAAGCCGGCCTTCTCCAGGACCTTCTTGTTGTAGTACATCCCGTTGACGGTCGCGACGAACGGCAGAGCGTACTGCGCGCCGTCATAGGAGGCGTTCTCCGCGAACGACGGGATGAAGTCCGACAGCACCTCCTTGGACACCACCTCGTCGGCGCGGTAGAGCAGCCCGGCCTCGGCGTAGTCGGCGAAGACGTTGATGTTCAGGATGTCGGGGAACTGCTTGGTCTGGACCATGGTGTTCACCTGGCTCTGCAGGTTGCCCCAGTCGATCACCTGCAGGTCGACGTTCTTGCCGGGGTTCTTGGCCTCGAAGGACTTGATCAGCTCGTCCCAGTAGGGTCGCGTGCCCTCGGTGTATTGCGCGACGACCAGCTTGATGGACTGCTGCCCGCCGCCGCCCGAGCCGCCTGAACCGCCGCCCGAGCCGCCTGAACCGCCGCCCGAGCCGCCGCCGCACGCGGTCAGCGCGAGCGTGAGAGCGGCGATCGCGGCCAGGCCGCCGAGACGTGGTCTTCTTCTGGGGGTCATCTCACACCGGTCTTTCCTGTTGTCACTTGGTGCTACCCGCGGTCAGGCCGCTCACCAGATGCTTTTCGATGAGCGCGAAGAGGATCACTACCGGCACGATCGCGATCAGTGCCGCAGCGAAGAGGTATTGGTAGTTGGTTTCGTAGAGGCCGATGAACTGCTGGACGCCGACCGTGAGGGGCACGCGGCCGCTCGCCGGATCGTTGAAGAGCGTCAGGGAGATGACGAACTCATTCCACACCTGGATGAAGGTGAAGACGGTCACGGTGACCAGGCCGGGCGCGGCCAGCGGGAGGGTCATCCGCACCATGATCCGGAACTTCCCGAGGCCGTCCATCGAGGCGGCCTCGTCGATCTCCACGGGGATCGAGCTGAAGTGGGCGTGCAGGATCCACACGGCGAAGGCGAGGTTGAAGGCCGCGTTGACGGCGATGATGACGCCGTAGCTGTTGATCCCGTCCACGAACAGCGCCTGCTGGTAGAGCCCCATGAGGAGCGCGACCGCGGGGAACATCTGCGTCACGAGGATCACACTGAGGAACGCCGTCCGTCCCTTGAACCTGGAACGTGCCAGCACGTAGGCCGAGGGGACGGCGAGGACCAGCACGAGCGCCGTGGAGGCCAGGGCGATGGTCAGGCTGACCCCGAAGTACTCCGCGAGCGGGATGCGGTTCCACACGTCGGCGTAGTTGGACCACGCCCAGCTCTCCGGCAGGTAGTCCGCCGGGACGGCGAACAGTTCGGCGTCGGTCTTGAGCGAGCCGAGCATCATCGCGGCGTAGGGCGCGATGAAGAACAGCGCCACCGCGAACCCGGCGATCGGGAGCACGAAGGGTCGGATCCGCGTCCACCCCCGGGCCGCCCGCAGCAGCGCCGGCCGGCTGCGCCTGACCGGTGCCGGGCTCGGCGCCGAGACGGCGGGGCGTTCTTCCGCCGCGGGCGCCTCCGGAGGGGGAGTCGCCGTCTTATCGCCCGCCGAGGGGTTGCGGTCGGGCCGCAGGATCAGCACGAAGGCCAGGATGAGCAGCAGCAGGACGACCACGTTGAGGACGCCGAGCGCCGCCGCCTCACCCGCGTCGAGCTGAGCGGTGAACGCGATCTTGTACAGCCACGTCACGGTCGTGTCGGCGTGGTTGCCCGCCGTCTTCCCCATGATCACCCAGATGACGGTGAACGCGTTGAAGACGTGCAGCACGTTGAGCACCAGCGCGACCATGAGCGACGGCCGCAGGATCGGCAGCGTCACCCGTCGCCACGTCGCCCACGCGCTCGCGCCGTCGATCTTCGCGGCCTCCAGCACGTCGTGCGGCACGGTCTGCAGACCGGACAGCAGGACGTACGTGGTGAACGGCATCGAGGTGATGATGCCGACCGCCATGATCGAGTAGAGCGCGGTGGAGGGATCCTTGTACCAGTCGACCGGCGCGGAGATGATCGACAGATCCATCAGCAGCCGGTTGAGCAGGCCGTTGCCGCCCTCGTAGATGAAGCGCCACACGGTCGCGGTCATCACCAGCGAAGTCGCCCACGGCACCACCAGCGCGAGCCTGACGAACTTCCGGCCGAAGAACTCCTTGGACAGGAACTGCGCCAGCGCGAGCGACAGCAGCATGGTCAGCCCGACGACGATGACCAGCCACAGCAGCGTGTTGCCGACCACGGCGCCGAGCGCGTCCTCCTGGAAGAGCCTGACGTAGTTGTCGAGCCCCGCCATGCCCCGGACCAGCCCGATCCTGCTGATGTCGAGGAAGGACATCCAGACCATGTAAAACGCGGGAAAGCCGATGACACAAGCGATGAGGGCCGTGCTCGGGGTGAGCCAGCGCCACGGCATGGTGCGATGCCACAGATCGGCGAACCGGTGCGCCGGACCGGGCCCCGCCGTGCGCACCTTCATCAGGGATTCCTGATGTTGGCGGTCCAGGAGTCGAGGATGGCCTGCCACTCCAGCGGGTCCGCCGGCTTGCCCGGCACCCCCGGCCGCGTCTGCCAGGGCAGCGGGCCGGACTCGCGGCGATATTCGACCCCGATCGCCGAAAGGCGCGCCAGATGGGCGTCCAGGCGGCTGCGGAAGTCGGTCAGGTCGCGCTCGGGCGCCGACCAGACGGTTTCCGCGAAGGCCGCCAGCCGGGGGAAGGCCATGTAGTCGACGTGCCTGGTGGAGTCGATGAGCTCGGTCCAGATCCCGCACTGCGCCCCGAGAACATGTTTCGCGGCCGGGTCGCCGCGCAGTTCGGCAGGGACGGGGTCGAAGGCGTAGACGTCGTCGAGGCTGAGCACGGTCCTGAACGGCGTGGGCTCGTCCTCGCGCCGGCTCTGCCGGTAGTCGAGATAGACGGAGGTGTTGGTGCAGTTGAGGACGTCGTGACCGGCGCGGGCGGCGGCGACCGCGCCCAGCTCGGCGCGCCAGGCGGCCACCACGGCGCCCGAGGCGAGCCCGCCCTCCAGGATCTCGTCCCAGCCGACCAGGCGCCGCCCGCGCTCGGTCAGATAGTCGTCGAACTGGCGGATATACCAGCTCTGCAGCTCGTCCTCGTCGCGCAGCCCGAGCTCGGCGATGCGGCGCTGGGCCGACGGGCTGGCCCGCCACTGGTCCTTGGGGCACTCGTCCCCGCCGACGCAGATGTACGGGCTCGGGAACAGCTCCAGCACCTCGTCGAAGATGTTCTTGAAGAACTCGATCGTGGCGTCCTCGACGTTCAGCACGTTGACGCCGACGCCCCAGGTGGTTCGCACACCGATCTGAACGCCGAGGTTGCCCAGCTCGGGGTAGGCGGCGATGGCCGACTGGGTGTGCCCGGGAAGGTCGATCTCGGGCACGACCGAGATGTGGCGGCGCGCGGCGTAGGCGACGATCTCCCGGATGTCGTCCTGCGTGTAGAAACCGCCGTGCGGCCTGCCGTCCATCGCGCCGTCCCAGCCGACCTGGCTCTCCTCGCGCCAGGAGCCGATCTCGGTCAGGCGCGGGTAGCGCTTGATCTCGATGCGCCAGCCCTGGTCGTCGGTGAGGTGGAAGTGCAGGACGTTCAGCTTGTGCATGGCCATCAGGTCGATGAAGCGCAGCACGTCGGCCTTGGTCATGAAATGCCGGGCCACATCGAGGATCGCCCCGCGCCAGGCGAAGCGCGGGTTGTCCTCCACATAGGCGGCGGGCAGCTCCAGCGGCTCACTCGCCGCCGCCCTGCGGAAGGCGGCGGGCGGCATGAGCTGGCGCAATGTCTGCGCCCCGTAGAACGCCCCGGCCGCCGACCCGGCTTCGAGGGTGATCCCGCCGGGCGCGACGGTCAGCCGGTAGGCCTCGGGGGGCAGGTCGGCGAGACCAAGCGTGATCGTTTCCTGGCCGGGACCGCCGGGCAGCAGTTCGCCGCCGGTGACCGGGCCGAGCTCGCTCCGCAACCACGCCGCGACGTCACCGAGCGCGGGATCGGCGCTGAGCGCCGTTCTTCGGTCGAGGACGAAGCAGCCGGGCCTGGCCTCGTAGTGCGCAGGCTTGGGAACGATCATTGGCGGCCTCCTGGAACAGGGGATGGTGGGGTGGCCGGGGGGTTCGGCGTGATCGGAGGTGGCGTTGCCGCCGCCGTCGGTCACGACCTGCCGGACTGCCGGGCGCCCGTGACGTGAGCGGTGGCCTTCGTGGCGGGGCCGGGCCGGCGATCCGCGGTGCGCCGCCCCGCCCTGCCCCCTCGGCCGGAGCCTTACGAAGGAGTGCTTCATTAGTAGCATTGGCTCGGAGGGAGGGTCAATGTACATTTTTGGAGGAGATCCACTACTTGGGCAGCCCAGAGCGCTCCAGGCTTGGCATAATATGCGGCAGACTTACAGAGGAAACCTGCGTTAGGAGGATGGTGGTCACACTTCGCGGCGGCGATCTGTCACGGCTCAGGCAGCTCAACTCCCTGACCGCGATCGGCATGTTGCGCGCCTCCGGACCCCTGACGCTGTCGGCTCTGGCCGAGCGCGCCGGGTTGTCGCGCCCCTCCATGAAGGAGGTCGTGGACGAGCTCATGGAGCTCGGCTGGGTGGAGGAGACCCCACCCGCGCAGGGCACGATCGGCCGGCCGGCTCGCCGCTATCGTTTCCGCGCGAGGAGCGGCTATCTGGTGGGGCTCGACCTCGGCGGCCACAACATACGCGCCGCCCTGTCGGACCTCAACGGTGAGATCCTCGCCGAGGCCCGTCAGCCCGTGCAGCCCGACACACCCCTTCCCGAGCGGCTGGCCACGATAGAACGCACGGTCGCGAGCTGCCTGGCGCTCGGCGGCAAGACGATCGCCGACGTGTGGATCGTCGCGGCCGGCACGATCGGCGTGATCACCACCGACGGCCGCATCCGCTACTGCGCCGCGATACCCGCCTGGACCGGGCTCGACCTGGCCGGGCACCTGCGCCGGATGTTCCCCTGCGAGGTCATCGTCGAAAACGACAGCCGCCTGGCCGCCAGGGCCGAGGCGGTGCGCGGCGCCGCGCGCGGCGCGAACGACGTGGTCTTCCTGCACGTGGGCCGCAGGATGGGCGCTGCGGTCATCGTCGACGGCAAGGTCCACCGCGGCTTCGGCGCGGCGGCGGGGGAGATCGCCATGCTGCCGCATGTGCAGTGGACCGAGGCGTCCGAACACCTGCAAAACTGCTCGATCATCCCCGAGGACACCTCACCCGCTGAGGCCGCCGGCTACACCCTGGCCGCCGCCCGCGCGGGCGACCCGGTGGCGGTCGCGGCCGTCGAACGCTACGTCGACGACCTGGCGGTGGGCACCAGCGCGATGGTCCTGCTGCTCGACCCGCAGGTCGTCGTCCTCGGCGGCGGCTTCTCCCGCTCGGCCGACGTCCTGCTGCCGCCACTGCGCGAGCGCCTGGAACGCGCCTGCATACGCATGCCGGAGGTGCGCGCGTCGACCCTGGGGGACGAGTGCGTGGTCACTGGAGCCATCGACTACGCGGTCGCCCACCTCGACCAGCAGCTTTTCACCCCCGACGCCCCTTTGCCCACGTCCCGGTGATCTCTGCGCTCAGGAGGCCGCGCCTGGGGTTGTACGGCGAAGCCTCCGGGCGTACGCGACCG
>NZ_BOOW01000049.1 GCF_016863435.1 Sinosporangium siamense
ACGGGGCAAACCTTCGGGGGTGTCCTCCACCTGCCCGGGTGAGGAGGCAGTGACGGCCGGGGGGAGGCGGGGCGAGGGCGGCGGTTATGACAGGATCCACCGGAAGGCACGGGCCGCCGGTGTCAAAGGGGTGTGGCGCGCATGCGTTCGGCGACACGCCGCTGCTGTGCCACCTGGCCGCGCACGAAATCGGACAGCAGCGAGAGTTGGTCGTCGGAATATGCCGAGAACTGCGCCTCCGACTCCCGCACCGCCTGCCCCCAGGCGTCCTCGGCGAGCGTGCGCGCCTTGTCCGTGGGGTGGATGAGCACACGCCGCCGGTCGGCCACGTCGCGGGCACGCTCGGCGAACCCGGCCCTCTCCAGCCGGTCGACCGCCACCGTGAGGGCCCCAGGGGTGAGCCCGGCGAGCTCGGCCAGCTCGCCCGAGGCCATCGGACCACGCGTGATCAGATAGGCGACGCACCGTGAGTCGGTGCGGTTGAGCCCCATCCGCTCGGAGATCGCCGCATCGGCCATCTCCGAGGCGTTTTGCAGGTCCGTGAGGGCCACCATGAGATCCTCGATGAGTCGCCGCCGCATCCGCAGATCCTAACGGAACACCCCCCTGTGCCCCCGCGAACGATCCATCTCCTTCCTCGCCGAGGTGGGCTCCCGCCGTACTAGACAGGCGGGCCAAGCATCACGGCCGTTCGCCGGCCGCGTGGTTCGCGATCAGCTTGGCCAGCTGAGTGGGGAGGCCGGTTTTGAAGAACCCGTGTCCCATGCCTTCGATCAGCCGCAGCCGTGCTCCCGGCACCGCCTCCGCCACCGCTCGCCCGTGGGCCGGAGGCAGCAGCGGGTCCGCCGCCCCGTGGATCACCAGGGTCGGCGCGGAAATGTGTGACAGCGGCACCCGTCTTGCGTCCGTCATCTGCCGCCCCGCCAGATCGTGCTGCGCGGCCGCACCCGGATTGTGTGCCCGGTCGTGCGCGAGCTCCGAGTGCGCACGAGCGGCTTGTTCGTCGAACCCGGGCGCGTCCCCATGGGTCAGGCGCCACGTCTCCACCGCGACCGCGACCCCCTCCTCGCGTGTGCCATGTGGCGCGGTGGCGAGCTCGATGAGCCGCCGCAAGAAGCTTGTGGTGGGCGCGGGCAGAGTGTGAGGATCGGGCTCCTGCCCGGCCATGGCACGCGCCCAGCCGGGACCGGCGTCGTGACCCATCGGACTCGTCATGATCGCCGTGAGTGTGCGAACACGCTCGGGATGGTGCACGGCCAGCAATTGCACAATCGCACCGCCGAGCGACGCACCCACCACATGCGCCGAGGAAACACCGTGCGCGTCCATCACCGTGAGCGTGTCGGCGGCCATGTCGTCGAGAGTGTAAGGGTGGGCGGAGTAGTCCACCGAATCAGACAGACCGGTATCCCGGTGATCGAAGCTAATAACCCGATAACCACGCCCGACAAGCACCTCCACCATCTCGCCGGGCCACCCGATCCCCTGCGCAGCAGTGCCCATGACCAGCACAATCGCCGGATGTGCGGGGTCACCGAACCCTTGACTCCAGATCCGCAGCGAACCCGACCGCGCATATATCTCTTCGTTTTTGAGCACGAGAGTCAATATAGCCGCGCCGCGAATATATTTGCAGCTCCCATTTCATTCGATATTTACCCTGAATTGTGGTATAATAAAGAGGCGGCGAGAAGAGTCTCCATATTCTTAGCTTGGGCCGCTCCGCATCACTAGTGCAACACCGCGCGGTCGCTTTAGCCTCGCCGGGTAGAGGTGTTCTTGTCGGGGCTTGGTGTGGGAGGCAGGTCGTGATGCGTCGTCCTCGGGTGAAGGTGGAACACACGCCTTATCGGTGTGAGGGGGGGACGGTCCGTATCGGGGGTGCGGTCTACGGGCTGGCCGCCGAGATCGAGGATCGGCGGGGGTGGGTGTGGACGGCGCTGGGGTTGATGGACGGCACGCGCGAGGTTGAGGAGGTCGTCGCGGGGCTGTGCCGTACTCATCCGGAGGTGTCGGAGCGGCAGGCGCGGGCGGTGGTGGAGGCGCTGGTCGGTTCGGGCTATGTGGAGAGCGGGGAGGAGGTCGTCCCGCCGGAGCTCAGCGAGGGGGAGGTCTCGCGCTATGCCCGGAACTACGCATATTTCCGGCATGCCGATCTGACGCCTCGTGAGCACGGCTGGGAGCCGCAGCTTCGGCTTAAGGCGGCCCGGGTGCTGCTTCTCGGGCTCGGCGGCACAGGTGGGCACGCCGGGTGGGCGCTGGCCGCGGCGGGGGTGGGGAGGTTGCACTGCGTCGACCCGGACACGGTGGAGGTGTCGAACCTCACCCGGCAGGTGCTCTACGACGAGAGTGACGTCGGCCGGCCCAAGGCCGAGGCGGCGGTGGAGCGGTTGCGGCGGGTGAACTCGGCGGTCGAGGTAACGGGGGAGCGGCGGCGGGTGGGGACGCGGGAGGAGCTGGCGGCGCTCCTCCGGGGGTTCGATGTGCTGGCGTTGTGCGCGGATGAGCCGCGTGGTCCGGACGGGGTGCGGGTGTGGGCGAACCGGGCATGTGCGGCGGCCGGTGTGCCGTGGGTGGGGGGCGGCTACTCGGGGCCGCTGGTGACGGTCGGGGTCTACGGTCCGGGCGGCACGTGTTATGAGTGCCTGCGCGCCGGGGAGGAGGCCCGGCTGCGGGCCGGGGTGCCGATCGACCTCGGCGGGCCGGGGGTGCTGGCGACGTCGGCGGGGCTTTCCGGGCAGTTTACGGCGCACGCGGTGATCGCACTTGTCACAGGGGTTCCGGAGCTACGCCCCGGCTATGTAACGGGTGTCAACCTCATAGACCCCACCCATCATGTCTATGTGCGGCATGAGCCGCGCCCGGGCTGCTCTATTTGCGGTCATCCGAGTTGAATGTCCTCAATGAGTTGGGCCTTGACTACCGAATGCAGCCAATCAGATGATCGGTTAGTCAAGTTTCATCCGATTCAGAAGTACGTTCATGCGGACTCCAGTGCACATAGGAAGGAGGGCGAATGGACGGGCTGAAGTACGAGGATGACGCGTCGCCGCTCGTGGAAATCACGATCCGGCTTCTCACCAGGCTCGAGACGACGAGCCTTAGCAATTCAATCGGCAACTGATCGACCCGCTCGGGCGGGTCCCCCGCGGGCCCGCCCGAACACACTCGTGGCCGGCCACCCCATTTGACGGTCATTGAATTACCCTTCAAACGGCGCGTCGCGCGGCGCCGTATTTCTCAACGGCGCAGATTCCCGGGAATCGAACAGGAATCTCTCACCTTCCGTCGCGCCGCGGTTTCAGCCACCTGTGGTCACGCCGCTTTCCGGTCGGCGCCCCCGCACACCTCCACCCTTTTCGGTCCCTTAAAATCGGGGGCCCCAACTCCTTTTCGGCCCCGGTTTATCGGGTGTGCCGCGCGGCCCCCACCCCTCTTTGGAAGCCGGCGGATTCCGTGCCCCCGCGCCGCCCGCGCCCCGAGGCCCGCACTCCGGGACCGCCCCTCATGCGGGGAACGCTCCCGTGGACTCCCGGTCGACCGCGATCCTGCGCGCGGCCGTGCCGGGTGATGCCCAGGGGCAGAACGCCCAGACGTGACGGCCGGCCGTGTCGGACCGGCCGGTCCACCACCGGTAGCCCCCCATGTCGTCCACCCACACGTTGACCCCGCATTCCAGCGCCAGCACGGCCAGCCCGCCGCGCTCGTGGACGACGCCGGCGAGGCCGAGCCGGAGGCAGTGCTCGGCCAGGTGCACGGCGGCACGGGTGGCGGGGGCCGGCGCCCTGGGGGAGGGACGGGCCGTGGTCGCAAGGTGCGGCATGGGTCGGACCTCCTGAAGGCCATCCGTCGAGAATCCCTGACGCGGCTTGCCCGCCTGAGGGGTTCTGCCTTGGACAGCGCCGACTGAATGTCATAGTGGTTGTTGCTCAGAGTGTGAGGCAAGACACGGAGAGTTGCATCAGGGTGCATGCAACATGTGCGACAAACCTCAAGGGCGGACGTGGCCGGACATCAGGAACGGAGCGATTCAAGCTGGCACGAGTTCGGGAGGGCTGTGCGGGCTCGGCGTGAGGAGCGGGGCGTGAGTCTGCGTGCTCTCGCCGACCGGATCCGATGGCACTACTCGTTGATCGCCAAGTGGGAGCAGGGCAGGAACCGCCCGTCGGCCGACGCGATCATCGCACTGGACACGGAGCTCGGCGCCGGAGGTGCGCTCCTGGCGCAGGCGCTGCACGCCGCCATGGCCGATCTTCAGCACAGCACGGTCACCACAAACCCCACCGAAGTTGACAAGGATGCCGAGATGGAACGTCGTCAACTGCTGCACCTGGCAGCGGGCATGGGAGCAGGGGCCTTAAGCTCCGACGAGCCGATCCGGAGCCTGCTGGATCCATCCCTCAGCGAACCCCGCACCGTCGAGGATTGGGAGCTGGCCTGCGCCGACCACCTCCACGCCATACACACCCGCCCCGCACAGCAGGTCAACGGCGATCTCCTGGTCGACCTGCTGACGCTCCAGCGGCAGATCACCTCTCCCGGCCGCGTCGACCTCACCGAGCTCCACCGGGTGCTGGCCACTCTCGCCGCCTACGAGGGCAGCGTGCTCACCCGCCTCGCCAACCCCGGCGCCGCCCTCCGGTGGTATCGCACGGCCCGCGCCGCCGCCGACGCCTCCGGCGAGCGCGACCTGCGCGTGCGGATCCGGGCACACGAGGCCGGCCACAGCCTCTACGGCCTGCGGGACCCCGCGACCGTGCTGCGGCTGACCGACCGCGCCGAGCAGATCGCCGGCGACGCCCCCTCGACCGGGCTCGCCATGACCCTCCGCATCAAAGCTCACGCTCTTGCGGCCATGGGCCGCCACGACGAGGCGCGGCAGGCGCTGCGGCTGTTCCTCACCGTCGCCGCCGCCGATGTGCCGGCGGTCGCCGGCTTCTGGGAACCCTCCGCGGACGGCCGCGTCGACTTCACCGCCGCCCAGGTGCACGGCGCCGCGGGCCGGGTGCGCGAGGCCGGCGAGGCGGTCGAACGCATACTGCGCAGCCCGGTCCTGGGTTACCACGCGCATGTGAACGCCCGCCTGGCCGCCGCGCAGTGCACGGTGGTCGCGGGCGGCATCGACGAGGGCGTGCGCCTCGCGGCCGCGGCGATCGCCTCGCTACCCCAGGCATACCGCAACGTCATGGTGACCGAGATGGCCCGCCGCGTCCTCCGCGCCGTCCCCCTCGATCAGCGGGAGCGCTCCCCCGTGACGGAGTTCCGCGTCCTCGCGATCGAGAACGGCGCCGTCGCCTGACCTCGGCCCCACCCCGGTGCCACCGCCGTGACGCAGGGGCCCTGGGCGCGGGCCCGAAGCGGGATTCACGGTGGCGCGGCCTCGGCCATCCCGCCGCCCGGCCCACCGGTCCGGCGGTGGCGCGGCCTCGGCCCTCGTGTCGCGTCGGCCAATCTGTGTGGGCCGGGCCATGTGCGCGGTAACAGCCGGCTCGGCCCTCATGTCGCGCCGGCCAACCGGGTTGACCACGCTCAGCGGGCCAGGCTGTGTCGCCCGGCTCGGGCGGCTTCGCCGTACTGGCCGGGTGGTTTGAGTGCGCGCGGCCGGGCATTCTTGGGATCAAACTCCCGGGCAAGGCGACTGCGGCGAAGCCTGAGCCGGCCGGGTCACAGGGCGGTGAGCCGCCGCACGAGCGCGGGAAGGGCCGTGCCGATGGGGTCGCGGATCACCTCGTCCGCCAGGGCGTCGTAGGGCGTCGGGGAGTCGTTGACGATGACGAGCCGGGCGCCCGACTCGGCGGCGATGCCGGCGAGGGACGCGGCGGGCTGCACCTGGAGTGAGGTGCCCACGGCGACGAACACCTCGCATGCCGCGGACGCCTCGACGGCCCGCCGTATGGTGCTGTCGTCGAGGTTTTCGCCGAACATGACGGTGGTCGTCTTCAGGACGCCGCCGCAGGCGAGGCAGGCGGGGTCGGCCTCGCCGGCGAGGATGCGCTCGCGTGCCTCGGCGAGGGTCGTGCGGCCTGCGCAGGCGGTGCACACGATGCCGAACATGTTGCCGTGGAGCTCCAGCACCCGGCCGGGGTCGGAGCCCGCCCGCTGGTGCAGGCCGTCGACGTTCTGCGTGATCAACCACGACAGCAGCCCGGCCCGCTCCAGCTCCACGAGTGCCAGATGGGCCGGGTTGGGCTGGGCCGTCCAGGCGGGACTGTCCAGGCGGAACCGCCACGAGCGGCGGCGGATGTCGGGGTCGTCCAGGTAGTAGTGGAGGGTGACGAGCTTGCTGTAGTCGGGGTCGGTCCGCCACAGACCGGCGGGTCCCCGGTAGTCGGGGATTCCGGACTCGGTGGAGATGCCCGCACCGGTCATGACGGTGATCACGTTCGCCCCTTGTCTTGAAGGTCTTTCCCGCAGGTCACGGTGCATCGTGAGAAAGACCTCAATTTAGCTGCGCACCGGCAACTCCGCGAACCAGGGCTACTTCGCCCTGGACTCCGGCCGCCTGCGTGAGACAGACGGCCTCCTCTTCATCAAGCGGATCGCCTGACCAGCCGTGCCGTACGGCGGAGCAGCGGCCAGGCCAGCACCAGTGCGATGATCACGTAGATCGTGATGGACACCGGCCCGCCGATGAGCCCTGACAGCTCCCCGCCGGTGAGCTGAAGGGATCGCCGGCCCTGGAGTTCGGCGCGCGGCCCGAGGATGACGCCCACGATGAGCGGCAGCACCGGCAGCCCGAACCGCCGCATGCCGAAGCCGAGTAGGCCGAGCACCGCGAGCAGCAGCAGGTCGAGCGGCTGGGCGTTGACGGCGTAGGCGCCCATGGAGGCGAAGAACAGGATCCCGGCGTAGAGGTAGGGCCGCGGGATCTGAAGGAGTTTCGCCCACGCCGGGGCCAGCGGCAGGTTGAGTACGAGCAGCATCAGATTGCCGACGAAGAGGCTGGCGATGAGGGTCCACACCAGCGCCGGCTGCCGTTCGAACAGCAGGGGACCGGGCTGGATGCCGTACGACTCGAACGCCGCGAGCATCACCGCCGTCGTGGCCGTCGTCGGCAGGCCGATGGCCAGCATCGGCACGAGGGTGCCGGCCGCGGAGGCGTTGTTGGCCGCCTCGGGGCCGGCGACGCCTTCGATGGCGCCCTTGCCGAACTCCTCGGGGTGCTTGGCCAGCCGCTTCTCCGTGACGTAGGAGAGGAAGGTGGGGATCTCCGCCCCGCCCGCGGGGACCGCGCCGAAGGGGAAGCCGAGGGCGGTGCCGCGCAGCCAGGGCCGCCACGAGCGCTTCCAGTCCTCCTTGCCGAGCCACGGCTGCCCCACGGGGATCACCACGGGTTTGGACCGGCGCAAATGGGCCGCGACCCAGAGGGCCTCGCCGACGGCGAAGATTCCGACGGCGACCACGATGACGTCGATGCCGTCGGCCAGTTGCGGGACGCCGAGGGTGAGGCGCTGCTGACCGGTGACGGCGTCGATGCCGACGATGCCGACGACGAGACCGAGGAGCAGGGACGCGAACCCTCGCACGCGGGACGTGCCGAGCACGGCGGACACCGCGACGAAGGCGAGGAGCATCAGGGCGAAGTAGTCGGGCGCGCCGAGGCTGATGGCGAACGTCACGACGTACGGCGTGACGAACACCAGCAGGATGTTGGCGAGGGTGCCGGCGATGAACGACCCGATGGCGGCGGTGGCGAGGGCCTGGGCCGCGCGCCCGGCCTTCGCCATCTTGTTGCCCTCGATGGCGGTGACGACCGAGGCGGACTCACCTGGGGTGTTGAGGAGGATGGAGGTCGTCGACCCGCCGTACATGCCGCCGTAGAAGATGCCGGCGAACAGGATGAACGCCTGGGTGGGCTCCATGCCGTACGTCAGAGGCAGCAGAAGCGCGACCGTCATCGCCGGCCCGATGCCGGGCAGCACGCCGACCGCCGTGCCCGCGGTGACGCCGATCAGCGCGACCAGCAGGTTGGCGGGGGCGAGGATGGCACCGAAGCCGGACAGCAGGTGGTTCAGGCTGTCCATCAGAGGATTCCCTGGAGTACGCCGGCGGGCAGGTTGACGCCGAGCCCGATGGCGAAGACGTAGAAGGTGATCAGCGACAGGGCCACCGCGATGACCAGGTTGCGCAGGTGGTGGCGGCTACCGAGGGCGAAAGCCGTACCCCAGAACAGCAGGGTGCCGCTGATGACCCACCCGGCGGGTTCGATGAGGACCGCGTTGACCGCGAAGGCGGCCAGCACCAGCAGGACGGTGCGCCAGTCGATGGGCGAGGAGGGGTCGATGTCCTCCCCGGCCTCGGGCTCGGCGCGCCCGCCGCGGACCACGTCGATCGTGTAGACGATCGAGGTGAGCAGCAGCAGCGCGCCGAGGATCAGCGGTACAGGGCGGGGGCCGACGGGATCGTTGCTGGAGGGCAGGTGGGCGATCTGCAGCGCGTCGGCGATCACCACCGCCCCGACCAGGGCGAGGAAGGCGCACACACCGTACTGCGCGGGATCCCCGCCCTGAGGGGCCGATCTGGGTGTTTCGGAGGTCACGCTTACGCCAGCCCGAGCTGCTTGAGGATGTCGGCGACGGCCTTGTCCTGCTCGGCGAGGTAGGTCGCGAACTCGTCACCGGCGAGGAAGGCGTCCTTCCAGCCGCGCTTGGCGCACTCCTCCTTCCACTTCGCGGAGTCGCGCGTGCGGGTCACGAGGTCCACCCACGTCTTGCGGTCGGCGTCGCTGATGCCGGGCGGGGCGACGATGCCGCGCCAGTTGGTGAAGATGAGGTCGATGCCCGAGGACTTGAGTGTGGGCACGTCCTGCAGCACGTCGACGGGCTCGGCGCTGGTGATGGCGAGGACCCGCACCTGACCGGCCTCGACCTGGTCGAGGAACTCGCCGTAGCCGCTCGCCCCGAACGCGATCTTGTTGCCGAGGATCGCCGGCAGCAGTTCGCCACCGCCGTCGTAGGAGATGAAGTTGACCTTCTTGGGGTCGATGCCGACCGTCTGGGCGAGCTGCATCGGCAGCAGGTGGTCGGGGCCGCCGGGCGACGAGCCGCCGCCGACCGTCACCTTCGAGGGGTCCTTCTTCCACGCCTTGACCAGGTCGCCGATGGTCTTGTACGGAGAGTCCTTCGAGACCACGATCGCCCCGGCCTCCTCGATCAGCTTGGCGATCGGGGTGGTCTGCGAGAGGGTGGCCTGCGACTTGGAGGTGTAGGACGCGCCCACGACCCCGAGGCCCATCTGCATCGCGAGCTTGCCGTTGCCCTTTTCGTTCACGGTGCGCTGGAGGCCGACGGTGCCGCCCGCCCCCGGCAGGTTGAAGACCTGCACACCGGAGGCGATACCGGTCTCCTCCATCACCCTCGCCAGGGAGCGTGCGGTCGTGTCGTAGCCGCCCCCGGGCGTGTTGGGCACCATGAGGCGAAGCCCGGCGGTGCCTTCCGTCGTCACCGGCGCTCCGTCACTGCGCTCGGCAGTGGCCCCACAGCCGACCGTAAACACAGAAAGCGCCACAAGCCCACTGATAACAGCAGTTAACCGAGTTCTCACAATCTTCTCTTTCGCTTTGCAGACAGCCAGCGCCATGATTGTGTGACTCTGCACGACCCCCGTCTGCCTTGTGTGACCAGCGAAGAATGAGTTCATTGTGGTCATAAGGTCTCGAAAGCTCACCCTCGCCGGGGAGCTCCTGATGCTGCAACTCGTCGTCGGCGTGATCGTCCTCGTCGCCGTCGGCGCGGTGTCGCTCGCCCAGTCGGCGTCCACCTTCGACCGCGTCGAAGGACGCCGCGTGACGGCCCTGGCCGAACAGACGGCGTGGGCGCCGCTCGTGCGCAGCCAGCTCGACCAGCCGGCCGCCGCCGAGGTGCTCGCGTCCCTGACCCAGCGCATCCTCACCGAGACAAACGTCTCCTCGGTGACCATCGCCAACAACCAGGGCATCATCGTCAGCTCCGCCGACCCCACCCTCATCGGCGACCGGCTGCCCGTGGCCGACAAGTCCGTCGCCGAGGCGCGCGGCTGGGTCGGCTACCTCGACGTGGACGGTTCCCACGAACTCGTGTCGCAGGTGCCCGTGCTCGGCGACGGCGAGGCGAACCACGGACGCCACCTCGGCACCGTGATGATCGGCATCGCCGCGCCCACCGTCGCCGAGTCCTTCGTCGGGGCCTCGTGGTATCTCCTCACCTACCTCGGCATCGCCGGCGGACTCGGCATCCTCGGCTCGTGGCTGCTGGCCCGCCGCATCAAACACCAGACCCTCGGCATGGAGCCCCGCGAGATCGCCGGTCTCGTGGAGCACCGCGAGGCCATGCTGTACGGCATAGCCGAGGGAGTCGTCGCCCTCGACCTCCAGCTCAGGCTCACGCTCGTCAACGCCGTCGGCCGCGACCTGCTCGACCTGCCCGAGGACTGCGTCGGCATGAGCCTGCGGGAACTCGGCATCGAAGGACGCCTGTTCGACGTGCTCGCCGGGGACGACGGCCACTCCAGGGACCAGATCGTGCTGCGGCGCGGGCGGGTGCTGGTCATGAACCGCATGACCGTCGTCAAGGACGGGCGCACCCTCGGCTCGGTGACGACCCTCCGCAACCGCACCGAACTCGCCAACCTGGAACGCGAACTCGGGCAGTTCCGCAGCTCCACCGAGCTGCTGCGCGCCCAGGCGCACGAGTTCGCCAACCAGCTCCACATCATCTCCGGCCTGATCCAGATCGGCGAACACGAGGAGGTGGTGAGCTACATCCGCACCCTCAAACGGCAGCGCGAATCCCTCGACCTGGCCGTCACCACCCACGTGCGCGACACGGCGGTCGCCGCGCTCCTCATGGCCAAGTGCTCACTCGCCGCCGAGCGCAAAGTGCGCCTGTGCCTGTCCGAGCGCACCACGCTCGACCGGCTCGCCCCCGAGGACTCCGCCGACGTCGCCACCGTGGTCGGCAACCTGGTCGACAACGCCCTGGACGCGGCGACCACGGCGGAGGGGGAGGGCGGGGCGCCCTGGGTGGAGGTGGAAGTGCGGCAGGATGCCTCCAGTGTGGAGATCGTCGTCAGTGACTCCGGGCCCGGCGTGGCCCCCGAGCTCGCCCAAGAGGTCTTCACCCGCGGCTTCACCACCAAAGCCGCCAAAGGCGGCGAGCGCGGCGTCGGGCTGGCCCTCACCCGGCTCGTCTGCCGCCGCCGTGGCGGCGAGATCGCCGTCGCCAACACCATCGACGGCGCGGTCTTCACGGCCCGCATGTCCGTCGGACAAGGAGCGAAGTACATGATGGAGAGCACGCGTTGATCGAGGTTCTGGTCGTCGACGACGACTTCATGGTGGCGCGGGTCAACCGGGGTTTCGTCAACACCGTCGGCGGATTCCGCGTCGTGGGCATGGCCCACACCGGCGAGCAGGCCATCGCGGCCGTGGCCGAGCACCGGCCCGACCTCGTGCTGCTCGACCTCTACCTGCCCGACATGTTCGGGCTGGACGTCATCACCCGGCTGCGGGCCGACGGCCACGACTGCGACGTGCTCGTCATCAGCGCCGCCCGCGAGATCGAGGCCGTGCGCGGCGCCGCCCGCCAGGGCGTCGTCGGCTACCTGCTCAAGCCGTTCGACGCCGCCGACCTGCGTGTGCGCCTGGAACAGTACGCCGCCCAGCACGGCGCCCCCGGCAAACCCCTGGTCAGCGGCCAGGCCGAGATCGACCGCTACCTCGCCCGCGCCCGCACCTCCACCGGCACCGTCATGCTCCCCAAGGGCATGAGCGTCGAGACCGCCGAACTCGTCGAAAACGCCCTCCGCGCCGCCGGCGGCACCCTGTCGGCCGCCGAGTGCGCCGCCGAGGTCGGCATCTCCCGCGTGAGCGCCCGCCGCTACCTCGAACACTTCGTCACCACGGGCCGCGCCGCCGTCACACTGAAGTACGGCTCAGCCGGCCGCCCCGAACGCCGTTACGGCTGGGCCACCTGAAATCTGGGCTGTGCGGACAACGGATGGATATCGACGCCTCCGTTGTCCTGCACATTGTGGAACGTTGCATCTACCACGGATCCGGTGCCTCTTTGTGATCTCCGGGATGTGGTTCCGCGCATGCGCGAAAAAGAAGGAGTTCGGCGAGGAATCAAGAGTGTGGTTTGCCTCTGCAACGCCGGCGTCAAAGGCGGGAGGGCATTCCGGGATGCCCGGGACGCCCTCCCGCGCCGGCTGCCGCTCACACGTCGAACATGCTCACTCCGCCCGGGCCGACGAGCAGTCCCACCACGATCAGCACGATCCCCCAGATGACCTGTCGGCGTGCGACCAGGACGTAGACGCCCCCGATTACCAGGGCCACGGCAAGAATCCATAGCAAAGTTCCCATAAGCGGCCTCTGCCCGCAGAAACCGGAAAGATGCAGGAATCGGGGAATGCCCAGCTCAGGGCAGTCGCCGGCGAGCCGGGATCGGACGGTCCAATTTCCGGCAAAGCTCGATGTTGTCCTCACATGAGGGCCCGCGCGGGGGAATGGCCTAGGGCATTGGAGGTCCGTACATGCCATGACGTCTGGAGACAAGCCTTCTGAGTCGTCCGATGAGGCGGGGCGGTCTCCCGAAGGAAAAGTTGAGCGGGCGGCCGAGAAAGCCGATGCGACCGCCACCGAAGAGCAGCCGTTCGGCAAGCAGGGGCGGCCATTCGATCGGCGGTCGCCGTTCTTTGTGGGAATGACGGCCGCGGCGGGAGTGGCCATCACCTACGGGGTGATCCTTCTGCTGGGGGCGGCCAAGAACGTGCTGGTGCTCATCGGGCTGGGGCTGTTCATCGCCATCGGGCTCGATCCGGCCGTCGGCTGGCTGATACGGCGGGGACTGCCGCGCTGGGCGAGCGTGTTGATCATCCTTGTCGCGACGCTGGCGCTGGTCGGGGCGTTCCTCGCGCTGGCCATTCCGGTGATCGTCGCCCAGGTGGCGCAGTTCGTCCACGAGGTGCCCGCCTTTCTCCGGGAGGCCACTAGCCAGAACACCTTCATCGGGCGGCTCAACACCCGGTTCAACCTGGCGCACGTCATCGAGGGGCTGGGCACGGGGAAGAGCGAGATCTCGCTGGTCGGCGGGCTCCTAGGTGCGGGCAAGGCGGTGGTGGGGGCGGCCGTCTCGACGGTGATCGTCCTGGCGCTGATCGTCTACTTCCTCGCCGACATGCCCCGGATCAAGGGCGCCGCCTACCGCTGCATACCCAACTCCCGGCGCCCCCGCACGATCCTCATCGGCGATGACATCCTGAACAAGGTCGGCATGTTCGTCCTCGGCAATCTCGTCACCTCTGTGGTCGCCGGTGTCCTCACCTACATTTGGCTGGCCATCTTTGATATCCCCTACGCGCTGCTTTTGGCCATGTCTGTCGCACTCCTGGACCTGATCCCCGTCGTGGGCTCCACCATCGGTGGCGTCTTGATTACCCTGGTGGCCCTGTCCGTCTCCCTCCCGCTCGCTCTGGCCACCGCCGGTTACGTCGTGGCCTACCGGCTCTTCGAGGACTACGTGCTGACCCCGCGTGTCATGGGCAAAGCCGTCGAGCTCCCCGGTGTGGTCACCGTCATCGCCGTCACCCTCGGCGCCGCCCTGCTGGGCATCGTCGGCGCCCTGTTCGCCATCCCCATCGCGGCGGCCCTTCGCCTCATCATGCGAGAGGTCGTGTTCCCCCGCCTCGACCGCTCTTGAGGACCAAAGGCGTGATCGGCCGCTCCAGCGGGTAGGCGCCCCTGTAGGAGGAGCTTCGCGCTCGCACTCCGGTTCGGGCGGCCCCACCAAGGAGCAGCTCTACCAGCAGGCGCGCAGGCGCAACATCAAGGCCCGCTCCAGCACGACCAAGGCCGCGCTGCGCTGACCCCGGGCAAGGGCCCGGCAGACCCCCTCAGGCCGAGGTCGCACTCCACCTGTTCACCGCACGAACATGGCCATATACGAGGAGGGACCATGTCGCACTCCAAACCCGACCACGAGGATGCTCCGCTGGCCGACCGCCGGGCAGACCAGCAAGAAGTCCACGACGAACCCGACTTCGCCGATGAGTTCGCCCCTTCGCCCACCGACCCGGCCGGCCAGCCCGAAGACGATCCCGACACCGATGTCCACGGACAGGACGAGGGCTACGAAAGGCCGACCTCGTCCTAAGCGGCGGCCGAGGCTTCGCTCATCCAGGAGAAAAGGTTCTGATCAGGCCCCTGTGAACACACCCCGGTGGCGCACAAGGGGAAGGTAGACCTCGTCGACGATTTCGACGATGACGCTGTCCGGGGTCGAGGGGGTGCCGCGCACGGAATACTCGTTGCGGAGGAGGGCGACGGCGACGGTGGCCACGCGGGGGTGGAGGGCTTCGGGGTGGACCTCGCCGCGGGCGACGGCGCGGCCGAGGACGGTCAGCCAGACGGCGTCCTCGTCGCCGGGGTGGTCGTGTAGCTGCGCCAGGAGCTCGGGTGCGCCCCCGGAGCTCGACATGAGGTCACGCAGGATCTCTCCGTACGGCGAAGCCCAGTGGCGGTTGGCGCGGCGCAGGAGTTCGAGCGCGTCGGAGCGCAGGTCGCCGGTGTCGGGGAGTTGCGGGTCGGCGCTGACTAGTTCGCGGTAGGCGGCGACGCCGAGGGCGGTGCGGTTGGGCCAGCGGCGGTAGATCGCGTTCTTGTTGGTGCCGGCTCGTCTGGCGACCTTGTCCATGGTCAGTCCGGCGTATCCCGACTCGGTGAGCTCCTGGACCGCGGCGTAGAGGATCGCCCGCTCCAGCGCGGCCCCTCGCCGCCGCCTCCGCACCGCCGGATCACCGGTCATGACACCTCCCGCTAGGCACCCTGCGTACCTTAACTGCTCACGCATTATGCAGCAATAATGGGAATTTAAGGTACGAATCGTACCTTAATCGGCCGAGGTGCATATGCCGCACCGGAGCGGTGAGCCGGTAAAGCGGCCGGCATCGCCTTCCGACATGCCGTGGACGCTCAAGGTCGCTTTCACCGCCCAGGCGGACTACTTTTTAAAGGAGTGGTGTGTCACCAGGTGAGACTTACGTCTTGAGGGGTATCACCACACGGCCGCGCCGCCGGGTTCCCAGTCTTCCCCGCGATCCGGAAGAGTAGGGAGTGACTGGCTGAGAGGGATGGTATGAGAGTCGAAACCGTGATTTATCCGCTGCTGAAGCATGTCCTGCTCGGGCCTGCCATGCGCGTCGCCTTCCGCCCGAAGGTGACCGGCCTGCACAACGTGCCCCGCAGCGGACCGGTCATCCTCGCCGCCAACCACCTGGCGGTCCTCGACTCCTTCGTGCTGCCACTGGTCGTGCCCCGCCAGGTCTTTTTCCTCGGCAAGCAGGAATACTTCGTCCGCCCCGGCGCCGTCGGCCGCATGCAGGCGACCTTCTTCCACGGGGCCGGCGCGATCCCCGTCGACCGCTCCGGCGGCCGGGCCGCCCTCGCCGCGCTCCAGGAGTGCGCCCGCGTGCTGGAGCGCGGCGACGTGCTCGCGATGCACCCCGAGGGCACTCGTTCCCCCGACGGCCGCATCTACCGAGGACGCATCGGCGTCGCCCGCCTGGCCCTGCGCACAGGGGCGGCCGTCGTGCCGGTGGCGCTCGACGGCACCGACCTCGTGCAGCCGCGCGGCACGGTCGTGCCCAGGCCACGCAAGATCAGCATCCGCATCGGAGAGGCGATGCACTTCTCCGACACCAGGGGCGCGACCCACCGCGACGCCACCCGCGCGGTGACCAACGAGATCATGCAGGCCATCCAGAAACTCTCCGGCCGCCCCTACGTCGACGAATACGCCCCCTCCTCCAGCCACGCCCTGTGACGCCGGAGGACCCCTCGCCGTGAGAGCGGGCGGGAGCCGTACGGATCGAACCTGGTCAGGGTGTCTGACCCGCTTGATCGACGATGCTGGAGGCGAGCACCGTCAGGCCTGCGGTCGAGCCGTCCCCGCTTTCCACCTTCACCCCGAGGAAGCGGTAGTCCTTGGCGTCGCACGTCGGGCACCTCGTCGTGGCCGATGTACAACACCACGGAGTGCGGCTGGCCTGTCGGCCAGCAGGCCGTGCCGACCGGCGTCTACAGCGGCGAGGGCGCCATCCGCCGCCTGGCCGACCGGCACAACACCATCGTCCACTGGCCTGAGAGCAACCCCGGGAGCCACCACTTCCTCGCCATGTCGGACCCCGACCCCCTGGCGGCCGACATCGCGGACTTTTTCGCCAAGGTCAGGTGAGCGTCAGAGGGGGTCGCCGAGGGGGCCGAGCTCCTTTTCCAAGGTCTCCGCCCAATAGGCGGCGAAATCCGGCTGAGTGCCGTCGGCGTCGGTGAAACCGTATTCCTGGTAGAGGTGCCAGGTGGCCAGGGCGCGGCCCGACTTGGCCATGATGCCGGGGTCGGCGGCCAGGGCGGCCACGGCGCGGCCGAGGTAGGCGGGGGTCTCCGACTGGGCGAAGTGGGGGTCGGACGCGATGCCGTCGCGCCAGGTCGACTCGGTGACGCCGAAGTGGTCGAGCATCGCCTCCGAGCGCAGGAAGCCAGGGGTGACGGCCACCGCGGCCACGCCATACCGCTTGAGCTCGGCGGCCTGCGCGAAGGCGAGGCGGATGACGGTGGACTTGGCGATGTCGTAGAAGAAGGAGCCGCGGTAGCGGGCGGTGTTGCCGTCGGTGACCTCGACCACAAGGCCCCCGGGGCGGCCGATCAGCAGCGGCAGGGCGAGGCGGCTCGTGATGATGTGGGTCTCGACGGCCTGCCGCAGCAGGCGGAGCCCCGTGTCGAGGTCCTGTTCCCACAGCGGGTGCTCCCAGTCGGTCAGCGGGTCGCCGCCCCACACCGAGTTGACGAGGATGTCGAGCCGCCCGTCCTGCTCGGCCGCGATGCGGTCGACCAGGGCGCGCACCTCGCCCGGGCTGCTGTGGTCGGTGCGCACGGCGATGCCGTGCCCGCCGGCGGCGGTGACGCGTTCGGCGGTCTCCTCGATGGTCTCGGGGCGGGCCATGCCGGAGCCGGCGCCGGCGGAGCTGCGGCCCGTGACGTAGACGGTCGCGCCCGCGGCGCCGAGCTCGACGGCTATGCCGCGCCCGCCGCCGCGGGTGCCCCCGGCGACGAGTGCCACCTTTCCGGCCAGGGGACGGCCGGTGTCCGGTTGGGCGGTGGCGGTCATGGTGTTTCCTCCTATGCGTGTCACGTCGTCAGGTGGGGTGCCAGCAGGGCGTCGATCTCCCGGTGGAGGCGCTCCGTCAACGTGCCTTCACGCTCGAGCGCCCAGGTGAGGCCGGCGCCGGCGATGATCGCCTGCACCGAGCCCGTCAGCGCCGCGACGTCCGTGCCCGTCCGCAGATCGCCGGCCTCCAGCGCTTCGGCGAGCAGCGCCTCGACGGCGCGCCCACGGGTCCGGTGTATGGCGAGGGCGTGCTCGTGCAGCTCGGGGTCGGACAGGTCGAGGCAGAGGAAGGCCAGGTGATTGGCGAAGGTCTCCGGCGTGGTGATCTCGGCGAAGGACTCCGCCGCCAGCGCCCGGAGCGCCGCGAGCGGCGAGGCGTGCTCGCCGCGTGTGCGCTGATGCAGGTCCTGGGCGTCCTCCGCCGATCGTGCGGCGAGGGCCAGCAGCAGCCCGCGCTTGGAGCCGAACCGCTGCATGAGCGTGCCTGGCACCAGCCCGACGGCGTTGGCCACCGACGCCAGCGTGAGCCTGGCCGGGCCCACCCGGCCGATCACCTCGGCCGCCGCGCGCAGGATCGCCGCGTCGTCGATGCCGCGAGGTCGTCCCGCCATCACCGCACTCCTCTCCTGTCGGCCAATAAATGACTGTTCATTTATTAAATCGCGCAGCCAGTGGAGGCGCAAGTCGCCCGGCTCCGGGCCGAAGGAGGAGACGCAGGTCATGCGCCCGCCCTTCGAGCCACCGGGGGAGACCCGGGCCGGCCGCTCGCCCTCCGGGGGGAGTGATCTCTCCTTCGACGGGACAGTCACCTCTCCTTCAACGGGAGGATGTGGCTTCGCCGTACGCGTGATGCCATACAGAGAAAGATCCGGCCAGGCTTCGAAACACATCGGCTAAGCGGCGAAGGCGGTCCTCCAGGAGGGCCGCCGCCGCGTTCTCAAAGGGCGGTCTGTACGTGACATCGGTGGTCGCGCCACCCGTGCGGCGCATTCACGAGGTCGACGCCGTTCGCGGCTTCGCCCTCGCCGGGATCCTCATCGCCAACATCGGCCTGTTCGCCGATCCGCGGATCTTCAGCGCTCCGGCCGCAGGGGCCGACGGAGTGGTGGGCTTCGTCGTCAACACGTTAGTCCTGTCGAAGTTCTACGTCCTCTTCTCCTTCCTCTTCGGCTATTCCTTCACCCTGCAGATGCGCTCCGCCGAACAGGCCGGGGCCGGCGTCGTGGGCCGCATATTGCGGCGGTCCCTCGGGCTCTTCCTCATCGGCCTGGTGCACGGCCTCCTGCTGTGGCCGGGGGAGATCCTCACTCTCTACGCCGCGCTCGGACTCATCCTGCTCACGATGCGCAACGTCAAACCCAGAACGGCGGTCATCACCGCGCTGGTGATCCTCGGCGTCGTCGCGCTCCTCTACGCCACCTTCGCCGTTCTGGCAACGTTGAGCCCGGAGCCCATCACCGCGTCGACACCCCTGACGGAGGCCGAGGGCGCGCGGATCATGGCCGAGATCAGAGGCGGTCCGCTCGAGGTGCTGGGCGTCAACGTGCAGCACTATCTGCAGACCGTGCCCCTTATCTGGTTCGCCCAGGGCCCGACCGCGATGGCGATGTTCCTCCTGGGGCTGGTCGCGGGCAAGTCGCGCCTGTTCGAGCGGCTCGACGAGTGGCCGGGCCGCCTGTCCGCCGTCCAGTGGATCGGCTTCGGCGTCGGCCTGCCCGCCGCCGTCCTCTACGCCTATCTCGCGGGGGACCAGAGCACCGGCTTCTTCGCCGCCATAGCCCTGACCACGCTGACCTCGCCCCTGCTGTCGGCCGCCTACGTGGTCACGCTGCTCCGCGCCGGGCGCCGTTTCCCCGCCGTGCACTCGGCGCTGGCTCCGGCGGGCCGGGTCGCCGCCTCCAACTACATCGGCCAGTCGGTGCTCTGCTGCCTCGTCTTCACGGGGTACGGCCTGGCCCTGGCCGGCCGGATCCCCCCACTCGGCGTGATGGGCGTCGCCGTGGTGATCTACCTCGTGCTGGTCGCGCTAAGTGCGTGGTGGCTGCGCAAGCACCGCTACGGGCCGGTTGAATACGTGATGCGGCGTTTCACCAACTGGCGCTGAACCTCAAGCGGGCTTCGCCGTACTCCCGGCGGCGGCCACGACCGCGGCGACCGGTTGAACCTCAGGCTGGCTTCGCCGTACTCGCGGCGGGGGCCCGGTGCCGGCCGGCGGCGGCCACGATCGCGGCGACCGACGGGTCGGTGCCGAACGCCTCCTCCGGCAGGGTCGTGTTGCCGGACAGGACGACGCCCTCGGGGGCCTCCCCGGGGTCGGCGTCCCAGAAGTTGCCGACGAACTCGACGTTCTCCATCGGCGGTGACACATGCAGCACCACCGGGTTATCGGCGCGGTGCACGACGTTGCCCTCGACGGTCAGGAACGCGGTGCCATAGTCGGTGTAGAGGCCGTAGTTGTAGGGCGTGACGGTGTCGCGCACGACATTGCCGCGCACCAGGCCGCCGCTGCCCTGGGAGTCGCCCTGGCTGCCGGAGACGTAGATGCCGCCGCCGTCGGCGAGCACCTGCATGGTGTCGTGCACCAGATTGTGCAGCACGCGGGTGCCGCGCCCCGCGTAGGCCACGATGCCCGCATGCGGCACATCGTGCACCTCGTTGTGCTCGACGACCGCGCCCTCGGTGCCGCTCAGCAGGACGGCGGGGGAGCCGCTGTAGTCGCGGCCGATGTGGTGGATGTGGTTGTCCACCAGCCGGTGTCCGCGGGCTCCCTCGTCCACGACGACCCCGCCCCCCGCCACCTCGTCGACGGTGCAGTCGCGCACCACGTTGTCCACGCCGCCGCCGCGGAACTCCAGCGCGACCCCGCCCATCCGGGTGAACCGGCAGTGCTCCAAGGTGATCTGTGAACAGTTCTCGAAGACCACGTTGCCGGGCATGGCGGCGCTGTCTTCGCCGGGTACGGTGACCCGCCCCTGGCCGTCGGCGAAGACGACGTCCTGGAGGGCGCCGCCGTCGTAGTAGCCGTTGCCGTGGTAGTGCAGAAACCCCTCGGGCGTGCTCGGCCGCAGCCAGGTCGCCTCGGCGAAGGTGACGCCGCGGAAGGCGACGTCCCGCACGTCGCGGGCGTGCAGCAGGGTCTCAAGCACCGGGGCCACGACGTCGCCGAGGTCCTCGCCGGGCAGCGGCAGATAGTGCAGGACGCCGCCGCTCAACGCGAAGGTGCCCTCGGTGAGGAAGGCCGAACTGTTCTCCGCGGAGGTGGGCGAGTCGGCGCCGTTGCTCTCCCCGGCCTCGGGGTCGTCCCAGGTGATGTGGGCCCGGTAGAGCCGTGCCGCCCAGCCGAAGGCGGGCTGCGCCATGGTGATCGTGGCCGACCCGCCGTCCGAGGTGATGCGCTCCACCTGGACGCGCGCCTCGGACCAGGGGTAGACGCCGCGGTAGACGAACTCCACCCCTTCGCCCCAGGCTCCCGGCGCGGGGTCGCCGGTGACGTAGCCCGTCTCTGTCCTCGTGAGGGCGAGGTCGAGGGGGATGGAGGCGCGTACGGCACGGCGGCCGGAGACGTAGAGCTGCCGGGTGGCCAGGCCGGGCACCTCGGCGCGGTGCACACCGTCCTCGCCCCTTTGCCAGCCGGTGACCCTCCGTCCGCCGCTGACGACGACGTCCTCCTGGGCGGCTGTGCCGTACCCGTGGGCCTCGAAGACGATGCCGGAGTCGGCGGCGGACAGCAGGAGCGGCGCGGTGAGGCGGTGCACACCGCCCCTGAGCGTGATCACGCTGCCGGGCCCGGCTGCCGCGCGGGCCCGGTCCAGCGTGGCGAACGGCTGCTCGATCGTGCCCGGTGCGGCGTCGTCGCCCGCCGGATCGACGTAGAACCTCAAGATTGCCTCCGCTTGTTTATGGCGTACACATAGTTGTACACCATATGCGGGGTTATGTGCGTTGACGTGCTGAGGTGTGATGAAATGTGTGATGAAAAGAGGAGGGGTGGGGATGGCGGATCCGGAGCGCAGCACCGAGTTGCTGTGGGGGGCCAAGGGCAGGCGCGGCCTCAACACGCAGCGCATCGTGCGCGCCGCGATCGAGGTCGCCGCCGCCGAGGGCCTGGAGGCGGTCTCGATGCGCCGGGTCGCCGAGCGGCTCGGCTTCACCACCATGTCGCTCTACCGGCATGTGCCGGGCAAGGCCGAGCTGATCGACCTTATGCGCGACGAGGTCATGGGGGAGGCGGCGCCCGGCGACGGCGGCCCCGGTCGAGAGACGGGGTGGCGCGGGGAGATCGCCTCCTGGGCGCGGGCGTCGCTGGCGCTCTACCGGCGGCACCCGTGGCTGACCGAGTCGCCGGGCACGAGGAGCGTTCCGGGGCCCAACGCGGTGGCGGGCTTCGACTGGGCGCTCGGCGTCGTGTCGCGGACCGGGCTACCACCGGCGCAGGTCGTGGCGGTCGTCACCTTCGTCGGCGGGTTCGTGGAGAGCGCCGCACGGCGGATCGTGGAGACCGAGCGCATGGAGCGGCTCACGGGTGTCGGCGAGGAGGAGTGGTGGGGCGCCAGGGGGTCGCTGTTCGACCGGTTGAGGGACGACTATCCGGCGTTGGAGCGGGTCTATCGGGAGGGGGCGTATGACGAGCCCCTTGACCCGTTTGAGTTCGGGCTGGAGCGGGTGCTTGACAGCATTGAGGTGCTGGTGCGTGATGAAAGGCGTGACGAAAGTCGCTGTCAGGTGTGCGGGAACCCTGTGGAGACCCCTGCGAAGGGGCGCCCGAGGAGTTACTGCTCCCGCGCCTGCCAGCAGCGTGCCTACCGGATGCGGAGGGGGTGACGGCCTCAGGCTTCGTGCCGGGGTTGGCCGCCGTGGGTGCGCCGAGGCCTGTTTAATCACCACATAGCATGACCCAATGGGCATTTCCCGGCTCTCCACAGAAGCGCGGCAGCGGCGCAGTTCCGAGATGCGCGCATTCCTCCGGTCGCGGCGGGCCCGGGTGATGCCCGCCGACGTGGGCATGCCGGCAGGCGAGGGCCGCCGTACCCCCGGGCTGCGGCGGGAGGAAGTGGCGGTGCTCGCCGGCGTAGGAGTGTCCTGGTACACCTGGCTCGAGCAGGGACGCGACATCAACGTCTCCGCCGACGTCCTGGACGCCATCGCCAGGGTGCTGCGCCTCGAGCCCGCGGAGCGCGAGCACCTCTACCTCCTCGCCGGCCTCAACCCGCCGCAGGCGGCGCCGTCCGAAAGACAGGTCCCCGATGCCGTGCGGCGACTGCTGGAGGGCTGGCTGCCGCGGCCCGCGTACGTCATCGACCGGCACTGGAACGTCCTCGCGCTCAACCGTGCGGCGGAGATCGTGTTCCAGTGCAACGAGCACGACCACAACTGCCTGGTCAGCTTCTTCACCAACGCCCGCTACCGTGCGGCGGTCGTGAACTGGCACGACGCGGCCCGAGCGATGATCGGCCTGTTCCGGGCGGACGCCGCCCGCTACCCCGACGACCCCGAATTCGGCCGCCTGGCCGCGGACATGTGCGCCGCGAGCCCCGCCTTCGCCGAAATCTGGGCGGAACTCCCCGTGGGCGGCCCCACTCACGGCACCAAGGCCCTGGAGATCCCCGGCCTGGGAACGCTGACCTTCGAGGCCACCACCCTCCCGCTGCCCGAACTGCCCGGCCACCGCCTATCGCTGCACACCCCAGCACCCGGGACGGGTACGGAGGCCCTGCTGGAACGCTTGGTGGTGGTATCAGACCCAGGCTCAGCCAACACTGCCGCGTAAACTCGCACCGCTCGAGGATCGTCGGCATGAAGCGATTCACGAACAAGACAGTTTTGATCACCGGCGGCACCAGCGGCATCGGCTTCGCGACCGCCCGCAGACTCCTGGACGAGGGCGCATACGTCGTCATCACCGGCCGCGACCAGGCCCGCCTCGACACCGCAGCAGACCGCCTGGACTCCGAGCGGACCCTGCCCGTCCGCGCGGACGTCAGCGTCGACGCCGACCTCGATCTCCTCATGCGGCGCATCGAGACCTGGTGCGGTTCTCTCGACGTGGTCTTCGCCAACGCCGGAATCGCGGACTTCAGGCCAGAGTTCACCCCGGAGGACTTCGACCACACCGTCGGAATCAACTTCAAGGGAGTATTCTTCACGATCCAAAAGGCACTGCTGCTGATGGGCGACGGAGGCGCCGTCGTCATCAACGCATCCTGGACCCTGCACCGCGGCCTTCCTGTGGCCTCGATCTACGCCGCGAGCAAGGCCGCCGTACACAACCTCGCCCGCACCCTCGGCACCGACCTCGCGCCGCGTGGCATCCGCGTCAACTCCGTCAGCCCCGGCTACATCGAGACCGAGATGTACCGCTCCGCCATCGACCCCGCCGCGGAAACCCGCATCACGGCGGAGGTGCCCCTCGGCACCCTCGGCCACCCAGACGATGTCGCCGCCGCCGTCGCCTTCCTGGCCTCAGACGACGCGTCGTACATCACCGGCCAGGACCTCGTCATCGACGGCGGCCTGGTGGCAGCGGCGCCTCTCGGCCTGCGCCTTTGACCGCCACGCCCTCATCGGGGCCACGTCTACCATCATTGCGTGGATGATCAGAGCCGTGACCGCGGAGTGTTACTGACCACGCGACTGTCGCTGCGGCGCCCGGCACCAGAGGACATCGACGCGATTTTCAGCATCCACCGCGACACCGCCACCTGCCTGCAGAATCCCTCCGACGCTCTGTCCCGGCGTCAAGAGGCCCTGGAACTCTTCCAGCGCTGGCACGATCACTGGCGGCGCTTCGGTTATGGATACTGGGTGGTACGACGTGGCGCTTCGGACTGGCAACTGGGGGTTTGCGGAACCAAGTCCATGGACTTGAACGGCATGAGCGTGCTCAACCTCTTCTACCGTTTCGAGGTCTCCTCGTGGGGTCAAGGGTTAGCTGGTGAGGCCGCGACGGTAGTTGTCGGATGGGTGTCTGAACGTGTTCCCGATCTGCCCATCATCGCTCGCGTCCGGCCGGCCAACATCGCGTCTCAACGCGTGGCCGTACGCGCCGGTCTGGTGCGAGTCGAACATATCGACACCACCGGGGAGGACGGTTTGGACTGGATCTACGCTACGAACCTGCCTGGCTAAGCGGGTCTGCTGACGCGGCAGCCGCGGCCGGCCTACTAGCATTACGTGGCATAACGACCTTCGAGCGGCTGACCAGCTAGTTCGCTTGACAGCCCCGGATAAGCTCACGCGCCGCCGTCACGACGAACTGGGCGGCCCTGTTACTCGTCATAGCAGTTGGGGAGGCCGGGATGCTCTCCCGGGAGGTGCCCACATCCCACCAGTTGAGACACTGCGCCAGGACGGCTATCCGGGACCCCCGCTCGATCCGACGGGAGACTCACCCCCATATGTGTGGGGAGGACGAAGGAAGGCCATTTGAGTGCCGTTGTGGATAAAGCCCAGCGTCGGCGAACAGCCCAGAGCCAGAACAGCAGCGTGGACTACGCCGTACATGCAGGGCAGGATATGCACGCCCACCACGGACCCCCTGTGTTCGAAGGCCGAGTGCGCCGGGAATGTCCGGCTCTAGCGGGCCGCGTTATGCCACCGGACGGGGCGTCCGGTCGGCGATGCACACAGCCGACGGCGGGAGATAGGGGCGAGTGGCCTAATCACTTTCACAGGCAATGAAATTGTGTAGTTCAGGCCGTAATGTCATGATTTCGGGCAAAATCATCAGACTTGCGACACGATCAGTGAGATCCACACGGAGCCTAGTTGCGCCTTGTGGCCAGATCGATCTATAGACGCCCAAGGCCAGGTTCGTGATACTGAAACTTGACCACATCAAGCTCATGCCTGACCTCCGAGGGAGAGTGCCGTCCACGTGATCCCGGCTACCACGCGTCAGCGAGATGGAAAAAGCCGCAAGATTACTGCGCTCCGAATCTCGCCAGGCTCACGGTATGCCAGGAAAAAGATCCCCAGTCCAACGGATCAAGATGCAATCATAAAAGACTTCAGTCTTGAGCGATACAAATATATCCTGCAGCAAATACACGTCGTCAACGAGAATGTCTATAAGTTCCTCGCCATATATCAAACCCTTGCCAGCACGCTGGCCACAGCCGGCATCGCGCTCTTCATCGGGTACCGGTCCTGGAACATCACGCCAACCATTACCAAATCAGCCATCATTGGTATCCTTTCTCTCATTTCGGCGATCGGACTATTTACGGTTCTCCTGATATGCATTGGCGTACTCGCATGGCTGGACTATCGACGCGAGGAGTGTGAGCTAACCGACAGGATCGTCTATGTCGGCTTCCGCAAGAAGCCCCGACTGGGTAACTTCTTCCGCTGGTATGAGACCTACATAATCATCTTTATACTGAGCTCGCTTCTATTTATGTGGTGGTATGCATTCTGGCGAATACTGCCTTTTGTTAAATAAGGGGTAGAGGTGACCGGCAGGCCAGGTTTTGACTATATCGGAGTCGGGGTCGGCGCAGTCGTCTTCGACGCCGAAGGGCGAGTGTTCATGGCGCGACGAGGGCCAACATCACGGAACGAGAAAGGAGCATGGGACTTCCCGGGAGGAATGGTTGAGTTTGGGGAGCCTCTGGAGCGCGCGATAACGCGAGAAATACGCGAAGAGCATGGCATGCATATCGAACTTACTTACACATTGGGGACATTTGATCACTTCTTGCCACATCGCGAGCACTGGGTTTCGGTTACCTACTGCGCTAAACACGTGGGCGGCGAGCCGCAAATTATGGAGCCAAAGAAATGTACGGGCATCGGCTGGTTTGCGCTAGGCGAATTACCTAATCGAATCACGGAGATCAGCAGAAAGAACGTCGAAGAGCTTATGCGCCAGCAGGCGCGCTAGGACAGCGATCCTCAAGCGAACCGGGTTCCGGCGCAACGGTCGGCGGCTATGAGCACCTACCGACTCTTCCGCCAGCATCAAGCCAGCCACTTCGGATGTAGCAGCGAACGAGGGACACAGTAGGCAATCGAGTTCGAGTTAGTGGGCGGTGGGCCACTCGGAGAGGACTACGGCCCCGTTCCAGATCCATAAATTTTAGGGCGCTCCACAGCGCTATATATGCCACGGCCCATATCACTGTCCATGAGTCGATCACGATTGATCGGGCCTCCGCGAAGCGGACTCGCTGAACGCAGAAGCGTTTCCTCGATGGTCTGTTAGGCAGTCGGAGCAAAATTCTGCGGGTGTCGGGAGCAGTTCCAGCTGTCTGGAAATTTCGTCCAGTTGCGGCTTACCTCCACAGGGGCGGGGGCAGCGGGACCGCGTGTTCTGCCCGTTGACGTCGGCTGGCACACCCCCGCAGGCGTGGGAAGCAGAAGCTGGTCGGCATCGCCAAAGCCCCGGTCAATGGCACACCCTCACGGGCGTGGGGAGCAGCAGATCGTCAACGTCGTGGGCGCCAACGGGCACGGCACACCCCTACAGGCGTGGGGAGGTCATCTGGCCGGACGAAAGCCGGGAACGCGCATGGACGCCCCCCAGTGGTCGGGTCGCCCTCGAACTACTCACCCGGATGTGCCCGGAAGCATGGCGCCCAGCGAAGGCGTCGGACGTCCGGTGTTGACGTGTCACGCACGCAAGATTACGGTCTGGACCAAAACTAAGCAGTTTTGAATGTCCCGGAGGTGTGGCCGTGCCGCGAATCTATCTTGCGCTGCTCATGGTCCTGGCTGCCTTGCCAATATCATCCTTATCGACACCGGCCGCCGCACAGGCGGTGGCCGCACCGAACTGCGGCGCCCCGGCCGTCAGCACCTACGGCCCAGCCTCCACCACCGGCGCGATCGTGGGCGCCACCGTACATAATGGCCACGCCTACGTGGTCTCCCGCGGCCCGATGCCTCCGGTCGTGGCCGAGATCGACCTCGCCACCCGCAAGGTGACGCGAACCGCGACGCTACCGGACGGCCCTGCGGCAGGCGCGCCGGAAGGCGGCTGGGCCACCGCAGTCGCCGGCGGCAAGCTATACATCGGCACCTACCCCGTGCCCGACCTGTACAGCTACGACCTGGTCACGGGCCAGGTGGCGCACCTGCGCTCCTTCGGCGCGAACGGCGGCTTCGTCTGGAGCATGGCCGCCGCGCCGGACGGCACCCTTTACCTCGGCACCTCCTCCGACGGCCGGCTCTGGGAGTACGTCCCCTCGACGGGCGCAGTCCGGAGGTACGGAGTGCTGGTCCAGGGCGAACACTACGTCAGGGCGGTCGCCGTCGATGAGACCACGGCCTACGCCGGCCTGCTGGAAAAGGCCAGGCTGATGGCCGTCGACCGCGTCAGCGGCGCGGTCAGGGAGCTGGCCCAGGGACCCGCGGCCGTCGGCACGGTCACGCTCTACGGCGACCGGGTGCTCGCGGCGAGCGGGAGCACACTGATCGACGTGCGCAAGGACGGCACGGACCGGCGGCAGTTCGACGCTGGGGTGGGCATCATCGACGCGTTCGAGGTGGCCCCCGACGGCACGGTCTACCTCACCTCGCGCCCCGACGGTGCCGTCTACAGCTACCGCACCGGACAGGACGCGGTGACCAAGGTCGCCGACCCGCCGTCGCCGGGTGAGGAGACCCGGGCGCTGAAGCTGGACGGGCAGCGGCTCATCGGCTTCGCTGGCAGCGGCGGCATGTGGTGGCTGGATCTGCCGAGCAAGACCTCCGAGTTCGTCGACCTCATCGACGCCGGCTTCCCGGCCGGTGCCGAGCGGACCCAAAGCATGCTGCTGGTGCCGAACCGGGCACTGTACATCGGCGGCCACTTCGCCGTGGAGGTGCGTGACCTGCGGACCGAGAAGACACGCAGAATCCGCGTGGTGGGCGAGCCGAAGACCATGGTGCAGCGGGGGAACAAGATCTACGCCGCGCTGTATCCGAGCGGCCAGATCATCTCCATCGACATACACACCGACGAGGTACGCGGCCTCGGCTACATCAGGCATGACCAGTCGCGGCCGTGGGACATCGAGCACGACCCCGTCACCGACACCATCCTGGTGGCCTCTGCCCCGACCGGCGCGAGACTGCAGGGCGCCCTGACGGTGCTCGACCCCGACACGGGGAAGATGGACGTCTACCCGAATGTCATCCCCGACCAGAGCCTGATGAGCCTGAGCGTCGACGCCCAGCGCGGCATCGTCTACCTCGGCGGCGATGTTCTCGGCGGAGGCGGCACGCCGCCGACCAAGACGACGGCCTCGATCGCCGCCTTCGACCTGAAGCAGCGCAAGGTGGTGCGGCAATTCGATCCGCTTCCGGGCCACCGTACCTTCCAGGACCTCAAGGTCCATGGTGGGCTGCTGTACGCGGTCTACAAGCGCGTGCTGGGCGCCTGGGTCGCCCTGGACCCCGCCACCGGAACCATCAAGCACCAGGGCTTGCTCTCGGGACACGGCGAACTGCAGGTCCACAGGGGCCGCGTGTTCACCTCCACCTTCTTTGGCGGCGGCAACGCCTACGAACTCGGATCGGAGGCCAAGCTGCTCGCGACCGGGCTGGGCGACCAGTGGCACACCGCCCCGCAGTTGCAGTTCGAGCCCGGCTCCTACGACGCCTGGACGATCGTCGGCCGGGATCTGGCGAAGGTACGGCTCGACCCACGCTGCCCGCCCGTGACGATTCCGGAGTCAGGAAACTAGCTTCGACCTGCCCCGAAATTCGACCAACATGCCTCGCCTGACTCGACACCAACGGGCCGGGCGAGGCTACGTCCCGTCCAGGACCGCCTCCACCGGACCTTGTGCGATGCCATAACTGAAAATGCCATCCATGCAGTTCAAGCGGCATGCCGGCATTCACGGAGGGTACTGCCAAGCCGCTCTCGTCGGCGTACGTCGAGGTTAGCCAAGCTAGCTGGATCGGTCGGTGATGGGATCCGGAAAGACGGATGGCGAACCAGTAAAACGAACAGAGATAGCTAACAGGTACAAAACCCTGTATTGAGGGTGGGGAAAGAGACATCTCTTCGTGGGAGCAAGTGAACAGGACCCGAGATCCCTGACCCACAGGTGCGCGAGCGGGGCCACGGCCCGCCGCTATACCGCCGCTTAGAAGGCCCGGATCCCCCAACACCCTGATCACCCGGCACAACCTCACCTGCTAGTCGTCCAAGTGGGCTGAGTAGGACACAGTCGCCCTCACCTCACACACCATGTCTGTGAATACGACACAGTCGAATACCGCACTGTGCCGACCATGATCGACATGCCCTCGCCACGCCTTGTCTGCTCCCAGGGGTAGGAGCATAGGGTGCGAACGACACAGCCTCCGCGGATCATCTGGCCGGTGATGTACCACCAGTGGTCTCACATGACCTTCATCCATTGGCGGTATCCCGCCGCCCTGGTCCAGTCGCTGCTCCCTGACGGACTCACGGTTGAGGAGTTCGACGGATCGGCCTGGGTCGGTCTGACCCCCTTCCTCATGGAGAACGTACGGGTGCCCGGGACGCCGGCGCTGCCCTGGCTGTCGCGGTTTCCCGAGACGAATGTGCGCACCTACGTGCACGACAGTCAGGGACGTAGCGGCATCTGGTTCCTGTCCCTGGATGCCGGGCGCCTTCCCGCTGTCCTGGGCGGGCGGGTCGGCTACCGGCTGCCCTACCACTGGTCCGACATGTCCTTGCGCGTGGAGGAGGGACGCCGCTCCTACCGCTGCCGGCGCCGCCGACCTGGACCGGTCGGCGCTCGATGCGACGCCGACGTGGAACTGGGCGCACCGCTGGCGGAGGATGAGCTGGCGCACTTTTTGACCGCCCGCTATCTGCTGTTTACCGTCGTCGCCAGCAGGCTGGCCCACGCCAAGGTCGGCCATCGGCCGTGGCCGCTGCACCACGCCCGGCTGCTCCAACTCGACCAGGGACTTGTCCAGGCGGGAGGGCTCACCGCCCCAGACCACGACCCGGTCCTGCATGCCTCTCCGGGAGTGCGGGTGGGGATAGGGATGTGGAGCTGGAGCCGGCCATAGTGCCCAAGGAACCGATGACAACCAGCAGGCGACCCTCCTTTGAACAGGAGCACCAAATGATGCTGGGGGTCTTGACGCGACACACGTGCACACGCGCCGCAGAGAGCGCTTGGGGGCCCTGTGCGGGGCTCGCCTCGACCTCGTCGGCGACTTCCTGTACGGCTTGGCGCCACGGCGTGCTCGCGCGGCCCGAGTGAACCGAGAGAAGCAGCTCACGCTCGATGTCCCGGTTGAGCAGGCTGTAGGGCGCCTGCAGTGCGGCGAACGGTGTCCAGCCGCGCTGGTCGGCCAGCGTGTTGGCCTGGGCCACGCCCCAGGCCGGGGCGTCGGTGACGCCGACATAGAGGATCCTTCCGGCGCGCACCGCGTCGTTCAGCGCCTGCGTCGTCTCCTCAATCGGGGTGTGGTGGTCCCACCGGTGGACCCCGTACAGGTCGATGTAGTCGCTGCGCAGCCGGCGCAGGCCAGACTCCGGGGACAGGGCGAAATTCTTGCGGTGGTTACCGGTAGCGCATGCTCACGCCGCCACCGTCTCGCGCACGACCGGGCAATCGGGCTTGTCCGTGGTGGTCCGGGCGCGGATCGTCACAGCCGTCTCGTCCGCCGTGATCTGCTTGACGGCCAGGAACCCGCCAAGGCTGGAGAGGGGAGAGAATGCCTCACTGTCACACGATCCAAGAGCATCTCTGATTCGGCGACGCTAGGTGATCAGTTCACGCCAAGTGGATCAGAACCGAGCTCACAGGCCATTGACAGACGCTGCCTCTCGAGTCAGCGCCAAGAGGTGGATGTCACCGCGCGATAACTGTCGGGATCCGCCGGGTCTCCCGTTCCGCTGAATTTGGGAACAAGCGGGTAGGGATAGAGGGGAATCGCTTCTTCACCCGCGGCGGGAGGAGAGGACCGTTTGGCGATGATCTTCTCCGGGGCCGTTCCCTGTTCGACCCAGGTTTCAAGTGCGGACAGGGCGTCAAATCTGTCGTAGCCGACTCCGCCGGAGCAGTGCGCCATTCCCGGGACCTGGAACAGTCTCGCGAAGGCTTGGGTTGCGGCCAGGCCGCCGCTGGCCTTGATGAGCCGCTTGTAGTAGTCGACAGTGGCTGCCAGACTGATCCCTTCGTCGGCGGTGCCATGCGTTATCAGCAACTTGCCGCCGTGCTTCTCGAACTTGCCCAGGTCGGTCGTGGTGGCGTTGTAGACCTTTGCCATCGCCTCCATGTCGGCGGGATCTTTGTCGAAATTGAAGTTCTGGGCCGACTTCTTGGAGCCGTCGGACTGTCTGGCGTATGCCATGTATCTCAGCCACTGGTCGGCGCCGTGTTCCACGAGTGGCGTGCCGGGCACCTCAGGCCTCGCGGTGAGCCAGGGAATCGCGTTCAGTTCCGACCCCGGCGTCTGGCCCGCGGGGTAGACCATACGCCCTTTGGAGTCCGCCGGGGGTGCATACAGCTTCCGCAAGGCTTCGATCTGGGCCTTCGAGAAGCAATTCGGGCCTGAAAGCTCGGACCGGTCGCATGCCATGGCGGCGAAATCGGGCTTACATGCGGCTGGATCATTGAGGATGCCGTCTTTGCGTGCGTCCGCCCCGTCGCACTGGTCCAGGATGGACTCGTGGAGCACCTTGAGGTCGGCGGGGCTGAGCACTGTTTTCCCGTTCTTCTCAAGCGCCTGCGCCTGCCAGGAGAAGGAGGTGCTCACGCGTCCCTGGTAGTCCAGCACCGGTGCGCTGGCCAGGATTCCGTCGAACTCGGCGGGGTAGCGGGACGCGTAACGGACTGCGGAGTTGCCGCCCTTCGAGCAGCCAACCACGTAAGAGTACGCCGCGGGCTTTCCGTAGTAGGCAGCGACGATCTTTTTGGACAGGAGCGTGGCGACGTGATTCGCGCGATAGGCGAAGTCGTGCCGCGCCGCGTTGTCGCGGTGGGCCCACGTGGCTTGGAAACCAGGAGAGCCGGTGTGTCCGCCGTTCGTGGTCACCACTGCGTACCCCCGGGACAGACCCGGGTTGCATGCCGATGAGTTCACTGTCCCGCAGAATCCGGCGCACGCGACCAGCATGAACCGCCCGTTCCACGCCTTGGCGTCCGGCAGGCGCAGTTCGAAGGACACCTGCGGGGCGACATACCCAGACACAACGCAGTGTCGCGGTGTTGGGACGGTCTTGTCCTTCAGGTCGGTCGTGACGGCGCCACCGGCGTCAACCGCCGAGATTTCCGCGTTCCGGGCAGGTGCTACTTGAGTCGACAACAGCATCGCGTCGCCGGCATCGTCCTTAATCCACTTGTTGGCCATGGCGGCGCAGTCGGGCTTCGCCCCGTTGAAGAGGTTTTTGTAGGCATGTTTACCCAAGGCGGCTTCTTGTTCCATGATCGCTACTTGAGGGTCTTCAGCTGATGTTGCGTGCGCCGCCGGCATGCCGGCCAATGATGTCGTGAGCAGTGCGACGAGCACAGCAGCGCAGATGCGGCGCCAGCGGTGAGACTTCTTCCGTCCGGCAACGTGGTTGCCAGTGGGCTTGCCGCCCGAAGTGTGGGCAATGATGTTCATCCGCGTTCTCCCTGTCGCGTGGCCGGCTCTGTTTCAGTGGTTGACCGCATGTGCGGTGATGGCGGGTTCGAACGTCGTGGTGGACCTGCGGGAACGATCACACAGGCCACGCCGCCGAGGATGGCGATGGCGCAGAAGAATCCGAAGACCCAGGCGTTGCCGAGGCCGCTGGAGAGAAGGATGCCGCCGATGGCTGGACCGGTCACGGCGCCGAGCCGGCCGATGCCGGTGGTGACGCCGAGCGCCGTTCCGCGCACGCTCGTCTCGAAGTAGGTCGCTACATAACCAAAGACGATCATCTGCGTGCCGATCGATCCCAGGCCGGCCGCCAAGGTGGCCACGGCCATGACGCCTGCCGGCGGGGCCGAGGCCATGACCGCGATGGCGATCGTAGCCACCAGGAACGTGGCGGGGGCGACGCGTCGGGCGCCGATCCGGTCGGCGAGGGCGGATCCGCTGACGCCACCGACGACGGCTCCGAGGTTGAGGAGGACCTGGAAGGCCAGCGCCGAGGTGAGGTCGTAGTTGGCCGCGCGCATCAGTTGGGGCAGCCAGGTATTGAGGCCGAAGACGAGGAGGAACCCGGCGAAGTTGGCCACCGCGAAGAGCACCAGGGCGGTGATCGCCCGCCCGTTGGTGAGCTGGCGCATCGGCGATTCGTCCGTCTTCGAGGTCTTGTCCCGCGCGGCAGGGGCGGTCTCGGGGATGTAGCGCCAGGCGAGGGGCACGACTGTGACCAGGGCGACACCGCCGAAGGCCCACAGGCCGCGGAAGCCGACGTCGTCGAGAAACGTCAGGGCGGCCAGTGCGGCGAGTACGCCGCCGACGGGGAGTCCGGCGAGCATGATCGCGTTGAGTCGCTGGCGCTCGTGCGGGCGTGCCACCTCGACGACCAGGGCGATGGCGACCGGCGCGACGCCACCGAATCCGAGGCCGGCGATGAATCGGATGACCCCGAGGGTTGGCGGGTTGGGCGCGGCCGCGGCCAGCAGCATCATGGTGGAGTAAAGGATTAGGCAGCCCAGCAGCATCTTCCGGCGGCCGAAGCGGTCGGTGAGTGGCCCGGATGCCAGCGCTCCGAACATCATGCCCAGGAGCGCGTAGCTGCCCAGCGCGCCGACCTCGGCCGGCGTGAGCGCCCACTCCTTGTAGGCGAGCAGCGATGGAACGGTCGACCCGTAGATGATCAGGTCGTAGCCGTCGAAGACGATCGCTGCGAAGCAGATGAACACCACCAAGTACCGGTTGGTCTTGCGGCGGGTGTCGTCGGGGACGGAAGTGGTCATGTCAGCGCTCCCGAAGAGTGAGACCACGGGTGTGGCATGGGCCACATCCTGCGGGCCGGTGACATGCCTGTCAATATTTCGACGAACAAGTTGCCTAAATAACGTGCTAGTCGTTATCGTGACTTATATGTCAGTCGACGCCGCGGCGGCTTCGCCGCCCGAAGATGGCCACGTGCCCTATGACGACGAAAGTGCCGAGCGCTACCGGAGGAAGGGCTGGTGGTCGGGCCGGACCCTGCCTCTCGAGCTAGAGCACGCGGCCGACCTCCATGCCGACCGCAAGGCCCTGATCACCCCTGAGGTCTCCTGGACCTACCGGCAGCTCTTCGAAAACGCGCGGGCCTTTGCCCATGGGCTCGTGGCGACTCTGGGTGTGCGGGCGGGTGAGGCAGCGATGTTCCAGATGAGCAACGTCGCCGAGACCGTAGTCACCTACCTCGGGTGCCTGCTGGCCGGAGTGCGGCCGGTCTGCACCCTGCCGCAGCACGGGACTCGGGAGATCGGCCTGCTGGCCCAGCACACCGGGGCGCGCGTCCTGTTTACCCAGGGTGACTTCGGCGGCGGCCGGCTGCTGGGGCAGGCGGAGGAGCTGCTCGCCCAGGCGTCGATCGAAAAGGTGGTGATCGCCCGCTCGGCGGCCTTCGAGGGCGCGACCGGTTACGAGGAGGTGCTCGCCGCGGGACGCAGCGACACGCCGTTGCCGTACCTGGAAGTCGACCCGGGGAACATCGCGGTCTTCCAGCTCTCTGGTGGCACGACCGGGTTGCCGAAGGTGGCACCCCGGCTTCACGAGGAGTACGTTTACAATTCCCTGGCCTGGGCCCAGGCGATGCAGTACTCACCGGAGACGCGGCTGCTCTACCCGCTCCCGATCGTGCACAACGCCGGCATCTCCCTGGCACTCCAGCCGGCAATCTTTGCCGGCGCCTGCGTGATCATGGCGCCCACAGCCGCCATCCCCGATCTGCTGGCGGTCATCGAGCAGCATCGCCCCGATGTGCTGCCCCTGATGCCCCCGGCCCTCGCGATCCGTCTGCTGGAAGCCCCCCAGGTGCGCGACGCGGACCTCAGCTGCGTGCGTGACTTCGTCGTCGGCGGCCAGAAGTTGCCCGTCGAGGTCGCGGAACGACTCCGCGACAAACTGGGCATTCGGGTGCGGCAGATGTTCGGCATGGCCGAGGGCATGTTCCTGCTCACCCCGGCCGGCGCGACCGAAGCAGTCCGGCACCATACTGTCGGCGCGCCCATCTCCCCCGGCGACGAAGTCCGCATCCTTGCCCCTGGCACCGAGACCGAGGCAACCGAGGGCGAGCTCGGAGAACTCGCCGCTCGCGGGCCGTACACCATCCGTGGCTACTATCGCGCCGAGGCTCACAACAAGAACGCGTTCACGCGTGACGGCTTCTACCGCACGGGGGACCTGGCCCGCCGCCACGTCACGCCAGAGGGCATTTACTACTCGATTGAGGGCCGCATCAAGGATGTGATCAACCGCGGTGCGGAGAAGATCCATGCCGAGGAGGTCGAGGAGCTGATCGGCGAGCACCCCGACGTGAGCACCGTCGCGCTGGTGGCGATGCCCGACCCGGTGCTTGGTGAGAAGGGGTGCGCGTACCTGGTCCTTGAGCCCGGTGCCGAACCCCTCACCGTCGCGAGCCTCGGAGAGCATCTTCTGAAGCGAGGGTTGGCCAAGTACAAGCTCCCCGAGCGCGTCGAGATTGTGGACGCGTTCCCGCTGACCAATGTCGGCAAGGTCTCCAAGAAGCACCTGCGCGAGGACATCGAGCACAAGCTCGCCGTCGAGACTGCCCGGGAGGAGCGATGACGAGGAAGATCGAGCTCATCGGAGGCGGTCCTGCCGGTCTGTACGCGGCGCGACTGCTCAAGCTCAAGGAGCCTGGCCTCCAGGTCACCGTCCATGAGCGGCTGAGCGGCGCTGCGGAGACTTTCGGCTTCGGCGTAGGCCTCACCGAGTCGACCATGCGCAACCTGGCAGTTGCCGACCCCGCGACGGCCGAGCAGGTGCGCGCGGCCTCCTACGCCGGCCACGACCTGCGCCTGAAGGGCCACGACGCGACCGTCACACTGCATGGCGCCCGCAATCTGGCCATCGGGCGGGCCGCGTTGCTGGAGATCCTCAGTACGGCGGCCGCCGAGACGGGCGTGGAAATCCGCCGCGGGAGCGACATCGACGCCGCGCAGTCGGACGCCGACGTGATCATCGCCGCCGACGGGGTGCGCAGCAGTACTCGCGAGAAGTACGCCACCGAGCTGGGCGTGCGCTCCAGTCTGGGACGGACGCGCTTTGCGTGGTGTGGTGCCGACTTTGCGGTGGAGTCGGCCTTCTTCGCCGCCACCCATCGCGGTGAAGACCTCTTCGTCCTGCATGCCTATCCCTATGGGGATGACCGCAGCACCTTCCTCATCGAGGTCGACGACGTCACCTGGCACTCCGCCGGCCTGCAAGTTTTCGACACCCAAACGCCGATCGGGGAAACCGACCACGCCAGCGTCGCGCTGCTCGAGGACGTGTTCGCCACCGAGCTGCGCGGCCGCAAGCTGCTGACCAACCGGACCCGATGGGGCCGGTTCACCAACCTGACGCTCGAACGCTGGTCGACCGACAACGTGGTGTTTCTCGGCGACGCCGCTCACACCGCCCATTACACGCTCGGCTCGGGCACCAAGCTCGCTCTCGAAGACGCGATCGCCCTCGTCGAAGCGCTCGCCGGCGAGTCCTCGATCGCCGCGGCTTTCGCCGCCTACGAGGCAGCACGGCGCCCACCGGTCGAACGCTTCAAGAAGCTCGCCCATCGCAGCCAGGCGTGGTGGGATACCTATCGCCTTCGCGCCGGCCTGCCCGCGGAGCGGCTCGCCCTGTCCTACATGACCCGGTCGGGCAATCTCACGTTGACCGACTACGCCGCCGAGCAACTCGAGAGCGCCAGGCGGGCGCTGGCCTGGCTAGGGGACGCCGTCCCCGACAGCGCGGCGGACCTCGACGAGTGGGTGCTCTCCCGCCCCCTGACCGAACCGGAGCTGACCTTGCCGACTCGGCTGTTGACCAGGGACCGTCTGCGCGCCACGACTGCCGTGCACGAGGTCACCTGGTCCGAGCCGGACGTGTGGAGCGAGCCGGCCGATGCCCTGATCGCCACTCTGACCGGCAGTGGGTGCCTCCCGGTGCTGCTCAGCGGACCGGCGACACCCGAGGCAGTCGCCGCGCGCATCGACCTGGGCGAACGTCTCCGCCTCAAGGGTGAGCGCCTGGTCGGGGTGTTCCTCGAGGGCGACGGTGACCGAGCCGCCGCTGCGACCGCGGTCGCAGCGGGTCGTGCCGACTTTGTGGTGACGACATGACCATTGCATCCGGCAAGCAGAAATCAGCTCAGTACACTGCCAGCATGGCCCAAGCACCCATACCCCAGGAACAGCGCAGTGGCCTGAGCCGGCAGCTCGTCACCTCCGAGCTCCTCGATACGGCCACGGCACTGTTCGCCAAGAAGGGGTATGAGTCGACGACTCTCCTCGACATCGCCAAGGCGCTGGGGATCTCCCGGCCCGGTCTGTATAACTACGTGAGCAGCAAGGAGGAGCTGCTCATCATGCTGGTGGAGCAGGTCAGCCAGGGGCTGGCCGAGGTGCTGGAGCAGCTCACCGCGCGTGCCGACCTTTCCCCCACCCAGAAGCTCCGCGACGTCGTCGCCCTCCTGGTGCGCCAGCGCACCCAACACCCCGACCAGTTCCGGATCCTCGACCGCTCCGAGACGGTCCTGCCCGAACCGGTTGGCAGCGAGCACCGGGAGGCCAAGCGCAAAATCCTGCGCGAGGTCATGGCGGTCATCGAAACCGGCATCGAACGCGGCGAGTTCCGGCCTGTCGACGCGCGCACTGCGGCGTTGTCGCTGCTCGGGATGTGCAACTGGGTCGCCTGGTGGTTCTCCCGCGGCTCCGACGTCGAGGAGACCGTCGCCACCGTGACCGACCTCGCGCAGAACATGCTGGTCCGCCCCGGCGCTCCTGGCCCCGAGGCGGAGACCACCCGCACTGTCGAGGAGATCCGCACGCTCCTCGACCGCCTCGCCCCGCGCCGCTGAACCGGCCCCACCAACCCTTTCCCACCTGCGCCCCAGCCTCGGCTGAGACCTTGCACACCCATCGCTGACAGATATGTTGATATATCGACATGACTGTTACGCTGGGTTGAAATCAGAGGAGACGTCGTGTCCACTCTTCACCGCGTTGGCCTGATCGTGCCGAGCACCAACGTCACCGTCGAGACCGAGATCCCGCGCATCCTGCAGCGGACGGGGATCGAGTTCTCCTTCCACTCCTCCCGGATGCGGATGCACGCCGTCACCCCCGAGCAGCTGCGCGCGATGAACGCCCAGCGGGAGCGCTGCGTCCTCGAGATCGGCGACGCCGGTGTCGACGTCGTGCTCTACGCCTGCCTAGTCGCGATCATGGCGATGGGCCCCGGCCACCACCGCGACGCCGAGTTCCGTATCGCCGAGCAGCTCGGATCCGGTGGCTCCGAGACCAAGGTCCTCTCTAGCGCCGGCGCCCTGCTCCAAGGCTTGGACGCCCTCGGGGCCAAGCGCGTGGCCCTGGTGATGCCCTACATGAAGCCCCTCGCCAGGCAGGTCGTGGCCTACATCGAGGCCGAAGGCATCCAGGTCGCCGACTGGCGTGCACTTGAGGTCGCCGACAACAGCGAGGTCGGGTGCATCCCCGGCGGCCGGATACTCGAGGCCGCCCACAGCATGGACCTGACCGACGTCGACGCGCTGGTGCTCTCCTGCTGTGTGCAGATGCCCTCGCTCGATCTCATCCAGGCCGCAGAGGACGAGTTCGGGCTCCCCGTCCTCTCGGCGGCCACCGCGGGCGCCTACTCGATCCTGCGCAGCCTCGGGCTGACCGCGGAGGTCCCGATAGCCGGTTCGCTGTTGCGGGCCGACGGCGTCCTCGCCGGCCAGTGAACGCCCACGCCCCCACCGAAGGAGATCACATGTCCCGCAACAGCCCCGGCCAGGCCAAGCCGGTCCACCGGGTGCGCGGTGTCGACCACGCGGCCTTCCCCACCTTCGACCCGAACGCGACGGTGCGGTTCTACCGCGACGTCTTGAAGTTCCCCATCGTGCACTCGATCTGCGCCGCCGGCTGGGGCCCGGAACGGCACCCGGACTTCATCCACTTCTTCTTCGACATCGGCAACGGAGACCGCTTGGCGTTCTTCTACTACTTCGGCTGGTCGCCGCAGGGCGACCAGACGGCGCCGGGCGACGCGTGGGCCAGGCTGCCCCACGGCACCCCGGAGTTCTTCAAGAACTCGCGTCACATCGCCCTGAACGTGGGAGACGAGGAGGACCTGCTTGAGTACCGGCGCCGCCTCGACGAGTCGCAGTGGCCCGTGGAGATGCAGGTGATGCACGAGACCATCGAGTCCATCTACACCCACGACCCGAACGGCTACATGCTCGAGATCACGCGACAGTTGCGGCCCGTCGCCCCCCAGGAAGACCTCGACGCCCAGCTCACGATCGCGGCCCTGTGCGACGTCACCGCCGGGGAGGCGCCGTCGATGGACAAGCTGCTCACCCGCAAGGCCGAGCTGATCGTCGAACGTGCCGCCGCCTGGGAGGCCGAGCAGCCGGGCTGGCGCGAGGCTCAGAGGGAGCTGATCTGATCATGCCCTGCATGTACGTCCTCGAGGTCCCTGAGAACCAGGGCGTCCTCGATGTCGCCGAGCAGGACGCCGGCCTCGCTCTCGACTACGTCGGCCCCTACGTCCGGATCACTTCCGCCGCACCGATCGTCATCGACCGCCGCGCCACCGGCTGCCGCCACGCCGTCTGGTACAGCGCCGTCGCGGGCCTTGAGAACTCCGTCGTCACCCAGCACGACAAGGACGCACTCCGCGTGGAGGCCCGATGACCGGCGACGCTGACCGACTGGGAGCCGGTCGGTACATGGCACCCGCAAAGCTGCCGGACGGCAGCCGCACTACCGCCCACGAACTGACCACCCATGACGGCGCCACTGTCAACGGACTGCTCCGAGTCATTCCCGGCGCCACCACCGTCGCCTTCCTCATGCATCCGCGGCAGGACTTCTCCCACCACATCCTGGTGCCCGAACTTCTCACCCGCGGATTCGCCGTATGGACACAAGGCGCGCGCTCACTCGGCAACGACCTGACCCTCCTGCACGAGCAGGCGCTCCTCGACATGGCCGCCGGTCACGCCTTCCTTCGCGACCTGGGCTTCGAGCACGTCGTCGCGGTCGGGCACTCCGGCGGCGCCACCCTGGCAGCCTTCTACCTCCAGCAGGCCATCCGCGCCCCGGCCGCACGCCTGGACAGCACGCCGGGAGGCAAGCCCGTCCCGCTGCCGTCGGCCGCCATGCCGCCGGCCGACGGGCTGATCATGTTCGCCCCCCATCCCGGACAAGGCGCCCTCCTCCAGCGGATGATCGATCCCTCACTCATCGACGAGGCCGACCCCCTGTCCGTCGCGCCCGACCTCGACCCGTACAACCCGGTAAACGGCTTCGCAGCACCGCCGGAAAGCTCCACCTACCCACCCGACTTCATTGAGCGCTACCGTCAAGCGCAACGGGCCCGCATCGAACGCATCGACGCCGCCGCCTGGGAACGCGTCACCGACGCCCGAGACGCCAAGAAGCGCTTCAAGGCTCAAGGGGACCCCCGCGACCGCCGAGCATCACTGGCCAGTGGTGTGATCGTGGTGCACCGCACAGACGCCGACCTCCGGTCGGTCGACCTCAGCCTCGACCCTAACGACCGGCCCTACGGCTCCCTGTTCGGTCGGCGGCCCGACCTGACCAACTACGGCGTCTTGGGCTTCGGCAGGCTAACCACCCCCGAAGCATGGCTCTCCACCTGGTCGGCCAACGCCACTCGCGCCGACCTCGCCGCCTGCGCACCCGACGCCAACGTTCCAGCACTCCTCGTCGAACTCACCGGAGACCAAGCCTGTTTCCCCGCTGATGCGACACGGTTCGCCGAACTGCTGCCTCACCCGGACGTCACCCACGTCCGGATTCCGGGCCGTCACTTTGGAGCCCCACTGCGTGAAGGCATGGCTTCTGGCGCCACACTCGCCGGGGAGACTATGGCCCAGTGGATCGGCGCGCGGTTCCCGGCTGGAGCCTCCGTATCGGCCTAACCTCACCCTTAGCTGACAGCTCGCGTAGACCAAGTAGAGCTTTGGCCTTCGCGTCGGACATCAGCCGGCCATCGGGGCCTTCATAGACGGGAACCGCGAGGCTCCACACCCCCGGAAGAGGGACTCAGACGGCCTGCCCGCTGTCACCAACCTTCTGTCCCGCAAAACCTGGGAGTGTCCTGAAGATCTTGGTGGGTAGGTCGGTATGAGGCGGCCCAGGTAACCCGGCTGGAACGACCTGCAGACGCCGCCACCCCGCTGGCCGCCTCTATCTCGACGGCTTGTTGCAGGGTGACCCGACTGGAACGACCCGCAGACGCCGCCACCAGCACCGCGCCGACCGAAGCGGTCCTCGCCGCCGCCTCCATCGCCGCCCGTCGCCCGGACGGCCCGCATATCCCCACGCTCGATCAACACCATCGTCTGCGAGATCGGCCGACTGCACGACGCTCAGACCAGCGATCCCGAGCGCAAGCTCAATACATCGGAACGCTTCCTGGCGCGCGTCACAGCCGGTCAGGCCCCAGGCCGGGCGTGACGCCCGCCACGGCGGCGGCGAGACGCGCCGCGAGCGTCGCGACCGCGGCGCGCAGTTCCGGCCCGCCCTCGACGCGGAAGGGGAACGGCACATTCGGCAGCCACTCCTGGGCGTACATCGTCGGATTGCTCGTGCTGCCGACGAGCACGCACCCCTACCCCCGCCGACTCGAGCCGTCCCATGGGCGACCGGATCCAGGGCGCCAGCTCGGTGAGGGGAGCGTCGAACACGACGCGCGCGGCGAAATCCCATCCTGTGCCCAGGTTCTCCTCCAGCCTCGCCACCGGGTCGAGGCCCTCGGGCAGCTCGAACACGTGCGTCATCTGTCTGTGGGACGCGCCGTCAGGTTGGGGGAGACCTTGGCATGGTGGGGTAGGGCAAGGTTCGGGTTCCTTGATCGTCGGTAGCGTGGGTGAACATCGAGATTGGCGCGCAGTCACCACGGAAGGACTGACCGGATCGCCTGGGCAAGGTCTCTGGTCCCGAGTCCTGGTACCCCACAGTGCTTGCCAAGCTTGGAGGACAGATCCTGGATTGCCCGGGAGAAGGCCTCTTGATCGTTTTTCTGTTCCGTTTGTTGGGCGGAAGGTAACGGGAGACGGGTCCCGCCCCTAGCCTCCAGCCCGTTTCGACGCCAGCTTTCGGCAGACGTAGGGCCGAGCGTCGCCTGCCCGTAGGTGGCGTGCTTTCAACGGCCTTTCCACAGTTAAGAGTGGACACCCTGACCTCTGCGTGCCGAGTCCAAAGCTTCGCCTGATCTGCCGGCTGTGAAACAAGCTCATCCCGCTGGCGCACGATGCTTACGAGCTAACGCCTAAGGACGCCGGCGCTTTCTCGTCCTATTCCCAACACTGGCGAGCCCGATGCCCCACGCGCCAGAGAAGAGGAATGAGGTCGCCGGCCCCGGTCGGTTCGTAGCCTGCCGCTCGGGCATCCCTGGAGCTCTGGACTCGCGATTCCCGAGTCTCCTCATTTACTGGCCGTGCAATCACCGCTCAAGGCTAGCCTAGCCCGTCGTCATGGCTGCGGGTCATGGTCTGCGCCCTAACTTGCTGCCTCGATTCAATGCACTTTTCGATATGCTGGGTCTTCTGTCGCTTGAGAAGAGAACATGCTTTTCCCATGGGCCACGGTGAGTGAGAGCGCGACGCACCCTGAAAGGTGTTCCCGACGTTGACGTGCCCGCCATGTCAGGTGATCCAGGAACCTCTAGTGCTCATGCGACACGCCAGGGGTTCCGAGGTTCAAATCGGTCTATCGGTACCGTTAGTGCGCTTGTTGGCATGGATGGAGAGCGCCGCCTTCGGGATATTGCCTGTTCAGGAACCCCAGCACCGGCCTTCTGCGGCCGGTGAGCATCGCAACCATAGAGCGGTCGGATGAAAGGGGCCGCTCCCCTCCCAGCACCGGCCTTCTGCGGCCGGTGAGCATCGCAACACCGAGGCGCATCGACATCAGGCCGAGGGCGTATCCCAGCACCGGCCTTCTGCGGCCGGTGAGCATCGCAACATCGCGGGTGCGCTCACCGATGGGGCCGCTGCTGGTCCAGCACCGGCCTTCTGCGGCCGGTGAGCATCGCAACGAGGAGACGATGGCTGCGGGGCGCGAGCAGCCGACCAGCACCGGCCTTCTGCGGCCGGTGAGCATCGCAACCCGAACTGGATGACTCGATACTCCTCTGCCCCCTCCAGCACCGGCCTTCTGCGGCCGGTGAGCATCGCAACCGCGCGGCTCTGCGCCGTCGAGCGGCTTCGTCCGATCCAGCACCGGCCTTCTGCGGCCGGTGAGCATCGCAACAAACTTTCCGTGGTCTTTGTCGAGCAACCTTGCCGACCCAGCACCGGCCTTCTGCGGCCGGTGATCGCAACGTTGAGGAGCCGCTCGCCGCCGACGTCGAGCGGGCCAGCACCGGCCTTCTGCGGCCGGTGAGCATCGCAACCTCACGCTCGCCACGTCGAGGCCGGCCGACATGCCCCCAGCACCGGCCTTCTGCGGCCGGTGAGCATCGCAACCGCCTCGCCTACAGCATCGAGTCCGACATCCTCGACCAGCACCGGCCTTCTGCGGCCGGTGAGCATCGCAACTCAAAGAGGTCCTGATCAAGCCCAAAGATGCGGACCAGCACCGGCCTTCTGCGGCCGGTGAGCATCGCAACTCGCTCTTGATCGCGGACCGGACCAGCTCTGTCCCCCAGCACCGGCCTTCTGCGGCCGGTGAGCATCGCAACCTCGGTGGGACCTACACGGCCACGCAGGACGCCGATCCAGCACCGGCCTTCTGCGGCCGGTGAGCATCGCAACCTGCGGCGAGCCCGAGCCGCCACCACTCCCCCCGCCCAGCACCGGCCTTCTGCGGCCGGTGAGCATCGCAACAAATGCATCGCTCGCTTCCGTGCTCGCTTGCACGGCCAGCACCGGCCTTCTGCGGCCGGTGAGCATCGCAACGGTGCACTGGAAGCGGCTCATCCAGCCGCCCCCGGCACCAGCACCGGCCTTCTGCGGCCGGTGAGCATCGCAACTACAGCACCTGGTATCAGCCCGCGGAGTAGCGCACCCCAGCACCGGCCTTCTGCGGCCGGTGAGCATCGCAACGCCAACAACATCAAAGACCTCGCGAAACGCGGCCTCCAGCACCGGCCTTCTGCGGCCGGTGAGCATCGCAACTCATCTGTTACCAGGCGTGCTGTCGAGAGCGCATACCAGCACCGGCCTTCTGCGGCCGGTGAGCATCGCAACCTCCCCGGAGGCGATGGAGAGCAGCACATCGGCGTCCAGCACCGGCCTTCTGCGGCCGGTGAGCATCGCAACTGGCTGATTGCGTCGCCCATCCTGCTGGCGGCGGCGCCAGCACCGGCCTTCTGCGGCCGGTGAGCATCGCAACGCTCAGATGGCCCGTGAGGGCCGTTCGGGGGATGGTCCAGCACCGGCCTTCTGCGGCCGGTGAGCATCGCAACCGCCGAGCTGTTTGTTGAGGTGAGCTGATGGCCGGCCAGCACCGGCCTTCTGCGGCCGGTGAGCATCGCAACGACGACGAGCTCGCCACCACCGCGATGCGGGACTACCCCAGCACCGGCCTTCTGCGGCCGGTGAGCATCGCAACTCCATGACTACCAGTCCTTCCATAAGAGTCAGTTCCAGCACCGGCCTTCTGCGGCCGGTGAGCATCGCAACCTGCAGCTCGTCACAAAGGCGTGGAGCGGCCTGCGCCAGCACCGGCCTTCTGCGGCCGGTGAGCATCGCAACGACTCGCTCCAGCCCGCGATCGACCGATTTACGGACCCCAGCACCGGCCTTCTGCGGCCGGTGAGCATCGCAACCGGGAGAGGACGGCGGCGAGGTCGGCTACGCCGAGGCCCAGCACCGGCCCTTCGCGGCCGGTGAGCATCGCAACCGCCACGCTGGGCGAGAACCTGACCGAGGCGATCGCCAGCACCGGCCCTTCGCGGCCGGTGAGCATCGCAACCAGCACGGTGCCCGGAGCTGCACCGCCGACGGCGGCGCCAGCACCGGCCCTTCGCGGCCGGTGAGCATCGCAACTTGCGGGCAGGTCGGCTCCGGCCGCGGTGGGTGTCCAGCACCGGCCCTTCGCGGCCGGTGAGCATCGCAACTCAAGGTGATGGCGGGCCCGACATCGGAGACCCGGCCAGCACCGGCCCTTCGCGGCCGGTGAGCATCGCAACGCAAAGACCGCCCCTCTTGCGAACCAGATCATTGCCCCAGCACCGGCCCTTCGCGGCCGGTGAGCATCGCAACACCCCGGTGTCGATGAGACCGACGAGGGCTGCGGCTCCAGCACCGGCCCTTCGCGGCCGGTGAGCATCGCAACAGCTGCTGGACGCCGTCGATGAACAGCCAGAAGAAGTCCAGCACCGGCCCTTCGCGGCCGGTGAGCATCGCAACAACTCAGGCCACATTCCAGGCAAGGTCTGCCCTCACCAGCACCGGCCCTTCGCGGCCGGTGAGCATCGCAACTTGGTGGAGGTGGAGGTTGCGAATCGGGCAGTGGTCCCAGCACCGGCCCTTCGCGGCCGGTGAGCATCGCAACATGTGGTTTCTCCGTTCCTGCGTGCAGATGCGCCCCAGCACCGGCCCTTCGCGGCCGGTGAGCATCGCAACCCTGATGTCATGACCGGCGAGCCGACAGGCCCTCGACCAGCACCGGCCCTTCGCGGCCGGTGAGCATCGCAACCAGCTTGTGGGGTAGTCCCACAGGCGCGGCTCGGGTCCAGCACCGGCCCTTCGCGGCCGGTGAGCATCGCAACCGCCAGCCGTCAGGAACCGCTTACCCCCGCCCTTCCAGCACCGGCCCTTCGCGGCCGGTGAGCATCGCAACCAGCCCGATCACCAGGGCAATCCGGCTCACGCTCGTCCAGCACCGGCCTTCTGCGGCCGGTGAGCATCGCAACCCAGCAGGCCCAGCTCTTCAGCGCCCCACCAGGCACCAGCACCGGCCTTCTGCGGCCGGTGAGCATCGCAACGCCCGTGCCAACGAATGGATCATGTGCATCCAGTCAGCCCAGCACCGGCCTTCTGCGGCCGGTGAGCATCGCAACCAGCTGGAGGCCCGCTACCGGCGCAACCGGCACGAGCCAGCACCGGCCTTCTGTGGCCGGTGAGCATCGCAACGTTGACCCGAAGCTCAAGGAGCTGAGCCAAGCTCGCCCAGCACCGGCCTTCTGCGGCCGGTGAGCATCGCAACTCCACGGGCAACCTCAGCGTGACCGGGTGGTGCCCGCCAGCACCGGCCTTCTGCGGCCGGTGAGCACCGCAACTGGCCCGGTTGTGGTCTTCTGAGCGGAGATATCCCCCCAGCACCGGCTCTCCGCAGCCGGTGACCCTCAAGGTCATCTACCCCGATGGGGGAGAAGGAGTCAGCGTCAGGTCTCAGCTACAGGTTACTAACACAGAGGCATGGCTGCTTTCCCAAACCGAGATGGGACGCCCAGCGTAGTAACGGTAGCAGTTAGCCCAGAATGTTCGATTCGGGAAATCGGTAGTCAACAACGCCTAATAGCTGCTGATATTGGTCAAACATGGACTAAGACTCCCGTGTGTTGAGTAGCGATGAAAATGTCAGTGCGATCCCCTACAGTGCGTGTCGCTCGCGGATTTCAGAAGGAGCGACATGGCCGATCGGTTATGGGCACACAGCGCAAGAGGCGGTGACGGGGTTCGCCACGAACTTGGCGACCACCTGCGTGGCACGGCATCCCGCGCAGGTCTTTTCGGTCAGCCCTTCGACGCCGGCCCGCTGGCTGCGCATTGCGGCTTGGTGCACGATGTCGGAAAAGGCAGCTGTGATTGGCAAAAACGCCTGATCCGCGCAGAAAGCCACGGCGGCCGAGTAGGAGGCATGCACAAGCACGCCGGCACTTGGCTGCTGGACCAGCAAGGTCTAGGGATCATGGCGGCGATCGTGTTCGGCCATCACGGCGGCCTACCCAATCCGACCAGGCTTAAGGCGGAGTTGGAGTTCGCCGACAACCACCCCTTGGTGGCCGAGGCGATCCAGCGGGTGGCGGAGATCGTGCCCGAGATCCACCTGCCGGGCCCGATCACGCTGCCCGCATGGTTGCCAGAGGCAGTGGAGGCAGACCCCTACGCTCTGGATCTTCTGGTGCGGATGGTCTACAGCACCGTCGTGGACGCCGACTACCTTGACACCGAAGCGCATTTCGAAGGCGTCGCCCGCTCGCCGCATCCGGCAAGTGCCGCCGACCTGGTCGAGCGTTACGAACAGGGAAGACTCGAAGCGCTCGCCCGCTTCAAGGCGTCGCCCGTCGACGCTCAGCGGCAGGAGGTCTACGCCCAAGCAGTCGAGGCCGCTGCCGGCCCGGGCGGTATCTACCGCCTGCCTGCCCCGACCGGATCCGGCAAGACGTTTGCCAGCGGCGGTTTCGCCCTGCATCATGCGCGCCGCCACGGTATGAAGAGGGTCATCGTGGCGGTGCCGTTCATGTCGATCACCGAGCAGAACGCCGCAGTCTTCCGTGATCTGCTGGACCGCCCCGGCGAAGATCCGGTCGTTCTTGAGCACCACAGCGGCATAGACCTCGACGACGGCGCGCCCGGCAGGCGCTGGCAGCGGCTGGCGGCCGAGAACTGGGATGCACCGGTGGTCATCACCACGACCGTCCGCCTGTTTGAATCGCTGTTCAGCAATAAACCTGCAGCGATGCGCCGTGTGCACCGGATGGCTGGATCGGTCATCGTGCTCGACGAGGTCCAGGCTCTTCCCGACCGCCTTCTCATCCCGATCGTATCGGCGCTTCGCACGCTGACCGAGCGATTCGGCACCACCGTACTGCTCGCATCCGCCACTCAGCCGCCTTTCGAGTTGCTCAGCCCCCTGCACAGTGCATCCATCCACGACGTGATCGCCCAACCCAAGCCGCTGTACAAGGCGTTGAACCGCGTGCAATACCGCTGGCTATTGGACCCCAAACCGACGATGGCCGAGATCGCCCAGCAGATTGCGGCGGAACCTCAGGCACTCGCGGTGGTCAACACGACCAAGGACGCCCACCGCCTTCACCGGCTTGTCGAAGAAGAGCGGTCCGCCCTGCACCTGTCGACCCGGATGGCAGCAGCCCACCGGCGCAAGACCTTGGAGAAGGCGAAGCAACACCTCGCCAAGGGCCTGCCCATCACGCTGATCAGTACACAATTGGTGGAAGCAGGAGTCGACCTGGACTTCCCGGCAGGCTTCCGGGCCTACGCCTCAGCCGACGCGATGCAGCAGGCCGCCGGACGGGTCAACCGAAGCGGACACCTCACCAGCGGCTATGTGACGATCTTCGACCCGGAGGACGGCAACCAGGCCGCCGGACGGATCTACGGAGCGGCCCTTGAGGCGACACGAGACCGCTTCGGCCCGCACTGCCCGCCCGACGACCTGGACGCTCTTGAGGCCTACTACCGCGCCCGCTTCGACTTCCACAACGTCGAACAGCAAGGCCAGGAGATCCAAGCCGAGCGCCGCGTCCACGACTTCCCCAAGGTGGCCGACTTGTTCCGCATGATCGACGAGTGGACCGTTCCCGTGGCGGTCCACTACGGCGACACCGACCAGCTGGAACGCATCCTCGCCCACCTACGCGCCGGACACCCGGGCTCGGCGACTCAGCTGCGGGCCCTGCGGCCGTACATGGCGACCCTCCCTCGTGCCCTCGCCTTCCGCGCGGTCGAGGAAGGCCTGGCCGCCCCGGTCATCGGAGACCTCATCGAATGGCTGGGCGACTACCACCCGCAACGAGGTATCGAGATGACAACCCCCGACCCCCAGGAGCTGGTGTTTTGACGACAGCCCGTTCCCAGCCCACACCGCTGGTAGTGGAAGTGGAAGGCCCCTATGCCTGCTTCACCCGACCTGAGTTCAAAACCGAGCGCCTGAGCTATCCGGTGATGACCCCGTCGGCCGCCAGAGGACTCCTCGAAGCGATCTTCTGGAAGTCGGAGTTCGACTACCGGATCGAACAGATCGACGTGCTGAAACCCATCCGCTGGACGTCGATCCGCCGCAACGAGGTCTCCTCCATGCTGACCATGAACTGGATTCGGGAGGCGATGGCAGACATCTCCGTCCGCTTCGACGCCGAAACCGACCGGGACCAGCGCAACATGGTGTGCCTGCGCGACGTCGCATACCGCATCCACGCCCAGGTCGACCTGCGCCCCCACGCAACCGATCCAGAGGCCAAGTACCGCGACCAGTTCAGACGCAGAGTCACACGCGGCGCCTGCTTCTCCCAGCCGTTCCTCGGGGTGCGGGAGTTCTCAGCCTCCTTCGGCCCGCCCACCGCCCGCCCGCCGATCCCACACTCTGAGGTACTCGGCGTGATGCTGCACACCATCGAGTACGGCGAAGCCGGCGAAACCTACCGCTGGTTCATGGCCGAGATCCAAAACGGCGTCCTGGTCGTGCCACCCCAGGGCGCCGAACTCCCGGGCAGCGGGGCCGTGAGAGTCGGAGGACGGCGGTGAACCCATGCTGATCAGGGCTCTCGCCGAGCATGCGGGTCACCGTACCGACCTGCCCGCACCGTACTACCGCCGGCGCAGCGTGCGCTGGGCCCTCGACCTGACCCCCGACGGCAGGCCGCGCGGCAACAGGCTGATCGATCTGAGCACGGCCGAAGCCAAGGCGGGACAGCTGATGGCCACCCCTTATGTGCAGCGGTCCGGCGTCGCGCCACCGCCGTTCCTTCTCACCGACACCCTGCAATACGTGCTGGCCATGCCCAAAGACGACAGCGACAAGCAGGCCGCCGAGGCCGAACGCCGCGCTGAACACTTCGCCGAGCTGATCGCCCGATGGGCTGCCGACGAGCCGCTTGCCACGCCGGTGCTCCGCTTCCTCCAAAGCGGCGCCCACCTGCGTGTCGGAATCCCCGAGGACGCGAAACCGACAGACGTCGTGGCGATCAGAACTGACCACGGCTGGGTCCACGACCTGCCCTCGGCGGTAACCGCATGGGGATACATCGTCCGCGAGCGGAAAAGCTCGGACGGTGGCGAGGGCATATGCCTGGTCTGCGGGCAGCCGGGATCGCTGCTGGACACCATTCCCGAACCCGTCAAACCCGGCGCCATCCCTGTTGCCGACGGCCGCGGCCGAGACGCCCAACTGGTGTCGATCAACAAGAGCGCGCAAGGCCGGGGCGGGACAACCCAGCTGGCCAACACCCCCATCTGCGACCTGTGCGGCGGCTCGGCCATGTCGGCGCTGAACGCGCTGCTGGCCGACCCCCACCACCACTCCCGCGGCACCGACAGCGTCCTTGCGTGGTGGCTGCGCCGCCCGGCGCCGATCTCCCCGCTCGGCGCGGTCCGCAAGGCGGTCCCGCAGGAGGTCAACGCGATCATCGAGCAGGTACGGCTCGCGCCCGATCGGCGAGCCCCCTGGCTTGACAGCAACTTCTTCTATGCGGTCACTCTGTCGGCCAACCAGAGCCGCGTCGTCGTCCGCGACTACATCGACGTCCCGCTGATCGAACTGTGCGAGAGCGTCGACGCCTGGTTCACCGACCACGCCATGACCGACCCGCGCCTCGACGGACCCCAGCGTGTGCCGCTCTGGCGCATGGTGGCGGCGCTGGGCAGGTTCGGCGACCCGGAATACGTCAAAGGCAGCTCCCCGCCATCGGCCGAACGTGACCTCCTGGCCGCCGCCCTGCGCAACAAGCGGCTTCCCGCCTACCTGCTGCCCCGCCTCATCCAGCGCATCCGCGCCGACGGCCGTACCGACCTGCCCCGAGCCGCCCTGCTGAGGTTGCTGCTCGTGCGTGCCGACCCCGCCATGAAGGAGATCCTGTTGGAAAGCCTCAACCTCGATGCCACCGACCCCGCCTACCTGTCCGGACGGATCTTCGCCGTCATGGAGAACATCCAGCGGACCGCCCTGGACAACATCAACACCACCATCGGTGACAAGTTCTTCGCAGCCGCCATGGGCAGGCCCCTGGCTGTACTGACCATGCTCCGCAAGAACTCCGTCGGCCACCTGCGCCGGCTCCGCGGCTCCAAACGAGCCGCCGGCATCGCACTGGACAGGCGCCTGGACGAGCTGTTCAGCAGGTTCACCACCGACCTTCCCGCCGTGCTGGACCTGCCCGGCCAAGGCCGGTTCATGCTCGGCTACCACCAGCAGCGCGCCCACGACCGCGAAGCCGCCCGCGCCACCGCCCGCGGAAACGACACCCCACCCGAACCCGCCTGACCACCTTCACCATCCCCCCGACCATGAAGGGACCCTTCCCGATGAGCACGCACCTGGACCCCGGCCGCAAGCACGACTTCGCCTTCCTGTTCGACGTACGCGACGGCAACCCCAACGGCGACCCCGACGCCGGAGGCATGCCCCGCATCGACCCCGAAACCGGCCAGGGCCTGGTCACCGACGTGGCGATCAAACGCAAGATCCGCAACATGGTCGCGCTGCTGCAGGAGGGCAAACCCGGCTACGACATCTACGTCGAAGCCGGGGTAGCCCTCAACGCCCAGCACGAGCGTGCCTACGCCGCCCTCAACCTCGACCCCAAGCAGCGACGCAAATCCGAGGCCGAGGCGCAGCAGTGGATGTGCCAGACCTTCTACGACGTGCGCATGTTCGGCGCCGTCATGAGCACCGGCACCAAGCCGTGCGGCCGGGTGCAGGGCCCCATGCAGCTCACGTTCTCCCGCTCCGTCGACGCGGTCCTCCCTCAGGAGCACGGCATCACCCGAGTCACCCAGACCCGCCAGAGCGACATCGACAAGGGCGAGTCCACCGAGATGGGCAACAAGCACATGGTCCCTTACGGGCTCTACCTCGGCTACGGCCACTTCAGCGCCCCGCTGGCCCGCCGTACCGGGGTGGGGGAGCAGGACCTGGACACCTTCTGGCGCAGCCTGACGATGATGTTCGAGCACGACCGCGCCTCCACACGCGGTGAGATGGCACTGCGTGGGCTGTATGTGTTCAGCCACGACGACGCATTCGGCCGTGCACCCTCCCACGAACTGTTCAGCCGCATCGAGATCCCGCCGACGAACGGTACGCCCCGCTCGTTTGCGGACTATACGGTCGCGGTCGCCAACGACCTGCCGGAGGGTGTCACCCTCACCAGGCTCGTGGGATGAACCGATCGCACCCTCAGGCGTTCATGGCCGGCAATCCGGTGCAGCAGGTCACCTTGTCCTCGTTGGAGCACTACGCCTACTGTCCTCGGCAGGCAGGGCTGATCCTGCTTGAGGACGGCTACGCCGACGATGCGGCCACCGTACGAGGCACCCTTATGCATCAGCGGGTGCACGAGCCGGGGCACGAGACGCGTGGTGCGATCCGGACTCTGCGTGCACTGCCCGTGTGGCACGACGAGCTTGGGCTTGTTGGTGTATGCGACGCCGTTGAGATCTACCACAGTGGTCGCATCGTGCCCATCGAGCACAAATCCGGTGCCTACGTTCCGGAGGGTCCTGCGGACATCCAGGTGGCGGGGCAGGCCATGTGCCTGGAGGCCATGTTCCGGCGCCCCGTTCCGCAAGGCGTGATCTACTCCGGCGCCGATCGCCGCAGGCACACCGTCACCATCGACGCAACCCTCCGCCGGCGCGTCACCGATCTTGCGGAGTCGGTCAGGCGCATCCTCATCGCGATGGCCCTTCCCGCCGCGCCTGCCGACCAGCGGTGCCGGCGGTGCTCGATGCGCGACATGTGCATGCCCCGTGTGCTGGCCCGCGCCCAGGCGTTCGCCAAGGCGGCCTCGACGCTGTTCACCCCGCAACCGGAAGCGGCATGGGATGACTGAATTCCTCAACACCCTGTACGTGCAGACCCAAGGGGCCAGCCTGCACCTCCACCACGACAGCCTCAAAGTGGTCGCCCCCGAGGTTCCCAAACGCACGCTGCCGCTGCGGCGACTGGACGGCATCGTCGTCTACGGGCACGTCGCCGTGTCCGCAGACCTGCTGATCAGATGCGCCGACGAGGGCCGCTCGGTTGTCTGGATGAGCCTCTCGGGGCGGTTCCTCGGACGGGTCGACGGCCCGGTCCGCGGCAACGTGCTGCTGCGTCACGCCCAGCATCTCGCGCACGCCGACAGCGGAAAACGCCTGCAGATCGCTCGCAGCTGCGTCGCGGGCAAGCTCCAAAACTCTCGTCAGGTCCTGCTGAAGGGAGCACGCGACGCGGCACCGGCGTTGCAGACCGCGTTGCGCGGCTTGAGCGAGGACCTGCAAGAACTGCTGACACGGTGTTCTGAGGCGGCCGATCTCGACGAGCTGCTGGGAGTCGAGGGTCACGGCGCCCGCCTGTACTTCGAGGGCCTGTCCGGCATGCTGCGCACCGACCTCGACATCCCTGCCTTCACGGTCCGGATCAGGCGCCCGCCCACCGACCCGGTCAACGCTCTGCTCTCCTTCCTGTACGGTCTTACCCGGGCACTCGTGCATGGGGCAGCCGAGCAGGTAGGTCTTGATCCCTACCTCGGATTCCTGCACGGATTGCGCCCGGGGAAGCCCGCGCTCGCTTTGGACCTCATGGAGGAGTTCCGCTCCATTCACGCCGACCGGTTGATGCTCAATCTGCTCAACCGCAGGCAGTTGCGGGGCGAGCACTTCGAGACCTTGCCCGGCGGTGCCGTACAACTCACCGATGACGGGCGCAAGCTCGTCCTTACCGAATGGCAGGGGTGGAAGAACAGGGAATGGCCCCATCGGGTGCTCGGCCGGAAGGTCTCAGCGTCCCTGCTCCCGGTGGTCCAGTCCCGGCTGCTCGCCCGCCATATCCGAGGAGAACTGCCTGCCTATGTGCCGTGGACGGTCAGCTGATGCAGCTGCTGCTGACCTATGACGTGGTCACCACGACACCGGAGGGGCGACGTCGGCTGCGGAAGATGGCCAAGCTGTGCGAGGGGTACGGCCATCGCGTGCAGCGGTCGGTCTTTGAGATCGTCTGCGACGACGCCGAGTTGCTGACCTTGCTGGACGGTGCGCGGCGGATCATCGATGCCAGTGGTGATTCGGTGCGGGTCTATCGCCTTCCTGCCAACGGGTTCGCGGCTGTGCATCGGCTTGGCGTTGCCGAGCCGGCACCTCATCATGACCCGTTGATCTTGTAATCGGCTCGGTCACGCTATCAGGATCGCCATCCTTATGGGGGTGGTCGTGCCTTGTTGCTTGAGAACAGAACAGTGGTCCTGTTTCGCCCCTTCCAGGTGTCTTCCTGAGCCTTCTTTGCGAAGGTAGTTTGAGGCCGCAGGATGATCTAGGAACCTCTAGTGCTCATGCGACACGCGGGAGGTTCCGAAGTCCATACCGGGCTGTTGGTGACGAAAGAGCTCGCTGACGACAGCCCGGAGATGTTCTGATACACACAATTCCTGCTCAGGAACTCCAGCACCGGCCCTTCGCGGCCGGTGAGCATCGCAACCCAGAGGCATGGGAAGCGTACAAGTCCAGCGCTGACCAGCACCGGCCCTTCGCGGCCGGTGAGCATCGCAACGGCAGATTGCGTAACATCCGATCGGCGTTCCGCTCCAGCACCGGCCCTTCGCGGCCGGTGAGCATCGCAACACGAGTGCTGAGGTGCGGTGGAAGAGCCCGCGACAGCCAGCACCGGCCCTTCGCGGCCGGTGAGCATCGCAACTGGGACGACTGGCGCGGCGAGCCGACCCGGCCGGGCCTAGCATCGACTCTTCGTGGCTGGCGATCATCACAACCGGTGCTGCCGTACATCTCGCCCGACCGTCGGTGAGCATTTGCAACATCACATGATCGACGATCCCGTGGCTCTGTAGGTGAATGTGGGAGCCAGATGTCGGTCAGTGGCTCCGTGGCGCTTGGCGGGGCTGGGGCCGTATTAGCGAATTCCAGAGCCACCTGAGGGTTGGCGGTGCGAGTATCGAAGCGTTACTCCGTGTGAGGAGACGCAGGTGGCGCACCTGAAGTCCAAGGTGGAGGTATTCGCAGCGATTCGCCGGGATTCTCGTGCGGGGCTGTCGGGTCGGCAGATCGCGATCAAGTATCGGGTCAGCCGGAACACGGTGGCTGAGGCGCTGCGTCAGCCGTGGCCGGAGCCGAGGAAGAAGATGGCCCCGCGGGCGAGCCGGTTGGATCCGTTCAAATCGTTGATCGACGAGATGCTGCGAGCCGACCTGGACGCGCCACGAAAGCAACGGCACACAGCCAAGCGGATCTTCGCGCGGCTGATGGACGAGCACCAGGCGATGGAGATCTCGTATCAGATCGTCCGCGCCTACGTCGCTCACCGGCGGGGCGAGATCCGAGTAGAGGCCGGCAGGGATCCGCCGGAGGCGTTCATCCCGCAGTCGCATCTGCCGGGCGTCGAGGCCGAGGTCGACTTCGGGGACGTGACGGTCCGGATCGCGGGTGAGCAGGTGAAGTGCTTCCTGTTCTCTTTCCGCCTGTCGTATTCGGGCAAGGCGGTCCACCGGGTGCTGGCCACCGGAGGGCAGGAAGCGTTCTTCGAAGGACACGTCCACGCTTTCAGCGTGCTGGGCGGAGTCCCGACGGGCAAGGTCCGCTACGACAACCTGAAGGCCGCGGTCTCCGCGGTGCTGGGGTTCACCGGGCCCGGACCGAGTCCGCCCGCTGGACGGCGTTCCGCGAGCACTACGGAATCGAGGCGTTCCACTGCCGGCCGGGGATCAAGGGCGCCCACAGTGGGCGGCGGCGTGCAAGGCCCACGGCGACCGCGACGGCACCCGCGCGCTGATCGAAGTGCTGCTCCTGGCCCGCTACCTCCCCACCGAGCATCTGGTCACCGGCCTGGCCGCCGCGCTGCGGGCCGGCGCGCTCACCGCGGACGCGGTCGCCCTGGAGGCCCGCAAAGCCGCTGAGGAAGACGAGCAGGCCGCTCCCGAGCCCGCCCAGCACGACGGCCACGAGGCGACGGTGACGTTCCTGACCGAGCGGCGCCTGGCCCAGCTTCCCCGCGACACCCGGCCGCTGCCCTCGGTGACGGCCTATGACCAGCTCCTCAAACGCGCCCGGCCGTCCGGCGAGCGCCCAGCCCAGGGAGGAACACTATGAGCACCCCCCAGCGCGGCATAACCGAGCACGCCGCCCAGGCCTCCATCGACCATGCCTGCCGGATGCTCCGCCTGCCCAGCATCCGCGCTGCCTTCCCCGAAATGGCCGAGCAGGCGACCCGCGAGCAGATGTCCTATCTGGGATTCCTCGCCGAACTGCTGCTGACCGAATGCGACGACCGCGCTCGCCGCCGCTCTGAACGCCGCATCAAGGCCGCCCAGTTCCCCCGCGACAAGACTTTGCGCGCCTTCGACTTCGATGCCAACCCCAACGTCGATCCCGCCGTCATCCACACGCTCGCCACCTGCGAATGGGTGAAGAAGGGCCAGGCCCTCTGCCTGATCGGGGACTCCGGCACCGGTAAGTCCCACCTGCTCATCGCCCTCGGAACCGAGGCTGCGATGAACGGCTACCGGGTCCGCTACACCCTTGCCACCAAGCTCGTGAACGAACTCGTCGAGGCCGCCGACGACAAGGTCCTGGCCAAGACAGTCGCCCGCTACGGACGCGTCGACCTACTCTGCATCGACGAACTCGGCTACATGGAACTCGACCGGCACGGCGCCGAGCTCCTCTTCCAGGTCCTCACCGAACGCGAAGAGAAGAACAGCGTCGCCATCGCGAGCAACGAGTCCTTCTCCGGCTGGACCCGCACCTTCACCGACCCGCGCCTCTGCGCAGCGATCGTTGACCGCCTCACCTTCGCCGGCAACATTATCGAGACCGGCACCGATTCCTACCGGCTCGCCCAAACCCGAGCCCGCGTCGAACAAGCCATCTGACTATCACCCTCAGCAACGAGAGCCATGCCCTGCTCCGGGGGGCATGGCTCTCGTTTTCACTGACAGGACAAACCCCGACGATCATCAACTGGCTCTCGAACTCACCGACATCCGGCTCCCGCCCCAGCTTCATAACCAATCCCGGCGTCGTGTCGGCGTGCCAAGACGAGATCAGCGGCCTATGGAGTGAGCCCGAGGCTCTCTGCGACTTCTTCCAGCGCGAGATTGCGCATCTGGATCCGCCGGTCTCTTTCCCAAGGCGCGCCATGGGTCGCACTTGGCCCGCAATCTCTTGACTAGAGCGATCCTCGTGTGCGAAAAGCACCGCCATGTATGTTGCCTAGGACGAGCCGGTGACCGAGCCACAGCCGGACGGCGTCGAACTGCTGGACGTTCACCGTCTGTGCCTGGTCGAGACCGCCGCGCCGAAGGTGCCACTCAAACACCGATTGGCGATGGATAGGGTGTGGGATGAGGCGGTGAGGGTCAACCCCGGCAGTCTGTTCGAGGGGCCGGTGGTGGCGTGCGCGGGGCTGGAGCGGGACGAGCCGTGCAGCCTGGTGCTCTCCTGGACACGGGTGACCTACCGGCACTACGCGCTGCGCTGGGTGCCGGGTGCCGAGGCGTTGGCGTCGTTGTTCGTCGTCGCCGTGCAGCCGGCCGATGACGGCGCTCTTCTGGTGGGACGGATGTCGTCATCCACGGCTGCCCCCGGTCGCTGGCAGCTTCCCGGTGGCTCGCTCGAGCCGCCGGACGCCGGTGAACAACTTGATGAGGCGGCCCTGCGCGATCAGGCCGCCCGGGAGCTGGCCGAGGAGACCGGCAGCGACCTGGAGCCCGCGGAGCTGACCCTGTGGGCGGTCACGCGCGGCGAGAACGGCAGCATCGGCGTGTTCTTCCGTGCCGAGGCTCGGCCGGAGCCGCTACTGCGAGAGCGGTTCACGGCCCTGCTGGCTGCCGAGGCGGCGCGAGGGCGTGACCCTAAACTGGAGGAGATCACACTTGTCCGCTCCGTCATCGAGGTGGCACACCTTGCCGGCCCTCAGGTGGACTACCTGGAGCCGATCCTCCGCCGGCACAGCCGGGCATAGCTGCAGGCGGCGCGCTCTAGTCGGCTCGCTGACTTCGCGCCGGGCTCACCGGACCTTACTACGGTCGTCGGCGTCCTCAACCGAATCGCGGTCCCACTCTGCACGAGGTCGCCGGGAGTGGCGGGAGACACGGTGGGACCGCTTCGCCGACGGAGAGGACGCCACCCTGTTGCAGGGCGGGTGCTGCTCTACACCGCCGTCAATCCCGGCAACCTGCTGGTCGGAGAGCTGGCGCGTGGGCGGTGGATTCGTCATGGCCGGCCCGGGGCGCGGCGTGGATCGGCCCGGCATGTCTAGTTGGGCAGTTGGTGGTCGCCGGGCATAGCGCCAAGTCGGCCGACTCATAGGCGGCCCGCTGCACGGTCTGGCAGGCAGCAGAACGCAAGGCGGTTATGCACGTTCTACCGGGTGGCGGAGGCCGCTCATGAGCGTCGTTCCGTGGTGGTGACGAGCAACATCCATCTGTCGACATCGCACATGTTCGCGAGCCTGTGTCGGGCGCTGCCTGAAACGCACGGGGTTCAGCGTTGGTCGTCGCTGAGCAAGTTGGTGGCATCGGGGAGAGTCACGACGAGGTGGGGGTTCCAGCAGTCCGATTCCTGGGTGCCGATCTCGGCTCCGCACCCGGAGCAGACGAGGTTGGGACCGTCCAGCCCGGAGGGGCCGCAGCATCCGACGAGACGCTGGAGATCCGGATGCCGACGTGCGCCCGTGACGTCATCGGGATGCAGGACGAAGCCGTGGTTCCAGCTCGACGCATAGGTGCCTTTGGCTATGCAGGCTTGGCCAGGAACGTTTCGGATGGCTGGCGGAGTGTCCTCCTGGCTGATCTCTGAGGTCAGGGGCTGGCCGCAGCGGGCGCAGGCGAGGAATGACATGAACACCACCCTCCTGATCGGGGTCGGGGGCTTGGTCAGCGGGTCTTGAGGCCATCGTGTCGGACAGAAGAAGTCCAGGGGCGATCCGGTCGGTGGGATAGATCTTAATGCTCACGGCGGTCATTCCGAAGGCAGCAGCGACGACCTTGGGTCCAGGTGGTCGACCAGCTCGACCAGGCAGGTGCTGGGCAGCCTGCGGGGGCGGGACGCCGCAGGGGGCGAGGACGTGGCTGATATGGGCGCTCGACGCTGATGCCGTCCCTGCTTTGGTGCCGTCCTGCGGGGGCAGGGGTGACGATGACGTGAGGGCTGGTGGTGCGCAGCCCATCGCGGTGGTCCAGGCAGCGTTCCCGGATCTCCAAGCTCGCGGTAGTGGCCGCGAAGTGGCAACGCTTTGGCGTACCGGTGCCACGAAGCGTGCGTCATGGTGGGCCGAGGCCGATATCGGTCCGCGCCGAGGCATCAGTGCAAGGAGATGACCGTGCCCCCGACAACCGCTGAGTTGATCCGCGACTACGACCTGGGAGACCTGGTCGACCATACCGACGTTGCTCTCAGCGGGGGCGCCGCTTTTCAATTGCTCGCCCGACAGCGAGTGTCCATGGCATTAACCCATCGTGCCAGCGCAGAGCAGATCGGTGACGCGGTACTCCTAACCAACGAACTGGTTGGCAACGCCATCAAGCACAGCCGTGGGGTCGTCTGGATGATCTTGGAGGTCTACGAGAAGGGCGTCGTGGTGAGCGCCCTCGACCGTAAAGCCGACGTCAGCTCCATCCCAACGGCTTCGGCGGTGAATCAAAAGGGCGAAGCCGGAAGTGAAAGCGGGCGCGGCCTGTACCTGGTTGCGCAGTTCTCGACCGCTTGGGCGGCCCAGGCGATCGAGAGGGAAAAGACGTTCGATCTGACCGGTGGCGCCCTGCGACGCAGGTATGGACCACGTAGTCACGCTCAGGGGGCAGAAGCCTGTCTAGGACCTGCAGGGACACCCAGCTAATCGGCCCTTGGCAACTCCTCGCCCAGAACCTCAAATCCCCATGTTCCTGCCGACCCGAGGGGAACTACGCCTGAATGAGATGGCGTCTCCTCGGCCCGATGCGACCTGGAGAACCCATGAACATGCAGACCAGAGCCGTCATCCCACCGCGGGAAGGCAACTTGATAGTGGCGGAGCTGTTCGGCCCCACCTTGCAGGGCGAAGGGCCCAGCCTCGGCACACACGCGGCCTTCCTACGCCTGTCCCGGTGCAACCTGACCTGCAGTGAACGGATGCCGTGCGATTCCCCCTACACCTGGGACACCACCCGGTTCGATTTACGAAGAGAGTCGTCCCGGCGCAGTATCACTGGAGTGGGGGACGAACTGCTGCTCCTGGACACCGCCCTCGTAGTGATCACTGGCGGGGAGCCGCTGATCCAGCAAAAGCAGCTTGTTCCGCTGGTACGCCGCCTGGTTGACGCCAACCGCCGAGTTGAGTTCGAAACCAACGGCACATTCACGCCGCTCCCCGAACTTCTCATCGAGGGCGTCCGGTTTAACGTTTCGCCCAAGCTGTCCAACGCCGGCATGTCGGAGAGCTTGCGTATCGTCCCTGAGGCGCTGACCGCCCTGGTCGGCAGTGGCAGGGCAGTTTTTAAGTTCGTCGCCAGCGAGAGGTCGGACCTGGACGAGATCGAGGATCTCGTTCAGCGCTACGGACTGTCCCCGGTGTACGTGATGCCGGAGGGCAGGACTCCCGATGCTGTGATCACCCGGGCCCGCGAACTGGCCGACGACGTAATCGCCCGCGGCTGGTCCATGACTCAGCGCCTCCATGTCCTGCTGTGGAGCGACGAGCGCGGCCGCTGATCCCGCGAATCCCTTCAAGACACCTTATCTGAACAGTCACGTGGACCAAGCCCCTGTCAAGTTATCCACCGCTCCGTGCTTCCCGCCGTTCCTCCACCGCCTCAAAGGATCAGCAACCAGCCCAGTGCACTAAAGACGAAGCGTGGGAGTACATCGCTGTCGTACGGCCTTCCTCGCTCGCATCACCGAATCCCCGTCACACAGGAGGAGTCCATGGACCTCAGTACGGTGCCACTCCCGTCCGGCAAGCACACCATCGGCAAGCTATTCGACTTCGAGGCCGGACACCAGCTACCCAGCCTCGCGCCTGACCACAAGTGCTCGCGGCAACACGGACACAGCTACGTAGTCGAGGTGATTCTCACCGCCCCTGTCCTGGCAGACCCGGGCTTCGTCACCGACTTCGGAGACCTCGTGCCATTCAAGAAGTTCCTGGACACCGAATTCGACCACCGCAACCTCCACGAGGTCATGCCCTGTGAGCCGACCTCAGAGCGCCTGGCTCACTTCCTGGCCGGATGGTTCATCCAGAACGTCGAACCTGGCATTGCCGGTCGGCTCATCGCCGTCCGGGTTCGTGAAACTGGGCGTAGTTGGGCTCGTTTCGACATAGGGGATCGATGACCCGGTCCTTAGCTTGATAGGTAGATAGATCGACATCGGGTTCCGGCTGATCACCGCCTTGTGCATTCCCAGCCGAGTTTCAGCACGGCAGGCCCAAGTGGCCGTGATGCTAGAGGGCTCTACGGCAAAAGCTAGAGACCGAGGCCGCCCCCGCTCACAGGCGCCAAACTCAGCCGGCCGCTGACTAATGGCACATCACTGAGCCCCTGCACCTCGCGGCGTTCGCACTTCTCGGACGCTGGCACACCCCCTTGATCAGCCCTCTGTCCCAGCTCTTGGAGGCGAAATCCATGACGAAGGCCGTCTACTGTCCGGCGTCCGGCCAGGGTCCGGTCGTGCGACCCCAACCCGACCCGGTGGCTCCAGGACCGGTCGACATCGAGCGCGTCACCGAACTGATCGGCCAGCTCTTGGTCGCGTTCGGCGAGGACCCTGGGCGGGAGGGACTGGCTGAAACGCCGCCACGGGTCGCAGCCTGGTGGAACTCGTTTCTGTCGGCGGAGCTGTCGGCGAGGGGCGCGTGTTTCACCGAGGCCCGCCTGAGCAACCAGCTCGTCGTGGTCAGCGGCATGAGCGTGTGGTCCCTCTGCGAGCATCACCTGCTGCCCATGAACCTGGAGGTCGCGATTGGCTACCTGCCTGACGGCGAGATGATGGGGCTGTCGAAGTTCGGGCGGATCGCTCTGCGTTACGCCGGACGGCTCCAAGTGCAGGAGCGCTTCACCCGGCAGGTCACCGAGGAGATCGGCGGCCTGATCGGCAGCAAGGACGTGGCGGTAGCCGTACGCGGCACCCACTTATGCATGAGCATGCGTGGGGTGCGGATGGAGGCTGCCCGTACCACCACGCTGCAGGCGAGCGGCCGGTTCCAGGACGATCCGGTGCTCTCCCAACAGTTCCTCGTCCTCGCCATGGGGCAGCGGGGGGCGGCGTGATGGTCAAGAGCATCGACTTCTCCGTGATCGCCCCGCCCAGATATCTGGAGGCGTTCGTCGCCCAGGAACCCGCCCGCGTGCACCACGTGGCCGCTCAGCATGTCCTGTCCGACTCCGCCTACCGGAAGTTCTTCCGTCGCGAGGCCGAACGCGGCGCGGAGATCATCGTCGATAACGGCGTCTTCGACCTCGGCCATGCTCTGCCGGCCGCCGACCTGGTCTTGGCCGCTCGTGCGGTTGACGCTCGCGAGATCATCCTCCCGGACGTATTAGGACACGGCATCGCGACGATCAAGGCCGGCGACGAAGCCGCCCGCGAGATCCGTGAGCTGAGCGATGAGTTCCACCTGTGTGCCGTGCTGCACGCCGCAGACGACCAGGAATGGCTGCGATGCTACGACCACTTCGCCTCCAGTCACTACGTGGGCGCGATCGCACTGCCCGCCTCCAGGCGGCCCGCCCCTGAGGAACAGTTGTGCCGTACTCGCTGGGCGGCTACCCGTTATCTGGAGGACCACGGCATGGTCGAGGAGCGGATCGTCTACCGGCTACTGGGCCTCGGCCGTACCGGACATCTGGAGTTGGTCGAGCAGCGCGAGCATGAGTGGATCGCCTCTGTTGACGGCGCCGCCCCGGTCAGCCTCGGCGCGATGGGCATCGCGATGCTGCCTGACGGACCGTACGACAAGCCCAAGACCGTTCGCGTCGAACACATGGACCCTATCCCCGAGAAGCGGTTCGACCTGATCAGGCAGAACATCGCCGTCGTTCGACGGGCGGCAGGCAGCAACGTGCGGATCCCGGAGGGTCCTTCATGAGCCCCCTGCCCGACCAACTGTTCGCCGACGGTGCCGGTGCCGTGGTGCCCGTCTCGCCGATCGAGGTAGATGGGCACACGATGAGCCCGGACAGGCTGCTTCGCTATCTGCGGATTAAGGTTCACCACCTCATTCAGGAGCAGCCCTGGGACAGCATCCACGTCGTCGGCGACTACGATCGCCTAGCCGTGATCTCTCGATACGAGAAGCACGGCAAGCTGTTCAACTGGGAGCGTCCCACCGTGGAAGTCCGTGGCCGCGACCTAGCGGTCAAGGCGTTTCCCGGCGCCGACTATGTTCACCACTACGGGCTGATCATCTCCACGTATCTCGCTATGACTGGCCGCTCCGCTGACAACGTCGCCTACCAACTGCCCGATCCCGTCCTGTGCCGAGCGGCCGTCGAACAACTCGACCTCGCGCTCGACGGTGACCTGGTGATCGTCGGCTGGGCGCTGGAACATCTGGCACCCACCGGCGCGGTTTGGACGCACGGACCGGGCTACGCCTGGCACGCCGCGAGACTGCATGGCCAGCGAGTGGTCTACCTCGGCTTCAGGCACAGCATCTGGGGCGACGTCGCCGGCTGGGTTGTCGGCCGGCTGGCCGAACTCGGTGCTCGCGCTGTTGTCTACGTCGGCAAGGTGGGCGCTTTGACGGCCCAGACGGAGCCCAACGCGATGCTCGCGACCGGCGGGGAGAGCCTGATCGACGGCTCCCTGATCGCGTGGAACGACTTCTTCGGCGGCTTCGCCGCTGCCCAGCCCGGTGTGCAAAGAGGTGTCCATGTGACCTCGCCATCAATATTGCTGGAGAACCGTGACTGGCTGGCCAGGCACGCTGAGCACGCCTTCGTCGATCCCGAGATCGGCCCCATGGGGGCGGCCGCGTGCCGGGCGGGGATCAGCTTCGGCTACCTCCACGTCGTTTCCAACAATCTCGCTCACCACTACGCCGCAGACCTGTCCAATGAACGTCACCGCGACGTTGTACAGCGGCGCACTGTCTTGGTCGGCCGGATCCGCGACATCATCGCGGGCCGCCTGGCAGTCCGCCCCAACTGAGGCCTCCATGGAGGAACACGACCATGACGATCGCAACAAAGCTCACTGGCCCTGCTCGCGGGCGGGAGACCACGGTCACCGGTATTGACGGCGCGGGCAAGTCCACTCTCGCCGCTCGCCTGCGTCAGGCCCTGGTCGGCGCTGGCCACCCGGCGATCCTGGTCGGCAAGCACACCACGGACGTCCCCATGAATCCTGAGCTGTCCGCCTACCTGGCTCGGCTCAACGAGGTCGTCTACCGCCGCGATGCCCGCGTCGCCCAGGCTTGTGGCGACCACTACTGGCTCCTGGCTTTGGCCGCCTGGTACTCCCTCCATGACGAACTCGTGATCCGGCCTGCCCTCGCGTCCGGTACCCACGTCATCCTCGACAATGCGCACCACAAGATCCTCGCCCGCTACGCGGCCAACCCCGAGGTCTCCACTCACCTCGCCAAACAGGTCTTCGCCTACCTCACTGACCCCGACCTGGTGATCTTCCTGCGTATCGGCGCTCGCGAAGCCCTGCGTCGTAAGGGTGAGTTCACCTCCCTGGAGACCGGCCACTCCGGCAGCAGTGAGGAGAACTTCATCCGCTACCAGGACACTGTCCTGGCCAAACTGCGCCAACAGGAGCAGAACGACGGTTGGCTGGCCCTGGACGTTACCGGCATGGACCGCGACGCCGTTTTGAAGACCGCCGCCGACGCCATTGCCGACCGGCTCCAGCTCACGCTCTGACTCATCCCACTACAGGAACCGCCATGCCAGTGCCCATCCCCATGCCCAAAGACACTGAGTACGTGTGCCACGGCGTCACCTGGGCGACCGGGGACCCCCGGCTGCTGCTCGCTCCGCTACCCGGCGGGCCACTGGCGTACGCCGAAATCATGCACCAGCGACTCGGCTTCCAGGTGACCGGTATCGGCCGATGGTGCACTGGCCGGTACCGGTTCGCTGACACGGTCTGCGTCGAGGCCCTCGCCTGCCCCGATCGTGCGCCTGCGGAGCAGAGCGGACAATGCGCCCGATGCGCCAGCCGCGACGACTTTCGTTTCGCCCACCAGTTCCAGCACGGAGGCCACGCTCCTGAGGCCCTCATCCGATATATGGCCCAGCCGCACTGGCTGTACGTGGCGACCTTCGCTGACGGAACGACCAAGGTCGGCACTGCGGCTGAGCCGCGCAAACGCTCCCGCCTAGATGAACAAGGAGCGCTGTTTGCCACCTATCTGACGAAAATGCCCGACGGTCGCGCCGTGCGCCAGCTCGAAGACGCTCTCACCCGCCGTCTTCAACTGTCCCAGGCGATACGGGCTGCGGCCAAGCTCAAAGCCCTAGCCTGTCTGACCGACTTGGCTACCGCCCGTGCTGCTCATGAGCACCACGTCGCCCGCGTCACCGACGCGCTCGACGACATGGGCGTCCCCTCGATGCTGGAGGCATGGACACCACCAGCAGAAGGCAGCCTGCTCTGTACCGCTGGCCGCGAGCGGATTCTTTACCCGCACGATCTGCGGGAAGGCCGGCACGGCTTCACCCTCGTCTCCTGCATCGGCTCTCAGTTCCTCGCCGTCTTGGACCACGACGACGCGATGGGTTACCTCCTCGATCTCGGCATGCTCGCGGGTCGCCGCATCACTCTTGGCCGATTCTCCTCTCCGGGCGTCGAAGTCCAGACAACCCTGTTCTGAACCCCAGGCCCACCCTTCAGTGCTCCGCCTACCGATGGGCTCGGGCCGTCATCACGAAGCGAGGCATGCCATGTCCCCCCACGACGCTCTCGAAGGTTGGGATGAGGACGCCACTGCCGAGGCATATGCTGCCTTCACCCGCGACTTCCCCATGTATAGCGCCACCAGCCGCGACCTTGCCGACCGTGCCCACCTGACCGGCAGCCGACTGGTTATCGACCTGTGCGGCGGGGCCGGCGCAACTGCCAAGGCGATCCTCGCCCTGGTCCCGGCCGAGGCCCGAGTCATCTCACTGGACAGCGCCGCCGCGATGCAGCGGGTCGGGCGCCGTACTGTGACCGACCCGCGCCTGTCCTGGATCACCGCCCGGGCCGAGGACCTGGCCGAGCACGTTTCCGGTACGGCAGACGCCGTGGTATGCAATTCGGCGATCTGGAAGACCGACGTCCCGGCCGTGTTCGCTGCGGTCCGCAGCGCACTGCGGCCCGGCGGGCGGTTCGTGTTCAACATCGGCGGCGGCTTCGCGGGGATTGCCCACCTGGACGAACAGTCCGTCCGCACCGGCCCTTCGCTCAACACACTGATCCACAAGATCGCCGCCCGAGAGTACGGCCATACGCCATCCTTGGCCTCCCACAACCATCTCAAGCTGCCACCGGAGACCGTCACCGAACACCTGAACGCCGCCGGGTTGGCCATTCTGGGCACTGAGGTCACCATTCAGCACAGCACCATGGCGGAGAAGAAGGCATGGCTGTCCATCCCCGTGTTCGCCCGCCCCCACGGCGACTTCACCAATGACGAGCGGATGGCGATCCTGGAACAGGCGTACGCTCTGACCACGCCAGAAACTCCGACCGTGACCAGCTGGCTCATCGTCGTTGCGGAACGGTCCGAGGAGAAGTCCTGAACGCTCCGCTGCCCTCCCACTGGCGACGTTCTTCGGACCCGCGCAAGAGTTGAAGCGGCCATAACGCCACTGGGCGCGCTTTCGCAGTACGGCTCAGCACACCTCATCCGAGCGCTCGGACGCCAGACGACGCACGTGTGCTCGGATTCGGCCGCGGTCCTCGGGGAAGACGCTCTCCCACTTCTCGCCGAGGCCGAACCACCTCGGCGGCTGGTCGCTCTGCCCACCGAGCGAGACATCGAGGCTGATGATCGCGCTGTAGGACAGGCCGAGCGTCGGGGCCCAGTCGGCGCGGTAGGAGCGGACGGACACCGCCGCCGGAACAGGCAGCAAATCGGCGCGTACGCCGGTCTCCTCGGCAAGCTCACGGGAGGCGGCAGTTCGCGGCGTCTCACCCGGCTCGACCTTGCCTCCTGGCGGTACCCATCCACGCCAGCGATGCCTCACCAGCAGGACGCGTCTGAAAGCAGGATCAGTCACCCAGACTTCGGCCGCCAGTGGCTCCATTGGCCTGTGACGGGCACGCTCCAGCCAGCCCCGCGCGTCATCGAACTCCAGCTCCGCGAGACGGGCATCCAGGATCGCCGCATCCAAGGTCACTTGTCCAACCGCACCGTGAATCACCTGCCACACCCTATGCCGCTGCAAGGTATAGCCGACGGATGCGACCCGCTGGTGCCCGCGTACGCAGTCTGGCTGACAGTCATGCAGTGGGAAAGGTTGCAGATGCGCCAGGCCACGTTGCACCATCTTGTGGGCCCGGCGCTCCGCACTACTCAGCCCGCTCAGCGCTGCTCGTCAAAGGTGAGCAGTGGAACGTCGAACAGACTCGGCTGCCGAGGCCGGGTCAGGCTGGGGCTCGTGATCTCCACGATGACGAGTTCCGCAATGAACTGCACCTGAGCAGCGAGCAAGTGGCTGGTCCGTCCGTCGGCGGAGTCGGCCTTTAAGCCAGTGGACACATGGATGTGTGGTGACAGGCAGTCCCTGTCGGGGTCCCAGGCCAAGGTTCCGGTGCCGAGTGCCTCGAGCGTTTCCAGCTCTATGTGGTCCCACAAGGGTGCCTCGGGATTCTCCAGCGGACCACAGGTACCCACCAGCTTGGCGGAGCTGAACCCACCGACAAAGGCGGGGATATAGCCCGCGCGGATCGCATGCTCGGCGCAGACTTTCTCCAGTGAGGCGAAGAAGTCCTCCCCGTGATCGAAGGCGACGACGAACTCCCGTCCTCGGACGAACTGTGTAGCGCGCCATTCGGATCTCCTGCCCGTGGTTCGACTAGCGACGTTCGCTGAAGGCGGCTTCGACCCTCGCGCGGTCTGCCCCCGCGCCCAACTGGGCCAAGAGCAGCAGCCGCGCCTTGTAGGGATCCAGCGAGCCGGCGCTGATCAGCCCGCGGGCCAGCAGGTCGCTTTCGGAGCCGGGGAAAGCGTAGGTGGCAGCAAGGACGCTGCCGGCCCCGGTGCGAGATGCCAGCACGACCGGGATGCGCTCCGCCAATTTCTGCAGGGGTTCAACCCAGGTCTCCGGCACGTGGCCGACACCGAATGCGGCAACGACAACTCCATCCGCGCGCCGGTCGAGGTCGTCTAGCCCTGAGGCGTCGCCCCCCAGGGTCGTCGACACGAGCTCGACCACGGCCGGCTGCAACGGCAGCGGCAACGCGCGGTGACGTTGCAGCCTGAAGTGCAGCCGCGGAACTCCTTCGATCACGTGACCGATCGGACCGGCGCTGGGTGAGGAGAAGGCCGCGACACTCGTGGAGTGGAGTTTCCGGACATGGCGTGCCGCGTGGATTTCATCGGCGAAGACCACTAGCGCACCCATGCCGCAAGCATCAGCGCTGGCGGCCGTGCGTGTCGCCGCCAGCAGGTTCGCCGGGCCGTCGGCCCCGGGCATGGCGGCATTGCGCATCGCTCCAGTCAGCACCAGGGGAGCGTCCGCGTCATGGAACAGATCCAGAAGGTAGGCGGTCTCCTCGAGTGTGTCGGTCCCCTGCGTGACAACGAATCCGTCTGTGCCAGACGCTGCTGCCTTTTGGAGCAGCTCGATGAGCTCGGCGATGTCGTCGACGGTGAGCGAGGCGCCCGGGATCCGGCGGAAGTCCTCGACCTTGATCGTGGCTCCCTGGTCCAGGCCGGGCACCGCGGCCACGAGGTCAGCGCCGGTCAAACGCGGCGACACCCCACCCGCCTCGCCGGAGGCCCTGCTCATCGCGATGGTGCCGCCGAGGGTGACCACCATGATTCGGCGGTTCTGCCCTGAGGTGTCAGGAGACACGGAATAGCCCTTCTGAGAGAACGGTTGGCTGCTTGTTATAGGGATCAGCTTCTCGGGCCTATCAGACGACGGCAAGGCTGCCCAGGAAGCGCAGCACCTGGTCGACGGCCTCGATGCTGACCAGTCTGCTGCGCGGGCGCACCAGGTTTGATAGCCCGCAATCGCCCAGGTCACGGCACCTGCGGGTGACCCATCGCCAATCAAGGTCGAGATATCCGGCCATGGCACGTAACCGAGCCTCGGGGTTGGGGCCCGTCATAACGCTCTGATCGGTAACCTCTCTGAGGGCCTCGTGATAGCCGCGCAGGGCTGCCCGGGCTGTGGTGGTGTCCGCTTGCCAGAGCGCCTCGGTGCGCACCCAGGTCGCCACGATCGCGCGCTGGCCTGGCACCAGCGCAAACCCATCGACAGCGGAGTAATCAGGACACGCCGTCACCTGGACGCGGATGCCAAACATCTCCATCAAGGCGATGGCCAGGAAGAGCAGAACACGCTCGTACTGGCTGCTGCGGGCGACTTCAGCCTCAGGAACACAGAACGTCCGCGACAGCGTGCCCGCCGAACCGCCGAATCGCTGCCCCAGGGCCTGGAGGTAGGCGATCTTGTGTCGGAAGAACAGCCAGGCGGCGGCCTCCTCGCCCGTTTACTCCCTGGTCCAGAACAGCGGTATTTCCGACGCTCCGTCGAGTCGACGCTGAATGTGCTGTGCGCAGAATGCTGACCCGAGCCAGGATGCTCCAACCGTCGTGAGCATGGGAAGCGCCATCCGGCTGGGGGCCGAACGCGGAAGCTGCAGATAGGTCTCAAGCACCTGCTGCTCGTCATCAAGGGTCTGGTCATCGGCTAGGAGCCCGTCATCGAGCTGTATCAGGGACCACAGAATGCCGTACGTGAGGTCGTCCAGTTCGTAGGCAGTTGGAATCGTGAGTCTTTTGTCGCGGGTTGTGAAGGCGGCCAGGTTCTTGCGGACATTCGCAGAGTCGATGACATAGAGGCGCAGGTCGTCTTGCTCCTCTACCCCGACAAGCAGGCCACGGCGGGCCGGTCGGAGGAATCTCTCCAAGCCTGAGGGATCCGAGGGGCAGAGGCGGACCTCCTCACCGTGCCTCGCCACTGGAAGGAAGAGGACGGCCGAGGTAGTGCCGTCCAAAACGTTGCGGCCCATCAATTCCCAGGAGTCCGCCATGTTATTGTCCGCAGAGAGGAACAGGCGCGAGGTGGACCACCGCTCACCGATGACAAGGGACGCCTGTAAACCGTCACGATCGTGGACGGTCTTGCGGGCATGGAATACATCGGGAGCCGGCGAGAACAGTTCCGTCCAGGGAAAGCCTAAAAGGCGCTCCAACACCCGAGCGGCATCGTTGTGTGGACGTCCGTACCAGTAACCGGTGTACCAGCGGTCGAACGTGCGCCGAGCGACCGTGGCGTTGGCGAGCCGAGGGGCGCCAGCCTCTTTGGCGAGCGTGCGCGCCGTATCCTCGAAGTGACCGGAGAACACTACCCAGTTATCCCAGTGACGCTCCTGGACCAAGAGGCGGAACAATGAGGGGCGAGGCATTGCGGCGGCGCTCCTGCGGTCGAAGGTCGGCGGGTGTCGACTGACGTAACCAGTGGATAGGCCATGAGAGGTGATGAGCTCCCTGTTCCATGTCCCTGGTCAGCCTATACGGCGTCCTCAAGCTATTTGCTCGTACTTTGACGTGATTCGCTCCGCGGCGTATATCCAAATGAGTTTAGCAGGATCCGGCTGATTGAAGGCGAGAGTACTTTCACTTATTGTGCGAATTGTCCGAAACGGGCTCTCGTCGGTTCTTGAAGACTTACCGTTAGGAGGCCAATAGCCTTCTGAGAGGTGCGTCCGCCCGTGAACGAGAGCGCTGTCGACATTCTTCTTTCCCCGCTCCTCGCCCTCGATGAGATCGGATCGCTCGCGGAGATCCACATCACCTACGAGGTCAAACAGAACGGCCGTTCGCACAGCCCGTCCTGCCGACAACGAGGCAAGCGCACCAACAGCCCGATGACCACCAGCGTGCGGGAGTTCCGAGCTCAAGGCCACCATGAACAGGCCTGCCGGACGTGTGGCGGGGGAGATCTGCCCGTGCTGACTCCCGACCAGGAAACCAGCGTGCGTCAGCTGGCAACCCTTCTACCCGAACGTGAGAAGGCAGCCCGTCGCGAGCGGGAGGCCCAACGTGCGGCCGCAGTTCGCCTACAAGTCGCAGAGGTTATCGACCGGCGGGCACATGAGGTCCTCCGCGGCTGGGCTTCACGACTGGCCGATGAACGACGCCGTATCCAGGGACAGCCCGTGCAGGTCCTGACCGCTACGACAGCGTGCTCCCAGGAGGGCGAATGCGTCGCCGAAGCCGAACTTTCGATCAACACGCAGACACTTGAGATGCGTTTCCGATGCCCTGACCACCCAGGGCATGGCCGGTACGAACTGGGCGGCGAACCGAAGGAAGTGTGGATGTTCAGCGCCCCTGCCAAGTACGACGCGCTCGCCCTCATTGTCGCCGTAATCGCTGAGGATGCCGGCGTATGGAACGAGGTGTATGCCACTCGCGCCCACGACTACCGTGTGACCGTTGCCGCTCTTCAGGCTTTCGACGAGGCGAACCCGCAGCCGTTGGATCTCGGCCTGAAAGTCACATGCGGGCTGTGCGAGCGGCGGATGTCCTTCCACGACGAAGAGCTGAATTCGAGACTCCCGCCGACGTACTACTGCGACCACAAGCATGACGATGGCCGCTACCACCACGTCAGCAAAGAGGACGTCGACGACGCGATCGACCGGCACCTCCGCTCTCGTCTGAGAGGGCGGCGCCATTGGCTTATGGCGCCGGAACTGTCCCCGGCGCCCGAGCTGGTGGCCGCATACGCCGACCACCTGAAAGCGAAGATCAAGACGTATGACGACCATATCGGTGCCGCCAAGGCGGACCGGTTCCTCGCGCACGAACGAGCCCGGATCGCGACGCGACTGGAGGAGGTTCGAAGGATTCAGGAGCACGGCGTCTTCGTGGTCGCCGGCTTGGACACGTTTGCGGACGGTCATTGGCGCAGCACCCCCGCATCTGACCGCGCAACAGAGCTGGGACGTGCTCTACTGGTCGACCGTGTCGTATGCGGCCGATCCAACATTCGAATCGTGACCCACTTCGACGACCACACCGCCCTCTACCGCAGATTACGAAGTGAAGAGCTCCAGCGCGAGATCGCCACTGCCCGTGTGCATCTGTCGGAGTTGGAGGAAGAGCTGGCCGAATTGAGCGGTCCATTGGCCTGAACCCATCAGGAGGCCACGGTGTGAGTGCAGGGTGTTCAAGCCGATTCTATGCCAAGTGATGTTGGTAGTTCATGCGCGGGATCCCGGTCCGGCACGGCTTCTTTGATCGCGAGGGCTTGGCGGGAAAACTGCATGCCATTGGCAGCCGCAGCCTGCGGCCTCGGGGAAGTGAGCGGTCTCCATCCCCGAGGCCGAGGCCGGGGCCGAAACGGCTTCGCCGTACGCAGGTGCGCTTCCTCCGCCCCCGCGCAAGGGAGCGCACCCGGGCAGGGGTAGGGCCTACTTGAGCCCGGGGGTGTCCACCACCTTGGTCTCCACCCGTGACGTGAGGACGACCGGTGTGCCGGGCCGGTAGACGGTCGGCGGGTTGCCGGCCCCGTTTTCCACCCTCCGCTCGCTGGTGATCTCGCCGTACTTACCGAGGTACTGGAAGTCGACAGGGTCCAGGATGAGGTCGTAGCGGGCCCACCCGGTGTGGCTGAACGCGATGCCGACCCTGCCGGAGGCGTCGGTCACGTCTCTCCGGATGCTCACGCCGGGAATGGTGGGCAGGGCGCGGAAGAGGGCCGCGCGCACCTCGGGCGGGAGGGCCTGGGTGCTCATTAGCTGGCTGACGGCGCTGAAGAGTTCCTCATCCAGGCTGAGCTCCTCGCTCCCCATTCCGATCACTCTGCGCTCCCGGAACTTCTCCACCTCTCGCCGGACCTTCGCGAGGACACCTTCCGGTGTGACGGGCTGCTCGCTCAGCTCGGCCGTGCCGATTCCCGGGGAGTTGCCCTGGACGAGCAGTTCGCCGTTGGGCTGCCGCCAGGCGATCTGCCGCCCGTCCACGCTGGTCCACTGCTCGAAGTTCTCGCGCTTGGACAGGTCGACGCCGTTGCCGGCTTCTCCCGCCGCGGGTGCCTGGACTTCCTTGATGTAGAGCCATTTGCCGCTGATCGGCACCATGCCGGTGTTGGCGTATGCGGCCTGGGCGGCGCGTTCGCCCAGCTCCTCCACGCTTGACACGGTGACCACCCGTGGCTGGTCGCGCACCACGACCACGCCGACGCCGAGGGCCACCGCCAGTGTGCCGGCGGCGGCGAGGCGCAGGCCTAGCCGCATCGTACGGCGGGGCCGCGGCTGCGGTTCCCGCATGGCGGCCAGCAGCCGCGCCCGGGCGGCGGCTTCGGCCTCCGCTTTCATCGGGGGGGTGTCGCGGCGAAGGTTTCCGAGTGTGTTCATGCGAGCTCCTCCTCGTCTCCCAGCACGACGCGGGATTTCTTCCGCGCCCGGTGCAATCGCGACCGCACGGTCCCCAGTGGTATGCCGAGGGCCTGTGAGACCTCCTCATAGCTGAGGTCCCCCCACGCCACGAGCAGCAGCACGTCGCGGTCGCCGCGCGACAACGACGCCAGTGCCGCCGCCAGCTCGCGCTCCTTGTCGCTCGCCGCGACCCGGGACACCACCGTGTGGTCCATCGCCTCCGGCAGTGGGTCCACGCCGGTACGGCTGAGCGCCCGCAAAAGGCGTTCCTCACGGCGCCGGTGCCGGGCGACGAATGTCGTGGCGATGCCGTACAACCAGGGGCGGGCCAGCGGCACCGACAGGTCGTAGGACCCGCGCCGCCGGAACGCCGCGAGGAAGGTCTCGCCCACGACGTCGTCGGCGGCCTGCTCTCCGATCCGGCGTGCGGCATAACGATGGATCTGCCGGGCATAGCGGTCAAACAGCGTGGCGAACTGTTCGGGGTCGCCGACGGATCGCCGGATCAGTTCGGCGTCGTCGAGCTCGGCCGTCTCAATGATCAACGGCACTCCTTCGTGATGTCGGTCGGTCACCCCCTTGTCTCCCGCAGGCCGCGATCGAGTTCTCGGTTTTCAGGGGCGTTCGCCGGGTTCGTCGACGATGGCGGTCTTGAGCAGGCCGTCCCAGTCGAGGATTTCGCCCTTCGTCCAGCTCGCGTCGTGGAACTCGTCCTTCTCCCGGTGGTCCTTGACGACGACGAGCCGGTAGCCGAGGTACTGGTAGGTCTTGGGATCGATGAAGATCTCCTCGCGCTTATAGCCCTCCTGCACGAGGTAGAGCGTCACCCCCTTCCTGCGTGCGATGTCGGAGGCCCGCGCCTCGTAGCGCACGCCGGGGATCTTCGCCATCGCACCGTAAAGGGCGGCCCGGACCTTGGACGGCAGCGCCGCATCGCCCATGCCCTGCGCGATGTGCTGGAAAGCGTACATATCGCGCCGATCGCCGACGAGGGGCGGGAACTCCGAGTCGGTGTTCTCGCGCACCTGCTCGGGCGTGCGCCCCCGCTGCTCCAGTCTCTTCGCGAAGTTCTCCCGGGACCGGTTGTATTCCTCCTCGACCGTCGCATACACGCGGGCGAGCGTGTCCGCGGGATCGTGGGGCATGGACAACAGGTAAGGGTAGGCCACCTCGAACTGCGAGGCCCCGACCTGCAACTTTCCCCCCTCGAAGTAGGCGAAGCCCTTGTCGTCCGCGCGGCGCCACTGCTCGTGGGTGCTGGTGCGCTTCGGCCTGCCGTACAGCGGTTCCCCGCCGCCGACCTGCCGGGTCTGGGCCGTGACGGACTTCATATAGACCCACTCGGTCGGCTGAGGCGCGCGTTCGCCTTCGCGTGTCGCCGTCACCGCCGCGTTGTGGGCGAGGTCCTCGGCGTCGGCGACCGGCCGCATGCGCTCCGCCGCGACCGTCGCCTGCGCCTGCGGCGGCGCCTCCGGGACTACGGGGGGCGGGGGCGCCGTGCTCGTGGTCACCGCGAAGACGGTGACCCCCGCCACCCCCGCCAGCGCCCCCCACAGGGCGGGAGTACGGCGAAGCCAGGTGAACCGCGGCCCGGAATGCCGGGGTGCGCCGCGCATGCGGGAGTTCAGCCGGGCGCGGGCGGCGGCCGTGCTCTCGGGGGTGGGGGCCGGGAGCGCGTCGTGGTGGTCGCGCAGCTGTCGCAGCTCATCCATGGTTCATGACCTCCTGTCCCGTCGTGCCGAGGGTCTTCCTGAGGCTGCGCCGGGCTCTGCTGATGCGGGAGCCGACGGTGCCCACGGGGATGCCGAGCGCCTGCGCCGTCTCCGCGTAGCTGAGTTGCGCGCAGGCCACCAGCAGCAGCGCGTCGCGGTCGCCTTTGGCGAGTTTCGCGAGTCCCTGTGCCAATGCGGGACTGAGCCGCTGGGCGGCCACCCGATCGGTCACCTCGGTGTCGTGGCCGCCCGTCTCCTCAGGGGAGGTCGAACGTCCGAGGGCGCGGTAAAGGCGGACCTCGCCGCGCCGGTGGCGCCCGACCAGGTTGGTGGCTATGCCGTACAACCACGCCTTCGCCTCGGGGTATGCCTGGTCGTACCGGTGCCGCTGGTCGAACGCGGCGAGAAAGGTCTCCGCGGCGACGTCGTCGGCCGCGGCGGGCCCGAGCCGGGCGGACACGTAGCGGTGGATGGCGGCGTAGTAGCGATCGAAGATCGATGAGAAGAGTTCGGGCTCGTGGAGTGAGCCCTCGATGATTGACGCGTCGGGCGGCGCGCCGGGCACGTCAGGCATCGGCGGGCGGATTGTCCGCACGGGATGAGGCTGGGCCAAGGACATGCATCCGGTGCCTTTCTTCGGGCGCGTCTCCACTGTGGAGTGTGCACGGCGGAGTGTGTACGGCGCTGATTGCCCGAAGCCGGATTTCTTCTTCACACCGCCCTCTCCGTCCTGATGCCGCCAAAGCCAGAGCAGTGCGCCGCCCACTGGGGCGGCGCACTGCTCTAACGGTTGCGTGGGCGCCGGCGTGCTCAGCCGGGCTCGCTCAGCGGATGTGGAAGGCGGGGTTGCGGGCCTTGAAGGTGCACTCGCCCACGAACTTCACCGTCTTGCCGGGGGCGACCTTCTTCCAGCCGGTGCTGTGCTGCTTGGAGCCGTTGCCGATCATGTTCTTGCACCAGTAGACAAGGCGCGCCTTGCCGGTGCGATTGCCGTTGTTCCAGCATTTGCCCCACACGGTGGTGTTTCCGGTGCCGGGGTTGTTGCAGACGACCCTTGGCCCCCGCAGCTCCGCGGCCGATCCCGCGGCCTGAGCGACACCGCCCCCGAAGACCGCCACCATGGAAATCGTGCCCGCCACGACGGCGAGCGGGCGAAGAACCTTGGACACAGTCGATTACCCTTCGTAGACGGAATGCGGCACAGCGCGAAAAGCACGGCCCCCGAGTGCGTGTGCCGCGAGACTTATTGCGCCAGGGGCGCTGCGGCCTCACTCAGCATCGCGCGCCTCCTGCCACACCGCCAAGCGATCTTTATCCAGAGGTTGTCCAATCGTCCCTTGGACAATGAGCGCCGCAGGTCAGCGGCTGTCGCTGGGCGTGCCGTACGCGCCGTCCCCGGTGAGCCGTTCGGCGCGGCTGCCGAGCGGGGGAGTGGGACGGCGGGGTTCCCGGACGCCGCCGGGGTCGACGACCGAAATTCGGCCGATGGTTTCACGGGAGCCTTTTCAAGTCGGTGTGAATTCATTTCGGTCCTAATGAGGTCGTGGAATCCGCCTGTGGTCAATGCTGGTTTCGGGGGGCCTGTTTTCTCATTCCCCGGCGTGGGAGCGCTGCTCCGGGCAAGTCTGCGGGTCAAGGTCGTGCGGGCACGTCCTGCCTCGCAGTAACGGTGGATCGCTCCACCTCGCGGAGTGTCACCGAACAACTTCACCAAAAGGCAACAATCACCTACGCAGGATATTTATCCGCATATTCGGCCGTGAGAGAACGGCATCCCGCAGGTCGGCGCGGTGGATGTGTACTGCCGGGCATCTCCGCCGGTCGTTAGCAACGATCCCAATCCCGTTATCCGGTCGAGAGGTTATCTCGCGTGGTAAACAGAAATGCCGACGCTGTCAAGGCATTGATACCCGTGTTGATTCATGACATACCAAGGGCGACTCGAAATCGACCACGGCGCAGGAGGAGCAGTGCCAGTCGCCTTACGCACCAACCGCCCGAGGTACGTCCGTTTCCTAGCGGTCGTTCTAGGGTTCGCGCTCACCGCCACGGCGTTCACCAGTGCGCAGGCGGTCGCCCGCGACCCGGGCAAGGAGATCACGTCAGGGACCATCGACCAAGGGCCCGTGCCCGGTGGCTTCGCCACGTGGGAGGAGCTGCTGAAGGTACAGGATGCGCTGGTCAAGGCCGCCGAACGCATAACCAGGGCGGCGCAGGCGGAGGCCGGCGCCGGGTTCGCCGGCGTGGAGCTGAAGTCGGAGCAGCGTGAGCTGCATGTCTACTGGAAGGGGAACGTCAGCCAGACCGTCGACTCCCTGATCGCCGGCCTCCGCAAGGATGTGCGGATAAGTGTGCTGCCGGCGCGCCACTCGGAGGCGGAGCTCGCCGCCGAGACGCGCAGGCTCGCCGCGAAGACCAGCGGAGAGCTGACGTCGATCACCGCGCAGGTCGACGGCTCGGGGCTCGTGGTGACCACCGCGTCCGAGAACCTCGCCAAGGCCAACGCGGCCGTCGCCGGCGCCAAGGTCGCGGTGACCGTTGAGACCGGCGTGTCGCCCAAGCTGGCGGTCCGCTGGAACGACTCACCGCCATGGTGGGGCGGGGCCGCGTGGCGCAACTCCGCCACCGGGGGTGGCTGCTCGACGGGCTTCGCCGTACGGGTCGGCACCGTGACCGGCATCGCGACGGCCGGCCACTGCGGCGCGCTGGGTCAGGTCGCCACAGACCCGACGGGCGAGGTCATCGGGCCCTTCGCCGGTGACAACGACAGCCAGGACTCGGCGTGGATCCGGACAAACGCCGCCGGGCGCGTCTACAACAATCCCACGCCCGCTACCAGTCCTGAGTTCAGCAACCCCGTGATCGGCCCGCTCTCGAGTTTTGTCGGGCTGTGGATCTGCACTTCCGGTGCCTACTCCGGAACCCGGTGCGGCATCCAGGTCCGGCAGGTCAGTGTGGCGATCTGGGTGGGTTACTGGATCAACAACACTGTGCGTGCCGAGAAGGTCGACCTGACCAACGCCATCGGGCAGGGTGACAGCGGCGGCACCGTAGAGGTCGTCGACCCGGTCAGCAGCCCCGCCTATCCGGTGCCCGCCTCGCGGGTCCACGTCGCCGGTGTCAATACCGCCATCGACACCAGCACCGCTGTGCCCTGCACCGGCTATGTGCTCACCGGACGGACCTGTGCATGGCGCATGTACTACGCCCCGTGGAAGAACTTCCTGAAGTATGCGGGAATCACCGTGATCCCCGGCTAGTCCCAGGTTAGGGGGACGGTGGGGCCGGTACGCGAGTGCCGGCCCCACTCACGGCCGAGATGGGGGACGACCACAGGTCAACCGTCCCCTATCTCGGCCAGCACCCGCTGGGCGACCGCGAACCCCGCGTTGGCGGCAGGCACCCCGCAGTAGATCGCGTTGTGCAGCAGCACCTCCCCGATCTCCGCGGGCGTGAGCCCGTTCCGTACGGCGGCGCGCACATGCATGGCCAGCTCCTCCATGTGGCCGTGGGCGAGCAGGGCCGTGAGCGTGATGCAGCTCCGCGTGCGGCGGGACAGGCCGGGACGGGTCCAGATCTCACCCCATGCGTAGCGAGTGATCAGATCCTGGAAGTCGCGGGTCAGGTCCGTGGTGCCGGCGACCGCCCGGTCCACGTGGGCGTCTCCAAGCACCTCCCGCCGCACCCGCATGCCGGCGGCCACGGGCAGGTGGGCGAGCAGGGCGGCGGTGACCGCCTCAGGCCGGTCGACGCCGGCCAGGTGGGCGGCGCCGGGCACCTCCGTGAGGGTGGCCGCGGGGATGCCGTCGGCCAGCTCCCTGGCGTGGGCGGGCGGCGTCGCCGGATCGTCGCGTCCTGCCAGCACCAGCGTCGGCACCGCGATCTCGCCGAGGCGCGCCCGCAGGTCGTAGCCGGCGAGCGCATCACAACAACCCGCATAACCCGCCGGATCGGCGTTCGCCAAGTCTTCCAGGAGCCTCGTCTCGACCGGCCCCGCGAACCAGCGCCCGGCCGCCGAGGGCACCAGCGGCGCGGTGCCCTCGGCACGCACGAGCTCCGCCCGGTCACGCCAATCCCGGGGCTCGCCGAAACGTGCCGACGAGCAGATCATCGCCAAAGAGCGCAGCCGCCCCGGCCGGTGCACCGCGAGCGTCGCGCCGACGGCGCCGCCGATCGAGATGCCCGCGTAGTGGAAACTCTCCCACTCCTGCGCGTCCGCCAGCTCCAGCACCAGCCCCGCCAGCTCCTCCATGGTGCGTGCGGGGAGCGGGGCGGAGCCGCCGTGTCCGGGCAGGTCGAACCTCAGCACCCGGAACGCACGGGTCAGCGCGGGGAGCTGCGGCTCCCACACCGCGAGGGAGGTGCCGAGCGAGGGCCCGAGGATCAGCGGGACCGCCCCCTCCGGTCCGTCCAGCCGGTGGTGCAACATGGTCACTCCTCTTTCAACGCCCGGTCGACGAGAGCGCCCGCCGCTCCCGTGCCCCCGTGCACGGTCAGGTTCGCGTGCATACGCTCGGCATGCACCCGCAGGTCTCCCGCCAGTTCGACGGCGTCCCTCGCGGCACCCGCCACCAGGCGCAATGCCGTACGCAGCGGTTGCCACTCGGCGTGCCAGGCCCCCGCGGGCCGCTCGTCCTCGGCGGCGAGCGAGCCGTAGAGGACGGCGGCGAGCGCGGGCACCTGCCGGGCCGCTGCGGCGATCATGGTGGCGCGCACCGGGTTGTGCTTGTGCGGCATGGACGACGAGCCGCCGCCCACCCCCTCCGACAGCTCCCCGATCTCGGTGCGCGACAACACCAGCACGTCGGCCGCGAACTTCCCGAGCGCCCCCGCCGCGAACGCCAGCGCATTCGCCAGGTCGGCCACCGGGGTGCGCAGCACATGCCACGGCAGAACCGGCTCGGCCAGCCCGAGCGCGGCACAGAACCTTGCCGCCACCGCGAGGCCGTGCGGCTCCTCCAGGGTGCCGGCGGGCCCGCCGAGCTGCCCGGGAAGCGCGAGCCGTACGGCATGAGCCCGCGCGTGGGCGTCGAGCGTGAGTTTGCGCCATCCCGCGGCCTTGAGGCCGAAGGTGGTGGGGACGGCCTGCTGGGTGAGGGTTCTGGCGGCCATGGGGGTGTCGCGGTGCTCGGCCGCCAGGCCGGCGAACATGGTGGCCAGCGTGCGCAGGTCCGTGAGGACCGGGCCCAGGGCGCGGTGGCTCACCAGCATGAGCGCACTGTCCAGGATGTCCTGGCTTGTCGCGCCGCGGTGGACGTGGGAGGCGTGTTCGCCCACCGCCACCGCCGCCCGGAGATCCTCGACGAGGGGGATCACCGGGTTGCCGCCCGAGCGCGACCTGCGGATCAGGTCCGGCAGGTCGAAGAGCTCCACCAGCGCCGCCCGCTCCACCGCCGCGGCGGCCTCGGGCGGCGCCAGGCCGAGTGTGGCCCGCGCCCGGATCAGCGCGACCTCGGCGTCGAGCATGGCCCGAAGCACGGCCAGGTCGCCGGTGTCCTCCCAGGCGCTGCCCATGGGGGACAGCAGCCCAAGATCGGCACCCCGGGTGAGATCGTCATCCGAAGTCAAGGAAAGCCGTCTCCTTCTCCCCTTGCAGGTGAATGTCGAAGCGGTAGATGTCTCTTCCCTCCGCCACGGGGGTCAGCGTCCGGCTCCGCTCCGGCGGCAGAGAGTCGAGGAAGCTGTCGCGGCCCAGGTAGATCCGTGTGTAGAGATGGTGGAGCAGGCCGCGTGCGAAGAGGCAGACGCTGATGTAGCCGTTGCCGGGGACGACGGTGCGCAGCGTCCAGTGCCCGTCCGCGTCGGTCGCCACCCTGCCGAAGCCGGTGAAGGACGCCGGATCCCTGCCGGCGACGGCGCCGGTCACGGGATCGCGGCGCATCGAGCCCGGCGCCCCGCCGAGGCCGCCTGCGGCGTCGGCCTGCCAGAACTCCAGCAGCGCGTCGGACACCGGCACCCCGGCGCCGTCGTAGACGTGACCGTGCACGACGATGCCGCCACCGGCGATGTCGCCGCCGCCGGTGAAGGGCAGGGCGTAGCCGTAGAAGGGGCCGATGGTCTGCGCGGGTGTGGGGGTCAACGTCCCTCCTCCGTCCAGGTGGCGGCGGGCCCGTCGAGGACGATGTCCCACCGATAGCCGAGCGACCACTCGGGGACCGACAGGTCGTGCTCGTAGGCGGCGACGAGGCGCTGCCTGGCCCGTTCGTCGGTGACCGCGTGAAGCACGGGGTCGTGGGCGAGCAGGGGGTCGCCGGGGAAGTACATCTGGGTGACCAGGCGCTGGGTGAACGCCGTGCCGAACAGGGAGAAGTGGATGTGCGCGGGCCGCCACGCGTTGACGTGGTTGCGCCACGGATAGGCACCGGGCCTGATCGTCGTGAAGGCGTAGCGCCCCTCGTCGTCGGTGAGGCAGCGGCCCGCGCCGGTGAAGCCCGGGTCGAGGGGCGCGGAGTGGTCGTCGCCCTGGTGGCGGTAGCGTCCGGCGGCGTTGGCCTGCCAGATCTCTACGAGCTGACGGCGCACGGGGCGGCCGTCGCGGTCGGTCACCCTGCCCTGCACGGTGATGCGCTCGCCGAGCGGCTCGTGCAGGTGCCGGCGGGTCAGGTCGGCGTCCAGCGGGGTGACGTCGGTGACGCCGAAGACCGGGCCGGTCAGTTCGGCCGCGTCCGGGTCCCGCACCGCGACAAGTGCCCGGCGGGGGTGGCGCAGGCGGCTGCTGCGGTAAGGGGGGAAGTCGCGCAGCGGGTGGACACCGCTTTCCGGGTGGGCGGCGTGCAGGCCGGCGATCTCCCGGTCGATGTCGGCCTGGGTGACGGTTCCGGCCGGGGGCCGGTCCGGGGCGCCCTTGAGGCCGGCGTCGGCCTGGGTATGCGGCAGGTCGGGGGTGGTCGCGCGTGGGGGCATGACGTCTACCTTTCGAGGACGACGGCCAGGCCCTGGCCGACGCCGATGCACAGGGCGGCCAGGCCGGTGCCGGAGCCGTTTCCGGCCAGCCGGTGGGCGGTTGAGCCGACGATGCGGGCGCCGGAGGCGCCGAGGGGGTGGCCGAGGGCGATGGCGCCGCCGTCCGGGTTGACGAGGGCGGGGTTGAGCTCGGGGAGTTCGGCCAGGCAGCCCAGTGCCTGGGCGGCGAATGCCTCGTTGAGCTCGATCGTCGTGAGGTCCTCGCCGCGCACGCCGGCCTTGGCCAGGGCCCTCCGCACGGCCTGGACGGGGCCGAGGCCGAACAGGCGTGGTTCGAGGGCGCCGGCGGCGCTCGCGGTGATCCTGGCCAGGGGTTCGCGGCCGCGCAGCCCGGCCTCGTCGGTGAGCAGCAGCGCGGCGGCGCCGTCGCTGAGCTGGGAGGAGTTGCCTGCGGTCACCGTGCCGCCGGGGCGGAAGGCGGGCTTCAACCGGGCGAGCGCCTCCGGCGAGCTGTCCGGGCGGATGCCTTCGTCGCGGGACAGGTCGCCGATCGGCACGATCTCCCGGTCGAACCGGGCCTTGGCCGCCTTGTGGTGGCTGGCGAGTGCGAACGTGTCCTGTTCCTCGCGAGTGAGACTGTGGAGGTCGGCGATCACCTCGGCGCCCTCGCCGAGGGATGCCGTGTGCTCGGCGGGCATGCGGGGGTTGACCATGCGCCAGCCGATGGTGGTGGACAGGAGCTCCGCGTTGCCCGCGGGGTGGGCGCGCTCCGGTTTCCGCAGCACCCAGGGGGCGCGGGTCATGGACTCGACGCCTCCCGCGATGACGGTGGAGGCGTCGCCGAGGGCGATCGCCCGGTAGGCCTGGATGACCGCCTCCATACCTGAACCGCACAGCCGGTTCACGGTCACGCCGGGGACGGTGGCGGGCAGTCCGGCCAGCAGCACGGCCATGCGTGCCACGTTGCGGTTCTCCTCGCCGGCTCCGTTGGCGTTGCCGAGCACGACCTCGTCGATCTCGCCTGGGCCGTGCCGTTCTGCCAGGGCGCGGACGACGTGCGCGGCCAGGTCGTCGGGGCGGACGGCGGCGAGTGCTCCGCCGTACTTGCCGAAGGGGGTGCGAAGGGCGTCGACGATGTAGACGGTTTTCAAAAGGGAGCCTCCACGTCGGGGAGATGGTGCGGTCTGTCCGGGGCCTATATGAGGATGTCGGCGTCGGTGCGGGCGCGCAGTTCGGCCTGGGTGACGCCGGGGGCGATGTCGAGCGGGGCCAGGCCGTGCGGGGTGATGTCGAAGACGCCCAGCTCGGTGACGATGCGGTGCACGCACGCCCGGCCGGTGAGGGGCAGGGTGCACTCGCGCACGATCTTCGGGGAGCCGTCCTTGGCCGTGTGGCTCATGATCACCATGACGGTGCGGGCGCCGTGGATCAGGTCCATCGCCCCGCCCATGCCCTTGACGAGTTTGCCGGGGACCATCCAGTTGGCGAGGTCGCCTCGGGCGGAGACCTGCATGGCGCCGAGCACGGCCACGTCGATGCGGCCGCCGCGGATCATGCCGAACGACAGGGAGGAGTCGAAGAACGACGCCCCGGGCAGCACGGTCACGGTCTCCTTGCCGGCGTTGATGAGTTCGGGGTCCACCTCGGCCTCACGAGGGTAGGGGCCGACGCCGAGGATGCCGTTCTCCGAGTGGAGGGTCACCGCGACGCCGGGCGGCAGGAAGGAGGGGATGCGGGTGGGGAGCCCGACGCCGAGGTTCACGTAGTCGCCGTCGCGCAGCTCCGCCGCGGCCCGCGCGATCATCTGCTCACGGGTCCAGCTCATGGGATGACGGTCCTCTTCTCGACGTATTTGGCGGCGGCCTGCTTGGGGGTGAGGGGCACGACCCGGTCGACGAACACGCCGGGCAGGTGGATGTGGTCGGGGTCGAGGGCGCCGGGCTCGACCAGCCGCTCGACCTCGGCGACGGTGATGCGGCCGGCCATCGCGGCGAGCGGGTTGAAGTTCCTGGCCGCCCTTCTGAAGACGAGGTTGCCCTCGCGGTCGCCTGCGGCCGCTCTGACCAGTGCGTAGTCGGTGGTGATGGCGCGTTCCAGGATGTACGGCACGCCGTCGAACTCGCGCACCTCCTTGGGAGGGGAGGCCACGGCCACCGTGCCGTCGGGGGCGTGGCGCCACGGCAGCCCGCCGTTTGCGACCGCGGTGCCGACGCCTGCGGGGGTGTAGAAGGCGGGGATGCCGGTGCCCCCGGCGCGCAGCCGTTCGGCGAGGCTGCCCTGCGGGGTCAGCTCGACCTCCAGCTCGCCGGCGAGATATTGGCGGGCGAACTCCTTGTTCTCCCCGATGTAGGACGCGATGACGCGGCCGATGCGCCGGTCGGCCAGCAGCACGCCGAGGCCGCCGCCGTCCACTCCGCAGTTGTTCGACACCACGCTGATGCCGCTCACGCCCGAGGCGTGGAGCGCCTCGATCAACACGGCGGGGATGCCGCTGAGGCCGAAGCCGCCGACCGCGAACGACGCGCCGTCGCGCACGTCGGCCAGCGCCTCCCCGGCAGTGGCGATCACTTTGTCTCTGGGCACGACGCTCCACTTCGGTGTTCGCTGAGTGAACTAAAGTTCACTATTCTGGTTCGAGTATGTGGAGCGGAACGACTCCTGTCAAAGTGCTTGCAGCCGATTTCGAGGAGGACGCCGATGGAGCAGGCCGGCACAGTCGAGCGCGGCCTGGCCGTGCTGCGCGCGACGGCAGCCGCGTCGGGGCGGCGGATGCGCGCGACCGACCTGGTGCGCGACACCGGCCTGGCGCGCTCGACCGTCGACCGGGTGCTGGCGACCCTCGCCCACCTCGGCTATGTGCGCGCGGAGGGGCGCGACGTGCTGCTCACCCCGCGCCTGATGGAGTTCGGCGAGGCGTACCTCGCCTGCGGCGGCCTGCGCGACCTCCTCGCCCCGCAGGCCGAGGAGCTGGCAGGGAAGCTCGACGAGTCGGTGTCGCTGGCCGTGCCCGACGGCGACGGGGTGCGTTTCATCGCGCAGTTCACCCGGCGGCGCGCCATGTCGGTGGCGTTCCGGGTGGGAGACCTGCTGCCGGCCCGCCGCTGCGCCGCCGGTCTGGCGCTGCTCGACCCGGACGCGCCGTTCGCCGTCGACGACCAGCTCGTCGAGCCGGGCCTGATCGCGGTCGCCGCCCCCGTCCGGGACCCCGCCGGTCGGCCGGTCTGCGCGCTCAGCGTGGTCAGCCACACAAGCAGGCACACCGTCGCCGGCCTGCGCGACCACGCCCTGCCCCGGCTCCGGCAGACGGTCGAGGCGATGGAGGCGGCGCTGCGCCGTCCCGCGCCGCCGCCTCGCCTCGCCGCCGCCGTGGACACCTCGCGGTCCGTCAAGGAGGAGCTCGGGGCGGGCTATCTACAGTCGCTGGCCCGCGGCCTGGCCGTGCTGGTGTCGCTCGGCGCGGCGCGCGGCGGTCTCACCCAGGCCGACGCCGCGAAGGTCACCGGTCTGCCGCGAGCCACCGTACGGCGGGCGATCCAGAGCCTGGAACAGGTCGGATACGTAGGTCCCGGGGAGCAGGCTCGCTATGTCCTGCTGCCGCGCGTGCTTGAGCTGGGATATGCCCATCTGTCCGGCCTGTCCTTCGCCGAGGTCGTGCAGCCGCACCTCGCCGACCTGGTCGCCCGCATCGGCGAGTCCGCCTCGATGGCCGTGCTCTCCGGCCAGGACGTCGTCTACGTGGCGCGGGTGCCGGTGGCCCGCATCATGAGCGTCGACATCACCGTCGGCACCCGCTTCCCGGCCCACGCCACCTCGATGGGCCGGGTCCTGCTGTCGGAGTGGCCCGCCGACCGCCTCGCCGCGCTCCCGCTGCGGCGGCTGACCCGGCACACGATCATCACCCACGACGAGCTGGCGGCAGCCGTACGCCGGGCGGCGCGCGACGGCCACGCCCTCGTCGACCAGGAGCTGGAGGAGGGGGTGCGCTCCCTAGCGGTGCCGGTCCGCGACGGTGGCGGCACGATCGTCGCGGCGCTCAACGTCGGCGTGCACGCCGGGCGCGTCAGCGTGGAGGAGCTGCACGACCGCGTCCTGCCGGCCCTCACCGCGACCGCCGCCGCCATCGAGGCCGATCTGGCCCTCACCCGCGCACTGCCGTGACGCGTGGCCTGTCAGGTGGCGAACGGCAGGCCCGTGTAGTTCTCGGCCGGCTCGGCCGCCGCGTGCGGTGAATCCGCCAGCCGCTCCAGTTGCGAGAGCTGAAGCCGGGTGTCGAACGGCGACTGGCCCGGATCGGTGTGCATCGTGGTGGTCATGGAGTAGGAGAAGTGCTCGGCCCGCCAGACGCGCCGCAGACAGGTGCCGGAGTAGGCGTCGAGCAGTTCGGCCGAGCCCGTGTCGCGGTGGAGGATGAGGGCGCGGGCGAAGACCGTCACGTCGGACACGGCCAGGTTGAGGCCCTTGGCCCCGGTCGGGGGGACGATGTGGGCGGCGTCGCCCGCGAGGAACAGCCGGCCGAACCGCATCGGCTCGGTGACCTGGCTGCGCATCGGGAGGACGGCCTTGCCGCTGATCGGGCCGCGCTTCAGCCGCCATTCCGGGTGGGAGGTCAGGGCGAGACGGGTGTCGAGTTCGTCCCAGACGCGTTCGTCCGGCCAGCCGGCCGGGTCGGTGCCGGCCGGGACCTGGAGATAGAGGCGGCTGACCTCGGGTGAGCGCATGCTGGCGAGGGCGAAACCACGCGGCGAGTGGGCGTAGACGAGCTCGCCGTAGACCGGCGGCGCCTGGGCGAGGATGCCCAGCCACGAGTATGGCTAGGTCCGCTTGAAGGTCGTGCGCACCCGCTCGGGCACGGCGCGGCGGGCCACGCCGTGGAAGCCGTCGCACCCGACGACATAGTCGCAGCTGCGAGTGTGTTCCCTGCCCTCGTGGAGATAGCGGATCACCGGGCGCTCGGTGCCGGCTCCCTCCACCGCGCGCACCTCGGCCTCGAAGGCGAGCGGACCGCCGTCGCGCAGTTGGAGCGCCACGAGGTCCTTGACGACCTCGGTCTGGGCGTAGACCATCACGCGCCTGCCGCCGGTGAGCGCGGGGAAGTCGAGGTGGTGCGCCCGGCCGGCGAACCGGAGGTCGATGCCGTCGTGGACCAGCCCCTCGCGGTCCATGCGCTCACCCGCTCCGGCCGCGCGCAGGATGTCGACCGTGCCCTGTTCGAGGATGCCCGCGCGCTGGCGGCGCTCCACGTAGGCGCGGTCGCGGGCTTCCAGGGTCACCGAGTCGATGCCCGCGTTGTGCAGCAGCCGGGCCAGCAGCAGCCCGGCGGGCCCGCGCCGACGATGCCGACCGTGGTGTGGGGTGTCATGAGGGGAATCCGCGTTCGCTCAGTGAACTAGAGTTCATTTTTATCCGGAGTGTGGATTCCCGCACCATGTCGTGTCAATGGCCGCAGGGGGAGGCGGCATGCTCGGGGGATTTATCTGTTCTCGGTGGCGGTGCGGGCCGGCAAGCCGATGTGACGGAGGCTCGACCTGCGCGGCACCGGCACCGGGGTCTGCGTCGCGGGGCGACTCCGCCTGGGTCTCAGGCGCGCGGGCCGAAGGGTCTCCGAGCCGCGCACCTTCGAGGGCAGGCAGCCTGGCTCTCAGGCGCGCGGGCCGAAGGCGCGGAGGACGGCCTCGACCAGGCCGTCGGCGAATTCGGGGGTGAGCGGGCCGGAGCGCAGGAGCCACCGCTGGTAGAGGGGCCCGTAGAGCATCTCGGCCATGAGGTCGAGATCGGCGTCGGGGGAGAGCTGCCCGGCATGCCGTGCGCTGCGGAGCCGGGCCCGCATGACCTCGTCGGTGGGGGCCGCCAGCTTTTCGTTGTAGGCCTCGGCGAGGGCCGGATCGTTGATGATCTCGGTGTTGAGGGCGCGGATGGGCGCCTCGAAAGCGGGTGTGGCGAACTCCTCCATGGTCTCGCGCATCACGAGCTTGAGGTCCGCCTCGATGTCACCGGTGTCGGGCAGCTCGACGGCCCCCTCCTCGGTCTCGATCAGGGCGACGAACGATTCCAGGACCACGAACCCCTTCGACGGCCACCAGCGGTAGATCGTCTGCTTGCCCACACCGGCCCGGGAGGCGATGGCCTCGATGGTCACCTTGGCGTAGCCGACCTCCGCGATCAGCTCGCGGGTGGCGGTGAGGATCGCCTGCCGGGACTGCTCGTTGCGGCGGGCGGAGTTTGGGGCCTTGTGCGCTTTCATGGCGCACACGCTACGACAAAGACGAGGCGAGACGACTCGTCTTTACAGCGGGCCGGGGGCGGGTCAAAGGCATCTGACGACGCCGACCCCGCCAAGGCGGCCGATGAAGGTGGTCGGCATGGAGACCCCGCCGAATCGACTGATCGTCGGCGGCGTCGCCTACGGCAAGGTCCGCCGGCTCATCCGGGACCGCGAGGCGGAACATGCGGACTGGGAGGAGCTGAGCCGCGAAGGCGACTAGCCCAGCACGCCGAACCACGACAACACCAGCAGGCTGAGGCCGAGCATCACCGACGCCGACATCATGAAGGTGACGGCGGCGAGGCTTCGCCGTACGACGACATAGCCCAGTGGAGCACTGCCCTCGGGGCGGGGTCTGGCGGTCCACGGGGCGGCATGGGGGCCGCCGGTGGTCAGCTCGGGAGGACGGGAGGCGGCGTCGTTCAGGGGGAGCCCGGTCAGCCAGCCGATGAGACGGGAGATCTGCCCCGGCTCCGGAGGAAACCCCGACAGGTGGTAGCGCGCCTCGACCCCCCGGTTGGCGAGTTCACGCACGATGTTGCCGAGCCCCATGGCGGTCAGCCAGCCCGCCAGGTCGTCGTCCACGCCCGCGCCGAGGCTCGTCTGGCGCAGCAGGTCGGCCTTGGAGAGCACGACCGCCACCCGCCGCTGGCCGCCGCCGTCGGCGCGGCCGGACAACTCGTTGTGCAGCCGGTTGAAGGTGTCGGAGGGGTGCTCGGGGGACAGGCTCACCCCCTTGGCGGTGAGGGCGCGGCGTTCGTCGTCGAGCAGCCGCTCCTGGATGTCGGGGAGGGCGAAAGGGTCGATCACCATGATGAGGGCCTCGCCGTGCGCTAGGTAGCGCAACTCCTCGACCTTGCTCGCCCCGGTGTAATGCTCGCCTGAGGGGTCGAACAGGTAGATGATCCTGTCGTTCCGCTTCAACGTCACATCCAGGATCACCGCTCTCGGCAGGTCGGGCGGGGTCTTGGTGACCCTGCCGGTGGCGAGTTCGCGGCGGAGCTGCCGATAGGCCCGTTCGTCGCCCTCGTCGGCGAGGCGCACCCGCCCGCCGGCGGCGTCGACCGCGCTGTGCAGGGCGTCGACCGCCATGGCGAGGAAGGTGGTCTTGCCCGCGTCGGGCCCGCCGACCAGCGGCATCGGTTCGACGCGGACCCGGCCGATGCGGCCGGGCAGCCGCCGGTCGCAGTCGGGGCAGTAGGCGTGGAGGCGGTGCCTGCCGAGCACGACGGAGGTGGGCAGGCGGGTGCCGCACCGGCAGACGTGCCACAACGCGCCGTCGAGGTTGGCGGTCAGGCGCCGGTGCCTGGCGTCGCAGGTGGGGCACGCGTAGACGGGAAGCGCGAACCTCGCGTAGCACCGGGGGTAGGGGCACGCCTGCAGGATGCGCCTGACCAGCATGTGGCCCTGTTCGACGAGGCGGAGCACCCCGGCGCAGGGCAGCCAGACGAGCAGCCCGCAGGCGACCGCGACGCCCGAGCCGGCCGCGGCGAGGAGCGCGGTGGCGGCCACCGGCAGGGCCGAGGCCACGATGCCGCCGCTGACCCCGGCCCAGACGGGCAGCAGCAGCCACGCGGTCTTCTCCCGGGGCAGAATCCGGCCTGCCGCCGCGAGCGCCTGCGCGGCCTTGCCCGACAGCACGGGGCGCGCCTGCCGCACGATCGACCGCCAGTCCCGCCAGACCTGGGCGGTCAGATAGTGGCGGTAGGCGGGATCCCGGTCCTGCTCCTGCGGCACAGGAGACAGGCCCGACGCCGTGCCGGGCAGCAGCACCATCGCGACCTGCCGGCAGTAGAGCACGATCAGTGTGGCCGTGGCGGCGAGCAGAGAGAGCGGAAACAGCACCAGTCCCGCCATGACGGACAGGCCCATGACGAGCACCCAGAAGAAGATCAGAGGCCCGTACCCCATCAGCGCCGGCCCCACTTCGGCCACCGCGACCTGGTGAACTCCTTCAACCCGGCCGCGAGGTCCGGGTCCTTCTTGAAGCGGCCCTCCAGCGAGGTGAACGCCGTCCAGCCGTTCACCAGGTCGTGCGCCCACCCGGCCAGCCGGGGGATGTCGGCGCCGGCGCGGCGGAGCCGGATCGCGATCTCCAGCAGCGCCGCCTGCTCGTCCCGGTTGTGCTTGGCGGCCAGCCAGCTCGCCAGGAGCCAGTCCTGTGCGTCGTCGTCCAGCCGGCGCAGCAGTGTGGCGCGGACGGCGGGGGAACAGCGGGTGAGCACCTTGGCCGCCGCCGCGTGGACGGCGCCGGCGAAGCCGGCGTCGGCGCGCTCCGTCAGCCGGGTGAGCCGCTCGACCTCCTTGACGATGCGCTCGACGGCCCGCAGCTCGGGCAGCTTCATCACGATCAGCACCGCCTCGGCGTCGCCGACGGGCAGGTCGGGAACGCCGGCCTCCAGCACCGCCCTGGCGATGCTCCTGCTCTCCGCGGCCGTGACGCCGTAGTGGGTGAAGACCCGCGCGGGCACCGCGGACAACGTGGGGGAGAGGCGCAGCAGACCACCCCACTCCGCGAGGAGGTGGCGGCACTCTTCGGCCTTCGGGCGCTCGCGCCAGACGCCGGCGAGGGCCGCCTCACGCTCCGCGGGCACACCCGGCGAGGGCGGCAGCCGTATCAGCCCCTCGGTGGCCCCCGCCCGGTCGATCATGCCGGCCGCGAACAACGCGCGGATCACCGTGATGAGGGTGAGCGGCGCCGACTCCAGGGACATGCCGTCGAGCAACCCCCGGACCTGCGGCGTGAGCAGGCGGGCCCGGACGTCCGGCGGAGTGCGTTCGAGCCCGTCGATGAGGCCGTCCACCAGCGGCTCCCGCCATCGCGGCGGCGCCGCCGCGATCTCCTCGGCGAGGCCGGGGCACTCACGCACCACGAGCACGGCCGTCGCGCGGGCCAGCTCACCGGCGGGAAGCGGCAGGTCGCCGCGGTCGGCGACACGCAGGACCGCACTGAGGTCCGCGAGGCCGGCGGCGGAGCGCAACCGCCCGCACGCGGCCTCGACCAGCTCGCGGACGTGATGCCCGGGCAGGCGGCGAGTGGGGACGGGGACGTCCGGATCCCGCAGGGCCAGCAGCATCAGCCGCGCGGCGCACGGGTCGGCCGCCTCGGGCGGCCCGTGCTCCACCGCGGCGGCGGCCAGGACAGGCCCCAGCCGGTGCGCCTGCTCCCCGAGGGCCGACCACACCCACTCGGGCACCGGCGCCGCGAGCAGCCCGGCGACCGCCTCCTGCTCCTGGGGTGAGATCTCACCCCCCGACACGCACAGCGTGACCAGCGCCGCCGCGGTCTCCGGGTCGGCCGGGCCGAACGCCCCGAGCTCGTCGAGGCCGTCGAGGTTCATCGCCCGCCACAGCTCGACCGCCGTCGCGGCGAACCTGCCGAGCTCGACCGGCGCCGCCGCCCGGTCGAGCATCACCACCGCGGCGTCGAGGTCGGCGGGCAGCCACACGTCCGGCGTCGTGCCGATCACGATCTGCGGGGCCGAGGCGGGGTCGCCGCTGTAGGTGACGAACGTCAGCCGCCGCACCACCTCCCACGGAAAGGAATAGGAGAGCGCGGCGATCCACCGCACGATCTCCTCGACGTCGGCGGCGACCAGCAGCAGGCGCCCGTGCCCGCCGACGAGGGCGCGGCGGGAGAGTTCGAGCAGCGCGCCGAGCCGATGATAGGCGGCGGGCCCGCCGGACCGCAGCCACAGGCCCACCGACTCCGGGTCAAGCACCGGTCCCGGCGGCAGGTCGTCCAGCACCGGCAGCGCCGAGCCGGGAGCGCCGGGGGAGTCGGCCCAGAGCGGGGCCCGCCACAACTCGATCGGGCGCAGCCCCACGAGGTCGTCCTCCTCCAGCACCAGCGCGTGCCCGAGGAAGTTGCCGAACCTGCCGGAGTAGTCCTGCCCGAGGTAGACGCAGCGGGCGAGGGCGAACCTCTCCCCGGCCGGGCCGTATGCCATCGCCGCCGGCATGGCGCCGATCTGCGCGGCGGAGGGCGCGGTCGGCGCGCTGGGCGGAGGGCGATAGCTCAGATAGGGCGCGACCTGGGCCGCCGCCCCGTCGGGCAGGCCGGGGGAGGCCGCTGTGAACTGGAATCCGGCGCGGCCCGTGGGGCCGGCCTCGGCCGAGGTGTAGTGGAGCTGCCAGGCCACCGGGCTACCTCCGCGTGCCGTCGAGCATCTTGAACCGGTGGAGCAGCCACAGCAGCGGATCCTCGATGCGGTAGGGGCGGATGCCGCTCTGCGCGACCGCCTTGGTGTCCGGCGGGGTGGCACCGAGCGCCGAGAAGCCGAACAGCGCGTAGTTCGCGTATTGCTGCCCCAGATAGCGGTCGATCTCCCCCGCCTGCCACTCGTGCAGCAGCCCCCGGATCTGCTCGTGCACGGCTTCCCGGTCGTCGAGGTCGAGGGCGCCGACGGGCGCGCGGGCCCGGTGCAGCGCCGACTGGCGTTCCATGGCGGGCTGAAGCGTGTCGATCTTGCTCAGCGCCACCGCGACCGGGACGGAGAGCCGCCCGCGGTCACGCGTGCGCAGCAGCTCGGTCACCCGCGTGATCACGTTCATGGCGTCGCTCATCGGGTCGTTGCGCAACGTCGCACTGCGCTCCCTGGCCGCGCCGTGCAGCGCGGGGTTCGCCCCCGGCAGCTCAAGCGGGTCGAGCAGGAAGATGACGGCGTCCGCCGCGCCGAGATAGCGCAGATGCAGCTCGCTCACCTCGCGCAGCCGCAGATCCTCACCCGCGGTGTCGAAGAGCACCAGTGTCAGCGACCGCGTGCGGCGGAACACCCCCCGGCCGACCGTGCGCGTGAACAGGTAGACGAGCGGGTCGCGCGTCTCTGCCGCCGCCGACTGGGTGGCGTGCAGCAGCCGCCGCTCGGTGTAGAGAGGACGGGCGAAATCCTGCTTGTAGCGCTCGATCGTGCGGTCGTCGCACGCCACCAGCGACGAGCCGAGCTCCGCGCCGACGCGGTTCATCAGCTCGTGGATCAGCACCGCGATGAACGTGCTCTTGCCCGACCCCTTCGCCCCCACCAAGGCGACGATCTTGCCGGGGTTCGCGCAATAGTCGGGTGACAACCTGCTGTGGCACGACGGGCAGACCCGCCACCCCGTCTCCCGCCGGCACATCGGGCACGGCACCCGCCGCCGCACCCGCTCCGCGGTGAACACCGGCGGCAGCGAGGGAACGGCACCGCCGCGGAATCCGCCCAGCACCTCGTCGGGCACGGGGTCGCAGCCCGCCGCCCGATTGCTCTTGCCCATGCAGCGGAACCCGATGTCCCGCCGCCGCACCCTGTCGAAACAGTAGGGGCATGTCAACAAGATCAGTCCACCTTCAGAAACCGGACGGGAGGATCGACGAGGACGGCGTCGCCTTCGGCGAAACACCGCAGCCAGTAGGGCCTGGCGTGCCGTGCCGGCCGCAGCGCCAGCCGGGCCGGGGCGGCGACCGCCGACCACTCGCCCAGCACGAGGCCGTCGTCGGCCGAGCGGGGCTGCACCCCGCCCGCCTTGAGCACCAGCACAAGCCGGTCGAGGCACACCGGCCGGTCCGACGAGAGCTCCACGACGAGCTCGCGCCGCCACAGCGGACCGGTGGTGCGCACCGTGTAACGCACCGCCACGACCGCGGGCAGCCGCACCGACGCCGAAGGACCCCGCACCCGCTCACCCTGCAAGGGCACCGTCGCGGCCACCTCGACCGACGCCTCCTCGCCCTCGGGCACCTCAAGCCGGATGCCGCCCTGCGAGCGGTAGGCCGCCGCGCTCACCGTGAACCGCTGATCGCCGCACCGCACCTCGACCTCGTTGACGTCGGGCGGCCACTCCATGCCCACGTAAACCGCCGGCCCTCGGCGCATGGCCGTCAGACGCTCGGGGGCGGGGAGGTTGACGTGCTCGCGGTGCGCGCCGACGGTCGCGAGGTCGCCCGCGACGGTGACCGCGAGCAGCACGCCGGAGGAGCGGCCCGGCCGGATCAGGAAGCCGCCCGTCGCGCAAGCGGCCTGCACCGCGCGGCCCGCCGCCCGCACCTCGTCGACGTGCAGCGTCGTGCCCTGCGGCCAGGGCGGCGGCCCGGCGAGGGACAGGAACTCGACCGCGCCCGCCCGCGGCTCCGCGCACCGCACGAGCAACTCGCCCTGGGCGCGGGACTCCACGCTGAACTCCGCCACCGCCTCGGGTCGCGCCTGAGGCGACGCCGTACGGCGGAGCCCGGCCGTGGCGACCTCCCCGCTCCCGGCGGGGTAGACGACCTTGACGAGGTATTCGTGCCCTGCGCCGTTGCGCACGCCGCGGTCGCGGAACCCCGAGCCCTCCGTCGGCACCGCGATGCCGTCGCGGGTCACCACGACGCGGGCGGCCTGCGCCGGGGCGGTCCACCGGCCCGTCACCACGCCGTCGCCCGCCGCCACCTGAAGCCCGCGCACCTCAGGGCGCAGCACGACAGGCGGCGCCGGAACGGCCGGGGAACAGGCCCTCCCGCGCCGCGCGGTCACGGCATAAACCGTGCGGGCGTTGACCGGCGGCCCCTCGTCGCGGACGCCCGGACTCGCCGCCTCGGCCAGCCGCACCCCGTCGCGGTGCACGTCGTAGTCGATCTCGCCGCTCCTCGACGGCGACGGCTCCCACGTGACGACCACCGCGTCACCCCGGACCCGTGCCCGCACCTCCACCGGCGGACGCGGCGGCAGCCCTTCGAGCAGCGCCTGCGCGCCCGGCAAGTCGGGCACCTGACGCAGGGCGTCCTCCAGCATGATCCACGCCGCGTCGGGGTCGGGCTCGTCGCGGGCCCGGTCGCGCAGCGCCACGGCCTTGCCGACCCGGGCCCGGACCTCGGTCGCGAGCTCACCCGCCTCACCGGCCAGCGCATCGGCGGGAAGCGCCTCGGCGAAGGCCGCGGCGGCCTGCACCTCACCCGCCTCGATCAGCTCGCGCAGCCGCGCCGCCGGCCCGCCCACCACACCGCTCTCATGGCGGACCGCGAAGACGAGCCTTCTGGCGTCCCCATCGTCGAGCCGCAGATCGACGGTCGCGTGCCGCAGCAGCGTGTCGTCGTAAGGGTGCTCGCGGATGCGCTCGCGGAGCCGGGACACCACGTCGTAGCGCACCAGCTCCATCGGGTCCTCCACCGCGCGCAGCGCCGCGCACACCGTGTCGGAGTGCTGCGACCACACCCCCCGCGTCCTGCGCTGCGCCGCCGCCTCGATCTCGCCGAGCCGCCGCGACACCCCCTCGACCCGCCCGAGCACCCGCAGCCCCGTGCGTTCCCCCTCGAACAGGAACACACCGAGATGAGGCACCTGCAAGGTGTCGAGAGCCGCACGGACCTTGCTCCACGCGGGGTACGGCGCGGCCTGCGGAAGCCGGTCGGGCTCACGCACCTCGACGCCGAGCTCGGCGAACAGCGCCGGCGCCCGCTGCGCCTCGACCCCCGACGACGTGACGATGCTCTCGGCGAGGTCGGGCGGCAGCATGCGCAGCTTGCCCGCCGCGTCGGAAAGCCGCCTGCGCGCCTCCGCGAGCAGCTTCTTGTCGCGCCTGCCCTCCTCGGCGACCTCCGCGCGCAGCGGGCCCAGATCACCGCCGGCGGCGGCCTGGAAGACCGCGGCGTAGCGGCTCGTGTGCTCGACCTCCAGCCGGTCGATGACCTTGCGGTATTTGAGCATCTGCCGGGAGCGCCGCCAGCACTGCCGGACCTGCCGCACCGTCTCGGTCACCTCGGCGGCGCCCGCCTGCGGCGTGAGCTGATAGCGCCGCAGCACGTCGGCGGGCGGCGCCCCGCCCGCCGCCCGGGCCGCGTCGAGCACCTCCCGGATGTAGCGCGCCTCGTCGAACGCCACCTGTCAGCTCACCTGGACGGCAGACAGCGAGGTCCGCGACATGAGCACCTCTTCCTCCGACATGCCGCCGATCTGGATGTCGAGGTCGAGCCGCTCACCCGTCTCGTTCTCCCGCGCGGTGACGTGGAGAAGCCCCGACGGGTCGAGCGTGAAGGTCACCTCCAGTGGGAACCCCGCACGCTTGTTGGGCGGGATGCTCAGATCGCCCTTGCCGATCTCGTTGTTGTCGTCGAGCCGGTCGGACTCGGCGCTGCCCGCCTGCTCCATGACCTCTACGGCGACGCGGCGCTGATCGTCGTCCAAGGTGTAGAACGTCTGCGTCACGTCGGCCGGCAGCGGGTCGTTGGCGTGCACCAGGTGGGTCACATATTCCCTGCGGGTGCGCTTGTCGGTGGTGACGATGCCGAAGGCGCGGGAGGCGACCGTCTTGATCGTGCGCTTCTCGATCTCCATCTGCTGTGTCGCCGACAACCCCGCGCCGAGCGCCATCTCCTCGGCCTGCTCCCGTTTGCCCGAGCTCAGCAGCCGCCGGTAGGTCTCCTCGAACGCATATAGCGCCGCCCCCTTGGCCACCGCCAGATCGGGGTCGCGCAACTGCGGCACGATCGCGAACTCCTGCTCCAGCGCCGCCGCCACCGCCGGCATCTTCGACGAACCGCCCACCAGCACCAGATGGTCGAACTCGGTGACACCCCGGGAGCGGGCGGTCTCCAAGGTGCGCCGCGTGATGGCGATCGTGCGGTCGAGCAGGTGGCGGGTGACCGACTCGAACTCGGCGCGGCTCATCTCGACCGAGGTGACCCGGCCCTCGTGCATCACCCGGACCGCGTGCTTCATCCTGGACGACAGCGTCTTCTTCAGGTCCTCGGCGAGCCTGCGGAGGTCCTGTTCGGTCTGCTTGTTGTCCAGCGGGTCGCTCACCTCGGGGTGCTCCTGCCTGAACCGCTCGGCCAGGAACTCGACCAGCTCGGAGTCCCAGTCGGTGCCGCCGAGCTCGTGGTCGCCGTCGGTGCAGACCACCTCGATGTCCCCGCCGCGCAGCGTGATGACGGTGGTGTCGAAGGTGCCGCCGCCGAGGTCGTAGACGAGGATGCGGCAGTCCTGCGAGGGGTTGAGCACGCCGTAGGTGATGGCCGCGGCGATCGGCTCGGAGACGATGTCGATGACGTTGAGCCCGGCGATCCGCCCGGCCTTGCGGGTGGCGTCGCGCTCGGCTGCCCCGAAGTAGGCCGGGACCGTGACGACCACGTCGCACACCTCGGCCCCCTCGGTGACCTTCACGTCCTCGACGAGTTTGCGCAGGATGAAGGCGGAGATCTCCTCCGGGGTGTAGTCACGGCCGTGGAGGGTGCGCGTCGTGCCGTGGCCCATGTCGCGTTTGACGAGGCTGACGACGTCGTCGGGGTAGACCGCCGCGCTGTCCTTGGCGGTCTGGCCGACGATGACGTTGTCCCAGGTCTCGAAGAAGACCACCGACGGGGTGGTGTCGGACCCCTCCTGGTTGCGGTGCACCTCGGCGCGGCCCACCTGGTCGATGCTCGCGATGCACGAGTATGTGGTGCCGAGGTCGATCCCGTGAACAGCCATCTTCATCCCTCCGTCTCGTGCGGCGCCGGGGCCTCGCCCGCCGTTCCCCGCTCCCCGCCGTGTGCGCTTTCGCCTGCCGCCGCCCGGTCTCCTCCGCGGGCGGGCTCGTGTGCCGGCTCCCGGCCTGCGCCATGGGTGGCCTCTCTTGGCGGCTTCCGGTCTCCGCCGTTTGTCGTCTCGCCCGGCGCCCCCTGCTCAGCGCCGGGTGGGATCTCGGGTGTCATCGGGGCCGTGCCGATGGTGACCTCCGTCTTGCGGAGCACGCGGTCGCCGAGGCGGAAGCCCTCGGCGTGCACGGCGGTGACATGCCCGCCCGGGCCCGCGTCCCGCGCCACGGCGCGGTGCCGCGCCGGGTCGAAGGGCTCGCCTGGAGCCGTCTCCAGCCGCTCGGCGCCGGTCCTGGCCAGCACCTCCGCCACCTCGTCGGCGATCGCGGACAGCAGCACGCGCATGTGGGCGAGCTCGCCGCCCTCGCCCGCAAGGCGCGCGGCCTCGCGCGAGGCCATGTCGTAGAGCCGGTAGAGGCCGGCGCGGACCGGGGTGAGGGCCTCCTGGAGAAGCCCGTGGCGCAGCTCCCGGTTGTCGGCGTGCAGCCGGTCGATGATCGCCTCACGGTGTGCGGCCCGGTCGTGCTCACGTTTGAGCTCCGCGGTCAGGTGGCCCAGGGCGAGTGTGATCGGGTCGGCCGCGGTGGACGGTGGCGAATCCGGAGAGGGGGACGTTCCATCGACAACGGGGGGCATTTCTGACATTTGGCATCCTGGGGTGCAGGGGTTTTGCCGGATATGTGTGATTGGTGAGGCAATCGCCGATGTCGTGAAGAGGCGGTATGAGGCGGGTGGGCACTAACGAAGCGAGTGGCGCTGCTGAGACGACGAGCATTGCCGGAGTGGCAGGCGCCGATGAGGTGTCATCCGCTTATGGGGCACCGGGCGCCGGTGCCGCGCACGGCGCTGTTTCCGCAGCACCGATGCCACTTCAATCACCAAACAAATGCGGATGTCAGGACTTCGTGTGCAAACGGAGGTCAAACGCGACATGTGGATCCGCCGTTGAGGGGACGGGGGTGGGCGTGGACTGTTCACGTGATGAACGGAGGGCCAGTATAGGTCGCCAATCAAAGCAGGGAGGTAGGGCAAAGCTCGGCCTACCTCCCATATAACCCTATTCCCGGCGCCATTCTTTACCCGGTACCTCGATCGGCGTCCGCCACTTCAAGAGTGACCTGGACGGTCGTCACGCGGGGGTGGACTCCGGCCTGCTGTGCTCGCGTGCCGCCGGCTTCTCCTGCGGGGCGCGGTCGCCGGGGTTGAGGGCGAGGAACGCCGCGGCGCCGCCGACGAAGTCGGCCACCTGGGCCACCCAGTAGACGACGGCGCCGCCCACACCGATGCGCCGGCGCAGGAGCTCGGCCAGGGTTGCCGCGGGGTTGTAATGCGCGCCGGACACGTGGCCTCCGGCATACGCCATGACCATCAGCACCACGCCGATGGCCGGGAAGGGCGAGCTGCGACTGCCCGAGAGCGGTGCAGCCGATGGTGAACACGAGGAATGAGGAATTACGTGCCGATGAACTCGGTTTCGTATCTGCGCACGGCTGTTCCTCCCTGCGGGGGGTGGATAAGGCTTGGTCTGGTGCCGGGGGCGACGATAAACCACCAGGTCAGAAAAGGTGCGTGTGGCTAAACGGGCACACCGCGCGACCGGAGAACGCCCGGAGATGAAAGCGCTCCCACGCTTCGCCGTACTTCGCGTTTGCGGAATTTTCCGGTAATTTTCCTGGTGCGCTCGCCGTCGAGCGGGGTCGCAAATCACCTTATAAAGGGGAAAGGGTGCACCCCGCCGTACGGCGGAGCACACCCTGCACAGCGGACGGCGAGCGCCGTCAGCGCCACCCGGACGGGTCGACCCCGCCGGGGATCGGCGCCCCCGCGTCGTATGGCTGCCGCGTGAAGACGAACGTGTTGATATCGAGATGCGTGACCCCGTGCGCCCCGCGCACCACACGGAGGGTCTCCCCGGCGTAGTAGCCGTCCAGCCCGATCCACGCCCCCCGCCCGTCCGGCATGAACCGCGACGCCCGCCCCGCGCCGGCCACCGGCGTCAGCGACAGGCCGCTCCCGGGCAGCACCCGCAGCACATATGCCGCGGGGCCCCAGTACCAGGGGCCGGTGAGCTCAAGCAGATCGGTGTCGGTGGGGGCCGGCACCCACGGCTCCGGCAGCCGCGGCTCGTGCTCGTCGAGGATGGACAGCAGATCCATCACCAGCGCCCGGCTCACCCCCGTCGTCGTGTTGGCCAGGAACAGCACCCCTGTGGAGTCGGCCGGGTCGGCCCACACCGTCGCGAGGAAGCCGGGCATCGACCCCGTGTGCCCCGCGAGCCGCCTGCCGCGCTCCCGGGTGAGCTGCAACCCCAGCCCATATCCGGAGGTCCAGGCGTCGCCGTCCTCCACCACCGCGGGCTCACGCATCTCCGCCAGCGTGCACGGCTCAAGCACCCCGCCGACGTCCCCGGCGACGAACGCCGCGAACCTCGCCAGGTCGGACGCCGTCGACCACATCTGTCCCGCCGGCGCCATCGCTCCCGCGTCGTGCTCCGGCTCCGGCAGCAGCACGTCGGCCCACGGGTGCACCGCGTAGCCGTGCGCGTGCGGCGCCCTCGGCCGCGGGGTCGTGGAGAACATGCCGAGCGGCTCCAGCACCTCGGCCCGCACCGCCTGCTCCCACGGCATGTCCCGGTGCCGGGCGACGAGCTCGCCGAGCAGGCCGAACCCCAGATTGGAGTAGTGGAACCTGCGCCCGGGCCGGTGCCGCATCGTGTCGCCGCCCATGCCGCTCATCAGCTCGTCGGCGGGCACCCCCGGCGTCCGCTCCCACCACTCGGTCGGCGGCTCGGCCGTGAGGCCGCCGCTGTGCGACAACAGCTGCGCGATCGTCACCTCGCCGGCGGCGGGCAGGCCCGGCAGGTGCTTGGCGATGGGGTCCAGCAGGTTGAGGAGGCCCTCGTCGCGCAGCCGCATGACCACCACCGCCACCAGGCTCTTGGTGATCGAGCCGATGCGGTATTGAGTGTCCGGCGTGGGCTCCACCCCGTCGACGTAACCCCGCCCGCCGAACCAGACCGCCTCGCCGCCACGCACGACCGCCGCCACCACCGACGGGATGCGCGCCCCCGCCTGCTCCGTCGCGAGCCTGCGCAGCAGCGCCCGTGACGTGCCCTCCCCGACACCCGTCATCCGTGACCCTCTCGTTCATGTCGCGCGCGTTGCAAACGCGTGTGCTGGTTTCGCTCGGTAATCGCCCTCGCCCGCGGGAGTTAAGGCTACTGGTATTCGGCCCGGTCCTCCGGCCTTCCGCCTAGAGGTGAAGACGTGGAAGGAGGCGGGAACTATGCCGGGGAGAGTGGCATCTGCGATGACCGGCCGAGGCAGTCGGGGAAGCGGGGCAATTGCCGGAAAACATGTGGATCGCCGGAAATACCCGTCCCCGCACCGCCTCCGTCACGTACGGTGACCAGGCGGTTGGACGCCCGCCCTCTGCCGGAGGCCCATCCCGCGATCGGCGGGCGGCAGGAGGTCTCATCCGGCGAGACAACTTGTCTACCCCAGGACGCTATTCCTTGCTAAGATCCCGAGCGATTCGTGCCCTGGTGTTTTGCAATGAGCTATTTTTCATGCCCCCTGAGTGACCGCCCGGTCGGCGCAGGATCGGCCTGCCGTCCCGGGCGGCAGGCGGAGCCGGTGCGGGATGGGGCAAAAATGCTTGCTGCTCCCTGCATTCGCTTTTCTTCTCTAATGCGAGATTTGCTGGAGCTTTCATCCTGGGGGACCAGGTCGCGCTGACGGTTCGCCTTGATACGGATTGTCACGCGGCATAGCGCTCGGCGGCGAGGCTACGGATTCCACACGCGCCACTACAGTCCTTGTACGGAGAAGTCACCGAAAGCCGGTACGGCTTTCGCACGTCCTTGTCCGAGCGCATACATGGCCCAAAGGCCGGTCATTGCCGTCTGTGCCCGCATTTATCAGCAATAATTATTGCCGTAGATAGATGTGTGTGAGATGATCCGCTTGCGTGACGAGGGTACGGGCCCGAGTCGCATCCTTGAAAACTTTCACGGTGCGCCAGGAAAGGATGTCGGCAGCATGCAGTCTTGGCACGTTGAGGCCGCCTCAATCACCAAGGAGCCCCTTGCCGCGGAGGAGCGCGATCAGCTCATCAGGACTCTGCCCGGCCTCGCCGCCATAGCCGACGACGAGAAGACACGCTGCATGACCATCACCTTCCGGGTGCGGGCCCCCGACTGGGACGCGGCGGTCACCGAGGCGTCCTCGGTGCTCACCGACGCCGCACGCGAGGTTCTCGGCGACGTCCTGCCATTTCTGGGCGTGACCGTTGGCAAAGACAAGGAATCCCTCGCGGGCGCCGCGCCATTTCTCGTGGGTTATGTGGAGATCGCGGCGATGTTCGGTTTCTCCCGCCAGCGTGCCCGTGAGATCGCCGAGACCCACGATATTTTCCCCGCCCCCCTGGCGAGGCTGGCGACCGGCCCGGTGTTCACCTTGGCGGGCGTGCAGGAGTTCATGGCGAAATGGGAACGGCGCCCGGGGCGTCCGCGGAAAATATAGCGGACACCTTCCCATCCTCCGGCTGCTTTCCCGAATCCCGCTCAGCCGGACGAGTGCAGCGCCGGGGTGCGGCCGGGCCGTCCTGAGGATTCCCGCCACAGTGTGAGGAACTCTCGCGAACCGGTGCGCGGAATGCCTCGCCGGGTAACCCTTCGCAAAGGTGACATGCAATAATACCGGGAAAGTGCTTCACCGAATCCGGAGTCCGGGTTGGGCCGTAGCCGATAATCCCGGGAGTTCGCCCCGCACCACATCGGTTGCACGCCTTTCCCTCCCACCCCTCTCGGCACACCGGGTTCGATCCAGGCAGGTCACACGCGGGACCACGCGGGCTCGGCGGACCCCCTGTCCCGCCTGCCGCTTACCCGGCCCAGGGGCCGGCTTCCGCCGTACGATGCGAGTGTCGCGCGGAACCCGCATATGCAAGGGGCCGGGTTCTTATCCCCTGGGTTCCGGTCGCGTATCGGGCCTGGTCGCGGGCATACGGTGAAGGTGTGCTCGGGGGCCGCCGGTGGCGGCCGTCCGGCGCGGAGAGCACTCCCGCTCACAACAACTTGCACCTACGGGGTCGGAAACGTCTGGCGCGTCGTATATACCAGGCGTGAGTGGTGATCGACTAAGAAGCGTCCACCGCCGCGGCCCCGCCCCGGCGCCGGTGGATCAGTGGGGAGGTTGGGGTCGGTGTCAGAGGAGCAACCCAGGGGTGCCGGCACGAGTCTTTCCGCCGTTCTTGAACGCATTACCTACGCCAACGAGGAGACGGGTTACACGATCGCCAGAGTCGCGACCGAAAGGTCGGGCAACGAACTGGTGACGGTCGTCGGGCCGCTGCTCGGCGCGCAGGTGGGGGAGTCGCTGCGGCTGACCGGGAGATGGATCACCCACCAGCGATACGGCAGGCAGTTCGAGGTGTGGTCCTATGCCACCGTGCTGCCGGCCACGGTGACGGGCATCCAGCGCTACCTCGGGTCCGGGCTGATCAAGGGGATCGGGCCCAAGATGGCCGAGCGCATCACCGAGCACTTCGGGGCCGACACGCTGCGCGTGATCGAGGAGGAGCCCAAGCGGCTGGTCGAGGTGCCCGGCCTGGGGCCCAAGCGCACAAAGATGATCGCCGCTGCGTGGGAGGAGCAGAAAATCATCAAAGAGGTGATGATCTTCCTGCAGGGCGTCGGCGTCACGACCTCCATCGCGGTGCGCATCTTCAAGCAATACGGCGAGAACTCGATCGGCGTCGTCCGCTCCGAGCCCTACCGGCTCGCCGCCGACGTTTGGGGCATCGGCTTCAAGACCGCCGACACCATCGCCCAGGCCGTCGGCATTCCCCACGACAGCCCCGAGCGCGTCAAAGCGGGCATCCGCCACACACTCTCCGAGGCGGCGGACGACGGCCACTGCTACCTCCCGGTGCCCAACCTCGTCTCCGACGCCGTCAAGATCCTTGAGGTCGACCCGGCCCTCGTGTCCGCCTGCCTGGAGGAACTCGCCGCGGAGGAGGGCGTGGTGCGCGAGGAGATCCCCGTCGCCGAGGGCACCGTGCCCGCGGTCTATCTCGTGCCCTTCCACCGCGCCGAACGATCGCTCGCCTCGGCCCTGCTCGACCTGCTCGACACCCGGGCCGACCGGCTGCCGTCCTTCGCCGGCGTCGACTGGGACAAGGCCATGGCCTGGCTGCGCGAGCGCACCGGTGCCGACCTCGCCGACGAGCAGGCGCAGGCCGTGCGCCTGGCCCTCACCACCAAGGTCGCGGTCCTCACCGGCGGGCCCGGCTGCGGCAAGAGCTTCACCGTGCGCTCCATCGTGACCCTGGCCCGCGCCAAGGGCGCGAAGGTCATCCTCGCGGCCCCCACCGGGCGGGCGGCCAAACGCCTGGCGGAGCTCACCGGCCACGAGGCGGTCACCGTACACCGCCTGCTGCAACTCCGCCCCGGCGGCGACGCCCTCTACAACCGCGAGAACCCCCTCGACGCCGACCTGGTCGTCGTCGACGAGTCCTCGATGCTCGACCTCCTGCTCGCCAACCGCCTCGTCAAGGCGGTCGGGCCCGGCGCCCACCTGCTCTTCGTGGGCGACGTCGACCAGCTTCCCTCCGTCGGCGCGGGCGAGGTCCTCCGCGACCTGCTCGCCGCCGGGCACATCCCGCGAGTCCGGCTCACCCAGATCTTCCGCCAGGCCCAGCAGTCCGGCGTCGTCGTCAACGCCCACCGCGTCAACACCGGCCTGTCCCCGCACACCAGCGGCTTCCCCGACTTCTTCCTGTTCCCCTGTGAGGACGCCGACGAGATCGCCGCCCTCACCGTCGACGTCGTCGCCCGGCGCATCCCCCGGAAGTTCGGCCTGGACCCGCGCCGCGACGTCCAGGTGCTCGCCCCCATGCACAGGGGCGCGGCCGGCGCGGGCAACCTCAACCTGATCCTCCAGGAGGCCCTCACCCCCGCACGGGAGGGCATGCCCGAACGAAGGTACGGCGGCCGCGTGTTCCGCGTCGGCGACAAGGTCACCCAGCTCCGCAACAACTACGACAAGGGCGCCGCCGGGGTTTTCAACGGCACCGTGGGCGTGGTGGTCGGCCTGCGCCCCGACGACCACGCCCTCACCGTCCGCACCGACGAGGACGAGCTTGTCGACTACGCCTTCGACGAACTCGACGAACTCGCCCACGCCTACGCCGTCTCCATCCACCGCTCACAGGGCAGCGAATATCCCGCCGTCGTCATCCCCCTCGCCACCAGCGCCTGGATGATGCTGCAACGCAACCTCCTCTACACCGCGATCACCCGCGCCAAGAAACTCGTCGTCATCGTCGGCTCCCGCCGCGCCCTCGGCCAGGCCGTCCGCACCAAGGGCGCCGGCCGCCGCCACACGGGCCTCACCCACCGCCTCTCCCTGGAGGCCTGACGCCGCCGGAGGGTACGGCGGAAGCCGCCTTGCCCCGGGCGCCGGGGCGTCGCCACGTCCGCCGTGACCGGTGCGCACATGAGGGCCGCCCGGCCGGTGGGGCCGGCCGGCCCGGCGGGGTGTCCTGGCGGTGTGAGGCCCGCCTGTTTGGGCGGGTGACATTCTGGCGGCGTGACCTCCGCACGCCTGGGCCGGTCGGTCGGGCGGGGCGTCCTGGCGGTGTGAGCCACCGGCGGCTTCCCTGCCCGCCTTGTGACCTGACCGAGTGGCGGCCCGCCTTTCCGGGCCGCCACATGACCTGATCGGTATGACGGCCGCCACTCCCGGGCCGCCTTATCGTCCGAGCGGAGGGGCGGCTCACGGCTGCGCGAGCATCCGGGCGCCGACCGCCGGCTGCTCTACGGCGGTTCGTGGGGCACCTACGGCCAGGCCCGTCCCGGGCGGATGTCGGAGTTCGTGATCGCCGGTGTCACGATGTCGCGCCGCAGCGATCTCGAATGGCTCCAACGGGGCGTCGGCAGGTTCCTCCCCGAGCAGTGGGGGCGCTTCCGTGACGGGCTTCCCGCGCCGGACCGTGACGGCGATCTGCTCGCCGCCTACGCGCGGCCGGCCGGGGACCGGGATCCGGCTGTGCGGGCGAAAGCCGTACCCGGCTGGGTGACCTGGGAGGACACGGTGATCTCGATGGAGGTCAACGGCTCGCCCGGCGCCTGCAGTGAACGTCCGCCAGATGACCTGGTGGCCTTTGTGAGGATTTGTACGCATTACTTTTCCCTCGGCGTCTGGCTGGAGGAGGAGGTCCTACTGCGCGACGCGCACAAGCCGGCGGGGATCCCCGCGGTGCTGATTACGGGCGGTTCGATCTGGGCAGGCCGCCGGAGGTCGCGTGGGATCTGGCCTAAGCGCGGCTCGTCGTGGGGGAGGATCCGGGGCACACCGGCAGCCCCACGATGTGCACCGAGATCGTGGCCGCTCTGGATGGCTTCGCCGCTTAACGCGCACCCATTCGCCGGGGCCGCGGGGAGGTCGCCCGCGGCTTTCTCACGTGCGGAGGCAATGGGAAATGGTAACCATTTGCGGGTGATTTTCCCGGCCGGGGTCACACGATATCGAAGCGGCTTCGCCGTACATGACCGCCCTGGTCCAGACAGGTGAGACGGCGTCGTCACGGAGGGTGAAAACGTACTCCGCGCTCTTTCTCGGCCTTCCGATGGCGTCTTGACCGGATCGTGACCCCCCGATCACGCCCGGCACCAGCGGTAATGTGCTCGAACTCACCCAAACAATGTGCACTCTACTTAGCTCGCCTATTAAGGTTTTTGAATGCACTTTGCTGTTATGGGGGAGTGAACCATGCTTACGCTTGACCAGCGACTGCGGCTGCCGTTGGCAGGACTGGCCGCTGCAACCGCTGTTGTGTTGACAGCTTCGTGTTCGGCGGACGGGAGCACCAAGAACGCCGCCGCGGAGTCGAAGGCCACCACGCCGGCCGCGCCGACCATCACGATCAGCCCCGCCGAGGGCACCGACAAGGTGCGGCCGGACAAGCCCGTCGTGGTCTCCGCGACCGGTGGCGCGTTGGACGAGGTCGTGGTGCAGGCCGGTGGGAAGACCCTGGAAGGGGAATTCGACGAGGCCCGCACGCGCTGGGAGTCCAAGGAGCGGATGCGGCCTTCGACGGGCTACAAGGTGTCGGCCACGGCGACCGGCCAGGGCGGACCGGCCACGGCGACCAGTTCGTTCACCACGTTGAAGCCGAAGTCGGAGTTGTCGATCATCGATGTGACACCGGCGGTGAAGGGGGAGAAGGTCGGTGTGGGGGCACCGATCATCGTCACCTTCAACGCCCCGGTCAAAAACCGCGCCGCGGTGGAGAAGGAGTTGAAGGTCAAGGCGCAGAAGCCGGTGCGCGGCGCCTGGCGGTGGGTCGACGACACCAAGGTCATCTACCGGACGGCGAAGTATTGGCCGGCGCACCAGAAGGTCGTCTTCAGCGCCGACCTCACCGGGCTGCACGCCGGCGGCGGCAGCTTCGGCGTCAAGGACCACAAGAGCACGATCAGGATCGGCGCCCGCCAGATCAGCACGGTCAACACGCGCAGCAAGACCATGACCGTCAAGCGCGACGGGAAGACCGTGCAGCGCATGCTCATCAGCGCCGGCCGGGCCACCACGCGCGAGTACACCACGACAAGTGGCGTGCACCTGACCATGGACAAGCGCAACCCCGAGCGGATGATCTCGCCGAACCGTAAGAAGGGCGATCCCGGGTACTACGACCTGATGATCAACCACGCGGTGCGGATCTCCAACTCCGGGGAGTACGTCCACGCTAAGAACAACGTCTCCGACCAGGGGCGCAGGAACGTCAGCCACGGCTGCGTCAACGCCCGGCCCGACCAGGCGCGCTGGTTCTACAACCAGTCCCAGCGCGGCGACGTCGTGCTCATCACCGGCACCAACCGGGCCCTTGAGTGGAACAACGGCTGGGGCTACTGGCAGATGTCCTTCAAGGAATGGAAGAAGGGCAGCGCCCTCAAGTAGGGCACTCCGGCGACCGCACAGCCCCGGAACTCCCGCAGATTTCCGGGGCACTGTGTTGTGAAGGGGCAGCACTGTTGTGAAGGGGCAGCACCGTGGTCAGAGGACGCGGCGCTCCATCACCCGCCCCGGCCAGTCCCGCACCGTGAAGTGCGATGCCGGGGCGAAGCCCACCGACTCGTAATACGCCATCAGCCGTCCCCCGCCCCCCGCGTAACAGTCGAGCCGCAACAACCCCACCCCGGCCGCCGCCGCCTCCTCTGCGGCGTGGTCCAGCAGCGCATGGCCCACCCCGAGTCCCGCGTACGCGCGGTCGACCACGAGCCACCGGACATACAGCTCCGGTTCGCCGGCGGGCTCCACATACTCCAGTGGCTCGCCCAGCGCGGCACATCCCGCCGGTCTGCCGTCAACCTCGGCGATGCGCATGCCGTCCCCGGAGGCGAAGGCCGTCACCATCTCGATCCGCTCCGGTTGCAGGGAGAACGGCTGGTCGCCCCACTGCCCGGTCAGCCCCTCGCCGACCAGCCACGCCACGGCGCTGTCGAACATCGACAACACCACGGGGATATCTCCCAGCCCGCCATGACGGATCTTAACTGCCTTTGTCACGCCGCGGAGCTTATCGTGTGACACCTTCACAAGGATGGCGATAGCCGTACCCGATTCGGGAGCATGTCTGCGTGAAGATCCATCACCTTAATTGCGGTTCCATGCGCATCGTCGGCACGCCGACCATGGTGTGCCATTGCCTGCTCGTCGAGACCCCCTCCGCCGGCCTGGTGCTGGTCGACACCGGCTTCGGCGCCGGTGAGGCCGCCAAGAGACGTCTCGACCCCCTGGTACGGCAGATGCTGCGCCCGGCCCTGACCTTCGAGGAGGCGGCGTCGCACCAGGTGCGCGCGCTCGGGCACGACCCGCGCGACGTCCGCCACATCGTGCTCACCCACCTCGACTTCGACCACGCGGGCGGCCTGCCCGACTTCCCCTGGGCGACCGTGCACGTGCATGCCGCCGAGCTCCAGGCCGCCACCCGCCCGTCCACCGCCGCCGAGGCGCGGCGCTACCGCGCGTCGCAGTGGGCGCACGGCCCCGCGTGGGCGACCTACGAGGACACCGGGGAGGCGTGGCTCGGGCTGCCCGCCGTCCGGCCCATCGACGGCCTGGACGACCTCGCGCTCATCCCCCTTCCCGGGCACAGCCGGGGCCACACGGCGGTCGCGGTTCCGGTGGAGGGGCGCTGGCTCGTGCACGCCGGCGACTCCTACTTCCACCGCGGCGCGCTGGACCTCCCGCCCCGCGTGCCCATGCGGTTGCGCGCCTTCGAGCGCGTCGTCGCCCAAGACCACAGGCTGCGCCTGGCGAACCTCGACCGCCTACGCCGCGTCGCCTCCCGCACCGACCTGGTCGAGGTGTTCTGCGCCCACGACCCGGGGGAGTTCGACCGATACAGGTGAGCACGCCGTACCGCCCGGCGGTGCACGCCCACCGCGCGCTACACGGTGGGGACGCGCGACGATCACGCCGCGCGCCCCCACCGGTAGCGTGACGGTGCGGATCTCGCAGAGCGCACGGTGCAGCATGGCCCGGGAGCTCTCCACGGCGACCCATATCTCGCCCACCGTCTTCTGCACGTTGGGATGGTCGAGGACGGCGCGACCCCCGCGCCGCCGGGTGGCCGGCCGCACCACGCAGGCCTCGAAGAGAATGTCATGTGCCTCTATCGCGTTCCTCCCCGGCGCACCGGTCGAGGTCTTGGAGCAGATCCGTCAGGCGCCGGGCGATCTCCTCAAGGCTGAGGTCGCCGGAGAACTCGTTCATCAACAGCCCGACGCCCAGATGCTCCTGGATCGTCACCGACATGGAGGCGATGGTCAGCGAGTCCAGCCCGAACGTGTCGAGTGGCGCCGTCAGGTCGATGTTGTGCGGGCTGATCCGCAGATGGCGGGCGAAGAGCCCGCGCAGATACTCCGCGGTGAGCTGCTCGGGCCTAGCCATGGGCCAGGCCGGTGAGTGAGGGCCGCCGTCCCTCGTGTACGGCTTGCGCCACGGCGCCGAGCAGCCGTTCGGCGTCGTGGTCGTCCGCCGCGGCGGGGGCTCGCAGCCCCGCCATGGCCGGCAAACGGTCCCAGCACATAATCAACCACCGTCCTTCTTCGAAGAAAGAGCCGAGCAGGGCGCGGTTGCCGAGCCACTCGCCGACCGCGCACGCCCCGGAACGCCCCTCCCGGATGTGCCGGGCGACGACCTCGCGTTGCTCGGCCTCGCCCCACGCCCACACCGGGAGCGCGGCCGGCAGGGTCGATCCGTACCCGACGGCCGGCACCGGGTCTCGCGCGGCGAGTGCGCGGAGCAGGTTCATCAGCTTCTCGAAGCACGACAGCCTGCCGCCGTCGCGCACAGGGACCAAGTGGTGCGGCACGCCACCCGTCCACCGCCTCGAACGCCCAGGCGGGCGGCCGCTCGTGTTCGTCGTCGGTCGGCAGCCGGGCGAAGCCGATCCCCGCCGCGGGGTCGAAGGGGTCGCCGAGGGCCGCGTCCAAGGCGGCAGCCGTACGGTAGGCGGGGAGGATCACCACTGCTCCACCACCACCCCGTGCCTCGAACGGCCGGAACGCAGTTCGTGCACGAAGACCGGCCCCTCGGCGCGGGCCCAGGCGGACGAGACGACCACGCCCCGGTCGAACAGATAGAAGGGGCGTTCCAGCAGGACGTCCACGATCCGGACCGGTCGCCTCAATCCATCCCGCACGTGGCCGGGCACACCGGTGTGGCGGCGGATGAGCCCCTCACGCCCGGTCGCCGCGAGCGACAACGCCGTCGGCCAGAACCACTGGTCGGCCATTTCACACATGTGGCGGCCGATCAGAAACCGGGTCCTCGTGCGGGCCTGCGGCCTGGCCGGCAGTGCGCGCCGCAGCCGGGGCACCGGCGAGGTTTGCACGCTGGGCAGCCGCTCGTCGGGGCGGAACCTCGCGAGCAGGTCCTGGCCGAGCACCGCGGGCGTGCCCCCGAGCGCGGGTCCGCCGCCGATCCGCAGCGGGATCAGCACCAGCGAGGCGCGTACGGCGGGAGCCGGCATGAGCGGACTCCTGTCGGAACCGGAGCCGATCCCCACGTCGCACTGCACCTGGCCCCCGCCGTGCCGGACCTTCATCACCGCCCGCACCCGCAGCTCGTCGGCGTCGGCGAACCGCAGGGGCCGCTCGTAGCGGAGCCGCGCCGACCACACCGCGAGCCCCGTGCGGTGCTCGGAGAGCAGCGCACGGTGGCTGACCAGGTGTTCGCGCAGCCAGCGGGTGCCGGCGTTGAACGCGATGTGGCCCGCCGCCGCGGGGTGGAGCTGGAGCGGATCGAACAGCCCCGCGTCGGCCGTGAACAGGAAGTCGCAGTTGCGCGGCACGGCTCACCCACCGGAGATCGCGAGCAGGAGGTCTACGTGATCGGCCGGCCCGATCGGCGTGTCCAGCGGGTCCTTCCCCAGCACCTCGCCGTTCAGGCAGACGCGGAAGGTGCGCCGCAGCGCGCCGTCCCTGCCGTAGAGCACCTCCGCCATGGCCGGGTGCGCCGCGATCACGTGGTCCAGCGCGGCCCGCAGCGTGCCGCCCTCCACGGTGAGCACCGATTCGTAGTCGGTGAACCGCAACATCGAACCCGAGACTCTGACCGTGG
>NZ_BOOW01000050.1 GCF_016863435.1 Sinosporangium siamense
TGTTTACGAGGGGGAGGATGTCAATGCTTGGTCTGCGAGCGGGCGGGTGATGAGGTCGGTGACCTCCATCGCATCCATAAGTCCAACGGTAACGGCATATCTCCGCCCTTGGCGGGCAGAGTGGGGTGCTCATCGTGTCAGGTGGAATGCGACCAAAGCCCTGTGTCCTCCTCAAGGTCGTTTGAGGAGGACACAGGGTGCGTCGCGCCGTCAGGCCTGGTAACGGCAGACCAGGGCTTCGGAGGAATGGCCGATCGCGGCTACCACCGGGCGGCTGGCCGGGCGGTCCAGCCAGGCGCAGGCGGTGTAGGGGTTGAAGTCGATGTTGCCGGAGTTGCGTAGGCACAGGAAGCGGCCGTTGCGGTAGACGCCGATCCATGAGTCCGAGGCGACCTGCTGGTTGCAGTAGCCGCCCACCGACACCGGGCTGTGGATGACGTCGACGGTGGTCGGCGGGGGCACCGTCGGGGTCGTGTCATAGCGGCAGGTCAGCGCGTCGGTGGGGTGGGCGCGCCGGGCGGCGAGCACCGGCCGGGCGTTGGCGCGGTCGAGATAGCTACACACGGCCACGGGGTTGACGTGGACCCTGCGGAACGGTTGGCCGGGTTCGGTCACATGGCAGGCGAGGCCGGTCATCTCGAAGGGGGCCACCCAGGTGTGCGGGCTGACGTGGGCTCTGCAGTACTCGGCGGTCGACACGGGGCTGTATGTGACCTCGACGTAGCTCATGGCGCTGGCGGTCTGGACGGGTATGACGGAGAACGTGACCACGGTGGCGAGCACGCCGAGCACGGAGGCGACTAAGCGTCGGAACATGGGTGACCTCTTCACAAATACGGGGGAACATCACGCGCGGCAGGCATGGGTGCTGTGGAGCGTTCGTGAGTACCCCCGAGAGCCGAAATGTCCGCACGGCATTGCTCAAGGGCAGACGGGGATGGCATGGTCGTCAAGCACGCAAACGGGAGCGTTCCGAAGTGCGGCAACCAGGTGCGTTTCGCCTTGCACACGCAGTATCAGATAGGAAACCTTCCTATGCAATAGGGGTTGGAGCGGATTGAATATCATGGCGCTCCAAGCCCCGTACGGCGGAAGCCGCACATACGACATAGAAGGCTCAAAGCCTGTGAACTCCACTGACGTCGTTCAAACCGTGACCGAGCTGGGCGCGGCAGCAAAGGCCGCCGCGCCTCACCTGCTCAAGGCGAGCGACCACACGATCGTCGAGGCGCTGGCCGGCATGGCCCGCCTGCTCAAGACCAACGAGGGCGCGCTGCTCGAAGCCAACGCGGCCGACGTCGCCGCCGCCGCGGAGTCCGGCCTGTCCACGGCGCTGACCGACCGGCTGCGGCTCGACGCGCAGCGGCTCGCCGCGATGGCGGCGCAGCTCCAGGACCTGGCGGCGGCTCCCGCGCTTGACCGCCGCCGCGTCGTGCGTGATCTCGGTGACGGGTTCGTCGTGGAGGAGTGGCGCAGGCCCGTCGGGGTGATCGGGGCGACGTTCGAGGCACGTCCCAACGTCGTCATCGACATCGCCTCGCAGTTGCTGCGTTCGGCGAACGCCGGCGTGCTGCGCACGGGCGGCGCGGCCATGCGCTCCAGCGCGGCCCTGGTGGACCTGGTCATCGGCCCGGCGCTGGCGGAGCAGGGCCTGCCGCCGGAAGCCGTGCAGCTGATCCGCATCCCCGACCGGGCCGCGGCCTTTGAGCTGGTGCGTCATCCGTCGCTCATCCCCCTGGTGATCGTCCGCGGCAGCGGCGAGACGACCAGGCTCCTCGGGCGGGAAGCCGCTCACCACGGGGTGCACACGCTGGCCCACGCCGACGGCGGAGGGGTCGCCTACATCGCCCGCAGCGCCGACGCCGCTATCGTGCACGAGACCATCCGCGCCAGTCTGGACCGGCTCGGCGTCTGCAACCGGCTCAACCTGCTCCTCATCGACAGGGCGGCGGAAACGACGCTCTGGCCCCCGGTGCGCGAGCTGCTGGGCTCGCTGGGCATCCGCGTCGCGAGCCCGGAGGCCTCACGATCCCGTGGTCACGAGTGGGCCAACGACGACGGCAACGAAGCCACCGTCACCGTCGACTGGGTGGACTCCGCCGAGGAGGCCGCCGGCATCGCCAACGAGGAGACCTCGGGGCTGGCGGCGACGGTCCTCACCGCGGACGCCGCCGAGGCGCAGCGGTTCATCACCGCCTACGGTGGCACCGGCGTCTTCTGGAACACCACCACCCGCCGCCTGGACGGCTACCGCCTCCTAGGCCTACCCGAAACCGGCATCAACGTCGACCACGTTCCGGGCCCCCGAGGCCCGGTCACCTTCCACGACCTGTGCCTGCGGCAATATGTCGTCGTCCCGCAAGAGGGATAACACCAGCGGCAGGCCTTCCCGCGGTCTCCCCCTGACGAAGGTCGTTCACCCGGACGGCCAGGCGCGGGTCACATAGCGTGCCGAGCTCAGCAGCCGGGCGCCGTCCACCCCGTCGCGGGCCTGGGCGGCCATGCCAGTCAGCACGGTGTCGACGAACGCCGCGAGGCCGTCGGCCTCGGCGTCCGATGAGAGCTCGCCCTCGGCGGCGGCCCGGCGCAGGCGTGCGCGGATCGCCGAACGTGTCTTCTCGCGCCGCGCGGCGAGCCTGGGCTCACCCATGACCAGGCAGCCGGGGGGACTCCCCGGCGCCGTGAAGTGCTCAAGCGAGGAGTGCAGCAGGCGCTCGATCGCCTCACGCGCGGTGGGCGCCGACAGGTCGCGATCCAGGGCCTCGTCGAGATGCACGGTGTATAGCGCGCACGCCTCCTCGAACAGGGCTTCCTTGTCACCGAACGCGGCGTAGAGGCTAGGCGCGGCGATGCCGGCCTCCGCGCACAGCTGCGCGACGCTCACCCCGCCGTATCCGCGCTCCCAGAACGCGCGCATCGCCATCTGCAGCACCGGGGCGCACCGCTCCTGACCGGCGCGGGCCTCCCATCTAGGGGAGGTACGGCAGAAGCCCGCTTCGCCGGGTGCCCGGAAGAAGGCCGGGCACCCTGCCGGCCGCAGTGGAGGCGGCGGCGCGAGCACGACGAGCGGCGAGCAGGCCGGATGCTCAGTGTGTGACCCGGTCGAGCCGTTCGAGAAGCACCCGGATCTCGTTCTCGAAGATGGCGTCCGCGTCAAGGTTCATCGCGGCGAAGCCCCCACCGAGTTCGAGGCTGACCACGCCGTGCAGGCGTGACCACAGGGAGACGGCGAGCTGGAACTGCGAGTTGCCCGCGCTGCGCGCGGCGAGCACCTCCTCGTGCGGATATGGCACGGGCCTCTCGGCGGGAGCCTCGGCGCTGTCGAGGTCGTGCAGAACGCCCAGCACGATCGCCATGAGCGACCTGGCGGCGCCGGCCAGAGGCTCGGTGTGCGCGTCGTAGCCCGGTAGCGGCGGCTTGAACAGCAGCTCGTAGCGGTGCGGCTCGGCCAGCGCCCAGGCGCGGTAGGCCCTGCCCACCCGGCGGATGCGCTCTTCGGCGCCGGTGGCGGGCTTGCCGGTGTCGACTTCCCGCGCCAGGGCGTCGCGCAGGTCGTGGTAGGCGTCGATGACCAGCGCGGTCAGCAGGTCGTCCCTGTTGGCGAAATAGCGGTAGAGCGCCGAGCCGGACACTCCGAGCTGCTTGGCGATGGCGTTGAGCGAGATCGCGTGAGCGCCGCCAGCGGCCAGTTGCTCCAGAGCCGCCGCCTTCACATCCTCACGGACCTGCTCACGGAACCGTTCCCGCATGGAGGTGTGGGGACCTGCTGCCGACATGCTGCTCCTCCTTGCGTGCCCCGCAACTATAACACGCTGACATAGAAGTCAAGATCTCTCACTAGAGGTTGTACTTCTTCCTTACATGGGCAATCATAATTTCCGAGAGAACCTCTCTCTAAACGGATAGGGGCACGCGCTCAGCAATCTTGGAGTTGACCATGACCACTGCTTCCGCCGCCAAGAGCACCCGCCGCCGCCGATGGTGGGCCTTGTGGGGGTTGATGGCCATATCCGCGATCGGCATCGCCGCCTATGCCGTGCCCCCGTACCTATCCGGGGACCCGGCCAACAGCAACGTGCCGGTCGACCCGGATGTGGCACTGCACTACCTGTCCCTGGGGGTGCACGCTCTTCCCGGCGGCCTCGCCTTGATCATCGGGCCGCTTCAGTTCGTGTCCAAGTTGCGCGTGAGCAGACCCAAGCTGCACCGGATGCTGGGCCGGATCTACATGATCTCCATCCTGATCGCCTCCGCCGCCGCCTTGGTGGCCGCCACGGTTTCACTCGGCGGATTCGCGATCCAGGTCGCGTTCTACATCCTCACGGTCGCCTGGTTGTACACGTTGGCCAAGGCATACCGATGCATTCGCCGCGGCGAGGTACAGCTGCACCGGATCTGGATGATCCGCAACTATGCCCTGACCTTTGCCGCGGTCACCCTGCGCGTCTATCTGATCGCCGGCTTGCAGCTGAAGCAGGTGATCCCCTCCCTGGAGTTCGACCAGATCTACACCGCCGCCGGCTGGGCGTCCATCCTGGGCAACGTGCTCGTGGCCGAATACTTCATCGTGCAGCGCACCCTCGCCCCCCTGGCCCGCCGCAGGCAACGCCAGGAGTCCACCCCGGCCACCACCCCGGTCCCGGCGGCCCAGAGCTAACGGCCCGTACGGCGCAGCCGTCTCGAAGGCTTCGCCGTACGTCGATCCAAGCCGGGTCGCCACGGTGAAGATCACGCCCCTGCTCTCGGAGACGCCGAGAGCAGGGGCGGCGCGGGTCGTGTCGGCGGTCAGACTGTCTCCCGGCGCCTCGCGTGGGCGTGGTGGAGGTGGCGCAGGCTGCGGGGGCCGGGGGCGTGCCGCGGGCGGCGCGGGGTGGCGGGAGACACGCGGGCGGGCCACAGGATCCGGGTGGCGACGGCCGCTGTCAGGCCGATCACCGTGAGCGTGGCGGCCGCCGCCGTCATGCCCGACTCCGACGCCAGCCACCCGGCCAGCGGATAGGTGAGCAACCACGCCGCGTGCGACAGGGAGAACTGCGCGGCGAACGCGGCCGGCAGGTCGGCCGGCGCGACCGAACGCCGGATCAGCCGGCCTGTCGGGGTGAGCACCGCGGCGGTGGCGGCGCCCAGCACCGCCCAGGCGGCCAGCATCACCGGCCAGGAGAACACGCCCGCCGCCAGGGTGGCGGTCACCGTGAGGAGGCCGCCGACCAGGGTGTACGCGCCGGAGAGCATCACCGTGCGGTCGCCAACCCTTGTGAGGACGCGGGGCAGGAGCAGTGCCACGGCCATGGACCCGGCCCCGAACGCGCCGAGGGCGAGTGAGGTGTCGCCGGCGCCGCGCTGGAGATAGTCGCGAGCCAGGACCACGGTGTTCACGATGACCATCGCACCACCCGCGGCGACCGCCAGGTTCAGCGCGAGCAGCGCACGCAATTGCGGAGCCTTCCCAAACAACCGCGCCCCGAAGGTGGCCGCCGCGAAGGGCCCGCCGGTGCGCTCGACGGGTTGCGGCTTGGGCAGGACCACGAAGACCACGAAGGCCGCCGAGGCGAGGAACCCGAACACGGTGCCCATGAACAACCAGTTGTACGTGATCAGCGAGAGCAGCCCGGCGGCGAGAACCGGGCTGAACAGGCTCTCAAGGTCGTAGGCCAGCCGCGACAGTGTGAGCGCCTGGGTGTAGTCACGCTCGTCCTTGAGCAGTTCGGGGATGGTCGCCTGGAAGGTCGGCGTGAAGGCGGCGGACGCCGCTTGAAGCAGGAAGATGAGCACATAGATCTGCCACACCTGAGTCACGAACGGCAAAGCCAGCGCGACCCCGGTGCGAATCAGGTCCGAGCCGGCCAGCAGTGTCCGGCGCGGGATCCGGGTGGCGAACGCCGCGACCAGGGGCGCGATGCCCACGTAGGCGACCATCTTGATCGCCAGCGCGGTGCCGAGGACGGCGGAGGCGTCGGCTCCGGCCAGATCGTAGGCCAGCAGGCTCAGCGCCACCGTGGCCAGACCGGTGCCCACGAGGGCGACGACCTGGGCGATGAACAGATGACGGTAGGTGCGGTTGCGCAGTACCCGAAGCATGACCTGCTCCTCGATTTAACATGTGCATTGATGTGCACATGTTGAACCTTGGAGGAGGTCAGGAGATTCCCGTCCGGGAGGAGAAAAGCTCAGGCGTGCCAGGGGTCGCCCGTCACCTTGTGCTCGGCATGGCTCAGCGCCTCGATGACGAGGTTGCGCAGATGCCCGTCGCGCAGCGAGTAGACCACGCGCCGCCCCTCCTTACGCGACCGCACCAGATTGGCCAGGCGGAGTTTGGCCAGGTGCTGGCTCACAGTGGACAACGACGCGCCGCTGGCTCCGGCCAGGTGGCTCACATCCGACTCCCCCTCGGACAACAACCACAGCAGGTGCAGCCGCGTGGGATCGGACAGCAGGGCGAACACCCCGCTCGCGGCGTCCAGCTGCGCCCGGTCGGGCGCCGGCCGGTGGCGATGGACCGCGGGCGACGAGGAGTGGTCGTGCTCCGGCATGGTGCTCATAGTAGGTCCCCGAACCCATCACAGCTCCAAGGCGCCGAGCCGCTGCGTGAGATATAGGAGCGCTCCAGGAACACCCCGCCTTCCGACCCGGCTCCCCAGCCGGTGTGCGGGGGAGGGAAGTCAACGGGTAGCCCCTGTCTGGGTACGAGTAGTGGTGGACTCGAACATTGCCGTTTGGGTGGCGGTGCAGGGCGGGGGGTGGGTAGCGTTTGGGGTGCCTTGGTGTTCGGCGCGTGCACCGGGTGCGGAGAACGGGGCAGCATCCTGCAGCTGCCCCGGTTCGGCCTCCACTCCGCTTTCTCCGCTTCTGCGCGTCAGGCGGTCGGCTCACTTCCGGCTGCTACTTCTCTCCAGCCGGATTTCCCGGGTGCGCCAGCACCGCACCCCCACTAACCGCTAGGACCCGGGGAGCCCGTCGGGTCAGGCGGCATCGTCGTATGACGTGGCGAGGGACTTCTCCTGCCAGGTCGCCATGTCATCCTCCAGTGCTTCGATCTTGAGCTTCTGGCGTTCGATCGCGTCCCGGCCAAGGGCCAAGTGGCCGGGGAGTTTGTCCTGGCAGGTCACCTCGTAGATCAGTGCGGCACCCTTCACCGGGTCGCCGAACTGGACGTGGTTGTTGGTGGCCGCCCACTCCAGCATGTCGTGGGCCGGAGTGCCGGCGTAGGCGTCGATGCGCCGGGCGGAAAGGGCCATGGAGCTCTCGTCGAGGAAGTCGGTACGGAAGACTCCTGGCTCCACGACCATGCTCTGGATTCCAAACGGCGCCAGCTCCGCCGCCAGGGCTTCGCTGATGCCCGCGACCGCGAACTTCGTGGCGCAGTACATCCCGGCCCCCGCGGCCCCTTCAAACCCGCCGCGGGACCCGATGTTGACGATCTTGCCCCTTCCCGCCGCCCGCATTCCCGGTAGAACCGCACGAGTGACGTTCATCAGCCCGAAGACATTGAGGTCGAACAGCGAACGCACCTCGGCGTCGGTGTTCTCCTCCAGTGCGCCGAACAGGCCCCGGCCCGCGTTGTTGACCAGGACGTCGATGCCGCCGAAGCGTTCGACCGCCGCCCGCACGGCTCGATCGATGTCCTCCTGACGGGTGACGTCGAGGGCAACACCGAGTACACGTCCGGACCGCTTCAGGTCGTCCGGCAGGTTGTCCGGGTTACGGGCACCCGCGACCACGGCCTCGCCGCCCGCCAGAGCGGCACGCGCGATCTGCAGGCCGAGGCCCCGGGAAGCGCCGGTGATGAACCACGTGGACATGCAAAAACTCCTCTTCCTGATAGGGAAGGCTCGGCCCGGGAGCGTGTCCCGGCATCCGGCCCGGCTTCCACTGAACCAGCTCCCGGCAGCCGGTACGGGCGGCAAAATGGCCCACCTCATCAGGGGACAAACTGGGCCACCTTACCGGGAACTTGCGTGTGATCAAGGCGCGACACCGGATGACCCGCCATCCCTCACCGGTCGCGGCGGTATACGGGGCCCGCCGGAGCCTCAGCGCCGGCGAGCGCGACGTTTCGCATGATAGGAGGAGCGCCACACTGCCCGGCAGGGCTGCTATCGGTAGGACTTCCCATGCATGAACTCGCCGCCGAGGAGGGCCAGATCGTCGATCTGGTGCGGGAGTGGGGCGAGCGGGAGGTGAAACCTGTCGTCCAAGACCTCGAACACTCCAACACCTACCCCGCGAAGCTCATCGAGCGTTCGGGCTGACGTGTGGGAGCGGCAGGCCGAGACGGCTGTGCGGGACCTTGGCGGGTGCGCATGACGGCACGGGGGCCATCGTCACTGGGTGAACGGATAGCGCGGGCTTTGCCGTGGCGTGCAGGATTTCCACGCAGTCTGTGCATTGGATCTTCCGGTCGTGTGGCGTACAGATAGCTTCTAGGTCCCCCCAGGGCAGCGCTCTGATCCCGACCCCCACTCCTGAACGGCGTGGCGGGGACGGGCTGTGCCGCAAGCTGCCCAAGCCGTCACGCGCTGCCACCGTGCCCTGTGCCGAGGCGCCCGCGCGCGGCGAGGGATCTGATGGAACAATCGATCAAAACGAAGGAACGATCTTGATAAAGCTGTTCCGTAGCGTGCTCGTTCCCATCGCCGTTGTCATCGGCGTTCTGGCCGCGGTCGCGCCCGCACCGGCAGCCGCGACCCATAAGCAGAACTTCACCGTCTGCTTCAAGAACTCCGACTGCAACATGGGCTTCACCACCGGCACCATCGACTGGGTCGGCGGCCCCAATGTGGACGGCGACGGCCTGGTGATCGGCAAGGTGGTCAACCGCGCCAACAGCGACTACTCCACCACGGTTGTCTACGAGGCGTATGTCGGAGACAACAAGAGACACTCAACGACCCGGACCGTCAAGGACGGCAGCAAGACCATCACTCCGTTCCACTTCTCCCGGCCCGTCAACCGGATCAAAATCACCGTGTGCCAGAACTTTCGGACAGGGAAGCGGTGCGGGACTCCGAAGCACTACTCCCACTGATCTCGTCGTGGGATGAACTGCAGCGCTGGCTTTACCGTACGGTCCGACCCAAATCAAACGCCTGCTTACTAAGCTCTCGAATATTCCAGGGGTCATTGAATATTGAAAGATTCCTTTGCCGGCGTCTTGTCGATATAGGGCTACAATAAACGGGACACGAAGGGAGATTGTCATGGGAAACTTCGTGGACTATATCTCGGTTGAGTCGCTGGACAGGCGTGCTCAGCACCTGACCCAGGCCGAGCATGAGCGGCTGGCGGAGCTGCTGTCCACCATGACCGGCGATGGCGGGCGGTAGGACGCGTCAGGATCATCGGGATTTGAAATCCCGTTCCCGGGGCTCCGCAACGGAGCGCACGGTGTCATTGGCCGAGGCCGCGAAACGGGGGCTGGCGGCGCTGGCCGTGCTGGGCCTGCGGAAGGAGTCCGCGGACGTGGGCCGGGGCCGCGATCCGACCGCCTGGCGGTGCGGGTTGTACGCCGACGGGGGAGACGTCTCTCCGGTCGCGTTCGGGATGGGGAAGGGCCGCCCGGAGGAGGCCCGCGTAGGCGCGCTGTTCGAGGCGGTTGAGCACTATCTCACCGGCCCCGCCTGGTTCGACTCCACTGCTGTGGAGTTGGCCGGGCCCGCCGGGCTCGCGGCGGGGCCGTTCCATGAGGACGCCTGCGCGCCGCTGCTGGCCGGGATGCCCGGCCGGCGGATGGCCTGCCTGCGATACCGCCCGCTCGGAGGACAGGGCGCGGTGCTTGTGCCGCTGTTCCTGTCCGCCCCCTGGTATGTCGAGGCCGGTGCCGCGCGGCTCCGGGACCTGACCGGGGACGACTGCGACTACAGCCACCTGGTGCGATACAGCTGCAACAGCGGCTCCGCCGTCGGTGTGGCCGCCTCCGAGGCGCTGCTGCACGCCCTCAACGAGGTGATCGAGCGGGACGCATTGTCCCTGTTCCTGGTGCGGGCCTTCCTGAGCGATGGCCGCTTCCGGCCCAGGCTGATCGATGCGGGGACACTCCCGTACAGCACAGCCCAGGCATACGCCACAGCGGAGGATGTGACCGGATCACCTGTGCAGTTGCTGGACATCACCAGTGATGTCGGCGTGCCGACCATGATGGCGTACACGCCTCCCACCTCCCGGCATCCGCACCGGCGCGGCACCGGGACGTCGCTGAGTCCGGCCTACGCCGCCTGGCGCGCGCTCACCGAGCTCATCCAGGTCACCCTCGGCGAGAGCCTGTCGCAGTCCGGACCTCGCGGTGATCTGGCGGGGCTGGCGGCACATCCCGCACTGCATGCGTGCGGGCGGTTCGATCTCACCGGCCTCTTGGGTGAGGCGCGTGTGGTCGCCTTTCCACAGACCGCCGAGGCGGGCGAGCCCCCCGAGGGCCAGGTGCGGAGGGTGGTCACGATGCTGGCCGCCCGGGGCTACACGGGCTATCGCCGTACGGCTCGCGCCCTCGCATGCGGGGTCACCGCCGTGCACGTGATTGTGCCGGGCTTGGAGCGGTTCATGCTGGTCACCGACGGCAACCTGGTCATCCCCGGCCCTAGGGGGCACGCGATTGCATCTTCCGAATGAATGAGGCAGTCGGCTTTTCCGGTTTATAAACCTGCCCGTGAGGACCTTTGGTCCTCTCCGCGAGAAACGTACTTACACTAAAATTATGTCATCGGCCTACTGGCGGCGGAATCGCAAAGCCAGGGAAGCCCTGCTCGGTTTCCTGCTCCTGGCCGCATCCACCGCCTTTCTGATATGGGTCCTGAGCCAGCAATCGCGTGGGGCGTCGACGAACGTGGTGGGATTCGTCGCGGTCGTGTCGGCGGTGGGTGGCGCGGTGACGCTGGGCAACGGCTTACTGCAGTTTCTGTCATGGTGGCGTGGGCGGACAGCGCCCGCGCCCGCGCCGACGTCGGCGGACATCGGCACCGCGAAGGACATTCTGGCCGGCCTCGTGATCGAGCAGTGGCGCGACGAGACGGCCCTGCGCTCGCTCTGCGATCCGGAGCCCATGCCGCTGCCCTGGCGGTCGACCGAGCGCCGCGAACTCGTCGACCATCCCGAGATCATCGCCAGGGGCAGTGTCGCCTTTTCCGGCTTGAGCGTGCACATTGCAGACATGGCGCGCAACTTCCGCGCACTTCGTTGCCGTCGGCTGGTCATATTGGGCGATCCGGGCACCGGCAAGACGACACTGGCCGTGCAGCTGGTGCTCGAACTACTGCGCACACGGCAACCGGAGGAGCCGGTTCCGGTGCTGCTCTCGGCGGGACGCTGGGACGACCATCTCTACCCGCACCTGCGGGACTGGCTGGCCGCGAGCCTCGCGGCGGACTATCCGGCGCTGCGCGCGGAAAGCCTCGGCTCCGACATCCCGGAAACGCTCGTCGCCCGCGGCGAGGTGCTGCCCGTCATCGACGGACTGGACGAGCTGCCCGGCTCCGCCCGCGTGGACATGCTGACCACGCTGAACCGCTCAATGCGCGAGAACGATCAACTCATCATCACCTGCCGCACAGAGCAATTCGCGAAAGCCGTCGAGGAGATCGGTGACGTCCTCACCGCGACGGCGGTCATCGAGCCGCAGCCCATGGCTCCTGCCGCGGCTGCGGAATATCTGCGGGCATGCCTGCCCCCCGTGCCGCATCCCGCCTGGCCCCGGGTCCTTGAGGCGCTGCGCGAGGGCACCACCCCCGCGTTGTCCGAGGTCACCTCGACGTCTCTCGGGCTCTGGCTGGTCCGCGCCACCTACATCGCGCCGCGGGTGGATCCCGCGCCGCTGCTGGAGCTCGGGCGCGGCAGCGCGGGGGAACTCCACGACCACCTGTGCGACAGACTCATTCCCGCCCTGGTGAGTGCCCGCCCACCCGCCGACAACCAGCCTTTCCGGCCCCGGCACGCATGGGGTCCCGAGCAGGTCGGCCTCTGGCTCACATACCTGTCCCACCAGCTAAGGCTCAGCGAGGAGGACTTGCGCGACATGGCGTGGTGGCATCTGGCGCGCCATACCTCCAGCCGCACGGTCCGGGTGTGGTCCGGCATCGCGATCGCGATCGGGGCCGGGGTGGCCTTCTGGCTGCTGACCGAGTCTCCTCACGCCGGCGCGGCGATCGGCCTGGTGTCCGCACTCGTGGTCCTGATCGTGATCAGGTCGTGGTTCGGCGAGCCGCCTGGCCACGCCGACTTCCACTTCCGCGGCAGGCTTCCCCAGCTCCTCGGCGTCCTGCGGGACGGGCTGATCGTCGGAGCCCTGGGGGCTGTTGTCGGGGCCTTGGGGATGATCGTCGGCTTGTACGTGGCCAAAGGGATAGGCGACGGAAGCGGCGCTTTGGAAGCCGCGAAACAAGTCGGCCTGTTGTCCGGCATCGGGTTCGTCGTCGTACTCAGCCTCATCCGCTGGGTCGAGCACCCCACCACCACGACGACCGCGAGATCTCCGCGCTCGACCTGGCGGGCCGACCGGACCCTGACCGTCATCCGGATCTTCAGCGGGGTCTTGGTCGGAGCCGTGGGTGGGGCGATCGTGCTGCCAAAGGTCGGCCTGAAGGCGGCAATCCTGGGCGGGCTGGTGGGACTGCTGCTGGGTCTCGTCCTGGGACGCCACCACGCCTGGCTGGCATACAAACTGACGGTTCTCCGCCTGGCCACCAAGGGGCGGGTGCCGCTGCGCGCGATGGACTTCCTGGACGACGCCCACCGCCTGGGCCTTCTGCGCACGGAGGGGCCGTACTACCAGTTCCGGCACATCGAGTTGCAGCACCATCTCGCGCATGGGCGACAGGAGACGACCGGGGAGGAAGCACAGCAGCCGTCACAGGGCAGGTGACGCCGGCTCCCCGGTAGCACCGGAGAGCCGGGAAAACACCAGGGCCAAAGGGGGGCAGGCATGACCTCGATCGAAGAGACGCCCACCGCGCTGCTGGAGGATGTGGCGGCACGGGTGGCCGGCAGGAGTGAACAACGCCACCGGAGAATCGCCGTGCTCGCCGAACCGGGCGGCATCGCCCGCGCCGACGAACCCGAACGGGTGGCCAGCCGCATCGACCGGCTCAGCCGCCACTACCCGGGTGTCCGCCCCATCGACCCCGCCGCCATAACCGCCGCAGAACCGGCTGCAGTGACGGCGGCGGCGGACCTGCTGGAGCGCATCATCAACACCAACGACCTGCTCCCCGTCGGCTATCTGGAAGGCGGGGCGCTCGCGGCGCGGGCGGTCGCCCGCGTGGTCGTCCGCGACGCCCGCGGGCGTCCTGCCGGCTACGGCACCGGATCGCTGATCTCCCCGGATCTGCTGCTCACCAACCATCACGTGCTCAGCGACGCCGCCACCGCCGGATGGAGCGGCGTCGAGTTCGACTACCAGGACGGCGTCGACGGACATCCCCTGCCGCTGCGGAGGTTCTCCCTGGACCCCGGCCGGTTCTTCCTCGCCGACGAGGAACTGGACTTCGCGCTGGTGGCGGTGAAGGCCGGCGCGGGCGAACTCGCACGGTTCGGCTTCAACCGGGTGATGGCGGCCGAGGGCAAGGCCATCGTCGGCGACTTTGTCACGATCATTCAGCATCCGGGCGGGGAGAGGAAGCAGGTCGCCCTGCGGGAGAACCGCATCGTCGACATCCTGGACCTGTTCCTGCACTACCAGACCGACACCGAGCCGGGCTCCTCCGGTTCCCCGGTCTTCAACGATCAATGGGAGATCGTGGCCCTGCACCACGCCGGCGTTCCCGCTCCGGACCAGGGCGGCGTCATCAACGAGGGCGTGCGTATCAGCCGGCTACTGGACTTCCTGCGCGGTCAGGCGTTCCCGCCGGCTCAGCAGGCCCTGCTCGACCGGCTGTTCACCGAACGCATCGGCCTCCAGTCCCCCACCCCGCCGGCCGAGCAGGGGGAGACGGTGACGCTCACTGTGGCGGCCCCCTTCGACATCCGGCTCCACGGCGAGCCGGTCGAACCACGCGGTACGGCAGGAGCCAAGGCAGAGGCGATCCAGATCGATCCCGACTACTCACACGGCCACGGCTACGACCCGGACTTCCTGCCGGGCAGCCACCGGGTGCCGCTCCCGGAGCTGGACCCCGGCCTGGTCCCGCTGGCGGCCGTCAACAGGGACGCCGGCGACGGGCACGCGCATGTGCTGGACTACCACCACTTCAGTGTGGTGATGAACCGGCAGCGGCGGCTGGCCTTCTTCACCGCGGTCAACATCGACGGCGAGAGCAGCGTCCGCATCCGCCGCGACCCCGACCGCTGGATCTTCGACCCGCGCCTGCCCGACGACGAGCAGACCGGTGAGGAGGTCTACCGCGACAACCCGCTGGACCGCGGCCACCTGGTCCGCCGCCTGGACCCCGCCTGGGGCGCCCGCCACACCGCGGCCAAGGCCGGCAACGACGACACCTTCCACTTCACCAACTGCACGCCCCAGCACAAGGACTTCAACCAGAACCGGACCACCTGGGCCGGCCTGGAGGACTACATCCTGGAGAACGCCGACACCCGTGACCTGAAGGTCACCGTCTTCACCGGCCCGGTCCTGGCCGACGACGACGACCCCTACCGCGGCGTCCAGCTACCCCGCCAGTTCTGGAAGGTCGTGGCGATGACCAAACAGAACGGCGACCTGTCGGCCACCGGCTACCTGCTCAGCCAGGATCACCTCATCGAGGGACTGGAAGTGGCGCCCGGGGAGTTCTCCTACGGCGCCTACAAGACCTACCAGGTCCCCGTCCAGCGCATCGAGGATCTCACCCACCTGTCGTTCGACAGCCTGAGCGACGCCGACCCGCTGGCACACATGGAGACGACCACCACAGCTCGGGAAATCAACGACCCACGCCAGCTCACCCTCTAAAAGCGGCGGAGGCCGCTGCTGTCGATGCCACTCCACCCTGAGCGAGAACGGCGCTCCTTACTGTTCGGAATCAGACCGAGGGCTTTGCGCGATAATCCGACGAGCGGTCTCAAGCTGCTTCACCTTGACCGCCCGCAATGCCGGGAACCTCTGCGGGTGGGCACGGATGACGTCGTTTTGGAGGCGAGTCTCGGCCGCGGCCCAGACCGACACGAGACCGGTCTTCTCTTTGCACCTGACGTCCGCCTGGGCTGCGCGGATCTCCTCCGCGGTGGTCTGGCCCGTCGCCCAGCGCTTGTCGGTGACGGCGGAGAGCGGGTCCGGATAGCGGAGACCTTCGCCCACCATGCATTCGCTCCAGGCCCTGAACACGCGGGTGACCTTCCCGTCGCGCTGAGAGGCGTCGAAGGTGGTGAAGATGATCTCGTTGAAGAACGCGGCGTCGGCTTTCGCGGGCCCCGTCACCATGCGGGCGCGTGCCTGGTCGCGACACCGCTTGGCGGCGTCGCGCACCTTCGGTGGTGCCGCCTCCATCCGCACCCGGTGGTTCGCCTTGTGCGCGGCCACGGCAGGCCGGTCAGGGGGTAGGTGATATCCGAAGACATCCGCCATTTCTGATTCGATGACGCCATAGCGGCGGCGGTGCGGCGGGGCGCTCTCACTCTCCGCCGGGCCCGGCAGGGTCCGCCAGTCCAGGCCGAGCCCTCGCATGCAGTCGCGGACGAGGAGATCCTCGGCGACCTCCAAGGTGATGACCTCGGCCGGGCTGAAGTTGTAGGCGTCGAAGGGCAGTGTGAGCTGCCGCGCCTGCCGGCCGGGTTCCGGAACGGCGACTTCCCGCAGGTGCTTCGACGGCGCGTCGGCCTGTGTCTCCGCGCAGCCGGAGGCCGCTCCGGCGAGGAACACCAACACTGAGATCGTGCGCCATCGCCGGATCGGCATCTTTCTCTCCCGGATCGGGGTGGCCGTGGTGTGCACCGCAGGAGTTACGTCACATCAGGAGCGAGGAGGTCTTGTTGTCGAAGCCGTTGTTCGTCAAATCCTTGTCCGAGCTGTTCGGCGCCGCAATATAACCCACCGCGCCTACACAGTTTGCTCGGTCGTAAAACCAAACGCTCCGGTCGTAACCATTCCGCATTGAACTCGCCCAGTTATTATATTGAGGTGTAAGGGTGTAGCATATGGCGGGACGGAGCGATAGCCAAACGGAACCTCCGCCCAATACGCTGTAGTTGTCGTCCTCGTACAGACACACATTGTTATCGCATATCTCGGCGGCGACTGCACCGGCAGTGGCCGGGGAGACAGGGCCGAGTCCCAATACTCCTGTAACGCTCAGCGACAGAGTGCTGATGGCTAGTGCGATTTTGTGCTTCATCTATATCCTTTCACCGCTACGCGAACATTGACGCCGTGCTCACTATCTGTGGCGGGGACCCCGCGAACAGAGTGGACCTCTTATGAATAAGGGCAGACGGAGACAGCGGGAAAGAGCGGTGCACGGATTGCACGAATTTCGTGCACGCTATGTCAAGAAGCGTGTGGTCAGTCCGCGATGTGGATGACGGACTTGCCCACGTGCCCGCTCTCCGCCATGTCGTAGAGGGCCTCGACGGCTTGCCGCCGTGGCGCCGGCCGAGCCCGACGGGCTCGCCACGGGATCGTTCCGCGAGGACGCCTGCGCGCCGCTTCCGGCCGGGATGCCCGGCACGCGGATGGCCTGCCTGCGCTACCGCCGCCTTCGGCCGGCACGGGTTTGCCGGGCAGAGATGTGGCTTGCGGGCTGCCGGTGTGGGCGCCGCGGGTCTAGCGATCGCGCCATGCCTGCGCAAAACTCAAGCCATTTTGCGTTGCCTTGAGATAGCCTCATAAGTGATGCATACTCCCAGACGCTAGAACCTCTCACAGATCAAAGAGAGTCGTGCGCGGCTCTGCCGTACGGAAAGCGGATCCAGCCGTGGGCGCAACCGGCCAGGTCACAGCGCACCTGCGGGGTGATCCCACGCAGCCTGGCTACGGCCGTTACGGTCCGGACGGCATGGGCGCCCCGCTCTCGCACTACGCACCAAAGAGGAGTTCGATATGACCGATCGGAAAGTCGCGCTCGTAACGGGAACGTCCAGCGGGATCGGCCTGCACACCGCCGTGGGTCTGGCGCGTATGGGCATTCACGTCGTCGCGACGATGCGGGACACCGGCCGGGCCGGCCGTCTGCGTGCCGAGGCCGCCGAACAGGGGGTCGACCTGACGATCCGGAGACTGGACGTCACCGACCGCGACCGTGCCCGGGCCACCCTCGACGAGGTGGCGGCCGACTTCGGGCCCATCTCGATTCTCGTCAACAACGCAGGCCAAGCCGTCCTCGGCACCCTGGAGCAACTCGACGACGCCGCCCTCCAGCGGCAACTCGACGTCAATCTCCTGGGTGCCGCCGCGCTCACCCGGCATGTGCTGCCGTCGATGCGCGAGTCCGGCGCGGGCCGGATCGTCAGCGTCACCAGCGACGGCGGAGTCGTGGGGCAGCCGTTCCTCGACGCCTATTCCGCCTCGAAGTTCGCCCTCGAAGGCTTGATGCAGTCGCTCGCGACGGTAGCGGCCCGCTTCGGGATCGCGGTCAGCGTGGTCGAACCTTCCTATGTCGCAACAAACATGACCGAGAACCTGGATGCGACAGCGCTCGCCAACCCCGACGATCCCTACCGCAGCCTGGCGGAGAAGTACGCCCAGACCGCCACCGCCGGCATGGCGCGGGCACAATCGGCTCAGGAAGCGGCGGCGGTCGTGATCGAGGCGGCGACGACCGGCACACCCCGTTTCCGCTGGCAGACCTCCGAGGCCGCGGTCGCCTCGGTCGGCCTGTCCCTCACGGATCTGGACGGCGGCGCCGTCGTCAAGGCGATGTCCACCTGGCTGGACTGAGACAGAACATCACCTGCCTGTGCTGAAGCGGCCGTTCGCCGGGAGTTCCATCGGCGAGCCGGGGGAAGAGCTCGGAGGTTTGGGCGTATGTCAATGGAGATTGCCTGCCGGTCCGGCGTGCTGGGATGGCGGGTGCAGGCCACGCGTGAGCTGGCGTTCGTGGGGCGGGAGGAGGAACTGGAGGTCTTCCGCGCGGCGTTGCGCGGCGAGGGGTGCAGCGTTCTATATGTGCATGGTCCCGGCGGGATTGGAAAGTCGGCCCTGTTGCGGATGTTCGCCCGGGAGGCCGCGGCGGTGGGGCGTGCGGTGACGAGTGTCGACGGGCGGATCGCGGCGTTGTCGCCCGCGGCGTTCGAGGCTGAGGCGGAGCGGGTGCTGCGCGACGCCCGCGCGGTGTTGCTGGTGGACGCGTTCGAGCAGGTCCAAGGGCTCGAGGGGTGGTTGTGGGAGGGGGTCCTGCCGCGGGTGCCCATGGGTGCGCTGGTGGTGATCGCCGGACGGTTCCCGCCGGACATGCGCTGGCGGGCCGACCCCGGGTGGGAGGGGGCGCTTCAGGTGCTGGCGTTGCGCGGGCTGAAGCTCGCGGACGCACATGCCCTGCTGGATTTCAGCGACGTGCCACACGAACTGCGCGAGCCGGTGCTGGCCTTCGCCGGCGGACATCCGCTGGCCCTGCGGCTGGAGGCCGCCGCGGTCAGGAACGGCACGTCGTCGCGGCACGATGTGGTGGCCGCGCTGCTGGACCAGGTGGTGGGGCAGGTGCCGTCGGCGGCGCACCGGCGCGCCCTGGAGGTCTGCGCACACGCGTATGTGACGACCGAGGATCTGCTGCGCGCGGTGCTGCCGGACGACGCCGATGCGCTGTTCCAGTGGCTGCGCCGGTTGCCGTATGTGGAGTCGAGCGGCCTTGGCCTGTTCCCGCACGATGTGGTGCGCGAGGTGCTGGAAACGGACTTCCGATGGCGGGACTCGCCGGCATACGCCGACATGCACGACCGTATTCACGCATATTTAGCGGACAAGATACGGACCGCGGCCGATCCCGATGTGCCGGGCGCGGTGGGGGCCTTGTTCTATCTGCACCGCGTCGACGGGCCGAATGCCGTGGTCCGCGACGCTCACCGGGAATCCGAGATCCGGGAGGACGTGCTGCGGGCCGGGGACACCGACATGCTGCGCCACCTGGCCGCGGAGGGCGAAACATCGGCCTTCTGGGCACAACGCCGGCCGGAGTCGTTCCGGATCTACCGGCGGGCCGCCACCGGCGAACCGGTGGCCTGCTGTGCGTGGTTGTGCCTGCCCAAGCTCGACGAGGAGGAACTGGCGGCCGACCCGGTCGTGGCCGCGGCGTGGGCGCACGCGCGTGCCACCGCGCCGCTGCGCCCCTGTGAGCAGCTGACCGTCGGCCGGGTGTGGCTGCTACCCTCCGGCCGCGACGATGCGCAGGTGGCGGAGCTGATCACGCGGCGGCTGATCGGCAACTGTTTACGTACAGACCTGATGGCGTGGTCATATATCGCGCAATGGGATCCAAGCCCTGACTCGGTGGAGCGATTCCGGCACCTGGGCATGCCCGACGTCGCGGAGAAGCCTCAGCAGGGACAGCCGGCCTACAGCCTGTTCGCCCACGACTGGCGGGCCGCTCCCGCCTCGGCCTGGCTGGAGCGCCTGAACAGGCCACCCGTCACCGACACATACGCCGCCGGCGCGAAGCTGGTGGTGCTGTCGCGCGCCGAGTTCACCGAGGCGGTCAAGAAGGCGTTGCGCCAGATCTCGCGGCTCGACGCGCTGGCCGCCTCCCCGCTGACCCGCACCAGACTGGTCACCGAGCGGAGCGGCCAGGACCCGGCCACGGCCTTGCACGATCTCCTGCGCCAGGCGATCGACGGTCTGCGCGACGACCCGCGCTCGGTCAAGTTCCACCGGACCCTGTCGGCCACCTTCCTGAGCGGCACGCCTACTCAGCAACTGGCCGCGGAAAAACTCGGACTGCCCTTCACCACCTTCCGCCGTCACCTGACGGGGGGCATCGAACGCGTCTGCGCCGACCTGTGGCACTGCGAACTGTACGGTGGCGTAACGCCATGACCGAAAAGGCTGACTCAGGTTGGGTTTTGGTCAGGCTTTGATCTGTCAAGTGGACAGTGAAGAACCCTGAGTTGCCTCCGATCCGAGTACGTCACCAACCGGGGGCAAGGAGTCTTCCGTTGAGAAACAACAGCACCCGCGTGCTGCCCACCCTGCCTGCCGCGGCGCTGACGACCAGCGCCTGCGGTGCGGACAAGACCGAGGCCGCGGGAAGCGCCAACGGTTGTGACACAAGCAAGGGCACACTCGTCGTGGGTGTGATCGCGCCGATGTCGGCGGGATGGGCACGGTGCCGGGTGCGGTCGTGGGCGCAGGAGCGAGGCGCGGGCGGTCGAGCGGGCCCGCGCCGAGCCGGCGTTCGTGGGACTCGGGCCCCGAGGGCCCCTGGCCGGCCCGCAGCCTGCCGTACGGTGACCAGCGCCGTCTGGAGATCGCCAGAGCGCTGGCCGGCGACCCGGTGGTGCTCATGCTCGACGAACCGACCGCGGGCATGAACGCCCAGGAGACCACGGCCATCCGGACGCTGATCGCCGACCCGCGCGTACGCGAGGCATACCTCGGTTGAAGGCGCTCAGCGCCGGTAGGAGACCTCGGGAAACTCCGCGGACGGGCCCTCCAGCAGCGGGGCGGGCTTGCCGAGCAGGTGTTGTTCGAAGAAGGCCGCCGGGTAGGCGCGCTGGAAGGCCTGGGCCTGCTCGGGGGCGATGGTGCCGACGAGCTCGGTCAGTTCCGCCTGGCTCAGCCCGAGCCGGCCGGCTGCCGCCCGGATGAGCACGACGTCGTCCCCCATCGAATTGTGCGCTGCGCCGCGGATGGTGAGATGCAGCCGCCAGCCACTGAGCTTCTCCCAGAATCGGCGCACCGCCGGGTTGGTGGCCATGCCGCCCTTGCCGGGGGTGTCCACCAGGAGGAAGGGCCGGGACAGCCCGTTCGGCGCGGAGTCGTGGGCGCCGAGTTTGGCTCCGTCCAGGCCCATCCCGGCTCTGATCCGCCGATCGCGCAGCATGGTCGCGGAGGTGGTCCATGCCCCGAGGGAGTGGCCGAACATGCCGATCCGGTCAAGGTCGAGCAATCCGTACAGGTCATCCTCCCGGTTCAGGTCCGTCAGCCGGTCGAGGACGAAGCGGACGTCGGCGATGCGTACGGCAACCGCCTGCTCAAGGTCGGACGGCTTCCGCCCGAGCACGACGCGCCCGCCGGGGAAGGAGACCACGGCAGCGTCGTGGGTGTGGTCGATCGTGACAACGACGAAGCCGCGGCTCGCCAACTCCTGCACGACGGCTGTGCCGTAGGAGCGGGAGGCGTCCAGGCCGGGGGAGTAGAGCACGACGGGCAGCCGCCCCAGGGCCCGGGTGACGGGCGCTCCCTCGTGCCCATGGGTGCGGTCCAGGCGGATATCCGTCAGGCCGTTCTCCTCCAGATACTGCTTGGCGGCGTCGGCGGGCATCCAGGGGGCGACCGGGAAGCCTTGCACGGTCCGCGCGGGATACCACACGCTGATCATCAGCTCCCGTCTGCCGCCCGTCCACGGGTCGGTGCGGGCGCCGTCCTCCAGGCGCATCGTCCTGGTGCCCACCGGGTGCGGGCCGGTCGGGGCGGGCAGGTTCAGCGTGTACGGCGCAGCCGGGGCGCAGGCGACCGCGCAGGACAGCACGACCGCGGTGAGAAAGAGGCGTCGATCCATGTGTCCAGGCTTTCTGGCCCGGCCGGTCGGCGCCTCGTACGGCGGAGCGAACATCTCCTCAGCCCAGGAAGGTAGCCGCGGGGTCCTCCCTGGGGAGTACTACCCCACCGGGATGACGTCCCGATGGGCGATGACCCCGGCGAACCCGCCTCGTTATCGTGCTCAAGTGAGCGAGGCACGACCTTTGATCATTCGGCGGCTGCGCCCAAGCCATTGGCTCGCCGTGGACGCGGTGGCGGCGCTGCTGCTAGCCGCTGCCTTCGGCCTGGCCTCCTGGCTGGCGGAAGGCGGGCGGTGGAGCCCGGCGCTCGCGGTGGTTCTGGTCGCCACGTTGCCGCTGGCGGTGCGCCGTCACCTGCCGCTGCCGGTGCTGGCGCTCACCCTGGCCGCCGCGGTGACCGCGCCCGCGCTGGGGTGGGATGAGCCATACGTCGCCGTCGCGGTAGCCGCGCACGCCGTCGCGCTGCTGGAACCCCGGCGGGTGGCGGCAGTCGCACTGGCCGGTTCGCTCGTGGCGACCGCCGCCGGATTCGCGGTCGCGGACTGGACCCGGATGCCGGGCGAGACCCTGTTCGGCTGGCTGCTGATCGCGTTGGCGTGGACCGTGGGACTGGCCACCCGCGAACAGCGGGCCTACGCGGCACGGGCCGCCGCCCTGGCGGCCCGGCGGGCGATCGAGCAGGAGCGGCTACGCATCGCCCGCGACCTGCACGACGTGATCGCCCACAGCCTGAGCGTGATCTCGTCCCGGGCGGGGATCGCCGCCCACCTCGCCCCGGAGCGGCCCGAGGAAGCCGAACGAGCGCTGACGCTGATCGGGGAGATCAGCCGCTCGGCACGGGCCGACATCCGCCACCTCCTCGGCCACCTGCGCGAACCCGGAACGCCCGCGCCCGAACCCCTCAGCCTGGAGGCACTGCCCGACCTGGCCGCACGAGCGCGGGAGGCGGGAGTGGAGGTCGACCTGAGGGTCGAGCCCGGCCTGCGGGTGCCGGACGCACTGGCGCTGACCGTCTACCGCATCTCCCAGGAGGCGCTTTCCAACGTGGTACGGCACGCCGCGCCCACCCGGTGCGACGTATCCCTGACCCTGACCCCCGAAGGCGAGCTGGATCTGCGTGTTGTCGACGACGGGCGAACAGCCGGCCACGGGCCCCCCGGGTTCGGCCTGCTCGGCATGCGGGAACGCGCCGAGTCCTTCGGCGGCAGCCTCAGCGCGGGCGCACGGCCCACGGGCGGCTTCGCCGTACACGCCCGTTTCCCGATGGGAAGACAAGCCCGATTCCCGATGGCAGGAGAGACCCGTTTCCCGATAGCAGGACAAACCCGATTTCCGACGTCGGGACAGGCCCGATGACGACCGTGCTGGTGGCCGACGACCAGCCGCTGCTTCGTGCGGGCTTCCGCCTGCTGATCGACTCCACCCCGGACCTGGTCACCGTGGGAGAGGCCGCCACCGGCCGGGAAGCGGTGGAGCTGGGCCTGGCCCTGCGACCCGACCTGGTGCTCATGGATGTGCGCATGCCCGGCCTGGACGGCATCCAGGCCACCCGCACCCTGGTCCCTGCCGGGGTGAAAGTGCTGGTGCTGACCGCCTACGACCTCGACGAACACGTCCACGCCGCCCTGCGCGCCGGCGCGGCCGGCTTCCTGCTCAAGGACGCCCCACCAGAAGCCCTGCTGACCGCCATCCGGCAGGTCGCGGCGGGCCAGGCATCCCTGGACCCTGGCGTGGCGGCCCGCCTGATCGCCGAATTCGCCCGCCGCCCCGACCCCGGCGCCCCGGAAATCGGCGACCTGGCCACGCTGACCCCCAGGGAACGGCAGGTACTGACACTGGCCGGCCGCGGCTGGGACAACCGCCGCATCGCCACCTACCTGGACTTGCGCGTCGCCACCGTCAAGACCCACATCAGACACCTCATGGCCAAACTCGACGCCCACGACCGGGCCCAACTGGTGGTCGTGGCCTACGAGAGCGGCCTGATCGCCCCCGGAGGCCGGTGACAACGGTCCGTCAAACCAAGGCCACTACCCAACCTTGCTTTCGGATCGCGCTAACCGATGCGTTCAAAGGGGCAGCATGAGCGCTCAGTAGTGATAGCGCGCCTGGAGCATGATCAGTTGGTTGTCGCGAGGCAGGTAGACGAGGCGGTGTTCCTCGGTGATGCGACGGGACCACGCTCCTTGGAGCGCGTGTTTGAGAGGTTCGGGTTTACCGATGCCTCCGTATGGGTCGCGTAGGGCGTCTTCGATGAGCCGATTGATCCGTTTGAGGACCTGCCGGTCGGCGGAAAGCCAGGAGGTGTAGTCCTCCCAGCCCTCAGGAGTGAAGGACAGCTTCACTGCTGTGCGGCGGGGTCAATGAGGTCGCGGATCTCATGCCGGCCTTCCACGGCATTCAGGTAGGACGCGATGAGGCGGCGCATGTTGGCCGGGGAGCGGAGAAGATGAGCGGTCTCCGCCAGCGCCTCGTATTCCGCGGCGGGCACGAGATAGGCGCGGTTGTTCTTGGCCACGATCTCTATGGCCGCACCGTTGTCGTTCACCTCGTCGATGAGCGGGAACAGCCTGCGCCGGGCTTCACTTGCGTTGATGGACATCAGGAGCCTCCCTTTAGGCGCGGTACCAGATATCGTACCACTCTCCTGTCTGGAATCACCGCGAACGGCCTCCGAACCTCCGCCGGCACCGAGGTGGCCGTCGGCGGCAGGGAGCCTGTCAAGGTTGTCCCGCGTCGAAGTAAGCGCGCACGTCCGGGGCGACCGCCGGCACCACCTGCGGCGCGGAGCCCGAGCGCAGGGACGTTGTGGCAGCGACACCCGCGGCCACGCTGTCGCGGGCGGCGACCGGTGAGGTGGCGAGCGCACGCTTCCCGAGGAGAAAGCCGAGAAACTCTTCGACGATCGCCACATCCGCCCCACCGTGGGTGCCTTCTCCCGTGGGGATCGGTATGACCCGGTCTCCCGCGCCGTTGTACTCCGAGCGGGAGTTCCACAACCGTACGACCCCGCCGTCAGAGTCGCCGAAGTTCTCCAGTCTCCCCTCTGTTCCGATCACGGTGTAGTTCCGCCAGTAGTCGGGCGCGAAGTGGCATTGGGAGTAGTTGGCGAGCACACCGTTCCCAAGCCGCATGGACATGATGGAGACGTCTTCCACGTCGATCACGGGATTGAGCCCGGTCTGGGTGAGCGGCGGCCAGTTGTCGTAGCTGGCCAGGCGCCCCATCAGCCGGTCGGAGTTGTCCTGCCGGTCGGCGATCCCGCCGTACACCATGAGGTCGCCCATGGCGACGACCTCGACGCTGGAGGCGCCGGACAGCCAGTGAATGACGTCGATGTCGTGGCTGCCCTTCTGCAGGAGCAGGCCGGTGGTCTTGGCCCGTTCGGCGTGCCAGTCCTTGAAGTAGAAGTCGCCGCCGTGCCCGATGAAATGACGGCACCACACCGTTTTGACCTCGCCGATCGTCCCCGTGTCGATCAGGTCCTTCATGAGGCGCACAACCGGCATGTGGCGCATGTTGTGCCCGACCGCCAGCCGGGTGCGGGTGGCCCGGGCGGTCGCCAGGATGGCGTCGCAGTCCGCCACGGTGGTGGCCATCGGTTTCTCAAGGTAGACCGGGATGCCCGCCCTGAGCAGGTCGAGGGTGACCGTCGCGTGGGTGTGGTCCGGGGTGAGCACGAGGGCGCCGTCGAGGTCCAGTGCCGGGAGGCGGCGGTGGTCGTCGACCACCTGCGCTTCGGGGAAAGCACGTGCGGCGCGCTCGCGGCCGGCCGCCGAGTTGTCGGCCACGGCGACGATCCGGCCGCCGCCGGGCCCGACATAATCCGCGAGGGAGCTGCGGGCTCCGGCGCCCACGACACCGATTCTCAACATGTGTGCTCTACCTCCTGTGGGTCGACGGCTGTCACGAGCGGGCCGTTTGGCCGCTCCTCAGTGAGTCCCCAGGGCCTGAGCGGGGGCCGTTCCAGGTAGTCGTCGACGGCGGCGGCGAGGACGTCGGGCGGGGCGACGGCGATCGCGTGGCGATGGCGCCCTCCGGGGTGCGCCACCCATTGTGTACGGCCGGCGAAGTCGGCCGAGACCGTGCCGGGAGAGCTCCACCGGATGAAACCGGGGAGGTCGCCGGCGGCCAGGAGGACGGTCAGCGGGTCCCAGCTCGGCCTGCCGTTGCCTTTGCCACTGTGCAGCGCGTAGGCGACAGCGACGGGTGTGGCCGCGCTGTGCCGGGTGTGGAGCCGCCGCCCGGTCACCACGTCGGCTGCCGCCTCCCAGCCGACGAAGTCGACCGGCCCCGGCCACCCCTGGAGAAAGCCGGCGGTGTGTGCGGGGTCATGCGCGAAGTTGTGCTCGGCGGGGAGCCCGGAGGGGTCGTGCGCGAAGTTGTGCTCGCTGGGGAGGCTGGACAGGGAGTGCTCGCCCACGCGCGAGGAGGCGGAACCCCCACCGAACCGGCCGCCCATGACCAGCGTCCGCACAACCGTGCGGCGTACAAGCTCGGCCCCGTTCAGCGGACTCCACTCGTCCGGGCCGGAGCGCAGGAGGTCCACCAGGTTGCCGTAGTACCCGATCGACACCAGTGTGACGCCGGAGCGCGCCGCGGCGAGCGCGGCCCGGAGCACGCCGACCGCCTCCCGCGGCGCCCGGCTCCGAGCGATCTCGGGATGCATACGGCTGATCGCCCTGGCGTAGTCCTCCGGCCCGATCTCGGTGCCGACCGGGTGCCGGACGCCGACCGGCAGCCCCGGCCTGCCGTAATAGGAGTTGATCACGCGCGCCGCGCTCTCGCTCCAGTGCCCGCAGGTGTTGATCCCGATCGCGAGCAGGTCGAGCGCCCCGGCGTCGCTCAGTGCGTGCGCGACGGCGAGGGCGCCCGCGTCGTCGACGTCGTCGCGCAAATCGGTCTCGATGATCACGCGCACGGGTTCAGCGCCTGCGGGCGATGGTGATGTCGTCAATGGAAAGTGCTCCCCCAAGGTGCATGCCCCAGATGAGGCGATAGTCGGTACGGTCGCCCGTGGTGAAGGTGACCGAGCGGGTGACGATCCGGCCGAGGGGGCCGCGCCAGCGTGTCACGCCGACGTCACCGGCCGGTCCGGCGTCCTGCGACCGGACTAGGAAGTAGAAATGGCCGGAGGGGCCCGGCGCGGCGCTCGCCTTCGCCGAGAACTCAACCCTGTACTTCGTGCGGGGTTCGAGCGTGATGTGCGCCGGATCGGAGCAGAGGACATCACACCGGTCGACGTTCCGCTCGGCTGTGCCGTACGCGGAATAGCGCCCGGAGACCACAGCCGTCTGCGTGATGCCGTTGCCGGTCCCGCCGGGTCCCTGGGTGAAGGGGCCGAGGTCGCCGGTCTCGAAGTCGAAGCGTACGCCGCCGCGCACGAGCGGGTTGCTCCTGGTGAGAAGAAGAGTGTCGCCTTTGTTGAGGGTGAACTGCGCGGTGGTGACGCCGGTCCCGACCAGCCGGTCGGCTCCCGTGTCGTAGACGGGTTCGGGGCGTGGCAGCCTGATGGTTTTGGTGCCCGTGGTGGCGGCGTGCAGACTGATCCACGAGGCGTTCACCTCCAGCCCGTCGCCGCCGTCGGTGTAAAGCCAGACGCCGGCGTCCGCGTAGACCTTGCGGAGCACCGGCACGGGGAGCGGCGGCGCGCTCGCCAGCACGGAGGTCCAGCCGTTCATGGCCTTGCCGGCGATGACCGGCCGCGGCTTCGGGCCGGTGGACCGGGCAAGGGTGGTGAAACCGGTGCCGGTGGGGTGGAAGAGCGGGTCCAGCGCGATCTCACCGCCGTAGGTCGCGGTGTCGCCGGGGAAGACGACCGGGTCCAGCCGGTAGCTCACCGGCGGCATCCCGGCGTTGGCGATCTTGGTGACGACGATGTCGTCGACGGCCACGCCGCCGCCGTTGTGAACCCCCCAGATGAGGTAGTAGTCGGTGAAGTTCTTGAGGGTGAACTCGAACTCCTTGGTGCCGCTGTCAGTCCATTGGTGCACGCCGACGTCCTGAGGCACCCCGCCTGAGGCCGTACGCGCCAGGAAGTAGAAATACGCGCCGGCTCCGGGTGCGGTCAGCGTCCGGGCGGAGAAGCGCACGCGATAGCCGGCGTTGGCCTCCAGCGGGATGTCCGACGGCTTGCTGAACAGGAATTCGTGCCAATCGGTGGTGCTCGGTGCCGAGCCGTGCACCTCTCCGGAGACGATCGTCCCCGGCCCGTGGTAGCCGGTGCCGTTATACGTGCCGGACTCGAAGTCCTCGACGTCGAGTGGCGCCGACGGGTCGGGTGGCGGGCCGCCGCTCGCGGTCACCAGGTCCAGATCGAAGCCGGTGAGGCTTTCGACGTCGGCTTTCGACAGGCCCGCCCGGTCGGCGTAACCCGGTGCCCAACCCCACACGAGAGTGCGCCCCGCGGACTTCAGTACGGCTATCGCCGCCCTTTGCGCCGCGTCGAGCCGGAAGGCGTCGGGGAACACATAGACCTTGTAGTGGCCTGGCACGCGGCCCTCGACCAGGTCGTCGATCACGTAGCGGTCGAAGGGCGCGCCCGCTTTGCTGAGTTCCCCGAGGCCTTGGCGGCTGGTGAGCGAGGGCCCTTCGTAGAGCTTGGCGGTGGTGTCGGTGTCGCCGGCGAGGGCGAACTCGGCGGTCGGCACCGAGATGACGGCCACCTCCGAGACACGTTGCCTGGGCAGGTTCAGCGAGTAGTCACCCCAGCGGTTGAGCCGGGTGAACTCGGCGCCGAAGGCCGGGTCGGCGTACCAGAGCCCGGAGGAGTGATCCATGTACCACATGCCGCACGCGTGGGTAACCGCCTGGCCGAAGGCGCGGCGGACGAGGCCGAGCGACTCGGCCATCGTGGTCGCGTAGACGAAGGACGTGCCCGGCGGGGCCAGATGGGTGCGGTCGTCCGCCTCGTCGATGAAGAGTTTGCCGTGCAGGGCGAGGCTCTCGGTATAGGTACGGAAGGCGCCGTCGTCGCCGGGGGCACGCCGATAGTAGGAGTGGGGCGAGGTCACCATGTCGACGTCGCGGATCCTGTGCAACTCGGCGACGGCGCGGTGGTGCTGCTCCTGGGGCAGGTAGCCCTGGTCGGGGGAATATCCGTACAGCACGGAGACGAGCAGCCTGCCGCCGCTCTCGTCCTTGACGATCCGGGCGAAGTGCGCGATGGCCTCGGCTGTGACGCGGTGGTAGGTCTCGTAGTAGTCGAGTACCCGCTGTGAGGTGGCGGGGTCGCGGAAGAGTCCGACGCTGCGGGCGCGCCGGTCGGCGGCGGTGGGAATGGCGGCTCCGGAGAACGTCGCCGCCGGATCGTTCCAGGCCGAGCGGAGCCTTGTGACGTCGTCGCCGTATTTCTCCCGCAGATCGGCGATCCATGCCCGGCGCATCGCCTCGCTGGTGTCGGGCAGGTATTCGGCGTTGTAGCACAGCCATTCGCCGTAGAGGCCGCCGGCGATGGTGACGCCCATGACGCGCCTGCCCTCTGGGCCGTCGAGCAGGTGGCGGACCATGGAACGGAGCATCGCCCCGGCCTCCTGCCGCCAGGTGAGCGAGGCGAAGGAGGCGTCCCGCGGGATGCCTGCCGTACCTGGGGTGATGGCGTAGTCGACCACGTCGCCCGGGTGGGTGTCCAGCCACCACGACGGCGCCCACAGGTGCAGGCGCGGCAGGGCGTAGCCGGAGGGGGCGTGCTCGGCGAAGACGCGCATGACGCGGTCGATGACGGTGAAGTCCTGCTGTCCGGGGCCGGTCCAGCCGAGGTCGAGGAAGCTGGTCTTCTCGATGAAGGAGAAGAATTCGAACGGCGGGGCGTCGGCGGCGGAGATCTCCTGCTCGAACAGGTACATCGGGAAGCGGGGCACGTCGTTGACGAACAGGCAGGGGCTGCCTCGGTGCGGTCCGACGCGGAAGCGCGGGGGAGCCTTGGCGGTGGCGAGGGCCGGATCGACGAGGGCGACGAGTAACGGCGCGGTCATCGCACCGAGGAAATGGCGTCTTTTCATCATTTGAGTCCTGAGAAAGCGATGCCCTCGATGACACGGCGCTGCATCACGAGGAAAAGGATCACGATCGGCAGCATCGCCATCAGCGAGGCCGCGAGCATGGAGGGGAACTGGGTTCCGTGCTCGCCGGTGAAGGAGGCGAGCCCGACCGACAGCGGCATCATGTCCTGGCTGTTGACCACCACCAGCGGCCACAGCAGCGACGACCACGACGCCATCACGGTGAGGATGGCAAGCGCGCTCAGCCCCGGCCTGGCCAGCGGGAGCATGACGTGCCAGAACACCTGGCCGGGGTTGGCGCCGTCGAGCCTGGCCGCCTCCTCCAGCTCCCTCGGCAGCCCGAGGAAGAACTGCCGCATCATGAAGATGCCGAAGGCGTTGACCAGGCCGGGCACCACGATCCCGGCGAAGGAGTCGAGCCAGCCGAAGCTCTGCACGGTCTGGTATTGCGGGATGAGCAGCAGCGTGCCCGGCACCATGAGCATCGTCAGGACCAACGCGAACAGCGGGCCTTTGGCGTAGAAGCGCATCCTGGCGAAGGCGTAGCCGCCGAGCGCGCACAGCACCAGCGTGGCGACGGTGGTGAGCACGGTGATGACGACGGTGTTGAGCAGTTGGCGCAGGAAGGGGATCTGCGCGAACACCGCGGCGTAGGCGCCGAGGTCCCACTCGGTGGGCCAGAGGGTCGGGGGAACGGAGGTGATCTGGTCGTTCGTCATGAACGTCGCCAGCACTTGATACACGAAGGGCGAGACCATGATCAGGCCGCCGCCGAGCAGGACGAGGTGAGCGCCGAGGTGTTTACGCATAGTGCACCCATCTGCGCTGCAGCCTGAACTGGAGGGCGGTCAGCAGCGCGATCAGGGCGATGATCACGATGCCTATCGCGGTGGCGTAGCCCTTGTCGTTGTGGAGGAAGCCCTCGCTGTAGAAGAAGTAGACGAGCGTCTGCGATCGTTCGGCGTTCGGGCCGGTGCCGAGCATGACGAAGATGAGGTCGAACACCTGAAAGCCGCCGATGAGGGTGAGCACGGTGACGAAGAAGAGGGTCGGCGTCAGCAACGGCAGCGTGATCGAGCGGAACTGCCGCCAGGGCGTCGCGCCGTCGATCGCCGCGGCCTCGTAGAGCTCGGGCGGGATGCCGTTCAGTCCGGCGCTGAAGACGATGATGTTGAAGCCGAGGGAGAGCCAGATGCCGACGATCGCGACGGCCACGAGCGACACCCCCGGGGTGGACAGCCAATAGGGCCCCTGGATCCCGAACAACCCGAGGAAGGCGTTGATCAGCCCGAAGTCGCCGCTATAGAGCATGCGCCAGACGATGGCGACGGCCACCGGCATCGTGACGACGGGCAGGAAGTACAGAGCGCGATAGAGAGCCCGCAGGCGCAGACCCGGCCGGTTCATGAGCGCCGCGAGGTAGACGGCGATCGGCACGTTGAGCATGACGATCAGCGTGTAGATCGCCGTGTTCCCCAGGGCGAGTGTGAAGTCCGGATCGGACAGCAACCGCTCGTAGTTGTCCAGCCCGGTCCAGCGGACCTCTCCGAAAAAGCTCCACGTGGTGAAGCTGTAGTAGAGCGTGCGCAGCAGCGGCCAGAGGAAGAAGATCGCGAGCGGCACCAGGATCGGGGTCATGAAGATCCACGGCCATACACCGTCGTGCCTGCGGGCGGACATCACTTGGGCTCGGCGGCGAGGACGTCGTTCATGGCCGCCGCGAGCTGCTTGCACGCCTCTTCGACCGACAACTCGCCCCGCCATGCCTTGGTGAGATATTCGTTCTCCAGCTTGTTCCACGCTTCAGCGGAGATCGAGGCCGGGTACGGCGCGGCGTTCGCGGCCTGTTCTGCGAAGAACGTGAGGTCCCACTGAGGGAAGGCGGCGGTGAAGCTGCCCGAGCTGCCGTTGAAGGCGGGGATTCCAAGCCCCGCGGCGCCGAAGAGCTCCTGGGCGGTTTTGGAGCCGAGGAACGCCTGGAAGGCCTGCGCCGCCTCCTTGTGCTCGGACTGGGCCGACACCGCGTCGGCGCCGCCCTGAACCGTGGTGACCAGGCCTGAGCTGCCCTTCGGCATGGGCGCGACGGCGAAGTCGCCGGCGAGCTTGGCGTCCTTGAGCGTGTTGACGTTCCACGGACCGGACCACATCATCGCGAGCTTGCCCGAGGTGAAGTATTGCGGGACGGGGGTGTCGGTGATCTGCTGGACCGACGGTGAGACGCCCTCCTTGGCCAGGTCGACCCAGAGCTTGATCCCGGCGATGGTCTCCGGACGGTCGTAGCCGGAGCGCCTCTTGTCGGCGGAGACGACCTCGCCGCCGGATTGGTAGATCGTGTTGTAGTAGGTCTCCTGGCCGGTCCACGGGGCCGCCGCCGCACCGAAGACGTCCAGCTTCTTGGAGATGGTCCGGGCGGCGTCGAGGAAGTCCGCCTGCGTCCAGCCCTTGCGGGGGTGGGCGACGCCGGCCTTGTCGAAGAGGCGCTTGTTGTACCAGACGCCCATCGTGCCGATCTCCCTCGGCGAGGCGTAGAGCTTGCCGCCGGAGGTGTAGCTGTCGATCAGCCCCCGGGGGAAGTTCTCCGCGGGAAGCGAGGTGATCGGTTCGAGCGCTCCGTTGGCGGCATAGAGGGCGGCGTTGGGCTCGTTGACCCAGAACACGTCGGGCAGGCTCTTGCTCGACGCCTGCGTTTGAAGCTTGGTCCAGTATTGCTCCCAGGGCAGTGCCTGGATATTGACGGTGATGTCAGGGCGCTGCTTGGCGAACGCCGCGATGATCTCCTTGTACGGCTTGAGCGCGTTGGCGTCCCATATGACGTAGTCGATGCCGACCGGGCCCTTCTTCTCCGCCGGGGCGTTGTCGGCGGCACACCCGGACAGGACGAGACAGAACGCGACCGCTGCGGCCGCTGCGGCGAGGTGACGGTTCATAGCTGCGACCTCTACTTAATTAACAAACTTGGCATGTAAATTACGCATCAGTCCGCCAAGCGTCAACCCTCCAATCCACCAGCATGGCCTGGACCAGCGCGCTAGGATAAATAACCAACTTGCCAAGACAACCCTGCGGGAGACCCATGCCCTCCGTGCCACAGGGAGCAGGTGACCGCTCGCTCCTGCGCCGGATCAACACTCACGCGGCGCTGCTCAGGTTCCGCGAGCGGCCGCACACGGTCAGCGAGCTGGCCGAGCAGCTCGGCCTGTCCCGCACCGCCGTCGAGGACGTGGTGCGCGATCTGGTCGACCTCGGCTGGATCGTCCAGCTCGACGAGCCCGCCCGCGACGCGCGCCCCGGCCGTCCGGCCAAGAGCTATCGCTTCGCCGCCGAATCCGGCCACGTGATCGGCGTCGACATCGGCGTGCACAAGATCCTCTGCATCGTGGCCGACCTGCGCGGCGAACCCCGGTCATCCCGCAGGGCCGAGGTAGGCGAAAACGCCCCCGCCCAGGAACGCCTCTCCCTCACCGACGCGGTCGTGCGCGACTGCCTGCGCGCGGCGCGCCTCGACATGGACGACGTGTGGTGCGCCGGCATAGGCTCACCGGGCGTCATCGGCAAGCACGGCACCGTCGATCGCTACGGCGGCAACGGCCTGCCCGGCTGGATCGGGCTCGACCTCGCCGCGGAGTTCAAGGCCCGCTGGGGAATGCCGGTCCACGTCGACAGCGACAACAACCTCGGCACCATGGCCGAACACTGGCGCGGCAGCGCGCGCGGCGCCCGCGACGTCGTCTACGTCCTGTCCGGCAACCGCACCAGCGCGGGCATCCTGATCAACGGCGCCATCTACCGCGGCCACCGAGGAGCCGCCGGACTCGTCGGCGCGCTGCCGCAACTCGGCTGGGCACAGGCCCCGGCCCACGTGGAGGCACTGGCCGGCTCGGGCATCGAACCCGCCCGTGAGGCCATGTTCAGCGCCGCACGCGAGGGCAACCCCCTGGCGCTGGCCGCCCTGGACGGCTTCGCCGCCGACCTCGCCACCGGACTGGTCGCCATGGCCCTGGCGGTCGACCCCGAGCTCATCGTCCTGGGCGGAGGCGTGTCCCGAGGCGGCGACGTCATCCTCGACGCCATCCGCAAACACGTCGAGCGCCTCCACGAACACGCCCCACGCCTCACCCTCTCCTCCCTCGGCGACGAGTCCGTCGCACTCGGCGCCGTCAAGGCCGCCCTCGACAGCATCGAGGCCGGCCTACTGTCCGCCGTGGAAACCGCCCCCGGCTTCCCACCCCCTTCCCGAACCACCTTCACCAAGGCGACCACATAGGCGTGTGCCGACGATGCCCCGGGCCGGTGGGCGGCTACTCCCGTAACCTCAGTGGCCACCTGGCCGACGCCCAGCCTGGCCACCCTGCGCGAGGCATTCGCCGTAGCCCCCGGACTCACCGCCGCACGAACGGTCGTCCTGCGCACCAACCGAATCAACGCCTACGGCCGGGTCGAGGTCGGCTGCATGCTCGCCGGCCGCTTCAAACGCCACTCTTTAGAGGGCGTGCGATGGAACCCCGCCGACGCCGCCACCGTGGTCAACAACATCGCCGACCACCTCCTGTTCAACCCAAAGGGCACCGCCAAGGAGCCACACCCACTCGACCTATACACCGAGCCCGAGCTGCAGGCATTGGTGAACGCGGTCGACCTGAGGGAACTGACCGCCCGCTGACTCATCACCGCCCTCGACGAGCACGTCACACCGCTGATGAACGCGTTTTTGGAGCGGTGCGTCAGACAGTCGGCCCCCTCCACCGTTAAGCCGATCAGGTTTCCCGGGTCAGGAGTTGGTGGAGGTTCCGGCAGGCGCGGATCAGCGAGGTCGAACCGCGCTTCTTCGCGTGGGTGGCCACCTCGGGGAGCTCACCGCGCGCGTCGGCCCACGTGGCGATGTCCGTGGCCAGCACGACGGCGTCGGTGTGCAGACGCCGGGCCCGCTCGCCCTCCCTTGGAAGGAAGACGGCCAGGAAGTGGCGCAGGATCGTCCACACCTCAGCGTGCGCGCCCCGCTTGGCGGCCAGCTCCAGGGAGGGCAACGCGGGGTCGGCCTCGTAGCGGGTGCGGTGGCTGAGCAGGCCCAGCAGGTGGCCCGTCTTGGCGGCGGGGAGCGCGCTTTTGGCCGCCAGCTGAAGCAACGGGGGCACCGCGTCGTCGCCCTCCAGGGTAAGGAAGTAGGCCAACACCAGGGCCGTCGCCGGGCCGGACGTGCCTTCGGCCAGGGCCAGGTTGCGGAGGTCGTCGATCGCGATGTCGGGCGGGTCGAAACGGTCGATCAGGCCGATCGCCAGATGGGCCGCCGCGAGCTCACGGTGGTGGGGCATCATGCCAGGCCAGAAGTGACGTGACACACGCCGGAACGGGCGCATCCCGGGCGCGGTCAGCAGGGCGTCGAGGTGGGCGAGGCCGGTGGGCGCCACGGGTTGCCAGCTCACGTTGGCGATGCCGCGCTGGTCGAGGACATCGTCGTCGTATGGCACGACGCGGGAGCCGAGGTCGAGGGTCCAGGTCAGCTTCACCTCCGGGGTCGGGGGCGCGCCCCGCTCGAACCGGCGGGCCACCGCCGCGGCCGCCGCAGAGCCGATGCCCTTCGCGCGTTCGGCCAGGTCGGGGGCGGGATCGGGCGCGATGCGCAACAGGGCCTGTTCCAGGTCCAGCGGGAGCGGTTCGCAGCCGGATTCCGCGCACACGGCCAGGCGGTTGAGCAAGGTCTCGGGATCGAGGTGGCCGTCGGCGCGGGTGGGGGTGGCCAGCAGCACCGGGGGCAGGGCGCCGGCCTTCGCGGCACGCAGGAGTTCGTCGAGGCGGGCCAGGAGGAAGGCGTGGGGACGGGCGCACTCCCGCGGGTGGGGGAGACGGTTCCAGGGGGCGGGCGCAGGTCGCGCCTTCGGATCGTAGAGGTCGTGGAGGTCGTAGGGGTCGGTCTGGACGTCGGTCGTCCGCAGCATCTCCTCCTGCACGTAGTCGGGCATCTCGTGGAGCGGGACGATCCTGCGGAGGCCCGGGAACAGCTGAAAGGCCGCGGCCGCGACGTTCACCATGCCGTCGTACAGCGCCTGCCCGAGATCGCCGGACAGGCCGGGGAAGGCCTGCTCCGCGTCGGTCCGCTGCTCCTCGGAGACCGTCTTCCGGTACGGCGGGAGCCGCCTCGGCGGACGGGACCCGGGCGGCCCCGGATCCTCGCCGGGGTTGACGAGTTCTCTGGCCAGCGCGGTGCACCAGTCACGCGGGGACTGCCACGCCGGCGCGTCGTAGAGCACCGGCCGCAGGTGTTCGCCGAACCGCCGGGCGAGCGTTTCCCGCAGGGAGTCCGGGTTCGTGTATGCCTCCCGGGTGACCGCCGCCAGCCACGCCTCGACGTCGATCCAGCCGATCTCCTCCGGAGGGCCGCTCTCCAGGCCGGAGGTGGGGAACGGGCCGGGGACGGTGGCTTCCGGCAGGCGGCCGGGGGTGAAATCGCCGGTCCAGCCTTCGGTGAAGCACTCGAAGAGCGGCCGGGCCGAGGCCGGGGGCAGCAATTCGGCCGCGTCCAGGATCGGGGCGGGATCGGTGACGTGGTCGGCGTATTTCAGGGTGAGGGCAACCGCGCGGTCGCGCACCTCGTGAGACGCGTGCGAGAACGCGTTGGTCAGCGCGGTGACGTGGTCGGTCACACGTTCCGGTGTGGTGGAGAGGTCGCGGTCGAGCCAGGTCAGGCCCTTCACGGCGAGCTTGGCCTCTCGGCGGAAGGTCATCGCCTCGACGGCCTCGGCGACATCTTCCGGGGCGAGCCGCGCCCGGCGCACCTGCTGCCAGGCCAGCTCGGCTACCGGGCCCGGCGCGGCGGGCAGCAGACGCAGATAGTCGCGCAGCCGCCCGGCCGACTCCTCCGGCGTGGGCGCGACAAGCGTGTGCAACCGTACGAAGAAACGCAGGTCCTGCGCGTCACCGCCGAGCAGGAAACGGCTCACGCACCCGGTGATGATCTGCTCGCGCGGCAGCGTGCGGGCCACCAGGGCCAGCCGGCGGGACGGCTTCGGGGTGAGCGTCTCGTTGAGCAGCGCCCGGCCCGCGCCTGCCGCCTCGAAGATCTTCGGAAGCAGGTGGGGCGTGAGCGGGTCCTTGGCCACGCCCACCGCCGACAACCAGGCAGCCACCAGCGGCTCGTGGTCGGGTGGGGTGGCCTCGCTGTCGCGAAGCAGTTCCAAGGCCAGTGGCACGATCCGGTCGCCGGGACGGCGGATGCGGCGCGCGAGCCGTACCGCCAGATCGGCACGCCAGGCCATCGGGCGGCCGGAGACCGCCTTGACCAGCCGGTGCGGGCTCGGAGCGCCGGACCAGCGGGAATTGAGGTCGCGCTTCATCAGCCAGGTGGCCGCCCCAGCAGGGCCGGAAATGGTCGCCGCGCCCACCATCATCAGCACCTCGGACCGGGCGGAGACCTGGCTGTCGGCGGTCCAGCCGAAGGCGTCCCAATCGGCGGCCGGGCTCTCGCGGAGCTCGGCGAGCAGGCCCGGCAACTCGGCGGCGACGGTGGCCCGCTCCGCGTCGGTGAGCTTCGGCAGCCGCAAAGCCAGGCCCTCGGCGTCGTGGTTGAGCACGAGATTCCTGATCTCGGTACGGACGTCAGAGGTCATGACGTCGCTCCCGTCAGCTGGGAGCAGGAGGGCGCGGCGTACGTGTACGCCCGCGTCGCTGAAGTCATGGCCGGGACACTAGATCCCCCCACCGACAAACCGGCGCGCCAGATGTCGAGGAGATGAAAAGATCCTTCTCGCCCAGCCTCCGGGTGCGGCGGCTCATAAGTCCTTGGCGAAGGGAATCCATGTTCCGCCTTCGCTGTCGCGCAGGGATTCCTGCTCCTTCCAGCCCAGGTTGGTATAGAACCGGCGGGCGTCGACGTTCGACGGGGCCATGTGCAATCGAAGGCAGCCGACGCCGTGCACCTTGGCGATATCGACGAAGCCGGTGACGAGCCTGGATCCGACGCCGTGGCGGCGCATCGCCTGATCTACGGCGAGGTGGCTGAGGGTTCCGGTTCGCTCGGCCGGCGTCTGGCCGGAGGTCTCCTGGGTGGCGTGGCGCAAGCGCTGGGCATAACGCTGAGCTCGGGTCCGGACAAACTTTCCGGCCAGCACGGGGTGCAGCAGCAGCGATGCGGCGCCGGCCCGGGCCAGTCGCCAGCCCTCCAGATGGGCGACGTGGCGGCGGTGGACCTCGGCGTCGGTGCAGCCGACCAGAAAACCGGCCAGTTGTCCACCGACCTCTGCGACCAGGGCGACCGCCGCCGGGCTGGTCAAAAAGGTCCGATAGTAGCGCCGCAGGAAAGTCTCGCCCAGCTCCACGAAGAAGCCCTGAGCGAGGTGGTCCTGGTGCAGGCGGATGACGGCCGGGACATCACGCAACTCCATAACGCGCAGTGTCGCCATCCGTGCCCGTGACGGGGGAAACAGGGACATGGCGACAAGCTACTACATGTGTAATAGATTGCGGTCGCGAAATCACTGGCGCCCGCGCAGGCGTCGCCACGCCCCGGAGAGAAGGGGATCGACCTCGCGCACGCCCAAGGCACGCGCCGCCATGTACGCCGGAGGCAGGCCGAGCAAACAGGCGCCCGCGATCGCGAGGAAGGCGATGAGCGCTCCACGATCCGCAGAACTCCAGGCGGCCAGAACGCCGGCTCCGATCAGCGGTGTGGCGGCGACGTAGAGGCGGGCGAGCAACCCGGCGATGGGACCGATGCTGAAGCCGGACACTCTTCGTCTCAGCACGACACCCGCGATCACGCAGCCCGATCCATAGGAGCACATCAGCCCCGCCGCTATCCCGACGACGACACGGTCGGCCGGAAGCAGCGCGGAGGCGCTCACGGCCACTATCGCGTGCACGCACAGGTTGGCGGCGGCCAGGAGTGCGGGCGTCCGGGTGTCGCCTAAGGCGTAGAAGACGCGGAGCATGAGCTGGAAGAGGGTGAAGAGCGGCAGGCCCAGCGCCAGCACCACGAGGATGTGCCCGATGGTCGCGGCGTCGGCCGCCGACGTGGCCCCTCTGGCGAAGACGAGTTGCGCCAGCGGTGCGGCGAGCATCGCGAGCGCGAGGGATGCCGGGATCATGGCCAGGGCCGCCAGGCGGGCCCCGGCGTGGAACTCCGTACGCAAGTCGTCCAGTCGGCCGTCCGCCACGTGCGCGCTCATCTTGGGCAGCAGCGCCGTGATCAGTGACACCCCGATCACCGCATAGGGCAGCTGGAAGAGTTGGTAGGCGTAGTTGTAGCTGCTCAGCCCGGCTCCGGTGCCGGCCGCGGCGGTGGCGCTGACGGCTCCCGCACGGTTGGCGAGGTTGGCGGTGAGGACGAACCCGAGTTGGGTGCAGCAGACATAAGCGAGCATCCATCCACCGGCGCGTACGGCCTCCCCCAAGCCTGAACCGGCCAGGTCCAGCCGCAGTCGCCGGCGGAATCCGGCCCTGGTCAGAGCCACCACCAGCACCACGACCTGGATGAGCATGCCCGCCACGGTGCCGGCGCCCAGCAGTGCGATCTCCTGGCCGCTGAGCTGCTCCGGCTCGGCACCCGGTCCGACGGCGAGGAAAAACGCCGTTCCGATGGCGACAACCACGAGATTGTTCAAGACCGGTGCCCAAGCGGCGACGCCGAACCGGCCGCGGGCATTGAGCAATGCGTTGCACAACCCGCTGACGCCGACGAGGAAGACCTGAGCCAGCAGCCAGCGGGCAAGCAGTACGGACACATCGGCCTGAGCCGGGGTGAAGCCGTCGGCGTACAACCGCATCAGCCATGGAGCGCATGCGATCGCGGCTGCGGTGAGAACCGTCAGGGCGATGAGGAGGACGGTGCACAACCGCTGTTCTGTCGCACGACCATCGTCTTCGTCCCCTCGACGCCGTTTGATCAGGAGGGGGACCAGCACGCCCGTCATCAACCCGCCAAGCATCAGGTCGTACAGCGAGAACGGGATCGTGTTGGCGGTGATGTAGGCATCGCCCAGCAATTGCGTGCCCAAGGCGGCGGCGAGGACAAGTGTCCTGGCCAGACCGGTGACCCGCGATGCAAGCGTGCCCAGGGCCATGACCGCACCTGAGCGCAGAAAACCGGTGGGGGTAGGAGTGCCGCCCCTCATGGGGGCGCTTGCCTTGCTCTCGCTGGAAGTGGCCGCCTCCTGCTGGTCCAGGGCGGCGATACGAGATCTTTGCTCCACGCCTCGGCAAACTATCACAGGCGTAGTAGAAAGATGGGTGAGTGGACGAACCGACTATTACATATGTAGTAGATTGACCTCGTGTCCCGTTCCCCGGCGGCTGGGCCCGCCCTTTGCGTGGCGTTGCTGATCGGCATCGCCGGCTGTGGAATGCCGTCAGGCGCTGGGGCATCACCCGCCCGCGAACCTGTCATCACCCCTTCCTCCGTTCCCTCCGCAAGCATGCCCCTGGCCCTTCCCGCGGTGACGCCGTTCATCGTTGAGGCCGACGAGCCCGCGAGGGATGTCAAACGAGCCGCCGTCAGATACCTCGAAGCGCTGCTGACCTATCCGGCGGGCGGTGGATCCGTGACGGCGAGCCGGTCCCGATTGGCGGGGCGCGGGCTCGCCGCCAACGGCGTCGCGACGGCGGCCCCCTTGCTGGACAGCACGGGTTCCGGGACGGTGCAGGTGATTTACCCTCAGCTCGGCGGTCTGACCGCGGACCGCGCCTCGATCATGGCCGTGGCACGGGTGTCGACGCTGCGCGGCCGGCGGCTCTCCCAGCGGACCCGGGTGCTGGACCTGCGACTTGCCAAACGCGAAGGCAGGTGGCTGGTCACCGGGTTGTCCTCGACAGGAGGCCGACCACCGAGCCGGTCGACATCAGGAGACCTCGCCGACCGTGTCCTGTCCTCCAGGAAAATCGTCCTGTCCGACACCTCTGCCTGGGACATTCAGGCCGGCCGGGTGGACGATCGGCTGTTGCGCCTGCTGTTGCGGCTTTCCCGCAAACACACGCTGTCGGTGTGCGTGTTGTCCACCGGCCATCCGCAGAACGTGTTCGGCGGCACGTCGGTGAGCAACCACATCCGCGGACGAGCCGTGGACATCTGGGCGATCGACGGCACACGGGTCTCGGCCTACGCCCGCCGGCCGGACGGCGAACGCAACCCGGCTTGGCGCCTGATGAGCCAGGCGATGAGTCACGGCGCCAACGAGATCGGCGGACCCTGGGCGTTCGCGGGGCGATACGGTGCGAGCTTCACCAACACGGTGCATCAGGATCATCTGCATCTCGGATTCAAACGATGACACCTGGCACTGATCAGAGAATCGAGGTCCATTCGATGTCGCGACGGAGGCTGGGACAACTCGAGGCCGAGGTACTGGCCGTGCTCGCCGGCGCCGGCGGGTTCCTTTCGCCCCAGGAGATCTGTGACCGCCTGGACGGCGAGCCCGCATACACCACTATCAACACGATTCTGTTCCGCCTGCTGGACAAGCAAATGGTGGAACGCACCAAACATGGGCGGGCCTACACATATCGGCTCACCGCAGATGAGTCCGGGCTGGCCGCCGAGCGCATGTTCGGCCATTTGCGCCTGGCGCACGACCCGTCGGCGGTGCTGAGCCAGTTCGTCCATGGGCTGAGCCCGCACGAGGAAGCCGCCTTGCGCGCACTGCTCGAGGATCCCGGGGGTGAGACGTGAGCCTGGAGATCTACCTCCCGGTCGCACTACTAAGCATGACGACCATGTTGCTGGCCTGGCGGCAGCCGCGCATGCACCCCGCCTGGCACGCACGGGTGCTGGCCGTGTTGATCGGGGCCACGGCCCTGGCAGTGCTCGGCGTGCTGGTCTTCATCATCATGATCGCGCTCGGCCCGCTGGAAAGGACCAACGCCACGGTCTTGGGCCGGGTTCTCATCGGCCACGAGAAGGTGCCCAGCCCTGTCGCGGCAGTGGTGTGCGCGATCCTGCTGATGATCGGCGTCGCCGTCGCCCGCACAGTCGCGAAGTGGCGCCGGGAACTGCGCACAACCAGAGCACTCGGCACGGGCGTCGTGGCCGACGTGCGCCCGTTCGCCTTGGCCGTGCCGGGCAGGGATGGCGGGGTCATCCTTTCCAGCGGACTGGTCGGCATGCTTTCACGGCGCGAACTCGAAGTCGTGCTGCGGCACGAGATCGCGCACATGAAGCACCGCCATCACCTCTACCTGGTGATCGGCACCATCGCCACAAGAATCTTCCCCCCACTGATCTATCCTCACCGCGCGCTGTGCTATGCCGTCGAGCGCTGGGCCGACGAAGAAGCCGCCGTCGCGGTCGGAGACCGCACTCTGACGGCACGCACGATCGCCCGGGTCGCCCTGGCTCAGTCACCGGCGGCGCCTGGGCCGTCTCCGGCGCTGACCGGCTCGCATGTCTCCCGCCGGGTTCTGGCCCTGATGGGACAGAGCCCGCCGGACAATCGCATCAGTGGCCCTGTCTTGCTCAGTGGCGCCTGGATGGCCACGGGAAGCGCCATATCACCGGCCTTGAGCCACCAAGCCAGTCTCCTGCTCGTGCTGCTGTGATTCCGAGGACGCCGATGTTCGAACGCCTGGAAGCGGAATTCACCTCTCGCCTGGGACGCGAGTGCCTCGCCGTACCGTCGAACAGGCTCGGTCTGTTTATGGTGCTGAAGCACCTCATGCCCCCCGGCGGTCGCTTGCTGATGTCACCCCTGTCGGCCGATGAAATCCTCTTCCTGGTGCTCGCCGCCGGGCTCCGGCCGGTGATGGCACCGCTCTGCCGCCGCAGCGGCAACATCGATCCCACCCGAGTGGACGAACTGCACTTCGACGGAGTGCTGACCACCAACCTGTACGGCGTGCCCGACGACGTCCTGTCCCTCGGCAAGACCTGCGCCGAACGCGATATCCCCCTCATCGAGGACGCCGCGCACGCTCTGCAGACCACTGTCGCCGACGCCCCCATCGGCACCTTTGGCGCCGCCGGAGTGTTCAGCCTCTCCAAACATGCCGGCGCGGCCCCCGGCGGCGTGATCGCCATGTCGTCTCCGTCCCAGCGACCGGCCCTGCTGGAAATGCGCGAACAGTGGTCCACCGCTCGATACAGGGCGGTGGAACTCACCGCCCTGTTCAAGGCGATGGCTCGCAACGCGCTGGCAGGAAGCATGTTCTCCAGGCACGCATGGCACATGGCGCGTGCCCTGAACATGATCGAGCACCGTGAAGGCCATCGCATCGCCCTGCGCCGCGCCGCCCTCGCCGCGAGACTGAGCGCCTCAGCCTCCTCGTCGTCCGGGCCAGGCACCCTAAATTCATGGATCCAGGCCGACAACCACCACTACCGCATGACAGCCGGCATCCTCGTCGAGAACTACGCACTGCGCAGACTCAAAGCCCTGGACCTGCAGCGGGAACGCCGCTTGGCGGGCGTGGCCCGCCTGGCCGGCCTCCCGACAGCCGCTGCCGCCGTGCGCGACCATGTCGACCAGCCACTGTTCCGGGTCCCATTGCTGGTCGAAGAACGCGAACGCGCCATCACGGAGTTACGGCGACAGGGCGTGATCATCGGCTATATCTACGACCCACCTTTCGACGACTACGCCCGAGACCTCACGGAGCCTTCCCCGTCCCCGCAAGCGGCACGCTGGTGGGCACAGCATGTGCTGCCCATCGACCCGATACAGGCCGACCGCGCTTGGCCCGTACTCTCCAAATTCTCCGCCGCGGACCTCCCCGCCCTCCCCATTTGAGAGGCAGCCTCACCAAAGGGGCGTGCACCTGCGGGCTCTTCCCTCCTGAGGCCGTCATCAGCCAGCCCTTCCCGATCGAAGTTACAGCTTCGAAGCCTAGTTATAGCTTCTTACTTTCGCTATTGACGTCCACGGAGAGGCGTTATAGCCTCTAACTCTAGTAAGAGCAGCTAACTACGCAATCAGGCCGGCCAGGGAACGAGGAGAAGAGTCATGATCGACACCAACCCGTCCGCACCGTCGTACTCGCGGACGCGAACCAACACCGCACGATCCAGCCGTCGCCAGGCCCGGCTGCGCTCCGCTCTGCTCACGGTTCCCCTGGCCGCCGCACTCCTCGGTGCCACCGCCCTTGCACCGGTTCATGCCGCGACCGCCGCCCAGAGCGCGAACTCCGGTCACGCCCATTCCGCGAAGTCGCTGACCTGCCGGGGCGAGGGCATCGACCCCACCGCCAAGCTCCACCACCGGACCGAGATCTTCATCAAAGCGCCGCTGAGCACCGTCTGGAACCTGCACACCGACGTGGAAGGGTGGCCCTCCTGGCAGGCGTCCGTCACCAGCATGAACCGGCTGGACCCGGGACCGCTGCGGAAGGGCTCGAGGTTCCGGTGGACCACTCCTGCGCCCGCCACACCCACGACCCCCGCCACGACCCTGGTCATCACCTCCTCGGTCCAGCAGGTCAAGCACAACCAGTGCATCCGCTGGACCGGGCCCGCCGTCGGCGAGGGACTGCGCATCGACGAGGGCATCCACGTCTGGAACTTCATCAAGGTCAAGGGCGGCGTCGTCGTCCGCACCGAGGAGAGCTGGACCGGCGACCAGATCGAAGCCGACCCGGCCACCTCCATCACCTACCTCGCCCCAGGTCTCGACGCCTGGCTGGCCGAACTCAAAACCGCCGCCGAAGCCCACTCCCGCCACGGCTGAGCCAACCGTCGGCTTTTCCGCCGACGTGCACCACCGGTGCATCCACCCGGCCGGACGGTGAGGCACCGGCCGCATCACGGCTTCGCCGTACGGTCACCGGCTCTCTATCCACCGAAGAGACCACGATTCAAGCCTTGGATCTCCCGGCGCCGGTCAGCCATTCGGTGAGGACGGCGGCCTGGCTGTGTTCGACATCGTGGGTGGCGGTCAGCAGGGTCAGCTTGTCGTGGCCGGCGAGGTCTCGCAGATGGTCTACGGCCTGTCGCCGTTCAGGCTCGCGCAGTTCGGTGAGGTAGCGGCGGCGGAACTCGGCGAAGCGGCTGGGCTCGTGGCCGTACCAGCGGCGCAGTTCGGTGGATGGGGCGACGTCACGCAGCCACTCGTCGAGATGTGCGTCCTCCTTGCGCATTCCTCGCGGCCAGACGCGATCGACAAGCACCCGCTTGCCGTCCTTGGGGGAGGATTCCTCGTAGATCCTGCGGTACGTGATGTCCTTGGTCATGGCGGTGCTCCCCATTGGCTGCACTCGGACGAGTCAGTGGGCGCCTTCTCCCCGTCACCAGCCTGCGGACCGGGTGCCGCCGGCCGCCTTGCTCCATGGGCCCCGTCGCCGGCCGATGAGCTCGAAACCGCCCACCGGATTTAGCCTTTTATGCATCGTCGCATGTAGGACCGGTTGCCGAACCGCCCGGGGCGCTCACCGCTCGTTGACTGAGAGTAATTGAACAGTCGCGAACGGTGTTCGCGTGAGAGCGGCAGCGACCGGTGTCCTTGACCCCCGGCCGCTCTTTCCGCACCTTGACCTCAGGCATTGCAGGCGACGGCGTGGCTCGACAGGTCGCGCACGAGCACCCGCCTGCCCGCGGCCAGTTCGTGAGCGGGGCTGACCATGCCTAGACGCGACCTGGGGCCGTCCATCGATTTGACAGCTCAATCGGCTTTTTGGTCATGGATCGGAATCGGCTCAGCTAGCGCGGCGCGCCCGGGATGCGCGGGGAAGGGGTCGGCGAAGTATTGGGTCTCGTGCGTTACGAGACCATCGATGATCTCCATGACGCTTAGCGAGTATGTGGGCGCCCCGTCATAGGTGATCAAGCACTCGCTCACCCAAATGTCGCCGCCGCCCAGGATCCGGCGTATAACGAAGTGGCGTTCGGCCGGGTGTCCGCCGCGCTGCGCCTGGATCCTTGACCGGCCTCTGAAGCGCTCGCCCGACTGCGGATAGTCCAGGATCGCGTCCTCAGCGTAGATCGCGTGCTCAGCGTCGACGTCCCCGCGTTCGGAGGCCTCCCAGTGCTGCTGGAGCCGAGCTCGGAAATCGGCGTCAAGATCATCTGTGCTGTCCATCCGTCAGCCTCTCATGATCAGAAGCAATGTCGTCGGCTCACACGACAGACGTTATCCGAGGGTTTTCGTTTAACTTGGGACCGCCATAACCGAACGTCGGCGGGCTGAGCCGGTGGTCAGCGGCCGGCGGCGTAGCCTTGGGCGCCGCGGGGGTTGGCTGCGGCGCGGAGGAACTCGCCGTCGCGGGAGACCGCGCTGAGTCTGCCGAGGGACCACGGGTCCCGAGGCTCCACCTCGTGGCCGCGGTGGCGGAGTTCCGCTACGACTTCGGCGGCGATCCTGTTCTCGATGTGCATGACGCCGGGGCGGGAGCGGCGCGGGTAAAAGGAGCTGGGAAAGTGTTCCGAGTGGAACATCGGGGCGTCGATGGCCTCTTGCAGGTTCAGTCCGCCGCCGTGGACGAGGGCGAGGAAGAAGTTCACGCTCCACTGGTCCTGCTGGTCGCCGCCCGGGGTGCCGAAGGCCAGCCAGGGTTTGCCGTCGCGCAGAGCAAGCGACGGGGACAGGGTGGTGCGGGGCCGGATTCCGGGACGCAGGGAGTTGGGCAGGCCGTCTTGGAGCCAGAACATCTGGGCGCGCGTGCCAAGAGAGAAGCCCAGGGACGGGATCGTCGGAGAGCTTTGCAGCCAGCCGCCGCTCGGGGTGGCGGAGACCATGTTGCCGTGCCGGTCGACGACGTCTATGTGGCAGGTGTCCCCGCGCACCCTCCCGTCGGAGCCGACCGTTGGTTCGCCCACGCCGCGGGCGCCCGGCAGGCCGGAGGCGAGGGCGAGGCGCGCAGGATCCGGATAGTCGGGGAGTCGCGGTTCGCCGCCGCCCGGTGAGCCTGGGCGCAGGTCGAAGGAGGCTCGCGTGCCGACGAGGCCGCGGCGCTCGGCGTTGTAGGCGTCGCTGAGCAGGTCGCTCATGGGGACGTCGGCGGCGTCGCCGTACCAGGCCTCGCGGTCGGCGAAGGCCAGCTTGGCGCACTCGATCACCGTGTGGATGTAGTCGGCGCTCAGGTGGCCCATCGCGGTCAGGTCGTAGCCGGACAGCAGCGCCAGCTGTTGAAGGAACGCCGGTCCCTGGCCCCAGGGCCCGGTCTTGCACACGGTGTGGCCGTGATAGTCGAACCTCAGCGGCTCCTCCACGGTCGCCGACCACGAGGCGAGGTCGTCACCGGTGAGCAGCCCGCCGTGCACCTCGCCTGAGCTGTCACGCCATGCGGTCGTGGTGCTGAACTCGGCGATCGCCTCAGCGACGAAGCCGCGATACCAGGCGTCGCGGGCGGCGGCGATCTGCGCCTCCCTGGTGCTGCCGACCGCCTCGGCGACGATGCGGCGATAGGTGGCGGCGAGCACGGGGTTCGTCAGCCGCGACCCGGGGGCGGGCACCTTCCCGCCGGGCAGCCAGGTAGCCGCGGAGGTCGGCCAGTCGTCGGTGAACAGCTGCTCGACCGTCTCGATGGTGGCTGAGATGCGGTCCAGAGTGGGCACGCCGTGCTCGGCGTAGTGGATCGCGGGTTCGAGCACCGCGGCGACCGACCAGGTGCCCCAGCGCTCCAGCATGAGCATCCAGCCGCCGAACGCCCCGGGCACGGTGGCGGCGAGCAGTCCGGTGCCCGGCATGACCTCGACGCCGAGGCCGGTGACGTGGTCGATGGTCGCCGAGCCGGGAGCGACGCCCTGGCCGCAGACGACGGACACCTTCTGCGCGAATTCATCCCAGAGCAAGATCGGCACCTCGCCGGCCGGCCCGTTCAGGTGTGGTTCGGCCACCTGCAGGACGAATCCGGCGGCGACCGCCGCATCGAACGCGTTGCCGCCGCCTTCGAGCACGCTCATGCCCGTCGCGGAGGCAAGCCAGTGGGTGCTGGCGACCATTCCGAAATTTCCCGCCAGTTCGGGCCGGGTGGTGAACACACTAGATCCTTTCGGCTGCCGCGTCGGGGGACGCGTTCCGGGGTGAGCAGGTGGCAGGCCGCCGGGTGGCCTGCCGTACGCGGGTCGATGAACTGCGGTTCCGTCGTGCGGCAGCCTTCGGACGTCAGAGGTCAGCCGGCGGGTGGCGGATCGATGGGGCTGGGCACGTCGCCCCCGAGCACAACCGGGCGGCTACGGCCGGATCTCGCTCCGCACCTGCTCACTCCGGCTCGGCGAGCAGTCCGGCGGCTCGAGTCATTGTAGGTGGACGCCTCAAGGGATACGATCCTCTCATCTGAGAAAGATATCTTATTTAAGAATGGAGCCTTATTGTGTTCATTGTCGCGGCGACGGACAGCGTGTTCCTCGCTCCGAGCTGGGATCGCGTGGCAGCGGATGAGACTCGCCGCCTTCGGGAGGTGCCCGCCGCCGACGTCGGCGACGCGCTGCAGCGGATGACCGTCATGGACGGCGGCATCAGGCTGCTCACGGGGCGCGCCACGCTGGTGGGGAACGCCCTGACGGTGGACGTGCGGTCGGGTGACAACCTGGCCGTCCACCGGGCGCTCGACGAAGCCCGGCCAGGCGACGTCCTGGTCGTCAACGGACACGGGGACACGACCCGTGCGCTGATCGGCGGTCTCATCGGCGAGATCATGGTGAATGCCGGGGTCGTCGGCGCGGTGGTCGACGGTGCCGTCCGCGACGTCCAGGTGCTGTCCGAGATGGGCCTCGCCGTCTACGCGCGGGCGATCACCCCCGCCGGACCTTTCAAGCACGGGCCCGGCGCCATCGGCGCCCCAGTGGCAGTCGGCGGCCTGGTGGTGGCGGCGGGTGACGTGCTCGTCGGTGACGCCGACGGCGTCGTCCTCGTCCCACGGCACCGCGTGAAGGAGGTCGTGGACGCGGTCGACGTGATCGCCGAGAAGGAGGAGGCGCTCCGGCAGCGCATCCTCGCCGCGCGCCCCGGACATACGGCGGTCGCTCGATGACCGTCATGCTGCCCGCCTTCCGGATCGGGGACCTGCGCAGCTTCTCGCGGCGCCCGGCCCTGGCCCCGGCCCCGCCGGGCGCCGTCTCCCTCGCCATGGGTGAGCCGGACTTCCCGACACCGCCGCCGGTGGTCGAGGCAGCCGTGGCCGCCTTGCGCGCGGGCAACACCCACTACGCCGACCAGAAAGGCCTGCCGGCGCTGCGCGCCGCGCTCGCCTCGAGGGTGCCGGCGCACCCCGGCAGGACCTGGACCGCGGACGACATCGTGGTCACCCAAGGCGCCACCGCCGCGCTGGCCGCCGTCGTGCTCGCGATGGTCGGCCCCGGCGACCGCGTGGTCATCCCAGAGCCCGCCTACTCGCTGTACGCCGACCTGGTCGTCTTCGCCGGGGGCACCGTGGACTTCGTCCCACTCGCCCCGGACATGCATTGGGACCTCGACGCGCTGGCCGCCGCGCTTCCCGGGGCCGCGATGATGATCTTCTCGAACCCATCGAACCCCACCGGTGTCGTGCACCGGAAGCAGGAGCTCGAGGCGCTCGGGGAGCTCCTTGACGGCTCTGACGTCCTGGTCGTCAGCGACGAGGCATACCACCGGCTGGTCTATCCGGGTCATGTGATGACCTCGGCGCTGGAGATCGAATCACTGCGAGACCGGACGGTGTACGTACAGACGTTCTCCAAGACATACGCGATGACCGGCTGGCGGGTGGGCTACTTGACCGGGCCGCGCGAGGTGGTGGACGCGGCGGCGCACGCGCACCGGACCTATAACGGCTCGTTGAACACCGCGGCCCAACACGCCGCCCTTGCCGCCCTTGATCTGCCGGACGGCGTCGTCGATGCCATGGTCGACAGGTACAGGCAGCGTCGTGAGCTCGTGGTAGCGCAACTGTCCGGCGTTCCCGGCCTGCACCTGGTTCCGCCGGAGGGGGCGTTCTACGGGTTTCTCCGCTACCACGCCGACCTGCCCTCCGAGGGGGTCGCCCGCGAGCTCGCCGAGCGGGGAGTGATGGTCCGGGCCGGCGCCGAGTACGGGCCCTCGGGCGAGGGGCACGTCCGGATTTCGTTCGCGGCCTCCGAGGACGACCTGCGGACCGGGCTGGCCCGCATCGCCGGTCACCTTGGCGATGCGAGATCCTGACGAGGGCGGGCGAGCGATACTTCATAGCGCACATGTCCGAGCGGTCGGCTGCAAGCCAATCGGACGGGATATCCTTCGCCTGCACTTCGATGAGGGCGGAGGATGCCTGTGACCGATCAGCAGGGCGCCCCACGCGCGGAGGGCAAACTGCGCAGTGACACCCGCCGCAACCGCCGGCGCCTCCTCGAGGCGGTCGGCGAGCTTGCCCGGGAAGCGCCCGACCAGCTCACCATGCAAGCCGTCGCGTCCCGTGCGGAGATCGGCCCGGCTACCGCCTACCGCTACTACTCCACGGTGGACGACGTGCTCGCGGCCTATGTGCTCAGCGTCGTCGAGGAGCTCCGCGATTTCAGCGCGGCGTCGACCGCGGAAGGGCAGCCGCTGTTCGATTCCGTCGTGGACAAATGGGTGGACCTGCTCACTGAGCACGGCCCGGCGCTGGTGCAGCTTCGATCCCGGCGAGGTTATCTGGAGCGGCTCCACAACGGGAACGAGATCATAGTCGCCATGCGGGATGCCTGGTGCAGGCCGGTGCGGGGGCTGCTCGACGACATCGGCCTCCCGGACGAGATAATCGAATACGCCCTGTTCCTTAACAACATGATGTACGACCCGCGCGAGATCCAGGACCTGTTGCAGCAGACGGACCTGTCTCGCCGGGAGGTCATCACCCGGCTGACCGAGGCATACCGCAGCGCGTTGCGTGGGTGGGCGCGGGCGGGCTGATCGCCCCGAGGGCCGGTGGGCGCCGGCGCGGATCCGACGGCAATACCGTTGCGGCCGAGCTGAGCACCCACCTGATCTGCGGCAACCACGGCGCCCGCAAGACGCCGGCGATCAAGGTGCGGCCGGCCTGCCATGCCCGCTTCCGCATACACTTCACCTCGACCTACCTCTCATGCATCAACCAGGTCGAGGGCCGGCTCGGCCGGCTCATCCGCCGCGGCATGCACGAAAGCGTCCAGGCGCCGGAGGGCGACATCCGCGCCTGGACAGACCAGTGGAACGCCGATCCCCTGCTCTTCGTAAGGGCCAATACCCTCGGCGAAAGCCGTGAAGCCCCATAGCTCGGCACACGCCTCGGGCCCCGGGCCTCCAGTCGTCGGATTCGGACATCTTCCCCCTAGCTTGGCGCGACATGAAGTGATACGTTCCTCTCAATTCATACAAGCCTCCAAGTAGCGAGTCGGCAAAGGGGGCCAGCAGTGGCCACACAACAGATAAAGCACGAACCCGTAAGTTCCATACGGGCGGGCGATCTCGAAGTCGGATACATCGACAGTGGCAGTGGTGTGCCGCTCGTGCTCGTTCACGGCGGCGAGAGCGACAGAACCCAGTTCGCCACACTCCGCGCGCACCTCGGCGCGGGAATTCGGGCGATCTCCTATGATCAACGCGATTCGGGGATCACCGTGAACCCACCGGTTCCTTACACGCCAGGCGACCTCGCCGATGACCTCGTCGCCTTGCTGGACGCGCTGGGGCTCGAGCGTGCGCACCTGCTGGGCACCTCCTTCGGCGGCACCGTCGTGCAGCACGCCGCGCTCCGGCATCCCGAGCGGGTCGCATCCCTCATTCTGGTCGCCACCACACCGAGCTTCGCGTTGTGTCCCAAGACGGTCGACGAGCTGTTTGACATGTCCCACGACGACCGGCAGAAGGCGGTCGCGGACCTTTTCATCACACCCGAGGGCCAGGCCAAGCTCCAGACCCGGGCCGCCCGGACGCTTGCCGTCCGTGATCCCGAGAAGAGCGGCCGCCGTCACGATGCCGCCCGGCAGCACGAGATCCGGGACCACCTCGGGGAGATCGCCGCACCTACCCTGATCGTGCACGGCACGGAGGACCTGCTGGCGCCCTACTCCGGCGCCGCCTTGATGGAGCAGCGGATTCCGAACGCCGAACTGCGTTCGATCGAAGGTGGGCGCCACGGGATCACGATGGAGTTCGCGGAGCCGATCGCCGGCTGGGTGCGCGAGTTCCTCGGAGTGGCAGCAGCGTGAGCGCCGCGACACACGCCCACGCCCGGCGGGCCCTGACACCGGGCTCTGCCGTACGCGACACATGCCCGCGTCCGGTGCATACGGCAGGGGTGTACGGCAACGCCGTACCGGCCGGGGCGCTCTTCACCGTCGCGACTGCCGCGGTGCTTGTGCCGGCTCACAATCAGCGGGGGCAGCGATGATCGACGCCGGACGCGAGGTCGCGCACCGGATGGCCGAGGCGGCCCTGGCGTGGCTGGACTCCCTGGACGCCGGCCAGCGTACAGCGGCGGTCGGACCACCGCCGGGCGCCGACGGCGGTGCCGAGTCCGAACGCACCCGCTGGTTCTATACCCCCACCGATCACGGCGGCCTCACCTTCCACCAGCAGCGCCCCGCTCAGCACCGGCTGGTGATGCGGCTGGTCGCGAGCGGACTGTCAGAAGCCGGATACACCACCGTCGCCACCGTGCTCGGCCTTGAGAACGTGCTCGATCGCATCGAGGGCTTCTCGGTGAACTGGGGGCGGGAACGCACTCGCGACCCCGGTATGTACTACCTGCGGGTCTTCGGCGAGCCCGGCGGGCCGCAGCCGTGGGGATGGAGGTTCGGCGGCCACCATGTCTCGCTCAACTATCTCGTGGTGGACGGGCGCGTCGCCGCCACCACGCCGTGCTTCCTGGGCGCCGATCCGGCCGGGTCGCCGCTGCTGGGCGGTGCGACGCTGCGCCCGCTGGGGACGGCCGAGGACCTGGCCCGCGAGCTGGTCCGCTCCCTGCGCCCCGAGCTCGCCGCCCACGCGGTGCTGCTGGCGCGCGCCCCGAACGACATCGTGGCGGGCAACAGCGACCGGATCGACGACCGCGTGGTGAGGCGCAGCGAACTCTGGCGCCCCGGACAGCACGTTCCGGACCGTGCCGAGAACCCCGCCACCGGCCTCTACGGTGCGGACCAGCGGGCGCTGGCCCTCACCCCGGCCCCCAAGGGCGTGCCGGGCGCCGAGCTCGACGCCGCGCAGCGGGAGTTGCTGCGCGCCCTGCTCGGCACCTACCTCGGCCGCGTCCCAGGCGGAGTGTCCCCGCTGTCCCGATATGACGACCCGGCGGCGCTGGACGCCGTGCACCTCGCCTGGGCCGGCTCCACCACGGCGGGCGAGCCGCACTACTACCGCCTGCAGGGCCCGCGGCTGCTCGTCGAGTGGACCAACATCCACCGCGGCGTCAACCACGCCCACACCGTGTGGCGGGACCCGGAGACCGACTTCGGCGGCGATGTTCTCGCCGCCCACCACGCCGCCCACCATGTGCCATGAGAACGGGATGTGACAACATGGCCGGTCAAGAGCCATTACCGATGACGCGCCCCGGGCTATGGGGCAGGTGCGGGTCAACGCATTGGCCGGCTTCCGCCGTACTGGAGCAGGGTGGCGACGCGTTCGACGCGGCGACGGCCGGTGCCTTCGTGGCCCACGGTGATCTTGTCGCCGGGTTCGCGACCGCGGCACGCTCGTCTCCGCTTGTGCCGGCGGGACAGAGCCACACTCCGCGGGGAGCGTCCGCGGCGAACGCGGCAGGGCGATGAGCGCCGTCGCGTCCGGCACCCGCACAGGCGGCGGGTTTGTGCGACGGCATGTCACGCCACTGGGTCTGATGCTCGCCCTCACCTTCGCGACGGGGGTCGTCGACGCCGTCGGATATCTACGCCTGGACCAGGTGTTCGCGGGCAACATGACCGGCAACGTGGTCATCCTCGGCATGGCGCTCACAGGCGTGACGGGGCTGCCCGTGCTCGGTCCGGTCATGGCGCTGGTCTTCTTTCTCGCCGGCGCGGCCGTGGCCGGGCGGGTGCTGCGCACCGCCGCCCCGGGCTGGAGCCGCCGGTGCACCGGTCTGCTGGGCGGCGTCGGACTGGTCCTGGCCGCCACGGCGCTCTGCTTGGCACTAACCGGGGTGGGCGCCCCCGCCGTCCGCGCGTCGATGGCGTCGTCGCTCGCCCTGGCGATGGGAGTGCAGGCGGCGACGGCCCGCCACCTGGCAGTGAAGGACGTCACCACCGTGGTCGTCACCTCCACGCTGACCGGCCTCGCGGCGGACTCCCGGCTGGGAGCGGCCCGCGGTCAAGGGGCACTGCGCCGAGGCGCGGTCGTCGCGCTCATTACCATCGGAGCGGTCACCGGCGCGGCGCTGTGCCAGCTCAACGAAGGTCTCGCGGTGGTGGCGGCGGCGCTCGTCGTGCTGGCCGTGACCGGCCTCGGCCACGCGTCCGCTCGCTCCGCCGAGCACATGGCGGCAGCCACTACGGGATCGGCGAGCAGTTCCTAAGCATCGGCCCCGCACTTACCCAACCACCCCCGGCTTCGGCGCGACGACACTGTTCGTCGACGACGAGTACTTCACACCCCGGCACACACCTCCACCCTGGCCGCGTTCGCGGCGATCGTCGACGGAGACCTGTGATGACGACCCCCCAAAAGCTCATCGCCGAGATCGGCGACCGGACCCCCGCCCACCGCGACCGCGCCATCGACGGCCTGTGCGCCCTGCCCCTCCTCGCCGTCCCGGCCGGCCGCCGGCCGCTCGGCGGCTCCACCCTCGACACCGGCATCTCCCTTCTGGCCGGCGGCCACGCGTCGTACTGCCGGCCCCTTACTCGTCCGGCAACGAGGAAAGGACGCTCATGACCACAACCCAGGCTCCCCCGGTCCGCATCGGGAAGGCCGCCGTCGCGGCTCTCGGCATGCTGGCGACCTCCGCCGGCGCCCTGGAGTCGGTGGTGGCACCGACGCTCCCGCTGTTGCAACGCGAATTGTCGTTGGGGCCTGCCGAAGGGGCACTGCTCAGCATCGCGATGCTCATCACCGGTGCTCTTGTCGCGCCCATCGCGGGCAATCTCGGTGACCGCTACGGCGGGAAATGGGTCATGATCCGGCTGATGGCGGTGGTGTCGGTCGGCGGTCTGGTGTCCGCGCTGGCACCGAACCTGCCGGTGCTGCTGCTGGGGCAGGTACTGCAGGGCGCGATGGTGGGCGCGATGCCACTCTCGTTCATCCTGGTGCGCAACTACCTCCCAGTGGGAGAGTCCAAGGTGGCCATCGGGGTGGTCAGCGGGTTGTTCATCGGCGGCGGCATGCTGGGAACGCTCATAGCCGGGCCCATCGCGGAAGGGCTGTCCCGGCACTGGATGTTCGCGATCCCGACGTTGGCCATCATCCTGACGACCCTGCTCGTCCACTGGCTGATGCCGAACGATCCGCCGTCCCAGTCGGACGCCAGGATCGACTGGCCCGGTCTGGCTCTCCTGAGCGGCATCTTGCTGACGCTCATGCTCGGGCTCTCGATGGCGCCCGAGGTCGGCAGCCGGCCGCTCCTGCTCGGCGCCCTCGTCGTGCTCCTGGCCGTCCTCGTGGCCGGATGGATCCACGTTGAACGCCGGTCACCCTCGCCGATGGTCAATCTGCGGCTGCTCGCGAAACCTGCGATATGGAGCTCCTATGTGATCACATTCGCCGTTTGCATAGGTGTCTCACTGTCGATGTATCTCGTTCCGCAGCTGTTCGCGCTGTCCGCCGACGGGTACGGCTTCGGCGCCAGCGCCACCGACATCGGGCTTTACCTGCTGCCGGGCGCCATCGCGGCGGCGCTCGCCGGGCCGGTCGCCGGAATCGCGACGCGGCGTTTCGGCTCGTCCGCCGTGGTCGCTGCCGGAATCGCCGTCACGACGGCCACGTTGGTCGCTCTGGTGTTCCTGCACAGCGAGATCTGGCACCTCGTCGTCGGCAAGGTGGTGATCGCCCTGGCCAGTGGTGTCTGCATCACGGCGGTGGTCGTCAAGACGGCCACCTCTGTCGATCAGGGCGACACCGGCACCGCCACCAGCCTGGTCCTGGTGACCCGCGTGATCGGCTTCGCGGCGGGCGCACAGATCAGCGGTGCCTTCCTCGCCGCCGGGATCCCTTCCGGGTCGAATGTCCCGGCCGAATCAGCCTTTATCACCGGCTTCGTCATCGCCGGCGTCGTCACGGCGCTATCCCTGCTTGTCGTCCGTACCATGAGCAAAGGAGTCAAGGAATGACGCGCATTGATCTAATGACGGATATCCGTGCCAAGCCGCGGCGCAAGGTCCTTATATCGGGGGCCAGCATCGCGGGGCCCGCCCTCGCGTTCTGGCTGAACCGCTACGGATACGAAGTCACGGTGGTGGAGAAGGCGGGCACGCTTCGTGCCGGTGGTTACCCCATCGACGTGCGCGGCACCGCACTGGAGGTCGTCCGGAGGATGGGCATCCTGCCACGACTGCGGGACACGCACATCGACCTGCGTCGGTTGACCTTCCTCGACGGGGACGGCGGCGAGGTGGCCTCGATCCACCCGCATTCCGTCACCGGCGGTGTCGCGGGGCGGGACCTGGAGGTGCGGCGCGGGGATCTGACCGACGCTCTGTATTCCGCGGTTCGCGACGACGTGGAGTTCTTGTTCAACGACTCCATCGACACCCTCGACCAGTCCGGCCACGGGGTCGACGTGACCTTCCGCGGGGGCGGCAAACGTACGTTCGACATGGTGTTCGGTGCGGAGGGCATGCACTCGCGCACCCGGGAGATGCTGTTCGGCCCCGAAGAGCAGTTTCACCGGTACCTCGGCTACTGCTTCGCCGTGTTCACCATGCCCAACACCTTCGGGCTCTCCCACGAGACCATGATGTGGAACACCCCGGGCAGGGCCGCGGCGCTTTACGCCGTGGGGGACAACGACGAAGTGCACGCCTTCCTGAACTTCGCCCAGCCGGAACCACCGTTCGACGCGTTCCCGAACCTGGAAGCCCAGCAGAACCTGGTCGCCGAGATCTTCGCCGACGCGGGATGGGAGGTGCCGGGCATGCTGGCCGCCATGCGCGACGCGGATGATCTGTTCTTCGACGCGGTCGGCCAGATCCGCATGCCCCGCTGGTCCAGCGGCAGGGTCGCGCTGGTGGGCGACGCCGCGTATGCTCCCTCATTCCTAACCGGCCAGGGCACCAGCCTCGCGCTCGTCGGCGCGTATATGCTGGCCGGTTCCCTGGCCGGTTCCCTGGCCGAACGGGACCACGCCGCGGGCTTCGCCGCCTATGAACACAGCACCCGTGAGTTCGTGACCGTGAACCAGGGGCTGGTGGGTGAGGGCGGTGCCACACTCTTCCCGACCACCGCTGAAGCCCTGGAGCAGCGCAACAACAGGCTGCGCAGTCTCAGCACCATGCCCTCCGCGGAGGGACGACCGGCCCATTCGGCTCTTACCCTGCCTGAATTCATGCCCATGGCGTCCGGGCACGCGCGCTGACGACGGGCGTCACCGGCGGCCGGGACCGGCGGCCCGGACCCGGCGCTGGTGTCAGTGGGTGCGCTGACCTGCGGAGCGCTACCCCGGCGGCCTGGGTGCGCTGACCTGCGGAGCGCTACGGCCCCGGGCCGGTCAACTGGGCGCTCTGGCTCCGCAGTACAGCGGCGATGGGGTGGGGCTCGACGGGCCGTCTCGTGGTATCCCGCCGGATGCCCGGCTCCGACCCGGCTCGGACAAGCTCTGGGCCGCCCCTGTGCTCCCTCGACGCGCTCTCCTGCCGAGGGCAAGGGGGACCAACCCGTACTGAACATCCCCCAAGGCCACATGCCCCCACCGTCCTGCGCTGCGGTCGACTTCGACTCCACACATGATTGACCTCCTTCCCAGGGGGCACCACACACCGCCTCAGGTGTGCATTCGGAGTCTCGATGGCCGACCGATGTCACACCTGCGGCTCCCGTTCGCTCTTATGAGGTGACAGCGCAGCTGAAAAGGGGGAGTGCAGATGTCGAGCGAGATCACGATCGTCGGTGGAGGGCTGGCCGGGTTGGTCGCGGCCATCGCGTGCGCGGAAGCAGGGGCCCGGGTCACGCTGCATGAGGCGCACGGCACGCTCGGCGGGCGGGGGCGCGCGAGCGAGGCGCCATATGTGGCCCACGAAGGGCCGCATGTCTTCTACGCCGACGGTCCGCATTGGGAATGGCTGGCCGAGCGCGGGCTGACCGGGCCGCTCGGCAGGCCGAAGGCCAGGGACGCGGTGCGCTTGGGGTTCGTGCGCGGAGGCCGGATGCGCAGGCTGCCGCCGGCGGGTTTCATCCGGATGACGATGCTGGACCGCGGGCGGAAGGCTCCGGTGGATCAGGACTTCTTCAGCTGGGCGTCCAGGACGCACGGGGAGGAGGTCGCCCGGCGGGCCGCGAACGCCATCAGCGTGGTCACCTTCGACGCCGACACAGGACGGCTGTCGGCGGCGTTCGTGTGGGAGCAGCTGCGCCGGGTGTTCGCGCCGGGGCCACCCGCGGTCCGGTGGGTGATCGGCGGCTGGCAGGCTGTTGTCAGCCGGTTGGAGGCCCGTGCCCGGGAGATGGGGGTGCGCGTGGAGCTGAACTCCAGGGTCACCGAGCTGCCGAATGGGCCCGTGATCGTGGCGACGGAGCTGTCGTCTGCCCGCGTCCTGCTGGGCGACCCTTCGCTGACGTGGGAGAGTGGCAACTGCGCGATGCTCGACCTGGCCGTCCGCCCGGACCCGCGCGACCGCTTCATCTGCTTTGACCTGGACTCTGGTGGCTTCCACGAGAGCTACTCGATGCAGGACCCCACGGTGGTGCCGCGAGGGGAGACGCTGTTCCAGGTCGCCATGCCGGTACGGCAGGGCGAGAGCAGAAAGCAGGCCGGCGACAGGCTGGAGGCGTTCACCGACTTGACGGTGCCCGGCTGGCGGGAGCGCACGACCTGGCGGCGGTCGGGGTTCGCCAAGGGACGCAGCGGGGCTCTGGACCTGCCCGGGCTGACCTGGCGCGACCGTCCGGCGATCGAACGGGGCGACGGGGTGTACTTGGTGGGAGACATGGTGGCCGCCCCCGGCATGCGAGGTGAGATCTCGGTCAACAGCGCGGTCCAGGCGGCGAAGAAGGCATTGCGCTCGGTGTCGGGGGCCGCGCTGTGAACGCATTCCAGGTCCATCGCAACCTGCTGTTCACGCTGGCCTACGACCTGCTCGGCAGCGTCGCGGACGCCGAGGACGTGGTGCAGGAGACGTGGTTGCGCTGGTCGGGCGTGGAGCATGACCGGATCGGCAACCCGCGCGCCTACCTGGCCAGGGTCGCCACCCGGCTGGCGCTGGACGTGCTGCGGCGCAGGCGCGCGGCGAAGGAGGACTACGTCGGGCCGTGGCTGCCGGAACCGCTGTGGACGAGCGGGGACGGCGATCCGGCCGGGGACGTGAACCGTGCACAGGCCCTCGCCGCCGGCCTGATGGTGGTCCTGGAGTCGCTGTCGCCACTGGAGCGTGCCGCGTTCGTGCTGCATGAGGCGTTCGGGTTTGAGCACACCGAGGTGGCCCACATTCTGGAGCGGTCGCCGGCGGCGGTGCGCCAGCTCGTCCATCGTGCTCGCGAGCACGTGCGGGCACGCCGGCCGCGGTTCCCGGCGGAGCGGGCCGTCGCGCAGGCCGCCGCCGAGCGGTTCCTGTCGGCGGCGTTCGGCGGCAGCGTCGGCGACCTGATGGAGGTTCTGGCACCCGAGGTCACGCTGTGGACGGACGGTGGGGGCCGGGTCCGCTCCGCGCTGCGCCCGGTGCGCGGCAGCGGCAAGGTGAGCCGGTTTCTGGCCCAGGTCGTGCCGACCGGGCGTCCCGTGGAGATCCAGTGGGCGCGTGACGGCGGGCCGCCCACGGCGCTGATCACGGCTGATGGGGCACCGCTCGCCGTCGTGGTGGTGGTCACGGCTCCCGGTGCGGCTTCCATCACGGAGTTGTACGGCATCCTGAACCCGGACAAGCTCGCGCATCTCTCGGCGCCCAGAGCACCGGATTGATCGATCCGGCACCGGGAAGGGTGCGTGCCGGGGCATGGCCGGCCGGGTTGACCGCCGAATCCGGAGCCCAGCCGCGTTGGACGAGCCGGGCCACCTACTCGAAGATCAGCCGGGTTCACCGTTCGCGCCGAGTGCATGGACAGAATGGCGCGATCTTGGATTTGTCGGAATACAGCCACAGCCCGATCTCTTGTGCCACTTCAACACTCACGGAACTTCACTCCTGAACGAGGCCGCCCCGTCTAGGTGGCCGGCGGGTCAGTACGGGTGGTGGTTCGGCTTGTTTGCCCAGGCGGCGTATGCCTGGGCGCCGAGTTCGGGGTAGATCTGCTCGATTCGGATCTTGCGTTGGTCGAGGGGCCGCTGGAAGTCCTCGTACTGGAAGGCGTCGTCGAAACCGATCTTCCTCGTCGCCTCGAGGTCGGAGCTGAAGTGAACCGAGTCGATCCGTGACCAGTAGATGGCGCTCATGCACATCGGGCAAGGAGCCCCGCTCGAGTAGAGGGAGCATCCCATGAGCATCCGGGCCCGCTCAGGCAGGAGGTCGGGCGAGCCGTCCGGGCGCGGCACGAGCTCGAGCGTTGAGGCGTTCTGGTGGTCCTCCGCAACGGTGGGTGCCTCCGGGTTCTGGATCTGGATGGCCTTGCGGATGGCCTCGATCTCGCCGTGTGCGGTCGGATCGCCGGTGAGCAGGACGCGGTTCTGCCCGCGGGCGAGAATCTCCCCGTCCTTGGTGATGACCGCGCCGAACGGGCCTCCCCAGCCGTTCACAACGGACTCCGTGGCGAGTCGCACGGCTTCGGCCATGAATTCCTTGGGTCCCATGTCATAACCTCCGGCAGGTAAATTACGTCTTAAATTTCGTCGTCATCGACTGCCGTTTCCAGGTCATCGCCGCCCTGCTTCTCCAGGCGGTCTTGGACTATACTTGCCCAGGTGAAGCCTGATTCGAACCGTGGGGCCTCGGATCGCAGCGTGACCGTGGTCATTTCGTCAAAGGTTCGCAAAGGGTGCGAGGAAGATTATCGCCGCTGGCAGCAGAAAATAAATGAGAGCATGCGCTCATTTGCTGGTTTTGAGGGGGCGGAGGCTTATCCGCCGATCCCCGGTGAGCAAGCTTCCTGGGTGTCTGTTTTTCGTTTCTCGGATATCGCCCGGCTGACCGGTTGGCTGAATTCGGAGTCGCGCGGGGCGCTGCTCGACGAGGTCCGGCCGCTGCTGGAGGAGCCGGCGGCGCTGGAGGTCCTCGCGGGAAGGACGTCGGAGAGCGAAGCGGTGACGGCGGTGATCTCCCACAACGTGCGGCCGGGCCATGAGGACGACTACACACGCTGGCAGGACAGGGTCCACAAGGCCGAGGAGAGGTTTCCCGGCTTCCTGGGATTCGAGGCGTTCGCGCCCGTGCCGGGCGTACAGCCGCACTGGGTGGTCATGACCCGGTTCGACACCCGCGAACACCTTGAGAACTGGCTCGCGTCCGACACCCGCAGAAAGCTCCTGGACGAAGGTCGCGACTGGGTCGCCGACTTCGACCTGCGCACCGTCAAGTCGGCGTTCGGCGGCTGGTTCCGGTTCGGCGGCGGAGCCGCCGGGGAGGGCGCTCCGCCCAACTGGAAGCAGGCCATGTGCGTGCTGCTGGCCCTCTATCCGATCGTGATGGCGCTGAACCTCACGGTGAGCCGGATGCTGACCGGCGCGGGCCTGCCCCTCTACCTCGTCCTGTTCATCGGCAACGTGCTGAGCGTCGCCATCCTCACCTGGGTCCTGATGCCGCTCGTCAACAGGGCCTTCGCGGCCTGGCTGCGTCCCGATGTGCCCCGCTCGTTCCTCGCCGGCGCCGCCGGAGCGCTTGTGATCGTGCTGTGCTACGTGCTGTCCATCGCCGTCTTCGCCGTGATCACCCGTTAAAGGCCGCGGCAGGGCGCGTTCACCTGGAGGATGTCCGACATGGAGCTGGGCCGGGACCTCGAGGGGCTGCTCGTCAGGCGAGGCGAGGCCGGCTACGAAGCCCTCAGGGCGGCTGCGGTGTGGAACGGGCTCAAGCCGGAGCGGTTCCCCGATGTGATCGTCCAGGCCGCCTCCGAGCAAGACGTCCGGACGGCGGTCAGGTTCGCTCGCTCGGCCGGCATGCGGGTCACCGTACGGGCCGGTGGCCACAACTGGGTGGGCACCTCGGTGCGCGACGGAGGCATGCTCATCGACCTCTCCCGGCTCGACGCGTGCGCCGTCGACACCGCCTCGGCCACGGCGAGCGCGCAGCCCGCTGTCAAAGGCCGCGATCTCGCCGCCGCGCTCGCCGGACACGGGCTGGCCTTCCCCGTGGGGCACTGCGGCTCCGTCGCGCTCGGCGGCTACCTGCTGAGCGGCGGGCTCGGCTGGAACCCCGGAGTGTGGGGGCCGGCCTGCCTGAGCGTCGCGGAGATCGAAGCCGTGACGGCGGCCGGCGAGGTGGTCCGGTGCAGCGAGAACGAGAACGCCGACCTCTTCTGGGCGGCACGCGGAGCCGGGCCGGGGTTCTTCGCGGTCGTCACCCGGTTCCGGTTGAGTCTGCATCGTCTTCCGACGGCGATCACCACCAGCGCCTACGTCTTCCCGCTCCCGGAAGTGGCGGACGTGACGTCCTGGGTCGTCGAGGTCGCGGCGTCGCTCCCCCCGGCGGTCGAGCTGAGCGTCACGCTCGGCACGGCGCCGCAGGAGCACGGGACGAAGGCGATCGCCGTCACGGCCACCTGCTTCGCGGACTCCGCGGACGAGGCGGCCAGATCCCTTGAGGCGTTCCGAGCGTGCCCCCTCGCCGGGCGCGCCCTGACCCGCTCGGAGGAGCAGCCGGCCACCTTCGACGCCCTGTTCGAGGGCGCCGACGCGCTCTGGCCGGAGCGCCACCGCGTCGCGGCCGACACCCTCTGGTCGATGGAGGACCTCGGCGCGCTGCTGCCGTTGCTCGCGGGCGACGTCGCCAAGGCTCCGTCCGGCAAGTCACTCGTGCTGGCGAACATCACTCCCGCGCCGCCCGGCGGAGCCGCGATGCCCGATATGGCCTTCTCGGCGCTGGGCAGGAGCTACGTCGTCGGTTATGCGATCTGGGAGGACCCGGCGCATGACCAGGTCAACATCCGCTGGTTGCGCGAGGCGACGGGCAAGGTCGTGCCGCTGGCGGCCGGGCACTACATCGCGGAGGCCGATCTACTGGCCACTCCGTCCCGAAGCCGGCGGTCGTTCACGCCCGGCACGTGGGAGCGCCTGCGGGCGGTGCGAGCACGATGGGATCCCGAGGGCGTTTGTCAGTCTTACCTGCAACCATGAAGCCCCGATATGGCCCCCATGGGCCAGACCCGGCCAGCCTTCTATCTCGACCGCGAATCGTGCCGGCGGGGGCAATTTAAGCATGTGGAGGACGACATGGCGCAGGACCTCTTCGTCGGCATCCCCGTCACCGAATACGCTGCGGCGTTGCCGTGGTACGAGCAGCTCTTCGGGGTGCAGCCCTCGTTCCTGCCGAACGATATCGAGGCAGTATGGGAGGTGGCCGAGCACCGTTACATCTACATCGTGCAAGAGCCGGAACGGGCGGGGAACGCCCTGGTGCTGTTGTTCGTCGACGACCTGGACGAGCGAGTCGCCAAGATCTCCCGGCGGGGCATCGAGCCTGCCAGGCGTGAGCCGTACGACGGTGGTGTGACCAAGGTGATCTACCGGGACGCGGAAGGCAATGAGATCAGCTTTGGCGGCGTCTCGGGGTGAGGCCACCTCGGAAACGCCATCCGGCATTATCGACGGACTGCGCGCCGACCGGGCGGTCACCCCACTGCCGGTTCCACCCCTCGACGCCGAGTCACTCGATACCGCCCGCCGCCACTGGACCCCACGACACCCCGGCACACCACGCCTGTGACCAGTCGAGGTGCTAGATGAGATACATCAGAGTGGTTTGGGAGCACGACTTCGACGAGCCTGTGCTCATCTTCAGCGAACTGGACGAAGAAGGCTGGGAAATCCGCAAAGTTCAGGTATACCGAAACGGACACTCCGAGTGGGCGGACGCCACCTACGAAACAGATTCAGTGGGACTGAGCGAGATTCCTGTCCCCGGAGTTGAAGAGATATCCTCAGACCCTGAGTTCCAGGCAGAACTAATCGACGCAGACGACTTTGAGCGCGCGTGGCTAGCCGCGCAAGCCGGCAGGGACCCAGGGGCATAACCCATGCTCAACGTTCGAGCGGCACAGCCTCACGTAACCATGATTCCCCCGCCCAAGGCGTTCTTGAGGCGCTGCGCCTCCTGGATACGCCGTCAGCGGGGCATGTACGTACGATGCGATCTACTCAAATCAACGCCCTCTGCGGCCTACGGCTTGACCGCGGCTCCGCCGTACATGTGCACGTGCGCATCGGGGACTCTGGCGGCTTCGTCAGGGTGCCAGTGATTGACGAGCACGACGCCGGGATCGATGAGCTTCAATCCGTTGAAGAATGGCACTACCTCGGCTTTGGTGCGGGCCTTGGTAGGGACACCGTGGGCGTTGTAGGCGGCGACTCCGGCGGTCACCTCCTCCGGTGCGCTGTCGGCCGTGCACGTGGACAGCGCCAGGACGCTGCCGGGGGCCAGCGGGGTCATGAGCCGTCCGATGAGGTCGTGCACCTCGGCGTCGTCAAGGATGAAGTGCACGATCGCGAGGAGGGTCAGCGCGACCGGCTTGTTCAAATCGAGGGTGTCCCGCAATTGCGGCGAGGCCAGGATGTTTTCGGGGTCGCGCAGATCGGCGTCCAGATAGGACGTCCGTCCCGCCGGGTCGCTGACAAGTAGCGCGCGGGCATGCACCAGGACGACGGGGTCGTTGTCGACATAAACGATGCGCGACTCGGGCGCGACCTTCTGGACGATGTCATGAAGGTTAGGGGAAGTGGGGAGGCCGGTGCCGATGTCAAGGAATTGGCGAATGCCATGCTCTGCCGCCAGACGGTGGGCGACGCGCAGCATGAAGTTCCGGTTGGCCCGCATCGACGTCGGCAGATTCGGCCAATCACTCGTGATACCGGCCGCCGCCGTGCGGTCGGCCTCGAAGTTATCCTTGCCGCCGAGCAAGTAATCGTAGATGCGCGCGGAATGGGGCTGATTCGTCTTTAGGTCGAGGGGGTCAGCGACTTTCTCCGAGGTTTCCTCCGTCACCATAGATACTCTTCCTCGTCCGGCTCAATGCTGCAAGCCATCCGAAACTCATGCAGGTCAGCCGGACGCCCTGGGTGAACATGCAGGCTGCGCTGCCAGGCGGCGTGGATCGGTGGCACCGCGCCTGGTTTGAAGGGGTGGCGGACTAGGTCTCTTCTTGCTGTGGCCTCCGCGGAAACCCGTCCTTAAGACTCAAGACAAGACAGCCCGGCCGCCTGTGACATGCAGGCGAAAAAGGTCGTTGGTGGCGAAGAAGGGCCGGGCCGTCCACGCGTGGTTCACGGTCTCCCACGATGTGGGGAGAGGCTCCTTCCTGGTCGGTCAGCGCCGGTCAGCGTAGGGCGTCGACGGGCTCCATGCGGGCGGCGCGCAAGGCCGGATACAGGCCGGCCAGGAGACCGACCAGTGCGCCGGCCGCGGGGGCGGCCAGGGCTAGGCGGATGTCCAGCACCGGGGTCCAGTGGCGGACGGCCGCGACCGTGACGACGGCGACGGTGCCGAGGCTGGCGCCGATGACTCCGCCGGTGAGGCCGATCAGGCTGGATTCCAGCAGGAACTGGGCGGCTATGTTGCGGCGGGTGGCTCCCAGGGCTCGGCGCAGGCCGATCTCGGCGACGCGTTCCATGATCGTGACCAGGGTGACGTTGGCGATCCCGACCGCGCCCACGATCAGGGAGACCAGGCCGAGGATGAGGAACAGGCCGTTGACGTCGTCCTGGGCGCCGTCGCGGGCGCGTTTGGGGCCGGGCGGGGCGATCACCTGGAGTTCTCCGGCGTGGTTCGGGCTGAGGGCGAGAGCGGCTTGGCGGGCGATCAGCTCGGCGGCGCCCAGTTGGGTGCCGACCAGGACGCGGGTGACGTTCTTCAGGCCGAAGTCGGGGCCGATGGTGGGCGGTACCAGGACCGCGCCGGCGAGGATCTGCTCGCGCTGCAGGCCGCCGATGATGCCGATGACGGTGTAGGCGCGGTCGTTGATGAACACCGCCGGCGCGTGGTCCAGCCGGGTGATGCCGAGCATGGCGGCGGCCTGCTCGCCCAGCACGACGACCCGGTCGCGGCGGATGATGTGGCCCGCGTCGTAGAAGCGGCCGGCCAGCAGTCTGCCGTGGGTGGTGGCCTGCAGATTCGGGGTGGCCGCGACGACGGCCAGGGTCTGCCCGGCCACCTGGGTCGGGTCGAGCAGGTTGTTGGCGGTCACGACGAGGTTGGAGCTCTTGTCGCTCTGCGCCAGCGCCGTGGCCGAGAGCACGCCGCGCAGTCGCCGCAGTTCCGCGACGGCCTCCCACGACACCAGCGCCTGGCGGCTGCTTTGCGGCACCTCGACGGTGATGCTTGTGGCCAGCAACTCGTCGAAGCGGCCGACGATCTGGTTGCCGGCGGTCGCGGCGATGCCCATGGTGACCACGAGCGTGGTGATTCCCAGGACGGTGCCCAGGGTGGTCAGGGCCGATCGGATGGGACGGGCCAGCATTCCCGCCATGGACTCGGCCCACAGATCGCGGATGTCCATCCTCACTCCTGCTCGGTCAGGACGCCGTCGCCGATGCGCACGCGGCGCTTGGCACGGGCGCTGACCTCGTCCTCGTGGGTGATCACCAGGATGGTCAGGCCCTGGGAGCGCAGTCCGTCGAACAGGTCGAGCACGGCCTCGGTGTTGCGGCTGTCGAGGTTGCCCGTTGGCTCGTCACACAGCAACAGGGACGGCCGGGCCATCAGGGCACGGGCGATGGCCACTCGCTGGCGTTCACCGCCCGACAGCCGGCCTGGCTGGAAACCGGTACGGTGCCCCATGCCCACCTGCTCCAGCGCTTGCTTGGCGCGGGCCAGGCGACCGCGGCGCGGGTGCCGCCCGTAGACCTCGGCGAGCATCACGTTCTCCGTCACGGTCCGGTGGGGGAGCAGGTGGAAGGACTGGAACACAAACCCGATGCGCGCGCCGCGCAGCCGGGTTCGCGCACCGTCGCGCAGGGTGGTGGTCTCGATGCCGTCAAGCCGGAACGAGCCCGAGCTCGGCCGGTCCAGCAGCCCGAGAACATTGAGCAGAGTGGACTTGCCGGACCCGGACGGGCCGATGATGGCCATGTAGTCGCCGGGGTCGACACGCAGTGTGACGTTGTCCAGGGCACGCACCGGCGGGTCGGCGGGGAAATCCCGGCAGATGCCGGTCAGCTCGATGACGGGCTCAGGCATCGCTCACCACGACCCGGTCGCCTTCCTTGACCGCACCGGCCCGCAAGGGTGTGATCTCCACATTGCCGTCGGCGGTCAGTCCCGTGCGCACTTCGACCTCGTCGGCTTTGTCGCCGTCCAGCGCCACCCGGATGCGGGGGCGGCCGTCGGCGGAGGTGACGACGGCGGCGACCGGCACGCTCAGCACCTCCCCTTCAGTCGAGCCTACGGAGATCCGCACCGTCAGCGACGAGCCGACCAGCGCCTTGAGCCCCTTGGTGGTGTCGGGAGTGAGCAGGATCGGCACTGAGCCGGTGTCGGGCGGGCTGCCCTGGCCCTCGTCCTTCTTCTTGTCCTGCGCGGAGACGCGGGCGGCCTCCCCGGTGGCGGTGAGCCTGGCGGGCAGCAGGGTGCCGTCAAGGGTTTCCATGGTGGCCTTCTGGTTTCGGCGCAGCAGCTTGGCCTCCTTGGCGTCCACCGACCCGGTGATCGCGAAGGCGGAGCTCGTCACGGTGGCGACCTTGGACTCGACGGTGTCGCCGGGCTTGACCTCGGCCTTGTCGATGCGGGCCGGTAGCGTCGGGAGGAAGACGATTTCGCCGGCCGGGACGCTGACGCCGTAGGTCTTGCGGAATTCGGCCAGCATGTCGCGGGCGTCGGCCAGGCCGGCGGCGCTGTTGCCGACCTTCATCCGCAGCGGGGAGACCTCCTGCGCCCGGCGTAGGTTCTGTTTGGCGGTGACCTCGGCTTCCTTCGCGGTGCGCACGGCCTTGCGCAGCTCTTCCAGCCGCTTGTCCTGCTCGTCGCGGACCTGCTCGTTGTAGCCGTCCACGGCCCTCCGGGCCTCGTCCAAGGTCTGCCAGGCGTTGGCGAGCTTCATTTCCAGCAGGCGGGTGTCCGTCGAGCGGGACGGGGTGGGAGCGGGCGGTGGCGGTGGCGGGGGGCCGGAGGGTATGCCGGAGGGTGACGGTTCCGGCGTGGGGGGCGGGGTGTTGTTCTGCTCCCTGGCCTCGTCGAGTTCCTTCTCGGCCGCGAGCACCGCCTCCTCGGCGGTGCGCACAGCCTGCCGCAGGCTCGTCAGCCTGGCGGCCTGTTCGGGAGTCACATCCTGCCGCAGCGCCTCCTGCACCGCCCGCTCGGCCGAGCGCAGGTCGCGGCGGGCGTTGTCGTGGCGCAGCTTGAGCGGTCGCACGTCGAGGCCCTCATCCAGCGCCTTGCGGGCCTCGGCCAGCTCGGACTCCTTGTTCCGGACGGCTTCGCCGTAGGCCTGCAGGTTCTTTCGCGCCTCCACGTCTGGTTCCTGGGCCTGGTAGCCGCGCTTGGCGTACCAGCGTTTCACCGCGGTGACGGTGGCCTTGTCGAAGACCCCCGTGACCGGCACCCGCATGCCCTTGCGGCGCAACGCGCGCTGCAACTGGCGGACGTCGTCGCCTTCGGCGCCCGGCACCAGCGGCCGGTACATCGGCAACCGCCCGCGAAAGACGAACACCGGCCGCCCGTTGACCTGCATCAGCACGTCACCCTCACCAATCGGGCCGACTGCGGGCGCCCTGGTGACGCGCTGGGGCGTGCCGCCACCGGCGGACCCCGAGCCCATGGCACCGGTCACGCCGACCACGCCGGCCAGCGTGATCGGCAGGGGGGAACCATAGGTGAGTGTGCCGTTGACGGTGACGGTGCTGGTGAGTTTGCGCTTGACGACAGGCGCGGTCACCAGGGACGGTTTCGGCGGGCGGCGCGCGGCCAACTCGTCGGCCGGTGAACGCAGATCCGCGCCCACCGCCCAGCCGACGCCGGCGAGCGCCATCACCGCGGCCACGACACCGGCCAATATCTTGTTCCTTGACAGGCCGCGCTTGAAGCCGCCTGTCCGGGCTGCGCCTTCCTCACCGCGTCCGCCGGGTCCGCCGGGGTCCACGGCTCGCCCGCCGGCCGCCGGCCTGAGCTTGCGCATGCTGAACTCGCTTCGATGGAAATGGAGTGAGGGGCTGATGCGGTGGAGCCTTGCGGGGCTATTCCTCAACGGGCATGGGCAGGGTCATGCCCATGCCCATAGTCAGACCGGCCTGCTCATAGACAGCGTTCAGCTTGGGCCGGTAGGCGGCGTAGAACTGCCTGCCACACTCCAGGTCGTCCAGCGCGGCCTTGATCTCACGCGCGAGGAGGGGGCGCGCCTGCTCGGGCGTGGCCTTCTCACCGAGCTTGTTCAGTTCCTGCCCGAACGGTCCTTCGGTGCTGCTGGCGATCTTGTCGGGTTGCTGGGAGGTGACCGTGTACCCCTTGCCCTTGAGGCAGCCGGCGAACTCGCCGGCCAGTTCCACCAGGCGGGCGTCGCCGTTCACCTCACGGTTGATCGCCTGCTTGAACATCTCGGATTGGATCTTGGCGGCCTCCTGCATGGAGGTCATTTTGCGGCCGGTGGCTTTGTTGAACGTCTCCAGCATGCACGTTTCCACCGCGGCGAAGTAGGCCTTCCGCTGCTCCTTCGACAGCCCGGCGACGACCTTCGAGTTCGGGTCCGAGCCCTCTCCTACCGTTATTGTCATGCGGCTGCTCTGGTCGTTCGGGTAGACGATCGAGGCGGCCCAGCCGAAGCCGTACTTGCTCCGGTACTTTTTCATGGCCTCGTAGTCGCCGGACATCTCCTTCTTCTGCTCTTCGGGCAGGTCCGGCGTGGAGACGACCGCGTGGTAAGTGAAGCCCTTGCCCTTCATACAGGCGGCGATCTGGGCCTGGCTCTCGCGCTGCTTGTTCTGCGGATCCACGGGGGGAGCCGCCGATGGCCGTGCCTCACCGGTCGAACCGCAACCGGTTACGGCGACCAGCAGGGCCGTCCCGGCCACCATGGTTGCGAGCGATCTCTGCAAGTGGATCATGGATCCTTCTCGTAAGTCGTCAAGGGATGAGTGGGGCAGTGCGCGGAAGGCCCGCGGCGCAACCGTGCGGTAGGCCCGTTCGCCTGGGGTTCGTCTAGCGGCCCGTTGCGGTGCGGACTCGCGAGCCCGGCTCAATTTCCCGTGGGCTTCCTGAAGCGAACCTGAACGCGCCTGAAGCGTGGTTTCCGGACCGAGGGCGGCGAACGCCTGGAGTGCCGTCCCTGCAGCGGCCCTGAACGCAGCCGAAGTGATCTTCAGGTTGGCTTTAGGCGGCGACAGGCAAACTGATCGCCGTGCGAGTACTACTGGTAGAGGACGAGAAGCGGCTGGCCGACCTGGTCAAGGGCGGTCTGGCGGGCGAGGGCTTCGCCGTCGACGTCGCCTACGACGGGCGCGACGGCCTGTGGATGGCCACCGAGAACGACTACGACGTGATCGTCCTAGACGTCATGCTGCCCAGGGTGAACGGCTACGCCGTCTGCGCCAAGCTGCGCGAGGCGGGCAACTGGACGCCGATCATGATGCTCACCGCCAAGGACGGCGTCTACGACGAGGCAGAGGCACTCGACATCGGCGCCGACGACCACCTCGCCAAACCCTTCTCCTATGTCGTCCTGGTGGCCAGGCTGCGCGCTCTGGTCAGGCGCGGCGGCAAGGAAAGGCCCGTATCGATCACCGTGGGAGACGTGACGGTAGAGCCCGCCGGCATGCGCTGCCGCAGGAACGGTGTCGAGATCGCCCTCACCCCCAAGGAGTTCGCCGTACTGCACGGCCTGGCGCGCAGGCCGGGCGAGGTGGTCTCCAAGAGTGAACTGCTCGCCCAGGCGTGGGACTTCAGCTACGACGGCGACCCCAACATCATCGAGGTCTACATCAGCGCGCTGCGCCGCAAAATCGGCTTCGACGTGATCAAGACCGTCAGGGGCGCGGGCTACCGATTGGATTCGGCGTGAACCTCGCGACCGTCAAGGGCTCAGGCCACCGCTTGTCGTCCGTACGGCTGCGCGCCACGGTCGCGGCCACCGTCGTCGTCGCCGCCGCGCTCGGCCTGGCCGCCGCCGTCCTCGTCGTCTCGCTGAAGGTCAGCCTGGAGACCAGCGCCAACGCCGAAGCGGGCAGAAGGGCTGTCTCCGCCGCCTCCACGCTGCTTGTTGATGCGCGGCCCGGCGAGCTGCTCCAACAGGCCACCGACCCCGACGTGCAGATCGCCGACACGACCGAGCATGCCCCGTGGAAGGCGGTGGAAGGCGACTTCGCCGTCGCGAGCATGATCGTGCCCACCGAGGCCGGCATGGTAACCGTTTACGGCCGCGCGTCGCTGGCGGCGGCCGAGCAGGCGCTTCAGACCCTGAACGGGCTGCTGCTGTTCGGCCTGCCGCTCCTGCTGGCCGTGGTCGCCGCGATGACGTGGTTCTCCGTCGGCAGAGCGCTGGCACCCGTGGCCGTGATCAGGGCGAAGGTCGCCGACATCACCGCCCGCGACCTGCACCAGCGGGTGCCCGTACCCGCCTCCGGCGACGAGATCGCCGGGCTCGCCACCACTGTGAACGTCACCCTCGACCGGCTGGAGACCGCCGTCGAACGGCACAAGCAGTTCGTCGCCGACGCCGCACACGAACTGCGCAGCCCGATCGCGACCCTCCGGGCGCGGCTGGAGCTGGCCGAGCCCACCGACCTGTCGACCGAAGCCCTGGCCGACGTCGACCGGCTCCAGCGGCTGGCCGGCGACCTCCTGCTGCTGGCCAGGCTCGACGCGGGCGAGCCGCTCAAGGCCGAAGAGGTCGACCTCGGCCAGGTCGTCGCCGAGGAGAGCCTGCGCCCGGGCACCGCCGTCACCCTGGACATCAGCCCCGACGTGGTCATCAACGGGTCGCGCGGACATCTGTCCCGGCTGGTCACCAACCTCGTGGACAATGCCGTACGGCACGCCACGACGACCGTCGAAGTCCGGGTGCGTGAGACCGACGGCGCGGCGACCCTGGAGGTGCTCGACGACGGCCCCGGGATCCCGCCCGAGCACAGGGAGGCGGTGTTCGAGCGCTTCACCAGGCTGGACGAGGCCAGAGCCAGAGACGGCGGCGGAGTCGGGCTCGGCCTGCCGATCGCCAGAGACATCGCGACCCTGCATGGCGGAACACTTGCCGTACGGGACGGAGGGTTTGTCGCACGGTTCCCGATCATCCCGGGTCTGGCGCGGCCGATCTCCGCTTATCAGAGCGCTGAGAACTGCATCGCTCCGTAGCTTCCATGAGGTGCCGATTACAGGTGTCCGACCTCCCTGTGCGGTGTCCGTCAAGCGGTCACTACTGATTGGCCAGCGATCCTTCGCACTCACGGCACGGGCTCCCGACCGCACCGGCCTCGACTCCCGAGACACCTCGGGACGAGAAGACGCGCTCAACGTCGGCCGAGACGGCCGCCTGACGTGATTTCTCGTCCTATGCCGGTCGACGCCCTAATCCGCCAGGTTGAAGTGAAAAACCAGCACGGGCAACGCACACGAAGCTTGTGAAACCGCAGCCCATCGCGCGCTGCCGCTGGCAGTCCATCCGGAATGGACGGTCCTGTCCGCGCGACCTCTGCACTGTTCGGATCTTAGGGACCGGGTCCGTGCGTGTGCGGGTTCACGGTGTACTCTTACTGAATCTAATCTATATTAGAAACGATAGGAGGGTTCGTGGAACGTAGCAGTCTCGTTGACGCCCTGACAGTGGCGAATCTCCCGACGGTGCTGATGGTGTTGCACCACCTCACCGGCGATGACAAGTGGCTCCGTGAGCCCTACCGGCCACGACGCAGTCCCGGAATGGACGATCTGGACTCCGGCGGGTTCTCCGAGGAGGTGCAGCAACAGATCCGCAGCGCGGCCGCGGACATCATTTCCAGGTGGGACGCAGGAGCACCGATTGCCGTGGCGAGCCCGGATCTTGAACATCTCCACCGAATGACCGAGGCATGCATGGGTGAGCCGGTTCCGATGGAGTTCGCCGAAATGATCGGCGAGCAGTCCGGGCTCGGTGAGCGGGCAGAGGACGATCCGCGTGCTCCGCATCGCGACTCCGCGTCGCCGATTCGCGTCGGGATCGTCGGAGCCGGGGTTTCGGGCATGCTCATGGCCCGCCAACTCCGTGACCGCGGCATCGAGTGCGTGGTCTTCGAGCGGAACCCTGACGTTGGCGGAAGTTGGTTGGACAACAGATATCCCGGCTGTGGCGTCGACACTCCGAGTTACCTTTACTCCTTCTCCTTCTACCGGCGTGACTGGTCGACTTACTTCGGCAAGCGTGACGAGGTCCTCGACTACCTCCAGGATTTCGCAACGGATCTCGACATCCGCCACCTGATCCGGTTTGGGCATGAGGTGCACCGCTTCGAGTGGTCCGAGGAGCGGGGGACCTGGACCGTGTCCTACCGTACGAGTCAGGGAGCAGGATCGGAGGAGTTCGGCTTCGTGGTCTCGGCGGTCGGGCAACTCAATGTCCCGTCTGTGCCGGACTTCCCCGGCGTCGATGGGTTCTCCGGGCAGGTGTTTCACTCGGCACGGTGGCCCGGGGGTGTCGACCTGACGGGCAAGCGCGTGGCGGTCGTGGGTAGCGGCGCGAGCGCCATGCAGATCGTGCCGGCTATCGTCGACGACGTCGACACGCTGACGATTTTTCAGCGATCGAAGCAGTGGGTGGCGCCCAACGCGGACTACTTCCGGGCGATGGACGCCCGCGTCCAATGGCTCATGCGGGATGTGCCCTTCTATCACCAGTGGTACCGAGCGCGGTTGGCCTGGATCCACAACGACCGGGTCCACGAGTCCCTCCAGATCGATCCAATGTGGGACGGCCTTGGGCTTTCCATCAACTCCACGAACGACGGTCACCGTCGTTACTTCACCGACTACCTGCTGCGAGAGCTCGACGGCCGCCCCGACCTCGTCGAGAAGGCGCTCCCGGACTATCCGCCGTTCGGTAAGCGCATGCTGCTCGACAACGGGTGGTTCAAAGCGATTCGTCGCCCGAACGTCGAGCTCGTGACGTCCGGCGTCGATCGGTTCACGAGGTCCGGAGTCGTCGGCCAGGACGGCGATGAGCGCGCGGTCGACGTGGTCATCCTCGCGACGGGTTTCCAGGCAAGGAACTTTCTGGTGGAGATCGACGTCGAGGGCCCAGCTGGTTCGCTGCGTGAAGCCTGGGGCCAGGAGGACGCCCGGGCATACCTCGGCATGACGGTTCCGGGCTTCCCAAACCTCTTCATCACTTACGGACCGAACTCGAACCTCGGACACGGCGGCAGCTACATCACGATCGCGGAGTGCCAGGCGCACTACCTGGGCCAATTGATCGGGTTGTCCGCTGAGCTCGGTCTACGCCGGGTCGAGGTCCGATCCGACGTGTACGAGGCGTACAACGCCGAGGTCGACGCGGCGCACGCCAAGATGATCTGGAACGTCGACGGGCTCAACAGCTGGTACCGCAACTCCAAAGGGCGCGTCGTCACGAACTCGCCGTGGCGTGTCATGGACTACTGGAAGTTGACGAGGTCCGTCGATCTCGAGGACTACCGCATCGACCAGGCTGCGACGACACGCGCGGGGACCGGCTGACCGAAGCTCTCGGGGGGCGCTCGGTGGGGAGGCGACGGCAGTGCCTCCCCACCTCTGAGGTGATGGGGCTTGTGGGCAACGACGCGCCCGGTGCGACTACTGATCAGTGACGAGCCCTGAAGTCAGGGCGAGTGCGGCGGCGACCACATCGTCGATGTCGCACACGCGCGGAGTCCACCACTCCGGCGACCAGTTGAGGGCGCCGATGATCAGCAGGCGAGCGGCGGTGACGTCGACGTCGGCGCGAATCTCGCCGTTGGCTTGCGCTTCCTCGAAGAGCCTCTGCCACAGCGCGCCGTAGTTCTTGTGGTCCGAGCGGATCTGCTGGCGCATGCCCTCGGGCAGCTGGCCCATGTTCCGGATCGCCGCCGTGGTGAATTCGGACAGATCCAGGACGACGCGCAGGTGCTCCTCGACGGCGCACCGGATCCGCTCAAGCAACGGCGTGCCCTCGGGTAGCTGGGCCAGGGCGTTCTCGACGTGCTCCTGCGCCGACTGCTGCCCGCGTCGCACGACCTCCTCGATGAGCGCCTCACGCGAGTCGTAGTAGTAGTAGATCGCCGGCGCCTGAAGCTCTGCTCTCTTGGCGATGTCGCCGAGACGTGTGCCGGAGTAGCCCTTCTCGGTCAGGATCACTGCCGTTGCTTTGAGCAGACGCTCACGCGTTTGCTGCCCCTTGGTTCCGTCGCTGTCGACGTGCTTGCGGGAGGAGTCGGCCCCGGCCCGGGAATAGGACGTCGTCCTCCGCTTTCTCTGTTCCCCGGGTGCGCTCACAGTGCATAGCCTCCATCGACGTTCAGCAGTTGACCGCTGATCCAGCCGGCCTCGGGGGAAAGCAGGAATCTAGTCGCCTGGGCGATGTCCTCGGCCGTCCCGAATCGCGGCAAGGCGATCGCGCGTCGAGCGGCGTTGAGGTACTCCTCTGTGTACGCGCCCTGGGCCATGAGGTCGTGCCACAGGCCGCTGTCGATCACGCCGACGCCGATCGAGTTGGCGCGCACACCGAACCGGCCCTCCTCGGCGGCGATGCCGCGGGTCATGGCCTCTACCGCGGCCTTCGGCGCGACGGACAGCATGTCCTTCTTGGCGTAGCGGTTGATGGCGGCCGACGTGATGGAGACGAGCGCACCCCGGCCTTTCCGGAGCGCCGGGATGAGCGCGTGGATCGCCGTGTAGAACCCGAGGGTGTCGGCTTCGAACTGCCCACGGACCTCGGCCGGCGAGATCTTCGAGATGTGAGTCATGCGTATGGTGGGGCCGGACGCGTAGACCACGCCCTGGAGCGGAGACGGGCCGACCGCCTCCGCCAGGACCTCACCGACGGCTTGGTCGGTGAGATCTGCCTTGACCGTCCGAACACTCGCCGAGGTCGCCGACAATGCGGCGACGAGACCTGAGAAGGCCTCCGAATCGCGTCGGTGGGTGAGGACCAGGTCCCAGCCGTCTTCAGCGAGCACACGGGCGATGGCGGAGCCGATGGCTCCCGACGCTCCGAGGATGAGTGCCGTAGGTGCGGATGGGGTCTGAGTCGAAGTCATGAGTAAAGCGTAGACTATTTTAATCTAAGTTCAATCAAGGGGGGCATATGTCTGCTCGCGAGGACGCGCCGGTGCGCGCCACCCGGCGCTTCGCCGTCGACTTTCTCCCGGGGGTTACTCGCGACTTGGTGGAGGACGCCCCGCTGTCGACTCCGGCCCGGGAGGCGGCGGTCGAGCTCGGCGTCGCGGCGCGCCACCTACTCGACGCCGTGGTCTCCAGCGAGTTGCCTCCAGGCGAGCTCGAGCAGGCTGCCCGGATGCTCCGCGACGTTGCCGCACTTCTAGGACGGGAGTCGCGGGGAGATCGCGCCGAACACGGCATCGATGATCCCGAGGTCGGGGTTCGCATGTTCAATCCCGCCGTGGGGCAGGCCAACCCGGTGGCACCTCCGGTGCATCTCTACGCGACGACGGTCGGCGCCGAGCTCGGATGGCTCGAGTTCAGCCGGTTTCACGAGGGCATCCCCGGACACGCGCACGGCGGATTCACCGCGCTGGTTCTCGACCAGATGATGTCACGTGCCAATGGTCTCGTGGGCGAGGCCGGAGTCACGCTGACGATGGAGGTCGCCTACCACCGTGTCGTGCCGCTGGGGGAGCGTCTGATCGTGGGTGCGGAGGTCGTGAAGCGGGCCGGCCGGAAGGTGTGGACCCGCGCGTGGATCGCGCGTTCCGCCGACCCCGGCACCCCTCTGGCCACTGCCACGGGCCTCTTCCTGAAGATGCCCGCCGGCCGACTGCAGGAGCTCTTCGACCAGCGGATCTCTTGAGGATTCCTTTATTCTACGCTAAATTAAATTACATGAACGCCCTGCCCCAGTCCCACCCGGGGATCACGGCCCGACGCGCAGCGATCGAGTCGCGGTTCCCGGGGTGGATTCCTCGAGCCCTCCATGAGCACCTCGACCTCATGGTGTCGGTGCACGGCGGGCGGCCCTACATCGTCACGGACGACGCTCAGCTCACTTATGACGACGTAGCCACCCTGTCGCGCCGCTACGCCGAAGGCTTGCGCCGACTTGGGGTTCGGCCCGGCGACCGGGTCGGGCTCCTCATGGCCAACTACCCGGAGTTGCCGGTCCTCAAGTACGCGTTGTCGCGTCTCGGCGCCGTTTCCGTCGGCTTCAACTTCCAGCTGCGGTCGGAGGAACTGGCCTACGTGCTGAAGCATTCGGGGTGCTCAGTACTGATCACGATGTCGAGCCACGACGGCATCGACTACCTGGAGACGCTCGAGGTCATCGAGCCAGGGTGGCGCGACGGGGCACGCACGGTGCTGACGGAGCTGACGGAGGTCGTCGTCCTGCCATGCGGAGAGGACCTCGTCGAGCACGTGATGCTTCTCGAGGAGCTCGCGGTGAGCGGACCGATGCGTGAGCCGGCTCCCGTCGACCCGTTCGGACCGTCGGACATCCTCTACACCTCCGGCACCACAGGCGTGCCGAAGGCCGTCGTCCTCAGCCACGACAGCCTGCTGCGCAGCTCCTTCGCCTCGGCCCTGTCGCGCGCCTTTGACGACGGGTGGCGGATCCTGTTCTCGCTGCCGCTGTATCACGTGTTCGGCTACGCGGAGGGCCTGCTCGCCGCCACGTGGGTCGGCGGCGCGATCATACCGCGACTCCGGTTCTCCGCCGCCGACCACCTGCGAAGCGTCGAACGGTATCGCGCGAACGACATCCTCTGCGTGCCGACGATGACGATAGCGATCCTCGATGACCCGCATATCTCGGCCTACGACCTCGGTTCGCTCCAAGCGATGTTTTCCGCGGCTGCGCCGTCGCCCGAGTGGGTGTGGGGGGCGGCGGCCGATCGGCTGGGCCTGAGCGAGATCGTCACGGGCTACGGGATGACCGAGGTGTGCGGAGCCAACACGGTCACGCTGCCGGAGGACCCCATGAATCAGCTGAGTGCCGTCGTCGGCCGTATGAAGTTCGGGGGGCCGGCCGGGATCCAGAGCGCCGCCGGCGGTGTCTGCGAGTTCAGGGTCGTCGACCAGGCGACTGGAGAAGTGCTCGGGCCGAATCGACCAGGCGAGCTGACATGGCGGGGTCCCGTGGTGGCGATCGGTTTCTGGGACGGCGCATCCGTGGTGCCGATCGCCGACGACGGCTGGCTTCGTTCAGGAGATCTCGGCTACGTCGACGACCATGGCTACTTCCGGCTGACCGGACGGAGCAGAGACGTCTACAAGAGCGGTGGCGAGCTCGTGCTCCCCGTGGAGGTGGAAACGTTCATCGGACGGATCGAAGGTGTGGCTCAGTGCTACGTCGTCGGAGTCCCTGACGAGCGCTGGGGCGAGGTCGGCTGGGCCTACGTCGTCCCTTCCCCCGGCCACACGATCGTCGCCGAGGACATCATCGCGGCGTGCAAGAGGTCCCTGGCGAGATTCAAGGTGCCGAAGAAGGTCGTGGTGATCGACGCCAATGATCTTCCCAAGACCGTCACCGGCAAGATCCAGAAGTTCAAGCTCCCTGAGGTGATCTCATGACGCACCAGGACGTCGCGATCGTCACCGGAGCCGGGAGCGGGATAGGTCTCGCGCCGGCGAGACGCCTGCTCTCGCAAGGCCGGCCCGTTGTTGCCGCCGACCCCAACGCCGAGGCGCTGCACGCGTTCGAGGAGGACATCTCAGGACCAGGACCGGCCTTCATGGACGTGCTCGGTCTGGATGCGGGAGCCGCCGGGTTCGTCGGTGTGAACCGCGGCTCCACCGGTCAGGGATCCTTCATCCGTCGAAAGGACGGCTAATGGCGCAGCGCACTTTCGCTACTCTCGCCGAGCTCGGCAGCGCGATCGGCGAGGTCGTGGGACCGACCGACTGGGTCACGATCGACCAGCCACTCATCGATCGCTTCGCCGAGGACACCGGCGACTACAACTGGGTGCATGTGGACCCGGACCGTGCCGCCCAGGCGGGCTTCGAATCCACGATCGCCCATGGGTTCCTCACGCTCTCCCTGATCGGCGCCTTCAGCGCGGAGCTGATCGCGATCGACGAGTGCCCGACCACAATCAATTACGGTCTCGACCGGGTGCGATTCCCTGCCCCGTGCCCGCGCGACTCACGGGTTCGTGCCACGGCGGAGGTCGTCCGCGTGGACGAGGTCGCCGGTGGCGGTCAGCTGACCGTGCGCTACGTCATCGAGCGCGAAGGCTCGGACAAACCGATCTGCGTGGCCGAACAGTTGTCCCGGAGACTTCGATGACCCTGGACGTCGCCCAGTGGCCGACGTCTCTTCCCAAGTCCGACCATCACTAGGAGTGCCCCATGGACATGTCCCTGGCCACGGAGCAGGTCTCCCTGCAACAGATGGCTCGCGACTTCGTCGCCCGCCACGTGACCCCGAACGTCCGTGAGTGGGACCGCGGCGAGGCGGTCGATCCCTCGATCATCGGCCACCTGGGTGATGCCGGCTTCCTCGGCATGACGATTCCCGAAGACCTCGGCGGCTCGGGCGGGACGCACCTCGACTACTGCCTCGTCCTCGAGGAACTCGCGAGGGGAGACAGCTCTGTCCGGGGCATCGTGTCTGTCTCACTCGGGCTCGTGACCAAGAGCATCGCCGGCTACGGCACCGAAGAGCAGAAGGCCGAATGGGTTGCGGCGCTTGCGAGTGGACGCGCGGTCGGGTGCTTCGGGCTCACCGAGCCGGATACGGGGTCCGACGCGGGAAGCCTCACGACGCGAGCTCGACGCGATGGCGACGACTACGTCGTCAACGGCTCGAAGATTTTCATCACGAACGGCATGTGGGCCGATGTCATCCTTCTCTTCGCACGGACCTCCGATGACGGGGCGAAGGGGATCTCAGCGTTTCTGGTCCCGACATCGGCCGAGGGAGTCACGCGGCAGAGTGTCAAGGGAAAACTCGGCCTCCGTGGCCAGTCGACGGCGGAGTTCACCTTCACGGACGTGCGGATCCCCGCCTCGGCGCGGCTGGGTGAGGAGGGGAAGGGCATGGCGATCGCCATGTCGGCTCTTGCGAAGGGCCGCATGTCCGTGGCGGCGGGTTGTGTCGGCATCGCGGCCGGAGCTCAGGCAGCCGCTCTGCAGTACGCCCAGCAGCGCTCGCAGTTCGGTAAGACGATCTCGCGCCACCAGCTCGTCCAGCAAATGCTCGCCGACATGGCCGTCGAAACCGATGCCGCACGACTGCTGGTCTGGCGGGTCGCCGACCTCATCGAGCGCGGACAGCCTTTCGGGACCGAGTCTTCGATGGCCAAGTACTACGCCAGCGAAGTGGCCGTGCGGGTGGCGAACTCGGCCCTTCAGATCTTCGGCGGCTACGGCTACATCGATGAGTTCCCCGCAGAAAAGTACGTCCGCGACGCGCGTGTCATGACCCTCTACGAAGGCACCAGCCAGATCCAGCAACTGTTGATCGGCCGCGCGCTCACCGGCGTCTCGGCATTCGGCTGACAGATACAGGAACACCAATGAGAAACAGCTTTCTTGTGGCAGGCGTCCGCACGCCCATGGGGCGATACGGAGGGGCGCTGGCGACGGTCCGACCGGACGACTTGGCCGCGCTCGTCGTCAGGACGGTCATCGAGCGCAGCGGCATCGCCCCCGCCGCCGTCGACGAGGTGATCCTCGGTGCCGCCAACCAGGCAGGCGAGGACAACCGCAACGTCGCCCGCATGGCCGTCCTCCTGGCGGGCCTCCCAGCCGACGTGCCGGGCTACACCGTCAACCGGCTTTGCGCGAGCGGGCTGACAGCAGTGATCTCGGCCGGCCAGGCGATCGCCACGGGTGCTGCAGACGTCATCGTCGCCGGTGGCGTCGAGTCGATGACGCGCGCACCATGGGTCATGGCGAAGCCGAGCAAGGCTTGGCAGTTCCCGTCCGAGCTGGCCGAGACGTCGCTTGGATGGCGGTTCACCAATCCGCAGTTGGTGCCGCTGGACGGCGGTGAGGCGACGATCTCCATGGGCGAGACGGCCGAACGCGTGGCCGCGCTCGACGGAATCACCCGCGAGCAGGCCGACGAGTTCGCGCTGGAGAGCCACCGTCGCGCTATTGCCGCACGCGGCACCGTGGCCGGCGACATTGTCCCGGTCGAGACGCGCTACGACGTGGTCGACGTCGATGAGGTTCCCCGCGAGGACGCGAGCATCGAGGCGCTCTCCGCGCTTCGACCGGCCTTCCGCTCCGACGGCATCGTGACCGCGGGATCGTCGAGCCCCCTGTCCGACGGCGCCTCTGCCGTACTGGTGGTCAGCGAAGAGGCTCTCAAGCAGTACGGGCTCACGCCTGCGGCGCGGATCGTAGGTAGTGCGAACGCCGGTGTCCGTCCGAGCATCATGGGGCTCGGCCCCGTGGCGGCGACCGAGAAGCTGTTCAAGCGCATCGGCTGGGGCATCGATGACATATCGACCGTTGAGCTCAATGAGGCATTCGCGGCGCAGGCTCTGGCGTGCATTGAACGCCTCGGCTTGGACCGGAGCATCGTCAACCCCGAGGGCGGTGCCATCGCCCTCGGCCATCCGCTGGGCTCATCGGGGTCACGCATCGCGTGGGCGCTGGCTCGCCGGCTCTCGGCAGAGGGTTCCGCCGGAGATCGTGGCCTCGCCTCGCTTTGCGTCGGCGTCGGCCAGGGAGTTTCACTTGCATTGGAGGCCTGCTGATGAACGCCGGCAACGGACGAGTCGCCCTCGTCACCGGTGCCGCCCGAGGGATCGGCGCTGAAATCGCCAAGCGACTGTCGCGTGATGGCTTCGCGGTGGGTGTCCTAGACCTCGACAAGGCGGCGGCGCAGGAGGTCGCCGACGAGCTCGTTGCGACGGGCGGCGCGGCTGCCGCAGCCGCTGCCGACGTATCGGACGAGGCGGCAGTCGACGCAGCCGTCACCGAAATCGCCGCACGCCTCGGTCCGCCGGTCGTCCTTGTCAACAACGCCGGGATCACACGCGATGCGCTGCTCTTCAAGATGTCGGTCGAGGAATGGGATCTGGTGATGCAGGTTCACCTTCGCGGGGCGTTCTTGATGTCCAAGCGTGTCCAGTCCTTCATGCGCGAAGCCGGGCACGGCCGGATCATCAACCTCTCGTCGACCTCGGCGTTGGGTAACCGGGGTCAGGGGAACTACTCCGCGGCCAAGGCCGGTGTACAGGGTTTCACGAAGACACTCGCGCTGGAGCTCGGCCGCTTCGGCATTACGGCGAACGCCGTCGCTCCCGGATTCATCGTCACCGACATGACCAGGGCCACGGCCGAGCGCCTTGGGCAGACCTTCGAGGAATTCAGCGCGGCGCGTGTGGCGAACATCCCGGTCAACCGTCCTGGGCAGCCGCAGGATGTCGCGCACGCCGTGAGCTTCCTGGCCGACGAACGGTCCGGATTCGTCTCAGGCCAAGTGATCTACGTCGCGGGCGGTCCACGCTGCTGACGCTTGCTCGACCCTCAGCAGGTGTTGTGTAGGTCACTTTTTTAATCTATTCTCGATTCATATCCTTAGGAAAGGGAAGGTGGTTCGCGGTGCGGTTTGATAATCCCGGGTTCGTCGAGGCGCTGACAAAGCAGCTCGGCGCGAATGCCCGGTTCGAGCGGGAGACGCGATGGTTCGACGGCTCCATCTTGCTGGAGTCGGGCAGCTCGCGGCTCTGGCTGAAGGTGTACCGCGGCAAGGTGATCGACCACCTTCCGTTTCAGCCCCCGATCGGCTTCACCTTCAAGCTGGGCGGTCCGGCGGCGGCTTGGAACAAGCTGCTGACGGGTGAGCGGCGCTACGCCGATCTCGTAACCCCCGGTGTGCGGCACTTCGACGATGACCCGGCCCTGACGCGCCTGGGACAGATGACCTCGGAACTGGGAATCGAAGGCAATCTGATGGAGGCCAGCCGCCTGACGGAAGCAGTGCACACGCTGGTCGAAATCATCATCGAGGTCGGACAGGAGGCTGGCGCATGACGTCCACCTGGAAGGACATTGTCGGGCGGTACGTGGAGATCGACGGGACCCCGACCTTCTACGACGAGATCGGTGAGGGTGGCCGCCCGATCATCTGTGTGCACACCGCAGGTGCCAATGCGCTGGAATATCGCTATCTGCTGCCGCTTCTCGCCGACGCCGGCTTTCACGCGGTCGCACCGGACCTTCCAGGACGTGCGCGCTCATATGCATGGCGCGGTGAGGTCACCACCACCATTCATCGGCACGCCGAGTTCATCCACCTGTTCAAGCAGCAGCTGTTCGGTGACACAAAGGTCATCGTCACGGGAACGTCGATCGGTGGCGACATCACGCTCGACCTCGCCGTCAGCTTCCCAGAGTCCTTCAGCGCGGCCATCGCATTCGAGGGGGCGGCTCGCACCCCGACCTTCCCAGACCCGGGGGAGTATATGCAGCCGAGCTGGAACCCGGGATGGCAGGACACGATGGAGCGCATCTCCGGCGCTGCACTGAACGCCAAGTGTCCTCCGCACAAGCAGGAGGAGCTTCGCTGGATGCATCGCAACGCCCAGGTGAGCGCGGTGGGCGACCTGCAGGGGTGGGCGACGCACGACATCCGCGACCAGCTCTCGAACGCGAGGTTGCCGGTCCTGGTGGCAGCGGGGGCCGAAGACTTCTGGCTCCCGGAGGAACTGGTCGACGAGACGGTCGCAGGGCTCCCGGACGGCGAGAAGCTGATCATCGACGGCATCGGCCACTATCCGATGTTCGAAGATCCTGAGCGAATCCGCTCGATCATCGTCGACTTCGTCGAGCGCAAGGGCCTCTGAGCCGAGCTCGTGGCCGACGAGGGCTGCCCATCCCCGCCCACGTCAGACCCGGCGGCAAGCCCAGGGAGTGGCCGGCCTAGACGTGCCACTCCCGGGCCGGAGTTCTCCCCTGCCCGAGTCAGCTGATAGAGACCTCCTTCTGAGTCGTCTGCTGAGGCGTGTCGCGATCAGCAATCGGACTGCTTCAACTCACGGTTGCATCAACCTTTACAACCACAGTCGCATCGATGTCGTCTTCGAATGGTGCTGCGGCCCGTCCATCACTGCGCTCCTGGATGACCGTGGGAGGCGGGGCTCTGCGAGCGCGTGGAGCGTAACCCGGACCGCGAGGAACATGAAGACGCGTGGGCTCGCGCCTTGATCGGCCGTGATCGGGTGCTGATGCGTCGAACATCGTGCTACATCCTTCCGATTACTACCGCTACCGCCGTACCGGCTCGTGGACAACCATCAGGTAAGCGTCCATCGAGGGCAATGACCGATTGCCTGCCGTTTCAGTGGCTATTCCGAATTCGTCCGCCCCCGCTCGTCAGGCGGGGGCCGCCCGCGCTTCTTGGGAATGCTGCTCGATGCGTAAGCTGACCCAGATGCCTTCCGGCGAGATCCGGCGTGCAAGACGTCGGCCGGCGTCGCTGATTGGGGTCGATCAGGGGGCATCGGCGACCTGGCACCCGAAGTGGTCAATGAGGGCTTGCACGAGACTCCGAGTAATGGACCCGAACGGTGTGCGCCGAGGCCGTCGACTGCTTGCTGACCGTCAAGGCACGGCAGTCATGCAGCCTTGCGCCGCGCTCGACCCGAGTAGGCCGTTTGGCGTGTTTCGAGGCTGCGTGGTCCTGCCGTCCATCACAGGCGGGCTGGAAACCTTCGTCGTGCGCACCTTCCCGTGGTCAAGGGCCTTGGTGGACCGTGGTCAGAATGCTCGTGTTGGTAGCCGCTGAGCATCGCCTCGGGCAAAGCGTCCTTTGACGCTACATTCGGGACAGGCTGGATCCTTGCGGATCCCGTCGTAGTACATCTTGCTGGTTCTTGGAACCCAACGCTGGAAGTGATGTTGTGCGTCCCTGTCCGATAGTCCCAGCGCACTGAACAGGAAGTCATTGGCGGCGTGGGCGGTTGCGGTGGCATTCAGCGTGATCACACTCGGCGCAGTCACTGTGGGATCGTCGACATAGCGCTGGGCGCGGCGCTCCTCAGGTGTCAGCGCCTCTTCTTGCAGCCGCGCGGTGTTGATCAAGCCGTTGCACCATAGGCAGCCGAGGTCGGGTGTGACTGGCCGGTGAACGGTGAAGATGTCGAGGATGTCGCCGGTGGTTCGGTCGGCTTGCACCTTGGCCCCCACTTGGGCGCCTGGGATGAGGTACTGATGGACAAGTGCGTTGAAGACCAGGCGTGCCTGCATGGTGTCAGCAGCGAGGAACATGAAGTCGCAATCGACGAGACGTTGCGCGACGCTGGCGTCCGCAATGGTGCCGAAGACAGTCTCGACTCGAACCTTCTGGTTCGCCGCCCGCGCGACGCGGGCGGCGATGCGCACTTTGGGCGTAGCTGTGCGGTCGCCCAGACGGCGCATCCATCCAGGCTGGCTATCCCGGGTGAGCCAGGTCCGCGCGCCCCAGCGTGTGCTTCCGACAACGCGGGGCAGATTGGTGAGCTCGATCCGTTCTGGATCGATGATCACCAGGTGCCCCACGCCGAGTCGAGCAAGATATTCCACCAGTAGCGAGCCCGCTCCACCGGCACCGATGACTGCAACCTTGAGGCTGTTGAGCAGGAGCTGTCCCCGATCGGAGAACCAGCGCGTCTGCCGATCGTAGGTTGGGTCCACCTGATCGTGCGAGACCGGGGGCGACGGAGACAGGGTCCGCCATGGGCGCCCGATGATGCGGGCTTCGGTGAGATCCTGTCGTGTGCCATCAGGGAGCCAAAGATCGCCCGCGACAGCCTGCCGAGCGAAAACCAGAGCCCCGACCGGTTGACCGCGGAGAATGTCCCGCAAGGCGGGGTAGCCGCGTTCATGGGAACGTAGGTCGGTAGGGGAGAACGACACTGAGCGCGTGCCTCCATGGCAGTGCACGGCGAGGTATGCAAGCCGCTCATCGCGGCAGTACAGGGCCGCGTCCCGGACGAATGCGGCGGTCAACATTCGATGTCCTCGCTTGCCGGGAACGTAGTCTCTCCCGTCCATCGCTGGAATGATCTCTCGGGCCAGGAGGCGTCCTCCAGTGGGAAGGGTGACCACTCCTGCGGTAAGAACAGCTGCATGCTCGTCCCCGTCTCCGGGAAACAGTTGGTTGTGTAGCTGGCGCATGACGCTTTCACTGAGCGTCAGTGTCCAGGACGTCATGGACGGGTGCGGAGCCACTCGATCACCTTCACCAGCTTGATCACGGCAGTATCGGTCACCGGGTTGAGGCGGTTAGAACGTCGAGAGATCTGGATGGCCGGCCTCCCTTCGAAGGAGGAGACACTCATGGCCTCGCCCAAGGGGCTTGCGTCACGGCGAGTGAGATCTCCGCGGACGTAGTGCGGGTAGACGTCTGCGTACGGATATTGAAAGGTGATTCGGAAGCCGATCCAGGACTCAGTCTGGTGGTACAGGGCGTCGCCGAGGGCGATGCTCTCCACGATCACGAAAGCACCACCCTCGCCGTCTTCGCGCACCGTGACCGGGCTGGGATCCACATGCAGACGGATCCACTCGATCGCATCGGCCACTTGGCGGTTGAGGGCCATTTCAGGAGTTGTCGTCGTCCGCAACGGCGGTGAACTTGGAGTTCTTGTTCACCGCAACCACATCGGAGTCGCCCACCGGCCTGGTGTGATGGTTGGGCAGTTCCTGCGACAGCAGGAAGGAAAGCTCGATGGGGACGCCCTGCGCGATCGCGGCCTGCTTGATCCGCAGGCCGGTAACGCGCGGGCCTTCGATGCTTACGGGCCGCTCGTTGACGGTGATCACAACCACGCGGTGACCCGTATCGGCGATTTCGGGCATGACAGACATACCTATTCTCCTGGACAGTTGCGATACTGGTAGCTGATTGCTAGCCAGCGATCCCAAGATAGGCTGTTGATTCGATAATCGCAATCAGAGGGGGCAGGGTGTCAAAGGCCGGATGGTTCGACGCCGAGGCGTTCTATGCTGCGCTTGACGCAGCACGCCTGGGTAGGCAGCTCAACTGGAAACAGGTCGCAGCCGAGTCCGGCGTCAGCGCCTCCACTCTGACCCGGATGGCGCAGGGCAAACGGCCCGACGTCGACGGGCTCGCCGCACTCGCTGCATGGTCCGGGCTCAACACCAACGACTTCGTCCGCTCGGTGAGTGAGACAGCCACGAAGCCAGAACCTCTCGCCATGATCTCGACCTACCTGCGCAGCGATCCCCACCTATCGGACGAGGCAGCAGTGGCCCTGGATCAGCTCATCAAGGCGACCTACGAGCGACTCCGCAAGGAGGCATAGCCCGTGGCCATTCAGTACCGGCGCGGCTTCAAGACTGAGGCCAACGACATTGCCCGCGAGGTCCGCACAGAAATGGGCATCCGAACCGCGGATAGGTTGGACCCCCACCAGTTGGCAGAGCACCTCAGCATCCCGATCATTCCCTTGTCGGGTTTCGAAGCCGACGCACCTCTCGCACACACCCGATTCGGTGGCGAAGAGACCTTTGCCTTCTCCGCTGTCACCGTCTTCTACGGCACCCGGCGCGCGATCGTTTACAACGATTTCCAGCCAGTCGGTCGCCAGGCGAACAACATCGCCCATGAGGCCAGCCACGGGTTGCTGCATCACCCTCCGACGCCGGCCATCGACGACCGGGGTTGCCGAAACTGGCATAAGGAGGTCGAGGACGAAGCGAATTGGCTTGCCGGTGTACTACTGATCCCAGAAGACACCGCCTTGTACATCGCGCGCCAGCAATGGCCCATCGAGCAGGCCGCCGAGCGCTTTGGCGTCAGCGTCGAGCTTCTCAGGTGGCGCCTCAATATGACCAACGCATACAATCGCGTCAATCGGTGGAAAGCCTCCATGGGGCGCTGCTAGCGGCCTAATTTCGCGTATCGCAGAATTTAACAGCCTTTTTCGTAGTGAAGATATTCGTATGTCCGATGAGTCTTCCCGTGGCGGCTCCGAGTTCAGTCCCTGCACATCGTCGCCCGCGCCCACACCATGGGCGCCCCCGCCTGGCAGCTGGTCATCGCAGATGAGGCCCATCGCAGCGTAGGCACCATTGGACGCTGGTCGATCACGACGACGCCTGCATCCCCACCGCCCACCGTCTCTACATAACCGCCACCCCATGCCTGTTGAACGACAGCAGCGGGCGCGTCCTATCAATGGGCGACGAGACGACCTTAGGAAGGCAGGTCTACCGGCTCTTCTGTCACGACGTGCCGAGTTCTGCCGTTTTGTTCGCCAAGTTCCCCGAGATAGTGCCGGTCGGTGGCGACCCGTGCCGCGTCGTATCACGTACCCGCGAGCAACCACCGAGCAACCACCGAGCAACGGGAAACTAACCGGTCTAGTAGATGGCCTCGCATTCGTCTCAAGGGTGGATGATCGCGGTGTCCAGGCGCCGGTGCAGCATCAATATCGAGGTCAGCACGTCGAGGGCGTCCGACCTAGAGGTGACCCACAGAACCTTTGACACTGCGGATGCCGGGGCAGAGCTTGAACACGTCGATGAGGCTGATGTAGGTGGCGTCCTGTCCGCAGCCGGGGGCGGCGCCGTTGCTGTCGGCCACCTTGTGGATGCCGAGCATGGAGGTGGCGTACTCAGCTTCGGCGTAGAGGATGTCAGCGTCCTTGTCGCACACGGTGATGTGCCGCCGGTCGGCGGAGACGGTCACGGTGGCGTGCGCGGTGGCGAAGCTCCACCCGGTCGACGGCTTGCGGCGTAGGCGGGGAGGAAGCTGGCCAGGAGGCTGAGGGCGGTGGGGAGCTTGACCATGGTGGCTCCGTTCGTGGAGGGGTTGCGAACGGAGTCACTGTGGTCGCGTCATGCATGCTGGCCCGACCTGCTGTGGTCTCGGGGTCGGGGCTTGATGGAAGCTTGCCGGGGCAGCGTGGACCCGGTGGTGCTGTGCCCGGTTTGAGAGAGTATCGGGCTTGGTGTTCTCTTGCCCGTTCTATTGGTCTTTGGTGGCGGACGACGCCTGAACGATCTACCGGCCTGAGCGGTCCGTGCTTGCGAGCATCCGGCGAGCAACCACTCGGGGTCGCCTCGGTACGGCGAAGCCGCCTGGACCGAGTTTTTGCAGGTCAGGTGTGGTGCAAGTGGTAGGCCGCCCGGGACTCGAACCCGGAACCTATGGATTAAAAGTTGGCTCGATCGGTGCCGCCCAGTGCCACTGAGTGTTGTTTTGCACCGCCGTCGTCGGGATTCGCCTCGCCATCGTTGTCGCCCTATGCCGGTGCGCGCCGCATTGTATCGCATACATGCGAGCAACCACCGAGCAACCATGCGTTCTTAACTATTGGCATTATGTGCCGCTTGTCCTCATGTCGGGACCTGTTGGGTATGGTCATGCTTTCGTGATGAGACCTGAGCTCCACGTAGATTGCATGCGCACGGCAACCACCGAGCGGCCACCGGCCGGCGATTTCCGTACGCGAATCCAGACGACTTCAAGTTGATCGGGGATGTGACGCGTAGTCGGCCTGACAGGCATGGATGCAGGTTTCGGCAGGCGCAGTGCTCGCTCCCCGATGAGCTACTCAGTCGAGGTCGCTGATGAACTCGGTGAGTATGTCGGCGAATTGCTGAGGCGTTTCGAGGTGCGGGGCGTGACCGGCGCCCGGTATCACCTGCACGGCGTCGCGCCACAGCGTCGGCATGGTGAGCCCGCGCAGGTAGTCGAGGTTGACCAGTTGCTCGTCCGCACCGTGCAGCACCGCAATGGGCTGTGTCAGCCGTGTCACTATGGCGACCTCGTCGGAGAACCGGCCGGTTCCGATGCCGGCCGCCAGGCCCGCGCGGGCCGCGCCGTCGGTGGCCAGGATGTCGGCGACGAGCTCGTCGAGCTGAAGGGGCGATCCTGGGGCCAGGAAACTCCTGGCATAGGACAGGGCCGCCTCGGGGTCGACCTGGGCGGTGAACCCGATGTTCACCGCCGGATTCGGCAGGAACGCCTGGGCCAAGTGCTCCGCGGAGGCGACCGGCGGGGTGCCGAAGACGACGAACCCCGCGGCCCCGGGCAGGCTCGGCGCGGCTTCGATTGCTATGTGGCCGCCCAGGCTCCATCCGACGATTACGGCCTCCTGGGCGGAGACCTCGTCAATGAATCCGGTGAGGATCTCGGCGTATCCCGGCATGGAGTAGACGTTCGACCGCGCGGTGGGAGCCGACCGGCCGTGGCCGGGCAGATCAAGGGCCAGGCAGCGGAACCGTTCTCCGAAGGCGCCCGTCAGCAGCGGGCGCCAGACCCGGGCGGAGGAGGAATTGCCGTGCACGAAGACGACAGGTCGTCCGGAGCCTGCGGACGTCGTGAACGCGATGTCCTGATCGGCGATTCTGACACCGTGTTCGGTCACGGCCGGCCTCCTGCTCTCGGGGATTTCTCCGGCCACGACACCGGCGTCATAGGCGGCCATGCCGACAGAGATAACGCGTAACACCCAGGTCATCAGCAAAACCACGGAAGGCAACATCGTAACGATCAGTCGCCGGCTTGGCGATGTCTTCTGCCGGCCGAGGTAGGGGCATGGGGGCGTCCTCGCGGTGGCTCCCGGAGTCGGGCGGGGCCGAACCTGCAGCCAGGGATACCGCACCACGGAAGTTCCTTGACCTAGTGCCGTTCTTGGACGGCCGAACCTGCAGCCAGGGATACCGCACCTCTGCTCACTCATGTCGGCGCGGGTCAGCGCCGCAACCAAGTGGCGTTCCTGCAACGGCGAGCCGAGTGGGCGTTGACGGCAGCCGAGTCCGCCGCTCGCCGTGCGGTGCCGTCCGCGCCGACACCGTGTGCTCACCCTCGGGTGGACAGCCTCGACGCTGGTCTCACGCGTGGAGTATCAAGGACAACCATGACGCTCAAGCAGCCGCGTGTGGTCCACCGCGACGCCCGATCTGACCGTGGAGGCTCCGGCCCCGGCCGCGGGGAGGCTAGGCACAGGGCAGCGGCTCCAGTGAGATCGCGGTCCCGAGTGCCCTGCCCCGGGTGATACGGCTGACGGCGCACATGGAGACCGGTCTGCCGCGCTCGTCCATCCGCCGCTCTCCGTCCTGATTTCGCGCAGTGACGCCCAGGAGTCCCGATCTCGCGCAGTGACGCCCAGGAAGAGTGGTGCACCATGCAGAAACTGTCCACAGTGCTCGTCGTCGGGGTCGGTCTCATCGGCACCTCGATCGCGCTCGCCCTGCGCAGCGGCGGTGTGACGGTCGCGCTCTCCGACGTGGACGAGGATGCCGTACGGCTGGCACGGGAACTCAGGGCCGGGGAGCCGTGGCAGGGTGAGCCCGTTGACCTCGGGGTGCTCGCGGTGCCTCCGGACCTGATCGCCGAGGTCCTTGCCGATCTGCAGAAGCGTGGCGCCGCCCGCGCGTATACCGACGTGGCCAGTGTCAAGGCAGAGCCAACGGCTGCGGCGGCCCGGCTCGGATGTGATCTGACCACATTCGTCCCGGGGCATCCACTGGCCGGGCGGGAGCGCTCCGGCCCGGCCGCTGCCCGCGCCGACCTCTTCCTGGGCCGTCCATGGGCGCTCTGCCCCGAACCCGGGACCTCCGCCGATGCCCTACGGCTGGCGCGCGAGCTGATCTCGCTCTGCGGGGGTAAGGAGGTCACCGTCGGAGCGCGGGAGCACGACGAGGCGGTGGCCTTGGTGTCGCACGCCCCGCACGTCGTGTCCGCGGCTGTAGCCGCGGCGCTGCAGGGGGCGGACGGGCATGAGCCCGATCACCGGCCCGTCGCGATGGAGTTGGCCGGCCAGGGGCTGCGCGACGTGACCCGGATCGCGGGCGGTGACGTGCGGCTGTGGCGGGCGATCCTCGCCGGGAACGCTCTCCCGGTCGCCGATGCGGTCGATGGAATCGCCCGAGACCTCGCCCGTTCGGCGGCCGCCCTGCGCATCGGTGACCTGGATGCGATATCCGACCTCTTGCAGCGCGGGATCTCCGGGCGGGGGAGGATCCCCGGCAAGCACGGTGAGCCCGCCCGCGACTACGCCGTGCTTCAGGTGGTCCTGCAGGACCGGCCCGGCGAGCTCGGCCGCCTGTTCAACGCGTCCGGGCTCGCCGAGGTGAATATCGAGGACGTCCGCCTCGAGCACTCGCCTGGCTTACCCGTCGCCGTGGCCGAGATCTCCGTGCGACCGCAGGACTCCGGGCGCCTGACCGACGCGCTGCGATTCCATGGTTGGCACGTGTCGACGACGTGACCTGATCATTGTGACCCTACTGTGACTGACGTCGGAGCAGGATGGGTGCATTATGCGCGTCCTCGTTGTGGAAGATCAGGCCGAGCTGGCGGATTCGGTGGCCAGGGTGCTGCGCCGAGAAGGCATGGCCGTCGACGTCAGCTACGACGGAGACGATGCGCACAAGCGCCTCTTCGTGGTCGATTACGACGTGGTGGTCCTGGACCGGGACATCCCTGGAATGCACGGTGACGACCTCTGCGGAGAGCTCGCTTCTGGGGCCAGGCAAACGCGGGTGCTGATGCTCACCGCCTCTGGCACGATCGCCGACCGGGTGGCCGGCTTGAGCCTTGGAGCCGACGACTACCTGCCGAAGCCCTTCGCCTTCGCCGAGCTCGTGGCCCGGATCCGTGCCCTGGGAAGGCGGGCCCAGCCGCCTACGCCGCCCATCTTGGTCCACGGTGATCTGAGGCTCGATCCGGCCGGGCGGGTGGCGACGAGAGCCGGCATGCGCCTGCCGTTGGCCCCCAAGGAACTGGCCGTGCTGGAGTACCTGCTCGCCGCCCGCGGTCGCGTCGTCTCGGCCGAAGAGCTGCTGGAGCGGGTGTGGGACGAGGAAGCCGACCCGTTCACCACCACCGTCAAGGCGACGATCAACCGGCTCAGGTCGAAGCTGGGGCCGCCCCCGCTGATCGAGACCATCCCTCGCGAGGGCTACCGGATCTGATCGTCGCAGGCTGACGGCCGGCCCGTCACAGCACGGTCACAAGGCGCCTGACGCCCCTGTCACCGCTCCTCCCGTAGACAAGTGCCGAGAAGTTCACCGGACAGGGGAAGGGCACCATGCGGAAGGCACTAATGACACTGGCGGCGTTCGGGCTGATCGTCGCAGGCTGCTCGAACGGGCAGACCTCCGACGGCGCTGCCGGCGGGGACACCACCGGCGCCTCGGCCGGGCAGGCGAAGGCGGTGAAGTTCGCCGAGTGCATGCGCGGCAACGGACTCAAGGACTTCCCTGACCCGGTCGAGGGTCAGTTCAACACCAACTTCAAGCGCGGCACCGTGCTGGACCCCAATTCGCCGCAGTGGAAGACGGCCCTGGACAAGTGCAAGGATCTGCAGCCTGCCGGGTTCCTGGGCGGTGATGGTCAGGTGAGCGGCGAGCAGCAGCAGAAGATGATCAAGTATGCCGAGTGCATGCGGAAGAACGGCGTCCCGGATTTCCCCGACCCGTCGGGCGGCGCCATGCTGAGCGGGGACGCGGACCCGAACTCGCGAGAGTACAAGGCCGCGGCAGAGGCTTGCCGCGAGTTCAACCCCGGCGGGATGATTGGCGGTCAGTGATGCGGAGATTCCGGGTCATCGCAGGCCTGGCGGCCGGCGCCGCCATTGTCGCCGCAGGGGTGATCTTCGTGACATCTCCCGGTGGCACCACGCCGAGCGCGCAGTCCCGCCCACCGGAGACGGCGACGGTGACGAAGGGGCAGCTTGATTCCCAGATCACCGACGACGGGACGCTCGGATATCGCAAACGCCCTGACGGCTCGCCGTACGCCGCGGTCAACCAGGCCCGCGGGATCTACACCCAGTTACCGCAGGAAGGTGACAAGGTCGACTGCGGAGGCACGTTCTACCGCGTCGACAACCGTCCGGTGCTGCTGCTGTGCGGGGACACGCCGGCCTACCGCGACTTGTCGATCGGTGCGGAGGGCAAGGATGTCCGGCAGCTCAACCAGAACCTGAAGGTGAAGGGAGACCGGTTCACCGCGAAGACGGCGCAGGCGCTGCGGAAGCTGCAGAAGAAGCGAGGGATGCCGGTGACCGGCAAGCTCCCCCTGGGCGATGCGATCTTCATGCCCGTCTCCATCAGGGTTATCGGGGTCGCCGGAAGGCTCGGCACCGCCGCCCGCGCCGGCGCTGAGGTCGTGCAGGCGTCGCTGGCGGAGCGCCAGGTGAGTGTCGATCTCAATGCCGCCCAGCAGAGCCTGGTCGAGGAGGGGAACCGCGTTCAGATCACCCTGCCGGACAACAAGACGACCTTGGGCAAGGTCATCCGGGTGGGCGCGGTCGCCAGGCGAGGAGAGGGCGCCGGGGCCGGAACCACCGACACCACGATCCCGGTCCTCATCGACTTGGACCGGCCGCAGGACGTGCAGAAGCTGGACAACGCCCCCGTCCGGGTCGAGATCACGGTCGGCGGGGTGAAGGACGCACTGATCGTGCCGGTGACCTCGGTGATCGGCAGGGCCGCCGGCGGGTTCGCAGTGGAGCGGGTGCGCGCCGACGGGCGGCGGGAGATCGTCCCCGTGGAGCTCGGCTTGTTCGACAACGTCAGCGGGCGTGTCCAGGTCACGGGGGCTCTCGCCGAGGGCGACAGAGTGGTGGTGCCGTCGATATGAAGCGCTCTGCCTATTCCCCTGAGCGAAAGCTCGCCTTGGCATCGAGTCAGGACAAGGTTCTGGAGCTTGAGGAGGTCACCAAGGTCTACGGTGAGCAGCCGCCGGTGCCCGCACTGCGGGGGGTAAGTTTCACTGTGCGCCGCGGCGAGCTGACGGCGATCGTGGGCCCGTCCGGCTCGGGCAAGTCCACGCTGCTCCATGTGATGGGGACGCTGGAGCGGCCCAGCGGCGGCACCGTGCGGATCGACGGCGTCGATGTGGCCGGACTGACCGACACGGAACTGTCCCTCCTGCGAGCTCACCGCATCGGCTTCGTCTTCCAGCAGTTCTTCCTCGCCGAGTACGCCACCGTGGTGGAGAACGTCGCCGACGGCCTGCTCTACACCGGAGCCGACCTGTCCGAGCGCCGCGCGCGTGCCGAGGAGGCGCTCAGGCGGGTCGGCCTGGCGCACAGGGCAGGGTTCCGGCCGCCCAAGCTCTCCGGCGGTGAACGGCAGCGGGTGGCCATCGCCCGCGCCTTGATCGGCCGGCCGGCGATCGTCCTTGCCGACGAGCCGACCGGCAACCTGGACAGCGTCACCGGCGCGTCGATCGTGGAGCTCCTCCACGAGCTGCATGCCGACGGGGCGACGATCATAGTGGTCACGCACGATGCGGAGCTCGCCGCTGCCCTGCCGCGCCAGATCCGGATGCTCGACGGCCAGGTGGTCTACGACTCGGCTGCGACGCGGCGACAGGACGCGGTGGGGCAGCACGAGGAGGGCGGGGTCGGATGAGTACGGCAACGCATGAGCGCGCCGGCGTAGGACGCAGGGTCCGGCTGTCCTTCTGGGACAGCGCAAGGGTCGCGAGTGTGGGGCTGCGCACGCGGCCGCTGCGTGCCACCCTGTCGGCGCTGGGGATCGCCATCGGCACGGCCGCCATCGTCGGAGTTCTGGGCCTGTCCTCATCCTCGCAGGCGGGGCTCCTCGCGGAGATCGACAGGCTCGGGACCAACCTGCTCAAGGCCGAGGCCGGTCGGACCTTCGGCGGCCAGACCGCGAATCTCCCGATCGAGGCCCCCGCGCGGGTGTCGCACATCCCCAACGCCGAGCAGGTGGGGCACGCGGGGTTGATCAAGGACGCGAAGGTATACCGGAGTCCCATGGTCCCTCAGGCGAATACGGGGGCCCTGCAGATTCGGGCGGTCAGCCTGAACCTGCCCTCGGTCCTGACCATCGGCGTGGATCGGGGGAGCTGGCTGAACGCCGGCACCTCTGAGGGCCCCGTCGCGGTGCTGGGCTCGGTGGCGGCGCAGCGGCTGGGGATCGACCGCGTCCATCCCGGCCTGCGCATCTGGGCCGGCGGTCAGTGGTTCCACATCGCGGGCATCCTGAAGCCGGCCACGCTGGCCCCGGAGATCGACGCGAGCGTGCTGATCGGCTACGAGGCGGCCGGCAAGTATCTGGGGCATGTGGGCGTCTCGCGCGGTGAGGCTACGCATGGCCCGCCCACCACGCTTTATGTGCGCGCGGCCACCGATCACGTCGAGGAGGTACAGGCCGCGCTGGCACGGACCGCCAATCCCCAGGCCGCCAACGAGGTGAACGTCAGCCAGCCGTCCGACGCGCTGACTGCCCGGGCCGCGGCCGAAGGGGCATTCAACAGCCTTTTCCTCGGCCTCGGCGCCGTGGCACTGGTGGTGGGCGCCGTCGGCGTCGCCAACATCATGATCATCTCAGTGCTCGAACGCCGCTCCGAGATCGGCCTGCGCCGCGCTCTCGGCGCCACGAAGGGGCAGATCCGCATGCAGTTCCTCGGCGAAGCGCTTCTGCTCGCGGCGCTCGGCGGCGTCGCCGGCGTGGGCGCCGGAGCGCTGGCCACCGCGGTGTACGCGGCAGGCAAGGGCTGGGCCGTCGTCGTCCCCGCGGAGGCATGGGCGGGGGGTATCGCCGCCGCGCTGCTGATCGGTGCGGTCTCCGGGCTGCTGCCGGCCCTCCGCGCGGCCCGGATGTCGCCGACCGCCGCGCTCCGCTCGGTGTGACCGGCAGGTCCTTAAGGATCGATCCTGCACGGCGGGCTGATCGCGGGAGGGAAGGCGACACGCATCGACAACCCGCCATCGGGCCGGGCCTGCGCGGTGAGCACGGCGTCGTGTGCGGCGGCGATAGCGCGGACGATGGACAGGCCCAGCCCGTGGTGGCCGTTGCTGCGGACGGTGCGATCCAGCCGCTGGAAGGGCTCGAGCAGGCGTTCCAGCTGGTCGGGCGGGATCACCGGCCCGGTGTTCAGCACCGAGACGACGGCCCAGCCGTCCACCACACCGGTCATCACCTCGACCCGGCCGCCGGGGACGTTGTAGCGCACCGCATTGTCGACCAGGTTGGCCACGAGGCGTTCGACCAGCGCCGGGTCTCCTGAAGCCAGGGCGGGCGACAGATCAGACAGGAGCCGCAAGTCGCCGGCGGAGGTCACGCCTACCACCCGGTCGGCGATCGCGGCCAGATCGACGGACTGCCGGTAGGCGAGCCCGCCCTCGCTCTCGGCCAGGGTGAGCAGCGACTCCAGCAGGCGCCCCTGCTGCTCGCTGATGGCCAGCAACCTGCCCATGGTGGAACGCAGCGAGCCGGCGTCGGCCTCGGAGTCGAGCATGGCCTCTTCCAGAAGCGCGTGTTCCACGGTGAGCGGCGTGCGCAGCTCGTGTGCCGCGTTGGCGACGAAATGCCGGCGCGCGTCCAGCGCGGCGTGCAGCCTGCTGAGCAACCCGTCGACGGTGTCGGCGAGATTCCGCAGCTCGTCCTGGGGGCCCTGAAGGGCGAGCCGTTCGTGGATGTTCCGCGCGGAGATCCGCCTGATCGTGTCGTTCATCGTCCGGAGCGGCCGCAGGATCCGTCCGGAGACCAGCCAGCCGACCGCGAACGAGATGATCGTCATGATGGCGAGCGCGATCACCGACTGGATCAGCAGGTCCTGGATGAGGGCCTCGTTCTGCCGCTGGATGTATTCGCGGGAATGCTCGGCGACGCTGAGATCCGGGGCGAGCACTTGCTGCCCGGGCTCCAGGATGCCGTAGCGCAGCGCCTCGGCGTTGCGCCGGGAATTCCAGACCAGCAGAAAGGTGATGGCCAGCAGCACCGCGCCCGACGCGGCGAACAGCACTCCGTACAGGAGGGTCAGACGCAGCCGGACCGTCCGGGGGGAGGTGATGAACCGCAGGGAAGCCAGCATCTCCCCCATCATAGGGCGGCACCTGCCCGCGCCGTCCTCGCGAAGGCGGTGTCCAAGTGAAGCTCGCGTGCGGTTGGACCGCTCGTGGACAGAATGCGGTGCCGTACACGATGGATGGTGCGACGTAACCGGCCCTGGGGGAGACATGGGACAGGTCATGATGACGGCGGGACCAGGGGGGGTGATGGTGCGTGGCGGCGACGACGCGGGAAGCGCCCGGATTCGCCCCGGGACGGCACGCCGGACGCTTGCCTACCTGCGGCCGTACGGCGGGGCGATAGCCGCCTTCGGCCTCGTCGCCGCGGTAGAAGCGGTGATCATCGTCGCGACGCCGTTGCTGCTGAAGGCGATCGTCGACGACGGGATCTTGAAGAACGACCTGGTGACGGTGGCCCGGCTGGCCGGCGTGGTCGCCGGGCTCGCTCTGATCGAGGGGCTGGCGCAGCTCGTGCTGAGCCGGATCTCCGGTTGGATCGGCCAGGGGGTCAGCCGTGACCTGCGGGTTCAGGCCCACGACCACGTGCAGCGGCTGCCGCTGGCATTCTTCACCCGCACCCAGACCGGGGTCTTGTCCAGCCGGATGCACACCGACATCGTCGTCGCCCAGCACGCGTTCACCCAGGTGCTCATGTCGGCGTCCGCCGCGGTCACGGTCGTGCTCGTGGTGGCCGAGCTGTTCTACCTGTCATGGCTGGTCGCGGTCGCCGCCCTGCTGCTCATTCCGATCTTCCTGGTGCCGTGGGTCTACGTGGGCCGGCGGCTGCAACGCCATCAGCGTCGGCAGATGGAGCTTCAGAGCGGCCTCGCCGGGCTCATCCACGAGCGGTTCAACGTGCAGGGTGCGATGCTCACCAAGCTCTTCGGCCGGCCCGCCGAGGAGCTGGCCGATTATGCGGACCGGGCCGAGCGGATCCGCCGGATCGGCGTGACCGTCACGGTGTACGGCCGCCTCGCGTTCATCATCATGGCGCTGCTGGCGTCGCTCGCCACCGCGGTCGTCTATGGCGTCGGCGGCGGGCTGGTGCTGGACGGGGCCTTCCAGCTCGGCACCCTGGTGGCGCTCGCCATCCTGCTGGGCCGGCTCTTCGGCCCCATCACCCAGCTCTCCGGCATGCAGGCAGGCGCGCTGAACGTGCTGGTCAGCTTCGACCGGGTGTTCGAGCTGCTCGACCTGAAGCCGTTGATCACCGAACGCCCCGGGGCGGTCGCGCTGCCGTCCTCCGGCGCGGCGCCGGACATCGAGTTCACGGGTGTGCGGTTCCGCTACCCTCGCGCCGACGAGATCTCCCTGGAGTCGCTCGAAGCGAACGCACATGCCGTTGCCGAGCGCGAAGACGAAAGCCCCGAGGTGCTGCGCGGGGTCGACTTCCGGATTCCGTCCGGTACGGTCACCGCCCTGGTCGGTCCCTCCGGAGCGGGCAAGACCACGCTGGCGCACCTGGTGTCCCGGTTGTACGACCCTACGTCGGGTGCCGTTCGCCTCGGCGGCCACGACATCCGTGACCTGACCTTCGAATCGCTGCGCCGGACGGTCGGCGTGGTCTCGCAGGACTCCTACCTGTTCCACGACACCATCCGGGAGAACCTCCGCTATGCCAGGCCGGAAGCCACTGAGGAGGAACTGATCGAGGCGTGCGAGCGCGCGCAGATCTGGGATGTGATCAAGTCTCTGCCGCGCGGGCTGGACACGGTGGCCGGTGACCGCGGATACCGCATGTCGGGCGGGGAGAAGCAGCGGCTGGCCATCGCCCGGCTGCTGCTCAAGTCACCGTCGGTGGTCGTCCTCGACGAGGCCACCGCGCATCTGGACTCGGAGTCCGAGGCGGCGGTCCAGCGTGCCCTGGTGGCCGCCCTGCAAAGCCGTACCGCGCTGGTGATCGCGCATCGGCTCTCCACCGTCCGCGAGGCCGACCAGATCCTCGTCATCGACGACGGCGGGGTCCGCGAGCGGGGCACGCATGAGGAACTACTCAGGGCCGGTGGCCTCTACGCCGGGCTGTACCACACCCAGCTGAACGGGAACGGGGCGGCGAGACACCAGGCGGTGGCATTGGAGGAGAGACGATGAGCGCGGTGCCTGTTGGCGAGATCGAGGGGGTGCTGGCGGCTCAGCCCGGGGTACGGGAGGCCGCCGTGGCAGTGCGCGAGGGCCGCCTGATCGGTTATGTGGTCGCTCACGCACAGCTGGATCCGGTACGGCTGCGCGACCGAATGTCCGAAGTGCTGCCCGGCCACATGGTGCCGGCCGTGATCATTCCGCTGGACGTGATCGACCGGCAGGCGCTGCCCGAGCCCGGCGCCCCCGGGGGCATCGCGGCCCCGCAGGCAGTGGACCCGAACGTCGAGCGGGTCTTCCGTGAGCTGTTCTCCGAAGTCCTCGGGGTGCCCGGGGTTGGGGCCGGCGAGCGCTTCCTCGAACTGGGGGGCGACTCGATCCTGGCCATGCGCGTCGCAGCGCGGGCAGCCCGGCACGGCCTGACGGTGACGCCGGCCCAGGTGCTGACGGAGGGGACGGCGGAGAGACTGGCCGCCGTCGCCGGACGCCGGGAAGCCGCCCCGGCCAGGGTGCGGCACCTGGTCGAGCTGTCCGCCGACGACGAGGCGGAGCTGGCGGCGGCAGTGCCCGGCCTGTCCGAGGTCTGGCCGCTGTCCCCGCTGCAGGAGGGCCTGCTGTTCCACGCCGAGAGTACCGACGCCTACCAGGGCCAGTGGATCGTGGAGCTGTCCGGGCCCGTCGACGTGCCGCGGCTGCGCGCGTCGTGGGCCGCGGTCTTCGCGCGGCACGCGGCCCTGCGGGTGTCCTTCCACACTCTGGCATCGGGCAGGGCTGTCCAGGCCGTCGCAGGGAGTGTGGTCCCCGGTTGGCGTGAGGTGGATCTGGTCCACGTGAACGACCAGGACGCCGCGGTGGCCGATGTGATCGCCAGGGAGCAGGCGGAGCTGCTGCACCTCTCGAAGGCGCCGCTGACCCGGCTGGTCCTGATCCGGCTGCGGGAGGATCTGCACCGGCTGCTCGTCGTGCACCATCACATCGTCACCGACGGCTGGTCGGTCGCAGGGGTTCTCAACGAGGCGGCCGAAGTGTACGCGGCCGGTGGTGACGCGTCCCGGCTCGGCCCGGTGACCTCCTACCGCGAATATCTCGACTGGCTGGCCGGCAGGGATGCCAATGCCGCACGGGACGCCTGGCGTGCTGAGCTGTCCGGCCTTGACGAGCCCACTCCGGCCGGCATCGGCGCCCCCGGAGGCGAGAGCGTGTACAGCGACCTCGTCGTCCCTGAGGCACTCCATTTGGGTCTGATGGACTTCGCCCGTACCCGCGGGCTCACCCTCGGTGTGATCATGCAGGGTGCCTGGGGGATCGTCCTGTCCCGGCTGGCCGGCCGGAACGACGTGGTCTTCGGCACGGTCGCGGCCATCCGGCCCCCCGAGCTCCCCGGCGTGGAAGGGATGCTCGGGCTGATGATGAACACCGTGCCGGTCCGGGTACGGCTGCGCGGCGGGCAGCCGGTCGGCGAGATGCTCGCGGAACTGGCGGCACGGCAGGCGCACCTGATGCCCCACCAGTACCTGGGGCTGGCCGAGATACAGCGGGCCGCCGGGCCGGCCGCGGGCTTCGACACCCTGCTGGTCATGGAGAACTACCCGCGTGACTTCACCGGTGCTTACCGTTATCTGGGCACGGTCGAGGCGACCCACTATCCGCTCACCATCGGCGTCGTGCCGGGTGAGGAGCTGACGCTGCGGCTCGCCTACCGCGAGGGGGCGTTCGACGCCGGTGTCGCCGGGTCCCTGCTGGAACAGCTTCTCGGCGTGCTGGCCGGCATGGTGGCCGAGCCTCTGGTGGGCAGGCTCGGCCTGCCCGGAGCGCAACCTCTTGATCGGCCACTTGACGAGCCGGTGGCGGCGCCGCCGCTGCCGGTGCTGGTCGGACGGGCAGTGGAGCGCGACCCCGGTGCGGTGGCCGTGACGGGCCAGGACGGCGAGCTGACCTACGCCGAGCTGTGGGATCGGGCGACGGAGCTGGCGGGCAACCTGGTGGCGCAGGGGGTGGGGCCGGAATGCCTGGTGGGCGTTGTCGCCAAGCGGTCGCCGGAGCTGGTGGTAGGCATGCTCGCCGTGTCGCTGGCGGGTGGCGCCTTCGTCCCGGTGGATCCGGATTATCCGGCGCAGCGGGTTGCGACCGTCCTGGCGGACGTGCCGGTCGTGCTGTGCACCCCGGAGACGAGGGGCGTGGTGCCGAGCGGGCCCAAGGTCATCGGGATCGACACTCCCGGGCGGGCTTGGGGTGGGCCGCTGCCGCAGGCAGATGGAAGGAACGCGGCCTACGTCATATATACGTCCGGGTCGACCGGAGCCCCGAAGGGGGTCACCGTGTCGCACGCGAGCCTGTCCCGCTTCATCGCCTTCCGCCGGGAGAGGTACCTGCTTGACGCGTCGAGCAGGGTGCTGCAGCTCTCGTCGCCGAGCTTCGATGTCGCGATGGGTGACATCTGGCCGACGCTGTGCGCCGGTGCGACCCTCGTGCTCGGGCCTGTCGCCCGGTTCTCGGGGGAGGAGCTCGCCGACCTGATCCAGGACCGCCGGGTCACTCACGCGATCATGGTGGCCGGCATCCTGACACAGCTCCCGGACCGGGATCTTCCCGACCTGCGGGTCATAGTGATCGGCGGGGAGGGCGGGAGCGACATCGCGCTCCGCCGGTGGTCGTCCAGGGTCGAGCTGGTCAACGAGTACGGCGTGACCGAGGCGACCGTCACCTCCACGGTCACCGACGCGCTGACCGGTGCACCCGCACCGCCGATCGGCCGCCCGATCCCGGGTTGCCGCGCGTACGTCCTCGACGCGTTCCTGCAGCCGCTGCCCGCGGGGATCACCGGCGAGCTGTACATCGCCGGGGTCGGTGTCGCCCGGGGTTACCACGGGCGCGCCGCCCTGACGGCGCAGCGATTCGTGGCGGTGCCGGGCCCGCTTCCTGCCGCGTCCGCGGGCGAGCGGATGTACCGCACCGGCGACCTGGCCTACTGGACCCCGTCGGGGGAGCTGGTGCACGCGGGCCGGGCCGACAGCCAGGTCAAGGTGCGCGGGCACAGAGTGGAACTCGGCGAGATCGAGGCCGCGCTGATGACCCACGAGTCCGTCGGCGAGACCGTGGTGACGGTGCGGGAGGTCCATCCAGGAAGGCAGCACGTCGTCGGCTATGTCGTTCCGGGGGAAGCGGCGCCGGACCCTCGCCTCCTCCGTGAGCACGTGGCCGGCAGGCTCCCGGAATTCATGATCCCGACGGCGATCGTCGTGCTGGAAGGGCTGCCGCGGACCGCCAGCGGCAAGGTGGACCGAGAGGCGCTCCCCGCGCCGGACTTCGCCCGGCCGGCTTCCGGCCGCGAGCCCGCCACCGCGCTCGAACGGCTCCTGTGCCGGCTGTTCGCCGAGGTCCTCGGCCTGGCCACGGTGGCCCCGGATGACGGCTTCATCGAACTCGGCGGTGATTCGATCACCTCGATGCAGTTCGCGGCGCGTGCCCGCCGCGAGGGGCTCCATTTCACGTCGGCGCAGGTCTTCGCGGCGAAGACCCCGGAGCGCCTGGCGCAGCTGATCGACGGTGACCCGTCCCCGGCCTCGGCCGGTGAGCCGGCGGACGCCGACGGCATCGGCGAGGTCCCACCGACTCCGGTGATCAGGGCGTTCGGCGACGGAGCGCTGGGAACGGGATTCGCGCAGTGGGCGGTGGTCGCCGCTCCCGCCGACCTGACCCTCCCGGTGCTGACCGGTGCGGTACAGGCGGTGCTCGTGACGCACGGCATGTTGCGGGCCTCGGTAACGGACGGGCGCTTGGTTGTTCCCGCCGCCGGCGCCGTCGACGCAGGCGATCTCATCACCCGGATCGAGGCCGCCGGAGATGTCGACGCTCGGACGGCGCAAGCCGTACAGGATGCCCGAAATCGGCTGGCCCCGAAGCTCGGCCGGATGTTCCAGGTCGTGTGGGTGGTGGGAGAACCTGCCCAGATGGGCAGGCTGGTGCTGGTAGCCCACCATCTGGTGATCGACGGCGTGTCATGGCGCATTCTGCTGCCGGACCTGGCGGCGGCCTGCCAGGCGGCCACCGCCGGCCGGGAACCGGCGCTCGAGCCGGCGACCACGTCGTTCCCGGCCTGGTCCACCCTGCTGGCGCGGGAGGCGGGTAGTCCGGCGCGGGCAGTGGAGCTGGACTCATGGCGCGCCGTACTCGATCACCCGGCTCCACCCCTGAGCGAGCCCGACAGGGTGAAGGACACAGGGGCGACGATGCGGTCGCGATCGTGGACCCTCTCGGGGGAACGGGCGGTACGGCTGGCCGAGCGCGCACCGGCGCTTTTCCACTGCGGGATCCACGAGGTGCTCCTGGCCACGCTCGCGGGTGCCGTCGCCCGGTGCTGGGGGACCGGCTCCGTGGTGCTGGACGTCGAGGAGCACGGCAGGCGACCGCTCATCCCCGGAATGGATCTGTCGCGGACGATCGGCTGGTTTACCAGCGTTCATCCGGTACGGCTGTCGCTGACCGGCATCGACCTGGACGAGGCAGTGGCAGGTGGCCGGGCCGCCGGGCACTTGGTGCTGACGGTCAAGGAGCAGGCGCGTGCCGTACCCGGCGACAGGCTGGGGTATGGCCTGCTCCGCCACCTCAACTCCGAGACCGCGCCGGTCCTGGCCGCCCTGCCGGCTCCCCGGATCGGGTTCAACTACCTGGGCAGGTTCACCGGCTCCGGCGGCTCGGCGCCCTGGCAGATGATCGGGGGCATCGGCGGGTCCATGGATCCAGGCACGCCGCTGCAGCATGCGATCGAGGCCAACGTGATCGTGCGGGACGGGCCGGAGTTCGACTTCATGGTGAACTGGGCCGACCGGCTCCTCGACGGTGACGACGTCGAGGCTCTCAGCCGTACCTGGCTCGACCTGCTGTCCGGGCTCGCCGACCACACGGAAGCGCCGGACGCCGGTGGCCGTTCCGTCTCCGACTTCGACCTCATCGCCCTCGACCAGGACGACGTGCGCGAGTTCGAGTCGATCGCGGCACGGCTGACAGGCGACAGCTGATCCCGGAGCGCCCAACCGTGGGATATCCGCAGTTGGACGACGCCTTTGTGACTCTGGGTAATTGGACAATTCTTGATGATTGCGGGCGGAGATACGTAATTTCGCGGTGTTTACCCGAGATCCGCGCTCGACTGCACTGATTAGGGAGACGTCGATGACCGCGTCATCACACGCCGCCGGGCCGGCCTTGGCCGAGGTCTGGCCGCTGACACCGATGCAGGAGGGCATGCTGTTCGACAGCGGGCTCGACGGACCCGCCGGCTCGGGTCCCGCTCCCGACGTCTACGTCATCCAGCAGTCCCAGCTCATCGACGGAACGCTCAACGCGGACCTGCTGCGTATCTCCTGGCAGGCATTGCTCTCCCGGCACGCGGCGCTGCGGGCCTGCTTCCACCGCGGCAAGTCGGGTGCGCCCGCGCAGCTCATCCTGCGGGAAGCCGAGCTGCCGTGGAGCGAGCGGGACCTGTCCGGGCTCTCAGAGGAGGCTGCCCGAGTCGAGGTGGCGGTGCTCGCGGAGAAGGAACGCAGCGCGGGATTCGACCTGGAGGTGCCGCCGCTGCTGCGATTCCTGCTGATCAAGCTCGCCGACGATCGTCATATCCTGGTGACGACCGGCCACCACCTGTTGATGGACGGCTGGTCGAAGGGCATCTTGCAGGCGGAGCTGCGGGCCGTCTACGAGGCCGGTGGCGATGCCACGGTCTTGGCTCCGGCTGTGTCGTTCCGCGAATACCTGGCCTGGCTGGACCGGCAGGACAAGGAGGCGGCCCGGTCGGCGTGGCAGGCCGAGCTGGCGGGGTTCGACTCCCCGGGCTCCGCCGTGGGCGGGGATGGACTGGGCGAACGGCAGGAGATGGAGCCGCCCGCCCAGGTGGAGTTACGGCTGACAGCCGAACAGACCGCAGCGCTGACCGAAGTCTCCCGGACCTGTGGGCTGACGTTGAACACCCTGGTGCAGGGCGCGTGGGCACTGATACTGGCGCGGCTGTCCGGGCGGACGGACGTGGTGTTCGGGACGGCGGTGTCCGGGCGCCCGCCGGAGTTGCCGGGCGTGGAGCGGATGGTGGGGATGTTCGTCACCACCGTGCCGGTGCGGGTGCGGCTGCGCGGCGAGCTCCCGTTCCTGGACCTCCTGGCCGAGCTGCAGGAACGGCAGCACGCGCTGTCGTCTCACCATCACCTCGGCCTCGCGGAGGTGCAGCGATTGACCGGGGTCACCGTCGACACGCTGGTGGTGTTCGAGAACTACGCCGGAATGAACGACGCGGGTGGGAAGAAAGGGCCGGTTCCTGTCGGCTCCCTGGGGTTCACGTTGCTCGACGTCGATCAGGCCACGCCGTATCCGCTGACGCTGACCGTCCTGCCCGGCAAAAGCCTTGAGTTCCAGGTGCAGTACCGGCCCACCGCGATCGACGGTCCCGTCGCGCGCGGCGCTCTCGGCGAGCTGGTCCAGGTCCTGGAGCACTTGGTGACGGATCCGCGTATCCCGGTGGGCCGGGTGGAAGCGATGACCGCTTCAGTGGATGGC
>NZ_BOOW01000051.1 GCF_016863435.1 Sinosporangium siamense
GTCAAGCATCAAGTGAAACCCGACACAGAGGTAGTTGGCGCCTCCCGGAATTAGGCGATGTGTGCCGTATCAGGGCGCCAGAGGTTCCCATCGCAGGGATCCGAACGCTGTGGGCCTAGGCACTCCTAGTGGCCGGCCTCGTTTGGGGAAGTGCTGGGATGTCAGCCTTCCGTCAAGGCGGCAGCTTAGAAGTCGAACTCACCCTTCTTCGCCCCGTCCACAAAGGCTTCCCATACGCTGGCCCGGACGACAAACGGCGGCTGTTCAGGGCTTTCGGTGTCTCGGATCGCCACGCGTCCGCCCGACAGGGGGGCGACTTCAAGACAGTCCCCTTGGTTGGAGGCGCTCTTGGTGGCCTTGCGCCAGGGCGCGGACTTCAACTCGTCGCTCAACTCCACGCCCTCACTGCCTCTCTGACCATTGACAGGGATACGTGCACCGGATGCGCCTCCGCACGTATCGCATCGTATCTGGCGTGGACCGCCTCGACGTCGGCGCTTCGGTCCGAGACCTGCGGTTGACCGGCGGATTCAAGGTAGACAACGTCGGTGCTCTCCGGAAGCTGGGCGATGACGAAGCCTCCGGCGATCCCGGTCGTGGCACCGATGGCGAGCGGCACCACTTGGATCGCCACACGAGGGGCGCCGGCCACCTCGTCGAGGTGTTCCAGTGCTCGGCGCATGACGGCCCTGCCTCCAATGGGGCGATGCAGCACGCCTTCGTCGAGAACGACCCACAGCATCGGGGGGTTCGTGCGGCTCAGGATCTTCTGACGTTCAAGCCGGGCCGTAACCGCCCGTTCCACCTGCTCCTCAGGTAAGCCCGGTTCCCCACGGATCACTGCCCGCGCGTAGTCCTCCGTCTGGAGGAGCCCCGGCACGACAAGTGGTTGCCAGGTTCGCAGCGTGTGCGCCTTCTCCTCAACTTCCAGCCACTCACGGAACCACGGAGGGCTTGACGCCCTGCTGATGAGTGGCCAGAGGCGGTGTAGAACACCTGACAGTCCCAACGCCTCATCACACCGAATCACGAAGTCTTCGCTTGGCGTCCGTTGCGCGCGTTCGATGAAGCCGACCAGGCTCGGGCTGAATGCGATGCGTTCCGCAAGCTGTTCTTGCGAAAGTCCGGCCCTGAGGCGGTGTTTGCGCAGTTCAGCCCCGAAGAAGGCAAGGAGGCTGGTACTGGGGTCGAGCTCGATGGGGGCCGGCATCGCCTGTCCCTTCAATCGTCCCTGGGTGGTCACCTTGCATCGCACACCCTTCGCTACAAAAAGTGTCCAATGGCTGTGCTACTGCTTCCTCTCCTCAAAGTATCTGCACAGAGGCATTCTGTGGAAGGTCAACCAGTCAAGCAAGACAAGCTCGTCCGATGGGTTGCACAATCGAATTGACCTTTTTGTCGTAACCCTGGAAGAGAGGGCCGAGCTGCCCAATCGGCACGATAGGGGCGGTCATGCAATGAGGCATCGTAGAAGAGCCGAGCAGCAAAACCAGTACTACGACCCCAGCGAGGCAGGCTGGAACCTGTGTGGTCCTGCCAGCGACGGGAGCACCTTACTCCGAACGGCTAGGGCGGTGGCGCCATGAAGGTCGTCGGGGTCGGATGGGGTAGTCCCCCAAGGCCGGCAAGTGTCCGTCGTCCCTACTCGTACACGCGGCGTATCGACGTGCCGGGTTCCCCTGTTCAACTCGCCATGGTGCGGCGGTGGGTTCACGCCTTCCTGGAGCTGGACAAGGTGGCAACCGAGACCGTTGAGGTGGTGGTGCTCCTGGCAAGTGAGCTGGTGGCCAACGCCGTGGCGCACTCCTGTTCACGAGAGGGGGAGGTCACGGTACTGCTGACCCTGGATCCTGAATGCGGCCGAGTGCGACTCGATGTGATCGACGATGGACCAGCGGTTGCGGTGACGGCAGGACTTGGAAGTGTCGAGCATGAGCACGGCCGGGGACTGCTGCTGGTGGACGAATTGTCCGACCTCTGGGGCTGCTATCCAGACGAGCACGGGACGGTTGTGTGGTTCGAGGTCGCCGTACCCGATCAAAGCAGCTGTCCCGTAACGGTGGTGCGCGATGAGTGCGGATGAGCCGGGCTACGTCGAGGTCTCGGCCTCGGTGTTCAAAGACGAGCGGGGGCGGCTCTTTGTCCCGCCGACCGGCGCGAACGACCCCCGCTTGGTGTCGGCGGTGTACGCGTTGCATCCCGGAGGGATGATGTGGCGGCGGCTGTTCCCCTGCCGCGCTGACCAGGCGCGGCGTGTCCGGGAGTTCGTGCGTTGCGCGATGCTGGACCATCCGCGGGTCGACGACGCGGTCGGGGCGGTGTCGGAGCTGGTGAACACGGCCGTCAAACGGCGCGAGGGCATGCCGTTCTTCGCGTCGTTCGTCGTGGAGGTGCAGCAGTACGGCAGGCACGGCGAGGGTTCGCGGATCACGGTGTACGACTGCGGCCCCAACGGCATCCCGACCTACCGGCAGCGCCACAGCTCCATCGTGGCCGGACCGGTGAAGGGGACGGCTGACGACCTTGCCCTTCAGGCGCTCCACGGTCTGGCCGACGCGGTCCGGTACTGGGACGCCTCATCCGGCGCACGAACGTACCCGATGAGCGCAGAGCTCCTGACAGCCCCACCAAGCCCCGGCTCCTGAACGGCCAGGTCCCGAACTTCCTCCCTTTGAACGCAGCCTTCGCCGGTTGCCAAGGGCCTATGGACTGCCAACACGCTATTTCTGCCGGTCTTCCATGCCGTACCCGCCGGCGTTGCCGCTCTACAGAGCCGGGGAGGGACAGGCCCACAGCTTTGCGAGCAGGCGGCCACACCTTAACAACGGGAGTAGCTCATGCCCCCATACCAGCAGATCGCCCGCCAGATCAGAGAAGACATCCAGGCCGGAAGGCTCGCCCCCGGCCACCGCATCCCCTCCGAAACTGAACTGCGCAACCAGTACGGCGTGTGCCGGATGACTGCGCGTCGGGCCATCGCGGTGCTGCGTGCGGAAGGGGCCATCTATACAGTCCAGGCCGAAGGCTCCTTTGTGGGCCCTAGGTCCGCCCGCCGGCACCGTCCGCTTCGGAGGAGTGATCAGGTCGCGGCCGACCTGCGTGAGCAGATCCGCACGGCCTGGTCGGCGGCAAGGGCATCCCCGCCTCGGTGACAGGCCACCCCGCCCTGTTCGTCACCCTGACAGCACCGTCGTTCGGCACCGTTCACACACAACGAGCCAAAGACGGCACAGCGCGCCCGTGTCACCCTCGACGCAACACCGCCCCGTGCCCGCATGGAAAACCGGCGTCCTGCACCGTTCGCCACACCGACGATGACCCTCGCATCGGTGAACCGCTCTGCTCGGACTGCTACCACTACAGCGGCTCGGTCCTGTTCAACGCCCTGGCTCCCGAACTGTGGCGCCGCCTCACCATGGCCGTACGGCGCCACCTCGCCCGAACCGCGGGACTCACCCCCAAGGCCCTCGGCCGACACCTGGTCGTCTCCTTCGCCAAGGTCGCCGAGTTCCAAAAGCGCGGGGTCGTCCACTTCCACGCCGTAATCCGCCTCGACGGACCGGACGGTCCCGACTCGCCTCCGCCACCTTGGGGGACGGTCGAAGCACTGGACAACGCCGTCCGGCACGCTGTGCACGCCGTCAGCACCATGACTCCGGCCTTCGACGACATCCCGTCGCGTCCCCTGGTGTGGGGCAGGCAAGTCGACCTGCGCCCCATCGCCGCCGACGGCGACCTGACGAGTACGGCGGTCGCCTCCTATGTGGCCAAGTACGCCACCAAGGCCGCCGAGTCCACCGGCACCCTCGACCGGCGTATCCACCCGCTGGAAGACCTCACTACCCTCGACCTGCGTGACCACCCCCGCCGCCTCATCGCCGAATGCATCCGCCTGTCGGCCTTCGAGCCCCTGGCGCACCTCCGGCTTGCCGAGTGGGCCCTCATGCTGGGCTACCGCGGCCACTTCTCCACCAAGTCCCGCCGCTACTCCATCACCTTCGGGGCCATCCGCGCCGAACGCGCTGACTTCCGCAAGAACGACGACATCACCACCGGCCGCCTCCCCCTCCTCGACGACGACATCCCGCTGAAAATCGCCACCTGGACCTACGCAGGACAGGGCCTGTCCCCCGGTAAGCGCCTCCTGGCCGCCGCCCTCGCCACGACGGCTGCCCGAGGTGGCCGATGAGCGAGACGACCATCCAGCGTGCCGATGAGCGACGGCTGTACCGGGTCGACGACGCCGTGCACCTGCTCAGCCTGAGTCGCAGCGTGATCTACGAACTGATCCGGCGGGCAGGCCGCCTGCTCTCGGTCAAGCAGGGCCGTACCCGACTCATCCCTGCCTCGGCCATCTCCGCCTACGAAGCGTTGCTGGTTCAGGAAGCGAGCGGGGCATGAGTGGGCGCCGCAGCCCCGGAGACGGCGGGCTCTACTGGGACGAAAAGCGCGGACGGTGGATCGCCTCCCTCACCGTGGGATACACCGCGGGAGGCAGGCGCATCGTCAAGAAGGCCAGCGGCAAGAGCAAGACCGAAGCCAAGAACAAGCTCAAAGAGATCATCCGCGACTACGAGGACGGCCTTGCCCTCACCTCGTCCAACGAAACCGTCGCTGAGGCCGTGAGGTACTGGCTTGAGCACGGGCTGAAGGGCCGCGGGGACAGCACCGTCATCCTCTACACCGGATTCGCGAACAACCATGTGATCCCCGCCATCGGCGCCCGCAAGCTGAAAGACCTTTCGGTGGAAGACATCGATAGATGGCTTGCGGGCAAAGCCCGTCAGTTGAGCACCCGGTCCCTGAAGATCATCTATAGCATCCTCAACCGCTCAATGCGGAATGCCATCGTCCGCGACAAGGTCAAGCGGAACATCGTGGCGCTTTGCGAGATACCTGACGGATGCGAAGGGCGCGTTTCCAAGGCGCTCAACCTCAACCAGGCCGAAACCGTACTGAGCAGCGCTGAACAAGCCGATGCCCGCATCGGCGGATACATCATCCTTTCGCTGATGACCGGCGCCCGAACCGAGGAACTCCGGAAACTGTCCTGGTCCCACGTCGTGGCCTTCGACGCCGAACGAGAGGTCTGGCTCCCGGTCACCGAGACCGGGTGGAACCACACCGATTACGCGGTATACGTCTGGCGCTCGGTACGGCAGGGCGGTGACACCAAGACCGCCAAGTCAAGGCGCACCCTCAAACTCCCTCAGCACGCCGTCGAAGCGCTGCGGCGCCTCTGGGAGCACGAGGGACTCGACAAGACCGACGACTGCGCCGGCCTCGGTGAGCGGCTCGTCTTCACCACCAAGAACGGCACGGCCCTGAGCGCCGGCAACGTCCGACGTGACTTCCGAAAGGTCATCGCGAAAGCAGGGCTGACCGCCGCGGAGTGGACACCCAAGGAACTGCGCACAGCTTCGTGTCCCTGCTGTCGGACTCCGGTGTCCCCATCGAGCAGATCTCACGCCTGGTCGGCCACCGCAATACGACGGTCACCGAGACCGTCTACCGCAAGCAGATCCACACCGTGACGGAAGAGGGGGGCAACGGGGCCATGGATGCGATCTTCGCAACCGCCCAAACACATCCCCGAGGCGCCTTCCACCTCAGCCCCCACCAAGAGCAACCACAGCGATGGGGGTGCGGGTGGCGGAGCCCCCGCTCGCGATGCGAAGCGAGCACTACGCGGAGGGAGACACGCGGTCCGCGCTTTCCGCGGACACGCGTCTCCCGTCGACCGGTGGAGCCTAGGAGAATCGAACTCCTGACCTCCTGCATGCAAGGCAGGCGCTCTGCCAACTGAGCTAAGGCCCCGGGTGCTGTTCTAAAGCTTACCGGGCTGTGGCGGTTGTGTGGTGCGTGGTGGCGTCGGTGGTGAGGATGAGGTCGGGGAGGGAGGTTATGGCGGGGAGGATGTGGGTGGCGCCGCCGGCTAGGAGGCGTTCTTGGCTTTGGGCGCCGGTGAGGATGCCGGCGGTTACTTGGGCGCCGGCGCGGCGGCCGGCGAGCATGTCGCTTTCGGTTTCGCCTACTACGGCGACGTGGTGGACGTCGTCGATGCCTAGGCGGAGGATGGCGTGGAGGATCATGTCGGGCCAGGGGCGGCCTCGGCCCACGTCTTCGGGGCAGAGGGCGAGGTCGACTTTGTCGACCCAGCCGAGGGTGCCGAGGACGCGGCTGAGGGTGTTTCTGCTGAGGCCGGTGATCAAGCAGATGCGCACGCCGGAGCCGCGGAGCTTGTCTAGGACCTCGATGGTGCCGGGGGGTGGGACGAGGCCGGCTCTTTCGATCGCGCCTTCGCAGGCGCGTTCGAAGGTCAGGTGGGCCGCTTGGGCTTGTGCCTCGTTGGCGGGAAAAATGCCCCTGAAGACATCAATGGTTGAACATCCCCGGGACCTGTGCACGTGGACCATGGCCCGCGCGTAAGCACTTGTCCCGGGGACGATGCCCTGGGTGGCTATCGCCTCGGCGAAGGCGCGCTCAATGAGAGCGGTGTCGCCGATGGTGGTGACGGCCAGGTCTAGGCACACAAGACGAATGGGCGCGACTGCGGAGACAGTCGCACCGTCGGTGTGGTCTTGGACCATTGATGCCTGGGCGTTCAGTTCTCGTTGCCGGTCGCTTCGGTCCACAGGTCGAGCTCGGCGCGGTCGGCCTGTACCTTGCGCCAGATCAGCAGCCCCCCGATAGCGACCAACGCCAGCACGAGCAATTTCTTCACGGTGTGACCCCACTTCTTAACGGTCTCACCTGCCGGGGTGAGACGCCGCCCGGTTTCAATGGTTGCCCAGCAGCCTAGCAAGTGATCGGGCCGTAGCCCGGTTTGATCGCTAGGTCGTGTCTGCCGAGTCACGTCCTACTGTGTAACGGACAGTACTCGTCAGACGGTGTCCGTGTGCTTGTTCCGGTTACTCGGAACACGATCGCCTGGCAAAGCGGCCGCTGATCACGGACTCCCACCATCATGTACGGCAATCGCGGCGGATGGGCGCTCCTGTCCTCGATCGGCCAGACTTTCCTTCAGTGTTGATCATCCCATGGTGGTGTCGCAGGGAGCGCGGCGCCCCTTACTCACAAGCCAAACCCCAAGGTAGTGAGCATGTAGCGTCAAGGGCCCGGATCGACTTGTCCCCTCCTAAGCGGGAGGGCGCTGGATAGCCTTGGACACCATGGCGACGGATGCGCACGACCCCTCTGGCGACTGCCGATTCCTGCAGCTCATCTATCGGGTTCCCTCCCATCCTTCGCGGGCCAGGGTGGCGGTGTGGCGCGAGCTCAAGCGCATGGGGGCGGTCTATGTGCAACAGGCCGTATGCGTGTTGCCGGAACGGGACGGGGTGCGCGGGCTGCTCGACAGGGTGCGGGCGCGCATCGACGACCTAGGGGGCGAGAGTCTGCTCTTCGTGCTCGACAACGTGGAAGAGAGGGAGCGGCGCCATCTCGTGTCGGCGTTCCGGGAGAACTCCGCGAAAGAGTATGCGGAGGTGGCTGAGGAGTGTGAGGGGCTGCTGGTCTCGGAGACGCGGCGTCGCACGGTCGCCGACGCCGACGCCCTCCGGCAGGATCTCGAGAAGCTCCGTCGCTGGCTGCACAAGGTCGAGGGGCGGGATTGGATGGGGGCCGAGGGGCGGGCGACGGCTCATCTCAAGATGGCCGAGTGCGAGCGGTTGCTTGAGCGGTTGCTTGAGGGGTGCGTGGCGGGGGCGGCCGGCTCGGCCTGATCCGATCTCCTTCTGTCCGCACCTCTCCTTACGCGTGCAGGTCTCCTTATGTCGGTGCCTCTCCCTTTGCCTGCAGGTCAGCGGGACATCAGGCCAGTCGAGCCGCTAGGTCACTAGGCCACTACGCCACCAGGACGAAGGCAGACTGGTCACCACGCCACCGATCCGGCAGGCCAACAAGCCGGCAGGGCGTTAGGCCGACTGGTCACCATGCCATCAGGGCGGGACGCCATCGAGCCGCCGAAAGCCAAAGCCACTGAAAGCACGGCCACCAAAATGAGAGGTCACTGAGCTGGCAGGTCGGTTGGTCAGCAGGTGTCCAGCATGCCGGCCAGGGCCGCCTTCTCCGCCCTGTCGATGGAAAGGCCCCATTCGTATTTCACGTCGATCCACGACCTCGCGTATTCGCACCAGAACGAGTTGAGTGGCGGCTTCCAGACCCCCGGGTCCTTGTCGCCTTTCGCCTGGTTGACGTTGTCTGTGACGGCCCAGAGCTGGGAGTTCGCCAGGTCGTTCGCGAAGGTGCGGCGTCGTTGGGTCGTCCAGGCCCATGCTCCCGATTTCCAGGCTTCCGAGAGCGGGACCATGTGGTCGATGTCGATGTCTGAGGCCCGTGTCCAGGTTTCTCCATCGTAGGGGCTGAGCCACGATCCGGAGACGGCGGCGCAGGAGGTGTTGGTCACCACGTTTCGGCCGTCTCGTTTGAGCACCGTCTCGCGGGTGTTACACGTCCCGGAGATCGTCGACCAGTGTGGGAACAAGTCCCGGTCGTAGGTGGATGCGTGGCTTTCCGGTTCGACGGTGAGTTCGGCGAGTTCGGCCGCCGCCACGTTCGCCGAGGGAATGCCCGGCGGGTAGGCATATGCCGTACCTCCCATGAGGGTGAGCGCCGCGGCTGTGGCAGCGGGTACGGCAAGGGCCCGGTGGACCACTCGATGCATGAGTGTCCCTCTCTGCCTCTGTCCCGGCCAGGACTGAAGGAATGTCCCGGGCACCGACGGGCTGGAGACAGTCGGGAACGTCGCACATCACATCAAGCAGGCGAAATATCACTCCTTGCCTATCATTTCCTCCCTATTTGAGCGATGAATGACAAGGGCATGAAATCTCCATCAAACAAATGATTTCACATCCCTTGACAAGCGAGTAAGGTATACCCGACATTTCGGGATGCATCGTGGGATTGCGCCCCACGGGCTACCCCGATGGAGCACTCCACCTAAAGAGGCGGACATATCTCCCCGTAAACTCGTGGCACATTGCTAGTTTGGGACAGTCCACACCAACGCAACATGGCACAACTCTCATCTAACTGTGAAGAACCCCACACCTCCGAGGCCTGCCATCCCTCCACTCACACGCCGAAACCCCCTCAGCGATCGACTGAACCCGCGCCCGAAGCATGAGAGCCTTCTCATCTTGGTCTCACTCCCCTCTAGGCCAAGTGCACGTACCGTAATGCCATGAACCGTCGCATGTCCTTCATCGCCTTCGTGGCCGGGACGCTCCTCACCTCGGCCATCGTGGTGGTGTTGGTCTGGGCGGTTAGCACAAATCCCCCCAAGCTCGGCAATACGATCATCGTGCACGGCACCGGAACTCCCGTGTCCTCGCCCACGGCGTCACCGACGCCCGTCCCGTCGAGGAGCACGGCAACCCCCACCGCGTCGAAAACCAGCAAAAGCAGCAAGCCCGATAACACGTCCACGGACGCGAAGGAGCAGACCCGCACCGCCCCTCGCACGAGGACGGGGCCTCAGGCACCGAGCACCCGTCGCACCCAGGGACAGCCGGTCAAGCCGCCGCCCCTGCCGCCGATGAGTGACGATGACGACGATGATGACGACGACGAGGTCGACGACGACTGAACGGCGGAAGCCTCGTGGACCACGGCGATGCCGATAGCCAACCCACGCACGAACCGGCGTCACCGAGACGGATTTAGCAGCAACTGACGTGACGGAGATAGACGTACGGTGAGTGCACGGGCCCGCATCGTGGGCTGGATGGCGTTGGTAGTCGCGCTGGCCCTGGGCGTTTCAGTCTTCTCCACATGGCAGATCCTGCTCTCGCGGCTCGACAACCGGGTGAACCAGGAGCTCAGCAACGAAGCCGAGAAGTTCAAGAAATATGCGGACTCGGCGGTGCAGAGCGTTGACGAGCTGCTTCAGGGATATCTATCCGTCAACGTTCCGGACGGGTACGAGACGCTCTTCACCATCCTCGACGGCGAGGTGCACCATCTCACCTTCGCTGAACCCCTCGCCTACCTGCATACCAATCGGGCGCTGATCACCGAGTTGGCGGCGGCGACCAAGCCGACCTCAAGCGAGGTGCACAGCTCCGAGGGGATCGTGCGTTATGCGGTGTTGCCAGTGCGGGGGGACAACCAGCGGGGCGCACTCGTGGTCGCGGTGTTCTACGACCATCTGAAGAAGGACGTGGTGGACGCCGTCCGCGCGCTCAGCGTCACCGCGCTGGTGGCACTTGTTTTAGCCGGTTTGGTGGGGTGGCTTGTGGCCGGCCAAGTGCTGGCGCCGATCCGGTTGGTGCGGCAGACGGCCGAGCACATCAGCGACTCGTCCGACCTGACGCGCCGGCTCAATGTGCAGGGCAACGACGATGTGGCGGCGTTGGCTCGCACGTTCAACCATATGCTCAACCGCCTGGAGCGCGCGTTCGCCACACAGCGCGACTTCGTGAACGACGCCGGGCACGAGTTGCGCACGCCGCTCACCGTCGTCCGTGGACATCTCGAGCTGATGGGGGACGATCCAGCCGATCGCGCCGAGACCATCGCGCTGGTGATCGACGAGCTCGGCCGCATGAACCGCATCGTCGACGACCTGCTGACCCTCGCCAAGGCGGAACAGCCCGGCTTCCTCAGCACCGAAGACGTCGAGCTGGCCGATCTGACGGTCAGTGTGCTCGCCAAGGTGCGCACGCTCGGGCCGCGGACCTGGCGGGTGGACGAGGTGGCCGATACGCGCATCTGGGCAGACCGGCAGCGTTTGACGCAGGCGTTGATGCAATTGGTGGCCAATGCCGTACGCCACACGAGTCCTGGGGATCTGATCGCCGTGGGCTCCGCCGTACGGCAGGTCAAAAATGAGGCGGCGCGGGATGGATCAACCGTGCCGATGGTGGAGTTGTGGGTGCGGGACAGCGGGCCCGGGGTTGCGCCGGAGGATCGGGAGCGGATCTTTGGGCGGTTTGTCCGGGTTGGGAGTCGCAAGCACGAGGGCGCGGGGCTCGGTCTCGCCATCGTGAAGTCCATCGCCGAGGCACATGGGGGATGGGTGCGGGTTGAGGAGAACAAGGGGGGCGGAGCCCTATTTGTCATCACCCTCATGCACCGGGAGGTCGAAACGCCCTCCGAGGGGGGAAGCGCCACCACCGACCGGACAGGCCCGCTTCTGTTCTCCGATCGGGACAGTACGCAGGAGGTTGTGTGAACCGCATTTTGATCGCGGAGGACGAACTCAGGATTGCCTCCTTTGTGGAGAAAGGCCTGCGTGGCAATGGCTTCATGACCACCGTGGTGTCGGACGGGGTCACGGCCTGTGACTATGCGCTGAGCGGGGAGTTCGATCTATTGATCTTGGATATCGGGCTTCCGCTGCGAGATGGTTTCACCGTGTTGCGGCGGCTGCGCGAGGCGCGGGCTCCGATCTCGGTGATCATACTGACCGCCCGGGACAGTGTGGCCGACACGGTGGCGGCGTTGTCGGGGGGAGCCGACGACTACATCGCCAAACCTTTTGCCTTCGAAGAGCTTCTGGCGAGGGTCCGGCTGCGGTTGCGTGGCGACCGGGTGCCCGAGGTGACCGTGTTGCGGGCCGGTGATCTGTCGCTCGACCTGCGGGCCCGCCGCGTGCATGTCGGTGAGCAGGCGGTGGAGTTGTCGACGCGGGAGTTCGCGCTCGCCGAGGTGTTTTTCCGGCACCCCGACCAGGTGCTCACCCGCGAACAGCTCTTGAGCCACGTCTGGGGATTTGACTTCGACCCTGGGTCGAATGTCGTGGATGTCTATGTGCGCTACCTGCGGCGGAAGATCGGTCATGATCGCATCGCGACGGTGCGCGGGACAGGGTATCGACTCCTGCCCTGAGCCGCAGGTTACCCCCCATTGACGCGTCCCCGATGAGAGGGTTGTCATCGACCCTTCATCTCGGCATCAGCGATGAGTCGCAAGCTCGTCACTATGACGGTCACCTCTTACGCGACGACTCCAAGGCCCCGGGACACCAAGCCGTTGCCTGTCGTCTCCACGAGCGAACCGCGCCCGGACCACGACCTGGACGGCGGCAAGGGACAAGAGGACGTTCCACCCACCAATCCCACGGACCCTAGTTCCAAGGAGCCGCGCAAGCGGCGAAAACCCCGGATCTCCCTGTGGATCGCGTTCATCGTGCTCGCCGTGCTGGCCGCAGTCCCAGTGGGGTTGTTCCAGCTCCTTCCCGGCCCAGAGGAAGGACTGCCCAACGCAGGACGCATCACCCTTGTGGTGTTCATCTGCGCTGTGCTGGCCTTCCTCTCAGGCCGGATCGACGACACCTTTGTCGGACTCGCCGCAGCGGTGACGTTGGTCCTGGTCGGGGTTCTGGACTCGACGGAGCTGTTCCGTTCGCTGGGCGGTGAGACGATTTGGCTGCTCATCGCGGCTTTCGTTATGGCGGCGGGATTGAGCGCCACCGGCCTTCCTGCCCGCTTCGCCGTACTTCTCATCTCCAAAGCCACAACCGTCCGCCAACTGGCTCATCTCATCACCGGCGCGCTGCTTATGACGGCGTTGGCGGTGCCGGCCACGTCCGGCAGGGCGGCGCTGGCACTACCGGTGTTCGTGTCGCTGGCCCACGCGCTTTCCCCCCGGAAGCGTGTTGTCCGCATGCTGGCTGTGTTGTTCCCCACCGTCATCCTGCTTTCTGCGGTGGCGACGCTGATCGGCGCCGGCGCGCACCTGATCACCAGTGAGGTGCTGATCGCCACGACGGGACACGGCATCGGTTTCGCTCAATGGTTGCTGCTCGGCCTGCCGTTCGCCGTGGTGAGCTCGCATTTCGCCGCCGAGCTCGTGTTGTGGCTGATGACCAAACATCGCGATCGCCGCACACCGGTGCGTGTCGACCGCGACGAACTCGCCCGTGTCATCGACGCCCCGGTCGTCGGGCCGATGACGAGCGCGCAGCGGCGCGCGGGTCTGCTGCTGCTCGTGGTGGTCGCGCTCTGGTGCACCGAGTCGCTGCACGGCGTGGCGCCCGCCATGGTCGCGCTGCTGGGTGCGGTGGCGATGACCACCCCGTGGCTGGGCACGATCCAAATGGGCAAGGCGATGTCCACCGTGCCGTGGTCGCTGCTGCTGTTCATGGCGACGACGGCGGTGCTCGGCACCTCGTTGACGAGTTCGGGGGCCGCTGACTGGCTTGCCCGCACTCTGTTCGACGGTACGGCACTGCTACAGCCTGCGCAGTTCCTGGCGATTGTTGTCGTGGTGAGCACGCTCGCTCACCTGGTGCTCCAGTCGCGATCCGCCCGTTCCTCGGTGTTGGTGCCGCTCTTGGTGCCTTTGGCGGCGGCCTTCGGGTTGAGCCCGGCTTCGGTTGCCTTCGCCTCCACCGCCGCCGCGGGGTTCTGCCATACCTTGCCCTCGTCGGCCAAGCCGGTGGCGATGTTCGCGGCTGTAGAGGACGTCACCACCTATCGGCGCTCAGACCTCCTCAAACTCTCTCTTTTCCTTGCTCCCCTGACCGCCGCACTCGTCTTGGGGTTTGCGCTCTATGTCTGGCCGTTGCTCGGTCTCCCGCTGCACTGACCGCGCGCTGCCGAAGTTCCACCTGAACCCCTATTGGAGGACATGATGCCCGCGATCGTTCCTATGCGGTTTGCCATCGCCCCGAGCGGCTTCAAGGAATCCCTCGACGCCGAGGCCGTCGCCGAAGCCATCGCCGCCGGGGTGCGCCGGGTGGTGCCCGGCGCCTTGATCGACATGATTCCGCTGGTGGACGGCGGCGAGGGGTCGGCGAAATCGCTGGCCGCCGCGACGGGGGGCAAGGTGGTCGAGCTCACCGTCGACGGCCCCCTGGGCGACGCCGTACCCTCACATTTCGCCATCCTCGGCGGCGCGGGCCCACGCACCGCGGTCGTGGAGATGGCGGCGGCGGCAGGGCTGCGGCTGGTGCCGCGCGATTTCCGCGATCCTGGACTCACCTGCACGTACGGCGTGGGCCAGCTTATTCGTGCCGCTCTCGACGCGCGGTGTGAGCGCATCATTGTGGGTTGCGGTGATTCCGGCACTTGTGATGGTGGTGCCGGCGCGCTGCGTGCTCTTGGGGTTCGGTTGCTTGACGCGGACGGATCGCCGGTGGGGCGTCGGGGTGGTGCGGTGCTGACATCGGTGGCCACGGTGGATGTTTCCGGAGTGGACCCGCGGTTGGCGCGGACGGAGCTTTTGGTGGCGTGCAATCCACACAATGTGCTGGCCGGTGAGCGTGGGGTGGCGAGGGTTTTCGGGCCGCAGAAGGGGGCGAGTCCGGAGCAGGTTGAGCGACTCGCCGACGCGATGGAGCATTGGGCGGCGCTTCTCGCGCGGCATAGCGGGGTGGACCTCCGCGAGGTGCCGGGCAGCGGCGCTTCGGGCGGGCTCGGCGCCGGGCTGGCGGGGGTGCTGGGGGGACGGCTTTTGCCGAGGTTCGACGTCATGCTCGACCATGTGGACCTCGATGCCCGGCTCGCCATGGCCGATCTGGTCATCACAGCCGAAGGCGCGATCGACTTCCAGACTCCACACGGCAAGGTGCCCGCGGAGGTGGCACGCAGGGCGAAAAGGTACGGCAGGCCGGTGATCGCGCTGGCCGGCACGATTGGACAAGGGGCCAGAAACACCTACGAGGCGGGCATCGACGCCTTCGCCGGCATTCTCGCCGCGCCGATCGAACTGTCCGAGGCGATGCTCCATGCCGGAGAACTCATCACCGATGCCACAGAACGGTCATTGCGCCTGATCCTGGTGGGTACAAGCATCGCCCGCAACGGTGAGCCGCAGGAGGCGCGGCAACGTGCCCGAGGCCGGATGACGTGGATTGCGGGAAGAGCGGGGTAAGGAGGGAACCACGAAGGCGCTCGAAGGCCGAGTGCCGGACCTGGGAGCAAAAGCACATGCAAGTGAAGAGCGGCAGACCCCGCCGTCTAGGACGGACAACAGTCGCGCTCACGATGCTCGCCTCGCTCGTCGCCTGCGGCTCCGGCGAAACCGGAGTGCCGGAGATCACGCTCTATCACGCGCCCGAACAGAACCTCGGCGCCATTGTGGACAACTGCACGGCGCGGGCGAAGGGCCGTTATCGCATCGTCTACCAGTTGCTCCCTCGCGGCGCCGACGACCAGCGCACCCAGATGGTGCGCCGGCTCGCGGCCGAGGACGACAGCATGGACATCCTCGGATTGGACGTCACGTGGACGCAGGAGTTCGCCGGGGCGGAATGGATTCTGCCCTGGACCGGCGCGCATAAGGCCGAGGTGGAACGCGGCACCCTCGCAGGGCCGCTGGAGACGGCGAAATACCAGGGCACGCTTTACGCGGCACCGAAAAACACCAACACACAGCTGCTCTGGTATCGCACGGACCTCGTCGACCGCCCGCCCGCCACGTGGAGCGAGATGATCGACATGTCGCGGCGGTTGAAGAGCGAGGGCAAGCCCTATCAGGTCATCACGATGGGGGCGCAGTACGAAGGGCTGGTAGTGCTCTTCAACACGCTGGTGGCGAGTGCGGGCGGGGAGATTCTCAACAAGGACGGCACCCGGGCGGTTCTCGACGCGGGGGCGGTGCGGGCGCTTGAGGTGCTGCGCGACTTCGCGGTCTCGGGGGTGAACGACCCGTCGTTCACCAACGCGCAGGAGGACGAGGCGCGGCTGCGTTTCCAGAGCGGCCACGGGGCCTTCCAGTTGAACTGGCCGTTCGTCTATCCGGCGATGGTGGAAGGGGCGCCGGAGCTCGCCAGGAAAGTACGGTGGGCCCGCTATCCGGGCGTCGCTCCCGGTCGGCCGAGCAAGGTGACCATCGGCGGCATCAACCTCGCGGTCAGCCGCTTCTCACGCCATCGTGAGCTGGCCTTCGAGGCGGCAGCGTGCATCCGCGACGCGGAACACCAGCTTTTCTCCGGAATCAAGGACGGGCTGCCCCCGACCATCGAGAGCGTCTACTCGCGCCCCGAGATGGAGAAGGCCTATCCGATGAAGGAGGAGATTCTCGCGCAGTTGAAGGATGCCGCCGTCCGGCCTCTCACCCCCGCGTATCAGAACGTGTCCACGGTGATGTCGGCGATGCTCTCGCCGCCTTCGGCCATCGAGCCCCGCCGTACGGCGGATGAGATGCGCGAGGCCCTTCAGGCGGCATTGGAGTCGAGAGGGGTGCTGCCGTGACGCGGACGGCAAGCGGCACACGCCGCAAGCAACTCAGCGCGGAGAAACGGGCCGAGCGGCGGCTCGGGTGGTTGTTGTGCGCGCCCGCGGCGCTGGTGATGCTGGGCGTCACGGGGTGGCCGATCGTGTATGCGATCTGGTTGTCGCTCCAGCGGTTCGATCTGAAGTTTCCGGACCAGCAGGAGTTCGTGGGTCTGGCCAACTACGCGACGGTGCTGACGAACTCCTATTGGTGGACGGCTTTCGGGGTCACCGTGCTCATCACGGTGATCTCGGTGGCGATCGAGCTGGTCTTGGGCATGGCGCTGGCGCTTGTCATGCACCGCACGCTCGTCGGGCGGGGGCTGGTGCGGACGTCGGCGCTCATTCCATACGGGATCGTCACTGTGGTGGCCGCCTTCTCGTGGCGTTATGCATGGACCCCCGGGACGGGCTATCTCGCCGGCCTCTTCGGGGAAAGCGCACCGCTGACCGAGCGGGCCTCCTCGCTGGCGATCATCATTCTCGCCGAGATCTGGAAGACCACGCCGTTCATGGCGCTGCTGCTCATGGCCGGGCTGGTGCTGGTGCCCGAGGACCTGTTGAAAGCCGCCTCGATGGACGGTGCGAACTCCTGGCAGCGGTTCACCCGGGTCATGTTGCCGGTGATGAAGCCGGCCATCCTGGTCGCCCTGCTCTTCCGGACGCTCGACGCCTTTCGCATCTTCGACAACATCTACATCCTGACCGCAGGAGCCAATGAGACGTCGTCGGTGTCGATCCTCGCCTACAACAACCTCATCAAGGGGCTCAACCTGGGCATCGGGTCGACGATGTCGGTGCTCATCTTCCTCAGCGTGGCGATCATCGCGTTTATCTTCATCCGGCTCTTCGGCACTGTGGCACCGGGGCGGAGGGACAAGTGAAGAAGTCAAAGTGGCGCTGGGGGTTCATCGACGCGATCGTGGTCGTCTACGCGCTTGTGCCGGTCCTGTGGATCGTGTCGCTGTCGTTCAAGACACCGGCCACGCTGAACGACGGCTCGTTCATCCCCCGGGCATGGACGCTGGACAACTATCGCGGCATCTTCCAGACCGACCAGTTCATCAGGGCGCTCGGCAACTCCATCGGCATCGCCCTGATCTCCACGGCCATCGCGGTCGCCCTCGGCATGCTCGCGGCCTATGCGATCGCGCGGCTCTCCTTTCCGGGGAAGAATCTACTGGTCGGCTTCTCCTTGATGATCGCGATGTTTCCGCAGGTCTCGCTCGTGTCGCCGCTGTTCGAGATCGAGCGTGCACTTGGTCTCTTCGACACGTGGTGGGGGTTGATCCTGCCCTACATCACGTTCTCGTTGCCGCTGGCGATCCAAACCCTCTCGGCGTTCTTCCAGCAGATCCCCTGGGATCTGGAGAAGGCCGCGAAAATGGACGGCGCCACGCAGGCGCAGGCGTTTCGCAGGGTGATCGTTCCGCTGGCGGCGCCGGGCGTCGTCACGAGCGCGATCCTCGTGTTCATCTTCTGCTGGAACGACTTCCTGTTCGCGATCTCGCTGACCTCGACGGAGCGCTCGCGCACGGTGCCCGTCGCCCTTTCGTTCTTCACCGGCGACTCGCAGTTCGAGGATCCCACCGGGTCGATCTCGGCCGCCGCCGTGGTGATCACAATTCCGATCATCCTGTTCGTGCTGTTCTTCCAGCGTCGCATCGTCTCGGGCCTGACGTCCGGCGCGGTTAAAGGGTAGGGGTGGTGAATCGTGGCCGAGATCGTGCTGGACAAGGTAAGCAAGACATTCCCCGACGGGACGAGCGCGGTGCAGGAGGTGAACCTGCGCATCGCCGACGGGGAGTTCATCATCCTGGTGGGACCGTCGGGATGCGGGAAGTCGACGACGCTCAATATGATCGCCGGCTTGGAGGACATCACATCCGGTGAGCTCCTCATCGACGGTGAACGCATGAACGACCGCGCCCCCCGCGACCGCGACATAGCCATGGTCTTCCAGTCATACGCCCTATATCCCAATATGACGGTCAGGGAGAACATCGCGTTCCCCTTGAAGCTCGCGAAGCTCGACAAGGAGACCATCAACCGCAAAGTCCTGGAAGCCGCTGAGTCCCTCGAACTCACCGACCTGCTCGACCGCCGCCCCGCCAACCTCTCCGGCGGCCAGCGGCAACGAGTCGCCATGGGCCGGGCCATCGTCCGCAGCCCCAAGGCGTTCCTCATGGACGAGCCGCTGTCCAACCTAGACGCCAAGCTTCGCGTCCAAATGCGCACGCAGGTCTCCCGCCTGCAAAACCGCCTCGGCACGACCACGGTCTACGTGACCCACGACCAGACCGAGGCCATGACACTCGGGGACCGGGTCGTCGTCATGCGCGGCGGGGTGGTTCAGCAGGTGGGCGATCCTCAACGGCTGTACGACCATCCGGCCAACCTGTTCGTGGCGGGATTCATTGGTTCGCCGTCCATGAACTTCCTGCCGGCGACCGTCGCCAACGAGCGGTTGCGGACCGCTCTCGGCGATCTGCCATTGGATGTACGGCTACGCGCCCGGTTGGAGTCGGCCGATGCGCCGAGGGAGCTCATAGTGGGGGTTCGTCCTGAGCACTTTGAGGACGCGCGGCTTGTGGAGGACGGTGCCAAGGGATTCGAGTTTGAGGCTCGGGTGGATGTGGTGGAGTCCATGGGGTCGGATAAGTACGTCTATTTCAATCTGGAGGGGCCTCGAGCTAGCTCTGCCGTACTGGATGAGCTTGCGGCTGACTCCGGGGCGAACGACCTTGGCTCTTCGGGGGCGACCACGCTGGTCACGCGGCTGTCGGCGGAGTCTGCGGCTCGCCGGGGTGAGGTCTGCCGGGTTTGGTGTGACTTGCGGAAGCTTCACCTGTTCAATCCGGCTACGGGGCAGAACTTCACGCTAGACGAGGAGTGATGGGCTTTGGGGTGCCCTATGTCGGGGTTTGCTTCGGCATAGGGCGCTCCGGCATAGGGCACTGCTTGAGTGGGCGGCATCTTGCTTCCGTTGCCTGCTCACTGTTTGAGCTGCTTGTTCACTGCTTGAGCCGTTTGAGTTGCT
>NZ_BOOW01000052.1 GCF_016863435.1 Sinosporangium siamense
CTTGGATCGCCTGCTCAATGCTTCAATAGGGGCTCACTGCTTGAACAACGTGCCGAAGACCACTGATCCTTGGGTGCCGAGGGCGCGGTAGTCCAGGCCCGCAGGAGTGAGGGCGAACCTTCCCGAACCTCCGAAACAGGTGCCGGCCAGCACCTTGATGTCCACGCTGATGGACACGGCCTCGACGGACTCCAGGGTCAAGTCGCTCCGGCATCCGCCCTCGGGGATCTGCAGCGACCCCACATAGTCTCCGATTCCTCCCTGCTGCAGGGCGAGTTGCACGGTGAAGTGGTAGCCGTCGTTTGTGGCTCTGCCCAGCCAGGTGCCGAGGAGCGCGTTGGGGACGTCGGTGCTCTTCCCGTTGTCCTCCTGTGATGCGTTCTCCTCCTGTGATGCGTTGTCCGGAGTCGACGGTTCCGGTGGTGACTCGGGGCTCTTGTCGTCGGTTTCCCCGTCCACCGGTGTCGTCGCTATTGTCGTCGGCTCGGGTGCCGGGCCGTGCTCCCCTTTCCCCGGCCATTGCCAGGCCAGGTAGGTGAGCACCACGCCGACCAATGCGATGATCGTGCCCACCCACCATCGGTATCCGCCGTCATTCCGATGCGCGGGGCCACCGTCATTCCTGTTGTACAACCCCTTGCTCCCTACATAACCACCATGAGCGAGCCTTCCCCGCGGCTGGTCCTCTTTCTGAGGGAAAGACTTCGCCGTACTTCTTGTAGCACCAGGGGTGCTCCATATGCTGGAGCACTTTCCGGGGGTTTGGTTGCCCGATGTCTTCCGCCGATTCCGATCTGCTGATCGTTGCTCACTGTTGGTCTTGATAATTATCGGAGAAACACCTGGGATCGTTCTATCCCGGAAAAGAGGGGTGGCCTGTGGGGCAGGGTCGTCTTACTGCGATGCTCTCCACAGCCTTCACTTAGGCCCCCATCTGCACTTCCATCCCACTTCCACATCGGGAGCGCGATCTTGGGATGATGCCTCGGCTCCATGACTGGGCGGATCGGGAATGGCAGTCGCACACCGTGGGTAGTGGCCCCTGGACGTCCATGTCGATGATCGTCGGCGAATGTCGGTGAATGTCGGTGATCTTTTTCGCTCGCCTGCGAGATCGAGAACACGACTTGGCGAAGGGGGTAACCGAAGGTTCATCCAGTGTCCCCATTTGGGGCGTTAGTCAAACCTCAAAATTGTCGGTCGCAACCGCCATGATGGGGGGAGAGAAGGAGAGGACAAGCACATGCGATACGCGATTCAGGCAGAGGGCCTGGTGAAGCACTACGGGGAGACGAAGGCCCTCGACGGAGTCGACCTCGAGGTGCCGCAGGGACGGTTGCTCGGTGTGCTCGGGCCCAACGGCGCGGGCAAAACAACCTCCGTCCGAGTCCTCGCGACACTCCTGCGCCCTGACCGTGGCAAGGCGACCGTGGCCGGGTTCGACGTGCTGCGCGAGGCCCATCAGGTGCGCTCGCTCATCGGGCTGACCGGGCAATACGCGGCGGTCGACGAGATGCTGACCGGCACGGAAAACCTCGTGATGATCGGCCGGCTGCTCGGTCTGTCGCGGGCGGAGTCCAAACGGCGGGCACACGAGTTGCTCGGCCGCTTCTCCCTGACCGAGGCGGGCGGGCGCGCCACCAAGACGTTCTCGGGCGGCATGCGCCGGCGTCTCGACCTGGCGGCCAGCCTCATCGGCAGACCCCAGGTGCTGTTCCTGGACGAGCCGACCACCGGTCTCGACCCGCGCAGCCGCACCGGGTTGTGGGATGTCGTGCGCGGCCTCATGGCCGACGGGGTGACGGTGCTGCTGACCACGCAATATCTGGAGGAGGCCGACCAGCTCGCCGACGACATCCTGGTGTTCGACCACGGCAAGGTGATCGCGTCCGGCACTCCCGACCAGCTCAAGGCCACCACCGGGGCGCAGGTCCTGGAGGTCAGGCCGCTCGACGCGAGCCGCCTCGACGTGGTCGGCAAGGTGGTCGCCGACCTGGTCGAGACCGCGCCCGAGATCGAGGGCGGCAGGGTGACCGCCGCCGTGCACGACCCGGCGGTGGTGCCGGCGATCGTGCGGCGACTCGACGACCTCGGCATCGTGGCCTCCGAGTTGTCACTGCGCAAGTCGAGCCTTGACGAGGTCTTCCTCGCGCTCACCGGCCACCGGGCCGAGGATGACGGCGGTCAGCCGGGGGATTCGGGGGCGGAGGGTTCCGATCGTGCCGACGTGAAGACGGGGGCGGGCGTGTGAGCGGCTGACCACGTGGGATCAGGTTTCTGGCCTGGGGCGTCGCTTTTGATCGTTTAGCGAGGTGCCGGGGCTGGAGTTCTGGGCGATCCCGCTCTCCCTGATGACTTGTGGCCATCTGACTGATCCGTGAAGCCGGTCGTGTCCTGGCATTCGTCATGCACTTCGCTCCAACGGGGCGATGTGGCGCTTGTGGACATGGCCGATCCAAACCGTTCCGGGCTTCTCGGCTTCCGGGACTCCGGACTTACAGGCTTACGGGCTTCCGGGACTCCGGGACTCCGGGGCTCCGGGCTTGTGGTGACACGTCCAGTGACCTAAGCCCGGCGGGTCTGCTGCTGTCACCACGCCAACCATCGGCCTGGTCTGCCGCCCATGGGTCATGTGCCTGTGGATCTGGCCCCGCCAATTCCGTCGTATATCTCCCACCTGAGGCGCGTCCCCAGTGGCCGTCTCCAATGCACGTAGCGAGGAACCCGTAATGACCGCCCTGACCGTAGATTCTCCCGTCCCCCCGGCCAAGCGTGTGGGGCCGATCGCCACGCTCCAGCAGACGTTGACGCTGGCCTGGCGCAGCCTTGTGCAGATCAAGCACAACCCCTGGGAGCTACTCGACCTCAGCATTCAGCCGATCATGTTCCTGCTGCTGTTCACTTACGTGTTCGGCACGGCGATCTCCGGCTCCACCGGCGATTATCTCCAGTTCGCCCTTCCGGGCTTGCTGGTGCAGAACGCCCTCTTCTACACCCTGTCGACGGCGATCGGTCTCAACACCGACATCACCAAGGGTGTGTTCGATCGGCTCCGCAGCCTTCCGATCTCCCGGCTCGCCCCGCTGGCGGGTCGTATCCTCGCGGACACCTTCAAGCAGGTGTGGGCGTTCGCGCTGCTTGTCGGGTTCGGCATGATCCTTGGCTTCCGGATCACGACGAGTTTCGCGGGCCTGCTTGGGGCGCTGGCGCTTCTCGTCGTGGTTTCCTTGGCCATGAGCTGGATGTCGGTGCTGATTGGGCTCAAGGCCTCCAGCCCGGAGAAGGTGCAGATGATTGCCTTCTCCACGATGATGCCGCTCACCTTCACCAGCAGCGCGCTCGTGCCGTCCCAGACCTTCCCGGGCTGGCTCAAGGCGTGGTCCGACGTGAACCCTGTCACCCACCTGGCCGACGCCATCCGCGGGCTCATGATCGGTGGCGATGTCGCGAGCCCTGTGCTCGTCTCGTTGCTGTGGGCCGCCGGCTTCGCCCTGGTCTTCGCCCCGCTCGCCGTCACGGTGTTCCGGAGCCGCATCTGAGGCATCTTTGGCCCCATAAGCGTGGTCACGGCATGAAATTTGCGGATCTCCCGGAATTCTCCCTATCTTCTACAGGACGTAGAACGTGCAGGTCGATCTAGGCGCACCCGGCGTCAGCGATGCCCGCCGCGCTCAGCCAGTCCGAGTAAGTGGTCTTGAGCTAACGCCGGTCTGACGACGTGTGGGCTAGAAAGTTGCCGGTCCGATCCGGGGCGCACCGAGAGCACAACGCTCGGATGACCGCACACACGAGCGGTCGCGGGCTGATAGATGCCTGACGACAAGGAAGTCGGGACCACGGCGGACGTCGTGGATCCCGCTGGGGAGGGGGGTAGGTGTCCCGGAAACGGAACAGCGCCCAAGGTGACGGCGACCAGCAGGGCTTGCCCAAGCACGACATGGCCCAGCCGGGCAGTGACAAGGCCGCAGCCAAGGCGAGCAGTGCCCGTGCCAAGGTCGAGGCCATGCGTGCCGACGAGCGCCGGAAGGCCGCCCGCAGCCGCAATCTCGTGGTCACCCTTGTGGTGATCGCCATGTTCGCGGTGGTGGCGGGCGCCGCCCTGGCGATCAACGCCTTCAGTTCGAACAGCGAGAGCAACGCCGCCGCGGCCAGGGAGGCGGTTGTGCGTCCCGACAGCCACCGGCTGCAGACCGCCGCGGACGGCAAGGTGACCTTGGTCGAGTTCCTCGACTTCGAGTGTGAGGCTTGCCGGGCCGTCTATCCCGTCGTGGAGGATCTCCGCAAGCAATACGCGGGCAAGGTCACGTTCGTCCTGCGTTACTTCCCGATCCAGGGCCACTACAACGCCGAGCGCTCGGCCCGTGCGGTCGAGGCCGCCGCTCAGCAGGGCAAGCTCGAGCCGATGTACAAGCGGATGTACGAGAGCCAGGCCCAGTGGGGCGAGAAGCAGGTGCCGGCCGACGATGTCTTCCGCGGCTTCGCCAAGGAGCTCGGGCTGGACATGACGGCGTGGGAGAAGGCCTACAACGACCCCGCCACGCTGGCCCGCGTCAAGAAGGACGCCGCCGACGGCGAGACGCTAGGTGTGCAGGGCACACCCACGTTCTTCCTGAACGGCGAGAAGCTCGAACCCGAGTCGACCGACGACATCAAGGCGGCCATCGATGCGGCGCTCGCCCGCTGACCTCGTCGAGCCGGAGGCGGCCGACGACCCCGCCGCGTCTGAGGCGGACGCGGCGGGGCCCTATCCGAGGCTTCTGCCGTACTTATTGCTGATTGGTGGGGCGGTCGGGTTGCTGGCCGCCTTCGTCCTCACCATTGAGCGGATCGCGCTGCTCAAGAACCCGGAATATGTGCCGAGTTGCAGCATCAACCCGGTGTTGTCCTGTGGTTCGGTCATGACCACTCCGCAGGCCGAGCTATTCGGCTTTCCCAATCCTCTTCTGGGCATCGCCGGGTTCGCGATCGTCACCGCCGTCGGCGCCGCGATTCTGGCCGGGGCTGTGTTCCGCCGGTGGTTCTGGGTGGGGCTGCAGCTTGGGGTCACCGCTGGTGTCGTCTTTGTTCACTGGCTGATCTATCAGAGCCTCTACAACATCGGCGCGCTCTGCCCCTACTGCATGGTGGTGTGGGCGGTGATGGCGCCTATTTTCTGGTATGTCACCCTGCACAACCTTGCCCGATACACCCGTCGTGGTGGTGCGCGGCGGGCCGTGGAGGTGCTCACGAGCTACCACTCGGTGGCGCTCACCGTCTGGTTCCTGGTTGTCATCACGCTGATCGGGATCCGGTTCTGGTCATACTGGAGCACCTTGGTCTAGGGCTGCCAGACCATTCACCGCCTAAGGAGGCGAGACACACATGCGCCTCGGCAATCTGGAGCGCTCGATCATGGAAGCTCTCTGGGATCGTCCCGAGGGCATGCTCGCCCAGGACGTGGCGGAGGTGCTGCCGTCACGTCCGGCGGTCACGACGGTTCTGACGGTGCTTGTGCGTCTCACCGGCAAGGGCCTCGTGCACCGCGAACGGCAAGGCCGGGCCCACCTTTACCGGGCGGCGGGCGACAAGGACTCCTTTGTCGCCGAGGTTATGCGCGCCGCCCTCGACGAAGCGGGCGACCTCGAAACGGCTGTGCAGCGATTTGTCGGCACGGTCTCCCCCGAGGTCGCCGCCGCCTTGCGTGATGCTCTCGAAGGTCGCGACGGTCCCCGCCCCAGGCTCTCCTGACCTGCTGACCACAGGACCGGCTGACCACAGGACCGACTGGCTACAGCACTGGCTGACTACGGCACCGGCTGACCAGCACCGACTTGCTACGGCACCGCCCGGCTACAGCACCGGCCGGCTACGGCACCGGCCGACCACAGCACCGACCGGCTACAGCACCGGTTAGCTACGGCACCGCCCGGCTACGGCATCGGCCGGCTACAGCGCCGGCTAACTAAAGTCGCGTTCATGACGATCGTCCGTTCCCTTCTTCTCTTCGTTGTGGCTGCCGTCGCCGAGATCGGCGGTGCCTGGCTTGTCTGGCAGGGAGTGCGTGAGCAGAAGGGCCTGCTATGGGTGGCCGCCGGCATGCTTGCACTCGGCGCTTATGGCTTTGTCGCCGCGTTTCAGCCGGATCCTCACTTCGGCCGCATCCTCGCCGCCTACGGCGGGGTGTTCGTCGCCGGTTCGTTGTTGTGGGGCGTGGTGTTCGACGGTTTCCGCCCGGACCGCTGGGACTTGATCGGCACCGCCATCTGCCTGCTCGGCGTCGTGGTCATCATGTACGCCCCCCGTACCTGACGGTCGGCAGCAAGCCTGCGTGGCCAATGCGGACTTAACCGTCCTTCGTCCCCACCGCGCCAAATGTGCCGTTCCGGCATACGGCAAGAGCCTTCTTCCGAACACGCCACGACCTCACAACTGATTTTTCACACCCATGTTCTAATTATCGAGGCATCTCGCACAGCAGCCCAAAACCGTCAAATCCATATTGGAGCCCTAGAACCCCTCATAACGTCCACGGAACATACCGTGACAGATTCCCCGATATTGCTAAAGTCGGATTGTGTCACTTGTCTCGCATTTGTACTTTGGCCAACTCGGGGAATGGTGCGAGGACCGCATGACCGGCTCCCTTGCGATGGCCCAGCGGGTCGCCGAGGCGACGAGGGGGACCGAGAAGGTGCGGCCCGCAGGCCGGGTGACCAGGCGCCACTGGTCGCAGACGGACCGCGCCTTCAGCATTCGGATGTCGTCACTCGTGCAGCCCGCCCCGCCGTACTCGGCGTTGTACGGTCTGGTGCGGGTGGGGCTGGTAAGCAGGGATTGGGCACATCGCCAGGCCGGGCTTTACCCCACACACATTCACCTGAAGGAAACCGACCGCTCACACGCGCTCGACCTCCGCCCCACCGTGTCCGGCTGGCTGGATCTGGAGAGCGAACACAGCGTGCAAAGGTATCTGCGCTCCGATGGCTCGCCGCTATATGGCAGTTTCACCGACGTTTCCGTAGAACCCATGCTTTCTGACCTGTTCAATCGCATTCGTGCATATTTTGGAATGCACGCCCCCCTCGGACAGGTCGGCGCGGAGAAGGGGCTCGTACGCCTGTGCTGGCTGCTGGCGAAGCTCGAGTACATCTTCCGGAACGAGGTCACCAACGACCCGGTTTATCGCATGTTCAGTGACGGGAAGCCCACCGTAGAGCAGCTCTACGCCGCGGCCGACGAGGCATCCGTCAACGAACTGGTGGAGTTGGTGCGGCTCCTCCACTCCTCCGGCAGCCTGAACGAGATGCGAACCCTGGCGGGCAATCCCCCCTTAGGACGGCCCTGGGGCATCGCACGGCCGGTGTTCAACTCCTACTGGGCCGACCACGATCTCCTCATCGGTGGGCAAGACGGAACGACGCTGGTCGACGTCAACTCGGTCAGCAAGACCAACAACTCAACCCGTTCCCGCCGGTGGATCTGGCGCCTGCTGTGTTGCGCCTGGTTGGACTCTGAGGATGCCTACCGGATCCGGAACGTCGCGATGTACTTCTCCAGGTACGGATCACTCGTGACATGGCCTGTGGAGGAGCTGGCCCTGGAGTTGTTCGAGGGCGAGGATCCGGAGGACACGCGGCACGAGTTTCTGGGGCTGGTGCAGCAATTGCGTGAGGAAGATCGACGTGCCCGCCCAAGGGAGGCTTAAGACCTCAAGACTCTCGTACGGAATCCTTGGCCCTCACCTGGTGAAAGCACGGTGTAGCCGCCCAGCCTCCTGGATACGCTCATTTGTGCAGGTCAGTGCCTTAACAGAGCCGGGGGCCGCGTCCGTCGACCTCGCTGAGCCGTGGTCCGGCTTGAAGGGGATGGTCCTCGTGAGGGTTGTCGTCGACTTGGCGCGATGCCAGGGATATGCGCAATGCGCCTTCATGGCCCCCGACACGTTCCGTATGCGCGGTGACGAGGCCCTGGCATACCACCCGAACCCCGAGGAATCCCAACGCGAACAGGTCTTGCGCGCGGCTGCCGCCTGCCCCGTCCAGGCCATCCTCGTCGAGGACACCCCGATTGAGGCCACCTTGAGTGAGGCCACCCTGGAAGACCCGGAGCCCACATGACCAGTGCGGAGAATCTGGACAGGTTCCGGCGCCAGGGACGCATTGTGATCGTCGGCGCCTCCCTGGCCGGGATGCGGGCGGCGGAGACACTACGCGACGAAGGCTTCACCGGATCATTGACCCTCATCGGTGACGAGTCGCGCGAACCCTACGATCGGCCCCCGCTGACCAAGCAGGTGCTGACCGGCTGGGTGCCCGCGCACGACACCGTGTTGCCGAGACGGCGCGAGATCGACGCCACCTGGATGCTCGGTGTGCCCGCCTCGGGGCTGGATCTGGCGGGTAAGCGGGTCCTGCTGGCGGATGGGCGGGATGTGCCCTACGACCGGCTGCTGATCGCCACCGGTGTACGTGCCAGGCCGTGGGCCAATGAGGCCGAAGCCGCCTTGGAGGGCGTGTTCGTCGTCCGGACAAATGAGGATTCCGCGGGCCTCCAGGAACGGCTGGCGGCCGGCCCGAAGCGGGTGCTCGTCATCGGTGCAGGTTTCGCCGGATCCGAGGTCGCCTCTGTCTGCTGTGAGCTGGACATCCCGGTCACCGTGGCCGAGGCCGCCGAGGCCCCGCTGACGGGGGCGCTGGGGGACATGATCGGCTCGGTCGCCGCGAGACTCCAGCGTGCCCACGGTGTCGATCTCCGCTGTGGCGTCAAGGTGACCCGGCTGGACGGGGACGAACAGGGGCGAGTGCGGCGTGCCTACCTGTCCGACGGCGGCACCGTGGACGCCGACGTGGTGGTGGTCGCACTCGGCGGCATACGCAACACCGAGTGGCTGCTGGACTCGGGAATCGCGGCGGGCGTCTGGGGGGTGGCCTGCGACACCGGTTGCCGCGCGTTCGACATCAACGGGCTGGTCACCGACGACATCTTCGTCGCGGGCGACGTGGCGCGATGCCCGCATCCGGTCTACGAATACCGATTCCTGTCCCTCGAACACTGGGCCAACGCCGTCGAACAGGCCCATGTCGCGGCGCACAACATGGTCAGCCCGCCGACCCACCGCTGGCCGCACCTGGCGATACCGATGTTCTGGTCGTCGCAGTTCGGCGTCAACATCAAGTCCGTCGGGGTGCCGATCCTGGCCGACCAGATCGCCGTCACCCAGGGGACGGTGGACGACATGCGATTTGTCGCGGCGTACGGCTATCGCGGCCGGGTGACCGCGGCGGTCAGCTTCGACAACGCCAAGTGGCTTGACCACTACAAGTACATGATCGAGACGGCTGCGCCGTTCCCGCCGGAGCCCTTTCCCGACCAGGCCGCCGATATGGCACCGATCCCGGCGCATTTCCCAGACCCGGTGATCATCACCCACGGCGCCACGGTCTTGGTGACCGGTCACGAGCCGAGCGAGCGGCGGGTGGCAGCCGTGTCCCCGTACGGGGGCCGGCCGTAGCCCTGAACCGGCAGAGGAGAAGCGGACATGTCAGTCAGCCAGGCACCGAGCACACTTCAACGGATCTTCGACTACGCCAGCCGGGCTGATCCGTACCCCCTCTATGCCGAACTTCGGAAAACTCCGGTGGACCGGCAGGAGGACGGCACCTATGCGGTCAGCACCTATCGGGAGATCTACGCCCTGCTCCACAACCCGCACATCAGCTCTGATCCGGTCAACCTTGCACATCCAGGACCTGTCGCCGCCGAACGCATCAAACACCCGGCGTTCATCAATCTCGACCCGCCACAACACGACCGGCTGCGGCGCATCGCCATGCGACACTTCGGGCCGCCGCACAACCCCAGCCTGGTGACCGGCCTACAGCCGAAACTCACCGACATCGTCACGGGCCTGCTGGATCGTATCGGGGACCGGGAGCAGATCGACGTCGTGGAGGATTTCGCATATCCCTTTCCGGTCACGGTGATCTGTCACCTTCTGGGGGTGCCGCGGGAGGACGAACCGCAGTTCCACACGTGGGTCGAGGCGATCGTCGCGCTGCTCGACTTCAACCCCGAGACCGGCCCCCCGGAACGCTTGCAGGAAGGACTGCGCGCCCGCGAGGAGATCAGGGAGTATCTGTCCGGGCTTGCGGAGAAACGCAGAGATCGTCAGGCGGGCGATGATCTGCTCTCCAAACTGGTGAACGAGGACGGCCCCGACGGCCGCATGACCCACGAACAGGTCGTCAGCACCGCGAACCTACTGCTCATCGCGGGCCACGAGACGACCGTCAACCTGATCACCAACGGGGTGCTGACGCTGCTGCGCCACCCCGACGTCCTCGCGCGCCTGCGCCGCGACCCGGCGATGATCGTGCGCACGGTCGAGGAGCTCCTGCGCTACGAACCGCCGGTGCAACTCATCCCGTGGCGAGCGGCGTACGGCGACGCCACCGTGGCGGGAGTCACCATCCCGGCGGGATCACAGGTCACCCTGGTGCTCGCCGCCGGGAACCGCGACCCCGCGAGGTTCCGCGACCCCGACCGGTTCGACCCCGACCGACCCGACAACCAGCACTTCGGCTTCGGCAGCGGGGTACATCTGTGCTTTGGCGCTCCACTCGCCCGGCTGGAGGCGCAGATCGCCTTGAACGCGTTCTTCCACCGCATTCCAGACGCCAGATTGCTGGCCGACCCACCCCCCTACCGCCAGAGCGCGGTGCTCCGCGGCCCCCGGCATCTCGCCGTCGGCCGGGGATGAGCAGGGGCTGTGCCGGGGACGAGCCGAGATTGAGCGGAGGATGAGAGAGACTCGCACGCCGTTCTGCTGAGCGGGACGTTTCCATGGGCAAGTGCCCCCAGATCGGTCGACCATCGCCCTATGGCCGATGTGAGTGCCCGTGAGGGTGGCGGAGGAGAGTCCATGCCTAGTGTTCTGCTGATCCTGTTGGTCTGCTGCGGCCTTGCGGCCGTGGTGCCGGTGCTTTGGCGATGGTTTGCCAAGAGGAGTAACACCCAGGTCCACCGGATCAACCAGTGAGCCGCCCCGATGGGCTGGCCGGGCTTGACCCGCAGCGACGGGAGCAGGTGGCGGCGGCGTGGGGAAATGTCAGTGCGGGCCGGTTGCGGGAGTTGCTCTGTGGTCTGGTCGACATCCCCAGCCCGACCGGTGGTGAACGCCGGCTCGCCGAGCACATCGCGAGCACCCTCGCGGCCTCCGGCATCCCGGCCGCCACGCAGCCGCTCGATGGCAGGCAGGCCAATGCCTGGGGGCGGCTACGGGGTGACGGGAGCGGGCCCGATCTCATGTTGTATGCCCCGATCGACACCTTGACCACCGGCTCCGAGGGTGAGGACGTCCCGTGGGTCGGGCCCTCACTGCGGCCCGACATGCGGCCGGTCGCCCACAACGAGGGTGATCTGGTGGTCGGGCTGGGGGCCGGCAACCCCAAGGGACATGTGGCCTGTGTGCTCATGGCCGCCGAGGCGATCCACCGTGCCGGGGTGCCGCTGACCGGGGATCTGCTGGTCGCGTTTGGGGCCGGGGGGATGCCGACCAACGCGCCAAAAACCGTGCCAAACGCCGGACCGCACACCGGACCGAACATCGGACCGAACAGCGGGCCAAACGTCAGACCGAACGCCGGACCGAACGCCGGGCCAGCGAACGCGCCGAACAGCATGCCGACCACCATGGAGCGCCGCAATATCGGGCAAGGGGCCGGCTGCTCGTTCCTCCTTGAGCAAGGAGTCTGGGCGGACTTCGCGGTGATCGCCAAACCAGGCTGGACGGTGTCCTGGGAAGAAGTGGGCCTGGCATGGTTCGAGGTAACCGTGCATGGCGTGCACACCTATGTCGGCTCAAGGCACCGTTTACCGTACGAAAATGCGATCGCCCGGGCGGGTGAGGTCGCCGTGCGCCTGGAGAAGTGGTTCGCCGAATACGCCGACCGGCACACCGAGGACACGGTCGCGCCTCAGGGCATCGTGGCCGCGGTGGAGGGAGGGTGGCCGCATATGGCGGCGGTCACCCCCGCCGTGTGCAAGCTGCTTGTGGATCTGCGCCTGAGTCCGCGCACCACTCCCATGGTGGCCAAACGGGAGTTCGCCGCCGCCCTCGCCAAGATCTCCGCTGAGCTGCCCGGGTCGAATGTAACGTTTGAGATGGTGCTCGCCATCCCCGGCACCGCCTCCGATCCGCGGAGCTGGGTGGCGCGCAGCGCCATGGCCGCGTGGGAGGCCATGGAGGGGCGTCCGCATGAGGTGATTCGCGGCAACAGCGGCGCGACCGACGCCAACATCCTGCGCGGCCGGGGCATCCCGACGGTGCGGGTCGGCATGCCCAAGGTCGCGGATGCGCCGTTCGAGATCGACTTCGCCATGGGGATGAACACCGCGGATGTCCGGGAGATGGAGAAACTCACCCGCCACCTGATTCGTACGGCTGTCGCCACCGTCACCCGGTCCAGGGCGGAGGTGGGGCTATGACTATCTCCCCACTTGAGGACCGGACTGGAACGTACCAAACTCGGCACAGGAGGTCCCTGGTATGAACGTGCTCCCGTCCCCATCAGCGATCACCGCAACCGCCGAGACGATGAACTCCGTCCTCGGCAAAGCCCGTCTGATCATCGAGGCGTTCACGGCGGAGGATGACTCGCTCTCGCTCGCGGAGATTGTCCGGCGCAGCGGTGTGGCGAAGGCCAGCGTGCACCGGCTCGCCCAGGAGCTGCTCGGCTGGGGACTGCTCGAACGAGCGGGGAGCCACTACCGCCTCGGCCTGCGGCTCTTCGAGATCGGCCAGCGTGTGCCGCGGCAGCGGATCCTTCGTGAGGCGGCTCTGCCGTACATGGAGGATCTGCTGCTCGCCACGCAGGAGACCGTGCACTTCGCCATCCACGACGGGCTCGATGTGCTGTATGTCGAGAAGCTCATGGTGCACCGGGGACTGCGAAAGCAGTCCCGGGTCGCCGGGCGGCTCCCGCTGCACTGCACCGCCACCGGGAAGGTGATCCTCGCCTTCTCACCCCCGGTGCTCTTCCACGAGGTCCTCCAGCGTGGCCTCACGCCCTTGACCCACAAGACGGTCACCCAGCCGGGGCGGCTCCGGGCCCAGATAGACAAGATCCGCAGCGAGCGGCTCGCGGTCGAGGTCGAGGAGACGAGGCTCGGTTACACGAGCTTCGCCGTACCGGTCTTCGGGGACAGCGGCGCGCTGGTCGGCGCGTTGTCGATCACGGCGCCCACCTTCCGGATGAACCACGGCAGGTTCACGGTCGCGCTGCGCACCGCCGCCCTCGGCATATCCCGCGCGCTCCAGGCGACGGGCTGAGAGGCGACCGTCTGAGAGGCGACGGGCTGAGCGCGCGGGACTCCCTCACCCGGAGTGTTTCGCGAGGAATGCCAGGCTCACCTCGTTGTACTGCACAGCCTGCTCATGCTGCGGCCAGTGCCCGCACTCGTCGAACAGCACCAGCTCCGAGCCCGCGATCGCCTCATGCATCGCGGTGGCCTCGGGCACCTCGCCGAACGGATTGTCCCGGCCCCACACGATCAAGGTGGGTGCGGTGATCTGGGCGAGTTGTTCCGGGCGGAGGATGTTACGCAGCCGAACCTCCATGTTCTGCAGGCACAGCAGGTTGTCGATATTGGCGACGAAGTCAGGCTGATGGTAGATGGCGTGCCTGATGGCGATCAGTTCCTCGGTGGCGTCCTCGTCGTCGGCCATCAGCAGCCGCATCCGCGCCCTGGTGAGCTCGATGTCGTCCGTGGCGACGGCCCGCCGGGTGGAGGTGCGGATGCGCTCCATGACCGTCGGGTTGGCCACGGTGCCGCCGGCGCAGAGCAGCTGGAGGGAGGCGATCCGCTCCGGCGCGTCGATCGCCGTGCGGGCGCCGACCCATCCGCCGAGCGATTCCCCGACGATGTGGGCGGATTCGATGCCGACGGCGTCCATGTAGGCCAGCAGGTGATCACGATATCGGGGAATTTCGTACGGAAAATCCGGCTTGGCGGTGTACCCGTGCCCGAGCATGTCGATGGCGTGACAGGCGTAGTGCCTAGCGTGATCGCCAATGTTGCGGGTGAACGCCTCCAAATGGCCGCTGGTGCCGTGGAGGAAGATCACCGCTTCGCCGTTCCCCGCCTGGAGGGAGCGGGTCGGGACCCCGCCGGCGTCGACGGTGGTGACCTGGAAGTCGGTGCCGGACAGGTCCGTCCAGATGGTGTGAGTCATGGTTACTCCAGTGGGTCGAGAGAACGTCAGTGGTCGATGGAGCGCAAAAACCCGTCGACGACCGCGTGATAGGCGGCGGGCCGCTCCTCCTGCAGGTGGTGCGAGACGTGGTCCATGACGTGCAGGTTTCCGCGCTTGACCATCCGCGACAGCATGAGCGGATAGTCGGGGGTGAGAAAGGCGTCCTCCCGCCCCCACATGAAGAGCACCGGCGCTTCAATCAGCCCAAGCTCGTCAGTGAGGTCCTGCCAGTCGCCGCGCGGCGAGTCCGACATCGCGGCGAGCTCCCGCTCCCCCGGGTCGAGGCTCTGCCGCCAGCGCAGGTCGACGGTCTCCTCGGGGAGGCGGTCGGGGTCATACCACTCCAGCCGGGTGATCAGCTCCCGCATCTTCTCCCGGGTGGGCCCTTCGCCGCCGTAGTAGACGTCGCGGGCGGCACGGCCCCGGTGCCCGCGCTCGGGCAGGGGCGCCAGCGGCCCGTAAAAGACCGGCATGCTGCCGGTCACCACGAGGGAACGCACCCGCTCCGGATATCGGGCCGCGAGGCACAACGCGATGGTGCCGCCCCAGGAGTTGCAGATGAAGTCGGCGCGTTCCACGCCGAGGTTGTCCATGAGCGCGACCGTCTTGGCGGCGTGGAAGTCCCACATCGGCCCGCTGATGCGGCATTTGCTTGACTTGCCATATTGCAGGATGTCCACGAGGAGACAGCGCCGATCGGCGGAGAAGTACGGCACAGCCGGGCCGAAGTCACTCCACGCGGTGCAACCGGGGCCACCACCGTGCAGAAAGATCGTGTCGGGGCCCTCGCCCAGATCGTGGTAGTGGTAGACGACATCGTCGACATGGGCGAACCAGCTGGTCATCGGCCATCTCCTGAAGGATCGAGCACGGCCACACCCATTCCGGTGAGCCACTCGGGCATGGGGGCATAAGCGAGGGTTGTGCCCGGGACGAAGCCGAGGGCTGCCGCCATCACAAGCCAGGTGCGCAGTTCCTGACCGCCGTTGCCTGCCGCGGCCTCCAGCTCGTCTGCCGTCATCGCCGCGTAGCGCCGCAGATTGCCGTGTTCGAGGTCGTCGAGGAACATGCGATCGAACTCCGGGAAGATCGTCGCCTGAGCGGCCACGATGATCTCCCTGCGCCGCTTGTCGAAGCGCTCCCACTCGCCCCGCCCGTTGATCCAGGCGTCGACTAGAAAGGCCTCGTCGTCGCCGTGGGGATCCGTCCAGTCGCTGGGCCACGGGAGCTGGTGGGACAACCCGCCCGAGGCGATCACGACCACACGCCGGTCCCCCGCGGTCCGTTTGACGGCGGCGGCGAGGTTCTCGCCTAGTTCCACGCAGCGTGCCGGGGTGGGCAGCGGCCGGGCGAAGACGTTGACGACCAGGGGCACCACCGGCAGGTCCAGGCCGTCGAGCAGATATTGGATCGCGTGTGACTGCCCGTGATCGATCTGCAGCCGGGCCGAGATCGCCACCTCGGTGCCGGCCTCGACCAGGTCCGCCGCCAGGGCCTGCGCGAACGCCGGGTCGGTCCGCTGCGGCCCCTTAGGTGTGCCCGCCTCACCTGCGGCGTCGACCTCGCCGACGCCCACGGTGAAGGCGGGGATCAGGTCGAGCCAGAAGCCGCGGAAGTGGTTGGACCCGACGATCACCACGATGTCGGGGCGGGCGTCGGCGATGCGCTGCCGGGCGGTGCCGAGTGCGGCGCGGAAGGCCTCGGCGCGGTCGGTGTGCACGACCTGGTCCCAGTGGGTGTTCATCAGGGTTGAGTGGGACGCCCCCACCCCGAGCACGATGTCGGACATCGGATCGGCTCCGTTTCCTTGCGGGGCTCAGCGGGTGCCGGTGGGCTCGACGCCTTGGGCACGCAGCCGCTCCAGCCGCTCCTCGGTGGTGTCCTCGGCGAGCTTGCGCCATTGCAGGAGCGAGTCGTCGGGGCGGTAGAGCTTCTCCGGCGGCGCGTCGGTGACCTCGACCATCCATTTGTCCTGGCCGGAGAACTGGCCGTGGAAGAGCCACCGCACCGCGCCGAGGTATTTCAGGTAGAACGGCAGCGCCTTCATGCCTTTTCGGAAGTCAGCCAGCAGGCCGACATACAGGTGGTTGTCCGCGTCGGTCGGCACGTAGAACTCGTAGTGGATGAAGGTGGGATAGACGATCCGCAGGACACCCGGCATGCTGACGGAGGCGAAGCCGGGGAACTCCTGGGCCGCGATCGTCGGGTTGACCTTGCGGTGGGAAGAGGTGTTGCCGATGTTGCCGACCCGCTTCGGCGGACGCGCCTTGTACCACGCGGTCCCCGACCAGCGGCCGAGCCCCGGGAAGTCCGCCTCCCAGTACTGCTCCTGCTGCACCCGGTAAATCCAGCGACCGCGTTTCACGATTTTGGTGGAGTTCCAGACCGGCATCGGCTTGAACAGCCGCCACAACGACGTCCGGTGCAGATATTTGGCGTGCCCCTCGTCGTAGCCGTTCTCGCAGGCGAACCGCCAGTTGCCCGTGCGCGGCTGGATGCGCTGTCCCACGACGGCGGGGTTGCCGACCAGTTCCTCGGGCAGCTGCTCGTCGATCGGGTGCGGCCTCTCCCCGTCCCCGATGTAGACCCAGACCATGCCGAAGCGTTCCTCGACGTCGTAGGTCGGCTGTGTGACCTTGCCGCAGATCGGGGACCGCGGCCCGTCGGTGATCGCGGCCTTGAGGTCGCCGGTCTCCAAATCGAAGGTCCAGCCGTGGTAGACGCATGAGATCGTCCCGGGGAACTGCTTGTCGCCGTAGCTAAGCGGCACCCCCCGATGGGGGCACCGGTCCTTCATGCCGAAGACCTTGCCGCGGTCGCGGATGACGAACAGGCGCTCGCCGAGCAGGGTCACGGCGCGGGGCTTCTCCCCGACCTGCGAGGAGAAGCAGACGGGATACCAATAGCCCCGGAAGCCGGCGGCGGCGGCCTGGTAGTGCGGCCAGCTCGACCAGTCCTGGCGGCCCGGCAACGCCGGTTTGGCCCGGGCGGGCCGGGAGTTCACGGTCTCGGTCATGTCTGCTCCACAGGTCCTCGGCTCCGGCTGCGAAGAGCTCGCCTTATGCCGGTGCCGAGAGCAGACCACCCGGCGGGAAGGCCGGGCAAGGAGTGCGGTTCGCCTAGCGGAATGCACAGATTTCCGGCCTTGGTTCCGGTGAGCGGTCCTCAGCGGAAGACCGCACGGCACCGCCGTTCCTACATTCGACGGCGAACCCCCATCGCCTGAGGAGGCCCGCCCGTGGTGACCGTGACCGAGGCCGCATCCCAGGCCGTGCCCGAGACCGCATCCGAGACCAGGTCCGAGACCGAGGCCGCATCCCAGGCCATGCCCGAGACCGTGACCGAGACCAGGTCCGAGACCGTGACCGAATCCCAGGCCGTGCCCGAGACCGCACCCGGGACCGGGTCCAAGAGCAGGTCCGTGGCCGGGTCCAAGACCGTCCAGGCCGATGTCTTGATCGTCGGCGCCGGGCCGGCAGGCCTGTACGGCGCCTACTACGCCGGATTCCGCGGCCTCACCACCGTCGTCGTCGACGCCCTGCCCCAGGCCGGCGGCCAGGTGACGGCGCTGTATCCGGAAAAGGAGATCCGTGACGTCGCCGCCATCCCCGCGATCAGGGGCCGCGACTTCATCGCCGACCTCATGCGCCAGGCGTCGGTCTACGCACCGACATATCTCCTCGGCAGGCAGGCGGTCGCACTTGAGCACCGCGACGGCGAACCCGTCGTGACGCTCGACGACGGAACGATCGTCCACGCCCGCGCCGCCGTACTCACCTCCGGCATCGGCACGCCGACGCCGCGCCCTCTGGAGTGCGGCGAGGAGTGGCTGGGCAGGGGTCTGTCGTATTTCGTGATGGATCCCGCGGTGCACACCGGCCGGGACGTGGTCGTGGTGGGCGGCGGCGACAGCGCCCTGGACTGGGCGGACACACTCGAACCGATCGCGCGGTCGATCACCCTGGTGCACCGCAGGTCCGCCTTCCGCGGGCACGCGGCGACGCTCCAGCGTGTGCGAGCCGGGCGGACCAGGATTTGCACCGACACCCAGGTAATCGCCCTTGAAGGGGACGCCGGCCGCCTCCAGAAGGTGACCCTCCGCTCGAAATCAGGCGAGGAGACGGTCGTCGCGGCCGACCAGGTGATCGCCGCGCTCGGCTTCATCAGCGAACTCGGCCCGCTGCGGGACTGGGGCCTCGAACTCCGGGGCAGGTCCGTCGCCGTCGATCGGTCGATGCGCACAAATCTGCCCCGTGTGTACGCCGCGGGCGACCTCGCCGACTACGACGGCAAGGTGAGGTTGATGTCGGTCGGCTTCGGCGAGGTCGCGACCGCCGTGAACCACGTGGCGGTCGATCTCGACCCCGATCTTCCCCTCTTCCCCGGCCATTCCACCGACAGCCCCTGAAGGGACCTTCCATGACTTATGTGATCGGCGCCGACTGCATCGACGTCCTCGACCGCGCCTGTGTCGAGGTGTGCCCCGTCGACTGCATCTATGTGGGCGAGCGGAAAAGCTACATCAACGCCAACGAGTGCATCGACTGCGGCGCATGTGAGGTCGAATGCCCCGTCTCCGCGATCGCCGTGGATCGCGTCGCCCGCAAGGACACCATGTGGAGCGCCTTCCTCGCGGACTCCGACGCCTTCTTCCGTGAGTCACTGCCGGGCCGCGACGAGCCCCTCGGCGACCCGGGCGGCGCACGCAAGATCGGCGAGGTGGGAGCCGATACCCCTCTGGTCGCCGGCCATCCGGCCCTCTGACCACGGGGTCTTTCAGAACAGCAGCCGGTCGAGGAGTTCAGCGCGGGTGTGTACGCCGAGTTTGGCGTAGATCGACTTGAAATGGTGTTTGACCGTGTGCTGACTGATGAACAGCTCGGCGGCGATCTCGCCGTCGCGGCGACCGGTGAGCGCGCGGGTGGCGATCTCGATCTCGCGGGGGGTGAGCAGCGCCAGGCGGGCCGGGGCGATCGTGCGTGCCGCGTCGTCACGCACGACGATCACCGACACGATCACGTCCGTCTGGCTCGGCAGCCGTTGTGAGGTGACCGTGAGCTGGGCTCCCGCGGCGCCGGTCCAGGTGGCGACCACCCCGCCCTCGTCGCAGTCCAGCAGCCGCTCGACCTCCCGCCGGGCCTCCCCGAGCCGGTCGAACAGGGCTGCGGCGGGCGCGTTGAGGTGACGCCGCGCCTGCCCCAGATCGGTCAGCACCACCGGCGTGCCGCACCGGTCCAGCGCCTCGGCCAGCCGGCTGCGCTCACGCTCGACCGCGGCGCGTTCACGCACGGCGGGTACGGCGATGCCCAGCACCGTGGCCGCCATATGGGCCGCGGCGCGGTCCTCCTCGGTGAACTCGGGCTGCCCATCTCGCCTGGCCAGGTTCAACGTGCCGACCACCTCGGCGCCGACGACGATGGGGGCGCACAACACCCGGGCCATGGCATGCGGGGCGAACAGGTCGTGGACGACCGGGAGCTTCAGCCACTCCTCCCGCGACATCAGCGAGTCGCTGTCGCAGACCCTGCGGTCGCGCAGGGCGTGCTGGACGACGGGATCGCGGTCCCTGCCGTACCGCTCGTAGCTGCGCATGTAGTAGTTGCCCAGGCCGCGCACCTCAGCGGCGGCGGGGCGGCCGGTCGTATGGTCGTGCACATAGACACCGGCGGCGAAGGACTCGAGCCGGCTCGGCGCTTCGTCGAGGAAGCGGTTCAGCAGGCGTTCGACGGAGGATGAGGTGACCAGTTCGGCGACGAGCGTGGGCGGCAGCGACCGGACCGGATCGATGAGGGGGTTCCCCATGACGTGCTCCACTCTGGATGCGCTCGACCGGGCTGTGCCGTACCGAGGCGTCTGCCCAGACTAGCTCCGCCTTCACCATCCAGGAAGAAGGCGCAGAACGCCAAGCGCCGGGTCCGCTCAGCGGACCCGGCGCTTGATCAAGCTCATCCCGCCAGACGACCGCGGAGGAAGAGCAGCGGCTCGCGGGTCGGGTCGGACTCCAGCGACACCACCCGCCCGATGAGCATCCAGTGGGAGTTGTTGCGCAATGTCCCGGCGAGCTGGCATTCGAACCGGGCCGCGGTTCCGGTCAGCAGTGGAGCTCCGACCGCACCGGGCACGTGGTCCACGCATCCGAATTTATCCGGATCCTTCGTGGCGAACAGCCGGGCCGTGGACGCCTGATCGGCGGCGAGCACGTTCACGGCGAACACCCCGGATTGTTCGATCGCCGTCCACGTGCGCGACGTGGCCGCCAGGCAGACCAGCACCTGGGGCGGCTCCAGGGTGAGCGAGGTGAAGGCGTTGACGGTGATGCCGTACGGTGCCCCGTCGAGGACCGTGGTGACGACCACGACCCCGGTGGGGAACTGCGCGCACGCCTGCCGGAAGGCGTCGGGATCGGGCATCGGCGTCGGCTCCAGAGACGACACGCGCGTGGTGGTCCTGGTCATCGCAGTGCCGGCGCCTGGCCCGGATCGAGCCCCATCGAGATCAGACCGGCCATCTCCGCACACGCCAGGGCGTTGGGCGGCATGATCGGGCCGGTCATGGCGTCGCGCAGCATCAGCTCGTAACCCCGCTCGCGCATCAGCGACGAGAGCCCGCCCGCCGTCGTGCCCAGCGTGGTGATCGTGTGGATCACCGTGCCGACCATCAGCTTCGCCCGCAGGAACGCCGCACAGGTAGCGAGGCTGGGACCGCTGTTCTCGTCGGCCTCCCACGCCGCGTGGTACATCATCAGCCGGGCCGCTTCGACCTGGGCCGCGATGTGCCCCATGGCGGTGCTGATCGTCGGGTGGTAGCCCATCGGCTGGGTGTGCCCCTTCGCGACACGTGTGCCCAGGGCTCCCTGCAGCCACTCGGCCATCGCCTCGGCGACGCCCAGGTAGCAGCCGGTATATCCGCCCCAGGCGATGTGCGCCTGAGCCACGATCCAGTTGCCGAGGAAGTCGTCGAACTCACACAGGATGAGCTCTTCAGGGACGAAGGCGCCGCTGATCTGGACCTGGTTGCTGCGGGTCGACCGCATGCCCAGCGTGTCCCAGTTGTCGGTGACCTTGATCGCGCCCTCCTGGTCGGTCGGCATCAGGAAGCCGACGACGTGGGTGGGGTCCTCCGCCCAGTCCGGGTGGGCGAACATGAAGGCGTAGTCGCTGGCCTCCCACAGGGACGCGAACATCTTCATGCCGCTGACCTCAAGCCCGCCGGGCACCCGGCGCGCCGAGAGGCTCGGCATGTAGGTCGCCGGGAGCAGGCTCGACGCGGACGGCTCGGAGAGCGGCGCGCAGATCAGCGCGCCGTCCCGCACCACCAGATCGGCGACCCGCTTCTTGGCGTCGGCCGGCACGGCGTCGAGTGTGGCGATGATCCTGGTCGCCACGTAATGCATGTTGAAGCCCAGCGCGGTCGAGGCGTCGCCCTTGGAGAGCGCCTCCACCGTGGCGAGCCACTGCGTGGTCCGGGCGCCGAGACCGCCGAGGTCACGCGGGAGGGCTACGCCGTACAGCCCGGCCTCGCGCAGCTTCGCGAAGTTCTCGGTGGCGATGGTGCGGTCCCGGTCGTGGCCTGCGGCGTGCGGGGCGAACTCGGCGGCGAGCCGAGCCCCGAGGTCGGCCAGTTGCCGACTGTGTTCATCGAGTTCGAAGCGCATGGTGCACGTTCTTCCTGGTCAGGTCCACATTGGGGGACGCGTGGAGTCGAGGCTGGTGTGGACGACCTTGGTCGAGGTGTACTCGAGGAGGGTCTCGGTGGCGCCCTCGCGGCCGAAGCCGCTCGCCTTGACGCCGCCCTGCGGTTGTCCGAGGGGGGTCGCGAACCAGGTGTTGATCCAGACCATCCCGGAGTCGAGCCGGTCCGCGAGGCGGTAGGCCCGGCCGAGATCAGCGCTCCACACCCCGTTGGCCAGGCCGAACGCGACCCGGTTGACCCGCTCGGCCACCTCGTCCTCAGAGCTCCACGCCTCGACGGTGAGCACCGGGCCGAAGAACTCCTCGCATGAGGCGCTGGTCGTGCCCTCGGGGGAGGCCAGGACGGTGGGACGGTAGTAGTTCCCACCGGCCAGCTCGTCCGGCATCAGGGGCACCCGGCCGCCGGCCCGCAGCTCGGCGCCCTCGGACAGCGCGGTCTCGACGCGTGCGGCGACCGTGTCCCGGTGCCGTGCCGTCACCAGCGGGCCGAGCTGCGTCGCCGGATCGAGGGCGTCCCCCACAGTGATCGCATCCGCGCGTACGGTGACCCGCTCCAGCAGCTCGTCGTAGAGGTCACGGTGCACCATGAGGCGTGAGGAGGCGAAGCACACCTCGCCGTTGGCCGCGAAGATGCCGGTGAGCACGTCCTCGGTCACGGTGTCGAGGTCGGCGTCCGGGCACACCACCATGGCACCCTTGCCACCGAGCTCCATGAGGCTCGGGACCAGCCGGTCCGAGACGTCGCCGAGGATGCGGCGCCCGGTCTCGGTGCCCCCGGTAAAGCTCACCTTGGCCACCCCGGGGTGCGTCACCAGCGCGCGCCCGACGTCGTGGCCGAATCCGGTGACGACGTTGACGACGCCGGGCGGGAAAAGGCCCTGCACCAGACGGATGAACTCGACCGTGCTGACCGAGGCCAGCTCGGAAGGCTTCACCACGACGGTGTTGCCCGCCGCCAGCGCGGGCGCCAGCTTGTGCGCGACCGAGATCAGCGGCGAGTTCCACGGGACGATCGCGGCGACGACGCCGACCGGACGCGGGGTGGTGAAGACGTGGGCACCGGGGCCGCAGGGCACGGTCCTGCCGTGCAGGTCCCGGACGATACCGGAGAAGAAGCGGAAGATCTCCGCGGCCGTCGGCACATCGATCAGTCCGCCCTCGCGGATGGCTCTGCCGTTCTCGGTGGCGAGGAGAGCGGGCCACCGGCCCGCGTCCTGCGTCAGCCGGTCGGCCACGGCCCACAGCAGGGCCTGCCTGGTGTCGAGCGAGGTCTGCCGCCAGGTCTCGAACGCGGCCTGGGCCGCCGCGACCGCGCGGTCCACATCTCCGGTCGTGCCCTCCGCGACCTGTGCCCAGACCCGTCCGGTGCTGGGGTCGACCGCGGGGAAGGTGCGGTCGGCCTCAACCTCCCGGCCGCCGATCAGCAGCGGTTGCGGCGCGCTTAACGTGAGCCGCTCGGGCGCGGCTTGTGTCGCCGTCATGTCAGAAGCCGATGTGCTGGGAGTGGAAGGGGTTGTCGATGCGGATGCGCCAGGTGCCGTCGGCCTGGCGGCAGAAGACGTTGCTGTCGACGGCCCCCATCTCGATCGGCTGCCCGTCCGGGCCCGTCCCGGCCAGGTGCCACTTGAGCGCGACCAGCACGACGTCACCCGCCTCGACCCGGTGCAGCTCCTCGATCGTCAGGTGGGGTTTGGTGTCGATGAACTGCTGGATCGCCTCCCGCAGCGCGGGAATCCCGCGCACGGGCTCGGTGCCCGGCGCGGTCTGGAAGACGGTGTTCTCATCCCAGCAGGACATCGCCAGGTCGAGGTCGCCGGCGTTCATCGCCTCGACGAACAACTCGTTGAGCTCGGTGACACTGTTGCGCGAACCCATGGGTTGCTCCTCACAGTGGAAGGGCTGAAGGTCCCCCCAACGTAGGTTTGACCTGCTGAGAGCCACATCCCACCGGCACGGGGTTCACCCCGCATCCCCTGGACGGGGGATGTCCGGCTGGGCGACATCCACCCAGGTCACACGCGTATGGTGAGCCCCACTTCCCCTATACGGTGAAATTTCTGGAAACGCTTCGCGGCCCTCGATCCAAGTAGAGGCGTAAGGGCGGACGGCGAAGGGAGCGGCGCGGATGCGCCTCAACGAAGACCCCTCGGCATTGGAGGCCTTCTATCGCCGTCATGTCGACGCCGTCATGCGATTCGTGGTCCGGCGGGTGAGCGATCCTCACCTCGCCGCGGATCTGACCGCCGACGTCTTCCTGGCGGTCCTGGACTCCGCGCACACCTACGCTCCCGGCCGTGGCAGCGAGGTCGCGTGGTTGTACGGCATCGCCCGCAACGTAGTCTCCGGCCACCATCGCAAGTCGGCACTGGAGGCGCGCACCACGAGTCTTATCGCGGGGCGGCGCCTGATGGACGACGACGACCTGGTCCGGATGGAAGAGCGCATCGACGCCGAACGCCAGATGCGCGACGCCCAAAAAGCGCTGGCCGGACTGCCCGAAGGGGAACGCGCCGTGCTGGAACTCGTCGCGATCGACCAGCTCTCCGTCACGGAGGCCGCCGCGGCTCTGGGGATCCGCAAGGTCACCGCACGAGTCCGGCTGCACCGCGCCAGACGCGCCCTTGAGAACGCTGCTTCGCCCACGACCGCGTATATGGGAGCGCAGACATGAACACCAACTTCGAAGAGCGTCTGATCAGCGCGGTCATGGAAGAGCACGCCAGAAGGACCGCCGCGGGACACACCGCGCACCCGGGACCGGTACGGCACAGCCGAGTGAACCGCAGACTCACGAGGTGGTCAGCCGTGGCGGCGGGGGCGGCGGCGGTCACGATGACGGTCACCTTGTTCGGCGGCGGCGCCACATCGGCCTACGCGGTGACCACGGAGCCGGACGGATCGGTGCGGGTGCAGATCAACGAGTTCCGCGACTCCGCGGAACTCGAAGCCGAGCTGGCCGACGCCGGCGTCAAGGCCGTGATCGACTACCTGCCGGCGAACCAGACCTGCCAGCAGTCCCGCGGCGAGCAGGTAGCCAAGGGCGGGCAGATGAAGATCAGCACGAACAGCGACGGGCAGGGGATCGAGTTCGAGATCCCCAAGGGCCAGATCGGGGCGGGTGAGACGCTTGTCCTGGCGATCTCGGTCGACCCCGAGGGAGCGGTCAAGCCCCCCGTCGCGACCATCATGAAAATCATCAAGGGGCCGGTCGCACCCTGCGAGGCGACGGCGTTGCCCCTCCCCTCCGACAAGTCCACCGGATCCACCGACGGGGGCGGACCCGGACAGGGGAACGGTCCCAGTCTCGACTACCAGACCGAGGACCAACCCGCACAGCGGGACTAACGGGGGACGGCGGCTCGCCACGCTCGCGAGGCTGCCCCGGCATATCAACAATCCGGCCGGAGTGAGCTCTGGCATGCCCGGATTAACCACTCTGGGGAGAGAAATGAAGATCCGACTATTGCTAGCCACCTCGATCTCGGCGCTGGCGCTGACCGCGTGTGGCGCGACACCCGACGTCGTCAAGGTGGCCAGTGCGAGCGGCACCGCCGCTCCCGCGCCGATGGCCTCGTCGGCGGCACCGCCTGCCGACAAGAACGAAGCGGCACTCAAGTTCGCCGAATGCATGCGCGGTCAGGGCGTCGACATGCCCGACCCCGAGCCCAACAGCCCGATCACGATCCAGGAACGCGCCGGCGAGCGCGACAAGGTGAAGAAGGCGCAGGAGGCGTGCAAGCAGTTCCTCCAGGCCTCGGTCGGGGAGCAGGGGCAGCAGGCCGTCGACCCCAAGCAGCGCGACACGCTGCTCAAACTCGCGCGGTGCATGCGGGAGCAGGGCATCGAGATGCCTGACCCCGCCGCCGACGGCAAGGTCGAGATCAACATTCCACCGGGCACTCCCGAACAGAAGGTGAAGGAGGCCCACGAGGCCTGCCGGCAGCACTCCGCCGACCTGCCGCTCCAGCCGTGAGCAGGGTCTGAGCAGGGTCTCGGTGTTCCGCCGGCCTGCCGCTTCAGCCGTGAGCAGGGCATCGGCTCCCGTGGCTTCGCCGTACCCGCGGAATCTCAGCGCGGCTCTTTGACCATGGGATCACTCATCGCGCAATCCCCATTTTGGTGTCCGTGATCGCGAGTGATTTCACGACGGCGCATCTCTCGCGATCCGGGCTCTCGCCGTACCCGCTGCCGCACGTGGCGTTCATGTCTCCGCGAATGATTTGGCGGCGCCGTACCTCGCAGTTCTCTCCACCGTGGGGCCGGGCCGGCGGTGTCGGCGATTAGGGCGAAGCGCGTAAAAGGTGTGGCTTTCCTCAGGTCAGGGGACACATGAGAGAAATATGCAGAGACCGCTAACCTTATGGATGTTTGTCCGAAAATGACCTCTAGTCTTTGGGAGCGCGTGATGACTGTTCATAGTGAGGCCGATCGGCACCGGATCGATGTGCTCCTGCAAGACCAAGAGGAGAGGATCACCCGGCGCTGGATCGACATCGCGGTCGCGAATGCGGGCGGGCACGCCGCGCGGGGCGCGCTGACCGAGCGGCTGCGGGAAATCTACCCGGCGCTCCAGCGGGCGCTCGCCAAGGACGGGGAGAACGGTGAGCTGCGCCGTCTGCTGGCGGAGTTGTCGCGTGGGCAGGCTCGGCAGGGCTTCACCCCGTCGGAGACCGTGGTGCTGGTGCTCGGCATCAAAGAGGCGGTCTACGAGGTCATCGAGGCCGAGGAGGATTCGGAGACGCTGCGGGGCTACCACTGGTTCTGCAAGTTCGTCGATGACTTGGGTCTGTTCACATTTGAGACCTTCGCGGCGGCCCGAGAGCGGATCATCACCGATCAGGCCGAGCAGTTGCTGGAGCTGTCGACGCCGGTGGTGAAGCTGTGGGACGGCATTCTGGCGGTGCCGCTGGTGGGCACGCTGGATTCGGCCCGCACCCAGGTGGTCATGGAGAAGCTGCTGCAGGCGTTGGTGGAGACCGGCTCGGAGCACGCGGTGATCGACATCACCGGGGTGCCGGCGGTGGACACGCAGGTGGCGCAGCATTTGCTGAAGACCGTGGTGGCGGCGCGGCTGATGGGGGCCGAGTGTGTGGTCTCCGGCATTCGCCCGCAGACCGCCCAGACCATCGTCACCCTGGGCATCGACTTCGGGGACATCGTCACGAAGGCGTCGCTGGCCGAGGCGCTGGCCTATGCGCTGCGCCGCAGCGGGGTGCAGATCTCTGAAGGGTCGGGCAAGCGCGTCGTAGTGGGGGTGGAGCGGGCCTAATGGAGCGAGTGCCCATCCTTAAGCTAGGTGACATTCTTATCGTCTCCATCCAGATCGACTTGCAGGACCAAGGTGTCCTGGCGCTGCAGGAGGACTTGGCGGACGCCGTCGTCGAACACCGCGCCCGCGGTGTGATCATCGACATCACCGCCGTGGAGATCGTCGACTCTTTCATCGGCCGCATGTTGTCCACCATCGCGTCGATCTCGCGGGTGCTGGACGCGGAGACGATCGTGGTGGGCATGCGGCCGGCGGTCGCGATCACCCTCGTCGAGCTCGGCCTGTCGCTCGGTGGCGTGCGCACCGCGCTCAATCTGGAGAAAGGCGTCGCACTCCTGCACAGCCGCGACGGCGTCGACTCCGACACGGTGACCCGGTGACAGATACCTTCGAGGTGCCGATCGACAGCGACAGCGACGTCGTGGTGGTGCGCCAGCACGTGCGCTCTCACGCGCTGCAGGCCAAGCTGTCCCTGGTGGATCAGACCAAGGTGGTGACCGCCGCCAGTGAACTCGCCCGCAACACCCTGGTATACGGCGGAGGCGGCAGATTGGTGATCGAGGCGATCAGCAATGGCGTGCGCCGCGGGCTGCGGCTCTCGTTCATCGACGAGGGGCCGGGCATCGGCGACGTGGAACAGGCGCTGACCGACGGATGGAGCACGGGCGGCGGTCTCGGCCTGGGGCTGAGCGGTTCGCGCCGCCTTATGGACGAGTTCGACCTGGAGTCCGCGCCCGGCCGGGGAACCCGCGTGACGGTGGTCAAGTGGGTCAGGTGAACTGCTCCGACGGAGATACGTGGCTGCGGGTGGAGGACCCCAGCGCCGTGGGGGCCGCGCGCCGGGCCGCGACCGTGATCGCCGAGGCCGTCGGCTTCGACGAGCACGAATGCGGACGGGTGGCGCTGGCGGTCAGTGAAGCGGCGTCCAACCTGGTCAAACACGCGGTGGCCGGCAAGATTCTGATCCGGTCGCTCGCGCAGCCGGGCGGGGCCGTCGAAGTCATCGCCGTGGACACGGGACCGGGAATGGCGGACTTCGCCCGGGTGATGCGTGACGGCTACTCCACCGCGGGCACACTCGGCGTCGGGCTCGGCGGCATCGCGAGGATGGCCTCGGCGTATGAGGTCTATTCGATGCCCGGACGGGGCACCGTGATGGCCATGTGGTTCACCGCCGACACGGCACCGCCGCCGGACATTCAGGTAAGTGGCCTGACACGTCCCATCGGGGAGGAGAGCGTTTGCGGGGACGCCTTCGCCTATGTCGACAGTCCCGGCGGGACGGTCGCGATGTTGTGTGACGGCCTGGGCCACGGTGAACTGGCCGCGCACGCCTCCCGGCAAGCGGTGCGCACCTTCAGGAAGCACAACGATCTGTCGCCTGCCGCGATCGTGGAGCGCGTCCACAGCGCCCTGGCAGGCACCAGGGGTGGCGCCGTGGCGGTGGCCGCGCTCGACCGCGGCAGCGGGACGGTCTTCTACGCCGGGCTGGGCAATGTCGCGGGGTGGATCGTCACCCCCGAGTCGCGGCAGGGCATGATCTCCGTGCCCGGCATCGCCGGACATCAGAGCAGAAAGGTGCGGGAATACTCTTACACCGCGCCGCCGTACAGCATGATCGTCATGCACTCCGACGGGCTGACCGAGCGCTGGGAGCCCACCGCCTTCCCCGGGCTCACAGCACGCGCCCCGTCCGTCGTGGCCGCCACGCTGCTGCGTGACGCCGGCACACGCAGAGACGACGCAGCCGTTCTCACCGTGAAGGTCACCCCATGAGCGCGGCGGAAGCGGTCACGCTCGCCACCGTCACCGTACGGAACGATCACGATGTCTTCGCCATGCGCGGGATGGGCCGCGAGGTCGCCGCGGCGGCCGGCATGTCGGAGCAGGACCAGATCCGGGTGGCCACCGCGCTGAGCGAGGTGGGACGCGACATTGTGTCCAGGGGCGGAGCCCAGGAGTCGGCGGAGGTCGCGTTCCTGCTGGAGCACAAGGATCTGGTGGTCGCCGTGAGCCCGCCTCCGGGAGGTCACTCCTGCAACGCCGACGGGGTGAAAATGGCCCTCCGGCTCATGGACGAGGTCAAGCTCGGCGATCCGGACAAGCTGATCATGCGCAAGCGGCTCCCGGGCAGGAGGCCGCCGTCAGTCGACCAGATACGGGCAAAAATCGGCACGTTTAAGCCCGTCAGCGCTTTGGACGAGCTACGCCGGCAAAACCTGGAACTGGCCTCCACCCTGGAGGAGGTACGCCAGCTCAACACCGAACTGCAGGAGACCAACCGGGGGGTCATGGCGCTGTACAACCAGTTGTCGGTCGAACTCGAGGAAACCAACCGCGGGGTCGTCGCACTGTATGCCGAACTGGACGACAAGTCGCTGCGGCTACGCCGGGCCAGCGACGCCAAAGACCGGTTCTGGGCCACGATCAGCCATGAACTTCGCACCCCCCTCAACTCCATCATCGGCCTGGTGCGCCTGCTGACCGGATCCGGTGCTCAACCGCTGGGGACCGAGGAGCGGCACCAGATCGACCTCATCGGCTCCTCCGCGCATACTTTGCTGGACACGGTGGACGAGCTGCTGGACATGGCCAAGGCCGAATCCGGACGGCTCGACCCGCACCTGACTCTCATCGACCTGCACAGACTGGTCGAAGACTTGCGCCTGTCGCTGCTGCCGACCGCCGACAGCACCCGCATCCGGCTGACGGTGCACCTTCCGCCACCACCGCAGAGAGTGCTGGCCGATGAGGCCATGCTGGCCAGGATTTTGCGCAACCTGCTGGCCAACAGCCTGAAATTCACCGAACAAGGCGAGGTCGCCCTCCAGGTGACCCACGACGTGGCCACCGGCGAAATAATCTTCACCGTCGTCGACACCGGCATCGGCATCGCCCCCGAGCACCTCGCACACGTCTTCGAGGAGTTCTACCAAGTGCCCGGACCCGCTCAACTGCGTGCCAAAGGCACCGGGCTCGGCCTGGCCTACGCCCGGCGCCTCGCCGAGGCGATGGGCGGCACCCTGGAACTGACCAGTGTGGAAGGCCAGGGCACCACGGCGACGCTACGCCTGGCCCGCCTCTCGGATGTTCCCGTGGTGAACCGGGTCCTCATCGCCGACGACGACGATGACTTCCGCGCGCATCTGCGCCGCATGCTGACCGGGCTGGCCACTTACATCGACGAAGCCCGGGACGGCGAAGCCGCCCTCAGGGCCATGCGCGCAACGCCGCCCGACGTGGCGCTGCTCGACGTGATGATGCCGGGCCTCGGCGGCACGGCGCTGCTCCAGCGGATGGGTGAGGACAAGCGGCTGCATACCATCCCGGCCATCCTCATCACGGCCGATCCGGTCAAACACCACCCCGATCTCGGCGTCGCCGTACTCGGCAAGTCGGCGCTGCGCAGGGACACGCTGCTCAGGGCGCTGCAACGGGTTCTGGAGGGGAAAGGCGGACCGGTATGACGCAGGCATTGGTCCTGGTGGTCGACGACACACCGACCAAGCTCTACATCCTCGCCAGTTGGCTGCGCCGGGCCGGCTACCGCGTCGCCGAGGCCGGCGGCGGCCTGGAGGCCCTGAAGAAGGTCGAGCAACTCCATCCGGACCTCGTGGTACTCGACGTACGCCTGCCCGATATTTCCGGTTACGAGGTGTGCGAGCGAATCAAGGGTAGTCCGGCCACCGCCTCGATCCCCGTCATCCAGATCTCCGGAACAGCGATCACCACCACAGACCGCGCACACGGGCTGCAACGGGGTGCGGACGCGTATCTGGCCGAGCCCATCGAACCGGAGGAGTTCGGCGCGACGGTCGAGGCGATGCTGCGCTACTACCGGGCCCGGCATCGGGCCGAACGCCTCGCCGGCAGGCTCAGCGCCCTCACCGAACTCACACTGGCGATGAACGCCGCCACGACCTTCGACGAACTGCTGTTGCGCGCGGTGGCGGGAACCCGCCGGCTCTTCGGCCGCCCCGCCCACCTCGTGGCGCTGATGCCCGACGGCCACACCCGCCTGTTCACCAGCGGCACCTCCACGAGCATGACGCTGCCCCGCAGCACGTTGGAGACACTGAGCGAGCGTTACCTGGGCGATCGCACCGGAACCGCCGTCGAATACGGCTTCTTCTCCCCCGTTTCCGCCGGCCGGTTGATCGTCGTCTCGCGCACCAAGCCCGACCGGCCCGCCATCTGCCTCGCCGTACACGCCGACCCTGACCTGGACGACGACGAACGGAGCATTATTCGCCAGCTCGGCCAAGCCATCGCACTGACCTTCGAAGGCTTGCGCGCTTACGCCGAAGAACATGCCATCGCCCTCACCTTGCAACGCAGTCTGCTGCCCGCGGGAGTACCCGACGTGCCCGGCCTGGACATGAGCTGGCGCTACCTGCCCGCCGCCGACGGCGTCGAGGTCGGGGGCGACTTCTATGAGGTGCTTGAGCTGGACGGGCGGATCCTCGTCGGCATCGGCGACGTCCAGGGCCATTCGTTGCGGGCCGCCACCGTGATGGCCGAACTGCGCCACGCCCTGCGCGCCTCCCTCATCGGCACGGTCGCGCTTGACCAGTCGCTGAGGCTGCTCAACGACGTACTCCTCCGATATCACCCGGGCACGACCGCCACGGTCTGTCTGATTCTCATCGACCCCGCCACCGGGGATGCGCAGATCGCCAACGCCGGGCACATTCCGCCCTTGTTCATCGACGACGACGGCAAGGCTCATTACCATCGGTTCGGCGATCTCATGCTTGGCGTGGTCGAGGAGAACTTCCGGGTCGACCACGTGAATCTGGCTTCGGGTACGGCGATGCTGCTGTTCACCGACGGACTTGTCGAGGACCGCGACGTCGAGCTAGGCGAGAGCCTGGAGAGGGTCAGGCGGGAGGCCAAGGATATCGAGGACGACTTGGAGTCGTTCACCGACCGGCTCATCGACGGGTTCGGCGCACGAGAGGACGATGTGGCCTTGGTGCTGTTCCGCCGCCACTTGCCGGGGCCGGACCGTACTGCCTGACGGGCCAAAATAAGTCAATGCTTTAATTTCTTAGCTTCTTCTTCCTAAACGGAGTGTCGCCGCCTCGGCCTGAGTCCGCCGGGATTTATTTTACGGGTAATCAGGCGCTAGCCGTACCCCCGCACACTGAGCGGGGGGCAGCGAGAATTTCAGCGGCCACCCACCGATAAGAAACCACGGAAGAAGAACTTCGCATGGGTCAGAACATCAGCGATAAGGCGGCGTCTGGAAGGGTATGACTTCGCCGGTATGCGGGCGGTGTTCACCGACACGGCCACCGTGTGGCATAACGACGGCAAGGGCGAGCAGACCATCGATGAGAAGCGGGCGGAACTCAAGCGGCCATCGCGGACCGCATCCCCCACTCCGAACACGTCACCCAACCCGGCGCCGCCCACATGCCCTACCTCGAGAAGGAGCCGCTCCGCAGCGAATACATCTCCATCATCCAGAACTACATGGAGCGGATCGAATAATCCGGCACACCGGCTGACCTGGCGTTCGCCGATCCGGGCAGGGGTCACGGCCCGGTCGACCGGCAAGACCGCTGAGTCAGGACCGCGCTCAGCCGGTGAGTCTGGTGCCGTTGAGCACCAGAAGTGCGACGTCGATGGCGGCCACCGCGATCGCGGCTACGAAGGGTGCTTTGCCGCCCTTGACCAGTGCGATCCCGGTCAGCACGCAGGCCGCCGCGACGGCGATCCAGGGGGCCGCGTGCGCCACGCCGTACGGACAGAAGGACAGCAGCGCGGTGGCCGCGAGCAACGGCAGCGGCACCAGGGCGGCGACCCGGGCGGTGCCGAGCCGCTGCGGCCAGCCGCGCACCTTGGTGGCCAGGTCACCGGCGATGTCGGGCAGGACGTTGGCCAGGTGCGCGCCCAGCCCGAGCAGCGCGGCGCCCGCCACTGCCCACCACGCGGGCCACGGCCTGTCGGGCAGCCCGAGCGTCACGAAGGCGGGCAGCACGCCGAAGCCGATCATGTACGGTGCCCACGACCACACCGTCGCCTTCAGCCAGAGGTCATAGGCCCAGGCGGTGCCGACGCCCAGCAGGTGCGCGGCCCCGGCGATCCACCCGGAGGCCAAGGACAGCGGCACGCACAACACCAGCGCGACCAGCGCCGCGCGGCGCACGGTCGCCGCGCTCACCAGGCCGGCCACGATCGGCTTGCCGGTGCGTCCGGCGGCGGCGTCGCGCTCGGCGTCGACGGCGTCGTTGCACCAGCCGATCGACGCCTGCCCGGACAGCACCGCGGCGGCCACCAGCACGACCCCCGCCAGGTCACGGCCACTCGCCACGGCCACCGCGGTGACCAGGACGGTCACCGTGACCGTCGGGCCGGAATGACAGGCGTCCGCGAGCCCTCTGAGCGTTCGCACGCGACCTCGATCCATGCCGTTTCCTGGGCATAGTAACCACCGATCAGGGCAATCGTTGGCTATGAGCAGCATCGCCGCCGTTCACGGCGTAGTGCCAACGCATCGTTACACCCAGGCCGAGATCACCGAGCTGGCCGCGCAGGTCTTCCTGCCGGAAGGCGCCGACCAAGGTCTGCTCAAGCGACTGCACGGCAGTGCGCAGGTCGAATCCCGCCATCTGGTCCTTCCTCTGGAGGAATATCGCAAGCTCGATGGGTTCGGCGCAGCCAACGACGCGTTTATCTCCGCAGCGGTCGACCTCGGCGCCGAAGCGGTGTCCGGCGCTCTGGAGCAGGCCGGGCTCACCCCTGCCGACGTCGACGTGATCATGTTCACCTCGGTCACCGGCATCGCGGCGCCCTCGATCGAGGCCAGGGTGGCCGGGCGGCTGAAGATGCGCCCCGACGTGAAACGCATTCCGATCTTCGGGCTCGGGTGCGTCGCCGGGGCGGCGGGCATCGCACGGCTGCACGACTACCTGCTCGGCTGGCCCGGCCACGTGGCGGTGCTGCTGTCGGTCGAGCTGTGCTCGCTGACCCTGCAGCAGGGCGACGCCTCGGTGGCCAACCTGGTGGCCAGCGCCCTGTTCGGCGACGGCGCCGCTGCCGTCGTCATCCGCGGCTCAGGCCGTACGGCGGGGCCACAGGTGGTGGCGACCCGCAGCCACCTGTATCCCTGCAGCGAGAGAGTCATGGGGTGGGAGGTGCGCGACAGCGGCCTCGGCATCGTGCTCGACGCCGGAGTGCCCGAAATCGTGCGCGCCTACCTCCCCGACGACGTCGGCGGCCTGCTCGCCGAACACGGTCTGACCAGCAAAGACGTGCACACCTGGGTCTGCCACCCGGGCGGTCCCAAGGTGCTGGAGGCCGTCGCGGAAGCTCTTGACCTGCCCCGCGAGTCGCTGGGGGTGACCTGGCGCTCGCTGGCCGCCATCGGCAACCTGTCGTCGGCCTCGGTGCTGCACGTGCTGGCCGACACGATGCGCGGGCCCGCTCCGCCGACGGGCAGTGCCGGGCTGCTGATGGCCATGGGCCCGGGGTTCTGTTCCGAACTCGTCCTGTTGCGCTGGTAGGTGCCCATGCCCTGGTATCCCGTACTCATCCTGCTCGTCGGCCTGGAACGCCTGGCCGAGCTCGTTGTCGCCCGCCGCAATGCCCGCTGGAGCATGGAACGCGGCGCGATCGTGCGCGGGCAGGGCCACTATCCCTTTATGGTCGCCCTGCACACCGGGCTGCTCGCCGGCTGCCTGGCCGAGGTATGGGTGGCCGACCGGCCCTTCATCCCGGCTCTGGGCTGGCCGATGCTGGCGCTCGTGGTGGCCGCCCAGGGGTTGCGGTGGTGGTGCGTCACGGCGCTCGGACCGCGCTGGAACACCCAGGTGATCGTGGTTCCGGGGCTGCCGCTCGTCCGGAGCGGGCCATACCGGTTCGGCTGGCTGCGCCACCCCAACTACATCGCCGTCGCCGTCGAGGGGGTGGCGCTGCCCCTCGTCCACAGCGCGTGGACAACCGCGCTGATCTTCACCGTGCTGAACGCCGCGCTCATGAGGGAGCGCATCCGCTGCGAGAACCAGGCGCTCGCCATGCTCGGTGAGGTTCCGTGATCGACGTCATCGTGGCCGGAGGCGGCCCGGCCGGGCTGGCCACGGCGATCCACGGCACCCTGGCCGGGTTGCGGGTCGTGGTCGTCGAACCCCGCACCGCGCCGATCGACAAGGCCTGCGGCGAAGGGCTGATGCCCGGCGGCGTCGCCGCGTTGCGGTCGATGGGCGTACGGCTAAGCGGCCATCCACTGCTGGGCATCGACTACGTCGCCGCGGGCACCCGCGCGCGAGCCGCATTCGGACACTCCACCGGCCTCGGCGTGCGGCGCACCGACCTGCACGCCGCGCTGGCCGCGCGCACCGCCGAACTCGGCATCCCCGTGGTCTCGGGCAAGGTCGAGCACCCGCGCCAGGACGCGGACGGCGTGGAGGCCGCGGGGCTGCGGGCGCGCTGGCTCGTCGCGGCCGACGGCCTGCACTCCCCGCTCCGCTCCCAGTTGCGGCTCGGCCTTCCCGGCCGCGCCCCCGCACGGTACGGCCAGCGCCGCCATTACCACCTCACCCCTTGGTCGGACCATGTCGAGGTGCACTGGTCGGAGGCCGGGGAGGCGTACGTGACCCCCGTGGGCGACGACCTGGTCGGTGTGGCGATCCTCAGCCAGCGGCGAGGCGGCTTCGACGAGCACCTCGCCTGCTTCCCCGACCTCCGCGCCCGCCTCGACGGCCCCACCGCCACCCCGGTACGCGGCGCAGGGCCACTGCGGCAGCGGGTGCGGCGGCGAGTGGCCGGACGCGTCCTGCTCGTCGGCGACGCGGCCGGCTACACCGACGCGATCACCGGCGAGGGATTGTGCCTGGCCGCGGTGACGGCCCAGGCCCTCGTCCGCTGCCTGGCAGCCGACCGGCCCCAGGACTACGAACGAGCCTGGTCACGGCTGACCCGCCGACACCGGCTACTCGCCGGAGCGCTCCTGGTCGCCGCACGCAGACAGCGCACCGCCCGCCTCATCGTGCCCACCGCGGCCCGCCTACCGGCGCTGTTCACTCGCATCGTCCGAGCCATTGCCACCTAGCGTCGGACTGATCGGGGAACCCGATCTGCCGGCCCGGATCAGCGTCGTTCGAACCCCCCGCCCTGCGGCTGAACCCACACCAACAGGCCGCAGACGGCACCGAGACGCCCTGACTCGCCACGGTGCCCGCGCACCCGCCCCACCTTCCCCAACACGGGGCGGGTGCGCAAAACCCCCAACCGGCGACGATTCGCCGGAATAGCAATTGCCCGCCCCCGGCCATGGCACGATGCCACACGTCGGGGGCGCAGTAATCACCAAAGGATCGGAGACCCATGAAGACCGTGCGCACCCTCACGCTGCTCTTATGTGCCACCCTCATCACCGCCTGCGGCGGAACCGCGCCGGCCCCCACGACCAACGCCGCTGCAGCAACCCCGATAGCCACGCCCGCACTCGCCCCCGCCAAACTCGCCCAGGCCGCGCCCAAGCTGGACGCCGCCGGCGTCATCCGTGCCCTCGCCAAGCGAGGACTCAAAATCCGGCTCGGCCGGATCTACAACGAGCGCACCGACCCGAACCACATGATGGGCCGCCCCCACGGATACACAAGTAAAGCGGTGCTGTGGATCGGCAAGCACGAAGGCAGCGTCGAAGTCTTCGCCAAGGCGTCCCAGGCCCAGAAACGGCGCGACTACATCCAGGAGATCGGCGAACGCGCCTCGGTACTCGGGGAGTACACCTACGTCCGCCGAGGCGTCGTCCTCAGGCTGGCGAAGGAGCTGCTGCCCTCGCAGGCGAGGAAGTACCAGGCCACCCTCAACAAGGTCGTTCCGTAGCGGCCATGACTGCCGACCGGTCACCGCGGCCTGCGGACATCCCCGCGTGCGCGGGGCCGACCGCGGCGTTGGCTGCCCTGGTGAGCCCGATGAGGGAACATCCCCGCGTGCGCGGGGCCGACGACGCCGCGACGATGGAGGTGCTCTACTCGTCGGGAACATCCCCGCGTGCGCGGGGCCGACGTCCCTCACGTGCGCTCACTGGTCCCCCTCGGGGGAACATCCCCGCGTGCGCGGGGCCGACCGGCGCGAGCGTTGCGGCGGCGTGATGAGCCTCGGAACATCCCCGCGTGCGCGGGGCCGACTCGCGGATAGCGTCGCGCTGCTCAGGCGTCGCCGGAACATCCCCGCGTGCGCGGGGCCGACGATCCTCCGGTCCCCATGCAGCCGAGTCTCGTCGGAACATCCCCGCGTGCGCGGGGCCGACAGCACCAGGGTTTCCATCTGGGTGGGGTTGAGGGGAACATCCCCGCGTGCGCGGGGCCGACACTCGCTGACCTGGGCCTCTTCTACGCCAGAAGCTATTTTTCATTCGGTTCGATACGGCTTATGGATCTCATGCTGACCTTGCTGCGCTGTGCGTTTCAGGGGATTGTCGGTCGGGATATCTAGTGTCCCACTCGGTGAGGTCGGGCTCGATGAGGTGTGGCTTGGACGAGCGGGAACTTGGTTTTCTCGGAGACCCGAGTCTGGTGCGGCAGCTGGGTGCGTTGTGGGGCAAATCGGCCGCTAAGGCCGCAGGGTGCATGAATCTGCTGATATGTCACCTCCTCGACACGGCCGCGGTAGCTGAGCAGATCTGGGACGGATACCTGGCCGTGTCCACGCAAAAGCTGCTGGATGAGGTGGCCGGCGGGCCTGGGCGGGGGCGGCGATTCTTCGCCTGGCTGTGTGGTATTCATGACTGCGGGAAGGCAACACCGGCTTTCCAGCGAATGGATGAGGCCGGGGCGCGAGCCGTCCAAGAAGCGGGCCTCACCTGGGTCCCCAAGCGACAGCAGCGCTGGCAGCACGACCAAGCCGGCGGAAAACTCATCCGAGACGTGCTCAGCAAAGCCGGATGGCCTGAGGAGCAAGTCTCGTGGATATGGCCGCTGGTCGCCGGGCACCACGGAAGGTTCCCTCCGGCGGCGAAGCTCAATGAGCCGGTCTCCGCTCTGGGGCATCTGCACGGCAAGGGGCCCGCATGGCGCCGGGCGCAGTCGGCAGTCGTCGAAGTCCTCACCCGCCAACTCGGATTCGACAGCCTGGAACAGGTACAGCCCGCAAAGGTGCCCAGCCGCGCCGATCAACTACATCTCAGCGGTCTGGTGGTGATGGCCGACTGGATCGCCAGCGACGAGCGGCACTTTGACGGAATCGACGACCTGAAGAAGGCGAGCCTGGAAGCGTCCCGCGCCCGGGCTGCCAAGGCATGGAAGCGGTTGGGCCTACGTGGCGGCTGGGGGCAGCTTGAGCTTCCAGGGCCAGAGGCATTCCAAGACCGTTTCGGACAGGTGCCACGCCGTTCGCAGCTGATGGTGATGGATGTCGCCAGGCGCATGACCGGCCCGGGACTGCTGATCGTCGAAGCGCCGATGGGGGAGGGAAAGACCAATACGTCCTTATTGGCAGCGGAGATCCTGGCGGCCCGGTTCGGCGCTGACGGTGTCTTTGTCGGCATGCCGACCCAGGCCACCAGCGACCCGATCTTCACTCAGGTGCGCGCCTGGGCAGGCAAGGTGTCACCGGGACTGGAATCCCAAGTAGCGCTTCTCCACGGCAAGCGCCGCTTCAACCGGGAGTGGCAGACGCTCCTGACCGAGGCCGGGGATAGGCCCGACGACATGTACGGAACGATCGAAGAAGACGCTCTGTATGAGTTTTCCGGATTCACCGCCGAAGAAGAGCCTGAACGGCTCGCTCCTGCGGAATGGTTTCTTGGCGGTAAACGCGGACTGCTGACTCCGCTGGTCGTGGGGACGATCGACCAGTTGCTGTTCGCCGCGACCCGCACTAAGCACGTGATGCTGCGGATGGCAGGCCTCGCAGGAAAGATCGTCATTTTGGACGAGGTACATGCCGCTGACGTTTACATGTCCCAGTTCCTGCTGGAGGGGTTGCGCTGGCTGGGGCAGGCCCGGGTTCCGGTCATCCTGCTTTCCGCGACCTTGCCGCCCGCTCAGCGGCGTGCCCTTACGGAGGCCTATCTCGCCGGTGCCTCTTGGCGTCAGGAAGCGCCGGCCTTCGACCTGCCCGCCCCTGGCGGCTACCCGAACGTCACCGCGGCCTGGCTGGAGCACGGGAGACCGCGTGTGCTTGTCGGCAATTGTACCTCGTGGCGCAAGGACCTCCCCGTGCGGGTCGAGGTGATCCCCGAGTTCCCCAGGGCCAAAGCCTCGAAGGAGGCACCCGAGCCGATAGAGGAGCCCTACGCAGAAGTCGTCGCACTTCTGGTCGACCAACTGCGGGACGGCGGATGCGCGTTGGTGATCCGCAACACCGTCGATCGCGCTCAGGACACATACGAAGCGCTGTGCTCCCACTTCAGGAAGAGCGACGTCTTCCTCCTGCACGGTCGTCTGCACGCCGCCCACCGCGCGGACCGCACTGAGGCCGCGCTGTCTCGCCTCGGGCCGTCCGGCTCTCCTCGTAAGCGGACCATCCTGGTCGCCACTCAACTCGCCGAGCAGTCATTCGACGTCGACGCCGACATCCTGATCACCGACCTTGCGCCGATCGACCTGCTGCTTCAGCGCATCGGCCGGCTCCATCGCCATGACGCTGTTCCCCGCCCCGAGCGGCTGCGAGCACCGCGTGTTGTCATCACGGGCTTCAACGCCTCGGAAGCACGTGCCCCATGGATTCTGCGGGATAGCGAGGCCATCTATGGCCGCTACCTGCTGCTGCGTACGGCCGCGCTTGTGTGCGCCGTCGACGGATCACACTGGGACATCCCAGGTCAGGTCCCGGCCCTGGTCGCCGCTGTCTACGGCAAGGAAGCGGTTGTGCCGGAGGCATGGGCGGAGGAGGAAGAAGAGGCATTCGCCGTATGGGAGGAGGAACAGCGGGGTCGTGCCAAGAGCGCCGAGAAGTTCCTGCTGACCCGATTCGCCGAGTACGAGAACACAACGCTGGAGGGTCTGCACTATGCGGAGGCCAAAGGCACCGACGAGGTCGTACACGCGATCGTTCGTGACGGCGAGCCCAGCGTCGAAGTCGTCATCGTCTACGAGGACGACGACGGATACACCTCCTGGAAGGGAGGGCGCCTGCTCGGCGGCGGAGAGGTGCCGCCCCACCTGGTGGACGAAGTCCTCGGCGGCACGGTGCGCCTCCCCACCAAGCTCACCGCGGCGGCCGAAAAGGAACTCCAGCCTCTGGCGGGTTGGCGGGGGCACCCATGGCTGCGCCACAGCCGGGCGCTGAGACTCCAAGCCGGATTCGGAACACGCCTGGACCACTTCGCAGTCCGCTACGACGTCGAGTTGGGACTAGTCATCGACAAGACTGAGTAACGAGCTGAGCTGCTCAAGATCACCAGCGTGCCCGGCTGGTCGCGACAACATCGTGACCAGCCGGGCACACGGCTGTGTGCGCCCTTCCGGGAACGCGCGCTGGCAGTCGTGAAGTTCGTGTTGCTCATCCCCGCGTGCGCGGGGTCCACGACCCTTTGACGGGCCATGCCAGAGCTAACGCTGGATCATCCTCGCGTCGGCGAGGTCTATCAGGGCTGCCGTGCCACAGCCAGTCAACCAGCTTTGACAGGTGCCTCGCATCAAGACTGGGCAGCCGAATTTCCTGTGCCGATTCCCTGCATGACGACCCATGCTGTCAGTAGGATCCCGCTCCTAGAGCAAACGCATTCGTCAGGAGGGGTTTCATGGATGACGCAGCGCACTTACGTCGATCTCGGAGGCGCTATACACCTGAGCTGAAACGTCGGGCTGTCCGGAGGTACGAGGAGATCATCGAGGAAACCGGAGCGCCCTGGGGTGTGTTCTCCCAGGTCGCGCGCGAGTACGGCGTGGCTCCGAGCTCACTACGGACCTGGGTCCGCGATGCCGGGACCGGGCGCTCCCCGCAGAGGACATCCGTGGACGCCCGCGTGCGGCACATCGTCGAACTGGAGCGTGTAATCCAGGACCTGGACGAGGCCAGCCGGGTTCTAAAGAGGTTGCGGCGACTCTGCTGACGCAGCTCTGTTCCGCGGCCATGACACCGGATCTCGGGGAGGGCGCTTGATGGCGTGATCCGCTGGGGCAGCCTCCGATCGGCATACTCGGCACCCCAGCGAGTCACCCGTCCGATATTCCAATACTTATCATCCGAAAAATGGAATGCGGTCCGATGATTATTGGTGAGGCGGAAAATGTCGGCGCCTGCCTCTACGCTCACCCCTGACTTGTCCCTTGGTATGTCACCTTCCTTCGAGGCGGGCCGTGATAGAGCAGTTCGACCTGGCGCACGACAAGTGGCTGCGGCTACGGAAACGCGACTGTGGTGCGGTGATCCAGGTAGGAATCGAGAAAGCACTGGTCGAGGCGCACACGTTCACCGACCTGGTCGTCGAATCTCCGACTCAGGTACCCGCGCTGCTGAGGCAGGTGCTGCTGCCGGTTCTCGCGGACGCCCTGGGACGTCTGCCCAGGGACCAAACAGAATGGCGAAAGCGTTTCGAAGCCGAAACGTTCACCAAGGACGAGTGCGACCAGATACGGGCATACCTAGCCGAACATGGTGCCCGGTTCCAAGCCTTCGGCGATACGCCGTTCGCCCAGGTCAGCACGCTGGAGGCCGCGAACGGAGCGACCAAAGGCGCAGGGCTGCTGGTGGCGACGGAATCCACCGGAAACAACGTTCCGCTGTTCGCGACACGGACCGAGGCCGAACCGCCCGACCTGACCCCTGCCGAAGCGATGCGCTGGGTGGTGCACGCGCACTGCTGGGACACCGCGGCGATCAAAACCGGCGCGAAGGGCGACGATAGAGCCAAGGCGGGCAAGACGACCGGGAACCCGACAGGTCCGCTGGGGCAGCTAGGTGTTCTCGTCCCCGTCGGGCGCACACTGTATGAGACGCTGCTGCTGAACCTGCCCATCGGGCCGCAGACAATGCTCGGAACTCCGCACTGGCGATCTAGCCCCTCTGCTCCAGGCCGGAATCCGGCCGATTGGAACCCGGCCGGTGACCCCGACGGGCTGCTCGGGCTGTGGACATGGCAGTCCCGCCGAATCCGTCTCATACCCGAGCAAACGGCCCAGGGCGTGCGCGTCAGGCGCGTGATCGTGGCGGCGGGCGACCGCCTGCGCGAGATCCCAGAGTGGGAGCCGCACACAGCCTGGAAGTATGACAAACCGGTCGCCAAGTCCAAGGCAGCCGACCGCAAGCCACGCCGGCATGTTCCGGGGAAGGCCGTTTGGCGCGGCATGGAAGCGCTGCTGGCCATCCACCAAAGCGACCTGGAAAGCGGGTCGGTCGAGACCAGCAGCCTCCTTCGACAGGCGGCGGGTCTGCGCGCACTTGGAGCGCTCCCGCAGGACTACCCCTTGCGGGTCGAGGCCTTCGGCATCAGCTACGGCACCCAGTCAGCCGTCATCGACGACGTCTACCACGACCTGATGCCGTTGCCGGTCGCCGCGCTCCAGCCGGACACCGAGATGTACGGCGTGCTGGTGGAGATGACCGGCCAGGCGGAGCGGCTCTACCGGGCGATCAACCGCCTGTCGGCCGACCTGCGGCGCGCCTCCGGGCTGGACCCGATCCCATGGGACAAGGGCCAGCGTCCCGGGGAGCAGCTCCTCCATCTGCTGGACCCGGTCGTCCGCCGGATCCTCGGCCACGTGGCCGGACTGGACGACGAGCGCTTGGAAGCAGTGCTGCTGGCCTGGGAGCAGGTCGCCTTCCGCATAGCACGTGAGATCGCCGACACGTTGTTCACCGCCCTGCCGGAATCTGTGTTCGGGCCACGCCAAAGCGGCGGCGAAGACGACCCCGGAAAGAACGTCGGTCTCGGTCAGGCGGAGTCGCGGCTGCGGAGCAACGTGGCCGCGGCCTTGCCGCGCTATGCCGACAAGAACCCGTGGCTCGGCGGCTTCCCCCACGCATCCACCAAGCGGAGAGACGAGATGCCGAGGCTGTACTGGGACCGTGTGAAATCCGATGGAACATGGCGGGAGGACAAGTGGACGAAGCGTCCGCTGGGGCCGCCCCCCGGCGAGGATCTGGCGGCGATGCGCGCCGGTCTTGGGCGAGGTTTCGGTGAAGTTCCGCGAATGTGGCCTTACTACGCCTGCGAGATCGATGACGATCTCGCGCGAAGCGGCGAGGCGTCCGAGGAGCAGAAGGCCGAGCACGCCGCGCTCGCCCTGTACGGGCTGCACCAGCAGTCCAAGGCGATCTCGATGCATCGGCCCGGCCTCCGACTGGGCAAGGCCCTGCTCCTGCTCCGTGAGCATGACCGCTTCAGTCCGAGCGCGATCGACGATCGGGTGGAGGCGGCGGCTACGACCACCACGCAAGAATCGCTGCTGATCCGGCTGCGCGGGCTGGTCGACTTGCTGCACACCATCGGCCAGCCACTCGATTACGACAACCTCATGCGGCTCATCCTCCAATGGCGTGACGAGGACGGCCGTCGTGCTGCGCGTCGCCAATGGGCTGTGGACTACCAGGCGTGGAAGCGCAAGCCGCCAGAGGGACAAGACAAGGCCGAAGCCTGACAGCCCCCTTCTTCAGCCATCAACGGAGACAACCATGCCCAAGAGGCAATACGTCGATTTCCACATCATTCAGACTGTTCCCCCCGCAAACCTGAACAGGGACGATCAGGGCAATCCGAAAGACGCCGTATTCGGTGGCGTGCGCCGTGCCCGAGTCTCCTCCCAGGCATGGAAACGCGCCGCTCGCAGGGCTTTCGACGAGAAACTGCCCGAGGCCGACCAGAGCACGCGAACCAAGCGCATCGCCGGGCAACTGGCCGAGCGGGTCGCACTGCGGACCGGAGTCGATCCTGAGGCCGCCGCCCGGATCGCCGCGGCACTGCTGGAGCCACTGGGCATCAAAGCGGGGAAGAAAGCCGGGAACACCGCGTACCTGCTGTTCTTCGGCTACCGGCAGCTGGACGAGATCGTCGACCTGATCGCCGACCAGGCCCAGGACCTGGCCGGGCTGGACGACGACCAGCTCAAGGAGGCGACCAAGAAGCTGGCCGTCGCCGACCGGCTGAAGAGCGGCCATCCGATCGGCGTGGCCCTGTTCGGACGTATGGTCGCCGACATCGCCTCCCTGAACGTGGACGCGGCCACCCAGGTCGCCCACGCCATCTCCACCCACGCCTGCAATCTCGAATCCGACTACTACACGGCAGTGGATGACGAGAACGAGGCAGACGAATCCGGCGCCGGCATGCTCGGCAACATCGGATTCAACGCCGCAACGCTTTACCGGTACGCCACGGTCGGTGTCCACCAGCTGGTGGACAACCTCGGCAGCGTCGATGCCGCGATCGATGCAGTCGGGAAGTTCGCCCAGGCGTTCGCGCTATCGGTACCGACCGGCCATATCAACTCCTTCGCCCATCGCACCCGCCCCAGCCTGGTCGCGGTCGTGGTCCGAAACGACCAGCCGGTCAACCTCGTCACGGCTTTCGAATCTCCCGTCAAGGAAACCAACGGGATCGCCGCCGCCTCGGCCAGACGGCTGGCGGAGGAGTACACGCGCTCCACTGAGCAGTGGGGCGACCAGCCTGCGTTCTTCGCCGCCTGCCACGCCTTCGAGGACGATGTGCTCGCCAAGGCGTTCGGCGCCAACCAGCCCTTCAACACACTGCTGTCCGGCCTGAACGAAACCCTGACCACTTCATGGGCAGTGCGCTGATGGCCACGGAGGACGCGGCGCAAGCCGTACTGCTGCTGAGGCTGGCCGGCCCGATGCAGTCCTGGGGCGATCAGAGCATGTTCAACCGGCGAGACACCAGGCCGCAACCGACCAAGTCCGGAGTTGTCGGGCTGCTCGCCGCCGCCAGCGGCCACTCCCGGGAGACGCCGCTCGGTGACCTGCTCGGTCTGTCCATGGGTGTCCGTGTGGACCAGGAAGGCAGCCTTCTGCGGGACTACCACACCGTCAGCGACTACCAGGGGCGTCCCCTGCCTCAGGCCGGAGTGTCCGCCAAAGGCATCCAGAAACCGACCTCGCCTCCCAAGTACACGCACGTCACGCAGCGCTTCTACCTGCAGGACGCGGTCTTCGTGGCCGCTCTCGCAGGACCGGCGGCAATCATGGAAACCCTGGCCGAGGCCGTCACCCACCCCGCCTTCCCGCTCGCCCTGGGACGGCGCTCCTGCGTTCCCTCCCAACCCATCCTGCTCGGAATCACCACCGAGCCGATCCTGGAGGCACTGACCAACCAGCCGTGGCAGGCCGGCACACACCTTCGCACCGCATTCGAGAAGAGACACGGCCGACTTGCCCGCATCGACCGGATGGTGACCGTCGAGGCGGACGACGGCGATCAGATCCTGCACGATGAACCGCTGTCGTTCGACCCTCATGACCGCCGCCACACCACCCGCAGGGTCACGCACCTGTGGCGGTCGATCCCCACGGGTTTTCCCAACCCTCGGCCGTCTGAGGGGCCCGGCTCCCCACAGGATCCCTTCGCTCTGCTGGGCTGGTGACCGCCGATGACCTACCTGTCCCGCATCAGGATCAACCCGCTGCGTGAGCAAAGCCGTGCGATGCTCGCCAGCCCCAGAGTCATGCACTCCTACGTCTGCGCGGGAATACCCGCCGCACCCGACAGCGAGCGACTCCTGTGGCGACTGGACATCGACAACCCACACCGTCCTGTTCTGTTCGTCCTGACCCAGTCCAAACCCGACTGGGCCCACATCGTCGAGGCAGCAGGCTGGCCGGACGCGGATGGCGAGCACTTCGCCATCGCCGACTACGCGCCCCTCCTAGGCCGGATCGCCCCCGGTCGGGAGTTCGCCTTCCGGCTGACGGCCAACCCCGTCCAGAACACCAACCGCCCCGACAAGCTCACCGAGGCCCAGGCCAAGCGGGTCGCAGAGGGATACACCCGGTCTTTTCGCCTCAACCACCGCACAGCAAGCGCTCAACTCGGCTGGCTCCTCGGCCGCGCGGCTCGCTGCGGCTTTCAGATCCCCGCAGCCCGCACCGACCCCGAGATCCAAGCCCCCGACAATGCAGGCAGCGGTGCCGACAAGGGCACTCCTGCCCCTGACGTACGGCTCATCGCCCGAGAACGCCAGGTGTTCGCCAAAGGCGGCAGAGGCCGGCGGGTCGTCCTGCACACCGCGACCTTCGAAGGCCGCCTATGCGTCACCGACACCACTCTGCTGGCCGACGCTCTGGTCAACGGCATCGGCCCGGCCAAGGCCTACGGATGCGGGCTGCTCACCCTCGCCTCACTGCCAAGCGGCAGGTGAGGCCGAGATGGCCGACATCTGGTGGAAGGCCCACCCTCACGACCTGCACCGCATCAGCGACCGCGTCTCCAGCGTCTATGTGGAACGCAGCCACATCGACCGCGATGAGAACGCCGTGGTCGTCATCAACAAACGCGAAACCGTCCGTGTCCCCGCCGCGATGGTCGCGGTCATGCTGCTAGGCCCGGGCACCCGAGTCACCCACGGCGCGATCCGCCTGCTCGCCGACTCCGGCACCGCCGTGTGCTGGGTCGGTGAGCAGGGGGTTCGCATGTACGCCGCAGGACTCGGCCCGTCACGCGGCGCCGGGCTCTTGCATCGCCAGGCTTGGCTGGTCACCCGGCCCAAGGAGCGGTTGAACGTCGCTCGCGCCATGTATGGCATGCGCTTTCCCGGAGAGGACGTCTCCACCGCCACGATGCAGCAGCTTCGTGGCCGAGAGGGAGCCCGCATCGGCAAGCTCTATCAAGCACACTCCCAGCGCACCGGTGTGGCCTGGAGCCGCAGGGAGTACCGCACCGGTGACGCCTATGCCGCAGGCGACGATGTCAACCGCCTGCTGTCGGCCGCCAACACCGCCCTGTACGGCATCTGCCACGCTGTCATCGTCGGCATCGGGGCCAGCCCGGGGCTGGGGTTCATCCACACCGGCTCGGCGATCTCCTTCGTCCTGGACGTGGCCGACCTCTACAAGGCCGACTACACCATCCCACTGGCCTTTGACCTGGCTGCCAGGGGGCTCACCGACGAACGTGACGCCCGTACCGGTCTGCGTGACCGCATCGCGCAGACCAAGCTGCTCACCCGCATCGTCGCTGATATCAAGGCTCTTTTGGCCCCAGAGGGAGCAGACCTTCCCGAAGAGGACGTGAACCAGCTCTGGGACGACCGGTCCGGAGCCGTCGCGGGCGGCACGAACTGGTCCAGCGAATCCGATCTGGTCATCAATCTCGGCCTCGACCTTGTTCAGCCGACGATGGGAGACGATCACATTGCCTTCATCGGTCCGGAATTCGATGTTCCCGGGGTGGACTCATGACCGTTATCGTCCTGATCGCCGCACCTGAAGGTCTTCGCGGACATCTCACGCGCTGGATGGTCGAAGTCAACGCCGGGGTGTTCGTCGGTAATCCCAGCCGCCGTATCCGTGAACGCTTGTGGGAACTGCTCGCAGTCCGTATCGGTGACGGACAGGCCATACTTGTGGAGCCTGCCCGCAATGAGCAGGGCTGGAGCGTTCGCACCGCCGGCAAAGATCGCTGGCATCCCACTGATTACGACGGGCTTATCCTGTCCGCCCGCCGCCGTTTCCAACCGAATGAAAACCGGCCTGTTGCTCAGTAAACCAGCAGGTCAGCGAGTGTCGCCCCCGCGCACGCGGGGATGGTCCTCAGCCGGCCACTTCGCGGTGAACGCCGTCACCGTCGCCCCCGCGCACGCGGGGATGGTCCACGTACCTCTCTGGTCATCCAAAACAACAGCGCGTCGCCCCCGCGCACGCGGGGATGGTCCGACTAAGGGCATTTGGCACTATGTCCAGCACTCGTCGCCCCCGCGCACGCGGGGATGGTCCGCTCGGCCGGTAGCAGGGTCGATCTCCCCACAGGTCGCCCCCGCGCACGCGGGGATGGTCCGACGGTCGACATCCCGCTGTACGCAGTCGGTGAGTCGCCCCCGCGCACGCGGGGATGGTCCCCTCGTCGACGCATCCGCGATGCAGGGTACGGGGTCGCCCCCGCGCACGCGGGGATGGTCCCGGCACCAGCAAGCCCAAATGCGGTGACCACTGGTCGCCCCCGCGCACGCGGGGATGGTCCCAGTCCCATCATTCGCCCTTTCCTTGCTAGTGTCGTCCGCCTGAAATTCGCCAGGTAAATCCATATGGTGTTGGCTGTGGCGCATCCAGGACCGTCAGCAGTGGAAATCCGCTTATCCGAGAGCGAACAGGCTCGGCTGATCGGCATGTCAGCGGAGTCGCCGAGGCTGGCGGTCCGGGCGAGGATCGTATTGGCGTGTGCAGGGCCGGGGATCAGCACCGCACAGGTGGCGCGAGATCTGGGCCTGGCCGAGAGTACCGTCCGCAAACGGCGTGCGGCGTTCGCCCGGGACGGGCTGAAGGCACTGTCCGACGACGCTCGCACGGGTCGGCCCAAGGCGGAGTTGACGGTGTCCGATGCAGAGCGGGTGGTGTTGCAGCGGTGGTGGGCGCGGCGGGCCACGTCCGCGCAGGTCCTGGCGATGCGCGCGAAGATCGTGCTGGCGTGTGCGGATGGCGGGGACAGCAAGCGGATCGCCGAGCGGTTGCGGGTGCACCCGGACACGGTGTCCAAATGGCGGCATCGGTTCCTGCGCCTGCGGCTGGACGGGCTGATCGATGAGCAGCGTCCGGGCCGACCTCCGTCGATCGGTCTGGATCAGGTCGAGCAGGTGGTGGTGGCCACGCTGGAGGAAACCCCGGCCGGCGCCACGCACTGGACACGCGCTTCGATGGCGCGGCGCAGCGGCTTGTCGGAGTCGACGATCGGCCGGATCTGGCGAGCCTTCGATCTCAAGCCGCATCGCACCGGAACGTTCGAACTGTCGACCGATCCGCTGTTCGTGGAGAAGGTCGTCGACGTGGTGGGGCTCTATCACGACCCGCCGGAACGCGCGGTGGTGCTGTGCGTGGACGAGAAGTCCCGGATTCAGGCGCTGGACCGGTCGCAGCCTGTGCTGCCGATGATGCCGGGCATGCCCGAGCGGCGCACCCATGACTACGTCCGCCACGGCATCACGAGCCTGTTCGCCGCCTTCAACGTCGCCGACGGGACCGTCATCGGCGAACTGCACCGCCAGCACCGCGCCGCAGAGTTCAAGAAGTTCCTCACCACGATCGACAAGACGGTTCCGGCCGAGCTCGACATCCACTTGATCTGCGACAACCACGGTACTCACAAGACGCCGGCGATCAAGGCGTGGCCGGCACGCCATCCCCGCTTCCACATGCACTTCACCCCGACCGGCTCCTCATGGATCAACCAGGTCGAGCGCTGGTTCGGCTACCTGACCGACCAGCTCATCCGCCGAGGAGTGCACAAGAGCGTCCAAGCGCTGGAGGGCGATATCCGCGCCTGGATGGATCGGTGGAATGCCGATCCCAAGCCGTTCGTGTGGACAAAGACCGCTGAGGAAATCCTCGAATCCCTCGCCAAATATTGCCGACGAATTTCAGGCGGACGACACTAGATTGTCGCCCCCGCGCACGCGGGGATGGTCCGACGACTCAGACATGGCTCGGTACCTCCGTACGGTCGCCCCCGCGCACGCGGGGATGGTCCTGTATTCACCTTCGGCATCGGGGGCGGTGGTCTGTCGCCCCCGCGCACGCGGGGATGGTCCTGTGTGCGCGGGTGCGGGGGCGCGTACGAGAACGTTGCCCCCGCGCACGCGGGGATGGTCCCTGTCCGACGCGCCACCTGCGCCACCTGCGCCACCTAAGAACGTCGCCCCCGCGCACGCGGGGATGGTCCTTGCGGGAGCGCCCATGACCGGGTCGTCGATTAGTCGCCCCCGCGCACGCGGGGATGGTCCTCCGCACGGCCAGGCATCCGCACTCAGCAGCCTGTCGCCCCCGCGCACGCGGGAATGGTCCGAGAGAGGACACGACCGTGTCCAGTATCCCCCAGTCGCCCCCGCGCACGCGGGGATGGTCCGGCGATTACCGCCGCGTTGAGGGACCACGTCTCGTCGCCCCCGCGCACGCGGGGATGGTCCCAACACTCCCCGCGGCGGTGCTGGACACCTGTGGTCGCCCCGGCGCACGCGGGGATGGTCCGGCGACCTGCACCGCCACATCGGCACCCTGCCCGTCGCCCCCGCGCACGCGGGGATGGTCCGAACTTCCGCGTCGGGCTCGCCCCCGGGTACGCGTCGCCCCCGCGCACGCGGGGATGGTCCGCGCCGCCGAGATGTTGGAGTTGGTGCAGCAGTGTCGCCCCCGCGCACGCGGGGATGGTCCCGGACTGGTGAGCCGCTCATATGGCTCCCCTTCGTCGCCCCCGCGCACGCGGGGATGGTCCCACGAGTCTCTGGATTGGGCTTTTCCCAGGACTGTCGCCCCCGCGCACGCGGGGATGGTCCGACATCGTCGACCTCCTCACCACCGCCGCCTTCGTCGCCCCCGCGCACGCGGGGATGGTCCGGCCATCTGGCACCTCGTACGGCAGCGCCAGACGTCGCCCCCGCGCACGCGGGGATGGTCCCCGGGGCGGCCTGATCAAGGGCATGATCGTGGTGTCGCCCCCGCGCACGCGGGGATGGTCCGGGCTGATGACCCGTCGGCAGCTCCGCGAGCTGGTCGCCCCCGCGCACGCGGGGATGGTCCCTGCTGGACCAGGGGATGCCAGAGGAGGTCATCGTCGCCCCCGCGCACGCGGGGATGGTCCTGTGAACCCCAGCGCCTTGGAGCCGGTGTGCACCTCGCCCCCGCACACGCGGGGATGGTCCACTCGTGCGGACCTTGTCCAAGCCCCAGCCGATGTCGCCCCCGCGCACGCGGGAATGGTCCCACCTATCTGATGCGGCAGAGCATCATCCGGTGGTCGCCCCCGCGCACACGGGGATGGTTCGGCGAGGTGCCTGATAGCCGCCATTGTCGCTGTGAGGTCTCAGGACATCGGAAAACTTCGAACCTACGGGTTCGGGGGGTTCGTATTTTTGCCTGAGGCTTATAAAACGGACGGGGTCGATGACGAGCTCGCGAAGGAGTTCGTCAGCGGCGGTGGCGACGACGCGGACGTGGAGATCGTCGCCAAGCAGGAGAACATGGGTCTAGGCGTGGGTTCGCCCGACACCGATGTGGTGCAAGCGTCCGGCCATTTGCAGGGCGACCACCCCGGAGTCGTCGATGCACTCGCGACGCACCCGGGCGTGGGTGTCGGCGCTACGGTCGGCGGCAGGGAACCGCCTTAGCCAGCAAGGATTTGTCAACCCGCCTTTGCGAACCTCGTCCCTCCGGCGAGGTATCCCGAACATACTCGCTGCCATGAACCCCGGCGAGCGCACGCAGTAGGGCTGATGCGGGTACTTAAGCCCGGCTTCTGCGAGTAACCGATTGATGGGAACGGTCGCGGGGCGCGACACCAGGTTTATGGAAGACCTCGATCAGGCCAAGAAGGTGTCTTCATCCCACTCCTGCGGCTGAGCGACCACAAGAGTGGAAGACCCAGCCGGAGCTCTAAGCCCGCTGAAGGGTCCGGCAGCTCCTCATAACTGTCGACGCATTCCTGGCCGAAGTGCTCAGCAAGATAGCCGCTGTTGCGCAATGCCATAACCAGCAGGGTGAATCCGTGACGTGCCGACTCCGGGTGTGTCGATGCCTTGGGGCTGATGGCCGATTCCGATAGGGGCGAGGCTCTGTGAAGTGACGGAGCTTTTTGGCTCGAGCGATGAGCTCGCAAAACGACTCCTCCTGGGTGAGCACTGTGGGTCGCTCCCAAAGGTCGTCCACCTGGCCCCGGGGTGACCAGATCCGGAGGTCCACGCCGACAAGCTCTCGAATCCGAACAGGTGCCAGCTCAGTGGAATGCCTCGGTGAGCAACAACTCAGCCTTTGATGTCCAGTCCCGGCTAGCAGAGGCCACGATGAGGTTGGCCTCGGAAACGAACAGCTCGACGGGCCAGGCCGGCTCATAGCTGCTGAGATCGATCACAGGAGCGTCCTCCGATGCTCCCGTCGGCAGGTCGGCTGGCCCGGCGCTAAGCCCGGCCACCGATGTCGGGAGGGCGTCTCTGGGGCAAGGCGGGAATCGGAGATCCGTCGGCACCCGCGATCTTGAGGAGAGGTAACGTCCAAGCGTTCCCGTCTTGAACCTGTCACCGCCGGAGAGAGCCTCCCGCCGTGGCCTCAGAAGCTCGCCGCCTTCCGCAGACGACTGATCTATGTCACCCACTGAGGTCTCGTCCCACTAACGAATGACTAACAAACGATCAAGAGGCCAGCCCCGAGAGTTCGGGATCTGGCCTCTGAGCTGGGAAAACAGGGTGGGGCTACCAGGACTTGAACCTGGGACCTCTTCCTTATCAGGCAAAGCAGGTGAGGGTGCGATCACGGCTGATATCGCCCCTCACCTGGCCATACGGTCCACGTTGATCCACGTGCGTCCGGCCGTTGTCACCCAGTTGGTCACCCAGAAACGGGAGACACGAAGGTGACGCCTAGGCCGATTCAACCGCTGAGGTCTGGCCTTCCCAGACGTCCCGGCCCGCCTTCCACAGCTCCGACGCATGGAAGGCGAATCGGTCGAACAGTCCGTCGTCCTGGTAGCGGCGTAGATGCAGCATCGGCGAATCGTGGCCGACCAGATTCGCCAGATGCGGTGTCACCAGCATCTCGGAGTCGAAGCGGAACACGCTCATCGCGATGTGCTCGTCACCGAACCTCGCTTCAATGCCCGCCACGTCTCGAAGCGGCTTCAGCTCGTTGAGGGAGATGTGGATGCGGGTGGAGACGGTCAGGGGAACGGCTTCAACCTCCTCGCGGCGCCGCCTGACGTCGCTGTCCGGGTCACCGAGCAGAAACCGTATCCTGCACCCCTGCCCGGCCTTGGTCTTGAGCACCTTGGCAAGGTTGGGGTGCTCCAACCACAGGAAGTAGTTCGTGTACCCCGCGAACACCATCTCGTCCCGCGCTGAGGTGATCAGGGAGCGCCAGACCGACTTGGGGCAGGCCGACCTATAGGGGTAGACGGCCAGGACCTCACGGTCCGGCCCTGTCTTGACGGTGTTCCGGATTGCCTCTGGCCACAACACGGCTGCATCAACTCCTAGCGCCTCGGCTGCCGCCCACTGGTGGCGAGGGTGCGGTATGCGCGTCTCGTCCTGCAACCAGCGTCCACCGTCTTCGGGTCGACCCCACATCGAGTCGCGAGACTGCGGTCATCGAGTTGAGCGGCAAACATCGCGCGACGTAAAGGCGTATTGGCCACTGAGCACCTCGGCTCTTCAGGCGTCGGGACGTTTTCGACCTTAACTTCAAACGTCCCAAACGTCTCTTGAACGCGGTGGGTTCGTCATCGGTTGCGAGCAACGATCGTTTCCAGCTCCACAAGCTACTCGAAAGGCACCCGAACACCGGCGTCGTCCAATCGGACGGCATCACCGTCCCGGCAGCCGTGAAGAAGCGAGCAGACGTATGGAAACGAGTGATCAGCAAGAGCAGTACGTCCACCTGACCGACCTGGCCTGGAGGTTGCATGAGCTACGGCGTGTGGTCTCGATCGTGCTGGTTCCAGAGCAAGCGCCCTTCCTCAGGCCGAGGAACCCGGCATTCGGCCGAATCCTGGTCAAAGCGACAGCGCAGGATCAGGAATGGTTCTTCACCTGGGGGCGGGGAGGGGATCAGCGTATCCCGGTGAATGCGGAGGACTCCGCGCGTCGGATAGCAAGGCTGCTGGTCGCATGAGGGTCGTCGGAATCGGGTGGGGCGACACCGACCATCCAGCGCGAATTCGTCAAGGCGCCGAATTCCCTCGCCGGGTGGATATACCGGGTACTCCTTGTCAGGTTGCCTGGGTTCGGCGGTGGGTGCACGAGTTCCTTGACCTGGAATGTGTAGCAGCCGAGACCAGTGAGGTCATTGTCCTGCTGACCAGTGAATTGGTCACCAACGCGGTGGTGCATTCCCACTCCGGAGACGGAGAGGTCACCGTACTGCTGGACCTCAACCACGAGCATGCCCGGATCCGCCTGGACGTCATCGACAACGGACCCGCCGTCGTGGTGGCGCCCGTGTGCGAGGACCCCGACCGTGAGGGCGGGCGCGGACTCGCGCTGGTGGACGGACTGGCCGACCGGTGGGGCGGCTACCTGGACGAGCACGGCACCGGCGTGTGGTTCGAGCTCTGCATCCCCGCGTGGGCCGACGAGGACGGCGGTGCCTGATGGACATCGACAGGCTGACGATGGCGCCCCAACGGCACGGAGGCCCCATCTCCGAGGTGCCCGATCCGGTGTTCCGGGGACAACCGCGGCCGGTTTTCGTCCCCCCGACGGGTGCGGACGACCCACGGCTGACACGGGCTGTGGCGCGCCTGAGGCCCGGCGGGCTGGTCTGGCGGCGGCTGTTCCCCTGCCGCGCGGACTGCATACGGCCGACGCGTGCGTTCGTGCTGTACATGACCGAGGGGCACCCCCTGGCCGACTACGCCGTAATCGCGGTGTCGGAGCTGGCCCGGCTGGCGGTGACACGGGGCGCGGACAGGCCGTTCTTCACCTCGTTCGTCGTGGAGGTCAAGCAGTTCGGCCCCCTAGCCGAAAGACTGCGCCTCAGCGTGTACGACTGCGGCCCCAGGGGCATCCCCACCTACCGGGAGCGCCACGTCACGGTCATCGACCGGCTCCCGCCGGGAGAGGTGGGCGACCTGGGGATGGAACTGATCCACGCACTGCCCGCGACCACTCGTCGGACACGCGGGTGCGGATTCTGGGCGGCATTTCCTCAGCACGACCGATGCTGATCGCCATTGCCACACCGTCCCAATCACACACGGCAGGCCAGCCCCAAATATTGACAGTCGCACCTGCCGCCACAGCAGCGACGACAGGTGTGATGCACATCACACAGAACCTCCCAGGATGCTGCGCGGCCTCCTTCGCCCGCCTTTAGCAGGGGACTCAGTCAATCACCTCCCTACCGCCGGGCCCACTTCTGACTCTCCGTCTCAAACCCGCCACCGAGTCGATCTTTACAGATTCCTTACATCCATTCACTCTCTAGGTTGATCACCTTTAGTCCGGTTTGTGGCAGGGCTTTCTGTTATCACCATTGAGTGGAGGAATGTCTTGACGCGTGCGCGAATACCTTTGTTCGTCACGTTAATTACAGGGACCGCAGCGGCAGTGTTGATCTCCGGGGTAGGCGTTCCCCCCGGACTGACGAGTGCGGCTGCGAGCGCCGCATCGATCGCCAAGAGCGATGAGCCGTCGATCAACGGCAGACCCGTACCGAAGAAGAAGTACGGCAAGGGCGCGGAAGAAACAACACCCCGCCCCGAACGGCGCGAACCAGTCTGGCCGAAAGCCGGCAAGGTGCAAGTCGCTCTGGCACAGGAGCTGGCTCCCGCCGGGGACCTGCCCGTGCAGGTGGCCGCGGCCGGTTCGGCGGGGCAAGTGCAGATCGAGACGCTGAACGCCGAAGCAGTGCGCAAGCTCGGCGCGGCTGGCCTTGCCGTACGCCTGTCGCGTGCCGATAACGCAACGAAGGCGGCCAAAGTCAAGGCTGGCTTCTCGTATGCGGACTTCAAGGACGCACACGGAGGCGACTTCGCCGGGCGCCTCCAACTCGTGCGCCTGCCGGAATGTGCGCTGACCGACCCGAAGGCCAGGGGCTGCAAGACGCAGGGCACCGTGGTGAAATCGGTCAACGACCAGAAGGCCGGGCGGCTGGTGGCCGAGGTCGAGGCCGCGTCCGGGTCCACCCCGGCTGGAGGGTTCGTCTATGCGCTGATGGCTGGCCCGTCCGGCCCTTCGGGCAACTTCACCGCAACCGACCTCAAGCCCAGCGGAACCTGGCAGGCCGGCAAGAGCAGCGGCGACTTCAGCTACCAGTACCCGCTGCCCGAGGCGCCCTCCGCCGGCGGCGACGGTCCCGACCTGGCCTTGGAGTACAGCGCGTCCTCGCTCGACGGGCAGGGCGCCTGGACCAACAACCAGTCCGGGGTCGTCGGCGCGGGCTGGGACCTCAACGCGGGGTTCATCGAGCGCCGCTTCCAGCGGTGCAGCCTGCAGTTCGCCTACGACTGGGAAGGCAACCCCTTCTGGGATGCGACCGAGGGCGGCTCCCGGGGGGCGGTCTGCTGGGAGTCTCCCGACGCGAACGACGGTGACTCCTCCACCAACGACCTCACCCAGTCCGAACTGGTGCTGAACGTCGCCGGCCAGTCCTCGCAGATCGTCAAGGACCGCACCGGCGGCACCTGGAAGACCGTGCCCGACCTGGGGTGGAAGGTCGAGGAGGTCGCCGGGGGCGCGAACGGCGAAGCCTACTGGCGGGTGACGACCCAGAGCGGCCAGGTCTACCGGTTCGGCTCCACGGCCGACGCCCAGTGGCGCCTGCCGTACGTCGGCAACGACGCGGGCGAGCCCTGCAACAACAAGTTCACCACCGCGACCGTACCCCCGACCTGCACCGCCGTGTGGCGCTGGAACCTGGACCGCGAGGCGGACTCCCGCGAGAACCTCATCGACTACGCCTACGACCGCGAGCAGAACTGGTTCTGCCTGCCCAGCTGCACCAGCGAGCAGGCCAGGGTCCTGCCCTACGACCGGGGCGGAATGCTGACGACGGTCCAATGGGGGCACAACGGCCAGGTCGCAGGAAGCGTGCCCACTGCCAGGACCAGCTTCAGCGGGGTGAGCCGAGGCACGACCGACGTGCCGACAGACCTCTCATGCGCCGCCGCGACCGGATGCACCAACAAGGACCTGGCCTTCTTCACCACCAAGAAGCTCGGGACCGTCACCGCCGAGTCGCGCAACCCGACCACCGGAAACTGGGACTCGGTCGAGCAGCTCTCCTTCTCCCACGAGTGGATCTACACGCGCACCGACTTCATGAGCCCCTACGACCCGGTGATGTGGCTCGACAAGATCTCCCGCACCGGCCTCGCAGGCACCTCCATCACCATGCCGCCGGTCGACTTCGACGCGGTAATGCGGGCCGGGCGGATGCACTACGACGACATGTCGGACTGGACAAGCCTGCTGTCGTGGCGCATGGTGCCCCGGATCGGGGTCATCCAGAACGGCCTGGGCGGTCGCACCGAGGTGACCTACGGCCAAGCCGACCCCTGCTCGGGCGGCAACGGCAGGGACGGCTCCAACTACCACGCCGACCACACGGGCGACTGCTACAAGGTCGACCAGACCAACGGAAGCAACGTCGCCTGGGTCGTGCACTACAAGCAGCTGGCCACTCAGGTGGTCGAACGCGACATGGTCGGCGCCTCACCCGACATGGTGACCGCCTACGAGTACCTCGGTTCGCCCGGCTGGGCAGCCCCGGTCGACTACGCGGGCCCCGGCCTCGCGCCGCCGTCCTCGGACTGGCGCGGCTACCAGACCGTCCGCACGATCGAGGGCTCGGGCACCGACCCGGCACGGTACACGGTCACCAGCGACACCTTCTACCGCGGCATGGGCGGCACGATCGTCGACTTCGACGGCGTGAGCCGTACCGACTCCCGCGAGCTGCAGGGACGCCCGCTCCAGGACCAGACCTGGACGATGACCGCCTACAGCCCCCGGGCCTACACCGAAGCCGAGTCCAGCCGGTACGAGTACAGCATCACGACCACCGGAAACGGACCCGGCATCCACGACCCGGTGCGGACAGTGACCACCCGCGAGCGCACCAGGGAACGCAAGACCGGCGGAACCTGGAGATACACCGACCAGGTCATGACCTACAACGCCGACGGCCTGCCCGCGACGGTCAACGACAAGGGCGAGGACGGCGTCGCCTCCGACAACTCCTGCACGTCCACGACCTATGCCCGCAACACCGCCTCCGGCCAGTGGATGACCGCCTTCCCCTCGACCGTCGAGGAGCGGGCCGGGGACAGCTGCACCACCGGCGCGGTCACAGGGCGTACGGTCACCCTCTACGACGGCGGCAGCGACCCAGCCACCAACACCCCCACCGACGGCAACGTCACCCAGACCCGCTTCTCGGTGTCGCCGACGGTCACCACCAGCACCTCCGGCACCTACGACGGGTACGGCAGGCCGCTGACGACGACCGACGAGCGGGGCAACACCACCACGATCACCTACAGCCCGGCCGTGGGCTGGCCCGCCACCGGTGTCACCGTGACCGGCCCCGCGCCTCTGAACCACAAGGCCACCACGGTCGCCTCCCACCTGCACGGCCAGACCGTCAAGGTCACCGATGCGAACCTCAAGGAATCGGAGGTCGACTACGACGCGCTGGGCCGTACCACCGCGCTGTGGACCCACGCCAATCCGCGCGGGGGCGGCACTCCCGCTGTCACCGCCGCCTACGACATCCCCTCCGGCGGATGGATGGCCCAGCCCACCGGGCCGACCAAGACCACGGTGAGCCGCCTCCAGTCGGGCAGCGGCACCGGCGCCACGTGGCTGACCTCCCACACCTACGAGGACGGGCTGGGCCGCATCCGGGAGAGCCAGACCGCCTCACCGCAGGGCGGGCGCATCGTCACAGCCACCACCTATGACGCGCGCGGCCTGGTGTCCGCCGTCACCGACCCGGTGCACAACGGCTCGGCTCCCGGCTCGGGCCTGCTCAACCCGGCGCTCACCAGCGTGCCGCAATGGTCCAAGCTCGAATACGACGGGCTCGAGCGCACCGTCGCCGACATCGACTACCACCAGGCCACCGAGCTGCGCCGCACCACCACCGCCTACCCCGGAGCCGAACGCGTCGAGGTCACCCCGCCGACCGGTGCCAAGACCGCCGGCGTGCAGGACGCCTTCGGCCGCACCGTCAAGGTCGAGGAATGGACCGGCCCCACCACCCACAACGACACCGTCTACGTCTACGACCTGGACGGCAACCTCACCTCCTCCACCGACGCACGCGGCAGCGTACGGACTTTCACCTACGACTGGCTGGGCCGCCGCACCGCGGCCACCGACCCTGACGCGGGCACCTCCTCCACCGGCTACGACGCCGCCGGAAACCCTGTGTGGACCATCGACGGACGCGGTCAGAAGGTGTCGACCGTCTACGACGTCCTGGATCGCCAGACCTCCCAGTGGGCAGGCGAGGTGGACACAGGAACCAAGCTTGCCGAATGGACCTACGACGATGTGGCCAAGGGACACCCCGTGGCCTCGATCAGCTACAACGTCGGCAGTGCCTACACCCGGGCCGTCACCTCCTACGACGACGACTACCGGCCGACCGGCACGACGGTGACGATCCCCGCCGCCGAAGGCGCGCTGGCCGGGACCTACAGCTTCACCTCCGGCTACAACTCCGCAGGCGATCTGACCTCCCAAGGCATGCCCGCCGCGGGCGGCCTGAGCGCCGAGACCCTGACCCACACCTATACCGACCAGGGGCTGGTCAAGGCCATGACCTCGAACCTGGGCGGCACGACCACCTACCTCAAGAACAGCACCTATTCCCTTACCGCGAGACTGACCGAGCACCTGCTGGGCAATGCCGGCCAGGTCAAACGGAACCACGCCTACGAGACCACCACCGGCCTGGTCTCCCACATCACGACCACGACCAAGGCCGATACCGCCACCCCGGTCACCAGTCAGGACGACCGTTACACCTACGACATCGCCGGGCAGATCACCCGCATTCTGGACGCCGCCTCCGCCGTCCCCGGCACCCACGACGGCCAGTCCGAGTGCTATACCTACGACTCCCGCCTGCGCCTGGCGACTGCCTTCACCACCACCGCGAACACCTGCGCAAGCGGCGCCAACACCCAGGGCACCGACCCCTACAACCAGGCATACGGCTACGACGCGGTCGGTAACATCACCAGCCTCACCGACAGCGGTGCGAGCGCCAACTACGCCTACCCGACCGGTGCGAGCGCGGCACGCCCCAACGCCGTCACCTCCATCACCCGCCCTGGCGGCACCGACACCTACACCTACGACAACGCAGGCCAGTTGACGGCCCGCAACGTCAGCGGCACGGCAGGCACCTTCACCTGGGACGCCCTCGGCAGACTCGGCCAGGCCACCATAGGCGGCCAGTCCACCGCGATGGTCTACGACGCCTCAGGCGAACGCCTCATCCGCCGCGCCCCAGGCGGCAAGACCACCCTCTACCTGGGCGGCATGGAACTCGAACTGTCCGGCGGCACTGTCTCGGCCAAGCGCTACTACACGAGCGCCGACGGCACCATGCTCGCGATGCGGGACTCCGGCGGATTGACCTGGCTGCTGTCCGGCCTGCACGGCAGCACCCAGTTGGCCGTCAACGACACCACCGGCGCCGTCTCCCGCGAGAGATACCTCCCGTACGGCAAACGCCGCGGCGGCGACGACCTCCCCTTCACGGACCTGGGCTTCCTCGGCAAGACCGAGGACGACTCCCCCGCCCTCACCTACCTGTCGGCCCGCTACTACGACCCGGGCATAGCCAGGTTCATCAGCACCGACCCCCTGCTGGACCTGCGGGTTCCCCAGTGGGCCAACCCATACAGCTACGCCGGCAACAACCCCGTCAGCCACTCCGACCCCACCGGGCTGCGCGTCGACACCGGCAACCGCAAATCCGACCAGACCTTCTCCAAGACCCACCACACCAGCGGCAAGAAGAAATCCAAGGCCTACATACGCGCGGAGAAGAAGCTCGCCGCCCAGCGCGCCAAGGCCGAACGCGACCGCCGAGCCCGCGAAGCCGCCCGCAACCGGCAGATCGCCAAAGAAGCCGCCCTCGACAACCGCGAGAAGTACGCCAAACCCTCCAAACCGCCCCCCAAAAAGAAGAGCACCGTTCAGAAGGCCGCCGATAAGTGCGCGAGCAACATAGTCTGCGACTTCGTCGCGGGTGACGCCCTCAACTGCGCGGCCAAACCCTCACTGAAAAGCTGCGGCATGGCTGCGGCCAGCTTCATCCCGGGTGGAAAGATCGCCACCACCGCGCTCAAGGCCGGCAGCAAGATCACAAAAGCCGTTAAGAAGGCCGATAATGTCGGCGGCTGCAGAAAGAGCAGCTTCGCTCCCGGCACTCGTGTGGTACTAGCCGACGGAAAAGCCAAAGAAATTGAGAAGATCGAGGTTGGCGACAGCGTCCTTGCCTCCGACCCCGAAAATGGGTTGACAGGCACCAAAGAAGTCATCGCGCTAGTCACAAGCAAAGGCAGCAAGAGTCTAGTCGTCATCACTGTCAAGGGTGAAGATCTGGTCGACGGATCAACTGCCAGCAACAAGCTGACAGCAACTGCCGATCACCCATTCTGGGTTCCCTCCTTACGTGAGTGGCTACCGGCTTCCCACCTACAGAAAGGGATGCTGCTCCAAACCGCAGCCGGCACCCATGTGCAGGTGGCAGCCGTGGAGTCTCGATCGGCCACGCTGCGCGTCCATAACCTGACAGTCGATGACCTGCACACGTATTATGTCACAACCGGGACCGCTTCGGTCTTGGTCCACAACACAGGAAACGACCCCGTTCCTGCTTGTGATCTCATCAGGCCGGGTCCGTACGCGGTGGAGTCGATTCCTGCGCGTTCACAGTCGCAACGATTCACCCAAAAGGAAAGGGATGAGATAAATCGAATCGGCAACTATTTCGGTTGCCACAGTTGCGGTGCTACAAACCCCGGGGCTGGAGTCCGCAACTGGACGCCGGATCACCAACCGGTTTCACGGTTCATAGTCCCGGGAACACCTCAACGGCTGTACCCTCATTGCCGAGCCTGCTCCAATCGTCAGGGAGGGATCGTGGGACACATGCCTGCCAACAGAGGAGTCCCATTCCTCCCTTGAATCCAACAACCATCTCAGAAATCAATCAATGACTGAAACTATCGCAGCCCTCAAGTTCGCGGCTTCCAATGGGATAGTGTTCGTGGAGGACGCGGACAGGCCATTAGATTTCGCGGCGCATGAAACCGATACAAGCACAGCCGACCAATGTTCGCTAACAATCCAAGTCATCCATGCAATAGATGGCAATGTGTCGATCGAAGTCAAAGAAGGATCGGACTGCCCAATGGGAATGAAGACCGTCTTTGACGGTAGTCTCGACCTTCGATACGGTCGACTCAGAGTAAGGGATGTTCCCGGAGACAACCTAGTGACCATAGGGCTGTCGCCAGGGCCCAATCGAATCAAAGTATATTCGTCATCACCTGATGCCCCTGATGCGCTGATTGTGATTATCCCTCCGCTCTGAGTCGACTCGAGAAGTCAGCTATTACGCGCAGACAGTCAAAGTAATAGTGCGGACACGATCAAGGAAGACTTTCCTTCCCCCCGCAGTTCTTTTGCGGGGGGATCTTCTGTGATCCAGGGCGGATGCCTGAAGACTCTCGCCCCGATCACCGTTGGCACTACCCATCCCCGGAACGGCCCCGGCACCGTGACCGCCACCGACGAACACCTTTTCTGGCTGCCCGAACTCCGCACCTGGACTCCGGCCGACAAACTCACCCCAGGCGAACTGCTCCAACCTCAGCAGGCACCCGCGTCCAGCTCACCGCTGTCACGCGGTGGACCACCTCGAGCCGACGCGTGCGAGGTCACGGCGGTGGCGCTGCCCGCCGCATGCTGACCTGGCGCTCCAAGTTCGGTCTCCGGGGTCACGCGGCCGGGTCGTCGAGGCCGACGGCGGTGGCCAGGTCGCGCAGGCATTCTTCGAAGACGGGCTCCATGTCGGTGTAGGCGAAGTCCAGTTGGTGCAGGACTTCCATGCACAGCAGGCCGTAGAGCCTGATCCAGCACGACACGTAGACGTGGGCGGCCTTGGGCGGCAGCCGTCCGTCGCTGGTGGCGGAGTAGGCGGTCAACTGCTCGCGCAGTGACGTGGGAAGATCGGCCAGGTCGGGCACCGGGAACGGCCGCTGCCGCCACAACGTGACCATCAGGTCCAGCAGTATCTGCTCGACGCGCTACGCGGCCTGGTGCCGCGCGGAGTCCGGTTGCCGGTTCGGCGGGGTGATCGGGCTGGCGAAGATCCAGCCGAACTCGGCCGGATGGGCAACGGCCCAGGCGCGCATGGCCCGGCAGACGGCCAGCATGCGCTCGCCGGTCGGCGCGTCGGCGCATGCCTCTTAAGAAATCTAGAGGTATTAAGGAGCGGTAGTGCAACTTCGATGGTGGATGCCTCTCGCGGTGATAGTGCCGGTGGGGGCGGTGTGGTGGCGGATGTCCAGGTCCGCCCACGTCCGGCGGGGGAAAGGCTCCTAACATGGCCCGCACGATGCGCGATCGTTTGTTCGGCAAGTACGCGATGGAGGCGTCACGGTCGCCGAATAGGCCACCCCCGCCATGCGCCGAATTCGGCTGGAGACCGACCAGCCCGTCGCCTTCCCCTACCCCCGGACAGCACATCAGGATCCAGTTGAAGGACCCGCTGTCGGTGGCGGGCATCTTGCGCCCCAGCGACACGCTGCGCATCTACACGATCTGGGACCTCGACCCCACCCGGACGGCAATCGAGCTGCGCGTCCACCTCTACCCGGGCGACGGCATCGGCCTGAGGTGGGCACGCGCAGTCCGGCCCGGGGATCGAGTGATCTTCTGGTGGCCGCAGGGTGACTTCTTCACCCGCGAGGCGGCCTATCACGTGGTCATCGGGGAGGAGACCGCCGGCGCCGCCTTCGGGCCGATGATCAGAGGTCTGGGAGCGTCGGCCGAGGTGTTCGGCGTCTTACCTGACGGTCCTGTCGGCGATGACAGGCTTCACCTTCCGTTGCAGGCTCCCCCGGACCCATCCGCCCTCATACGCGGTTCGTGTCCCTCGGTGCAGGGTTTCACCTCGGCTTCCTCCAGCCCCCACCTCACGGCGACGCCCTTGCCTCCGGCTCGAAGTTGGCATCACCTCTTCCTCCAGGGGACTTTCACCCCCTAGGTAATCGCCCATGCTGGGCACACAACACGAAACCCCCGAACCTGTAGGTTCGAGGGTTTCGATGTCCTGAGACATCACAGGGTCGGGGCGGCGGGATTTGAATCCACGACCTCTTCGTCCCGAAGCTTGTCGTTAAAGCCGCTTCTGATGGGTGCCGAATGACATGGGCGGTGAGTCGTACGTTGTACGAGGCATCTCGGCCTTCTCCTTGGATCTTCAAACCGGCCTGGCTATAGCCACACCCCTGATGGCGGCCACTGACTCGGACATGGTCGACCACTCAACCCGCCACCCCAGCGGTTCGCCAAACACGGCTACCCGTTCCACCTCACCAGGCCAAGCGATCTCGGACACAGAGACAGCACCCAAGAGCTCATGCCCTTAACAAGCAATCGGTGGGGAGTCCCCACCCGGCGATCTCAGAAGCCTGCCAGCTTCCACGAACGACTGATCTATGTCACCCGCTGAGGTCTCGTCCCCCTAACGAATGACTAACAAACGATCAAGAGACCAGCCCCGAGAGTTCGGGATCTGGCCTCTGAGCTGGGAAAACAGTGTGGGGCTACCAGGACTTGAACCTGGGACCTCTTCCTTATCAGGGAAGCGCTCTAACCGTCTGAGCTATAGCCCCGCAAAAGCTTGACCAGAACCATATCGCACCCCGGATGTGGAGGCGAACCGCTTCTGGACAAGGAAAAGCTTACCGTGTCCCACGACCTCCCGAAGCCATCTCCCAGACCAGGCTACGGGGAGTACGGCGGAAGCCAAACGGCCCCGGGCCCGTGAAGGGTGGGCCCGGGGCCGTATGGACGACCGGAAGGTTATTCGGCCTCGCTGAACGTGACCTCGATGCCGCCGACAAGGTCGGAGGCGAGGTTGTAGATCACGGACCCGAGGGTGGCGAGGGCCGTGATGAGGACGACGTTCACCGCGCCGATGAGGGCGGTGTAGCCGAGGATGCGGACGGGTTCGAACCAACTGGCGATGTCGAATGTGCTCGTCGCCGAGGCCTTACCCCCCTCGGACGCCGTGAGGCCGTTGACGGTTTCCACGATCGAGTCGAAGACGCCCACGGCGGACAGGACGATGTAAAGGACCGCCACCGCCACGAAAAGCACAACGAAGCAGACCAGGGAGACCACGAAGCTGAACTTCATGGCCGACCAGGGCTCGATGCGCCGCAGGACGAGGTGGGCCTTGCGCGGGTTGCGGCCGCCTTTGGACTTGGAGCCCGACTTCTTGGAGTCGGTCGTCGTCGTCAGCAGAGGATGGTCGGAGACCGAGTCCATGGTGGAGGTGGCTTCCGCCGTCCAGGCACGGTCACCGCCGGGGCCTGTGGGGGTCGTGGGGCGGGCGGGAGCGCGGTTGTTGCCCGCGGGTGCGCCTTGGGCCGCGGGGCGGCCTGCGGGCGCCTCAGGGGCGCCGGCGGGGCGGCCTCCCGAGGGACGGCCGGAGCCGGCTGCCGGGCGGGCCCCGCCCTCGGGGCCCCGGCCGGTGTTGCCGCCGCCGGGAGCGGGACGGCCCGCGGGCGCCGGGCGGCCCCCCGGACCGCCGGCACCACGGGGACCGGCGGCGCCACCGGGGGCGCCGGCACTGCCCGTGCCACCCCCGCCACCCGCTCCGGCCGGACCCGCGGAGGTCGGCCGGTTGTGGGCGGCGGTGGGCGCGGACGCGCTTCCCGAGCTCCACTTGTCGGTGGAGGAGGCGGGCGGGCGGACCCGCATGGTCGGGTTTTCCACCTGGTCGTTGTCACCGCCGGCCGTCTTGCCGCCCTTGGCGTCGCCGCTCGCCGGGTTTTCGGGTTTGGGAGGCTTGGCGCTGCCACCACCAGGGGAGTCGACCACCTCGACTACCTCATCTTCCGCACTCTTGGTCTTCTTGTCTGTCACCTGATCACGCGAGGCCGACCCGGTGGACACCGGTCGTCTGGCGGGGGTGGCGGTGTCGCCTCCAGGTCTGGCCTGCGGACTCACGCCCTATCCTCCCCCGATTCCTCGGTCTCCAACGCTTCGGCCGTCTCCAGTGAGTCGGCGTTGCGGGCGAGCGCCACCACGCTGTCGCCCTCTGCGAGGTTCATCAAGCGAACTCCCATGGTCTGGCGACCGGACTGCTTGACTTCCCCCGCGCTCGTCCGGATCACGCCGCCGGCGGACGTGATCGCGAAGATCTCGTCCTCCGGCCTGACCATGACCGCTCCGACCAGCTTGCCGCGCGCGCTCACGATTTTGGCGGTGAGCACGCCCTTGCCGCCCCGTCCCTGCACAGGGTACTGCTCCGCCGGGGTTCGCTTCGCATATCCGCCCTCGGTGGCGATCAGCACGTCGTCGCCGTCCGCCATGCGGTTCATGGCGAGGAGTTCGTCGCCCTCCAGGAAACGCATCCCGATGACGCCGCTGGTGGCGCGGCCCATGGGGCGCAGTGCCTCGTCGGAGGCGGTGAAGCGGATGGACTGGGCGCCCTTGGAGACGAGCAGCAGGTCGTCGTTCTCCGACACCAGGCGGGCGGCGATCACCTCGTCGTCCTCGCGAAGGTTGATGGCGATGAGGCCGCCGGACCTCGGCGAGTCGTATTCCGACAGGGCGGTCTTCTTCACGAGCCCGCTGCGGGTGGCGAGCACGAGGTAGGGAGCGACCTGGTAGTCGCGGAGGTCCAGAACCTCCATGACCGTCTCGTCGGGCTGCATGGCGAGCAGGTTGGCGAGGTGCTGCCCGCGCGCGTCGCGGCCGGAGTCGGGCAGCTCATATGCCTTGACCCGGTAGACGCGGCCCTTGTTGGTGAAGAACAGCAGCCAGTGGTGGGTGGTGGTGACGAAGAAGTGGTCGACGATGTCGTCCTGGCGGAGCTGCGCCCCCCGCACCCCCTTGCCGCCGCGCTTCTGCGCGCGGTAGAGGTCGGTGCGCGTGCGCTTGGCGTAGCCGCCCCGGGTGATGGTGACGACCATCTCCTCTTCGGCGATGAGGTCCTCGATGGACATGTCACCGTCGTAGGCGATGATCTCGGTGCGGCGGTCGTCGCCGAACTTGGCGACGGCCTCGGTGAGCTCGTCGGAGACGATCTGCCGCTGGCGGGACTCGGAGGCGAGGATGTCCTGATAGTCCGCGATCTGCGTCATCAGGCTGTCGTATTCGTCCTGGATCTGCTGGCGTTCCAACGCGGCCAGCTTGCGGAGCTGCATGTCCAGGATGGCCTGGGCCTGCACCTCGTCGATCTCCAGGAGGCCCATGAGGCCCTGCTGGGCCGCCGACGCCGACTCGGAGGCGCGGATGAGGGCGATGACCTCGTCCATGCGCTCCATGGCCTTGAGCAGGCCGCTTAGGATGTGGGCCCGCTCCTGCGCCTTGCGCAGGAGATAGCGGGTGCGGCGGACCACGACCTCGATCTGGTGGGCCACGTAGTAGCGCACGAACTGGTCGAGCCTGAGCGTGCGCGGCACACCGTCGACCAGGGCCAGCATGTTGGCGCCGAAGGTGTCCTGGAGCTGGGTGTGCTTGTAGAGGTTGTTGAGCACGACCTTAGCGACGGCGTCGCGCTTGAGCACGATCACCAGGCGCTGGCCCGCGCGGGACGAGCTCTCGTCGCGGACGTCGGCGATGCCGGTGACCTTGCCGACCTTGACCAGCTCAGCGATCTTGAGCGCGAGGTTGTCCGGGTTGACCTGGTAGGGCAGCTCGGTGACGACGAGGCACTGCCGTCCCTTGGAGTCTTCCTCGACCTCGACGACGGCCCGCATGGTGATCGAGCCGCGCCCGGTGCGGTAGGCGTCCTCGATGCCGCGGCGGCCGACGATCAGCGCGCGGGTCGGGAAGTCCGGCCCCTTGATCAGCGAGATCATGGCCTCGAGGGTCTCCTCGTCGGAGGCCTCGGGGTTCTCCAGCGCCCACTTGACGCCCTCGGCCACCTCGCGCAGGTTGTGCGGCGGGATGTTGGTGGCCATGCCGACCGCGATGCCGCCGGCGCCGTTGACCAGGAGGTTCGGGAACCTCGCCGGCAGCACCATCGGCTCCTGGGAGCGCCCGTCGTAGTTCGACTGGAAGTCGACGGTCTCCTTGTCGATGTCGCGCAGCATCTCCATGGCGATGAGCGCGAGCTTGGACTCGGTGTAACGCATGGCGGCCGGCGGGTCGTTGCCGGGCGAGCCGAAGTTGCCCTGGCCGTCGACGAGCGGGTAACGCAGTGACCAAGGCTGCGCCAGCCGTACCAGCGAGTCGTAGATCGGGGTGTCACCGTGGGGGTGGTAGGACCCCATGACGTCGCCGACGACGCGCGAGCACTTGAAGTAGCCGCGATCGGGACGGTATCCCCCGTCGTACATCGCGTAGAGAACACGCCGGTGCACCGGTTTGAGGCCGTCACGCACGTCTGGCAGCGCACGCGAGACGATGACCGACATCGCGTAGTCCATGTAGCTGCGCTGCATCTCGGACTGGATGTCGACCGGCTCAATGCGATCGGTCGGTGGACCAGGCGGAGTGTTGACTTCCGTCACGGGTGTGAGTTCCTTTTCACGCTTGAGTCAGCACGCTGTGAGTTGGTACGGCTACCGCTACACGTCGAGGAAGCGAACATCCCGCGCGTTTCTGATGATGAACGCCCTGCGCGCCTCGACGTCCTCGCCCATCAGGACGCTGAACATCTCGTCGGCCTGAGCCGCGTCGTCGAGGGTCACCTGGAGGAGCAGCCGCGTGTCGGGGTTCATGGTGGTGTCCCAGAGCTGGCCCGCGTTCATCTCGCCGAGACCCTTGAAGCGCTGCACGTTGTCACGCGGGCGCGGGTCGGGCTTGCCCGACTCGATGCCCGCCTTGATGACCGCGTCGCGCTCTCGGTCGGAGTAGGCGTAGCTCGCGTCCTCGCCCTTGCGGTCCCACTTGATCTTGTACAGCGGGGGCTGGGAGAGGTAGACGTGGCCGGCCTCGATCAGCGGACGCATGAAGCGGAACAGCAGCGTCAGCAGCAGCGTGGTGATGTGCTGGCCGTCGACGTCGGCGTCGGCCATAAGAATGATCTTGTGATAGCGGAGCTTCGCGATGTCGAACTCGTCGTGCACACCGGTCCCCATGGCCGTGATCAGGGCCTGGACCTCGGTGTTCTGCAGGACCTTGTCGATCCTGGCCTTCTCCACGTTAAGGATCTTGCCGCGGATCGGGAGGATCGCCTGGAACCGGGAATCGCGCCCGCCCTTGGCCGAACCACCCGCCGAGTCACCCTCGACAATGTAGAGCTCACACTTCTCCGGGTCGCTCCACTGGCAGTCGGCCAGCTTGCCCGGCAACCCACTGCCGGACTCGAGCAGCGACTTGCGCCTGGTCAGGTCGCGGGCCTGCCGGGCCGCGATCCGGGCGCGCGACGCCTGGAGCGCCTTGCTGATGATCTCTTTGGCCTCACCGGGGTTGCGCTCGAACCAGTCGCGCAGGTGATCGTTGCACGCCTTCTGCACGAACGACTTGGCCTCGGTGTTGCCGAGTTTGGTCTTGGTCTGCCCCTCGAACTGAGGGTCGGCCAGTTTGACGGAGATGATGGCGGTCAGTCCCTCACGGATGTCCTCACCCGCGAGGTTGTCGTCCTTGCCCTCCTTCAGGAACTTCTGTTCCCGTGCGTATCGGTTGACGATCGAGGTCAGCGCCGCACGGAAACCCTCCTCGTGGGTGCCGCCCTCGGCCGTGTTGATGGTGTTGGCGAAGGTGTAGACCGACTCGGAGTATGAGCCGTTCCACTGCATCGCGATCTCGACCGCGATGCCGTCGCCCTGCGCCTCGAAGTCGATGACCGAGGCGTGAACCGGTTCCTTCTTCGAGTTGATGTGAGTGACGAAGTCGGAAATGCCGCCCTCGTAGTAGTACGTGACTACGGTGGGTTCGCCGTTGACGTGGTCGGGACGCTCATCCCTCAGGGAGATCGTGAGGCCCTTGTTGAGGAACGCCATCTCCTGGAACCTGCGGGAGAGGGTCTCGAAGTTCCACGTCGTGGTCTCGAAGATCGTGTCGTCGGCCCAGAAGATGATCGAGGTGCCGGTGTCGCTCGTCGGCTCGCCCTTGAGCACCGGGCCGGTCGGCCTGGACTGCTCATAGGACTGCCGCCAGAAGTGCCCGTCGGTGCGGATCTCCACCTCAAGCCGGCTGGAGAGGGCGTTCACCACCGACACGCCGACACCGTGCAGACCACCGGAGACGGCGTAAGACTTGCTGTCGAACTTGCCGCCCGCGTGAAGCACAGTCAGCACTACCTCGACCGCCGGGCGCCCCTCGGCCGGCACGATGCCGACCGGGATGCCGCGGCCGTTGTCGACCACGCGCACGCCGTTGTCCGGCAGCAGCGTGACCTCGATCTTGTCGCAGTAACCCGCGAGGGCCTCGTCAACCGAGTTGTCGACCACCTCGTACACAAGGTGATGAAGACCACGTTCGCCCGTCGAACCGATGTACATGCCGGGGCGCTTGCGAACCGCCTCAAGTCCTTCGAGGACGGTGATAGAGCTAGCGTCGTAGGACAAGTGCGAAATCCTCCTGCCGCGGACACGCGGCGGGGCACACGTTTGCACGCCTTGCCCCTGCCATGCCCGTCACCGTCGTGAATGCCCTGCTGCGATCACCCGGGGGAGTTCGGCTCTCACGCCGGGGGTGACACGCAAGTGGACGTGTCCGGAATCCAGATTCATTCTACCGGCTCCGAGCGCCCAAAGGGGCATTGAACGCCTCTGTGACGGCCTGTCGGGCGATGACCCCCCACTTAAGCATCCCCCCACGGGTAGAGGGGTCATCGCCTCACGATCCCTCTGATCGGTTCCGGCTCGCCCCCGTGCGCATTTTCGGACTGTACGGCAAGCGGACACACCCACAGTGCCCAAGAAGACACGCCCCGCGTGTCGCCGAGCGCCGTACGCACACACTATGCGCGACTTTCCGGGCACTCATCGCACACGCCCCGTTTCCCCTAGAACGCGCGCACAAGACGAAGTTCCGTACGGCTCAGCCGTATGTGTCGCGAGGCCCCCGGCTACCGGTGACACGCAGCCCACCCGACCGGCGTGGACCATTTTGCGGACCTTTTACCCGCACCCGCTGAACCGTGCCCTCCCCGAGCTCCTCGTTCAGGCGTCGGACCAGCGTCGGCGCCAGCAAACGCACCTGCGTGGCCCAGGCGGTCGAGTCGGCGGCCACGATGACCTCCCCCTCGGCGAAACTCTCCGGCTTGGTGTGCGCGGCCAGGTCGACCCCGACGATCTCGCTCCACCGGCCGAAAACCCCGCCGACCGCCACCGAGCTCTCCCACCCCCGGTAGGCCAGCAGTTCGAGGATCGCGCGGGCGAACGGCTGGGGATCACTCGCGTCCCTGCGCGCACCCGGCCCGCGGCGTCGCGGCTCGCGCCGGGGAAGCTGGCCGCGTTTGGCGGCGTCGGCCTTGGCCTGGGCGAGTTTCTCCCTGGCGAGCGCCGCACCGCGGGCCGCTGCCGCCTTGGGATTGACGACGGTCGAGTCGGCCACCCGATCGGCGGCGGCTCCCCTGACCTCAGCGGACACGCGACACTCCCCCTTCCACAACGTCGAACCTGGCGCCGGCCAGCTCAACCGGCACGTCCTCCGGCACGGCCGCGGTGATGAGCACCTGCTCGGCCGGGGCCACGACCTCGGCGAGCCGGCGGCGCCGCTGCGTGTCGAGCTCGGCGAACACATCATCCAAGATCAACACAGGGTCGCCGCCGTCGGCGCGAAGCAGGTCGTAGGCGGCGAGTTTCAGCGCGAGCGCGAACGACCAGGACTCGCCGTGGCTGGCATATCCGCGGGCGGGCATCTCCCCCAGGCTGAGCAGCAGGTCGTCGCGGTGCGGGCCGACCAAGGTCACACCCCGCTCCAACTCGGCCGAGCGCACCTCAAGCAGGCGCGCACGCAGCAACTCCGCCAATCCCTCCCTGTCCACGCCTTTCCCCAGGCCTGTGGATAACTTGTGCACACCCAGATCCCCTGCGGCGTCGGCGGCGGACTCCCCCTCGGCGTCCCCACCTGTGGACAACGAGCTGCGATAGGCCAGGTCGGCGCGGGCGGACGACGGCGCGAGCGCGGCATATGCACGCTCGACCAGCGGGCGCAGCGCCTCCACCAGATCGAGCCGCGCCCCAAGCAGCTCGGCACCGTGGGTCGCCAGATGGGAGTCCCACACCTCCAGCGTGCTCAGCACGTCACCGGCCCCCGCGGCGGCGAACGCCGCCTCCGCGTCGGCCTTGCGCCGCCCGCGCGGACCTCCCCGCCGAGCGGCGGCGGCCGTGCGCAACAGGGCGCCGCGCTGCTTGAGCACCCGGTCGTAGTCGGCCCGCACCCCCGCGAACCTCGGTGCACGCGCCACCAGCAGGTCGTCGAGGAACCGTCTGCGCTCCCCCGGATCCCCCTTGATCAGCGCCAGATCCTCGGGCGCGAACAGCACACTGCGCAGCAGGCCCAGCGTGTCGCGCGGCCGGCTCACCGGCGACCGGTTGAGCCTGGCGCGGTTGGCCCGGCCGGGGTTGATCTCCAGCTCGATCAGCGCCCGCCGGTCGTCACGCACGACAACCGCGCGGACGATCGCCCGGGAGGTGCCCTGCCGTACGAGAGGTGCGTCGCTCGCCACCCGGTGGCTGGAGTGTGTCGCCACATAGCCGATGGCTTCGACCAGATTGGTCTTGCCCTGTCCGTTTGGCCCGACGAAGGCGGTCACGCCCGGGTCGAGCGCGACCTCTGCCGAGGCATAGGACCGGAAGTCGGTCAGGGACAGGTGGGCGACGTGCATCCCACGAAGGTTAGTGGGCCACGCACGTCACCGCAGTAACTCGCGTCGCCGGACACACCCCGCCCGACCTGGGTCGCGAGCACGACCGCGCAGCTCGCGACCCCGGAAAAACAGGGGGTGGAAATGTCAGCCGGCCGTGCCCGACGGGGACTCCCCGTCACCGCCCGATGTGGCGGACGTCACAGCGTGACCGCCGAACTGGTTGCGCAAAGCGGCCACGACCTTCATCGCCGGCGAGTCGTCCTGACGTGAGGCGAATCTGGCGTAAAGCGCCGCCGTGATCACCGGCAGCGGCACCGCGTGGTCGACCGCGGCCTGCACCGTCCAGCGGCCCTCCCCGGAGTCCTGTGCATAACCGCGGAGCCCCGCGAGCTCCGGGTCCTCCTCCAGTGCCCGGACCATCAGGTCGAGCAGCCACGAACGGATCACCGTGCCGTGCCGCCAGCTCTTGAACGCCCCCGCCACGTCGGTCACGACGTCGGCGGCCTCGAGCAGCTCCCACCCCTCGGCGAAAGCCTGCATCATGCCGTATTCGATGCCGTTGTGGACCATCTTCGCGAAGTGCCCCGCTCCCACGGCACCCGCGTGCACGAACCCGTCCGGACCCTCCGGCTTGAGCGCCTTGAAGATCGGCATCAGCCGCTCGATGTGCTCGGCGTCGCCGCCCGCCATCAGCGCATAACCATTCTCCAAGCCCCAGACGCCGCCACTGACCCCGACATCCACGAAACCGACGTTCTTCGCCTTGAGCTCCTCGGCGTGACGCTGGTCGTCGATGTAGTGCGAATTGCCGCCGTCGATGATCACATCCCCGGCGTCGAGGATCTCACCGAGCTCGGCCACCGTGGCCCTGGTCGGCTCCCCCGCCGGCACCATCACCCACACCGCCCGCGGGGCTTCCAGGCGCTCCGCGAGCTCCTTCAGACTCCCGACGTCGCTGATGGCGGGATCTCTGTCGTAACCGACCACCTCATGGCCGGCGCGGCGCAGGCGCTCGGCCATGTTGCCGCCCATCTTGCCAAGCCCGATCATGCCGATACGCATCAGAACTCCCCCTCCGTGTGGGTTCCATCATCGAGCATTGTGCCTCCGACACGCGTGCCCGGGCCGGGAAACAGCGATCGCTCCCCCCTCGAACGGCCAAGGCCAACATTTCGTGATCCGTACGGCAAAGCCAGCTTTCGCCCGGCCACCAGGCACACTTCGCCAACCTCACCCGGTCAGCCGCGCGAAGATCCAGCCACCCCACCCCACCCGCCACAAGGCCGTAAACCGAGCCAAACACCGCGGGACCGC
>NZ_BOOW01000053.1 GCF_016863435.1 Sinosporangium siamense
TGCCCACCTCATCCTGGAGGCGCCCGAACCTGAGGTGGAGATCGCCCCGGCCGGTGATCTGGGGCATGTGGTGCCGTGGGTGTTGTCGTGCAAGAGTGAGGCCGCTCTCCGTGAGCAGGCCGCGCGGATGTCGCACTGGCTCGGCGAGCACCCGGAGGCATCCGCCCTGGACATCGGGTTGTCCCTGGTCACCGGCCGGTCGGATTTCGTGCACCGGGCGGTGGTGGTGGCCGGGGACCGGGAGTCGGCCGCACTGGCACTGGCAGGGCAAGGGTTGGTGGAGGGGGTCGCACGACCCGGAAAGTGCGGATTCCTGTTCTCGGGGCAGGGGTCGCAGCGGCTCGGGATGGGCCGGGAGCTGTATGAGCGGTACCCGGTGTTCGCCGAAGCCTTCGACGAGGTCTGTGCCGGGCTGGACGAACACCTGGGAGGAAGTGTCCGCGCGGTCGTGTGGGGCGATGACGCGGAGGCGCTGAACCAGACGGTCAACGCGCAGGCCGGGTTGTTCGCGGTCGAGGTGGCGCTGTTCCGCCTGGTGGAGTCGTGGGGAGTACGGCCTGACCTGCTTACCGGGCACTCGATCGGCGAGGTCGCCGCGGCACATGCGGCCGGCGTGTTCTCTCTGGCCGACGCGTGTGCACTGGTGGCGGCACGCGGCCGGTTGATGCAGGCATTGCCGGAAGGCGGGGCCATGCTCGCGGTGCGGGCGGGCGAAGCCGAGGTGTCGGCCTGCCTCGACGCCGTCGCGGCCGAGGGGCAGCCGGTCTCGATCGCGGCGGTCAACGGGCCGTCGTCGGTGGTGGTGTCCGGCGAGGAGGAGGCCGTCGCTGCGGTTGAGGCCCACTTCCACGACCTGGACCGGAAGACGACCAGGTTGCGGGTGTCGCACGCGTTCCACTCGCCCCTGATGGAGCCGATGCTGGAGGACTTCCGCAGGGTGGTCGAGACGCTGTCGTTCGAGCAGCCCACGATTCCCGTGGTGTCGAACCTGACCGGTGCGGTCGCCATCCCCGAAGAGCTCTGCTCCGCCGGCTATTGGGTGCGTCACGTGCGCGAAGCCGTACGCTTCGCCGACGGGGTGCGCACCCTCCAGGACCAGGGCGCGACCCGGCTGCTCGAACTCGGCCCCGGCGGCGTCCTGTCGGCCATGGCCGCCGACTCGGCCGACGAGGGCACCATACTCATCCCGCTTCTGCGCAACGGCAGACCGGAGGAGACGACCGCGCTGCACGCGCTCGCCCGCCTCCACGTCGACGGCTGCCGGGTCGACTGGGCGGCGCTGTTCGCCGGGACCGGGGCGAGGCCGGTGGAACTTCCGACCTACGCGTTCCAGCGTCGACGCTTCTGGCCTGTCCCGTCCCCCTCCGCCGGCACCTCCGGGTTGAAGTCCGCTGGCCACCCGCTGTTCACGGGTGCGGTGGACCTCGCGGGCTCCGGCGGCGCGCTGCTCACCGGCCGCCTGTCGCTTGAGACGCACCCCTGGCTGGCCGGCCACGTGGTGCTGGGCTCGACGCTCGTGCCCGGTACGGCGCTGCTGGAGATGGCCGCCCGCGCGGGCGACGAGGTCGGCTGCGACCTGGTGGAGGAGCTGACGCTCGCCGCGCCCATGGTGATGCCGGAGCTGGACGGCGTGCGCGTGCAGGTGGCGGTCGGCGCCCCCGACGAGGGCGGCAGGCGTACGGTGACCGTGCACGGGCGCCGCGCCGACGACGACGAGTGGACCGAGCACGCGACCGGTTTCCTGGCCCGTCACGAACGCGGCGGACCGGCCTTCGACGCGACGGTCTGGCCGCCCCGGGGAGCTCAGCCGCTGGACGTGAGCGACGTCTACGACCGCATGGCGGACGGCGGCTTCGCCTACGGGCCGGCCTTCCAGGGGCTGCGGGTGGCGTGGCGGCTCGGCGAGGAGGTGTTCGCCGAGGTGGCGTTGCCGGACGAGGTCGATGCGGCCGGCTTCGCGGTGCACCCGGCGCTGTTCGACGCCTGCCTGCACGCCGTCGCCCTGTTCGCCCCTGAGCCCGGTGCGGTGGCGGCCGGAGTGCCGTTCACCTGGTCCGGGGTGTCGGTGCACGCCGCCGGGGCTTCCGCCGTACGCGTGCGGCTCGCCCGGTCCCCTGAGGGGACGGTGGCGCTCGACCTCGCCGACGGCTCGGGCGCGCCGGTGGCGTCGGTGGAGTCGCTGCTGACCCGGCCCGTCTCCACCGGGGGAGCGCGGTCCGACTCGTTGTATGAGGTCGAGTGGGTGCCGCTGGCGGATCAGGCAGGGGAGCCGCCGGTGTTCGCCGTGGCCGGGGAGATCGACGGGATCGGCGGGGAGAGATATGCCGATGTGGAGTCTCTCCCGGATTCTCCGCCACCTGTCGTGCTCGTGCCGATCGGCGGCGAAGGGGTCGGTCCCCGGCATGTGCACGAGGTGGCCGCGGAGGCCCTCCGGCTGACGCAGATGTGGGTGGCGGGGGACCGGTTCGGCGAGTCCCGCCTGGTGTTCGTCACCCGTGGCGCGGTGGCAGGGGACGACCTGGCCGGTGCGGCGGTGTGGGGGCTGGTGCGGTCGGCCCAGTCCGAGCATCCTGAGCGCTTGGGCCTGCTGGACATTGACGGTGAACTCTCCGAGACGGGCGTCACCAGGGCCCTGGCCGCCTCCGGTGAGCCGCAGGTGCTCACCCGGGGCGGCGACGTCCTCGTGCCGCGGCTCAGGAGAGCGACGGCGGGCGGGGAGATGTCTCTCGGCGGTGAGACGGTCCTCGTCACCGGGGCGCTGGGCGGCCTGGGCCGCCTGGTGGCGAGGCATTTGGTGGAGCGGCACGGTGTGCGGCGCCTGGTGCTGGTGAGCCGGAGAGGCATGGACACCGAAGGCGCCCCCGAGTTCGCCGGCGAGCTGGCCGCCCTGGGCGCGGACGCCGTGGTGGAAGCCTGCGATGTCGCGGATCGAGCGGCTGTGGCGGACCTCGTGGCCCGCCACCCGATATCCGCCGTCGTGCACGCGGCTGGGGTGCTGGACGACGGTCTGCTCGGCTCTCTCACCCCGGAACGCCTGTCCGCCGTGCTGCGCCCCAAGGTCGACGCCGCCTGGAACCTCCACCTGGAGACCAAGGACCTGTCGGCCTTCGTGCTCTTCTCCTCCGCGGCGGGCACACTCGGCAACGCCGGCCAGGCGAACTACGCCGCCGCCAACGCGTTCCTCGACGCCCTCGCCAACCACCGCCGCGGCCGGGGCCTTCCCGCCGTCTCGCTCGCGTGGGGGCCGTGGAAACAGGCCGGCGGCATGACCGGCGGGCTCACCGACGCCGACGCCGAGCGCATGGCGAGAGCCGGCCTGCCGCCGCTGTCACCCGAGCAGGGACTGGCCCTGCTCGACACCACGCTCGACGCCAAGGCCGGGGGCCTGCTCCCCGTCCGCCTGGACCTCGCCGCCCTCCGTGCCCGGGGCGACGTGCCGCCCCTGCTGCGGGCCCTGGTCAAACCCGCCCGCCGTACGGCGGCGCCCGACGGCGGCGCGGACCTCACGCGACGCCTGGCCGCCCTCCCGAGCGCCGAGGAGCAGCGCGAAGCGCTGCTGGACGCGGTGCGCGCCCAGGTGGCCGCCGTGCTCGGCCACACCGCCGCGGCCGGCGTGGACCCGGCGCTGGCCTTCCAGGACCTGGGCTTCGACTCGCTGACCGCGGTGGAACTCCGCAACCGGCTAGGCGCGCTCACCGGCGTGCGGCTGCCCGCGACCCTCGTCTTCGACTATCCGACCACCGTGGAACTGACCGATCACCTCTACACCCGCCTCGGCCTCACCCCGCAATCCGGCGAGCAGGCCCTCCTGGCCGAACTCGCCAGACTGGAGCAGGCGTTCAGCGGTCTGGAGATCGGCCCCGAGGTGTACAGGCAGGTGGCCGGCCGGCTGGACGTGCTCAAGGCCACCTGGGCCTCAGGCACCGGAGCCTCGGTGAACGGTGGCGGCTTCGACTTCGAGTCGGCATCCGACGAGGACGTCTTCAACCTTCTGGACAACGAACTCGGACTTTCGTGAAACCACCGCATCGAAAATCGGTGCGGCGGTTAAGCCGCTGTCCGTGTGAGACGCTCTCCCGGCGGGACATAACCGGATTCCCCATTCTCACCCCCGGGGATGTGGCTCTGGGAGTCGGTGTCCCGCCGTAAGGCAGGCGGGTCACCCCTCTTCCGCCCGGGGCCTGCGAGTTGCGTTTGATGAGCCGACTCCAATAAGTCGGGCCATAAGGCAATGTAGCTCGCTGATCACCCTTATGAAGGTGCATTTGCCGCGTGCAATGTGGATTACTCACGGGAATTGATCGGTGGATTATGGCAATTGTCGTGCCGCCCGCAGTGGAGCGCTCACCGCTCTCGCGGCCGGCTTTCCGACACTGCGCCTGGCCGTGCCCGCTGAGGAGCTCCGGCTGCGCGACGCGATGAACATCCACGGCATTCACGCCCTGCCGGTCACCTGGGACGCCGGCTTCTAGTCGCCGGCCAGGCGGGTGGCCTCGGCGACGACATGTTCGGCGAAGGGGCGGAGCCGGGGGAGGAGGTCGTCCCAGCTCTCCCCGCCGCCGCCGCGATAGGCGTCGCGGGCGCGGACGACGACCGGCCGGTGCTCGGCGGGCAGGCGGTCGAGGGCCCAGTCGGCCGCGCCGTCCTTGGAGCGGATGACGCCGGTGGCGAGCGTGGTCCAGATGCGCGCCAGCGTCAGCACGACGTTGCGGGTGTCGGTCTCGATCTCGTCCAGGAGCGCCGGGACGCCGGCGACGAGGGCCCGGTTCAGGTCCTCGCGCGGCACTTCGGGCAGCACCTGTGCCGGAGGCGGCCCGATCACGGGCGTGTCGCCCAGCAGCACCATGGTGATCAGCGGCGCCAGATCAGGGTCGGGCGTCGGCGCCGGCACCTCGCCGCGCAGATATTCGTCACGCAACCACTCGCCATACTGAAACTCGCGGATCGGGGGATAGCGCCAGGGCCGGACGTCGCCCTCGACGACGATCGACAACTCGACGGGGCGCAGCACCCCGGCCGGATAGGCCGAGATCTGGAGCAGCTCACGCACGAGGGTGCGGCGCTCCTCCTCGCTCGTGCGGCGCGCCAGCACGGCGAACACGTCGACGTCGCTGTCGGGCCTCATGCCGCCGAGTACGGCGGAGCCGTGCAGATAGACGCCGGCCACGTCGTCGCCGAACACCCTCAGCACGAGAGCGACGACGCTCTGCGTCTGGGAGTCGCCCGTCTCACGATCGACCATGGTCCGCGATGGTAGTCAACCGGTCACCCCTGGGCGCAAACCGTTTTCTGCGGCGCGGTTCAAGACCTGGCCCGGCGGGCGGAACGGCGATCGTGCGCTCTTGAAAGCCGGACAAGAGCACGGCCCGCACCCTGCGGTTCGGCGCCCGGGGCGGGCCGTGCCGTTGCCCGCACGCCTGCGGTTCTCCAGGCCGCGGCCGTGCGGATCCGCGCGGCCGGCCCCTCCTGCCGGGGTCGCGCGTCCTGCGATGTGGTGGCAGGTCCGGGACAGGTCGGCAATTTCCGCGAGATGCCCGGCGTGGTCCGGCAGCCCCGTCCGCGGGGCGGTTGCGGGTGGAAAACCGGTTGTCGGTGGCAGCGGGGATTTGATGTACTCGCCGGCGGCGGGGAGACGAGCGAGGAAAACGAGGAGAGTGCGATGAGGACTGCGCGCGTGTCCACCCAGCAGGCCGTTCCCACTCTCCCCGAGGACACGACGCTCCATGGCGCAATCCCGCACGACATCGCCCGAGGCCGACGAGCAGGCGTCGCCGGAGCCGGCCGCTAGGCCACGGCTCTCCACATTCCACTTCCTGCGCCCGGGACCCGGCACCACCGCCGCCCTGGTCCTCGCCGTGCTGGCGGCGGCCGCGCTTCCGCTCGCGGCCCCTCACCTCACCAGGCGTTTCGTCGACGACGCGATCGCCGGAGCGGCCACCGCCCACCTGCTGACGCTCGCCGCCGGTTATCTCGCCCTGGTTCTCACCGGCCAGGCCGCGCGCCTCGCCACCGTGTGGGTGGCGAGCAGGCTCGCCTGGGACGGCACCAACAACCTGCGTGAACGGCTCGCCGAGCACGCGCTGCGCCTCGACATGGACTACCACGGCGCCCACACGCCCGGCGAGATGATCGAACGCGTCGACGGCGACGTGACCGCCGTCGCCGATTTCGCCGTCGCCTTCATCGTGGACGTCGTCGTGGGTGCCCTGCTGCTCGCCGGAGTCCTCGCCGTGGTGTTCACCCTCGACGTCCGGCTCGGCGCCGCACTGCTCGTCTACTGCCTGCTGCTGGGGTTCGCCATGATGCGGGTCCAGCGGCTCGCCACGCCGTCGGCCGCCGAGGCGCGCGAGCAGAGCGCCGCGGTCATCGGCGGCCTGGAGGAGCACCTGACGATGGCCGAGGACATCCGCGCCAACGGCGCGGGCGCGCACGTCGTCAACCGGTTCCACCGGGCGAGCGCCGGGTGGTTCCGCGCGGACTACCGCGCCTCCACCGTCGGCAGCGCACTGATCGCGGGCACCTCGGTGGCGTTCGCGGCGGGCACGGCCCTCATGCTCGCACTGGCCGCGTGGGGCCGGGTGTCGGGAGTGCTCACCGTCGGCACCGCCGTACTCCTCTTTCAATACATGCTCATGGTGCGCACGCCGTTCGAGCGCCTGATCGACCAGCTCCGGCAATATCAGGGGGCGCTCGCCGGCATGGCCCGCGCCGGCGCGCTGCTCGCCGAGCCCCGCACCTTGCCTCCGCCCGCCGACCCGCGCCCCCTGCCCGGGTCAGGGCCCTTGAGCCTGCACCTCGACGGCGTCGGCTTCGCCTACCCCGACGACGGCGCGCGCGTGCTCGCGGGCGTCACGATCACCCTGAAACCGGGGGAGACGCTCGGTCTGGTCGGCCGCACCGGAAGCGGCAAGACCACCATCGCCCGCCTGATCCTGCGCCTCTACGACCCCACGGCAGGCGCCGTCCGCGTCGGCGGGATCGACCTGCGCGACACCGACCCCGCCTCGCTGCGCCGTCGCGTCGGCGTCGTCACCCAGGACGTGCAGCTTTTCGCCGCCGACGTGCGCGACAACCTCACCCTCTTCCGCCCAGGCACCGACGACAGCCGCCTGCGGGAGATCCTCGGCGAGGTCGGCCTCGGCGAGTGGCTCGCGGCCCTCCCCAATGGGCTCGACACGCGCGTCGACCACGTCTCCGCCGGTGAGGCACAACTGCTGGCCTTCGCCCGCGCCTTCCTCGCCGACCCGGGCCTGGTCGTGCTCGACGAGGCGTCCAGCCGGCTCGACCCCGCGACAGAACGCCACATCGAACGCTGCGTCGACCGCCTGCTCACCGGCCGCACCGGCGTGCTCATCGCCCACCGGCTCACCTCTCTGTCCCGCGTCGACAAGATCGCGGTGGTGAGCGACGGCGCGATCGTCGAGTACGGCTACCGCCGCGACCTCGCCGCCGACCCGGGCAGCAGGTTCTCCCGCATGCTAGAGCTGGCGGGGGCCGGCAGATGACCCGTCCGCGCACGAGGCCGGTGCTGCTGGTCGCCGCCCGCCTCGCCCGTTTCGACCTGCGCCGCTATCTGATCGGCGCGTTCCTCTGGTTGCCGGTCAGCGTCATCCCGCTCGCCGGCGGCCTGCTCCTGAAGGAGATTTTCGACCTGATCGGTGGGGACGCCCCCGCCGCGCTGGAGCACATCCTGGTGTTGTGCGCGGTCTACGCCGGCGTCGAACTGCTGCGCGGCGTGGTGATCGTCGTCGCCTGGTCCTACGGCGTCTACTGGTGGAACGCCGCCGCCACCCTCCTGCGCGCCAACGTCCTGCGCTCGATCCTCACCGCGCCAGGACCGGCGGCCGCCCGCCTGCCGCACTCCTCGGGCGAGGCCGTCGCACGCATGCGCGACGACGTCAGCGACGTGGTCGAACTCACCGACGAGTCCGTCCCGCTGGCCGGCATGTCCCTTTTCGGCGTCGCCGCCGTCGTGGTCATGGCCTCGATCGATCCTGTGCTCACCCTGGCGCTGATCGTGCCGATGATCCTGATCGCCCTGGTCAGCCGGCTCATGGGCACGACGATCGCGCGCCTGCACGGCGACGCCCGCGCCCGGGGAGCCGCCGTCGCCTCCTTCGTCGGCGAACTCTTCAGCGGCGTGCTCGCCGTCAAGACCGCCGGCGCCGAGACCGCCGCGCTGCACCGCCTGCGCCACCTCAACCGGCGGCGCCGCGACGCCGACGTCAAGGACCGGGTCGCCATCGGTCTCCTCCACGGCCTGACCGTCGCCGGCATCGAGGTCGGCGTCGGGCTTGTGCTCCTGCTCACGGCCTCCTCCATGCGGCGCGGCGACTTCACTGTGGGCGACTTCGCGCTCTTCACCGCCTACGTCGGCTGGATGACCGGCCTGCCGAGGGTCGTCGGCGCCATCCTCTATCGCATCCCGCAGTCGGCGGTCGGCGTCGGACGGCTCACCCGGCTCATGGCGGCGCACGAGGACGCCGACCACCTGTCCCGCGGCAAGGAGGTGCACCTCACCGGCCCGCCGCCGCCCGTGCCCGCCTCGCCGCCGAGGCACCACGACCCCCTTGAGGTCGTCGAGGCGCGCGGGGTCACCGTACGCCTCGGTGTGAACGGCGGCGGCCTGCACAGTGTCGACCTGCGTGTCACCCGGGGGTCGTTCACGGTCGTCACCGGGGCCGTCGGGTCGGGCAAGACCACTCTCGTGCGCGCCCTGCTCGGCCTCGTGCCCCTCGATGCCGGCACGATCAGCTGGAACGGCGTGAGCCTCGACGACCCCGGCTCCCACCTCGTGCCGGGCCGCGCCGCCTACGCCGGGCAGGTGCCGCGCCTGCTCTCCGCCTCACTGCGGGAAAACCTCCTGCTCGGCCATGCCGACGACCACCTGTCGCGCGCCCTCAAGCTCGCGGCCTTCGAAGACGACCTCGCCGGCATGGCCGACGGCCTCGGCACCGTCGTCGGGCCGCGCGGGATCCGCCTGTCCGGCGGGCAGCTCCAGCGGGCCACCGCCGCGCGGGCACTCGTGCGCGACCCCGACCTGCTCGTCGTCGACGATCTGTCCTCCGCGCTGGACGTCGAGACCGAGAACCTCCTGTGGGAGCGGCTCGCCGGCGACGGGCCGGAAACCGTGCTGGTCGTCTCCCACCGGCGGGCGGCGCTCGAACGCGCCGATCAGGTCGTCGTGCTCGACCGGGGGCGGGTCGCCGGAAGCGGACCGCTCAAGGAGTTGCTGCGGACGTGCCCAGAGATGCGGAGGTTGTGGGACGGGGTTGGAAACTCTGGGCAAACCCCCCTAATTCTCCGATCAAGGGTTGATCCACCCTTGACCTCTTGATCCAGAGCCGGATACTTGATCTGCTTATCGCCACGCCAATGTCCGGCCGCGACGTCGAGTCCGCAAGAGGTGACACAGGTGTTCACTCCGCCATCCGGCAGGAAACCGTCCGACGCGATCCCCACGTCCCTGTGACCGGCCCCGTCCCGGGCGAGACCGTGCGGGAGAGCTCGCCCGCCGGGCTGCTCGGTGCGCTCCTGCCGTCCGCCGCGGCGTCGTACGAACTGTTCCACGACGCCGTCGACCCCGACCTCCATCCCGAGGCCCGGCTCTTCCCCGACGAGGAGGCCGCGATCGCCCGGGCCGTCGAACGCCGGCGCCACGAGTTCGTCACCGTCCGCGTCTGCGCCCGGCGCGCCCTGGCCACCCTCGGCTTCGGGCCCGTCCCCGTGGTGCCGGGCGAGGCGCGGGCGCCCATCTGGCCGCCCGGCATCGTCGGCAGCATGACCCACTGCAAGGGCTACCGCGCGTGCGTCGTCGCCTGGGACCACGAACTCGCCACCGTCGGCATCGACGCCGAGCCGGCGGGCCCGCTGCCCGACGGCGTGCTCGAAGCCGTCAGCCTTCCCGAGGAGCGCACCAGGATCAAACGGCTGAAGGCGGCAGACGCGACGGTGCCGTGGGAGAAACTCCTCTTCTCCGCCAAGGAGGCCGTCTACAAGGCGTGGTTCCCGCTGCAGCGGCGCTGGCTGGGCTTCGAGGAGGCCGACATCGCGTTCCACCCGGACGGCACCTTCTCGGCGCGACTCCTCGTGCCCGGCCCGGTCGTCGGCGGGGAGACGTTACCCGGGTTCACCGGCCGCTGGCTCGCCGGCCAGGGGCTCGTGCTCACCGTCATCGCCCACCCCGCCCCCGGGTAGAGGTCCCCCGGCCGTGCGTCAGGCGGGGAGGACCGCCTGACGGGCCGAGGGAAAGTAGCGGCTCAGCATAAAGATCGACAGCGCTCCCAGGGCCAGCTCGACGAAGGTGACCACCACCAGCGGGCTCGCCGGCATGCCGTCCACCGCGATGCTCAGGATCCGCCCAAGGCCGTAGGCGACGTAGACGACGGCCCCGGCGATCAGCGCCGGGTAGGCCAGCCGGGAGACGAAGACGGCGGCGATCGTGAGGGCCCCGGTCGCGAGCAGGGCCGCGCCGGGCGCCCGGATCTCGCTGAGCAGGCTGGCGTCGCCGCCCAGCTCGACGCCGTTGAGCGCGTGGAGAGTCGCGGGCGAGAACGACAGGGCCGCGCCGACCGCGAGCAGGGCCAGGCCGGATACGACCAGGAACAGGGTGAGGGGTGTGCGGCTCCGCATGTTCGTTGTCCCTTCCAAAGGGGCGCGTTTCCCTTGACCTGGAACAGCACCCCGACGATGTTGCCGGAATCCATGCTGAAGCCGTGAACATGGACACACAATGACCACGTGTCCGGCCTGCTTTGCCGTTCGTCCAGGCATGTGGACGGGCGATCGGCCGCGGTGGCACGATGACGCCTATGCCAAGCCCGCCCCGCAGGATCCCCGCCCCGGCGGACGTCGTCGGCGAGGCGCTCCACCAGCTCCGCCTCACCGGGACCCTCTACTGCCGTGCCGAGCTCACCGCGCCCTGGGGTGTGGACGTGCCGCCCCTCGACGGGGCCATGGCCTTCCAGATCGTCACCGCAGGGCAGTGCCTGCTGGAGATGGCGGGGGCGGCGCCGCTTCTCCTCCAGCCGGGCAGCCTCACGCTGATTCCCCACGGTTCCGCGCACCGGTTCCGCAGCGGCCCCGGCGTCGACTGCGAGCCGCTGTTCGACCTCCAGGTCGAGCGGGTCAGCGACCGCTACGAGATCATGCGCCACGGCGGCGGGGGAGAGATCACCCGCGTCACCTACGGCGTCGTGCAGTTCGACCAGGCGGTGGGGCGGCGCCTCACCGCGCAACTGCCCGAGGTCCTGCACATCGACGCCTGGGAGGACGACGGGAGCTGGCTGCACAGCACCCTGCGCTTCATCTCCCGCGAGGCCCTCACCCTGCGCCCCGGCGGTGAGACCGTGCTCACCCGCCTGGCCGACATCCTCGTCATCCAGGCCATCCGCGCCTGGCTCGACTCCGCCCCCGAAGCCCACCAGGGCTGGCTCGCCGCCCTGCGCGACGAGCACATCGGGCGGGCCCTCACGCTCATGCACAGCGCCCCCGAGCAGGACTGGAGCGTCGCCACCCTCGCCCACGAGGCCGGCATGTCCCGCTCCGCCTTCTCGGCCCGCTTCACCGAACTGGTGGGTGAGCCCGCCATGCGCTATCTCGCGCACTGGCGCATGGGGCTCGCCCGCACCCACCTCCAGCAGACCGCCGAACCCCTCACCCTCGTCGCCCGCCGCTTCGGCTACCAGTCCGAGGCGGCGTTCTGCCGGGCCTTCAAACGCGCCTTCGGCGTGTCCCCCGGCAGCGTGCGCCGACCGGCGGTGCCCGCGGCGATGTGAAGGACGTGGGGTACGGCGGAGCCGGCTTGGAACGTACCGTGTCCTCGCCGGGGCCCTGACACGTCTTGTTCGGCTGCTTCTGCCTGCCGCCGATCGCAGTGTATTGACTGACTTATCTTGCCATTTGCTAATTTCGTCATTTCTATTGTCAGAACGTTGTTGGGATCGCTCCCCTGGCCTCTTGTTTGGGTTGTGTGCAAATCGGCGTATCGGTAAGGCGTTAAACGGCTACATGGACCTGCGTCATGTCATGAAAAGTGATGCGTGACACCGACTTGGCGGCCATGCCATACTCGCAGAGGATTTGAATAGGAAAGTTTCCTAAGATTTCCTTTCGGGCGTTCCGGGCAGGCAATCTCGCAGGTGAGGCCTGCCCTAATCTGCTCACCTCTGATGGAGGTGCGACTGTGGTCGCCTCACGAGGCATGCCCTCATCCGTGGAAGGCCGGCACAATGTCCGAATCACCGGCGCCCGGGAACCCCTGACAGTCCCGGCCGTTCTCGCGAGCCGCGCGCTCGCGCAACCGGACCGCGTCGCCCTGAATGTGGGCGGCTCCCGGTCTCTGACGTACCTCGAATGGGAACAGCGCGCCAACGCCGTCGCCACCGGTCTGCTCGACCGCGGTATGCGGCGCGGCGACCGTGTGGGGACGCTCTTCGACGAGCACCACTGGATCGAATACGCGATCACCTATGTCGCGATCCAGAAGGCGGGCGCGGTCGCGGTGCCGCTTCCCTCACGCCTCGCGCCCTCCGAGATCCGGTGGATGCTGGACCACTGCGGGGCCCGCGGCGTCGTCTCCGACGGCAAGATCCGCGGTGTGCTGGACATCCCGATGTGGAAGGCCGACGACCTCGCCACCGGCGCCGCCGATCCACCGGACGCCGGTGCCGGACCCGGCGACCTCGCGCAGATCCTCTACACGTCGGGCACGACCGGGCGGCCCAAGGGGGTGGAGGCGAGCCATGCCAACCTCACCTTCGAGATCGGCGCCTTCCGCCGGGGACGGCCGCTGGGGCATTCCGAGCACTTCGCGCACGCCTTCCCCATCGGCACCAACGCCGGGCAGACGATGCTCCTCAACTCGCTCCACGTGCATCCCGCCGCGCTGGTCCTGCCGCGCTTCTCGCCGGACCGCTTCGCCCGGCTCATCGCCGCGCACGCGGCGGGGACCGTCTTCGTGGTGCCGGCCATGGCGATGGAACTGCTCAACGCGCGGGTGCAGGACCGGCACGACCTGTCCGGCGTCGTCCTGCTGGGCTCCACGGCGGCGCCGCTCCCGCCCTCGGTCGGCGCCGGGCTGGCCCAGGCGTTCCCGAAGGCCGCGATCGTCAACTACTACACCTCGACCGAGGCGGCCCCCGCAGGGACGACGATGATCTTCGATCCTGCGCGGCCCGGATCGCTGGGCCGCGCGTCGGGAGCCAACACCGTCAGGATCACGGCTACCGACGGCACGCCGCTGCCGGCGGGACGGGCGGGGGAGGTGTGGCTGCGCTCCGGCGCCGCCGCCCGTGCCTACCACCGGGACCGGCGGGCCACCGACGAGGTGTTCAAACACGGCTGGATCCGCACCGGCGACCTCGGCTACCTCGACTCGGAGGGCTACCTCTATCTGGTGGACCGTGAGAGCGACGTCGTCAAGGTGGGCGCCTTCAAGGTGTCGACGATTCATGTCGAGGCGGCGGTGCACCGGCACCCGGCGGTCGCCGACGCGGCGTGCTTCGCCGTCACCCATCCCGCCTTCGGCACGCTGACCGCCGTGGCCGTCGTCAAGCGGGCCCCGGTGACCGCCGCCGACCTGCGGCGTTTCCTCGCCGAGCACCTCGCCCCGCACGAGGTGCCGGCACGTGTGATCTTCCTCGACTCCCTGCCTAGGAACGATGCAGGAAAAGTCATGAAACGAGAACTTCGGCAGCGCGCGGAAGGGATGTGAGCCTTGCCCCCGGCTTCACTCGCACAGCACGGCATCTGGATCACCGAGCGGGCCGCGGATGTGGGCCCGGCCTACCACATGGCACTCAGCATCGACCTTAAGGGGGCTCCCGCCGTACACACCCTGGCGGCGGCCTGCGAGGACGTGATCACACGGCACCCCGTGCTCGGCACCGCCGTCGCCGAGCGCGACGGCGTGCCCGAGCCCGTCCCCGCGGCCACCCGCCCCACCGTCGCAATCGAGCACGTGCCGGAGAGCCGCCTCGCCGAACGTATGCGTGAGGAGACCCGGCGGGCCTTCGACCCGGCCCGCGGCCCCCTCGCGAGATTCCACCTGCTCCTGCCCGCCCCCGGGCGGTGCGTGCTGCTCTTCACCGGCCACCACCTGGTGTTCGACGGCATCTCCAAAGACATCCTCGTCCGCGACCTGGCCGCCTTCTACAACGCGCGCTCGCACGGCGGCGACCCCGGGCTCCCGCCACTTGAGACCGGCTACGCCGAGCACGCCGCCGCCGAGCACACCGCCGTCGGCGGCGCACTCCCCGACGCGCGGGCCTACTGGGCGCCCAGGTTTCGCGAGCCCGAGGCCGTGCTCCCAGGCCTGCGCCCCGGGCACGCCGAGGGCGGCGCCGAGATCGCCTCGGTCATCGTCGAGCAGGAGTTCAACGGGCTCGCCGCGACGGCCGCGGAGCTCGGCCTCACCCACTTCGAGGTCCTGCTCGCCGCCCTGCACACCCTGCTGTTCAGGTACGGCACAGCGGCGCCGGCGATCGCCATCGACCTCAGCACCAGGACCGCCGGCACCCGCGACCACATCGGGCTGTTCGTCAACGAACTCCCCGTCTTCACCAGCCCCGCCCCCGAGATGAGTTTCGCGGACTTCGCCCGCCTGGTCCGGCGCGACGTCAGGCAGATGTACGCCGTGCGCGCCGTGCCCCTGGCCCGCGCCGTACCCGGGCTGACGCCGCGCACCGCCCTCGCGCCCGTCTCCCTCAGCTACCGCAGGCACGACACCGACCCCGTCTTCGCCGGGGCCGCGGCGGTCGTCGACCGCACCCTGTGGTGCGGCGGCAGCCGCAACCCCCTCCACATCCAGGCGGTGGAGGGCCCTTCGGAGCTCGTGCTCAAGCTGCAATACGCCCCGGCGCTGCTCGGCGCGGACGACGTGGAGAGGATCGGCGGGCACCTGCGGACCCTGCTGGCCGCCGTCGTCAAGGACCCGCGCACCCGCCTGGCCGACCTGGAGGTGCTCGGCGCGGAGGAACGCCACAACGTCGTCGCCGATTGGAGCGTGACACGCGCCCCCCACCTCACCGCGGAACCGGTGGTGGCCATGATCGCGCGGCAGGTCCAGGCCAACCCGGGCAGGCCCGCCGTGATCGACGGGGAGCGCCGCGTCAGCTACGCCGAGCTGGACGCGCTCGCCAACGGCGTCGCGGCACGGCTGGGCGACGCGCGCGACACCCTCTGCGCGGTGCACGAGGGCAACTCCATCGAGATGGTGGCCGCCTGGCTCGGAGTGCTCAAAGCGGGCGGCGCCTACCTGCCGCTCGACCCCGCCCATCCGCCGGCCCGGCTGCAGATGATTCTGGAGGACGCCGCCCCCTCCGTGGTGCTGTCGGTAGGAGACCTTCCCTTCAGCACCGATGCCACGGTGCTGCGACTCGGCGACGTGCGGCCGACGACGGCGGCCCCGCCCACCCCGCCCCGCAGCGGCGACCTCGCCTACACCATCTACACCTCCGGCTCGACCGGCCGCCCCAAGGGCGTGCAGGTGGAGCACCGGTCCCTGGCCAACCTGCTGCTCGCGATGGCCGACCGGCTCGGATCCTCGGCCGGCGACGTGTGGCTGGGGCTGACCTCACCGTCGTTCGACATCAGCGCCCTGGAGGTCTTCCTCCCGCTGGCCACCGGCGGGCGCCTGGTCGTCGTGCCGCCGGGCACGGCCAGGGACGGCAGTGCCGTACGCAGCCTGATCGCGGATGAGGGAGTCACCCATGTGCAGGCGACACCTTCCGGGTGGGAGCTGCTGCTTGAGTGCGGCTTCGCCGACGAGACGATCAGCGCGCTCAGCGGGGGCGAGGCCCTGCCGGCGGGGCTCGCCCGCGATCTGCGGGCCCGCGTCCGGCGGCTGGTCAACGTCTACGGCCCGACGGAGACCACGATCTGGTCCACCGCCGACGAGGTGCCCCCCGAGCCGGAGCACGTCGGGATCGGCGGGCCCATCGCGAACACCACCGTCCGGGTGCTCGGCCCCGGTCTCGACCTGCTGCCGATCGGCGTGCCCGGCGAGCTCTTCATCGGCGGCGACGGCGTCGCACGCGGATATCTCCGCCGCCCGGGACTCACGGCGCAGCGCTTTGTGCCCGACCCGTACGGCCCCGCCGGGGCGCGGCTCTATCGCACCGGTGACCGGGTCCGCTGGCGGGGCGACGGCACTCTTGAGTTCCTCGGCCGCGCCGACAACCAGATCAAGATCCGCGGACACCGGGTGGAGCTCGGCGAGATCGAGTCGCGGCTCCTTGAGCACTCCGGCGTGCGCCAGGCCGCGGTCGTCCACCGCGACGGGCGCCTCATCGCCTACGTGGTGCCGCGCGGCGCGATCCCACCGGTGGACGACCTCAAACGGCACCTGGCCGGCACGCTGCCCACGGCCATGGTGCCTTCGGCGTACGTCGTCCTTTCCGGGTTTCCGCTGAACCCGAACGGCAAGCTCGACCGGGCCGCACTCCCCGGCCCCGCGCCCGCCGCGGCCGAGCCGGCCCCCGCGGAGCACTCCGGCGTGGCGGGGCAGATCATCGAGATCTGCGGCGAGGCGCTCGGAGCCGAGGCGATCGGGCCCGACGACGACCTGTTCGAACTCGGCGCGCACTCGCTCACCGTGACCCGCATCATCGCCGCGATCCGCCGCGCGACCGGCGTCGAGGTCTCGCTGGACACGGTGTTCGACTATCCGACTCCGGCGGGCATCACCGCCGTCGTGCTCCAGGAGGCCGGACGCTTATGACAGACGACGGTCGCACGGGACGGGGAACGTTCCCGCCGGTCACGAAGCGGATCCCGGTTGCCTACACCGGGGCCGGCGCCCGGTCGGGGCCCGTCACCATGTCGCAGCGGAACGTGCTCCGCGCCATGCGGCACCAGACCACAGACGGCCACAACTTCACCCTCTGGCAGATCGTGGACCTGCCCGCCGGCACCGGCCTCGACGACGTCACACGGGCGGTCGCCGGCCTGCTCACCGCCTATGAGTCGCTCAGGACGGGGTTCACCCTCGGCGACGACCCCGTCCAGCATGTCGCCGGGTCGGGAACGATCCCGCTTTCCGTCCACGAGGCCGGCGACGCCGCGGACGAGGAGGCGGCCGACCTCGCCGCCCGCTACACCAGCGCCAGGTTCGACCCGGCAGAGCCGGCCCCCCTCCGGGTCGGCGTCGTCACCCGGGAGGATGTGCCCGTCAAGGTGGTCTTCGTGTTCTCCCACCTGGCGGTCGACGCCGCGAGCGTCTGGATTCTGCTGCGGCGGTTCGAGCACCTCCTGACCCCGGGCACCCGCGCCGTCCCGCCCGCACGCCAGCCGATCGACCAGGCCGAGGTGGAGCGTTCCGACCTCGGGAGGCGCCGCGCCGACGCGGCGCTGCGGCACTGGCGTGAGCGGCTGACCCGCGGGCCGCAGAGCATGTTCGCGGTCCCGCTCCACCCGGCAGGGCGCGCCGTCTACCGCTCCGCCCGGCTGCGGTCCCGCCTCGCCGCCGCGGGCGCCGCCGCCGTCGCCGCGCGCACCCGCACCAGCCCGTCTGCCGTCGTGCTGGCCACCGTGGCGGCGCTGATCGGGCTCCGCGCCGACCGGCGGACCTGCCTCATCACCTCCGTGGCGGGCAACCGTTCGGCCCCCGAACTCCGCGACTACGTCGGTCCGCTCGCCCAGGACGCGCTGCTCCTGCTGGACCTTTCGGCGCCCACCTTCGACACGCTGGTGCGCAAGACCTGGTCTAGCGCGATCGGCGCCTACCGGCACAGCCAGTTCGACGCGATTCGGCTGTGGGAGACGGTCGAGACGGTCGACCGTACGCGTGGCACGAACTTCGCCCGCGACTGCGTCTTCAACGACCAGAGCGACTACTCGGCCGCCGGCCGTCCGGCCAAAGCGGCACGGGCGCGGCAGGAGGGGGAGACGGAGTTCACCTGGCTTCCCGCCGGATTCGTGCCCGCCCGTTTTGTCTTCTATGTGAACCGCCTCGATGACACGGCCGAGTTCGTCCTGTGGGCCGACACCCGCCGCCTCCCCGCCCCCGGCATCGAGGCATTCCTGCGCGGCGCCGAGTCGGTGCTGGCCGCGGCGGCCGGCACCGACGTCGACCTCGGACGGCTGGAGGAGATCACCGGAGTGACGCCGGTCGAACGGGGAGACCGCTGGCGGTTCGCCGACGCCTGCTGGGTCGACCTCGACGACGTGCGCGCCCTCCTGCACGAGGCACTCGACCTCGAAGCCGGAGAGGTGTTCGCCGAGGGGGAGCGGCTTGTCGCCTACCTCGTCCCCAAAGGCGACCCGCCCACCCCCGCCGAGATCCACGCCGCCTGCCGTGCCCTGCTGCCCGACCGGGAGTCGGCGATGACCCCCCACCACTACGTCGTCTGCGCGCATGCCCCGCCCGACCCCCACGACCCCGCGCGGTGGGCCCGGGCCGCCGTCCTGGCCGAGGGCAGCGGAAGGGAACTCACCGTGCGGGAGGCGCCATGACACGGCCGGTCGTCATCGTCGGGGCGGGCCTCGCGGGCTCGCTCATGGCCCTGCTCCTCGCCCGGCACGGGCACGAGGTCGAGGTCTACGAACGCCGCCCCGACCCCCGCCTCGAACCCGGCGACGCCGGCGGCCGCTCCTTCAACCTCGGCATGTCCGCCAGAGGACTGCGCGCCCTCGAACACGTCGGCCTCGCCCACGCCCTCTCCGGCCGCACCGTGCCCATGCGCGGCCGCATGATCCACCGGCCCGGCCGCCCACCGCTGTTCCAGCCCTACGGCGTCAACGAGCGCGAGATCCTCCACTCGGTACGGCGGAGCGACCTCAACCGCCTCCTCATCGAGCAGGCCGCGGCCTACCCCGGCGTGCGCTTCACCTTCGGCGCGCGGTGCGTGGCCGTGGACAGGGACAACGCCGTGCTCACCGTCGCCGACCCCGACGGCGCAAGGTATGAGGTCAAAGCCGGTTACGTCATCGGCGCCGACGGCGCGTTCTCCAAGGTGCGCCAGGAGATGCAGCGCGGCCGGGCGGCGGACTATCGCCAGGAGTTCCTCCCCTGGGGGTACAAGGAGCTGACCATACCCCCCGCGCCCGGCGGCGGCCCCCGCACCGAGATCGAGGCGCTGCACGTGTGGCCCGCCGAGGGCGCGCTCATCGTGGCTCACCCTAACCACGACAACTCGCTGACCTGCACCCTCTTCCTGCCCCACGGCGACTTCGAGGGCCTCGCCACCCCAGAATCCGTCGTCGCCTTCTTCGGCACCCGCTTCCCGGACATCCCGGAGCTCATCCCCGACCTCGTCACCGAGTTCGCTGCCCACCCCGTCGGCCACCTCGTGACGATCCGCACCGCACCCTGGCACCACGGCGACACCGTCGTGCTCCTCGGCGACGCCTGCCACGCCGTCTATCCGTTCTACGGCCAGGGAATGAACTCGGCCTTCGAGGACTGCCTGGTGCTCGACGAGTGCCTGCGCCGCCACCCCGGCGACATGGCCGCCGCCTTCCAGCACTTCGAACGCCTCCGCCGGCCGCACACCGACGTGCTCGCCGACCTGTCCGCCCAGAACTTCCTCGAGTTGCGCGACCGTGTGCGCTCACCGCTCCACCTCGCCCGAAGACGGGTGGACCTGCTGCTCAACCGGTTCTTCCCGCGTAGCTGGGTGCCGTTATATACCATGATCTCCCACACCACCACGCCCTATGCAGAGGCACTGCGCCGCGCGCAACAACAGGACGACCTGCTGCGCCGCCTCGGCTGGGGGCTGGCTGCCGGAGCCGCCTTCGCAGCCGGTGCCGCCTTTCATCGCATTCCCCGTGGCAAGGAAGCGCTGACCAGTGATAACTCATGAGACCGATGTGGCCCTCCGCCTGCTGGAAGTGTCCGACATCGAGCCACCCCACGAGCCGGCCCCCCGCGTGCTCCTCCGCTGGGCACGCGAATATCTCTGCCGGCCCCACCCCGACCTCGGCCGCCGCGGGCCGGTTTGCCCTTACGCGCAGACCTCCATCGACAAGGAGCAGTTCTACATCTCCGTCCGCGAGGACGTGCCGGCCAGTGCCGAGGCGCTGGCCGCCTCTTTAGAGCTGTATCGCGACTGGTTCGTGGAGCTCGCCCCCCGCGGGAGCCCGCGCTCGCTCTTCACCGCGATCCTCATCGCCTTCCCGTCCCTGGAGAAGGACGACTACCACCTCATCGACGACGCGCAACGCCTCCTCAAACCCGCCTACGTGCAGCACGGGCTCATGATCGGCGAGTTTCACGACGGCCCGCCGGACAAAGGCGGATTGTGGAACCCCGAAATGCGCCCCCTGCGCTGCCCGGTGCCCCTGCTGGCGATTCGCCACATGGTGTCCACCGACCTGCCGTTCCTGCGCGACGACCCCGACTCCGTCGCCGCCTACCTGCGGCTCTTCGCCGACTCCGTCCCCTCGCACCTGCGCGGCATGCTGGCGGTGCAGCGGTGATTCCCCTGACCCCGGCACAGCACCGGCTGTGGTTCCTGGAGCAGGCAGGCACCGGCGGAGCCACCTACCTCACCTGGCACGCCTACCGCCTCACCGGCCCCCTTTCCGCCGCGGCCCTGGAACACGGCCTGCGGACGGTCGTCGCCCGGCACGACGCCCTGCGGACCGCGGTGGTGGACACAGAGGGCGAGCCCGCGTCGATCGTGCACGACCCCGGTGCGATCGACGTGCCGCTGGAGATCCACGAGGCCGCCGATCTCGACCGGGCGCGGGAACTCGCGGGCCGGATCGTGTCCGCCCCGTTCGACCTGGCGCGGGCTCCGCTCTTCCGCTCCGCGCTCATCCGCCTCGCCCCCCGTGACCACGTGCTCGTGCTCTGCGCCCACCACATCGTGTGCGACGGCCCCTCGATGGCCACGGTCGCCGGGGACCTGCTCGCCTGCTACGCGGCCCGCAGGCGGGAGCGCGAGCCGGACCTGCCCGATCCGGGCGAGCCGTTCGCCGCCTACGCCGCCGCCGGCCCGGCCTCCGCACGCGAGGACGACGACCGGGCCTACTGGAAGGAGCACCTCACCGGCGCCCCCGAACTGGTGGGGCTGCCCGCCGACCGCCCCCGCACGCCCGCCGCGGAGCGGCGCGGAGCCGAGCTCAAGGTACGGCTCACGCCCGAGCTGGCTCATGCCGTACGCACCGCCGCGCGGCGGGAACGCTGCACCCTGTTCATGGTGCTGCTGACCGCGGTGAAGATCCTCCTCGCCAGGGAGAGCGGACAGCAGGACGTCGTGGTGGGATCGCCCGTGGCCGCCCGCACCGAGGGGTTCGAGAGCACGGTGGGGATGTTCGTCAACACCCTCGCCCTGCGCACCGACCTGACCGGGAACCCGGCGATCCGGGAGGCGCTCCGCCGCGTGCGCCGCACCACCCTGGGCGGCCTCGGCCACCACCTGTTCCCCTTCGACCGGGTCGTGGAGATGACGGCGCCACAGCGCGGCCTGGGCGTCAACCCGGTGTTCCAGGTGATGGTGGTCGTGGACTCCGAGGACCCCGGCCTGGGGCGCCGCACACCCGAGCTGACCGTGGAGCCCTTCGCCGCCGCTCCCCTTCCCGCGCGGTTCGACCTGACCGTGCTGGCCGTGGACGGGGCCGAGTTCAGCCTGCACCTCCACTACGACGCCGACCTGTTCGACGAGGTGAGCGCGGCCCGGTATGCCGACCACCTGGTCCGGATCCTCACCGCGATGGCGGAGGACGTCGAGACCCCGCTGTGGGACATCCCCCTGCTGAGCGACACCGAACGCCGTACGATCGTCGGCACCGGCGGCGACCGGCTCACGGACGGCCCGCCTGTCTGCGAACTGGTCGCTCTCAGGAGTGCCGAGAACCCGCTGGCGCCCGCGGTGATCAGCGAGTCCGGCACGCTGACCTACGGTGAACTCGACCGGCGCGCCAACCGCCTGGCCCACCGCCTGCGCGCGCTGGACCTGCCCCCGGAGACACCGGTCGCCGTCCTGTTCCCGACCTCGGCGGAGGCCGTGATCGCCCTGCTGGGGGTGCTGAAGGCGGGATGCGCCTACGTTCCGCTGGACCCGGCCCACCCGCCCGACCGGCTGGCGGCGATGCTGGGGCAGGCCACCCCGCCCGCCCTGGTCACCACCGAGGGGGCCGATCCCGGCGGCTATCCCGGCCGCGTCCTCGTGCTCGACAAGGAGGAGGACGCCCGCCCGCCGGACGCCGCCGTGGCGCCGGATCACCTCGCCTACGTCGTGTTCACCTCCGGCTCGACCGGTCGGCCCAAGGGCGTCATGGTGCCCCACGCCACGGTCGCCGCCCTCACCCGGTCGTTCCAGGCGGCGCACCGCTGCTTCGCGCCCGGGGAGCGGGTGCTCATGCTGCCGCCGCTGACCTTCGACGCCTCGGTCGGCGACCTCTTCCCCGCGCTGACCGGCGGTGCGGCCCTCGTGCTGCACCCCGACCCGGCGTCGCTGAACGGCGCGGAGCTGGTGTCCTTCTGCACACGCCACGGTGTCACCGCCGTCGACGCCCCGGTCGCCCTGTGGCGGCACTGGACCGCGGGGCTGCACACCGTTCCCGAGGACTGGCCGGTGCGTGAGTTGATGGTCGGCGGGGAGAGTGTGCCGCTGGCGGTCGTGCGGGACTGGGCCCGGATCACCGGCGGGCGGATCCCCCTCTACAACCACTACGGACCGACCGAGGCGACCGTCTGCGCCACCGTGCACCGGACGGTCGACGGCGCAGAAGCGGGAAACGCCACCCAGCTCCCGATCGGCCTGCCGCTTCCACATGTGCGGGCATATGTGGTCGACCTGGACGGCGGACTCGCGCCGATCGGCGTGCCCGGTGAGCTTTACCTGGGGGGTGGCTGCGTCGCACGCGGCTATCTGGGCGACGCCGTACAGACCGCCGCGTCCTTCGTCCCCGACCCCTTCAGCGGCGAGCCGGGCGCCCGCATGTATCGCACCGGGGACCGCGCACGCTACCTGTCCGACGGCACGCTGGCGTTCCTCGGGCGTAGTGACCGGCAGGTCAAAATCAGAGGGCACCGCATCGAGCTCGGCGAGATCGAGGCCGCCGTCATGCGGCATCCGGCGGTGCGCGAGGCCGTGGCCGTGGCCCACGGCGACCGGCTGGCGTGCTATCTCGTCGGGCCCGGCGGTGAGCCCGGTGACCTGCGCGTTTTCCTGCGGCGGCGGCTGCCGGAACACATGATCCCCGCAGTTTTCGCCCCCCTCGACCGGGTGCCGCTCACCGCCCACGGCAAGGTCGACGAGCGTGCCCTCCCACCGGTCGGCACCACCCGTTCCTTCACCGCACCCGTGGGCGCGGTCGAAACGACACTCGCCGAGATCTGGGCCGAGACCCTCGGTGTGGAAGGCGTCGGGCGCCACGACAACTTCTTCGCTCTGGGCGGCCACTCGCTCGTCGCGGCGCCCCTCCTCGCCCGCGTCGCCCGCACTTTCGGTGTGTCGCTGCCGGTGCGCCACCTGTTCGAGACGCCCGACCTGGCGGGGCTCGCCGCCTCGATCAGCTCCGGGCGGCCCGCCGCCACGACGGTGGACCTGCACGCTGAAGCGGCCCTTCCTTCCACGTTCTCCCCGTCCGTCCATAGATCCTGGAAGATCACCGACGCGACCGTGCTGCTGACCGGGGCCACCGGTTTCCTCGGCGCCCACCTTCTCGCCGGTCTCCTGAACCGCGGCGCAAAAAAGGTCGTCTGCTTGATCCGCGCTCAGGATCCGGAAACCGGGAGGGAGCGGCTCCGTGCCGCCCTGGCCCGCTACGGGCTCCCGCACGACGACCTCGTCGGCAGAGTCACCGCTCTTCCCGGCGATCTGTCGGTCCCCGGGCTCGGCTTGTCTTCCGCCGACCTCGACGCCCTGCGTCCCGACGTCATCTGCCACAACGGCGGGACCGTCAACTTCCTCCACCCCTACGACCGGCTGCGTCCCGCCAACGTGGGCGGCACCCGCGAAATCCTCACGCTGGCCGCCCGCCGCCCGTCGATCCCCGTGCACCTCGTCTCCAGCCTCGGCGTCTTCCTCGGCACCGCCTACCAGGGCCGCCCGGTCGCCGAGAGCGACGCCCCCGACGATCCCCGGGGACTCGACGGGGGTTACGACCAGAGCAAATGGGTCGCCGACCGGCTTGTACGGCTGGCGCGTGAACACGGCCTGGCCGTGTCGGTTCACCGCCCCGCCCGCATCGCGGGCGACAGCCGTACAGGACGCGGCAACCCCGGTGACTACTTCACCCGCCTCCTCACCACCTTCCGCCAGATCGGCATGGTGCCCGACCTGCCCTTCCACGAGGACCTCTCGCCGGTCGACCACGTCGCCGCGGCCATCGCCCACCTCGTCTCCGACCCCGAGTCAACCGGGCGCGACTACCACTACTTCAACGACGCCATGGTGTCCTACGAGCAGATCGCCGCCGCCATGTCGGCGCGCGGTATGGACGTCGACCTGGTGCCCTGGCCGGCGTGGCGGGGCACCGTACTCAAACGCCTGGGGGAGGTAGCCATCGCGCCGTTCGCGGCGAACCTGCCAGAAGAGACGCCGCAGTGGCCCCGGCCGCACTTCGACTGCCGGCGAACCGCCGGCACCCTCGCGGCGGCCGGCATCGCCCCGCCGCCGTCCGCACACATCCTCCTCGACCGCTACCTGGAGCAGCTGACATGAGGCCCTCACCTGACGTGCTCAAGTTCGGGGGCATCTGGCTCGCGGAACTCGTCTCCGGAGTCGGGTCCAGCATCACCGGCTTCGTGCTCGGTGTCTGGGTTTATCAGCTGACCGGCTCGGAGACCCAGCTCGCGCTGGCGATGTTCTGCGCCTTTCTGCCGGGCATGGTGGTGGCGCCGTTCGCGGGTGCGATCGCCGACCGGTTCGACCGGCGCACCATCCTGATCGTCAGCGACACCGCCGCCGCCGTGGTCACCGCCGTGCTCGGCCTGCTGATCTACACCGGCGGGCTGGAGGTGTGGCACATCTACCTGGGCTCCGCCGTGGGGTCGGCTGCCGGGTCGTTCCAGCTCACGGCCTACCAGGCCATGACTCCGCTGCTCATCCCCAAACGCCATCTGGCCAGGGCGAACGGGCTTATGCAGACGGCCTGGGGGGCGCAGATCGCCGCGCCGCTCGCCGCGGGGGCGCTCCTCGACGGCGTCGGCCTAGTCGGGGTGCTCGCCCTCGACCTTGCCTCCTTCGCCGTGGCCCTCATCGCGCTCCTGCTGATCAAGCTTCCGGCCGAGGTCACCCGTCCCGGCAGGAAGAGCGATCGGTCGTCGTTCGGCAGCGATCTGACCTTCGGGTTCCGCTATCTGCGCGGCCGTAACGGGCTGCTCATGCTGGTCGTCGTCTTCGCCGGGTTCAACTTCCTGTTCGCCATGGCGGGTGGGCTTGTGCGGCCGCTCATCCTGTCCTTCACCAGTGCCACCGCTCTTGGCGTGCTGATGTTCTTCGGCGGGGGCGGTCTGTTCGTCGGCAGTCTGGTCATGGGGGCCTGGGGTGGTCCGCGGCGGAAGATGACCGGTGTCTACCTGTTTATGCTTTTCGGCGGCGCCGCCTTGATTTTGCACGCGCCCTGGCCCTCGGCTTTTGTGCTCGCGGTGGCGGCTCCCGCTTTTCTTTTCACGCTGCCCATTGTCAGTGGGTGTGTGATGACCATCCTGCAGACCAAGACCGCGCCGACGGCGCAGGGGCGTGTGCTCTCCGCGGCCAGGCTTGTGGGGCAGTCCGCCATGCCTTTGGCGTACTTGACGGGGGGGCCGCTTGCGGAACATGTGGTCAACCCGCTTTTGCAGCCGGGGGGAGTGCTGGCCGGGACCGTCGGTGCGGTCGTCGGGGTGGGGCCTGGGCGGGGCACGGCGCTCATCTTTCTGGTGGACGGTGCGCTGCTGATCGGCCTTGGGGCGGTCGTGTATCTGCTGCCGCGGCTGCGCAATCTGGAAACCGACCTGCCCGATGCTCTTCCCGACAGCCTTGCTTCCGACAGCCTTGCTCCTGACGGCTCTGCTTCTGGCGGCTCTGCTCCGGACAGCCCTGCTCCGGACGTCCGCGAAGGCGAACGCCTTACTGCCCTTCCGGAGCCGGCCGCCGATGCCCGCGTCGTGGTCGCCCCTCCCGAGTCGGCCGCCGACACCCGCGTGGCGGTCGCCCCTCCCGACTCCGCCGCCGGCACTCGCGTGTCGGCCGACCTTCCCGGCTCGGCCGCCGATATTTCCGACTCCGCCTCCGATGAGACGAGGAAACGCCATGCCGATCAACCTGCCAGCTGACGAGGCCCGCCGCTACCTCACGACGGGGGAGGCCCCCGCCCCACATGTGGACTTGGTGGGCATGATGGCCTTCCGCATCGCCGTCGCGGGAGTGCGGCTCGGCGTCTTCGACGCGCTGGCCGACGGCCCTCGCACCGCGAAAGACCTCGCCACCGTGCTGTCCACCGATCCGCACGCGTTGGAGCTGCTGCTGGACGCTCTATGCAGCGTCGGCTATCTCCGGCACGACGGAAGGACCTATGCCAACGGGGTGGCAGCCGAGCCGCTGCGGGCCGGCTATCGCGACATCATGCTCTTCTGGCACATCCTGGTCGGCCGGCTCTGGGAAGACCTTGAGGAGTCCATCCGCACCGGCCGCCCCACCGTTGACTTCTACACCTGGATGGCCGATCGCCCCGAGACTCTGGCCAAGTTTCAGGACCTCCAGCGTGTCGTGGTCGACTGGCTCGCCCGTGACATCGTCGAAGCCGTGCCCCTGCCCGCGGGGGCCACCAGGCTGCTCGACCTGGGCGGCGGCCACGGATCCTTCAGCGTCGCCTATTGCCAGAAATATGGGGATTTGTCGGCCACTGTGGTCGACCGCCCCGAGGTGCTCGTCATCGCGGGGGAGACCGCGACCGCCGCGGGCCTGTCCGACCGTGTCACGCTGCACGGAGCGGACCTGCGCGGTGAGGTGGAGTTCCGCGACCAGGACGCCGTCCTGCTCTTCCGCATGATCCACACCTTCCCCGCCGACCAGGCCCGGGCCTTGATCCGCGGCGCCGCCGACGCCCTGCGCCCCGGCGGGAAACTCATCGTGCTGGAACGCTATCCCGACCCCGACGCCGGCGTGGTCGAGAACGCGTTCTCCCACTGCTTCGCCCTCAACCTCCACCACACCCAAGGAGGCCGGCTCCACTCACCCGCCGAACTGGCCGCCTGGATCGGCGAAGCCGGATGCACCCCGCCCCAACGCGTCGTCCTGAAGGACTCACCCAGCCACGTCCTCCTCGTCGCGAGCAAGTGATTCCTACCCGACCAAGTCTTTCAGGAGGAGAGAAATGACGGACGACGACTCCCGCAGGCACGTCGTTGTGATCAACGACGAGGAGCAATATTCCATTTGGCCCGAGGGCAGAGAGATCCCACCCGGCTGGCATCCGTGCGGCGACTACGCCAGCGAGAGGGAATGCCTGGACTTCATCGAACAGGCATGGACCGACATGCGCCCCCGGAGCCTTCGAGAGGAAACACGTTGACGACCACGACCACCTCCGGCCTCCGCATGAGACTGGCCGAACTCGCCTCGGCCGCCTCGGAGCAGGAGGTCGGCGTGGACGAGATCCTCGCCGCACCGGACTCCCTGTCCGCCCTCGGCGTCACCTCCCTGGCCCTGCTCCGTCTCCTCGACGCCGTCGAATCGGAGTTCCAGGTGTATGTGGACCTTGAGGAGAACCCCTCGTTGATGGACAACATCGACGACCTCGCCGCCTACATCACGGAGTCGAGCCCCGAGCCCGTGTAGGCCGGAGGAGTGAGGTCCTTGCCGGTGAGCGCGGCAAGGACCTCACCGGGAGCCGTGCCGAACCGGGGAGCGCCGTGTATGACGGCGGCGGACTCCGACCGTGCCGAGCGGGGGGCCACCCTGCACGACAGACGGCAGGCTCCGGCCGCCACAAACCGAACCGGCCGAAGCGCGTGTCTCTGCCCTGCTCCGCATGGGATCCGATTCCTCCCCCGCCTGAAAGGGGGTTTCCTCGGAGGTTTCTGATGAAGGAGAACCGAGGACTATCCGGGCTCGGCCCCCGGATAGGCCAGGACTGCCATGACGCGGCGGTTGTGGTCGTCGCTGGGCGGGAGGCCCAGCTTGGCGAAGATGTCGTTGGCTTTTGCCGATCGCCCTGTCTGTGACGTGGAGGCGGGTGGCGATCGCGGCCTTCCCCGCAGGCGGGTGAACGACGTGCCGGAGAAGGTCGGGCTGACCGAGGCGACCGGCGGTGAAGCAGGAAGCCCAGCCGGTGACGGTTGTCCTCTCCCGGCTTTAGCCGGGAGAGGACGTCAAGGAGCTGACCGAGGAGAGCCTCGAGTTCGCCGCGCGGAGGCCCGGCTGATCGTCTGTGCCACGAGCCCCTTCCCAGTGCGGCGGGAAGGGGCTCGTCGGCGTCACCTCAGCTCATCGCCTGAGGCGAGGCGGGGAGCGGGTGCGTCAACTTGATGGTGATGAACTCGTTGTTGTCGGGCCTGCCAGGGGTGCGGCCCGACGAGAACGGGAAGTTGTTGTCGTTGGCGATGATCAAGGTGTGTCTGTCGAGGATGGCCACGCTCTCGATCGTCTCGAAGGGGAAGCGGAAGGTCTGCCCGAAGCCGCCGAGCTTGTCGGGGTTGGCGATGTTGAGCAGGTCGGCCACCAGGGTCTTGTCCATGAGGCCGTCGCGGTCGTGGTCCCGGCTGTCGACCAGGTAGACCTTCTTGACCTGGGCCGCCTCGCCCTGCTTGCCGTCGCGTTCGATGATCAGGAAGCGGTGCCGGTCGACGCTGATCGCGTCACCGATGGCGTGGGTGGCCGCGTCGAGCGGGTAGGTCCAGCGTTTGCCGGTATAGCCCTTCTTGCGGACGTCGAACTCATACATGCGCAGCGTCCCCGCCGGGTCGCCCGTGATCGTGCCCTCAAGCAGCGGGTAAAGCCGCTTGCCGTCCAAGGATCGGGCCATGCCCTCGAATCCCTTGCTGCGGCCCAGGTTGGGGGTGCCGCCGTTCAGGAAGGGGTTCTCCGGCGCCTGCACCCCGGGCAGCGGGACGGGCGCCTTGAGCAGTTTGCCGGACGAGGAGAAGTGCAGCAGGAACGGTCCGAACTCGTCACCGATCCAGTAGGTGCCGTCGGGGGCGCGCACGATCGATTCGACGTCGAGGTCGGCGCCGGTCAGCTTGCGGTCCTCCCGGGTGAGCGGGAACGTGATGTGCTTGTCGGGGTCGCTCAGGTTGAAGCCGCCGACCACCTCGACCCGCCCGCTGCCCAGGTCGGGCTTGACCCGCTGCACCCGCAGCAGGAAGTCCGCACTGTTGTCCTTCCTCCCGAAACCGTTGTCGGACAACATCTCGTAGACGCCGCCGTCCCGCCGGACGACGCCGCTGAACCCCTGTACGGGCTGACCGGCGAAGGGCGGAGTGAGACCGTTGATGGGGTTCGTGCCGAGCCCACCGCCGGAGGCCTCGCTGCCGGGCACAAAGGTCTCGGCCGGCAGCGACGCGAACCCCGTAAGGGTGGCCTGGCCGAACTCGGCGGGCCCGGGATCGGCAAGAGCGGGCGCGGCCAAGCCGACGACCAGCGCGCCGACACCGAGGGCAAACAGTGCACGTTTCATGTTCGGCAAGCTTGGCTTTCCCTCATTAATCCCGTCATAACGCCAGACGTCCTCACGATGGGGAAGGAACGAAGACTTGCTGCTGGAGCAGGTACGGCACAGCCTCCATAAGCGAGGCAAAGCAGAAGTCAGCCTGGCCAAGTCAGGAAGGGGAGATGCGGCCTCGATCCGCACCTGGCTCCGCGACCCGGTCACGTGCTCCGAGACTGCTTCCGAGCAGCCTCGTGTCGGCATCACCGAGGCCGGAAGACGGGACCGGTTCCACGTGCGAGGTGGATCAAAGCCGCCGATACATGATGTGCAGTCCGACGTAGCCGTGAACCGGATGATGGAAACCCTCCGGGAGGGTGGTCATCACTTCGAAGCCGAGTGACCTCCACAGCGCCACTGCCTGGGTGTTCGTCTCCACAACGGCGTTGAACTGCATCGCTCGAAAGTTGTCCTTGCGTGCCTGCTCCAGGACATGCTCGCCGAGCGCTCTGCCGACTCCCCGGCCGGAGTGGCTCGGAGCGACCATGAAGCTCGCCCCGGAGATATGTGCGGCACCGCCCCTGTGGTTGCGGACGCTGTTAGCTGTGCCCAGGATGGTTCCATCCGCCTCCACGGCGACGAAGGTGCGGCCCGGCGACTTCGGGAACCACATCTGCCTGGCCTGGGATTCGGTGGTGTCCCGATCCCACGTGAACGTCTCCCCGGCTCGCACGATGCCCTCCATGAACGCCCACATCCTGGGCCAGTCGTGCGGCGTCGCCTCTCTGATCAGCATGGCCGCCAGCATGGGTCAACCAGATAGGGGCCGCAACTGAGTTTCGAACCGTGATGTGGCCCGGCCGAGCCTGAACCATCTGATGCCTCGTGAATCGACCACGTGATCCGCGGGACAGGCACTTGTATGTGCGCCGGGCCGTTCGCCATTACTTGATCACGCTGTCGGCAGCCCGGCGATATGCCTTCTCTTCCTGGACAACACGCCCATCCCAATCGACCGGGCGGCTGTGGGCAGACCCCCCACCACTTATGTACGGCATGCGCAGCCGTTCTCATCCAATACCTTCGAGGAGATCCCTGCCTTCAGGAGGGGGAGGAACCGGACCCCTGCGGAGCAGGACAGGGTCCTCTCGGGCGGGTGACTGGCTGTGAAGCAGGAACTCCCAGGGGTGACTGTGGGAATCCCCTCGTTTACGAGGGGGAGGATGTCAACGGGCAAGCACGTGGTAGCCCAGCCCCGAGCTCGTAGCCCGTGGACGGGCACGATGTACTCGCGTCAGACAGGACATGTGGTGTGGACGGTGGGCTCGTCGGCAAGCCTGAAGTCCACAGTCGGAAGGGCTCATCGGCAAGCCCGGCTTCCAGAGTCTCGACGGCTTGTCGGTGAGCTGGTTTGTGGGCTGGACCGCCGGGAGGGAAGTTCGCCGGCGGTCCAGGCCCTAGGTGGTTATTCGTCGCCTTCGAGGTCGCCTTCGGTTTTGAGGTAGATCTCTTGCAGGGCGGTGAGGATTTCGGGGTCCGGGTGTTCCCACATGCCGCGGTTGGCTGCCTCCAGGAGGCGTTCGGCTATGGAGTGGAGGGCCCAGGGGTTGGACTCGGTGAGGAACGCCTGGTTTTCGGGGTCCAGGACGTAGGTGGCGGTGAGTTTGTCGTACATCCAGTCGGCGACGACGTCGGTGGTGGCGTCGTAGCCGAACAGGTAGTCGACGGTGGCGGCAAGTTCGAAGGCGCCCTTGTAGCCGTGGCGGCGCATGGCGGTGAGCCAGCGGGGGTTGACGACGCGAGCCCGGAAGATGCGGGCGGTCTCCTCGGAGAGGCTGCGGGTGCGGACGGCGTCGGGGCGGGTGCTGTCGCCGATGTAGGCGGCGGGGTTGCGGCCGGTGAGGGCGCGGACGGTGGCGATCATGCCGCCGTGGTACTGGAAGTAGTCGTCGGAGTCGGCGATGTCGTGTTCGCGGGTGTCGATGTTCTTCGCAGCGACGTTGATGCGGCGGTAGGCGGCTTCCATGTCGCCGCGCGCGGGCCGGCCGTCGAGGTCTCTGCCGTATGCGAAACCGCCCCAGACCGCGTAGACCTCGGCGAGGTCGGTGTCGTCGCGCCAGTTTCGGCTGTCGATCAGGGGAAGCAGGCCCGCGCCGTATGCCCCGGGGCGGGAGCCGAAAACGCGCATGGTGGCGCGGCGCCGGTCGCCGTGGAGTGCGTGGTCGGCGGTCACGTGGGCACGGATGTAGTTGTCGGTGTCGGATTCGTCGAGGTCGGCGACGAGCCGCACGGCGTCGTCGAGCATGGCGACGACGTGGGGGAAGGCGTCGCGGAAGAAGCCGCTGATGCGGATGGTGACGTCGACGCGGGGGCGGTCGAGCTCGATGAGGGGGATGACCTCGAGGCCGGTGACGCGGCGGGAGGCCTCGTCCCACACGGGGCGCACGCCGAGCAGGGCGAGCACCTCGGCGACGTCGTCGCCGGCGGTGCGCATGGCGCTCGTGCCCCACACGGACAGGCCGACCGAGCGGGGCCATTCACCGGTGTCGGCGCGGTAGCGGGCGAGCAGGGAGTCGGCCATGGCCTGGCCGGTCTCCCAGGCGAGCCTGCTCGGCACGGCCTTGGGGTCGACGGAGTAGAAGTTGCGGCCGGTCGGCAGCACGTTGATGAGGCCGCGCAGGGGCGATCCGCTGGGCCCGGCGGGGACATAGCCGCCGTCGAGAGCGTGCAGGATCGCGCCGATCTCGTCGGTGGTGCGGTCGAGCCGCGGCACGATCTCGTCGGCGGCGAAGGTGAGGATCCGCGTCACGAGCTCGAGGTCGGGGGCCGAAGCCGTTCTTCCTGTCGAAGCCGGTCTTCCTCCCGGCAACTGTGGGGCCGCCTCGCCGGCAGCAGTCCCTCCCGCCGGCACCTGTGCGGTTGCCTTGTCGGTGGCCGTGCTTCCTGCCGGCACCCGTGCGGCTGCCCCGTCGGGAGTCGTCCCCTCTGGCGGCACTCGTGAGGCCGCCCCATCGACAGATGTCTCCCCTGCCGGTAATTGTGCGGCCATCTCGTTGGCGGCTGTTCTTCCCGTCAGCACCTGTGCGGTCACCTCGGCGGCTGCCGACGGGGGCCAGCCGCGTTCCTCCATGCCGGAGACCAGCGCCCTCGCCAGGGTTTCCGCCTCGTCGACGGAGACCCGGCCGAGGGTGCCGTCCTCGGCCAGGCCGAGGGCTTCGCGCAGGCCGGGGAGGGCCTGGCGGCCCGCCCACAGCTGGCGGGCGCGCAGCATGGCGAGCACCAGGTCGACGCGGCCTTCGCCGTGGGGTGCGTCGCCGAGGATGTGCAGGCCGTCGCGGATCTGCACGTCCTTGACCTCGCACAGCCACCCGTCGATGTGCAGCAGGAAGTCGTCGAACTCGGCGTCGTGGGGGCGGTCCTCGACGCCGAGGTCGTGGTCGAGTTTGGCGGCCTGGATGAGGGTCCAGATCTGGGCGCGGATGGCAGGCAGTTTGGCGGGGTCCATCGCGGCGATGGTGGAGTGCTCGTCGAGGAGCTGCTCCAGCCGCGCCATGTCGCCATAGGTGTCGGCCCGCGCCATCGGCGGCACCAGGTGGTCGACGAGGGTGGCGTGGGCGCGGCGTTTGGCCTGGGTGCCCTCGCCCGGGTCGTTGACGAGGAAGGGGTAGATGAGCGGCAGGTCGCCGAGTGCGGCGTCGGGGCCGCAGGCGGCCGACATCCCGGCGGATTTACCGGGCAGCCACTCCAGGTTGCCGTGTTTGCCCACGTGCACGACCGCATGGGCGCCGAAGCCGTCGGACAACCAACGGTAAGCGGCGAGATAGTGGTGGCTCGGCGGCAGGTCGGGGTCGTGGTAGATCGCGATGGGGTTCTCACCGAAGCCGCGGGGCGGCTGCACCATGACGACGGTGTTGCCGGCGCGCAGCGCGGCCAGCACGATCTCGCCGTCGGGGTCGGCAGAACGATCCACGAACAGCTCGCCGGGCGGCGGCCCCCAGTGCTCCTCGACGCCGGCGCGCAACTCCTCTGGCAGCGTGGCGAACCACGTCGCGTAACGTCTGGCGGGAATGCGCACGGGGTTGCCCGAGAGCTGCTCCTCCGTCAGCCAGTCCTGGTCCTGGCCACCGGCGGCGATCAGGGCGTGGATGAGCGCGTCGCCGTTTTGCGTGTCGACTCCGGGCAACTCGCCGTCGCCGCCGATGTCGTAGCCCTGTTTCTTGAGCGCCGCGAGCAGGCGCATCACGCTGGCGGGCGTGTCGAGGCCGACGGCGTTGCCGATGCGAGAATGCTTGGTGGGATAGGCCGACAACATCAGCACGATGCGCCGCTCGTGCACCGGGATGTGGCGGAGCACCCCGTGGCGTACGGCGATGCCCGCGACTCTGGCTGCGCGCTCCGGGTCGGCGCGGTAGACGGTGAGGCCGTCCTCGTCGATCTCCTTGAAGGAGAAGGGCACGGTGATGATGCGCCCGTCGAACTCGGGGATGGCGACCTGCGTGGCGGCATCGAGCGGCGACAGGCCGTCGTCGTTCTCCTCCCAGGAGGCGCGGCTCGCGGTGAGGCAGAGGCCCTGCAGGATCGGGATGTCCAGTTCTGCGAGCGCCCCCACATCCCAGGACTCGTCGTCGCCGCCCGCCGAGGCGGTGGCGGGCCGGGTGCCTCCGGCCGCGAGCACGGTCACGACCAGGGCGTCCAGGGTTCGCAGGGTGTCGAGCAGGCCCGGCTCGGCCGTGCGGAGCGACGCGCAATAAACGGGCACGGCACGACCGCCGGCGTCCTCCACCGCGGAGCAGAGGGTCTCGACGAACGCGGTGTTGCCGGAGACGTGGTGGGCGCGGTAGTAGAGCACGCCGATGGCCGGCCCGTCACCGGGGCGCGCCTCGCGCTCCAGCAGGCCCCACGACGGTGTCGGCGCGGGAGGGGCGAAGCCGTGGCCGGTCAGGAGCACGGTGTCGGACAGGAAGTGGTGCAGCTCGGTGAGGTTGGCCGGGCCGCCGTGGGCGAGGTAGGCGTGAGCCTCGGCGCAGACGCCGCCGGGCACGGTGGACAACTCCATCAGCTCGGCGTCGGGCGCCTGCTCCCCGCCGAGCACCACCACGGGCCGGGGGCCGGCCAGCAGCAGGTCAAGCCCCTCTTCCCAGGCCCTGCGCCCGCCGAGGAGGCGCACCACCACCAAGTGCACCCCGTCGAGGAGAGCGGGGACGTCGTCGGCTGAGAGCCGTGCGGGGTTGCCCAACCTGTAGTCGGCTTCGCTCGCACGGGCGCTCAATAGGTCGGTGTCGGAGGTCGACAGCAGGAGAATCATGCCGCGCCTCCCGCCAAGTGCATCGGGTCCGTCAAACGGCATGGGCATGCCAGACTGCGCACAGAGCGTCCTCCCTCGGGGTCCTCGCCCCGGGTCGTGGTCACTTGCGATGGTCGGAGTCTCCTGGCTCCCGGATCAATGCTCGCTCCAGCCTTCCCACCCTTGCGGGCAGTGGCGCGTCGCAGGAGCTTGCTCCCCGGTCACAGTGGCGGGACCACGCCGGATTCGCACCGGCTTCCTCGTAACCATCACCTGAGGGGAGCCTACGACAGACCGAACCTTCGCTGGAAACCGGTGTATAACCTCCATACGTGTGGATTCACCGCTTTCGTTGGGCACCCCGGGTTTTCAGCAGGCAATCCCGAAGAACATCCATGTTCGGGAGTTTGTCGGGACGGATGAGCTGATAGACAGGACGCCCATGCCTCACGGCGACTTCACCGGACGTTCACGAGCCGATGCCTGTCCGGGAGCACTCCAGATCCATCAGGCCGCCGACGGCGGCTTAGCTCGCGTGCGTGTCCCCGGCGGGCACATCACCCCTGAGCAACTCCGGCTCCTGGCGGACGTCGGCACCGTGGAACTCACCTCGCGCGCCAACCTCCAAGTGCGCGGCCTCGCCCCGGGCGCGGAACACGACCTCGCCGCCCGGCTCACCGAGGCCGGCCTGCTGCCGTCGCGAACACATGAGCGAGTGCGGAACATCGTCGCCTCCCCCCTCAGCGGGCTCGACGACCGAGGCCGGCTCGACGCCGGGAGGGTGGCGGCCGACCTGGACCGGGAGTTGTGCGCGACACCACGCCTCGCCGCCCTCCCCGGACGCTTCCTCTTCGCGATCGACGACGGCCGGAGCGACATGTTGTCCCTGGAAGCCGACGTCACGGCAGTGCCTGCGGAGGCCCTTCTCGCACCCGTGGGCATCACGGCAAACGCTGAGGGGGAGGGGCGCGCCGATGTCGAGCCCGAGGAGGGGCCCGGCGGTTCCGGGGTGGTGGCCGGCATCGCCGTGCCGGTGGAGGGTGAGTCGGTCGCGGCCAGCCGGACGTGCAGCTGCACCCTGGCCGGAGTGAACGCCGTCGCACCCGCGGCGGAGAAGAGGCGCGCCGATGTCGAGCCCGACAAGGGGTCCGGCGGTTCCGGGGTGGTGGCCGGCATCGCCGTGCCGGTGGAGGTGGGTGAGTCGGTCAGGGTCGGCCGGAGCTGCGCCGGCGCCGGGGCCGGGGCCGCGGCGAACGCGGCCGCCCCCGTGGCGGGCGAGGGGCGCGGCGGTGCCGAGGCGGAGGAGGTGCCCGGCGCCGGGGTGGTGGCTGGCATCGCCGTGCCGGTGGAGGTGGGTGAGTCGGTCGCGGCCGAGTGGAGATGCGGTTGCGCCGGGGCTGGGGTGAACGCCGCCGCACGTGTGGCTGGCGAGGGGCTTGCCGGTGTCGAGGTGGAGGAGGGGCCCGGCGGTTCCGGGGCGAACGCCGCCGCATTTGTGGTGCGGGAGGGGGAGGTGGCGCTGCTGCTGGCCGGGGTGGACACCGGTCTTCGAACTGTTGTTCCTCATGTGGCCATGATGGACGCGGCCTCCGCCTTCCTCGATGTGCTTGGAGAAGGTGGCACCGGCGCTTGGCGCATCGCTGAACTTGCCGACGGACCGGCGCGCGTCACGGCCCGGCTGCTCGCGATAAGTGAGCACGTCACGCAGGACTTTGGGCGACGAAACGCCCCGGCCATCGCTCCCGGTGGGCGGCGGCGCGCCACAGCGATGGCACGCCCCCCGATCGGGCCTGTGCCTCAGCGGGACGGGGGCGTCACCCTGGCTCTTGCCGTACCTCTCGGGCGGTTGACTCCCGCGCACCTGCGCCTGCTCGCCGATGCCGCAGAGGTGACGGGGCGGGCCGTACGGCTGACGCCGTGGCGGGGGGTCGTCGTGCCGGGGCTGGCCGCGGCGGAGGTGGGGGAGTGGGCGGAGCGGTTCGCGGGTGTGGGGCTGGTGGCTGATCCGGGTTCGCCGTGGCTGGGGGTCACGGCTTGTGCGGGACAACCGGGGTGTGCGAAGTCGCTGGCCGATGTGCAGGCCGACGCGGCCACCGCGGTCGCCGAGGCCGGGAGGACGGAACAGGACGAGGCGGCGACGACCGGACGGGATCTGGGTGCGGGTGGCATAACGGTCCCGAGTACGCTTCCCGTGCATTGGGCGGGCTGTGAGCGGCGCTGCGGGCGGCCGAGAGGGCACGTTGTGGACGTGGTCGCGACCGGCCCCGGTTATCGCATCGAATCCGGTGAAACCAGGCTGACCTGCGATGACATCCATCAGACTGCGGCAGCGACGGCGGCCCTCCGTCTGGGGGAACGCGCAAACGCGGACACTCCCCGCCAGGCTGAGCACACCAACGCGGAACACGCAGACACGACGACGACAGGGGAACGTTGACCGACTACGTCAAGGACGGTGCGGAGATCTACCGCCGGTCCTTCGCCACGATCCGCGCCGAGGCCGATCTTTCCGGCATGCCGGAGGACGTGGCCCGTGTCGCGGTGCGCATGATTCACGCCTGCGGCATGGTGGACCTCGTTAAGGATCTGGCCTGGTCCCCGGGTGTCGTCGCCGCGGCGGACGCCGCGCTGCGCGCGGGGGCGCCGATCCTGTGTGACGCGATGATGGTGGCCTCCGGGGTGACCCGCAAACGCCTGCCGGCCGGCAACGACGTCGTGTGCGCGCTCGGCGATCCCCGGGTGGCGGATCTCGCGCTGCGTATGGGCAATACCCGCAGCGCCGCCGCCCTCGACCTGTGGCTCGACCGGCTCGGCGGCGCGGTGGTGGCGATCGGCAACGCGCCGACGGCGTTGTTCCGGCTGCTTGAGCTGATCGAGCAGGGCGCGCCGAGGCCGGCGGCGGTGCTCGGCCTCCCGGTGGGGTTCATCGGCGCGGCGGAGTCGAAGCAGGCCCTGGCCGATCATCCGTCGGGTGTGGAATACCTGGTCGTCCACGGGCGCAGGGGCGGCAGCGCGATGGCCGCCGCCGCCGTCAACGCGATGGCGAGCGAGCGGGAATGACCGGCGGGTCGGGAAGAAGAGGCCGGGCCCGGTGGCGAGCGGGAATGACCGGCGGGACAGAAGCCGCGATCGGCGGGACAGAAGCCGTGACCGGCGGGACAGGAACCGTGACCGGCGGGACAGAAGCCGCGACCGGCGGCGAGCGGACAAGACCCGGCGACAGGGCCGGGAGGCGGGCCCCTCATACGGAAGTCAAGATCGGCAGCGAGCCGGCATGACCGGCGAACACTCGAAAGGCGGGACGGTGCAGGACAACACGGGCGCGGCGACGGGCAGGCTCTACGGGGTCGGGCTGGGGCCGGGCGATCCGGAGCTCGTCACCGTCAAGGCCGCCCGCCTCATCGGCGAGGCCGACGTGATCGCCTACCACAGCGCCCGCCACGGCAGGAGCATCGCCAGGTCGGTGGCCGAGCCGTACTTCCGCGGCGACCAGATCGAAGAGGCCCTCATCTACCCCGTCACCACGGAGACGACCGACCACCCGGGCGGCTACCAGGGCGCGATCGACGAGTTCTACGCCGCGAGCGCCGAACGTCTGGCCGCGCATCTCGACGCCGGCCGGACGGTGGTGGTGCTGAGCGAGGGCGATCCGCTCTTCTACGGGTCGTACATGCACATGCACAAGCGCCTCGCCGGCCGCTATGCGACGGAGGTGGTGCCGGGGGTGACGTCGGTCAGCGGCGCCGCCGCAGTCGTCGGACGTCCCCTGGTCGAGCGGGACGAGACGCTCACCGTGCTGCCCGGCACGCTGCCCGCCGAGGTGCTGGCGGAAAAGCTCGCCGCCACCGACTCGGCCGCCGTGCTCAAGCTGGGCCGCACCTTCGAACGCGTCAAGCAGGCGTTCACCGAGGCCGGACGGCTCGACGAGGCGTGGTACGTCGAGCGCGCCACGACCGGCGGCCAGCGTGTCGCGCCGCTGAAGGAGGTCGATCCGGCCACGGTCCCGTACTTCTCCCTCGCCCTGCTCCCAAGCCCGGTCAACGCCGCCCAGCCGGTGCTCATGTCGGCTCCGGTGCGCCGGAGCGGCGCGGGTGAGGTGGTCGTCGTCGGCCTGGGACCGGCGGGCAGCCCGTGGCTGACGCCGGAGGCCCAGCACGAGCTGGCCGCCGCCGACGAACTCGTGGGCTACGGCCCCTACCTCGCCAGGGTCCCGCACAACCCGCGCCAGCTCCGCCACGCGACCGACAACCGGGTCGAGGCCGAACGCGCCGCGCACGCCCTCGAACTCGCCCAGGCCGGTTCCCGCGTCGCGGTCGTCTCGTCGGGCGACCCGGGCGTGTTCGCCATGGCGAGCGCGGTGCTCGAAGTGGCGTGCGAGCCTCGCTTCGCGGGTGTGCCCGTGCGGATCGTGCCGGGTCTCACCGCGGCGCACGCGGTGGCGTCGCGGGTGGGTGCGCCCCTCGGCCACGACTACTGCGTGTTGTCCCTGTCGGACCTGCTCAAACCGTGGGAGGTCGTCGCCGGCCGCATCCGCGCAGCCGCCGCGGCGGACCTGGTCATCGCGATCTACAACCCGGCCTCGCGCAGCCGCACCTGGCAGGTGGCCGCGACACGCGACCTGCTGCTGGAGCACCGCGACCCGGACACCCCCGTGGTCGTCGGCCGCGCGGTCGGCTCACCGGACGAGAGCGTCACCGTCACCACGCTCGACGGCCTCGACCCGGCGGCGGTGGACATGCGCTGCCTGCTGCTCGTCGGCTCCTCCACGACCCGCGTCGCCGAACGGGAGAGCGGCCGCGTCGTCTTCACGCCGCGCCGCTATCCGGCCTGACCGGTCAGGGCCTCGATCCATGCCCGCGCCTCGGCCACGCTCTCCACGCGGGGCACGCCGTCGTGCGCGGGCGGCCGCCGTACGATCACCACCGGCACCCCCAGCTCCCGCGCCGCGTGGAGTTTGGCGGTCGTCATCTCGCCGCCGCTGTCCTTGGTGACGAGCACGTCGACGCGGTGCCGCCGCATCAGGCCGAGTTCGCCCTCGACGCTGAACGGCCCGCGGCTCAGCACGACCCGCACGTGGCCGGGCACCGGCCCCTCGGGCGGGTCCACTGAGCGCGCGAGGAACCACAGCGTGTCGAGCCCGGCGAAGACCGGCAGGCTGCGGCGTCCGGTCGTGAGGAAGACCCGCCGGCCGAGGTACGGCAGAGCCTCGGCGGCGGCCTCAAGCGACGGCATCCAGTGCCATCGGTCGCCCTCCGCCTCCTGCCATCCGGGCCGCAGCAGCACCAGCAGCGGGGTGCCGGTCCGGGTGGCGGCCGTGACCGCCGACTCGCTCATGCGTGCCGCGAAGGGATGGGTGGCGTCGACGACCGCGCCGACGCCGTTATCCCGTATCCACGTCTCAAGTCCGGAAGCGCCCCCGAAGCCGCCTTCGTGAACGTCGCCGACGGGCAGCTTGGGGTCGCGCACCCGCCCGGCGAGGGACGACACGACTCGCAGGCCCGGCCGCCCGTGGAGGGCGCGGGCGAGCCGCCGGGCCTCGTCGGTGCCGCCGAGTAGCAGCACGGTGAAGACATCACTCACACCGAGCAGCGTAAGGCCCGCCCGCCGGCATCTCCGTTCATGCCCTGTCCGCCCCGGTCGGGAGGAGGTGTTCTCGCAGGCGGGGGCCGCCTTCCGGCAGGCCGGTGGCGGGTGGCGGAGGTCACAGCCTACCGATCGGCCGGGTTAGGCTTCCCCCCAATTACGTTATGGTGTTCAAAGGGGCAAATATGCCGTTTCGGGTTGCTCTCTTCTCTCTCGGCGGAACCATCGCCATGACACCGGCCGCCCCAGGTGAAGGCGCAGTGCCCAACCTCGCGGGAGAGCAGCTCGTGGCCGGGGTGCCCGGGCTGGCCGAGATGGACGTCACCATCGACGTGCGCGACTTCAGACGCCTGCCCAGCGGCTCACTCACCTTCGACGACCTTCGCCGCCTGGCCGAGGAGATCGAGACCTGCGACGCCGACGGCGTCGTCGTCACCCAGGGCACCGACACCATCGAGGAAAGCGCCTACATGCTCGACCTGCTCCACAGCGGCCACCGGCCGCTCGTGGTGACGGGCGCGATGCGCAACCCCAGCCTCGCGGGGGCGGACGGCCCGGCCAACGTGCTGGCCGCGGTCCAGGTGGCGGCCGACCCCGGGGCCCGGGGCCTCGGCTGCCTGGTGGTGCTGGCCGAGGAGATCCACGCCGCCTGCCGGGTGCGCAAGACCCACAGCACCAGCCTCGCCACGTTCGAGTCCCCAGGCGGCGGGGTGCTCGGTCACGTGGTGGAGGGCCGGCCGCGCTTCCTCAACGCGCCCCGCGAGCGGGTCACCGTACGGCTTGAGCCCGATGTGCCTTTCGCGAGAGTCGGCCTGGTCACCGCGGTTCTGGGGGACGACGGGGAGAGTGTGCGGGCAACCGGCCGATATGCCGACGGGCTGGTCGTGGCCGGGATGGGCGCGGGGCACGTGCCGGTCGGCTGCGTCGAGCCGCTCAGCGAGCTGGCCGGGCGCATGCCGGTCGTGCTCGCCTCGCGCACGGGGGCCGGGTCGGTGCTCTCCCACACCTACGGATATCCGGGCTCGGAGGTGGACCTGCTGGAGCGCGGCCTGATCAACGCCGGGTTCCTCCACCCCTACAAGGCACGCATCCTGCTCACCGCGCTCCTCACCGCCGGCGCCCCGGCGGCCGAGATCGCGAAGACGGTCACGGTGGCGGGCGCCGTACACGGCTAGCCGCATCGGCCAGCAGCTCGGCGGCCCGGTCGACCTCGCCGGCCGTCGTGGTGCGGCCGAGGCTGAGGCGCACCGTGGCCTGCGCCTCGGCCCGGGACAGGCCGATCGCGGAGAGCACATGCGAGGGTTCGCCCCTGTCCGCGTCGCAGGCGGCCCCCGCGGAGGCCGCGACACCGGGGAGCCGGGCGAGCAGGTCGGCGGCGCGCAGACCGGGCACGGTCAGGCTGAGGTTGCCCCCCAGGCGGTGCTCGGGATGGCCGTTGACGACGGCGCCGGGCAGCGCCGCCAGCAGGCGCTTTTGCAGGCGGTCGCGCAGGATCGGCACCGGCGTGGTGTCGCAGGGCACGAGGTGGGCGGCGGTGCCGAGCCCGACGATCGCCGGCACATTGGGCGTGCCCGCCCGCAGCCCGTGCTCCTGGCCGCCGCCCGTCTGCTGCGCGAGCAGAGGTGTGCCGGCCCGGACGTAGAGGGCGCCGACGCCCTTGGGGCCGTAGAACTTGTGCGCGGTCAGCGAGACGAGATCCACCCCGGCGACCCCCACGTCCAGCAGGCCCCAGCCCGCACTCTGCGCGGCGTCGGTGTGCAGGAGGACACCACGCCCGGCGAGCTCCTCGGCGACGGCGGCCAGGGGTTGCAGGGTGCCGATCTCGTTGTTGGCGTGCATCACCGAGACCAGCACCGTGTTGGGCGTGAGCGCGGCGGCGACGGCGGCGGGATCGACCCTGCCGAAACCGTCCACCCCCACGCGGGTCACTTTGTAGCCGTGGCGTTCGGCGAGCCGGTCGCAGGCGGCCAGCACCGCCTTGTGCTCGATCACGGTCGTGACGATGTGCCCGCCGTATGGGCGGACCGCGAGCGCCGCGCCGACGATCGCCAGATGATTGGCCTCGGTGGCCCCCGAGGTGAAGACGATCTCCCGCTCCGCCTCCGCCCCGACGAGCTCGGCGACCCGGCGGCGTGCCGTGCGGACGGCTGCCGCGGCGGTGTGGCCGTAGGCGTGCCGGCCGGCCGGGTTGCCGAACTCGGTGGTGAAATAGGGCAGCATCGCCTCCAGCACCCGCTCGTCCAGCGGGGTGGTGGCCTGGTGATCGAGATAGATCGGGCGTGCGGTCACGCGGCGCTCTCCTTCGACGCGGGTCCATCGGCCGGCTACATCGTCGGGGCGGCGGGACAGGCCCGCCGTCGTGCAATCGCATGTGCGTGTGCCGTAGATCGTTGCCGATCGGCTCGGGCGCAAGGCTACCGCTCTTGCCCGCACCTATCACAGCCGGGAGAGGGTGTTTGCGGGTGCGCTCAGCCGGCGTCGACCGCGCGCCGCATGCGCCACAACGACGCGCGCAGGTGCCCGCTCAGCTCCGCCGGCACACCCGCCTCCCCGGAGGCTGCGAGGATGGTCTCCAGGCCGACGGCCTGCATCCCGGGGTTGTACTCCTCCGGGACCGTCGCACTCGGGTCGGCACCGGCGACGATGATCGGAAGCATCTGCTCCATCCAGGGCCCGAGCACCGCACGCTTGAAGGTTTCCAGGTCGCCGCCCTCCGCGTGCAGCATTGTCACGGCGTGATCGGCTCCGGCGCTCATGCCGTACATCCCGCTCAGAGCCGCCATGTCGTAGAGCGCCGCGAAGCCCGGGTCCTCGCCCGCCCACTGGGGACGGCCGATGGGGCTCAGCACGGGAGCGACCCGGTCGAACAGGTCACGGGCGCCGCTGTAGAGGATGAAGGCGCCCTCCGTCCCCACCGTCGAGGGCACGGCCATGATCCCGCCGCCGAGGAACCTCACACCGCGCCCGCCCAGCCACCCGGCCAGCTCCCGCGCCTGCTGCACGGAACCACTGGTGAGGTTGACGAGATCCCGCCCGGTCAGTCCCCGCACGACCGGCGCGAGCGCCTCCCGCACACTGGCGTCGTCCAGCAGGCACACCACCACCAGTCCGCCCGCCTGAACCGCCTCCTCCACACTCGACACCTCACGCGCGCCGCGCGCGACCAGCTCACCCGCCTTCCCAGGCGTACGATTCCACACCGTCACCTCGTGCCCGGCCCCAATGAGCGCGCCCGCAAGCGCCCGCCCCATGCTTCCGAGACCGAGGAGGCTGATTCGTTCCTGTCGCATATCCATGGCGAACACTGTTCCCCGTCCAGCCAGGCCCCACAAGAACGCACTTCGAAGTACGTGCTTACCCCAAAGTAAGCAACCAGGCCACATCATTTGTCGCCGTTTAGATGGCGACAAGAGTCATTGTGGTCGTGCGGGATCGGGCAGACTAGGGAGCATGGAAGCCAGGAGGTATGGAGACCTCCGTCCTTACGTCGTGCCCACGATTCTGGATGAGCTCACCGGACCCAGCGAAGATGTCGTCACACTTCCCCGGCGCCTTGATTGGGGGCCGCGCAGCTACCGCCTGGATCAGGTCGATGATGCATGTGTTCTCTACATGCGCGTGATAAGGGAGAGCGCTTCTGTCGATGATCTTCGCCATTTCCTCAACGCTTCGTTATTGCGCAAGATATGGCGGGAGTTGATTTTGCCGTCCCGGGTCCGAGCCCTATGGCTTGACCGATTTCCCGAACTTCGTTGCTAATCCGCCTGACATACCCGGCAGGGGGAAGGCTATGTTGATCCGGTGGCGCCGAGGGGAGATCAGGCCGGCTCCTCCGGCTTTGTTACGGTCCAGATGGTGACCGGCATCATCGTCCGCCAGCCGGTGAAGGCGCCGATGGGCGTGGCGCGGCTTACGGTGAGGCGGGTGAGGTCGCCGCCGAGGGTGTTGTGCCAGGTGGTGAGGAGGGCTTCGGATTCCAGGGTGACGGCGTTGACCACCAGGCGGCCGCCGGGGCGGAGGGAGTCCCAGCAGGTGGTCAGGACGCCGGGGCGGGTGGCTCCGCCGCCGATGAAGATCGCGTCGGGGGCGGGGAGGCCGGTGAGGGCGGAGGGGGCGGTGCCGGTGACGATGTGCAGGCCGGGCACGCCGAGGGCGGTGGCGTTGCGTTTGATGCGGGCGGCCCGCTGGGGGTGGCTCTCGACAGCGACGGCGCGGCAGGACGGGTGGCTGCGCATCCATTCGACGGCGATGCTGCCCGCCCCCGCCCCGACGTCCCACAGGAGTTCGCCGGGCACCGGGGCGAGGCGGGACAGGGTGACGGCCCGCACCTCGCGTTTGGTGAGCTGGCCGTCGTGTTCGAAGGCCGTGTCGGGCAGCCCGGGGGTGCACGGCATGGGCGGGGTGCCGGGGTCGGCGCGGCATTCGACCGCCACGATGTTGAGGGCCTGCACGGCGGGCAGGTGCCAGCCCGCGGCGGTGCCCGCGATGACGCGTTCGGCGGGGCCGCCAAGGTGTTCGAGCACCGTGACCGGGCTCGTGCCGTATCCCCGCTCGGTGAGGAGGGCGGCGACCTCGGCGGGGGTGCGGGCGCCGGCGCTGAGCACGAGGAGGCGGCGGCCGTGGTGGACGGCGGGGTGGAGGGCCGCGACGGGCTTGGTGACGAGGCTGACGACCTCGGCTTGATCGAGGGCCCAGCCGAGGCGCGCGCAGGCCAGGGAGACCGAGGACGGGTGGGGCAGGACGCGCACACGATCGGCGCCGAGCAGCCTCACCAGCGTGGTGCCGATGCCGTGGTGCATGGGGTCGCCGCTGGCGAGCACGCAGACGCGGCGGTCCCGGTGGGCCGCGAGAAGCCCGGGAAGGGCCGGCAGGAGGGGCGAGGGCCACGGCACGCGGGTGCCGGGCACGTCGGCGGGGACGAGGGCGAGTTGCCGTGTGCCGCCCATGAGCACGTCGGCGGCCTGGATCTCGTGCCGGGCGGCGGGGGCCAGGCCGTCCCAGCCGTCGGCGCCGATGCCCACGACGACGACCGGGGGAGAGGTCTCAGACATTGCCCAGCACGCGGGTCACGGCGATCTCGATCACGACCCGGCTGGGGTTGGGGCGCGGCGCGCGGTAGCGCTCGGCATAACGGCGCTCGGCGCCTGCGACCTCGTCCGGCTCGCGCCGGACGACGGCACGGCCCTCCAGCGTGGACCACCGCCGCCCGTCGACCTGGCAGACGGCGACGAGGGCGCCCTCCGCCCCGGCGGCGCTCACGTTGCGCGCCTTGCGGGAGTTGCCGGAGGCGATGACGCGGGCCGTGCCGGTCTCGGGGTCGAGGGTGACGCCGACGGGGACGACATGAGGGGTGCCGTCGGGCCGCAGCGTGGTCAGCGTGCACAGGTGGCGTTCCCGCCAGAACTCACGGAAACCTTCCCCGAGGTCCTTCATCCCTTGTCTCCCCCCGATCCGACGGCCGCCATGCTAGCGCCGCCGGTCCGGCAAGCAGGCTCAGGGGGTCGTGTGCCCGGCGCGGAAGCCGTTGAGCAGCTCCCGCTTGAACTCGGTGAACTCCTCGTCGGTGAGCACCCCGTCGCGGTGCAGCTCGCCGAGTTCCCGCAGCCGCCGCATGAGAGCCTCGGACCGGTCGCCCACCGCGGACGGAGCGGCTTCCAGGGCGGCGGGCTGCGGCGCGGAAGGCGCGGACGAAGCAGCTTCCAGGGCGGCGGGCTGCGGCGCGGAAGGCGTGGACGAAGCAGACGGATGGGGAAGGCGGGCGGTGACGGCGGCGGCGAACAGCACGGTGGAGTCGTGGTCCTTCTTCACCGCCCAGTGCATCAGGCTGTGCGGGTCGCGCTCGGGTGCACTCGCAGGGGTGGCGCCTTTGATCCGGAACCGCAGATAGCCGTATCCGACGTCGCTCCCGGGCCCCCACTCCACCAGGGAGATCTCATGCAGCGGGAAGTTCTGCGGGCCCTGCTGCCGCTTGCGCCTCGCGGCCGCCCAGTTCCACTCCAGCCTGACGCTCTCCCCGTCGAAGAAGGCCGTGCCGTCGTAGGCGGTCGCGGAGATCGGTACGGCGGGGCCGGGCAAGAGGTAGCGGTCGCTGGGGCCGGACGGCTGTTGTTCGATCTCGAGCACATGGCGTACCTCGGTGGCGAAGTACTCCGCGATGTCGGCGCTCTTATCGTCGACCGCGAGGTGGTAGGGGAGGGCGTCGTCGCCCAGCAGGGATCCGGCGACCTGGCTCAGCGGGTCGGCGCCGGGCCGCAGCCGGAGGCGGAGCCTGCCGCCTTTGCGGGCGGCCTCGTAGGAGACGCCGGCGACGCGGCGAGCGGGACACCGACCTCGCCGAGCGCCTGCCGCACCTTGTGCACCCGCCTGTCGTGCCCTGGAACGATGCGCAAAGTCGAGCCGTCGAACGACCAGGTGCCGTCCCGAGTGGTGATCTCCGCCATGGGCTCCATGCTATTCGGATGGATCACCATTGAATGTGTCCAAAAGGCCTCAGAGTCGGGCGGTCGGCCCACCGCTGACCTGCGTGTTGCGGGCTTCGCCGTACCGCTCCCCGGGGCGCCGTGGACCGCTGCAGCGGACCTCGCTTTCGGAGCATAGATCGACATCCCACGCAGATCGAGATTTTTCACCCCTTCAACTACCCCGATGTTGATTGCGGGCAGGTGCGGCTATCGCCGCAGAACAAGGGCCACGCCCGCGACCTGCGGTGACGCCCCACACGTCCGGAGAGATGTCCGGTTCCGTGAAGAAAAGTGGGGTTCCGGACGCCCGATCCACTTGCGCCGGATGGACCGAGCGAGCATAGTAATTCTTAAGAAGGTTTACTGTTCAAACATGGCGACGCGCCGATCGGGGATGACGATCGGGGCGGACGCGATGGCGGTTCGACTGCTGCTGCTGACTCGGAAAGCTGCTGCTCTTCCGGCTTCGGCGTGCGCTCCTTTCGACGGTGGACGGCTCTGCGATCAGGGCCGGAGCTCCACAACCGCCAGGATTCCCCATGGCTCCAGGAGGAGGAGCAGCCGCCGGCACCCCAGTCGGCCGTCGCGCGCGTACCTCCAAGTTCCCCCAGCCAAGGAGGAGTTCAGTGCAAGCCAGACACAAGGTGGCCGCAGTCGCGACTTCCGTCATCTCCACAGCATCCCTTCTAGCCATCCTGCCCACGAGCCCGGCCATGGCCCACGGCTCCATGTCGAACCCCCCGAGCCGCGCCTACGTGTGCAAGGCGGAGGGGCCTGAGACTCCGAAATCCGACGCTTGCAAGGCGGCCGTCGCCGTCGCCGGCACGCAGGCGTTCTACGACTGGCACGAGGTGTCCCGCCTCGACGCGGGCGGACGCCACCGCCAGATCATTCCCAACGGGCGCCTGTGCGGCGCCGGCCGCGACAAGTATCGCGGTCTGGACCTGCCGCGCGCCGACTGGCCGGCCAAGCGCATCTCGCCAGGAAACCTGACCGTCACCTATCACGCGACCGCACCCCACTCGAACAGCAACTTCGAGTTCTACATCACCCGCGAGGGCTGGAATCCCTCGGGACCGCTGAGCTGGTCGGACCTCGTGCCGATCCGCACCTTCACCGGTCAGAACCCCACAACTTTCACCAATTGGACGATTAACATCCCGCAGCGGACCGGCCGCCACATACTGTTCTCCATCTGGCAGCGCGTCGTCGGCAGCGAGGAAGCCTTCTACACCTGCTCCGACGTCACCTTCGGATAAGGCTTTTCCATAGCACCACCCGCGCGGGCACACCGCGCGGCACGCCACAGGACGCGGGACGCACGCCGGGCGAGGCGTGTGTCCCCTCACCGGGCCCGGACGCCGCTCCACGCGGGGTCCGGGCCTCCGGCCGTACCGCACACCACGACCCCCCATCACTTCGAGGAGCACCCCCCGTGAACTACCGCGCGCCCGTATTGGCCGCTCTGTGTGCACTGCTGCTCACAGGATGCGGAGCCCACAGCAGCGCGTCCGGACACGGCGCGGCGTCCGGGCACGGCCCCGCCGCCGTCTCCGTCGCCCTACCGGCGGAGCCGGGGCCGGCTGCCGAAAGCACCTCCTACAACGACGCCGACGTGATGTTCCTGCAGATGCTCATCCCGTACAACACGCAAGGCGTCGAGATCGCCAAGCTCGCCGAGTCCCGCGGCGTCAGCGGCGAGGTGAAAAAGCTCACGGCGTCGATCGTCGGCACGCACAACGAGGAGATCGTCACGGCGGCCGGATGGCTGAAAGGCTGGAACAAGCCGATGACCGCCCCGGTCGACGAACACAAGCACCACGGCGGCATGCCAGGCCTGACCGCCGATGAGCTCGCCAAGGTCAAGGGCGCACCCGACGAGGGCTTCGAGGAGAAGCTGGTCAACACGCTCATCGCCCACCACGACGACGCCGTGCAGATGGCCCGCGCCGCGAGCGCCGACGGCAGCAACCCCGAGGTCAAGGGGCTGGCCCGCAAGGTGGAGAGCCTCCGCTCGACACAGGTCAAGGTGATGCTCAAAGTCCTCGGACAGTGACTCCCGCCTCCGGGCCGGGCTTCCACCCGGCCCGGCGGATCGGCACCGCCGAGCGGCGCTTTCAGGGTCTCCCAGGCCGCCTGTGATGTACGGCGAGAGCCTCGGCACCCGCCCTCGTGATTGTGCCGCCGTCGCGACGTGAACCTCCGATCGTGCGGACCGAAGCACATGGTGCCGGGCCGCGGCCCGCACGATCGGCACGGGCCGCTCCTGGCCGCCCGGTACGGCGGGAGCCGCCATAGCCGGAGGGTGTGGCGGTGGTCCGGGGGTCCTGGGTGGGCCGGCTGCGCCGTACCGGCCATGTGCGGAACGCCGATCGGCACGATGGGCCGCGGACCGCGACCGGGTGGGGGACAGCTCTCAAGGAGGCCCGGGGAGGATCAGGTCGTAGCGAACGCCGTGTGTTCCCCCGCAAGGGCGCGATCCGGAAGCGGCGCCCCGCCCGCGCCCTCGTCCTAAATGCGCGCGGGCGGCCCGAGCGGGCACATCGGCTGGCCCGTGTTTCCAGACGCCCGCGAGAGGCGCGCTTGCGAGGCCCATCCCCCCGCGCTCGTGAGGAGCGCGAGGGTGACGCCGGGGAACGGGAGGCGTGGCGTGTGGCCTGCCCGCAGGTGGCCGTCAGATGGCCGGGTGCAGGGAGAAGGCACCCGGCCATCGTGACGGCTACGCTGTCGGATCTGGTTCAGGAGCCTGTGCCGTACGACCCCGGCCGAAGGTGCCGAACTCCCTCGGCCGGGGCCGCGTCGCTGTCACCGTGTTGCCGGTCCCCGAGGGCGGTGTCAGCGATGCCTCTTGGTGCGATGTCCGGCCGTGGAACGGGTGGCGAGGTGTGGCTCGCCGGGCCCGTTCACCGTCGGCTGCGATCAGGCCGCCGGCCGGGGGTCGAGGGTGGACGTTGGTGGAGACGGTGCCGCCGCCGGGCGCCGAGCGTGCTGGTCGGCGCGGGAGCGGCGTCGTGGAGCGCGGTGGTGACGGGGGGCGGCGGGGCTTTCCCCGCCATTCATCTTCTCTTGTTCACGGGCATCCTTGTAGAGAGGCGGGCTGGACCTTGTGGATGAAGTAGTGCTGGTTCGGCCCCGGGTGGTGGACCGTGGAATGGCTCCCCGCCGGCCTCGCGACACGGGCCGGACGGGGGCATGACGACGATGTGGCGCCGGATGAGGAGAAGATGATCCCGAGGCCTGCGGGGATCGCATGCGCGGGGCTCGCGAGTACGCCCGGGGAGAGCGGTGCGATGGTCGTGGCGCCCGCGAGGCGTCTTCTCGTGTTCATCGCTAACGCTTGTGGACGTCGTGACTCTGGACCGGGCCGTAGAAGTGGGCCGCCGAGTTCTCACTCGCGGATGCCCAGGGGCCCCGGCGTTCGGCGAAGCCGATGATGGGGGCGTGATGTCGGTCCAGGACGACGATGGCGTGCTGACCTGTCCCCGAGGCGCGGGAGCGGGTGGCCGAGGTGGTGCTGAAGGTCGCCGAACAGTCGTCGGGGACCGCGTGCGCGGCGCCGGCCGTGGCCGCGAGCACGCCGGTGGTGGGCGGTGCGGTGGCGGAGGCTTCCGCCATCCATCTTCTGACTCTCAAAACGGACTCCTGGGGGGATGAAGTCGAGTAGGAGAGTTCACGCGCTGGTCAGAGCGATCGCGTTTAGGAAACTTTCCTAAAAGAAAAGTTAAGGCTCACATTGACTCCCCGTCAATGACCCCTGACGGATCTGGGCCCCCGGAAACCCGGGGGCCCAGTGGGGAGGGAGTCGTCAGGCGGGGCTCGGACCCATCGCGATGGCGTCCAGCTCGAACCGGCCCCCCGGCGCGCTGAAGTTGTTGACGGCGACCATGGTGGCCGCCGGGGTCCATTTCCGGTAGTACTCGTCCATGGCGGTGTTGTGCCTTCCGGTGAGTACGGCGTCAGCCCAGGGGCAGCGGTGTCTCATGGGTGTCCACCGTGACGGTCTTGCGTTGGGTGAAGCCGTCGAGCGCCCCTTCGAGGGAGAATTCGCGGCCGAGCCCGCTTTGCTTGATGCCGCCGTAGCTCATGCCTGGGAGCTGCCCGAGGCCCCGGTTGACCTGTACCCATCCGGCGTCCAAGGCGTGTGCCGTACGCAGGGCGCGGCCGATGTCGTGGGACCAGACGTAGGCGGCGAGGCCGTAGTGGGTGTCGTTGGCCATGCGCAGGGCCTCGGCCTCGTCGTGCCAGGGAAGGGCGACGAGCACGGGGCCGAAGATCTCCTCGCGCACGACGCGCCACGAGGGGCGCACCCCGGTGAGCACGGTGGGCGGGATGTAGAACCCGTCGGACGGGCCCGCCTCGGCGGGCAGGTCGCCGATGAGGGGCCGCGCGCCGCAGGTGAGGCCGTCGTCGATGTAGCCGCGCACCCGGTCGTACTGCTTCTGGTTGATCACCGTGCCGAGGTCGGAGCGCTCGTCGAGCGGATCGCCCATGCGCAGGCGCGACACCGCGTCGGTCACCCGGGCGGGGAAGGAGTCGAAGACCGACGCGTGCACCAGCAGGCGCGACCCGGCCGTGCACGACTGGCCCTGCCGGGTAAAGCGCATGCCGTCCACCACTCCGGCGGCGACGGCGTCCTCGTCGGCGTCGGGGAACACGATGACGGGGCTCTTGCCGCCGAGCTCCAGGGAGACCGGCAGGATGCGCTCGGCGGCGGCACGCATGACGATCCTGCCGACCTCGGTCGACCCGGTGAACGACAACTTGTCGACCCCGGGATGTTCGAGCAGCGCCGCGCCGGCCTCCGTGCCATAGCCGGTGAGCACGTTGAGCACCCCGGGCGGCAGGTGGCGCGCGCAGATGGCGGCCACCTCGAGCACGGCGAGCGGCGCGTCCTCCGCCGCCTTGAGGACCAGGGTGTTGCCGGTGACCAGGGCCATCGCGATCTTCACGGACGCGAGCTGCACTGGAGCGTTCCACGGAACGATGCCGCCCACCACGCCGATCGGTTCCCGCAGTGTGTAGTTGAGCAGCCCCCGGCCGAGCGGCACGGTCTCGCCCTTGGCCTCCCCGGCGACGCCGCCGAAATAGCGGAAGAGGTCGGCCGCGCTCGCCACCTCGGGCCTGGCCTGGCGGCGTATCGCGTTGCCGGTCTCGGTGGCGAGCAGCCGCGCGATGCGCTCCGCGTCGGCCTCGATGTCGTCGGCGATCCGCAGCAGGGCCCGGCCGCGTCCGGCGGGGGTCTCCCGCCGCCATGCGCGGAAGGCCGCGGCGGCGGCGCGCACGGCGCGGTCGACGTCGGCGGCGCCGGCGCGCGGCACCCGGCGACATCCTGATCGCCTTCACCGGCAACCCGTGGCTCATCGGCCTGGCGATCACGGTCATGAACTCGATCACCGGCATTCTCTTCGGCCCGCAGGCCGCCCTCTTCGCCGAACTGTTCAGCACCAGGGTGCGCTACAGCGGTGTGACGGTCAGCTACCAGGTCGGGGCGCTGTTCGGCGGGGCGCTCGCCCCCATCATCGCCACCGCCCTCTACGGAATGACCCAGACGTCCTCGCTTATCACGGTCTACATGGTGGCCATCTCGGTAATCAGCCTGCTCTGCTTCCTGGGGCTCAGTGAGACCCACCGCCGCAACCTCGCGGAGGAAGACCATGAGACGACACCTCACCGTGCCACCGAACCGGCGCCGGGGGTGTGAACGGCGGGGTGTCACCGTATTGACCACGTGAGTGAGTCCCCGAGAGCCCCCCGCTCAACCTGGGGGGTTTCTCCGTCCTGACCATTTGGCATGTGTGAGTCCCCGAGAGCCACCCGTTGAACCCCCGGGGGTGCGCGCCGGCCGGGAGCCGCCCTCTCAATCCCGGGGGTGTGCGCCGGCCGGGAGCCGCCCTTTCAACCCCGGGGGTGTGCGCCGGCCGAGAGCCGCCCCCGTAACGTCGGGGTTGGAACACATGGCCACGGCACCCCTACGTGCCACCGAACCGCAGTGGAGATGTGAATGCCCTTCACCACCAGGCCTGAACTGACCGGCACCTTTGGAATGGTCTCGTCGAGCCACTGGCTGGCCACCGCCACCGGTATGGCGGCCCTCGAAGCCGGAGGCAACGCCTTCGACGCCGCCGTCACCGCCGCGTTCACCCTCCAAGTGGTCGAACCCCACCAGAACGGCCCGGCAGGCGACGTGCCCGTCATCTTCGCCCGCGCCGATGACAAAACCCCCCGCGTGCTCAGCGGCCAAGGCCCAGCTCCCGCCGGCGCCACCGTCCAGCACTACCGTTCCCTCGGCTTCGACCTCGTCCCCGGGGCGGGGCCCCTCGCCGCCCCCATCCCCGGCGCGACCCCCGCCCTGCTCACCCTCCTGCGCGACCACGGCACGATGAGCCTGCGCGACGTGCTTGCCCCCGCGATCGGTTATGCCCGGCACGGCTTCCCCCTCAGCCACACCGCCGCCGACACCATCGCCGCCGTCGCCGACCTGTTCACCGGCCACTGGCCCACCTCGGCCGCCGTCTACTTGAACGGCGGCCGAGCCCCCCGTGCTGGCGAGCGGTTCACCAACCCCACTCTCGCCGCGACCTACGAACGCCTTGTCACAGAGGCCGAGCACGCGGCAGGCGACCGCGACAGGCAACTGGATGCCGCCCTGCGGGCCTGGTCCGAGGGCTTCGTGGCCGAAGCCGTCGACGCCTTCGCCCGCCTGCCCTGGCAGGACTCCTCCGGCAGCGCCAACCCCGGCGTCCTCACCGGCGCCGACCTCGCCTCCTGGCGGCCCGTCTACGAAGACCCCGTGCGCCTCGACTTCCGCGGCCACACCGTCTGCAAAGCCGGCCCCTGGAGCCAAGGCCCCGTGCTGCTGCAGCAGCTGGCCCTGCTCGAACCCTACGACCTGCGCCCCGGCACCGCGGACTACGTCCACACCGTCGTCGAGGCCGCCAAACTGGCCTTCGCCGACCGCGAGGCGTGGTATGGCGACGGCGCCGACCTCACCGACCTCCTGTCCGCTGACTACACCGACGCCCGGCGCGCCCTCATCGGTGACACCGCCTCCTACGATCTGCGCCCAGGCTCACCCGGCGGGCGCACACCCCGCCTCCCCGCCGCCTGGGAGCGCTCCACCTCGGCCGCGTCCCTGGACGCGAGCATCGGCGAACCCTCCCAGGCAGCCCGGCAGCGCACCGGCCCCATCGACGGCGACACCGTCCACGTCGACGCCGTCGACCGCTGGGGCAACATGGTCGCCGCCATGCCGAGCGGCGGCTGGCTCCACGCCTCACCGATCATCCCCGCCCTGGGCCTGCCCCTCGGCACCCGCCTCCAGATGACCTGGCTGGAGGAAGGCCTCCCCACCACCCTCACCCCCGGCCTGCGCCCCCGCACCACCCTCTCGCCCAGCCTCGCCCTCCGCGACGGCGAACCCGTCCTCGCCTTCGGCTCACCCGGCGGCGACCAGCAAGACCAGTGGCAACTCATGTTCCTCCTCAACCACTTCACCGCCGGCATGGGCCTCCAGGCCGCCATCGACGCCCCGACCTTCCACAGCGCCCACTTCCCCTCCTCCTTCTACCCGCGCACCGCCCACCCCGGCCGGCTCCATGCCGAAGCCGGCCTGGGCCAAGCCGTACTCGACGACCTCCGCGCCCGCGGCCACGAGGTGATCGAAGCCGCCCCCTGGACCCTCAGCCGCATGTGCGCCGTCGGCCGCAACCCCGACACAGGCTTCCTCCACGCCGCCGCCGACCCCCGAGACGGCCTCGGGTATGCCACAGGCCGGTAAACCGTGACCACTCACAAACCGGCGACCTCCCGCCGGGGGACCTCTATGGCAATCTTGCCGTTGGGTGCAGTGGGCGGCGATGACCGCTCAACCGTCCTCACCGACCCGGCCGAGCTCCAGCCTTGGTTCGCCGAACACGCCGACGTCGCACACCATGCGGCGCAGGCCCACTCCCTTGCGCTTGGAAGATGCCCCGGACGCTCGTCGCAGGCCGCCGCGTGCGGCGGGCGAGCGCAAGGAGAGCAGCGCATGCGTGCCGTCGCCGCTCGCGGCCCGGGCGGCGCGTCGCGGGTTGTGGCGAGCAGTGGAGCCCTGCCCCTCAGTGCTCTCTCTCCCGCCACACATCGCCAGGCAAGGCCATTCATCTCTCGCCGCCAAAAGAGTGCTCAGGTTTCTTGGATGGCGACATGACCCGCCATGCGGGATTCGCCGCCGCATGGGCAGCCCCTCCAGACCTGGCGGAGGGGCTGCCCGCCGTACACGCCGGCCATTGGGTCATCGCGGTGGCCCCCGTCGTCGTGCTCTTGGCCCTTGTCGTCTGGGGGAGATGGTCGACCGCCGTCAACGGCCTCATCACCCTGGTCACCGCAGCGGCCCTGGCCGCTGCCTTCTTCGGGGCCGGCCCACAGGCCCTCCTCGTCGGAGTGGGCAAAGGGTTGTGGGTGGGCGTATGGATCCTGTGCGTGGTGGTGGCGGCGCTCTTCCTCCACCACTGCACCACCCGCATGGGCCTCGAACGATCGGGCGGCGTCCTGCGCCGAATACTCCCGCGCGACGTCGAGAACGTGCTGGTCGTCGCATGGATCTTCGCCTCCCTGGTCCAAGGCGTCGCGGGCTTCGGCGTGCCCATCGCTGTGGCCGCCCCTCTTCTCGTCACCATGGGCGTGCGCCCCGTACTCGCCGTGGCGCTTCCGCTCATCGGCTATCACTGGTCGGTCGGCTTCGGCTCGATGGGCTCGTCGTTCTACATGGGAGCCCTCACCGCCTCCCTGGACGCCGAGCAGACGGTCGCCTACGCCAAAGACAGCGCCATACTCCTCGGCGTCAACGCCCTGATCGCCGGCGTCCTGGTGGCCCTCGTCTACGGCGGCTGGCGTGAAGTGGCCCGCGCCTGGCGAGTGCTGGCGGTGTGCGGCCCCCTGATGGTGACCGCCCAGTATCTCGCCGCCCACATCGAACCGGCCATCGGCTCCCTCGCCGCCGGCGCCGCAGGCATCCTGGGCGTGACCCTCCTCCACTTCCTGACCCGCCACCAACGCCAACCCATCCTTGACGCCCCCACTTCCGCTGCCTCCGAGGCCCAAGGCGCCTCGGGTCGGTCGTCCTCAAACGTTTCGATGCGTTCCACACCTGCTATGGCCTCCCAGAAATCGGTGAATGCCGGTTCGCAACCAAGCGGCCAAGCCGACGACACCATCCAGACATCGAACGGGAGAGGTGCACCTGACCAGGGCGAGGTGGAGCCCAAGACAGCGTCACCCGCGATGGTCTTCCTGCCCTACGCGCTGCTCTTCGCGGTGGCGCTGGCCGTCTACCTGCCGACACCCTCACGAGAGTGGGTGAAAACCCACCTGCTGGCGGGACCGTCCTTCCCCTCCACCCAAACCTCATACGGCCTGGTCAATCCCCCCGTAGACACCTACACCCCCATCGCCTTGCTCGGCCACCCCGCGACCTACATCGTGCTCGCCGCCCTCCTGGCTCTGATGGTCTGGCGCATCCGTGGCATCTGGCCAAAGGGCGCACTGAGACCCACCCTCGGAACATGGGCCAGGCAAGTGCGCAAATCAGCGGCCTCCCTCCTCGCTCTCACCGCCGTCGCCAACCTCATGACCGACACCGGGATGGTGAGAATGGTGGCGGTCGGCATCGCCGAAGCGATCGGCCCGTTCTATCCACTCGCAGCAGCCGCGATCGGATGCCTTGGAGCGTTCCTCACCGGCTCGACAACCTCATCCAACGCCCTGTTCGCGTCACTGCAACGCGACGTCGCCGGCCAGATCGGCGTGTCCCCGTCCTCACTGCTCGCCGCACAATTGGCAGGCGGCAACATCGGTAACTCCCTGGCCCCCGTCACCACGTTGATCGGCGCGGTATCACTGGGCGACCGCACCATCACCGGAGCGGTATTCCGCCAGGCAGTCCGAGTCGCATGGGTCCTGCTCGCGATCACCGCCCTCCTGACCGTGGTCCTCATCACCCGCTGAACCTGCCGGACGACCTCACCCGGCAGACCCCACAGGAGATGGCGGGTGAGGTCCGCGCGGTGTCCCCTCGCTTGATGGTCTTGGTGGCGGACACATCCGGAACGGCTTGCGGGCACAAGGCCAGGCAAGCAGACGAGGCAGGTCCCACCTGCGGCCCCACCACTGCCAGTAGAACTTCTCCCGGTGAGGAAGTTGGCCATAGGCAGCCTGAAATCCGCGTATGCGTGACGATGTCGGTGGCGATTGGTGGGTTGAGGCTTGTTTGGAGAGGGGGTTTTTGTGCAGGCCGTTCTGATGAGAGTCAGTCACATCACGTCGTGATTCGGTCGAAGGCTGTGGCGAAGTCGGCGGCGAGGGGGTGGTTGGCGGACCAGACCGCGCGGCGCAACGGGAGGAGGATGTCGCGGACGCGGGGGGAGAGGACGGAGGCGCCGAGAGGTGGCAAGACGCGCAGGCCCTCCCGGAAGGCGGCGTGTTCGTCGCCCGTGGCGAGCAGTGCTGTGCTGAGGAGGGCGCGAGCCTGGAGGCGGTCGCGGACTCCCGTGTCGGGGGCGTCGGCCGCGGTCCTGAGACATTCGATCGCAGTGGTGGGCCGGTGCAGGGCGAGCGCGGCCACCCCTTGAGCGGCTGAGATCTCTCCCCTGGTCATCGACCCTGCCCAAGGCGGGTCGTCCTCGTGTGGGCCGCGCTCGAACTCGCGTATGGCGCGGGCCAGGGTAGAACGGTGATCGTCTTCTTGGCCGAGGACCGCGTGGGCCTGCGACTCGCGGAGTGACAGCATGGCGTAGACGCGAGGGGTCGCCCAGTGACGGGCGGCGTCATATGCGGCGTCGAGCAGGCGCAGTGCCTCGCGGCCTCCGGCCGGCTGTTCGGCGCAGAGGGTGGAGAAGCGGGCGGCGTTGGCGGACGCGGCGTGCACGAAGAGCCGGTCGTCGGTGGCTTGGGTGGCGCATAGACAGGCATCGGTGTGCAGTTTGCGGGCCAGGTCGGGCAGGGCCGAGTCGAGCGCGAGCCGTCCGGCGCAGACACCGATCTCGCCGACCGCCGAGAGCAGTCGCCTGCCGACCCCCTCGGAATAGTCGGCCTCGTCGAGCATGCGGCGCGCGCGGGCGAGGAGGCTGAGGGCGGGGCCGATGAGCAGCGCGCCCCCGATCACCTGGTCCTGCGCGTAGAGCCGATCGACACACGCCCGGAGGTAGGTCACGTGGGTGGCGGTGATCCGCGCGGGCACCACGACGCCGGCACCGACGGGAAGAGGCGCCACATGGACGTCGCGGGGACGTGTCTCCGCGACGCCACCGAGAGGCCCCACGATCGTGGGCATCTGGACCTCCCGCCGCACGGGTGACGGACGGCCCGCCCTGGCCGAATGCGGCGGCTCCGTCTTCCCGGGCGGACTGAAGGGACCGAATCCCCGGGGACCTCGGTCGGGTGGACGCGTCGGGTGCGCCTTCTCGGGTGGGACGGCAGGGCCGGGTTCTCCAGGGTTCTGTGCGGGTCGGTGTGATGGGTCGGTCGCTCCGGCCGGAGTGGTGGGCGCGGATCTTTGCGGGGCCTGGTCGGCCGGGTGGCTCGTCGCGGGTCCGGACCCTTGAAGGTCTCGTTTGGACGTGTCAGGTGGGGCGGTCTTTCCGGGTGAACCGGTGGAACCGGGTCTGCGGGGGACTCGACCGGGTGGCTGGGGCGGGTCGGTGTGGCGGGGGCCGCCGGTCAGCAGGGGGGACAAGGCCTCGCGCGGGATGTCGAGGCGGTCGGCGAGGCGCAGTAGCTCCCGGAGGTCGAAGAGCGTGTCGCGGTCGCCGCTCTCGACCCTCGCCACGGAACTCTGCGACCAGCCGATCAGCTCGGCGAGCTCAAGCTGGCTCATGTCGAGCGCGCTGCGCACAAGGGCGAGGAAGCCCCCGAGGTTGTGACGTTCGAGGGCATCGCGCATGACCACGCAGTCCCACATCCAGGTGGGGGTCGTGTCGTTGATCTCCCTGACAGCCCTCTCACATGTCACGCAGACGGGGCCGCCGCCGAAGCGGTCGGGGCGGGTTTGCCCGCAGGCGGGGCACAGGCGTGTGTCGTCCATGGCTCAGATCCCTCGGTCAGGTGTTCGACGAAGCGGGGATCAGGTTAGGGCCCGGGACCGACAGGACGCGATGCCAATGTGGCATCGCCCGAGCACGGAGAGTGATGCCACATTGGCGTTTCGCGGAGAGCTCTGATCATGCATCCTCTGGAGTCGACATCAGTCGAGCCCGGTCGTCCGGACCGCGGCTCGTTCGACAAGGAGGTGGGATGTGACGACTCCGGAGGCGGCCGTCCAACGGCTGAGAGAGGCGCTGGCGGCACTCGGCGTCGCGACGACGCCGGCCAAGGTGAAGCGCCGGCGCGGGGACACCGTCACCCTCGATGTGGCGCCGGGGCTGCTGCTGTGGTGTGGCTCAGGCTCGTTCCGCTGGGTGGGGCCGGGCAACACCTGGCACGTTCAGCCGGTCGAGGCCGTGGCGCAGACGGCCAAGCTGCTGTTCCGGCACGTCGACGGCGACCTCGTCTTCGAACTGCGAGCACGATTCCCCAAGTGGACGATCTTCCGCATCGCCGGCACCGACCGCCTGTGCGCCGCCCCGGCCACGGTCGCCCTCTCGGCGGCCCCCGCCGTGAACGCGGCATCGGCGGAGGAACTCAGCACCCGCCTCCAGGAAATCGAGTCCGTCCACGGTCGCGAGGCCCGGGAGGACCCACCGCCTTAGCGCTCAGCTCTCTGCCTTACCGCTGAGGGCAGCCGCTGCTCGCCTACTTCCCCATCCACAGACAGCCCATCACACGGTGGATCGAGGCTCGGAGCTGCGGGCCTCTTCGTGGTCCGGCTCCGGCATCGGACCCTTCTTCCTTCCGGCAGCAGGCAACGTAATCAGCAGCACAGCTGCTCCGAGGAGTGCGATGACCGCGATCCAGCCCGCGCCGACGTGCATAGCATGGATAAACGCATTATCGGCAGCCTGAGCAAGAGTGGGCCGGTCGATAGCGGTGGCGACGTGGCGGGCCTGTTCGGCGGAGACTCGCGCCTGATCCTGCACCGGACCGGGTAGATCCTCCAGCGAAGGTTCGATCGCACGCCGGTAAACGATCGACATGATCGTGCCGCCTACTGCGATTCCGATCACACTGCCGGTTTGTCGCACGGTGTTGGTGACGGCCGATCCTGCACCGGCCTGGTCCAACGGCAGGTTGCTGATCAATGCGGCCGTAACGGGGCCGATCACCATGCCGATCGAGAGACCCTGGATGAACAACAGGATCTCGATCCAGACGAGTGGAGTCTGGAGTCCGAGGAACCCATACCCGCCCATGGTCAGCGCGGCCACGGTCAGCGCCGGCACGGTGACAAGACGCAGCGACAGGCGGCGAACCAGGCGCGAGGCGAGGGGTGCCCCCACGAGCGCGCCGAGTGCGGTCGGGATATTGGCCAAACCCGCCTTCATCGGCGAAAAACCGAGCGCGCCTTGCAGATAGAACGCGTTATAGAAGGTGATGGCGGCCACAGCAAAGAACAGCAATCCGAGCGCCACATTGCCGCCACCGAATGTGCGCTGCGCGAGCAGTCGCGGATCAAAGCCGGGCACCTTGATGCGCAGTTCGACGAGCACGAAAACGGCCAGCAGCACCAGACCGACAACGATCGGCGCCCAGACGTCGGTATGACTCCACGAAGCCACCTGCCCCGCCCGGATCAGCCCGTAGGCCAACGCCACGAGCCCACTGATCGACAGCAACATTCCGGCGGGGTCCAGTGGCCGCCGAGTGGAGCTGCGGAAATTCGGAACCAGCACGGCGAGCCCGGCCAGCATCAATGCCGCGACCGGGACATTGATCAGAAAGACGGAGCCCCACCAGAAATGATCGAGCAGGAACCCCGCCAGCACCGGGCCGGCAGCCATTCCGACACCGGCCGACGTCGAGAAAATGCCGATCGCGGCAGCCCGCGCGGGGCCGGTAAAGGTCCACATCAGGATGGCCAGGTTGGCGGGCGTGATCAGCGCGCTGCCCACCCCCATCACAGCTCGAGCTGCGATCAGCTGGCCCACATCGCTTGCGTACGCCGCCCACAGCGAGGCCCCGGCGAAGATCACCAACCCACTGGAAAACACGGTCCGGTGACCGAACCGATCGCCCAATGCGCCTGCGGTGAACATCAATGTGGCGAAGGCCAGGGTGTACGAACCGGTCGCCCATTGCAGCTGGCCGGGATCGGCCCCCAGTCCGCGGACCGGGTCTGCAAGGGTCTCCAGCGTGGTACTCAGGACGGTGTTTTCCAGCCAAATCAGCAGCGAACACAACATGAGAACGGCAAGAATCGCCTGCTGCCTGAACTTCGGCAACGTTGGAGGCGCGGTCATGAACACCTTCGGATATCGATCGGCGGGAATCTGAACGACTGGACCATAAGCAAACTCAAAGACGCTGTCAAACTTAGAATTTCTTGTCGAGAATGTTGCGGCCGAACGGACTATATGCCCTCTACTGGATTTGCGGACCGAACAATTTTATGCCCTCCAGCGGATTTGCATGCTGAAGGATTTCATGGCTTACGGAGGGTTGCGGCTGAGTGGATTTCATGCCCTCCAATGAGCTGTCACTCACCATGGTCTTCAGCCTCGAATCCACCGCGTGAATTCTGATCACGGGTGCCGGGCGGGCTCGGGGTGGTCTGTCAGGACGTCCAGCGTCTGGCACATCCCAAGGGACAGCGATCTGTGGGAAGCAGCCGGAGGGCACCTCCCGTGGACCCTCCAGGCGTGTCCCTGTTGGAGCCTTCCAGCGGGCGGCGGCCTACCGGTCGTGCCTCGCGCGGGCTTCCCCCTCTGGCGGCGTGTCCTGTGAGGGGGTCACGCTGACGGCCGTCCTCTGGATGAAGTCCTGAACTCCGAGGGGAGGGAGCGTTTGAGGAGGCTGGCTCGCCGGGCGGTGCCGTACTCGGGCGTGAGTTTTGAGGTCGCGCGCGACGGTTCGGTGCTTCGCATGTGGTGTCGTCCGGATCTGGAATCCCCCTCGAAAACATGGTGGAAATGGCCTGGTCCAGGTCCGGCTGCGTGGCCGGGGCGGGAATTTCGTGAAGTTGCTCAACCATTCGGTCGGGGCGCGCGTCAAGAATGTGTCAGAGGGGGCGGAGGGGGTGTCAGGATTCCGTCGCGATCATAGGTGGTGGGTGCGGTGCGGATTAGCGTTTCTCTCGGCCGGTGGATGATCCGGCAGTGCGGACGCGGAGGTGCACGTGATAGTCGACCGAGTGGGCGAACGGCTGCTGCTGGTGCCGGTTCGGTCCGGGGGAGGGATGCTGGCCTTGCGATATTTCCGGACGGCCGCAGGCGTACGCACCGTGGTGGGCTTCACCTCGCGAGAGCTGCTCGCCGGGGTGCTGGGGGCCTCGCAGGAGTTCGTGAAGCTCAGCGAGCAGGCACTTCGTGGCATGGTCGGCGGGCTCGACACGGTCGGCATCCTGGTGGACCCGTCCGGTACGGCGGAAGCCGGGGCCGGCGCCCGCCGGAAAACAAGCGCGAGGAGGAGCGGGCGGGGGTTGGGCCGCGGCGGGACTTCGGCGCCGGCGCGGTGTGTCGACAGGTCCTCGGCCGCCTGATCGACGTTGCGGTGCCCGCCCGTCCTGCCCCTCTCGGAAGGGGGAGAGGGCGGGCTCGCCGTCGCAACACATTTCCCTCCGCCGTTTGTTCATGCGGTGGCATATACAGGCCGTAAATATCCGGCCCGGCGACGTCAGGGAAACACATGGAAAGGGCTCGCGGGGAGCCGCGAGCAGTTCGATGGAATTAGGGAAACGTCATTAGGTGAAAGGGGGAGGCGAATGAGGGCTGGAGTGTTCCGTCCGCAAGGGAGGGGAACGCCGCTGGGCCTTTCGCTCGCGGCGGGTTTCACAGTTGTCGTGATGGCTACCGCGCTTGCCTCGGTGGTGTTCCAGGGAGTGGACAGCACAGGTCGCACGGCTGTCATGGTGCTGACCGTGGGGATGTTCGCGGCCACCGGCGTATCGGCCCTCGCCGCTCTGGCGACAGGTGTGATCGCCTGGTTGTTCACCACGGGTTTCCTGGTGAACACGGCGGGTGAGTTGTCGTTGTCCGCTTCGGACGCTCTGCGTCTCGTGGCTTTGGTCTGCATCGCCGCGGCGGGCGCGGCCGCGTCGGCGTTGTTCCGGCAGCCTCTTCACGAGGTCGATCCCACACAGGAGAACGACGACCCTCATCGCCTTGGCCTACGGGTGGTGCCGGGTGGTGAGGTGCGAAACCGCACGGTGGGCGACACGGGTCCCGTGATCACCTCCGACCCTCTCCGTCACCCTGGGATCGTCGACCTGGCTGAGGCTCGCGTCCGTATGCAGGGCCTGGCGAAGGTGCCGACCCCACGGAGAACGCTCGACCTTCCTGCGGCTCCGGGCCCCGACCCCGAGTCACCCCGCAAGGGCAAGGCCGGACCGGAGCGCCGCACGCCCCCGGGCCGAGGGGGAGTCCCCGGCATGCGGACCAAGCGGTCTGACTGACGCGCTGCTCCGGTTCGTGCGCAGACCACGCGGTGCGATTGACACGCTGTCTGCTTTCTACGCGAACCGGGCGGTGCGAGTGACTCACTGACGAAGAAGGGCCGCTGGCGGCCGGCCAAACGCGTTGTCCCACGGAGAACACCTGAAAATACGGCTTGCGCCATCGGCGTGGGACAGGAGGGTCACTCGGTCAGCAATGCCGTGCCCAGGTTGCCTACCGACCGGGTGACGAGGTCGGTGTGGGTGTGCTCGGCCCCCGCCCGGCGGAGCAGGAGGATGGTGTACTCCAGGTCGCCCAGGTTGCGGCAGGCCAGCCGCACCTCCGCGTCGACGTCGCCGGCCAGCATGAGGGCGTCGACCACGGCCGGGACCTCGCGGAGTTGCTCTTCGAACCGGGCGTTGGTCACATCGTGCCTGAGCCGTACTCGGACGACGGCTTCCACAGGGCGGCCGAGGGCCGCCGGGTTGAGGTGGGCGCGGATCGCCTGGAGAACGCCGCTGTCGGCGAGGCGGCGGATTCGGGCGGCCACGGCGCTGTCGCCGAGTTGCACCCCTTTGGCGAGATCGCAGTTCCGGGTGCGTCCGTCGAGCATGAGGGCGTGCAGAATCCGGCGGTCGATGTCGTCGAGGGCGAAGTGTGTGTCGGCGTTGTTCGCCCGGCTCTGCTTCACCTTGCTCTCCAGACGTTCCGGATCCCGGGGGAGGGCGGGGCCGCCTGAGTGCCGTCCGCGCACAGCCTTCTCCCTTCAGACACGCATGGCATGCATGGAACACACATGTGATCTTCTCCCCCGAGCGTAGGGATTCGGGGGGAGTGCGTGCGGGGCTTGATACGCGATCCCCACGGGGGAACCGTCAATCCTGACGGTTCTTTGACGGGGGCGAGGACGGGCCGATGATCTCCTTGGTGTACTCGTCGGGGACGTCGTCAAAGGTCAGTGCGACGATCTTCTCGCCGGTCTCCACCCGATGGACGAGTTCCCCAGCGAGCTGGAAGGTGCGGGCGTTGACGAGCCGGTCGAGGCCCAGGGCGCTGAGGGCGAGGACAACCACCACCGCGATCAGCACCCATGGCCACTTCCTGCGTCGGCGCCGGCCGTGTTGTCCGGTCTATTCCATCCCCCGTGCCCCTTCGAACCGCTGAAAGCGCCAAAGGAGGAATCGTGCCACCTACGCGGGATAGGCATGGGTTTCTGTGGCTTTAACCGAGGCCCAGACTTGCTGTCCAAGTTGCAAGTCGAGTTCGGCAAGGGCGGCCTGGGTGATGTCGGCCGAGACGGAAACCGGACCTTCGAGGTGAACGCGCACGTTGTCGCCGTGCCGTTCGACACCGTCGATGCGGGCCTCCCACAGGTTGCGCGGCGACCCGTCGGGCCGGCTCCGGAACAACGCCACCGACGCCGGTGGAAAGGCGACGAACACCGGCCCGTCGATCTCCTCCGTGACGCTGAAGACCAGCTCCCCGACCCGGACGCGGTGCCCTTCAGCCTCACCCCGATAGAGGTTGAGCCCGACGAGTTTGGCGACGTAGTCGGTGCGGGGCCGCCGGGCGACCTCGGCCGGCGCACCCTCCTGTACGGTGTGCCCGCCCTCGATGACGATGATCCGGTCGGCCAGGACCATCGCGTCGAGCGGATCGTGGGTGACGAGGACGGTCGCGCCGGTGAACGCCGCCAGGTGCCGCCGGAGCCCGGCCCGCACTTCGAGCCGGGTGTGGGCGTCGAGCGCCGCGAGGGGTTCGTCCAGCAGAAGCAACCTCGGTTTGACCGCGAGCGCGCGGGCGAGGGCGACCCGCTGCGCCTGGCCGCCGGACAGCCTGCCCGGCGGGGAGGACGCTTGGTCGGTGAGGCCGACCCGGTCTAGCAGGGCTTGTGCCGTACGGCGGGCCTGGGATTTGGAGGCGCCCCGGCACCGGGGGCCGAAGGCGACGTTGTCCAGCGCCGACAGGTGGGGGAACAGCAGGTAGTCCTGGAAGACCATGCCGACGGCCCGCTTCTCGACCGGCACGCGGGTGAGGTCGCGGCCGTCGAGGGTGAGAGATCCGCCGGTCATCGGGGTGAGCCCGGCGAGGGCGCGCAGCGCGGTGGTCTTGCCTGCGCCGTTCGGGCCGAGCAGGGCGACTACCTCGCCGTCGGCCACGCTAAGGGTGATATCGAGCCGGAAGGCGGAGCGTTCCACGACAAGGTGGGCGTTGAGGCTCATGGACTGTTCACCCATCGGTCGCGGAGAGAGGCCAGGATGGCGATGGAGACGGCGAGCAGGACGAGGCTGAGCACGATCGCGGCCTCGGGGTCGGTCTCCAGCGCCAGATAGACGGCGAGCGGCATGGTCTGCGTCTGGCCGGGGAAGTTGCCGGCGAAGGTGATCGTCGCGCCGAACTCGCCGAGCGCACGCGCCCAGCACAGCACCGCCCCCGCCGCGACGCCCGGGGCGACCAACGGCAGGGTGACCCTGCGGAAGATCGTCCAGCGTGAGGCGCCGAGCGTGGCGGCGGCCTCCTCGTAGCGCAGGTCGGCGGCGCGCAGCGCCCCCTCCACACTGATCACGAGGAACGGCATGGCCACGAACGCCTCGGCCACCATGACCCCCGCCGTGGTGAACGGAAGCGTGATCCCGAACGCCGAGTCCAGCCACTGGCCGACCACGCCGCGCCGCCCCAGCACCAGCAGCAGCGCCACGCCGCCGACCACCGGCGGCAGCACGAGCGGCACCGTGACCAGGGCCCGCACGATGCGGCGGCCGGGGAACTCGGCGCGGGCGAGCACCCACGCCAGGGGCACGCCGAGCACGATGCACACGGCGGTGGCGATGGTGGCGGTGACCAGCGACAGCCTGAGCGCTTCGAGCACGTTCGGTTCGGCCAGCCGGGGAAGCAGCGTCGGCCACGGCGCCCGCAGCAGCAACCCGGCCAGCGGCAGTACGAGGAACAGCAGCCCGGCTGCCGCCGGGACGGTCAGAACCCATGGGATCCGGCCCGCGACCCGGCTTCGCCGTACGTCGCGGTGGTTCCCCGAGGAGTGCGAGAGGCGCATCAGGGTGCTTCGAAACCGGCCTTGGTCAGCACGTCCTTGCCCCGCTGGGACACGACGAGCTCGACGAACCGCTGGGCCGCGTCGCCGCTCGGGGCCTTGGAGAGGACGGCGATCGGGTAGTCGTTGACGGCCTTGCCGGCTTCGGGGAACGGGATGCCCTGCACCTTGCCCGCCGAGGCCAGCACGTCGGTGCGGTAGACGAGTGCCGCGTCGACCTCGCCGAGTTCGACCTTGGTGAGGGTCGCCTTGACGTCCTGCTCCAGGGTGACGGGTTTGACAGTGAGCCCGGCCGCGTCGAGGGCCTTCACCGCCGCCGCGCCGCACGGCACCTGCTCGGCGCAGAGCGCGACCTTCACCTTGGTGTCGGTGAGACTCTTGAGACCCTCGACCTTGGCCGGGTTGCCCGGCGGCACGGCGATCTCCAGCCTGTTGCGGGCGAAGGTCACCGGCGTGGAGGCCAGCGAGGCGTCGGTGACGGTCTTCATCGTGGCGGGGCTGGCCGCCGCGAACACGTCGGCCGGTGCTCCCTGCACGATCTGCTGGGCGAGGGTGGCGCTGGAGCCAAAGTTGAATCGTACGGTGGTGCCCGGGTTATCCGCCTCAAAGCTCTTGCCGAGCTCAATGAACGTGCCGGTGAGCGACGCGGCGGCGAACACCGTCACCGTCGTGGACTTGGCCGGCGTGGCGGCGGTGCCGGTCGTCGGCGTGGACTGGCCACAGGCGGTCAGGGCGGCGGCGAGGGCGACGGCGGTGAGGGGGGCGGCGGCTCGCCGGAAAAGGAGCCTGAGCACGGGAACTCCTTACTGGCCGACAGTGCGGCTTTGGCCGGTATCTCCACGACGACGTTGGTCGACTTGATCACCGCGACCGCCAGGACACCGGGCGTCAAGCCGAGTTCGTCGGCCGCCTGCCGGCTCATGAGCGAGACGACCCGGAACGGGCCGGCGGCGATCTCCACCTGGGCCATCACCGCGTCCTTGATCACCTCGGTCACGATGCCCCGGAAGCGGTTGCGGGCCGAGGACAGCATGCCGCCTTCCCCGGTGCCGACCTGCGATCTGGCGAACGCGGCGAGGTCGGCGCCGGCCACCCTGCGGTGGCCGTGCTCGTCGCGTGTCGCGGGCAGCCGGCCGGAGTCGACCCAGCGGCGGACGGTGTCCGCGCTGACGCCGAGGAGCGTGGCTGCCTCGCTGATGCCAAACGTCGTCACGGGTTACCACTCTACCTTCGGCTATTCGTGGCAAGACAGGGGATCTAGCTGGTAAATGCTATGAAGATTCGAACGCACCCATGGCAGGTGCGAGTGGCGGGCGTTCTGATGTGATCAGGGCGATGAGTGGCCAATCTTCGGTCAAGTACGGCACGCCGTGATGCGGGCGACGAGCCGCAGGGCACAGGCTTGGGGGCATAAGTGTGATTTCGGGGGGTCGCCTATGGCCACGCCGAGGTGGCGTGCCGCACTCGCGCTGGCGGGTCTCCTCACCCTGTTCGCATGCGGGACGCAGACGTCGACGCCCCGGCAGAAGGGCGACGGCATCAGCTGGACCCCCTGCCGCGTCACCGGGCAGCCTGTGCGGGAATGCGGGGAGGTGAGCGTGCCGGTCGACTGGTCCGAACCGGCCGGCCCGCGCATCGACATCGCCATCTCCCGCATCCCCGCCACCGATCGTTCACGCCGTATAGGTGTGCTCTTCTACAACCCCGGCGGCCCCGAGGCCCAGGGAGTCTACGTGCCGACCCTGCTGTGGCCGACGGAACTCACCCGGCGGTTCGACATCATCGGCTTCGACCCCCGGGGCGTCGGACGCAGCAGCCGCGTCGACTGCGGGCCGATCGACGGCGCCGTGGCCGGCATCGCCAAGCTGCCCAGCCTGAGTCAGGTGCCCGACGTGGCCGCCGTCGAGACCGCTGCTCGCACCTATGTACGCAAGTGCGAACAGAAGGTCGGCCTCCTCCTCGGCCGGCTCGGCAGCCGGTCCGTCGCCCGCGACATCGACGAGATCCGCCGGGCACTGGGGGAGGAGCGCATCAACCTCTGGATGCACTCGTACGGATCGATCATCGGTCAGGCCTACCTCGCCAACTATCCGCGCCATGTGCGCGCGGCGCTTCTCACCGGCGCGGTCGACACGGCAGTGAGCGGCGTCGATTACACCTTGCAGACTCACACCCCCACCCAGCCCCCTAAAGGCCCCGCCGCGCTCACCAACCTTCTCACCGCCAACCTCCGACAGAGCCTTGCCGGATTCGCCCCGTGGTGCCGCGCCCATCCCAGGGACTGTGCGATCCACCAGGACCCCATCGGGCAGTCCGTCGCCGTCGCCCGCGTCGAACGGCCCCCCGTCCCCGGCCAGGAGCCCCTCTACCGCACCTTGCTCGACGCCGCCTGGGCGAGCGCCCTCAACCCCGAGGACTGGGGGAGGTATGGCTTCTCCGTGGCCGAGGCCCAGGCCGGCCGGCCCGGGGCGCTCGAACGACTCGCCGACGAAGGTGTGCCGGCCGATGTCGGCAGCGCCATCTCCACCTTGCCGAGCAACGCATTGCTACTCGGCGTGCTGTGCACCGACTTCCGGTGGTCCGGCAGTGTCCCTCAGGTGCTCAAGGACTACCAGAACGCCGGTGGTGACCTGCCGCAGACGCCGAGTACGGCAAGCCAGTTCGTCACCTGCGGCGTGTGGCCCAGGACGACCCCGCCCCTCGGCCCCCTCCGCGCCGAAGACGCCGCCCGGCCCTTGATCGTCGTGGGGGAGGACGACAGACACAACCTCGTCTCCTGGGCCGAAACCGTGGCCGGCCGCTTCAACGCCGGCCTGCTCGTGGTGAAGGACACCGGCCCCGCGGTCGTCGGCGCGAGCGTGCCCTGCGCCGACCAGGCAGCCGTGGCCTACCTGGTCGACGGCCGCTTCCCCGAAACCCGGACTTGCTCTCCCTGACATCGGCCGACGGGCGGCTGAGCGGTCGTGCTGCGGCGTGAAGGTAGGCCACCCGCGACCAAGGACCCACCTTGCGGTGTATGCGCAGGGCGATTCGACGTCGCTGCCTTTCCCCTGATCACCGGCTGGGGCTCGGCGCAGATCTGATCAGCTTCGGCCGCGCCTTCATCGCCAACCCCGACCTCGTGGAACGACTGCATCGGGGGCTGTCGATCGCGCCTCACGACGAGTCCACGTGGTACGAGGGCGGCGACGCCGACACCGCCTACCGGCACACAGCCTGAAATAGCCGGGACGATCCGGTGAAGAACGCGATGCCGGTCGCACTCCTGTCTGGGTGCGCCGGTCGCCCGGCTCCAGGGCGTGCTCGAAGATGTCGCGCTGGAACTCCTCGCGGCTGCACGTCGCCGGCCGCGGCCTGGAACAGTGCCTCGAAGGTCGCCGGGTCCTCGTGAGGCCAAGGCTGACAGCGGCCGCATACTATGCCGCACCGGGGGGCTTGTGGCAAGACCCGGGTCGTGCTGCAGAATCTCCGACCTAGGCAAGGACCCGCAGAAATAATCTCCGACCTAGGCAAAGAACCCGCGGAAATGAAGAAAGTCGTGATCTCGACTGAAGAGCGATATCGGAAGCGTCGTATTGAGGTCGATGGACTTGAAATGGCATACATCGAGGAGGGAGAAGGCGATCCGATCGTCTTTCTTCACGGCAACCCGACGTCGTCGTACATATGGCGGAATGTAATCCCGCATCTGGCGGACAAAGGACGCTGCATCGCCCCGGACCTGATCGGGATGGGCGACTCCGCGAAACTTCCGGCAAGTGGGCCGGGCTCATACCGCTTCGTCGAGCATCGCCGCTATCTCGATGCGTTCCTTCAGACCCTCGGCGTACATGAGCGGGTGGTCATGGTGCTGCAGGACTGGGGTTCGGCCCTGGGTTTCGATTGGGCGTACCGTCACCCTTCCGCGCTCCGGGGTATCGCCTACATGGAGGCGTTCGTGGCTCCGATCCCCTCGTGGAGCGACTGGCCGGAGCCTGCGGTTGCGCTCTTCCAGGCGATCCGCTCCACTGCAGGTGAGGAGATGGTCCTCGACAAGAACTTGTTCGTCGACGACGTCTTGCCTGCACAGGTGCTGCGAGGGCTGTCGGAGGCGGAGATGGCCGTCTACCGTCGTCCCTACACAGAACCGGGCGAGTCGCGCAGACCGACGCTGACTTGGCCGCGCGAGGTTCCCGTTGCGGGCGAACCACGCGATGTTCACGATGTCATCACGCGTTATGCGGAATGGCTCGCCAAGTCTTCGGTTCCCAAGCTGTTCATTGAGGCGGTTCCAGGAACGATGTTTGAAACACACCGGGCCATCGCCCGGTCGTGGCCGAATCAGGCACACATCACGATCACGGGTGGCCACATGGTTCAAGAAGACGCTCCCGATCAAATCGGGGCGGCGATCGCCTCCTGGCTGCGAGATCTATCCTGAAAGGGGCGGTGGCGCCCAGGCTCCGGGGCGCTTTGGTGCTGGTGGAGAGCGACCCGATCATGGACATCACCGCTCCTCGGTAATCATGGAGATGTGGCGGGGCGGAGTCCGTCGGAGCCGGTCCTGAGCCGGGCCTACGGTTGCTGTCTCTGTCACCGTCGGCGATCTTGGCTATGGCCCGGGCGAGCCGCGGCTTGCGGGCACCCGCGTCCACCTTCCCCGTGACCCGGTCGGCGTGGTTCTCCGCGGGATCCTCCGTGCCGGCCTTGACCGGCGCCCGGTACTGGTGTGCCTCGGCACGGTGGTGCCGGGCGATCACGTTGGATGCTATGCCGTACAGCCAGGGCCGGGCATCATCACATGAGATGTCGTAGCGGGTGCGCTTGTCAAAGACGATCAGGAACGTCTCTGTGGCCACGTCGTCGGCCAGGCCGGTGCCCAGCCTGCGGGTGGCGTAGCCGTGGATCTCCGTGTAGCGGTCGAAGATGGCGGAGAAGCGCTCAAGCTCCTGCCAGGACTGCTCGGTGATCACGACGGCCCCGGCTTGCGCGGGCAACGCCCGTGTCATCGCGGTCACCTCTCTCTCCTAGGGTTCACGGCTCTCCTTTACCGATGCCCCCGTAAGCGTTCACGCAGGGCATGACTTGGGAGAGGAGGAGAATCGGGCCGTCGTCAACCCGCTGTCGATGCTTGCCGCGGAGCCAGTTTCAGCTGGTCAGATGGCATGCCAAAGGGAATTCAGAAGATCGTTTTCATACGGTCTGCTCATGGCCCCATGAAGATTGAAAGCTTGAGCAGTGATCAAGGGATCGCCTGGTCAAGCTGGACGAAGGAGTGGAGCAGGTGACGGGAATCGAACCCGCGCTGTCAGCTTGGGAAGCGCGTGGAACGCGCCTCGTAGAGGCACTGAGCTGGGCATTCGGCTAGTCATGAGTGACCGTGGTTGACCCCTCATCACCCTGTCTAATGGCACGCTAATGGCACGAGCGGCGGGATGATCCGGTAAAGCTGAACGAGAAGGTCGCAGCGGGGAGCGCGGAGAAGTACCTGGATCGGTGGCGACGTGTGTCGCGCGCTACGACGAACTCGCCATGATGGAAGAGAACGGTGACAAGGGCTGGGAGAACGTCCCCGGCGAGGATGGCCAGGAGTCAAGCTCCTCGCGTAAGTGCTTCCGCACGGTGACGCGACGCTTCGGATGGTGATCTCGGCAAACCTCCGGAGGAAGGATCACGCGGCTGCTGATCCGCTGATCCGGGAGGCGGTCATGCGCTCAGACGGCGTTGTGAAACACACCGACAGATTTGGCTGAGCGGGAGGACCGATTGTTTTCTGCCCTACTGGGGGATGCAGGTGGTTCAGGTCCGGGTGAGTTATCAGTAGACGTTGCTCCTCGACGGTGACGTCCAGGTGAACTTCGAGTGCACGGCGACGCTCACCAGCGGCCCACTGAGCGCTCCCAATGCGAAGCCGGTCCAGATTTCCCCTGAACGCCAGGAGGTGGCACCGGCCGGCGCTGGCTCTATTTGGCGCGACAATCGTGTCGCCGGTTGCCTTCAAGTCTGGTGCACTGCGGTTGGTCTTCGACGCCGGGACGCAACTGAACGTGAAATTTGATTCCCAATTCGAGGCGTGGAGCACCTGTGGTCCTGACGATTTAAGCTTCGTCTATCTGCCGGGTGGTGGGCTTCGATTTTTCGATGATCGGAGGAGCCAGTTTGGAAGATCTCGGCACACAACCCTCTGAGCTGCCGCAGGCCAGGTAAGGGGCGGTCTTTCCTTGCCCGTGAGTCCCTGCAACTCCCCTTGTTCACCCTCCTGATGGGCATGACGTGACCTTCTAATCCGAAGGTCCCCAAACGGTGTCGAAGGGTGTTCAAACCGGTTCACCGCGCAGGTCGCGGATGGGCCGCCTGTTCGTATCAGTCCAGCTCGATCCGGGGGGTCGTACGGCCTACTGGCTCCCAAGCTGGCTCCGAAAATCGGGGTGCTGACGGTTTCGCGGAGGGCTGCGTTCCGAGCGACGAGGGTGCCCCTGACCAGCGTAGAAGCATCTTTGCTGGCCCTCCTCGCCGAGGATCATCCCGCACATATCCCGCAAGGTCTGTACGAGCTGCCTTACGCCGAATCACGGCCATCGGATTAGAAGTGGATGGCCATCGAGGGTTCAGTAATACGGTGACCTGCGGCGAGACATATTTCTTGGTGAGTGAATGAAGATCATCCGTGCATGTTCCGCAGCGACCACACTCGTGCGTGGTGCGCCTCGATGCGCTACCGCGCCCAATGCCAAGGCCAGCCCACCGGTGACCGCCTTTGTCTCTGCCGCCGGCCCTCTCTCGACCGGTACAACGTGCTCCACGCAACAGCGGCCCTGCTCGCCCAGAGTCGTGCAGCGTCTGACTCTAGATAGATCTTCGGTCTGTTGCTATCCGTGTTGGCTGATATATCCTCCGTTAAATGGTGGCAGGCGAGCTGCGACAGCAGACCGGCAGCATTGGTATAGATCGGGCCAAGCGGTGGCTGAACTACTCGACTCGCGTGGCGACGATCTATGCGAACACCGACAAGGTGTTTAGGGACCTGCTGCATTTTAAGTGGCCCCACGGAGGTCAAGAGTTCAGCTTTGACCTGGGGGGCAAGTTGCGCGGCGGCGAGCTGCACGATAAGTCATTTATGGCGGAAGTCAAAGCTTACCGTTACGAAATGGACTCCCCTAAAGAGTACCGAGAATTCGTGGCTGAATGCTACGTGGCATTCCAGGAAAAGCCGGACCGGTGCGACAACTTGATATGGATGTCCTGGTCGCCTTTTCAGGCGCAGAGCTGGCATAAACACCGAGCTCCAGAGTCCATCAAAAAGCATCTTCTACACACCGACAACGTTTTTCGAGTCTTTGGAGCGACATCCGCTGATGAGGCGAAAGGTGAGATAGACGAGCAGGTCATCTATGAGTTGACTAAACGCCTTTGGTTGCTGACGCTCTGCGATGAGCAAGAGGGTCTGGTAATTACGAGCGATCACTACAGGCACCTCAGGGCGTTCATGGGTGTCGAGGAGGAGTCCCAATGAACGGCAAATTCGGTGCGGCTCTACGCCATGCATTAGAGTTTGACTCGCCGGATCAGCGTATCGATTCCCTGAAAACTAGCGTTGGTAATATTTTGCGCTCTGGCGATCCTTCTGTTCGTATCAAGAAGACCGAGTACTTCAACCACACGTTCGCGCCTGACTTGGTACTGAATTGGCCGGATGAGAAACGTGAGAGGCTGGTCTTTCTGCGCACTAATCCGAACCCAGAATGGCTAGCGGCCGACCTAAAAATAATTGCACCCAGTCATCCAATTATGCTCACGTTGGATGACTTTGAGGCGGAACTTGATTCAAGTGCTCACGAACGCTTGGTGTTGGCCGCCAAGGAGGCTCGGGCCTTGATCACGGATCCAGATGCAATTGAAGAGTTCATATCTCCGCGCACTCCAATAACTTCGGTACTTACGAACGCCGTTATCCGTGGTGGTCTTGGCCTGGTCGATGAACAGGACGCGAGAGGTGTGACCGAATGGGCCATCGCAGGGTTTTCCGCTGCGGAGAACCTGGAAGCCGAGCCGATCAGGTCGGCGCTTACGGCAGCCGAGAAAATACTAGACGATGAGCAGGCTAATCGATTCAGTCGTCTTTATCAGGTGGTATGGGAAGGGCAGGGCGGAAGTCCGGAAAATTTCCCATCCCCTCGTACTCTGGCCGGACCTCTAACAGGTAGAGACCTTTCTCTTGTACTTGAAACGCTCATAACGGATGACGTGCAATTCTGGCGTAGAATCGGCCGTAACATTCGGCTTGAGCAAGTAGTGGCTATAGGGGCAGAGTCAGGGCCGAATCTAGGCCACCTAGTCCAAGCAAACTTGGATCGCCTGTTGGCACGTGGGGCGCGAGTCTTTGGGCAGAACGCGACAAGCTCTGAGGAACAACGTGCGGATTGGGGAGTAGAAAGGGGCTGTCTAGCGCTGCGCGGTGACGGTTGGACCGCCTACTTTGCCGCCAAGTCAAACGATTTACCTCCGCACGAAGCGCGACGCGGCGTGTCAGTTAGTACGTTGGTTGACGGCGTTCGACAGTTGGGCGTTCGCATGACGGACGTAAAAGTCCAGCAGTCTAACTTCGCTATCTCGATCGAAGCTGTCGGAGATGCTGACGTTGTCGACAGTCCAGACTTCGGTCAACTGGTAGCCCGTGGCGACTCTGTGGCGCAGGCCGCCGCAATTGCAATGTCGAGTGGACGGAATCTAATAGCAGATTTCACTACAGGGACAGCCATGGGCCACACTAGTGCTATGTTCCCACTTACCGAACTCGCGCAAGCTGCAGTTAGACTTCTGCTTGAGCTAAGCTATCGAAATGTTCCGGATGCGGATGTGAAGCTGGTTTCCGGCCGCGATCCATTAGCGGTTCAGGAGCCGCTCTGGGAATGATGTGCTCCTAGTCTGGCAGCCCACTTACGTGGCAACTGGTTACCGCAGCCAACCGTCGGTCTTGGCCATCCCGTCTGTCATCGATCGGCCCCGACCACGGCAGGCGTCGGCCCCCGTGGCGATTGTCGTACTGCTTGGAAACGGCGGCGCGGCCAGAGGCTGGCCTGGATCCGGAATCCATCCCTGACCTGGGCCTTGATGCGTGGGACGGATGGCAGGAATCGAACCCGATCTGTTGACCTGGGCTTCGGGCCGGTCGTGGGTGGCCATTGTTGCTCCCTTGTCGTCCTGGTTAAATGGCTGGCTAATGGCCCGGCGGTTGTTCTGGCGAGCAGTTGAAGTGCTGACACGGGCTCGGGAGTGCTCGTGGTCGTCGAGCACGGCGCCGAACAGGGCTGCTCCGGTGAGCTGACGAATTCACCACGCCGCATTTCGTCCTCGCCGCTTGTTCTGGTGGTGAAGTCCATGGTGGAGGTTGCCGGCGTCTGGATGGCCGCGTCGGTGGGGAGCCGACCTGGTTCGGAAGTGACCGGTTCGGTCACGCTTGTGAGCGGGGTGCCCGCGTTGCGACTTCGTCTGGTCGGAGAGAAGGCCAGGTCCTCAGGGTCCGTCTGGGGGAGTTTAGCGAGGGCCAAGGGATAGGGCTCGCGAGGCCATGAGACCTTCCCGGCCTCCCAGCGGCGGGCCCGCTCCTCGTCGCAGGCCAGTCGGTAACTGACTCCGCTCCGCAATCAGTCCACCGGCTCCACGGAAGCCCGACAAAATCTGTTTATCGGCACGCACGCCACCAGAACCCGGCCGTGCCGTACGTCACGTGGACGGCATGCCGGATCCCGCAGCCTCGACCACCTGCCTGCCCGCCGCCGTCTGGCAGTAAAGGACCGAACGTCCCGACCGGCGACGCCACACCAGGCCCGCGTCGTGGAGGATCTTGAGGTGGCCGCCCACCGATCCCAGGCTGTGTCCGGTCAGCGCGGTGATCTGCGTGGTGCTGAGCGGTGTCTCCAGCAACGTGAGGATCTCGGCCCGGATGGGCCCGAGCAGCCTGCCCAGGGCCGGTTCGGGAGCCGGCGGCGTGGCGAGGAGGCCCGAGCAGGAGTAGACGATCGCGTATCGGTGCGGGAGGTCCCAGCCGATCCACCCACCTGAGGTGGTGGGGATGACAAGCACCTGCGCGCCGCCCACCTCCCTCGCGGGATTGGCGTGGGCGTTCACCTGGAGGCGGCCGTCGCCGAGCCACCGCAGGCCCGGCCGGATGCCTTCGAGTGCGGCGGCCCATCCGCCGGTGCCGAGCTGCTGGGTGCGCGCGACGATGTCGGCTTCGAGCACACGCCGACGCCGCGCCCAATAGGGCTGGACCGTCTCGTTCCAGACCCATTCCAGCAGGCCGGCGACGCGCTCCGGCAGATCGGGCACGAGCAGTGCCTTGGGAAGGGAGCGCCCGAGGCACTCTTCGAGATCGGCGGCCGCGGTCGCGGCCGGCGTTTCCTGCACCTTCCGGATCTCGTCATGGAAGGTGACCTCACCCGGTGCGGGCGGCGGCGTCATGAAGTCGGGCAGATAGTGCGGCTGAAAGGCCGCCTCCACAAGCCGGGCGGCGAAGGGATCCCCGGCGAGGCGGCGGCGATAAGCGGGCGTGTGCGTGGCGATCCACCGGTTCAACCCGGGACGGGACCTCTGCCAGACGAGTACGGCAAGAGCCCCCACAACCTCGTTCAACGGCGACAGAGCGAATCTGCACCGAGCGAGCGCGTCTGCACCGACATGCCAAATGCCCATGTTTCGCCCCCCGGCGAAACAGTACCGCCCACGTCGCGGGTCTGATCAAACTCCCCACATGCGCACCTACACCGAACTGTTCCGTGTGCCGGAGTACCGCCCCCTCTTCGCAGCCACGGCCCTGGAGGTGGCCGCCAGCACCATGCGTGGACTGGCCCTCGGCGTGCTCGTCTACGCCGCGACCGGGTCACCCCTTCTGTCCGCGCTCAGCCTGTTCGGGTCGTACTTCGCCCATGTGGCCGGGGCGGCGCTGCTGATGTCCGCGGCGGACAGGCTGCCGCCGCGCGCGGCCTTGAGCGTGTCCGCGATTATCCTCGGCCTCGGCGCCGCCGTACTCGCCGTGCCCGGCATGCCGATCTGGGCCATGCTGCTCATCGTGCTGGGGCTCGGGCTGGTGCAGTCGCCGGCGGGCGGGGTCCGGAGCGGGCTGCTGAACGAGATCCTGCCCGAAGGCGGCTATGTGCTGGGCCGGTCGGTCTTCAACATGGCGATGGGCGCGATGCAGATCGCCGGCTTCGCGGCCGGCGGGGTGATCGTCGCGGTCCTGTCGCCGCAGGGTGCGCTCCTGTCCGCGCTGGTCCTCGACTTGATGGCGGCGGCCGTACTCTGGTTCGGCCTCAACTCCCGCCCGCCCCGGGCGTCGGGACGGCCGTCGGTGCGCGCGACATGGCGGGGGAACGCCGAGTTGTGGTCGCTGCCCGCGCGCCGCCACCTCTACATCGCGCTGTGGGTGCCGAACGGGCTGATCGTCGGCTGCGAGGCGCTGTTCATCCCCTATGCCCCCGAGACCTCGTGGGTGTTGTTCATCGCGGCGGCCTTCGGGATGCTCGTCGGGGACATGCTGGTGGGGCGCTTCGCGGCGCCGCGGTGGCGTGCCCGGCTGACGACGCCGCTGCGCGTGTTGCTCGCCGTGGCATACCTCGTGTTCGTGGTGCGCCCCCACTGGGCTGTCGCCGCGGTCGTCGCCGCCGTCGCCTCGGTGGGCTTCGCGGCGGGCGTGCTGCTCCAGGAGCGCCTGATCACGGCGACCCCGGAGCGCCTGCAGGGCCAGGCGCTGGGCCTGCACGGCTCCGGCATGTCCGCCATGCAGGCCGTGGGCGCCACCGTCGCGGGCGCCCTGGCGCAGTTCATGGACATCCACAGCGCCATGACGGTGCTGGCCGTGATGTCGCTGGCCGTCACGGTCTACCTCACCCCGCGCCTCCGCCACCCGGCGGTCGCCCGGCCTGGGCACGGATGATCAGGGAACCGCCAGCGCGCGGAGGCGCTCCCACACCCCGCCTGCGACCTCCAGCACCTCCGCGTCGCCGGCCCGCTTGAGTCCCGCCCCCGGCACGTGGCCACCGGCCGCGGCCAGCTCGGTGCACAATGCCTCGACCCGCTCCGCCGTACCCTCACCCAGCCTGGACGGATCGAGCACGATGGCGACCACGCCCCGTCCGCGCGGATTGTCCCGCTGGTCGAGCGCGGCTCCGGCCAGGGACTCCACGAGCAGCCCGACCAGCGTGCCGAGCACCCCGCCGGCGGGCAGCAGAGCGTGTACGGCGTGAGCCTCGGCGGTCGGCCGCCCGTCTCCGCCGAGGGCCACCCCGTCGGGCAGCGGCGTGCTGTCGGCCTTGTGCCCGGCGAGGGCCGCCTGGGTGAGGGCGCTCGTGGCGAAGTCGGCCACGAGGGCGCCGCCGTTCGCCCGGGGCACACCGTACGCCACGGGGTCGGTGCCGAGCACCGGCCCGTGGCCGCCCGCCGGAGCGACGGTGCGGGGGGCGTGCGCGACGAGGATGGCGATGCGGCCCGCCGCGGCTTGAGCGGCGACATAGGGGCCGAGCCGCCCGGTGCCGGTGACCGACCGCGCCCCGACGACACCGGCACCGAGATCGCCGGCGATCTCGCCGGCGATGCGGACCGCCGCCGCCATGGCGATGAACCCGGGAAGCCCGGTGCCGTCGAGCACCCGGACGGCCCCGTCACCCTCGGCCCGGATCGGCGCCGCCTCCGCGGCGGCCTCCCAGCGGGGGAAGTCAAGACCGCCCCCAGGCCGTACGGCATGAGCCGGGCCGGCCGGGACCGAGCCTGAAGACGCGCCCGGGAACACACCCGGCCCCCCACCTGGAACGTTCCCGGCCCGGTCGAGTTCGCGGACGGCCATGCCGAGGCCGAAGGTGGGCATGCCCGCGGCCTGGGCGCCGACGAGGGCGTCGGCGGCCAGGGCGCGGTCGGCCGGGTAGGGCGCGAGCAGGCGGAGAAGCAGGGCCCGCGCCTCCCCGGCGGTGACGGTCGTCACGCGCGGTCGATGAGTCCGGCCGCGGCGACGAGCTCGGTGAGGAGCAGGGCGTTGCCGACGGTGCCCCGGTCGTGGTTGTGGCCGACGGCGACGAGGGAGACGCCCGAGGTGAGGGCCTCGTGGGTGCGGATGCGGCCGACGCTGACGGAACGGCCGTCACCGGCGGTGCGGTCGAGGAACGGCTGCGGGCGGTCGGGCTCCTCGCGCACCACGATGAGGCCGGCGGGCGCCGACGGCAGCTTGTGCTCGGCGGCCAGGCCCTTGAAGCCGCCGAGCACCTCGGCGATCTCGGCGGGGGAGGCCGACGCGCCGAGGGCGGCCGACAGGACGGCGGTGTGGCCGTCGCGCACGGGCACCCGGGTGCAGGTGGAGGCGAGCGGGGTGCTCCACGGCACGACGCGGTCGCCCTCAAGCGTGCCGAAGATCTTGGCGAGTTCGGCGGAGAGCTTCTCCTCCTCGTCGGCGATGTACGGCAGCAGGTTGTCGACGACCTGGAGGGCGGCGACGCCGCTCTTGCCGGCGCCGGACAGCGCCTGCAGGGTGGTGGCGACCACGGAGTCGACGCCGTAGGCGTCCTGCAGCGGCTTGAGCGCCAGGCCGACGATCACGGCGGTGCAAAGGGGGCTGGCGATGAGGAAGCCCTTGCCGTATCCGCGGGTCTTGACCTGGCTCTTGGCGAGCGCCAGGTGGCCGGGGTTGATCTCGGGCACGATCAGCGGCACGTCGTCGTCGAGGCGCAGCCCGGCCGACTCGCTGACGACGCCGAAGCCCATGGCGGCGAGCTGCGGGTCGAGCGCGCGGGCGTGCGGGCCGGGCAGCCCGGACAGCACGAACTCGACGCCGGCGTCGCGGAGGGGCGCCTCCTCGATGGGCGCGAGCCGTACATCGGCCCAGTGGGCGGGCAGCGGCTCGTCGAGCAGCCAGCGGTCGGCGACCACCTCACCGAGGGTGCGCCCCACGTCGGCGGGGTCGTCGGCGATGACGGCGCGCACCTCGAACCACGGGTGGTCCTCGTAGAGGCCGAGGCCGCGCTGTCCGATGTAGGCGAAGGGGGTCTTTCCGGCGACTCCGAGGAGGCCGACTCCGATCTTGGACATGTTTTGCCTTTCTAGTACGAGAAGCCTGGAGGTCAGGCGTGGAGCCGTTCGCCGGCGAAGACTCCCGAGTCGAGGGCGAGGCGGATGATGACCTCGCGGGCCTTGCGGATGTGCCTGAGCTCGATGTCGGCGGCGCGTTTGCCGTCGCGGTCCTGGAGGGCCTCGATGAGACGGCGGTGGTCGTCGAGAGGTTCGCCGGGTTCGAGGGGGCGGGCCGAGCACAGCCGCAGGATGCGTTCGAGTTCCTCGAAGAGGTTCTCGGTGATGGTGTGCAGCCGTTTGTTGCCGGACAGCCGCGCGACGGTGCAGTGGAAGAGGTGCGACGCCGACAAAACCGACGACGAGTCGTGTGCTCCGCCGTACCCGAGTTCGGTCTCGTCGGCGAGCCGGGCGAGCTCGGCGGGGGCGGCCTGCGCGGCCAGGCGGCACGCCATGGGGCCGGTCGCCTCGCGCAGGTTCAGCAGGTCGATGAGGTCCTGGAGGGTGACGGGGGCGACCCGGCACTGGCTCCTCGGCAGGATCTCGACCAGGTCGTCGTGGGCGAGCCGGTGGAGCGCGTCGCGCACCGGGGTGCGCGACGTGCCGTATTCCACGGACAGCTCGCCGATGTCGAGGGTCTGCCCCGGCAGCAGCTCGCAGAGGAGGATCCGGCGGCGCAGGTCGGCGTAGACCCCCTCGCGGAGGCCCGCCGACTTGGTCAACCGCTCAACGGTCATGCCCGGATCCGGTTCATGCCCCTGCGCGAGACGATGTCGCCGGGCACGGTGCCCATGCCCTCGGCGAACTCGACGTGGTCCCGGCTCGCGACGAACACCAGCGCGTCGGACTCGTCGGCCCATTCCATGTGGAGCGTGAACTCGTCGCCCGTCCAGAACGCCTCGGCGCGCACCGCGCCCGGCTGCGACAGGATCAGCGGGCGCCCCCGCTCACGCCAGAAGGTCTCGACGGACTCCTTGCGCTCGGCGGGGATGCGTACGGTGACCGCACGCACGTGGCCTCCGGTGATGACCGGCGGGGTGACGGTGTGGGCGGCCTCGCGCTCGGTGACGCGCACGCCGAGCTCGGCGAAGCTCGTGTTGATGCCGGCGTGGGCCTGACCCGAGTGGAACGTGGTGAAGTGTTCGGCTGTGTCCCAGAAGGTCACGGCGCGGAGTCTGCCGGGGGTCTCGGACTCCAGCACGACCGAGCCGCGCCAGCCGGGACGGCCGGAGGGGCCCGACGTGCCCTCGGAGGCGAAGTAGCCGACGACGTCGTCGCGCTTCGCCGCGTCGAAGTCGAGCGTGCTGTAACGGGCGTACATGAGGGGACCTCTCTTCAAGAACGGTAAAACGGTGCTGAGGGGGTCACTGCCGGGACCAGGGGACCAGGCGGCGCTCGACGAGGGCGACCAGCAGGCCGGCGAGATATCCGAGCAGGGAGATGGTGACGATGCCGACGAACATCTTCGAGACCGCCAGCGTCTGCCAGGCGCTCCAGATCATGTAGCCGACACCGGTGCGGGAGCCGAGGAACTCCGAGGCGGCGATGACGACGAACGCGCCGCCGACGGCCAGTTTGAGGCCGGTGAAGATGCTCGGCAGGGCGGCTGGCAGCGCGACCGTGCTCCACGTGCGCCAGCGGCTCGCGCCGCTGGTCCTGGCCACGTCGAAGTAGATCGGCGGAGTCTGCAGGACGCCGCCCATGGTGTTGTAGAAGATGTAGAAGAAGACGCCGATCGCCACGATGACGTACTTACTGGTCTCCTCGACGCCGAAGATCAGCAGAAGCAGCGGCAGGATCGCGATCTTCGGGATGGGCAGCAGGCTGGCGAAGATCGGCCCGGCCAGCACTCGCAGCCACTGCACCGCGCCGAAGGCGATGCCGAGGACGAGACCCGGCACCCCGCCCAGCACGATGCCGATGCCGACGCGGGTGAGCGTGATGAGCGAGTGCTCCAGCAGGGTGCCCGTCGTGAGCAGCTCCCAGAAGGTGCCGGCGATGGAGGTGGGCGGCGGGAAGAACCGCGCGTCGAGCAGGCCGCCGCGGCTCGCGGCCTCCCACACGACGAGCAGCAGCAGGGGGCTGAAGGGGCCGATGAACTTCAGCGCCGAGCCGGGCCGCCGCCCGCGCAGGCGGCGCTCCAGGTCCTCCCGGGCGGAGCTCTTCGGGCCGTCGGTGGTTGTCACGGGGCCACCTCCTCGGGGGATGCGGAGGTGGCGGCGTCCGCGCGCAGGAGCCGCCACAACTCGTAGGTGACCTCGCCGTATCGCGGGTCGCGGCGCAGCTCCAGGATGTCCCTCGGCCGTCCGAACGGCACGGCCACGTCGGCCAGCAGCCTGCCGGGCCTGGCCGACATGACGAGGACCCGGTCGGCGAGGGTGAGCGCCTCGTCCACGCTGTGGGTGATGAACACGACCGTCTTGCCGCTGTCCTGCCAGATGCGCAGCAGTTCCTGCTGGAGCACCAGGCGGGTCTGCTCGTCGAGCGCGCCGAACGGCTCGTCCATCAGCAGCACCTCGCCGTCGTCGGCGAGCGCCCGCGCGACCGAGGTGCGCTGGCGCATGCCGCCCGACAACTGGTGGGGGTAGGCGCCCTTGAAGTCGGTGAGCCCGATGAGGTCGAGGAGCGGGGCGACGCGCCTGCGCCGCTCCGCCCTTCCCACGCCGCGCACCTTCAGTGGGTAGCCGACGTTGTCCTCGACGCTCAGCCACGGGAAGACACCGTGTTCCTGGAAGACGACCGAGGCGTGGCCGTTCACCCGCACCTCGCCGAGGTCCTGGGTGTCCAGGTCGGCGAGGATGCGCAGAAGGGTGCTCTTGCCGCAGCCCGAGGGGCCGAGCACGCAGATGAACTCACCCGGCGCGGCCGAGAACGAGAAGTTCTCGATCGCGATCACGGTCTGGTCGCGCCGGGCGTCGTGGAATCCCTTCCAGACGCCCCGCACGTCGATCGCCGGTTCCGCCACCTGTCAGCCGTTCGAAGGTGAGGCCGCGGGCGTGGAGCCGAGGGAGGCGCTGGCGCGGTCGAGCAGGTCCTTGCGGAAGGCCGACTGCATGTCCGCGTTGCCGTCGTATTCGAGGTCGCCCTGCTCGCGGAAGAACTGCTCCTGCAGGGAGACGGAGTTCCAGTCGATGTCGCCGGTGGGGTCGTTCTCGGTGAGGCCGATGCGGTCCAGCATCTCGACCGGAAGGTCGGTGTACTTCGCGATGATGGCCTTGTTGGCCGGGTCCTTCCAGCCGCCTGAGGCCAGCTCGTCGGCGGCCTTGAGATAGGCGGCCAGGAACTTCACCACGGCGTCCTCGTTCTTCTTGAGGAAGTCGGTGTTGAAGACGACCGCGCCGAGCTCAGTGCCCGCCGCGTGGTGCTCGACGAGCCGGGTGGCGATCTTCTTCTCCTCCAGGGCGGTCGACATCGGCTCGATGGTCCACGCCGCCGCGATGGCGCCGTTGGCCATGGCCGGTCCGGTGTCGGGCGGGCTGATGTTGGTGAGCTCGACGTCCTTGAGGGTCAGGCCGCCGGTCTTGAGCGCCAGGGCGACCGAGTAGGCGCCGAAGCCGCCGGGGCCGGGCACACCGATCTTCTTGCCGCGCAGGTCGGCGACCTTCTTGACGCCCGAGCCGACGGCGACCATGAAGGGCGACGGGTCGCGGCCGTCCTTGGGCACCCGGGAGACGCTGGACAGCACCGACAGCGACGCGCCGGACTTGACCGCGTTGAACAGGCCGGCGCCCCAGGACGCGCCGCCGGCGACGACGTTGCCCGCGCTGACGAGCTGGTAGGTCTCACCGGACGAGCCGCCCTTGGGCACCAGCTTGACCTTGGCGCCCATCTGGGCGAAGTAGCCCTTGTCCTGGGCCAGGAAGAACGCGCCGTAGTCGGCGTAGGGCGAGTAGAGGAAAGTGATCTCGGGGCTTTCCTTGGCCCCCGCCCCCGATGTGGCCGCCTGCTCTCCCCCGGAGCCGCAGGCGGCGAGCAGGGTGGTAGCAGCCAGTCCGATGGAGCCGAACAGCAGCGTTCGTCGCCGCATGGCATCTCCCAACGTTCAACCCGCACATTCGCGGCATTTTGCTTGGGCAAAACCATAGAGTTCTGATACATCAGATGACAAGCTCAGATACACGAGAGAGGTCCGTCTTGTCCGAGAGCCTTCTCCGCGACGCCGACAGCGCCTGCGACGCCGTCATCGACCTGCGCCGCGCCCTCCACCGTGAACCCGAACTCGGACTCGACCTCCCGAAGACGCAGGCCCGTCTGCTCGCCGCCCTCGAACCCCTCGACCTGCCGACCACACTCGGCCGCGCCTCCAGCTCAGTCGTCGTGCGCCTCGACGGCGACCAGCCGGGCCCGCTCACCCTGCTGCGCGCCGACATGGACGCGCTCCCCGTCACCGAACGCACCGGCTTGCCGTACACGAGCGAGGTGCCCGGCGCGATGCACGCCTGCGGGCACGACGCCCACACCGCGATGCTGATGGGCGCCGCCCACGTGCTCCACGCCCGCCGCGCCGAACTCTGCGGCACGGCACTGCTCGTCTTCCAGCCGGGGGAGGAGGGGTACGGCGGATGCCGGAAAATGATCGGCGAGGGCCTCCTCGACCCCCTGCCCGACCGGGCCTTCGCCCTGCACCAGTCGCCCACGCTGGCCTCGGGCCACGTGGCGACCCGGCCCGGGCCGCTGCTCGCCGCCGGCGACGTCTTCCAGGTGACGGTCACCGGCCGCGGCGGCCACGCCTCCCGCCCCCACGAGGCCGACGACGTGCTCGGCGCCGCCGCCGCGCTCGTGCCCGCGCTCCACGCGCGCGCCGCCAGAGCCGCCGACCCCGCTCGCCCGTGGCAGGTCTACGTCAGCACCGTCAACGCCGGCACCGCCCCCGGCGTCATCGCCGACCGCGCCGTCCTCACCGGCGGCACCCGCACCCTCGAGGAGTCCGCCCGCGCTCGCGCCGTCACCCTCGTCGGCGAGGTCGCCACCGGCATCGCCGAGGCCCACGGCTGCGCCGCCGAGGTGACGTGGACCTCCATCGCCCCCGCCACCGTCAACGACCCCGATCAGACCACCCTCGCCCTCGACACCGCGACCGCCCTGCTCGGCGCCGACCGTGTGCACATCCTCGAACGCCCGGCCTTCGCCTCCGAGGACTTCGGCCACGTGCTGGCCCGGGTGCCGGGCACCCTTTTGCAACTCGGCACCCGGCCACCGGGGGCACTCGACCCCGCGCCGAACCACTCGCCTCTGATGTGCTTGGACGAGGGCGCCCTCGTCACGGGGGTGGCGCTGTACGCGGCTCTCGCTCTTGCTCCCGCGGAGTGACCGATGTTTCGAAATCAAAATCTCAAAACTAGGTTTTGAGACAGCGGTAGATCGTCGCCCGCGAGACGCCGAACCGCTCGGCGATCTCGTCTGCGCTCCGCCCTGAGGCGTGCATAAGGCGCGCCTGCGCGGCCTGCGCCTCCGAGAGCGCCGAGGGCCGTCCGCCGCTCCGCCCCCGGGGGTGTGCCCTCCCGGCGTCCTTGGGCCGCTCGGCGACCTCGAGGTCCGCGTCCCCGAGCAGCGCCCTGGCGCCGTCGAGGATGAGCCGCCTGAGCCGGTCCACGGGCACGTCGCGGAAGAGCAGCACCGGGTCGCCGAGGCCCGCCACCACCTGGCAGGCGCGCACCCGCTCCTCAAGGTCGCAGCCGGGGCCGGCGACCAGGTCGTTGGCCAGCGTGATCGCGGCCCGGAACCGCTCGGCCACCGGGGCCTGGACCAGCAGCGTCATGTCCCTGACAAGCATGCTCAACGTCTCGCGGTGACGCAGGTGGACGTCGACGTAGCCCTCGATCGCCCGCCACCGCACCGCCTCCGGCGCTCCATGCGTCTCCGCCTCGTTGAGCACCTCTTCGAGCTCGTCCAGCAGGGGCAGCGTGAGGTGCCGGAGGATCTCGTCCTTGGACGCGAAGTGGTAGTACAGCGCGGCCTTGGTGATGCCCACCCGGTCGGCGACGGCCTGCATGGATGTGGCGCGATAGCCGCGGGCCGCGAACAGGGCGCGTGCGGCGTCGAGGATCCGCTGGGAGGTCGCCTGGGTGGCGCCCGGGACGC
>NZ_BOOW01000054.1 GCF_016863435.1 Sinosporangium siamense
CCCCTGTCCTGCTGGGCAGGGGCCCGATTCCTCCCCCGCCTGAAGGCGGGGGTCTCCTCGGAGGTATCTGATGAAGGGCATCGACTCGACCGTTCCGCACTCCGCCAGGGTGTGGAACTACTGGCTGGGCGGCAAGGACAACTATCCCGTCGACCGTGAGGTCGGTGACCAGTTCGCCCAGATCTTCCCTGGCATCTTCGATCTCGCCCGCCATTCCCGCTACTTCATGCAGCGCGCCGTCCGATATCTGGTGAGCGAGGCGGGTGTCCGCCAGTTCCTCGACGTCGGCACCGGCCTGCCGACCGTCGACAACACCCACGAGGTCGCCCAGCGGGCGAACCCCGAGTGCCGGATCGTCTACGTCGACAACGACCCACTGGTTCTGGCACACGCCCGCGCCCTGCTCACCAGCACCGGCGAGGGCAGCACCGACTACATCGACTCCGACCTGCGCAACCCCGAACGAATCCTCGATCTCGCGGCCGCGACACTCGACCTCACCCAGCCTGTCGGACTCATCCTCATGCAGGTCATGGGGCACGTCACCGACGACGACGAGGCGCACTCGATCGTGCGCCGACTGCTGGACGGCCTGCCCCCGGGCAGCTACCTCGCCTTCAACGACAGCGTCGACACCCACAAGGCCAACGCGGCGGCCACCTCGGAGAGCTACAACGAGAGCGGCGCCATCCCCTACAAACTGCGCAGCCCCGCAGTGCTCGAACAGTTCTTCGACGGCCTGGAACTGGTGAACCCCGGCGTGGTGTCGGTCAGCCATTGGCGCCCCGACACCGCCCCGGTCCCCACGGATGTGTTCGCCCTGGGCGGGGTAGCGAAAAAGACGCACTAACCTGCGCTCTCAACCAAGCCAGGAGTACGGAGAAGTCCGGCTGATTGACCGGCGCCCAGGTGACCAGACCTCACACATCACCGGCGCCGGTCAATGCGGCCGGGAAACGCGCGGAATCCTGTCGGCGACTCATAGGCCAGCGGCGTCCGCCCGCACTGTGGTCAAGGTGCCGAGGAGGCGCCGAGAGCTTCCAGCCAAGTGCGGATACGGTCGGCGTGTCCGACGAATGCGTTTCGACGGACAACACCGTGCTCGTCGATGTGCCGCGAGTCCTTAACGCCGAACCGATCGAGAAGTCCAAGCAGGATCGCGCGAGCACGGAGAAACAACTCCGGCGTCAGGCACTCCGCCGTCCGGACGTCCAATCGCACTTCACCGATGTCGTCCCCGCGCCACGTTCCCGCCGGCTGGAGGATGCCTTGAGAGTGGCTCCACAGCTCAAGCGGGACGTCGGCGGAGACGGGACGAAGATCGACGATGTCCGCCCGCACCGTCATCGTGTCCATACCGACTTCTTGAGCGCACGCCGCCGTCAGGCGAAGAAGGACGGCGGTAATCCAAGCCACGGCGCCTTCGCCGATCGCGCAGACTTGTGCACCGTCGGCAGGGCGGGAACGTTCCGATCCGACTTGGACGGCGGCGACGATGCTCCCGCCCGCACGCAACTCGACGACCACGTCTTTCGGCGGATCAGCGCTCCTCGACGTGATGGTCAGCGACTCGGGACGGCGCCGCGGCGGCTCTTCGCCGGCAAGGATCGGCGCAGGCCAACTGCCGGCCTCTCGCCGTACGCGGCGCTCGATCGTCGACGCGTGTAAGGCGTCCAAGAGGTCCTCCGCATCGCCGGGAAACGTCGCGGCGACGACGATCCACGGCGCGGAGTCGTCCCATTGGCGGGCGGCGTCCGCAAGCGGCCCGTCCACGGGTCAAAAGAGCTTTCGCATGTCGGAGTCGTCGATCAGTTCCGCGTTCGGAACCCTGGTTTTGCTCGCCACGTTGGCGAGCATCTGGTGGGCCATGTGGAAGCCGAAGTCTTCGGCAACGGTCTTTTTCCAATGACGGGAGAGGATGTTGTGTGCGGCCCAGCGGGTGTATCGCGGCCGTTTCATGATGAAGCGAGCGAGGTCCCACGCCCTGTCGAGGAGGTCTTCGCGTGGCAGGACGTCGTTGATGAGCCCCCATTCGAGTGCCTTATCCGCCGGAATCGATTTGGCGGTGTAGATGTGGTAGGCGGCACGCTTGGCGCCGATGAGCGATTGGATGGCCATGCCCTGCCCGTCGCCGGGGGGTGAGCCGAGCCAGAAGTGCGGGTCCATGAAATCGGCGTCGGGTGCGGCGAGGGTGATGTCTGACATCACCGCGAACTCGGTGTGGACTCCCGGTCCGTTCACGACGGCGATTGTGGGGATGTCGATGCTGCCGGTGAAGCTCTCGATGAGTTTCCAGCCGTCGTACATGCGCTGGTAGATGTGGTCGGGGTCGAGCTCGGAGGCGGGCTTGGGGTTCATGCCCTTCGGGTTGCCCGTCATCCATCTGTCGCCCGTGCCGGTGATGATGAGGACCTGGTTCCCGGGATCGTTGCCGATCTCCTGCCACACCCGCGGCCACGCGTTGTGCGCGGCGTGCGTATGCGCATATGGGCCGTCGTCGGTGTGCAGACGCACCTCGATGATCCCGTCCTCTCGCCGCATGCGGAAGAAGTCCGCGTATCGCGCCGAGTACTCCTCCAAAGACCGAGGGGCGACGTAGCCATCCCAATGGTCGGCCGGATCGAATGCCATGTTCCACCTCCGTGTCGGTGCTGCCCGCACTCCGTCGAAAAGTACACCGGACAGTGTGGATTGTATAGAGCGCGTATCATGAGGGTCGTGCCAAGGTCGCTAGCAGAGGTTCAGACGCCGGGCCGGAAGCTGCGCTCCGAGCTCAAGCGCGGAGCGATCCTGGACGCCGCCGAGGCACTCTTCGTCGCTCAGGGATATGCGAGCACGAGCGTCGACGCGATCGCCGCCCGCGCCGGGGTCTCCAAACGCACGTTGTATGACCATTTCGGAGACAAGGCCACGATCTACGCGCGGACTGTCGAACGTCTCAGCGACACACTCCTGACCACGATCAGCGATGCGATTCGCGAGGAGATCCCACCAGGCCGCGATGTGCGGGAGGCGCTCGTCGGCTTCGCCCGCCGTGTGGTCACGGAGACGGTTCCGTCATCGGAATACGCCGTGTTTCAACGGCTGACCGCTCGGCAGGCGCAACCTCCCGCGCTGCCGAGCTCGGTGCGCAACCGGCCGGAGCGCCTGCTCGAAAAGCGGTTCGCCGAATTGACCCGTGACGGTCTGTTCCAGGCGACGGACGCGAGCCTGGCGGTGCGCCATTTCACGGCCCTCACGATCGGCATCGCGATCGATGCGCTCGAAGACGGAGAGTTCGAGGTGGCCGGCGACGCCGGCACCGACAAGATCATCGACGACGGAGTGGACGCATTCCTGCGAGCCTACGCTTGAACGTCGTCGTCCCGGAGCAGCGGGACAGCTCTCACCGACCGCCCCTCGGAGTCGAGGACACGACCCAGCAGCTTGACCATCGACAGCACCACCGAGCGGTCCTGGACACGCATCTCGGGCAGCGCCTGCCCCATCCGCCATTCGAGGTCGTGCACCTCGGCGATGGAACGGAGCGACGCATCGACGATGACATTGAAGGGGCCTGCGACGAATGTCGCCGCGCGCACTCCGGGCAACGAACGGATTCGTTCCTCTGCCGTGCCGAGGTCCTGCATGTCGAGTGACCCGAAGTAGACCGCGGCCACCGACCGGCCCGACAGCTGTTGTGACACGTCGCAGCGCAGCGTCACAAGCCCCGATTCGCGAAGGCGCTGCACTCTCCGGCGCACCGAGATGGGGCTCATCCCGACGTTCTGCGCCAGACGTTCGAATGACATCCGCCCGTCGGCGTGCAGTACTCGCACGAGATTCCGGTCGATCTCGTCCCAGCTGTCCAAGGGCCGCATGTCCGGACCGTGCCCGGAACTCAAGCGGAGCTTCTGCGCACTGTTGAGGGCGCCCTCTCGCCAACGGCTCGCCTCGAGCGCGGACCGGGTCACGACATGGCTCCGTAGCCGGAGGATGCCCGGAACCCGTCCCACCACTTTCAAGAGGTAGTGCGACAACGACGGCAGGTCGGGCGCCTGTGCGATCATCACCACGTCCCGGCCACCGCTGGTGATCTTCACCGTCGCGGCCTCCACGTCGTCGGCGAGGGCTCGCGCGACGTCCGCAGAGCGCCCGGGCGAGCAGTCGACTTCGACCAGCGCGCACGCGGGTGTCATCCCACCGGACGGGTGCGCGGTCACCCATGCCACGCCCGCGTTGTTCATCCGAGCCCACCGGCGACTGACAGTTGCGGGGTCCACGCCGAGCACATCGGCGAGTGTTCGCCAGCTCGCCCGGGGAGCGGTGCGCACGGCGTCGACGAGCGCGAGATCGACTTCGTCAAACACCACTTGGTCGGCCACGGTGTCCCTTCCATGCACCGGAAGGTGCTCTCGTGTTGTTTTCATGCAATCTGACGGGCTCGGGTGTCGGTCATCTTAGCTTCTCATCAGCAGCCTGTTTCCTAAGGATGGTCCCCGTGCTCAACCGCACCGTCGCTCCCTTCCGAATCCACAATGTCCGGCTGATCGACGGGGTGAACGATGTCCCGATCGCAGACGCCGTGGTGGACGTCGACGCGGATGGGTGGATCACCTACGCTGGGCTCGCGGCGACGAGCCCGGCGCGGCGCGAGGGGACTACGCTCATCGACGGCGCAGGCGGCACTGTCTTGCCCGGGCTCTTCGATTGCCATACCCATCTCGGTTTCCCTTCGGACCGGTCCTTGATCGAGGCCGCCCTGCTCATTGATCCCGTGTTGGGAACGTTCCAGAGCGCGGAGAGGCTGCGCCGTACGCTGGGGGCCGGAATCACTTCGGTACGCGATCTGGGCGGCCTTCCCTCCGGATATCGGGCCGCCGTGCAGGCGGGGCTCATCCCCGGACCACGCATCCAGACCGCGGTCGGAGTGATCAGCCACACCGGTGGTCACGCCGATGGAACGTTGCCCGGTGGACGCAGTCTGGACCTCGACTACACGCTGCTCGCGGACGATGTCACCGGCGTCCGCGTGGCGGCTCGCCGGATGCTGCGCGCGGGCGCGGATGTGCTCAAGATCTGCACGAGCGGCGGGATCAGCAGTGCGCACGACGACCCCGACGATGAGGGCCTCCTCGACGAGGAGATCGCCGCTGTAGTCGATGAGGGACGGCGCCATCGCGACAGGCACGTGGCCGCGCACGCGCAAGGACGCGCAGGAATCCTCGCCGCGATCCGCGGCGGTGTGCGATCGGTCGAGCACGGCTTCGGGATCGATGACGAGGGTTGCGATCTGCTCGGCGAAGCCGGGGCGTTCCTCGTGCCCACCGTCTCCACGGCGTTCCAGCCGCTTGATTCCGCCAAGACGCCGAAGTGGCGGTATGACAAGAAGGTCCGCTGGGCGGAACGCACCAAGACGAACATCGCCGCGGCGATCGCGCGTGGAGTGAACATCGCCGTCGGCACCGACTCGGGAATGACCCCGCACGGGGAGAACGCGACGGAGCTGTGGTGTCTGGTCGAGCTCGGGATGGGACCGATGGACGCCATCCGGGCCGCGACCTTCAACAGCGCGCGACTCCTCGGCGTCGATGATCGCCTCGGTGCCGTGCGACCCGGTTATGCCGCCGACCTCATCGTGTGTGCGGAAGACCCGCTCAAGGACATCCGGGCGCTGTCCCGCCCGGACGGCATCACCTTCGTCGCGCAACAGGGAATCATCCACAAGTCGACGCTTCCCTGTGATGGTGTCACCGGCGCTCTCACGTCCCCCCTCTCAGCATCGCAGCCGTCCTGAAACGCGTTACCTCCCGACGCTCAACCAGCTCCCCGCGGCGCCCCAATCCCTCTCAGCACCTCAGCCGTCCTGAAACGCGTTACCCGTCCCCCGCATCGACACGAGGACATCACCCCCATCAGAGAGGGGATATCCATGCACGACACCAGCACCGCCGCCACCACCGATCAGGACCCCAGCACACTGCACTCTCATTGGAGTGTGCGTGTGGTCGCCTACGTCGCCATCCTCATCATGGTCAACGTCATGGTCGACACCGTCTTGGCCGCGCCGACGTTCGTCCTCCCCCACCTCGCGCGAGCATTCGACACCGACCAGTTCGCCTGGATCGGCGCAAGCGCCATGCTCTCCGGCGCCATGTGGGCGCCACTACTGGGCAAAAGCGCAGACGTCTACGGCAAACGCAGAGTGCTCGTCATCACCCTTCTCGTCGCGGGGCTCGGTGGCATCGTGTCACTCCTCGCCCCCAACCTCGCTGTCTTCGTCGTGGGACGCCTTCTCCAGGGTGCCGCCGTCGCGTCCCTGTTCCTGACGGTCGCCATCATTCGCGACATCTGCGTTCCGAAGTTCGCGCTGGCCGTCACCGGCATCGTGACCACGGGATCGGCTTTGTTCGGAATCGCCACCCCCTTCGTTCTCGAGCCTGTGCTGGAGACCTTTGGGTGGCAGGCCGTTTTCGTGGCCTCCGCGTCGTTCGCCGCTCTCGCCGCGATTCTGGTGCGCGTCATCGTTCCCGACACGAAACGCAGAACGCCCGGCCGGGTGGACGTCCTCGGTGCCGTCGTCCTAGGCATCGGACTCGCCGGTGTTCTGGTCTATATCAGCCTCGGCCAGGTCTTCGGATGGCTGGGCGCACCCTCCCTCCTTTCGCTCGGAGTCGGTATCGCCGCCCTTCTGCTCTGGTTCCTGGTGATCAGCCGCCGGCCCGAACCCGTCATCGACATACGCGCGATCTCGCTCGTGCTCGGTCTTGGTTTCCTGATCGTGGTGATGGGGACCGGCGCCTACCAGAGCAAGCTCCAGCTGGTCGGCATGATGGTCGACGTCTCTCCGGATGAAGGCCTGGGCTATGGCCTGGCCAGCCCGCTCGCGCTCGGATTGATGTTCGGCATCCCCTCCATGGGCATCGCGCTCGGCGGGATCGGCGCCGGCTACATCGCGCAACGCGTCGGCCCGGCCTGGTGCCTCACGGCCGGCATCGTCACCGGCACGGCGGCCAGCACGCTGATGTTCTTCGGCAACGGACCCAGCACCCTCCCCGTCGCGGTGACCGCGTCGTTCCTGCTGAGCCTCACTGCCGGGAACCTCGTCACCTCCGGGTTCAATCTCGCGTCGATCCTCGCCCCGGCGGAGCGGCAGGCGACCGTGTCGGGCATGGTCATGGTCATGATCGCCATCGGGTCTGTGACGATGAACTTCGTCGGCTCCGCGATTCTCGGTGCCACCTCGGTCGTCCGCGACGGCGAGACCGTCAACACGGCGACGGGCATCTATGCGTACATCGCCACCATCGGGGGCGTGTTCCTTCTCGCAGCGATCCCCGCGTTCTTCCTCATGCGCAAGATGCGGCGACAGGTCAGCGTCTCGACCGACACCGCCTCTTTCAGCCACATCTAAGGGGACACCATGACAGACCTCGCCCCAACGAGCCCCGCCCACGCACGACATCCGTACAGCCCCCTGCGAGACACGGGAACCGGGCTCGTATTCGTCTCCGGACAACTCGGGATCGCGGACGGCCGGATCGTCGACGGTGGTATCGCGGATCAGACACGCCAGGCTCTGGCGAACCTCGAAGCCAAGCTCGCCTCAGGCGGCCTCGGACTTGCCGACATCGTCAAGATCACCGTGTACCTCGCGTCCATGAACGATCGCAACGGGATGGACCTTGTCTATCAGGAGGCCCTTCCCCACCCTCTGCCCGCGCGCACGTGCATCGCCGTCGCCGCACTCCCTTACCAGGCGCTCGTGGAACTCGATGCCATCGCCGTAAGGACCACGAATTGAGCATTTCCGCCGCACGACCAGGCGACCCGCTCGTGGCCCTCTTGCACCAAATCGCGCCTGCGGAAAACGGTGCACGATGACGGCGCCTGCCTGCTGCCATATCAACGATGTGCGAGCCGCGGCGGCGACGATCGCGGATCACATCGTGCGGACGCCGTTGATCGCCGCACCGTGGTCTGGCGGCGATCTGTGGCTCAAGGCCGAGAACCTGCAACCGATCGGGGCTTTCAAGATCCGCGGCGCGACGAACGCGATCGCACGGCTGGATCCGCGAGCACGGGCACGGGGTGTCGTGACGCATTCCAGCGGCAATCACGGGCAGGCGGTCGCGTGGGCGGCGCGGTGGCGGGGCGTGCCCGCCGTGATCGTCGTACCGGAGGGCGCGAGCGCGGTGAAGACCGCAGCGATCCGGCAGCTGGGTGCCGAGGTCGTCGTCGTGCCCGCAGAGGACCGTGCCGCCGCCGTGGACGAGTTCACGGCCCGGCGGCGGCTGACCTTCGTGCCGCCGTACGACCATCTCGACGTGATCGCCGGGCAGGGCACTCTCGCGCTGGAAGTGCTCGACGACCTGGCTTCGATCGACACCGTTCTGGTTCCGGTCGGCGGTGGCGGTCTGATCTCAGGGGTGGGCACCGTGATGTCGTCCTTGTCGCCGAGGACCCGCGTTGTCGGCGTCGAGTCCGAGCTCGCGGCCGACGCGCGCGATTCACTCGTGCGAGGGCGCCGGGTCTCCTGGGACCCGGCCCTGACCTCACGGACGGCGGCGGACGGGACACGTGCGACGGTGGTGGGCGAACTGACGTTCCCGATCATGAGGGCCACCGTCGCGGAGATCGTGACCGTGACCGAGGACGAGATCCTCGCCGCGGTATCGGCCCTGGCGAGACGCGCACACCTCGTCGCCGAACCCAGCGGCGCCCTCGCCGTCGCAGCGCATCTCGCCGGCCCGTCCCGCTACGGCCGCTCCGTGGCCGTCGTGTCGGGCGGCAACATCGACCCGCCCGTTCTCGCCCGGGCGCTCTGTGAATCAATGCGAAAGGACCACTCCCTCTCATGAGCTACGCGGAAGCCGTCGCGGACGGCATCTGGGCGGCGAACGCCGTACGCGTCGGATACATCCCGTCGGTCACGGTGGCGCCGGTCATCAATTCACTCGTCGCCACGGACGGCGGTGCCGACGGCGTCTCGCCCAGGGTGACGCCGCTTTCCCGCGAGGAGGAGGCGATCGGAGTGATGGGTGCCGTCGCGTTCACCGGCCGGCTCGGCGCGGTGGTGATGCAGGACAACGGTTTCGGAAACGCCCTGACGGCCCTGACCACGTTCGCGCTGTCGTATCACCTGCCGCTGCTGATCTTCGCGAACACCCGGGGCAGCCTCGGGGAGTACAACTCCATGATCCACTCCATCAGTGGGCCGATGCCCGGCGTGCTGCGCGCTTTCGGGTTGCCGGTCATCGAGTTGGACCGCCGCAGCAGCGCCGCGGACTGGCACGAGGCGGTGCGCGAAAGCGGCGTGCACGCCGTCATGACCTATCGCCCCGTGGTCGTGCTCGGGTCGTTCTGGAACACCGACGGAAAGGTCGCCTGATGAAACGGCTGGAAGCCCTCCGAGTGCTCGCCGACCTCACCTCCGGCCACCCCGTGGTCGTCACGTGCGCCGCGACGAGCCGGGAGCTCGCGGCAGTGAAAGACAGCGACAATCACCTCTATCTCCTCGACGCGATGGGACTGGCCGGCTCGGTCGCCACCGGTCTGGCCCTCAGCGTCCCACCGAACGCGCCGAAGGTGGTCTGCATCGAGGGGGACGGGTCGCTCCTGATGAACCCGAACGTCCTGCCCACCGGGGGCTACCTCGCCCCGCCGAATCTGCTGCTCGTCCTCTTGGACAACGGTGTGTACGGCTCCACCGGGGCACTCCCGACCTACTCGGCCCGCGTGAACCTCGCACGGCTCGCCGAGGCCGCCGCATGGATCACCCGCTCCACTGACTCGGTCGAAGGGCTGCGGGCGGCATTTGAGGAGCTATGCGGGATCGACGGCCCCGCATTCCTCTACGCACGCATCGAAGAGGGCAATGCGCACGATGTCGCGAAGCTGCTCATCGATCCCGTCACCATCACCACCCGATTCTCGCGATGGCTGCGACAAGAGCACGCGTCAGAGGTGGGGGCGTGACCGCCGGCCGTGCAGGCATCGTAACCGTCGACCCGGCAACGGGCGATGACCTGGCGTTCTACCCCTACACCAGCTCGTCCACCGTCGATCGTGTCCTCGAGACCGCTCTCGATTCCAAGTGGGGCGTCTCGGACGTCGGCGACCGTGTCGGCGCCATCGAACGCCTCGCCGACACGATCAGCGGCCGGCGCGAGACGCTCGCGGCGCTGATCACGCGCGAGATGGGCAAACCCATCGCGCAGGCGCGCGCCGAGATCGACAAGTGCGTGTCCGCATGCCGGTTCTACGCGAGGGAGCTCCCCGGAATCCTCGAACCCGAACGGCTCGACCTCGACGGGGACGTCGGCATCGTGCGCGTCGCGCCGATCGGGGTGGTGTTCGCGATTCTGCCGTGGAACTATCCATGGTGGCAGGTCATCCGGGCGATGCTTCCGGCCATCGCAGCCGGCGACACCGTGGTCCTCAAGCATGCCGAGGCCGTCACCGGCAGCGCGATGGCCATCGAGGAAGTCTTCGCCGCCGCCTTCGGACACGGAGTGCTGCAGACGGTCATCGTCGACGCGCCCACGGTCGCCGGCATCATCGACGATCCCCGTGTGGCCGCGGTCACTTTCACCGGCAGCGACCGGGTGGGGGCTCTCGTCGCTGCGCGCGCGGGAGCGGCGCTGAAGAAATGCGTCCTCGAGCTCGGCGGCTCCGACCCGTTCGTCGTCCTCGCCGATGCCGACGTTTCCGCCGCCGCCGTGGCAGCGGTGCGCTCCCGGTTCCTGAACAACGGACAGAGCTGCATCGCCGCCAAACGCCTCCTCGTGCACCGCGACGTCCGCGACGCCTTCGTCGACGCCCTCGTCCCGCACGTCCAGGAACTGCGCGTCGGCGATCCCGCGAACGACGCGACCGAGGTGGGCCCGCTTGCCCGCCTTGATCTGCGCGACACGCTCCGCTCGCAACGCGAAGCCGCCCTCGCCGAGGGCGGCCGGATACTCGCCCAAACCCAGGCGCCCGAGGACGAGAATGGAGCATGGTTCTCACCATCGATCATCGAGGTGGCGGGCGACGACTCGATTCTGCTCTCCGAGGAGACCTTCGGACCGCTCGGTGCGCTCACGACCGCCGCCACCGACGACGAGCTCGTCCGGCTCGCGAACGCGTCACGATACGGTCTGAGCAGCAGCGTCTGGAGCACAGACCTCGATCACGCCGACACCGTCAGCCGGCGCATCCGAGCCGGCGCGGTGTTCGTCAACACCATCTCCGCCACCGACCCCCGACTTCCCACCGGTGGGGTGAAAGCCAGCGGCTACGGCCGCGAACTCGGCAAGTGGGGCGTCCACGAACTGGCCAACCTGCAAGCAGTACGGATCCGCAAATCATGAACGACATCCCCTCCTTCGCGCGTCCCGCGGCACGCCTCGCCGGCATCACTCCGTCCACGATCCGCGTCGTCTTCGACCGGGCCGCCGAGCTCGAAGCGGACGGGATCGAGGTATTGCATCTCGAGATCGGCCGCCCCGACTTCGACACCCCAACCCTGGTGAAGGAGGCCGCGACGGCGTCTCTCGCCGCCGGACGCGTGCACTATGGACCCAACGCCGGCACCCCGCAGCTGCGCACCGCGATCGCGCGGACTCTCGCCGCCGCGTCCGGACCGGTCTACGATCCGGACGGAGAGGTGATCGTCACCATCGGCGCCAGCGAAGCCGTCTTCCTCGCGATCATGGCGTTCTGCGGTCCGGGCGACGAGGTGCTCATCCCCGTGCCCGCGTGGCCGGCATATGAAGCGTGCGTCCGGCTCGCCGGCGCCACACCCGTCTTCCTCCCGCTCGATCCCGCACAGGGCTATTCTCTCGACCCGGAAGCCGTGCGAGCACGTCTCACCCCGCGCACGCGCATGCTCGTCGTGTGCACTCCCCACAATCCCACCGGCGCCGTCGTCGACGCGGGACGTCTTCGCGCCCTCGCCGACGTGCTCCGCCACACCGGCGTGCTTGTCCTCTCCGACGAGATCTACAGCGAGCTGGTCTACGACGGCACCAGGCACGTGCCGGTCGCCACCGTCGCCGACCTGCACATGCGCACGCTCACTGTCGGAGGGTTCGCAAAGGCATACGCGATGGACGGCTGGCGGCTCGGCTGGCTCGCCGCCCCCCGTGAGCTCGCCACGCCGGCCCTGCGCATCCGGCAGTTCACCACGGCGTGTCCGCCCACATTCACGCAGGACGCCGCCGTCTCCGCTCTCCGCGACACCGCGCAGGAACGGGCACAAATGCGCGACGCCTTCGCCGAGCGCCGCCGCGCCGCACTCGACCTGCTGAACGGGTGCACCGGCCTGCACATCGGAAACCCCGCGGGGGCCTTCTACCTTTACCTCACTTATCCGCCGCACCTCGGGCCCGGCGACCGGTTCGCACGCGAGCTTCTCGAAGAGGATCACGTCGCCGTCGTTCCAGGTGCGGCGTTCGACCCCACAGGTGCCGGCGCTCACTCGCTGCGAGTGTCATATGCCCGCTCGGTGGACGACATCCGCGAAGGTGTCTCACGGATCCTGCGACGTATCGACCGGTTGTCGGACGGCGGCCGCCGATGAAGCACGCTGCAGTTACGCCGGTGAATGTCGTACTCTCCGGGTTAGGGCGTGTCGGCCGCGCGTTCGTCGAACACATCCACAGCCACGGCGACGACCTCGCGCGGGAATACGGCGTTCACGTCCGGGTGAAGACCGTGCGAGCCGGCACCGAGCAGTGTCTCCTGGACGGTGATGGGCCGGTTCCGCCGCGATCGGATTGGCGGCCCCTCACGCCGCTTCGCTCCGCGCTCAACGGGGCAGAGGCGGACATTTTCGTCCAAGCGATCCCCTCGACTCCCGCCCTGCGAGAATTCGCCGCCGAGGAAGCGCTCACCGCTCTGCGAAACGGCGTCCACGTCGTCACCGCGACGAAGAGCCATCTCCTCACGCACTGGTCGCGACTCGGCCAGGCCGCGGCCGAGAGCGGAACAAGGATCCGGATCTCAGGGGCGACAGGGGCCGCCCTTCCCGCCGGCGACCTCGCGCGTTCGGCGATGCGAGGGCTCGGTTGCAACGGCATCCGCGCCTGCCCGAACGGGACGGCCACCTTCGTGCTCGACCGCCTCGCCGCCGGCGATTCCATCGACGACGCCGTCCGCGAGGCGCAGCGCCGGGGCATCGCCGAAGCCGATCCGTCGGCGGACCTCTCCGGCGCCGACTCCGCGACCAAGCTCAAACTCATGGCCGCGCTCCTGTGGGCGTGGAACCCCGAGTGCGTCCGCGTCGAGAGCGACGAGATCGACGCCGGCACGAGCGAAAGGGCGGTCGCGGTGGCGGCCCGCGGCGGACGACTGCGCGCCGTGGCGCAAGCCCACCTCGCCGCGCCGCACCTCGTGCGCGTCGTCCTCGAGGAGACGGCGCCCGGCGACCCGCTCTACGCATTGGCCGGCCCGGAGAAGGCCGTCACATTTCAATCCCCCGACGGTGGAGACGTCACCGTCAGCGGCGGCCGATCGCACCCGCTCGGAGCCGCGCTCTCGTTGGTAAGAGACATCATCGACATCGCATCACCACATCGAGGCTTCCGATAATCACGAGTGGTCTCGAACACTGTCGTCATCGGCAAACTCCGGTCTCGGTTTGGTCCCGGCTCGTCATAGCCAACGGTTCCGGGTAACGACGCGCATGGGTACGGCGAAGCCAGCATTCCAGGCCGTGGGGTGCGAGCCGGGCTTCAGCGATTTCACAAGTCATACAGCGCCGTGATCTGAGAGGTGATCGAGGGGCCGACCGGGACGACCACCACAAGTGCGGGGTTGCCGTGCTCCCCGTCGGCGTTGCCGAAAGCCCTGACGAGGAAGCACGCGACAGCGGTCATCCCCCCACCGGGCCCGGCGCGGCGCGTCTTTCGACCTGCGCGTGCCGTCGGCGCGGGTCCGCAGGCAGGGGCGCCGGCGCCAAGAACGGGGTCACACTTTTCCCTTCACATTCTTTGAGTATTTGTGCGGGATTCCCTCAGACATACACCGGTCCAAATACGCCACCGAATCTTCGGGCGACCCGGCATCGGAACGGAACCCAGCTCCCTGCCCCCTATCAAGGGAAAACTCTCTGGCCCGGCCGGGAAAACTCTGATACAGACTTAATAGGAAGTCGCTTTATATGGCCGCCGGATCCCCTGACCGTCAAGGAGTTTTACTTGCGTAGAGGAGTTCGTTTTCTCGCCGTTTTAACTACCGCAATCGTCTCACTCGCTCCCCTGCCCCCGGCTCAAGCCGTATCTGCGGACCCGCCTCGGCCGGCACCCATTCAGTGGGCACCTTGCACCGAGCAGCCCGAGGTCGAGTGCGGGAAGATCACGGTGCCGATCGACTGGAGCGAGCCGGAGGAGAGCGGCACCGTCGAGATCGCCGTCGCCAGGCGCAAGGCCACCGATCCGGCCGCACGGATCGGCTCCCTCGTGCTTCACCCCGGCGGCCCCGGCGGGTCGGGCGTCGGCATGGTCTTCGACAGCTCGTTGTACGCCAGTCCTGAGCTCGCCCGGCGTTTCGACCTCGTCGGTTTCGACGCGCGCGGCGGCGGGCGGAGCCATCCGATCATCTGCTCGAACGACGCGCTCGCCGGCCGCCCCGGTGAGCTGATTCAAAGCCAGGCGGAGTTCGACGCCTTGGTCGCCTACAACGCGAGGTTGCGCGCGGACTGCCGTGTTCACACGGGACCGTTGTTCGACCACGTCGACATGCTCAGCGTCGTCCGCGATCTGGACCTGCTGCGGGCCGCCCTCGGCGATGAGCAACTCACCTTCTACGGGATGTCGTACGGCTCGCTGCTCGGCCAGCTCTACGCCGAGACCTTCCCCCACCGTGTGCGAGCGCTCGCCCTGGACGGCGTTTACGACCACAGTCTCGGCACCCGGGCCATGTTCGACAGCCAGGCGCGGGCCGCGGAGGACGGCTTCAACGAGTTCGCGGACTGGTGTGAGCGTGAGACCGCCTGTGTGCTGCACGGCCGGGACATCCGGCAGTTCTGGGCGAACCTCAAAGTGCGCGCCGATCGCGGCGAGCTTAACCTTCCGGGTTATCCCTTGATCAAGCTCACGAGGTGGCACCTGATCTCCTCCACCCTCGGCAGTCTCCATATACCCGTCTGGCGTTTCCTCGCCCGCATGCTCAAGGCCATAGACGAGGGAGTCATGACGTCAGCCGCTCAGGCGCAGCTGCCGGTGCAGACCTGGCCCCAGCCCGTTCAGGCGTTCTGCCAGGATTATTACCTCCCCGTTCGCGACTACCGCGAGTATGCCCGCCACCTGCGGCGTGCCGCCAGGATCGCGCCCAACATGGAGTTCAGCGCGTACACGCTCTATGCGATCGCGACGTGCCTCGGCCACCCGGACTCCATTCCGAACCCCCAGCGCCGGCTGCGCGTCAGGGGAAGCGCTCCGCTCCTGCTGGTCAACGCCAGGCACGATGTGGAGACCGGCACGGAGTGGCCGGCCAACGTCGCCGCCCAACTGGGGCGCCAGGGGGTGCTGCTCACCTATGACGGCTGGGGCTACCAGTCCTACCGCAAGAGTCCGTGTGTCGCGGAGGCCGTCGACCGTTACCTCGTCTCGCTGACCCTTCCGGCACGCGGCACCCACTGCCCCGCCGTACCGGTCCCCACGGCGGCGGGCGAGAGCGGGCCGCCGGCATCGGTGCCTCTGCCAGGTCCGCCCGGCTGGGGGTTCTGATCCACTGGAGCCGGGCGGTCCCCACCGCCCGGCTCTTGGTCAAAGAAGACCTACCAACTGGTTGGTCGTAAAGCTAGGCTGGAGCCGTGCCGCGACGGGACCGGCGAGAGTGACGGCCCGGCATCGGGGCACCGTACGGGCAATGCACTTCGCTCTAGCGCTGAGGTTCCAACGTGACTGCACTCGACGCCTCCCCCGGCGGTTTCCGCGCCGCCCGCGACCTTCTGCTTCGATTTTCAGGTGACCGTGACGAGGCCGTGGCGCGTTTTCGCTGGCCGGATGTCGGGGTGACATACAACTGGGCCACCGACTGGTTCGACATGATCGCCCGCGGCAACTCCGCCACCGCGCTGTGGATCTTGGAGGAGGACGGGCGCGAGACAAAGGTGAGCTTTGACGAGATGGCACGGCGCTCCGACCAGGTGGCGACCTGGCTGGAGGACGCGGGGGTCGGCGTCGGCGACCGGGTGCTGGTCATGTTGGGCAATCAGGTCGAGTTGTGGGAGACGATGCTGGCCGTGATGAAGGCCGGGGCGGTGATCATGCCTACCACGACCGCTCTCGGCCCGGCCGAGCTCGCCGACCGGGTGGCGCGCGGCGGCGCCCGCTTCGTCATCGCCAATGCGGCTGACACGGGCAAGTTCGACCAGGTTCCGGGAGATTACACGCGGGTGCTGGTCGGTGAGGAACGACGGCCTGGGTGGTTGTCCTATCGCGAGGCATATTCCGGGGCTCCGCGCACTTTCTCCGCTCGCACGGCGCCCGGCGACCCCTTGCTCTATTACTTCACCTCGGGCACGACGTCACGCCCGAAACTGGCGGTGCACACACAGGTCTCCTATCCCGTCGGGCACCTGTCGACGATGTACCTCCTCGGTGTCCGCCCCGGGGACGTCCATCTCAACATCAGTTCGCCCGGGTGGGCCAAGCACGCCTGGAGTTGCTTCTTCGGCGCGTGGAACGCCGAGGCGACGGTGTTCGTCCACAACTATTCGCGGTTCGACGCGGGGGCGCTGCTCACGCAGATCCGCCGGGCCGGGGTGACGACGTTCTGCGCGCCGCCCACGGTGTGGCGCATGCTGATCCAGGCCGACCTGTCCGGTGGTCCCGGGGCTCTGCGGGAGGGGATCAGCGCGGGTGAGCCGCTCAACGCGGAGGTCATCTCGCAGGTCGAGCAGGCGTGGGGCATCACCGTACGCGACGGGTTCGGGCAGACCGAGACGACGGCGCTGATCGGCAACACGCCCGGCTCCCCGGCAAGCCCGGGTCGATGGGCCGGCCTCTACCCGGGGTGGACGTCGTCCTGCTCGATCCTGTCACCGGGCGGGCCGCGGGCGAGGGTGAGATCTGCCTTGATCTCTCCTCCGCGCCGCTCAATCTGATGACCGGCTACGTCGGCGACGACGAGCAGGCCGCGCACGCCGTGGCCGGCGGCTTTTACCACACGGGCGACGTGGCGAGCCGCGACGCCGACGGCTACATCACCTTCATCGGGCGTACGGACGACGTGTTCAAGGCCTCCGACTACAAGATCAGCCCGTTTGAGCTGGAGAGCGTGCTCATCGAGCACCCCGCGGTGTCGGAGGCCGCCGTGGTGCCCGCGCCCGATCCGGTGCGGCTGGCCGTGCCCAAGGCTTATGTCACCTTGGCGGCGGGGTGGAGTCCCGGCCGTGAGACCGCGCTCGCCATTCTCAGGTATGCCCGGGAGAACCTCGCGCCCTATCAGCGGGTCCGCCGGCTTGAATTCGGCGAGCTGCCCAAGACGACCTCGGGGAAGATCCGCCGCGTCGAACTGCGGGCCAGGGAGGCGGCCTCCGCGGAGCCTCACGCCGGGGAGTGGCGGGACGATCAGTTTCCTGAGCTGAGGTCCTGAGCAGCTCCCTTTGCCTTGCTCTGACCGGGCGATAACCTTTTTTGGCGCCCGAGGGGTAGACAATTGATGAGTGGGGGCGTCCGGGACTCTCCATACCAGCCCCGGGCCCCCACCTGGCACGGCAGAGCCGGGAACTCCTGGGCCGCCCCCGCCGCCCGCGCCCGCCCTCCACGCGCTTTATCCGCTTTTATGCGTTCATTGGGCGCCATAACTTCGCATTTCGGGCAGCCTGTCTGCCGCTTAAGCACGCCCCCATTTGCGCCACATCCACTATGGCAGGAATCAAAAACGAACCTCGATATCATGGTGGATACGGCGTCGCATCATCCGCTCATTAGCACCCCCACCAGGTGCTCTTCCCCCGCCGGCCGTGCATGCCCCGCTATCGCGGTTGACCGGGCAGGTCCGCCTCCTCAGGCTCGGGCCGATCATGGACTGATGCCGCCTTGCCGTACTCCCCTTTTGCCGTGCCGATTAACCAGAGAGGTGGCCGATGACCCTAGAGGCGACCGAAGAGACATTCAGCTTCCAGACCGAAGTGGCCCAGCTCCTCCACTTGATGGCCCACTCGCTCTACAGCAACAAGGAAATCTTTCTCCGCGAGCTGATCTCGAACGCCTCCGACGCGATCGACCGGCTCCGCTTCGAGCGTTTCTCCCGCCCCGAGCTGGCCGACGACGAGCCGCTGCGCATCCACGTCGCCTTCGACCCGGAGGCTCGCACGATCACCATCTCCGACAACGGCATCGGGATGAGCCGGCAGGAGGTGATCGCCAACATCGGCACCATCGCCAAGTCCGGCACGACCGAGTTCCTCAAGTCGCTCAGCGGTGACCAGCGCAAGGACGCGGCGCTCATCGGCCAGTTCGGCGTGGGCTTCTACTCCGCGTTCGTCGTCGCCGACAAGGTGGTCCTCACCACCCGCCGGGCGGGCGCCGCCGCGGGCGACGCGGTGCGCTGGTCCTCCGAGGGCAAGGGCGAATACACCCTGGAAGCCGTGGAGCTGGAGCAGCGGGGCACCTCGATCGTGCTGCATCTGCGCGAGGGCGAGGAGGAGCTGCTCAACTCCTACCGCCTGCGGTCGATCATCCAGCGCTACTCCGACCACATCAGCCTGCCGATCGTGATGGCGCCGGAGGAGGAGGGCGGCGAGGAGACCACCGTCAACCGGGCGTCGGCGCTGTGGACCCGCTCCAAGAGCGAGCTGACCGAGCAGGACTACCACGACTACTACCGGCACATCGGCCACGATTTCACCGATCCGCTGGCCTATTTGCACGCCAAGGTGGAGGGCCGCTATGAATACACGCTGCTGCTCTTCATCCCGTCCCGTGCCCCCTACGACCTCTGGGCGCAGCAGTCGCGCCACGGCGTCAAGCTGCACGTGCAGCGGGTGTTCATCCTTGAGGACACCGGACAGCTGCTCCCGGCATATCTGAGATTCGTGCGCGGGGTCATCGACTCCAGTGACCTGCCGCTGAACGTCTCCCGGGAGATCCTGCAGAGCAGCCGCGCCGTCGACCACATCCGGTCGAGTGCGGTCAAGAAGGTGCTGAAGCTTCTCCGCGACATGGCCGACAACGAGCCGGAGAAATACGCGACGTTCTGGAAGCAGTTCGGCGCGGTGCTCAAGGAGGGCGTCGCCGACGACTATTCCAACCGCGAGGAGATCGCCGAACTCCTGCGTTTCTCCTCCACCCACTCGGCGACGCAGGAGCCGGACGTCTCGCTCAACGCCTATGTCGAGCGGATGAAGGAGGGCCAGGAGAAGATCTACTACCTGCTCGCCCCGACGTTGTCCGCCGCCTCCAGCAGCCCCCACCTGGAGGCATTCCGGAAAAAGGGCATCGAGGTGCTGCTTCTGGGCGAGGCCGTGGACAACTGGGTGGTGACCGGCCTGCTGCAGGAGTTCAAGGGCAAGGCGCTGCAGTCGGTCGCCCAGGGAGTGCCGGACTTCGGCGACCTGGAGGACGAGGCCGAGAAGCAGGAGACAGAAAAGGCCGCCGCCGACCTCGCCCCGCTGCTCACCCGGCTCAAGGAGAGCCTGGACGGCAAGGCCTACGACGTGCGCGTGACCAACCGGCTCACCACATCACCGGCCTGCATCGTGGCCAACGAGGCCGACACCGACCTCAACCTGGCGCAGCGGCTCCGCGGCTCGGGCCTGCCCAACCAGCCGGTGCTGGAAATAAACCCACGCCACCCGCTGGTGGAACGCCTCAAGGAGGAACAGGACGACACCCGGCTCGCCGACTGGGCCAACGTGCTGTTCCACCAGGCCGTGCTCACCCTGGGGGCACGGATCGACGACCCGACGGCCTTCGTCGACCGGCTCAACGGCCTCCTGGTGACCCTCACCGACGAGTCCTGAGCCCACGGATGCGACGGCGGCCGGTGACTTTTCCCCGGCCGCCACGCCTCTTCTCTTTCCGATGAGCAGGGTGGTCCCGTACGGCGAAGCCGGCCCGGCTAGCGGTCGCGGCCGAGACGGTCCAGGTTGTCGCTGTGTCCGGCAAGGGCGCGGCTGAAGGCGTCCTCCGCGGCCTGGAATTGAGCCTGCATCGTGCTCAAATCAAGTGGATTGCCGATGTCGTCGCCCAGTGTCGACGTAAGCAACGCCTGCACCTGCTGAGCGGCATCGTCCTGAGCCACCTGCACAGCCGCGGTGACCAATTCCCCAAGTGTCTGGCTGTCGTTCCGCATCGCCCGCGGGTCGAGCGTGATCTCGCGCAGCCGGCCCCCTTGGTCGACACTCGCCCTGATCGTGCCGTCGGCCGCCTGCCCTTCGCCGACTACCGACTCAAGCTCCGCGGTGGCCTCGTTGAGGCGGCGGAGCGCCTGCTCGCTCTCGCTGAGCATGCGGTCGAGGTCGAAGGGGGTCTCGAAGGTCGCCATGGATCTATGTCTAGCAAGCGGCAACCCCCGCATTCATGATTCTTTACCCCATAACCTTCTGCCTACAGGGCGGAATTTCGGGAGGATCCGCCGTTCTCATACGGGGAGGTACGCATGGCAGCCTCCACGGAACCCCCACGCCCGCCCTACCCACCGAAACCCGCATTTCCACCACGCCCGACCAATCCCCCGGCCGTGGGGAGGCCCGTGCCACCCCCGCCCACCTACGCCCCCACCGTGCCGCCGCCGCCGTCGTCCGCCCCCAAAGTGCCCTCCGCGGCGACACGCACCTGGAAACTGGTGTCGGGCGTGAGCATCTCGGCGATCGGCATCTACCTCTTGGTCGAGGGCGCACAGGGCAACGAGGAGGCGATGCGCCGGGCGAAGACCAGTTGGTCCAACGCCCTGGCCGGCACCCTGGGCGTCGAATTCACCAGCAGCGCCGCCACAGCAGTGGCCAAACTCAACTCCACCATGCTGAAAATCGAACACGCCCTGCCCTCCGGCGGCGGCGCCATCAACTTCGAAGCCGCCAAGGTCAACACCAAAGACCTCGCCTCCTTCCACGAACCCCCCAAACGCGAACCCGGCCAGCCCCCCAAACTCCCCCCGGCGGCACGGAGTTCGACTGGACCACCCGCAATCCCGACAGATAAACACCCGAGGCGGCGGCGCGCTCGCGCTCGAAATCAGCGCAGAATGCGCCGCCCCGCCGAAGCGATGTGAAGTTCGTCCGGCCCGTCGAGAAGGCGGGCCGGACGGGCAGTGGGGTGTCTGGGCCGAACCCGGCGGCGCCGTGAACCTGGATGGCGGCATCGACGACCTGTTCCAGCGTGCGGGTGACGGCTACCTTGGCCAGGGCGGTTTCCAGGCGGGCGTCGTCGCCGGAGGCGTGCAGGGTAACAGCCTCGTGGACCAGAGGCCGGGCGGTGCGGACGGCCAGGAGAGCCTCGAAAGCCAAACGCTGGACGAGTCGAAGGTCGGCGAGGTGCCCGGTCGGAGGTGGGGCGGGGGCCGGGCTCGGTCGCGGAGGCGGGTGAAAGCGCGCTGGGCTGGGGCTTTGCCATACGGAATCGGGGTGGCATTCCGGGGGTTGTGAACCTTGGAGGGGCGCGGGCCCGAGGGCCTGCGCCGAACTCCGGCGGGGTCCCGGGCGACTGTCTGACGAAGAGGCGACGTGTGCGGGCCGACCGGGACGAGGAGACGACGATGCGGCGGGAACGGCGGACGGGGTCCGCGAGCGGGCTCGGCCGGGAGCGGTGGATCACCGTGCTGCTCACCGCCACCATGGGCGTTTCGATGCTTCAGCTGTTCCTCGTCGGTGCGCTGGGGCCGCGGCTGGTGGAGGACGCGGGCATCCCCGTGGGCGCGATCGGGTTGACGTCGACCGCCGGGTTCGGCGTGGCGGCGCTGCTGTCGCTCACGGCCGGGCACTGGGTGGACCGGCTGGGGGCGCGGCGCAGCCTGATCGTGCTGCTCGTGCTGGCCTCGGCGGCGCTCGCGCTGATCGGCGCGGCCTCGGGGGTGTGGACGCTGGTCGCGGCGCTGGCTCTCGGCGGGTTGCCGCAGGCGCTGGCCAACCCCGCCACGAACAAGATCATTCTGTCGGAGGTCGAGCCGGACGGGCGGGGGCCTGTGACCGGGTGGAAACAGTCTGGGGTGCAGTTCGGCGCCTTCGCCGCGGGCCTTCCGCTCGCCGCGCTCGCCGCGTGGACGGGGTGGCGGGGCGCCGTGTGGACGGCTGCGGGTGTGGCGCTCCTCGTCGCGTATGCGGCACTGCGCACACTGCCGGCCGACTCCGCCGCGCCCGGGGCCCGGCCCGGTTCCGCACCGGCCCCATCCGGTGCGGGTGCTCAACCGGGCTCCGCACCGCACGCGCCCGAGGCGACGGCTCAGCCCAGCCCGGCCGGGCTTCCCCTCGCGCGGCTCGCCGCCTTCTCCTTCCTGCTCGGCAGCGGACTGGCCGCCGTCAACACCTATCTCGCGCTGTTCGGCGCCCAGCGGCTCTCACTCGGCCCCGTCGTGGCCGCGTGGCTCGTCGCCGCGCTGGGGATCGCGGGTGTCGCCGGGCGGGTCGGCTGGGCACGCCTGGCCGGCCGGCTCGCGCGGGCCGAGGTGCTCCTCGCCCCGCTGACCGCGGGCGCGTCCGCCGCGGCGCTGCTGTTCGCCGCCGCGACCCAGGCCCCCTTCCTGGTGTGGCTCGGCGCGGCTGCCGTGGGCGCCTTCGCCGTCGCGGCCAACGCCGTCTCGATGGTCGTGGTCATCAAACGTGTCGGCCCCGCCCGCGCCGGCCGCGCCTCGGGCCTGGTGTCGGCGGGCTTCTTCGCCGGCTTCGCCGCCGGCCCCCCGCTGTTCGGCCTCCTAACCGACATATGGGGGTACGGCGCAGCCTGGCTGGCGGTCGCCGCCACCTTCGCCCTCTCCTCCGCGACCGCGGCGCCCTTCCTCCGCCGCCACTGGACCGGGTGAGTTGAGGGCTGGGTGACCACCACGACGCTCACCGGCAGCCGGGCTCCGCGCGGACTACAAGGCGGCCGAGACCTACGTTTGCGCGCCGGGGCCGCCGGTGGATGTGCCGCTCGGCGCGATGTTCGGCGACCACTACCCCAAGGTGCCGCTCGGCTACGCGTCCGCCTGGCGGAGATATTCCGGCGCCAGGTTCGCTCTGCGGGCCTTCCCGGGGGGCACTTCTACCTTGGTTCCTGGCCTCGTGACGTCGTCGGCGCCATCGTCGACGCCTGCGGGATCGGCCTGCGTGAACCCGTCCGCTGGGACCGCGGCGCCCGTGCCCCTCGCCCCCCGAGGCCGGGCGGCGCGGGCACCGCCCCCCGGCGCGGACAGCGCGCCGGCGATTGCCGGAGAAGAGCCGGATGTACACCTTGCGGGCACCGTACGGCGGATGCCATGCTGTCCAGCATGATGATCATTGACCTGATCGTTGAAAGGGGCGGCAGCGCCCCCGCTCAGTGAGCGCCCGCTGGCGGCTTGAAGCCGCCGACATCCGTGACGAATGGCTGGGACACGCGCTTTCGACGCTCCCCGCCGACAGACCGGCCGCCGAAGCGGCCATCTCCTCGCTCTACGAACTGGCCCGGCATCCCGCACCCCGTTTCACCTGGGTCGCCTCACCCCGGGCGGCCATGGATCTCGTGCCGCCAAGTGCCGGCGAGACCGCGGCGTTCGCCGGGATGAACACCCTGGCCGACCTCCCGCTGGTGCAGCGTCTCGCCGCGCTCACCTTCAACCTGCGCAGAGCCCTCGACCGCCGGGTGGGCCACGAGTGGGACACCCCGGGCTGGAGAACGGACCTCAGGCAGCTCGACGCCATGGTGTCCCGGCCGCTGCAGGACGCCGTGCACCGGATCCGCTCGGCGATGCGGTCGGCGCTCGACATGCGGCAGCGGCTCACGTGGTATGGCCAGCACGACGTGTCGTGGATCGCGCACTACGACGCCTGGAGGCGGGTCGGCCGCCGCGTCTACCTTCCCCCGGAGGAGCGGCAGCTCACCCTCTGGGCGGCGGTGGCCCGCTCCTGCGGGTGGTGGTGGGCCGGGGAGGAGGTCTGCGTGATCTCCGAGCGGCCGGCGGTCCAGCGGATCGAGGACCTCAGGCCGCACAACGCCGGCGGACCGGCCGTCGGCTTCTCCGACGGCTTCGCCGTACACGCCTGGCACGGCACGCTCGTGCCGGAATGGGTGATCACCGATCCCACCCCCGAGCGGATCGCCGCCGAGCCCAACGTCGAGGTGCGGCGGTGCGCGATCGAAAACCTTGGCTGGGAACGCTATATCGAGCTGGCCGAGCTGCGGATGGTCGCGGCGGCGGCCGACCCTGGCAATCCCGGCTTCGACCTGCTGTTATACGACCTGCCGGAGCAGACGTGGGGCGGCATGGCGCGTGTGCTGCTGGCCGTCAACGGCTCGGCCGAACGCGACGGCAGCCGCAGGCGCTACGGCCTCGGCGTGCCGGTCTTCCTGGACGACCCCGTCGCGGCGGCCGCGTGGACCTACGGTCTGTCCGCCGCGGACTACTCGACCCTCGCTCGACGCACCTGAGAGGAGCCACATGACCGTCAACCTCGCCATCCTGTCCCAGCGCACCGGCCTCGCCGTACTGGACCATCTCGAAAAGCAGGTCGCCATCCCCGTCATCGACGGACTCCAAGCCCAGGGCGATCTCCTCATCGTCCCACTGCGCATGATCGCCACAGCGGTCAGCATCGACAACTGGGCGACCTGGCGCGAGGTGCCCGCCGACGGGTTCGAAGTGCTGCGCGGCGCCGCGGGCGGCAACCCGCACACACTGGTCGCCGACGCGTCAACCTGCCATTGGACGACGCAGGCCCGCGACACCTTCGAACTCGCCATCGGCATCTTCCGCAACACCAAACCGGCCTACATGCTGCATCCCGAACACGGAGCGACCGGCTTCTCCCCCGGTGTCTACGTGGTGCGCCGCCAGCGCGAACTCGGCCACAGCCGCGGCGGCCGCCGCCTCGTCGCCGACTGACCCTTGTGCCACGCTCCGGCACTCCGGCACCGGAGCGTGGCCCGGCACTCCACATGAGGTACGGCGAAGCCAGCCGGTAAGCCGCCGTCAAGGACGGCCGTTCGAGAGGGCGAGCAGCGCCGACTCCTGCGCGGGGTCAAGGCCCGCCTTCCGGTTCGCCACCGCCTCCGGCGCGCCGCCGCACCAGGCCCACGTGTCGGCGACCGTCTCCTCAAGCGGGCGCAGCCGCAGCCCCGCCGCGACGGCCTTGCCGACGTCCCCGCGGTGCAGGCCGCCGTGCCCGGGGCCGGGCGGCATCCAGATCGGCAGGGCCGTCCACGGCTCCACTCCCGCCGCCAGCACCGCCTCCGGCTCGACCCACCGCAACTCCGCGTCCGACCGCACCACCCGCAGGCATGTCTCCAGCAGCTCCCCCATCGTGGTCGAACCGGGCGGGCCGACGCCGTTGAACGCCCCGCCGAGCCCGGCGCCGAGCGCATCGAGGGTCCATGCGGCGAGGTCGCGGGCGTCGATGTGCTGGAGGTCGAGGTCGTGCGGCCCCGGCGCGGGCACGGCGCCGCCGCGCGACAACCGCCACAACCACCAGGGCAGCCGCCCGGTGTTCTCGTGCGGCCCGACGAGGAGACCGGCCCGCACCAGCAGCGCCCGGTCGCCGAAGACCGCCTGGGCCGCCAGCTCCCCACCCCGCTTGGCCTCGGCGTAGCCGACCTCGCCGCCGTCCTCTCCCGCGCCGGGGGAACTCTCGACGACCGGTGCGTCCTCGGCCGCGTAGGCGGGGGCCGGGAAGGTGTAGACCGACCGGCTGGAGATGTAGGCATATCCCTCGGCCCGGCCCGCCAGCAGCCGGGTCGCGTCGCGCACCGGGACCGGCCGGCCCGACCACGTGTCCACCACGTGGTCCCACTCGCCCTCCGCCAGGGCGGCGAGACCGCCCGGGGCGGTGCGGTCCCCGCGCAGCGCGACCACACCCGGCGGGGGTTCGTGCCGTCCCCGGTTGAACACCGTCACGTGCGCGCCGCGCGCCAGCGCCTCGCTCACGACGGCCCGCCCGAGGAACTCGGTGCCGCCCAGCACCAGCAACCTCATGCCCGTCCGCCCTTCCCTCTTCTCTGTATGACGCTCGGCCGATTATCTTCCGGCCGGCGCCGGATACGAGCAGATCAGTGGTGTTCTCGACCTGTGGGTGGCGAATCTCCGGCCTTTCTGGGACTACCGGGCCGCCCCGCAGGCGGGCAGGATAACCCTGCTTCGCGCGAGCGAGGAGTACGACCCGTCGGGGCCGTGGCGCGATCTGGCACTCGGCGAGCTGGAGGTGCGCGGCGTCGGCGGCAACCACTACACGATGATGCGCCCGTTCCAGGTCGGCGAGGTGGCCGCGGTCCTCGGCGAGGTGTTCGGACAAGACGCCGAAGACGACGAGGACCCGCATGCTTGAACTGCTGAAGGACGGAACCTACATCCGCTATTGGCTGGCCGTCGTCGCCTCCTTCCTGGGCGACGCGACCGCGCGCATCACTCTCATCTACGTCGCGGCCACGCTGACCGACGCGCCGGTGCTCGTCATCGCGCTCGTCGTTGTCGCGCAGCTGCTGCCGGTGGGGATGCTCAGCGCGTTCGTGGGGCCGCTGGCCGACCGAGTCTCGCCGCGGGTGCTGCTGATAGGTTCCGACCTGGGCAGAGCGCTGATCGTGCTGGCGATGATCCCGGCGCTCGACACACTCTGGCTGCTCATCGTGTTGATCTTCCTGGAGGGCGTCGGCAAGGCGTTCTTCGAGACCGCCCGGATCAGCGCCATCCCCAAGATCGTCGGCTCGCACAGCCTCCCGGCCGCCGTGGCGCTGTTCCAGAGCACCAACCACACCCTCAACCTGGTCGGACCGGCACTCGGCGGGCTGCTGATAGCGCTCGGCAGCGTGCCGGTCGTGCTCGGCCTCAACGCGGCCACGTTCCTGGCCTCCGCCGTACTCCTCGGCAGCATGGGCGTGCTGCGCGAGGTGCCGAAGGGGCGCGGCAGGGAGCCCTACTGGCAGGCCATGCGGGCCGGGATGCAGGGGCTGCTGCGGGTGCCGTCGCTGCGGTTCCTCGCGGCGTTCCTCGTGCCGGTCATGCTGGTGCTCGGCCTGTTCACCACCAACCTCAACGCACAGCTCCTGACCGCCTTCCACCTGCCGCCCTTCGAGTTCGGCCTCGCCCAGGCGATGTTCGGCGGCGGGTCGGTGCTCGGCGCCCTCATCGGGCCGATGCTGGTACGGCGCAGCCACTCGTCCAGCGGGCTGCTGATCGGCGCGGTGGCGCTGTTCGGGGTGTCGCTCATCGCGCTCGCCCCCACCGGCTGGCTGCGGGAACTCCTCGGCTTCGGGGTGATCGGGCTCTGGTGTGTGCTGAGCGGTGTCGGCTCCGGGCTCTTCCAGGTGCCGTTTGCCAACATCATGCTGCGCGATCTGCCCGAGGATGTGCGCGGCCGGGGTGTCGGGCTGATGAACGCCCTGATAATGAACGTCACCGTCGTCGGCGTCGTCCTCGGCGGCATCACCGCCGAGCTGGCCGGCGTCGCCACCTCGATCATCGCCTCGGGCCTGCTGCTTCTCCTCGTCACCGCCGCCTTCGGCCTCTTCGCGCTGCGCCCCGCGGACCCGGAGGTCAGTCAACCGTAAACCTCGACACAACTGGGGTTGATCCATGAGTGACAGACCGGCTGGGCGCTGTTCTGGACGGGGAGCCTAAAGGCCGGAAGGTCAGCGGCCTGCGAGGCTCCAGACTCGGAGTGTTCCCCTCCAGTGCGCGACGGCGACCGGCACGCCGTCCAGGGTGCCCGCCGCCACGGCGGTCTCCGCGATGCCGGCGAACGGCTCGCCGATCCGTTTGCCCGACTTCAGATCCCAGGCGCGGATACGTTTGTCCCACAGGTGGACCGTGACCAGGATGACGTCCGCGCCGACCGTGGTGACCGCCATGGAGGCCACGCCCCGGTCGTCCGGGCTGTAGTCGGAGAAGGGCCACTTCTTGAGGCGTTTGCCGGTGGCGGGGTTCCAGATGCGCAGGGTCGCGTCGAGGTGGGCGCTGACGAGTACGGCGTCGCCGTCGAGGACGGCCGAGACGAGCTTGTCGATGCCGCCGATCCGGCCGGTGTCGAAGCTGCCGCGCATCTTCCCGTCCGCCGGATCCCATCGCCGCACCGTCTCGCCCCCGTCGCCGGTCACGATGAGACCGCCGGCCGAGGTGAGGGCGTCGACGCCCTGCCAGTGGCTTCTGCTGTCGGTGGGGCCGATCTGCCGGCCCGTGCGCATGTCCCAGAAGCGCACGGTGCCGCGCAGGTCGCGCATTGGGTCGTACTTCTGGGAGACGGCGACGGGGCGCTCGCCGGGGAAGACCCCGATGATCGGGTCGCGGACGTCGTGCTCGGCGAGGGACTCCCCGGTGCGCAGGTCCCATAGGCGAATGGCTCCGGAGGCGTTGCCGTACGCGAGCACCGGGCGGCCGTCGAGGCCGCCGACGGCGGTCACTCCCCCGGCGCGGCTCTCGGTGTGCTTGGCGACGAGAGCGCCGGTGCGGAGGTCCCAGACGCCGACACGGCCGTTGTCGTGTGCGGTGACGGCGACCGTCGTGGCGTCGAGGGAGGTGACGGCGAGGCCGGTGAGCTTGCCGCCGAGTTCGGCGAGGTCGATTCTCTGGCGCATGTAGCGGCCGAAGGGGGGTGGGGTGACGGCGGACGCCACAGGTGAGGGGGCCTGGGCCGGGGTCGCCGGGGTCACGCGGGTGTGAGCTTCGGGGTCGGGTGAGGCGTCGTCGGGGCGGGCGAACAGGTAGACGAAGGGCAGGCAGGCGGCCAGCGCTCCGCCGGCCAGCAGGGCGGCGCGGCGGGGGATGCGGCGCGGGGATGGGGGTCTCGTGGGCTCCGCCGTACTCTCCGGGTTCGGCGGGGGGAGGGTGTGCTGCCGGTCGTCGAGGGGGCGGTAGGCGACGGGAGGCGGGAGGGGGTGCGGCGGGGAGACCGGGGTCGGCATGGTGCTTGGGAGCTCGTGTCCTTTTACGGGCTCGTGCTTTGCAGGCTCGTGTTTTGTGGGCTCCGAAGGCTGTTGTGGAGCCGGTAGGCGATTCCCGCTGAGGGTTTCGCGGATGTCGGAAACGGACGGGCGGGCCGCGGGGTCTTTGGCGAGGCAGGCGCGGAGAAGTGCGGCGGTCGGCTCCGGCACCCCCGACAGGTCCGGCTCCCCGTTCAGCACCGCGTTGAGTACGGCGGGCATCGCGTCGCCGGGGAACGCCGGGTGGCCGGTCGCGGCGAACACCATGGTGGCGGCCCAGCTGAACACGTCGGAGGCGGGGCCGATGGGGCCGCCCCCGACCTGTTCGGGCGACATGTAGCGCGGGGTGCCGATGATGCCGACCGTCTGAGTGGTACGGTCCACGTCTCTGGCGACGCCGAAGTCGATCACCACCGGTCCCTCCGCGCCCATCAGCACGTTGGCCGGTTTGAAGTCCCGGTGCACGACGCCCGCGCGGTGGATCGCCTCCAGTGCGCTCACCGTCGACACCGCCAGCCGCGCCAGGCCGCTGCCCGTGCGGGGGCCCTGGGTGCGCACCAGCTCCAGCAGGGTGACCCCGACCACGAACTCGCTGACGATGTAAGGCCTGCCGTCTTCGGCGATGCCCGCCGCGAGCACACCAGCCGTGCAGAACGGCGCGACCTTCCTGGCCGCCTCCGCCTCGCGCAGGAATCGCCGGTGCGCGTCCGCGTCGCCCGCGAGCCGTGCGTGCAGGAGTTTGACGACCACCTGCTGCCCGCCCTCGCCCTCGGCGCGGTAGACGGTGCCCTGTCCCCCCTCCCCCAGCAGGCCCAGCAGGCGGTAACCGCCTATGGAAGCGGGATCTCCTTGGCGAAGTGGCTGTAAAGCGGACGTCGTCACGCGATCGAGAGTAGCCATCGAAGCCGATCAACAGCCACATCGCCTCTGGACGACCCTGCGGGATGGATGTAACCTCGACGCAAAGCGCACGTAACGAGCGCATTGCGCACAAGAGGTGTAGATGGAAACAGCGACTTCCACCGGGTTGCTGGCGGGATGTCTCGTCGTCGAGGTGGGCGAACGGATCGCGGTCGCCGCATGTGGCGGCCTGCTGGCGCAACTCGGCGCCGACGTCGTCCTCGTCGAGCCGGCGCGGCAGAGGGCGGACCACAAGTGGAGCGACCGGGCCGTGACCGCCGCCGGCAAACGCAGCATCGTGGTCGATCGAGCCTCGGCCGACGACAGGAAACTGGTTGAGGACCTGGTCAGCGCGGCGGACGTCGTTCTCCTGTCCTCGGATCTGTCGGACGAGGACCGCGCGCTGTGGGGATCGGCCCGGCCCGGCCGCCAGATTCTCTGTGACATCACGGCGTTCGGCCATGAAGGACCCCTCGCCGGAGTGCCCGGATCGGAGGCATTCGTCGAGGCTGTCTCGGCCGTTGCCGACACGACGGGACGGCGCGACGCGCTTCCGGTCGTGCTTGGCGCGCCGCTGCTGGAGATGGAGTCCGCGGTGTACGCCGCATCGGCGGTCGTCGCCGCGCTCCGTGTCCGGCGCCGGCACGGGTTCGGCCAGCGCGTCGACGTCTCCCTCTATGACGTGGCGGTGAACGCCCTGGCCACGTTTCTCCCGCTGACGTTCATCGGCCGGGTCCCGACCCGCAACGGCAACCGCCATCCGACGCTGTCGCCGTGGAACTCCTATCGGGCCCTCGACGGGTGGGTGCTGATCTGCGCGCCGACCGACGAGCAGTGGGTGCGGCTGTGTGAGGCCATGGATCGCCCCGAACTGGTGGACGACCTGCGGTTCGCGACGACGAGCGGCCGGATGGACCACACCGACGAGATCGATGCCGTCGTCGGGGCCTGGACGGCACAGAGATCCGTGGCGGAATGCGTCGGCCTGCTCAGCCGCCATGTGATCCCCAGCGGTCCCGTGACACCTGTCGGCGGCCTGGCCGGCGAACCGAACCTGCGGCATCGGGGGATGGTGCGTTCCGCGGTCGACTCGGAAACCGGAGAGGCGGTGCTGCTCCCGGGCTGCCCGGTCCGGTGGCGCGGCACAGAGCCGGTCCCGCAGATTCCGGCCCGTGACGCGGATCGGACCGAGATCGGCGCCCTCATCCCCAGCCGACCGACAGCCGGCGAGGTCAGCGGCGATCCCGTGTCCGAGGTGCGGCCGCTTGAGGGCATCCGGGTGGTGGAGATCGGCATGAACACCGTCGGCCCCCTGGCCGGTCGGCAACTCGGCGCGCTCGGTGCCGACGTCATCAAGATCGAGCCGCCGAGAGGAGACGCGAACCGGCACAACGCCCCACTGCGCTCCGACGGGCAGTCATACATCTTCGCTCTGCTCAACACCGACAAACGAGGGCTCGTACTCGATCTGCGCCAGGAAACGGACCGGCAGGTGCTCTGGGATGTGCTCGCCTCCGCCGACGTGCTCATCGAGAATCTCAAGCCGGGTTCGCTGCATCGCCTGGGGTTCGGCCCCGAGCAGGTTCAGGCGGCCCTGCCACATCTCGTCTACTGCTCGATCAACGGATTCGGCCACGACACCGTATATCCCGGGCGACCGGCTCTGGACACGGTCGTGCAGGCGATGTCCGGAGTGATGAGCGCGACGACGGTCGACGGCGTCCCCACGAAGGCGGGCATCTCCGTTTCGGATCAGCTCGGCGGGCTGTTCGGCCTGCTGGGGGTTCTGGCCGCCGTCGAACATCGGGAGACGCATGGTGGCCCCGCACCTGCCCTCGACCTCGCGATGCAGGACGGATCCGCGTGGGCGACCCATCGGCTGTGGAACGTCAGCCCGGCGGATGCTCGCATCGTCGCCGCCGAGGACGGCCTGTGGCTGGACGAGGACGGCACGCGCACGCCGGTGTCGACGGTGAACGACGTCCTCGCACACCCCCAGACCACGGCCCGGGGGCTCGTGCTCGACCGGCCTGCCGCCGACGGCGGCTCCTGGACCGTTCTCGGCTCACCGATGCGCCTGCTGTCCACTCCTGCCGTGGTCTCCACCGCCATGCCCCGGCTCGGGGTGCTGGACCCCGCCCTCGCCGCCGAGTTCGGGCTGGTGGCGGCGGAGGACGGCAGGACACTCCGGGCCGCTTCCCTGTCCGGAAAGGAATCGTGATCATGGTTGACCTCGCGCGCCTGTCCGCGTTGCGGGACACCGTCGCAATCGTGGGTGTCGGCGAGACCGACTACCCGGAGGACTACGGCCGCGCCCGCCGGGGCGAGCGATATCAAGACGCCTACGGCTATGCCGCGACCGCCTTCCGGCGTGCCCTCACGGATTCCGGCCTCGAACGCCGCGACATCGACGGGCTGGTCGCCGGCCCGGCCCTCGCCGGTGAGCGGCTCGGTGAGGTGCTCGGCATGGACGTGCGGTGGGCGGACCAGGCCGACGCGGTCCAGGCGGTGGTGAAGGCCGCGCTGGCGGTCCACGCCGGTGTCGCCGAATGCGTCGCCCTGGTTTACGGCAACGACCAGCGCACCGGAGGCACCGCGTACGGCGGGCCGGGCGCGATGGGCGGTGAACGCCACCTCGCCTACACCTACTACGCCCCATGGGGCCTCACCTCGCAGGGGGCGCTGTACGCGCTCCTCGCCAACCGCTACATGGAGGTCACCGGGCTGACCGAACGCGAACTCGGCGGGGTCGCCGTCGCGCAACGAGCCTTCGCGCGGCTGAACCCCAACGCCGTCATGCGGAAACCGCTCGACGTCGAGGACTACCTCGCCGGCCGCTACATCTGCGAGCCGCTGCGGTTGTTCGACTACTGCCTGGTCAACGACGGAGGTGTCGCGCTGATCGTCACGACCGCCGAACGCGCCCGGCGCTTGCGCCGGCCCGCGGTGCTGCTGAGCGGGATCGGGCGCAGCGACCACAACCGCGAGGCGACGAGCCTGCGTCCGCGCCTTATGGACTTCTACCGCCCGGCCCAGCGGAACGCGGCCGAGCAGGTCTACGCGATGGCCGGTATGGGGCCGTCCGAGGTGGACGTGTTGCAGGTCTACGACAGCTTCAGCATCCACGTCCCCCTCGCGTTGGAAGGGTTCGGCTTCTGCGCGGAGGGATCGGCGGGCAAGTTGTTGTCCTCCGGCGACCTCGGCCCGGGTGGGCGGCTGCCGGTGAACACCTCCGGCGGTCACCTCTCAGGCAGCTATATGCAGGGCTGGGGGCACCTGGCCGAGTGTGTGCGCCAGCTCCGCGGCGAGGCCGGCGAGCGCCAGGTTCCCGGTGCCAGGACCACGCAATATATCTCCGACGTCGCCGGCAAGGTCACCTCACTGATCTACCGGAGGGCGCGCGCATGACCACCACGCCTCGTCCCGCGCCGCAGCGCGGGATCTTCGACGAACCCTATTGGCGATATGCCGCCGCGGGCGAGCTGCGCCTGCAGCGGTGCTCGGCGTGCGGGAGCTTCCGTTACCCGCCCGGACCGGCCTGCCCGGATTGCCTCGCGGAGGAGCACGAATGGACGGCGCTGTCCGGACGGGGATCGCTCCTCGCCTGGACCGTGTTCCACCGCCAGTACTTCCCCGGCATTCCGGTGCCCTACGCCGTCGCCGCGGTGCGCACGGCAGAGGGACCGATCCTGATCGGGAACATCGCCGGAACTGCGGTTGGCGACCTCATCCATGGCATGCCGCTAACCGCCGTCTTCGAGGACGTCACCACCACCGATGGTCCACTGCGCATCTGCCAATGGACCCGCCTCGGCCCTTCATCAACCCTTGAGGAGCAGGAATGACCCAGACAGATATCGTGCGGGCCGCCGATGTGCCGCGTGGGCGTGACTTCGCCGTCCGCGACCGCGTTGTCGTCATCACGGGCGGCGGCCAGGGAATCGGCCGCGAATACGCGCGCCAGTTCGCCGCGGCGGGTGCGCTGCCGGTGATCGCCGAGATCAACGAGGATTCGGCCCGCAACGTGGTCAAGGAAATCGAGGAGGCCGGCGGCAAGGCTCTCGCCGTACGCACCGACGTCGCCGATCCGGCGTCCGTCGACGCGCTTGTCGGCGCCGTGCTGAACGAATTCGGCCGGGTGGACGCGCTCATCAACAATGCGGCGATCTTCTCCAGCCTGGCCATGCGGCCGTTCGAGCAGATCCCGCTCGACGAGTGGGACGCGGTGCTGCGGGTCAACGTCACCGGTTCGTTCCTGTGCGCCAGGGCGGTGGCCCCGCACATGCGCGCAGCCGGCTGGGGGCGCATCGTCAACATCATGTCGGGTGCGGTGCCCCTCGGCGTGCGGAACTACCTGCACTACGTGACGTCCAAAGCCGCGATGGTCGGCATGGCGAACTCGCTGGCCAGGGAACTCGGCGCGGACGGCATCACGGTCAACGCCGTGCAGCCGGGCGGAACCTTCACCGAGGTGCCGCGCCAGACGGTGACCGCGGAGGGCAAGGCCAAGCTCATCGGCAACCAGTGCATTCCCCGGGAAGAGGTGCCGATGGACCTCGTCGGCCTCGCCCTGTTCCTTTGCACCCCGGCAGCCGGGTTCATCACCGGTCAGACCATCGCCTGCGACGGCGGCCTCACCCACACCTGATCCACCCCCCGCAAGGAGAATCCAGTGAAGCCATCAAACGGATCACCTCAGTTCGACCTATGGCTGGACGGCTCGGCCCGCCCCGCCGCCTCAGGCGCGAGCTTCGCGCGGCACAGCCCGTTCGACGGCGCTCCGGCCGGGGTCTTCGCGGACGGCGGCGAGCAGGACGCCGAGCGAGCCGTCGACATCGCGCGCCGTGAGTTCGACACCGGAACCTGGCCGACCAGTCCGGCGCGCCGGCGCTACGAGGTCCTCACCGAGACGGCCAGGCTGCTGACGGTCAATGCCGACGCGCTCGCCGAGCGCATGGTGCTGGAGTCGGGCAAGCCGGTCACACTCGCCCTGGGCGAGGTGGCGGCCTCCGTTCGCTGCCTGCAGTACTACGCCGGACTCGCCCTGTCCGCGGAGGGATCGGCCGTCAGCGAGCGGAACCCGAGCGCACTCGGCCTCATCCTGCGGGAGCCGGTCGGGGTCGCCGCGCTCATCACCGCGTGGAACTTCCCGCTGCTCGGTGTGGTGTGCAAGCTCGCGCCCGCCCTCGCCGCGGGCTGCACCGTCGTCGCCAAGCCCTCCCATCTCTGCCCGGGACCGACGGTGCTGCTGGCCCGATATCTCAGTGAGGCCGGGCTGCCCGGCGGCGTCTTCAACGTGGTCACCTCCGAGTTGGAGCAGGGCGCGGTGGTGGGCCAGCACTTCGCCTCCTCGCCGAAGGTCGACAAGGTCGCCTTCACCGGGTCCACCGCCAGCGGCCAGGCCGTGATGCGGGCCGCGGCGGCGAACACCAAGCGGGTGGCGCTCGAACTCGGCGGGAAGTCGGCCAACATCGTGTTCCCCGACGCGCCGCTTGAGGACGCCGCGCGCACCGCGATCGGCGCCTTCACCTTCAACAGCGGCCAGCAGTGCTCGGCGGGCAGCAGGCTGCTTGTGCACTGCGACGTCCACGACGAATTCACAGCGATGCTGAAGGAATACGCGGCCGCGCAAGTGCTGGGCGATCCCCGTGAGACGACGACCACGATGGGCCCGCTCATCAGCAGCCGGCAGTACGAGCGGGTGCTCGGCTACATCGATCTCGGACGTGCCGAGGCGAAGCTGCTCACGGGTGGCGGCAGGCCGGCCGACCCGGCGCTGGAGCGCGGCTACTTCGTCGAGCCGACCGTTTTCGACGAGGTGAGCAACTCCTCCAGGCTGGCGCAGGAAGAGATCTTCGGTCCGGTGCTCTCGGTGATCTCGTTCGGGACCGAGGAGGAGGCCGTCGCGTTGGCGAACGACAGCGCCTACGGCCTGGCGGGCGGCGTGTGGACCGGATCGATGGACACCGCTTTGCGGGTGGTCAAGGGCGTGCGGACCGGCAAGATGTTCGTCAACTGCTACAACACCGCAGGCATCGACGACATGCCGCACGGCGGCTACAAGAACAGCGGCACCGGCCGCGAGTTCGGCGAAGTCGGTCTCGAAGAGTTCCAGGAACTCAAGACCGTGCAGATCCTGCTGCGGTAAGGGCGGTAGCACGCATGAACATCGCAGAGTGGCTCGCCGCGACCGCGCGCCGGCAGCCGCACGCGCCGGCCCTGCTCACCGGCGACCGGACGGTTTCCGACTATGCCGGTTTCGCAGCCTCCGCGGCGTCGATCGCCGGTCACCTCGCTGAGCGGCACGGCGTCAGGCCGGGCGATCGAGTGGCAATCCACCTCGTCAACAGCGCCCGTTACCTTGAGTGTCTTTTCGGCATCTGGTGGTGCGGCGCGATCGCCGTGCCCGTCAACCGGAAGCTCGCTCCCGGGGAGGTCGTCACGATCGTCACGGACGCCGGGGCATCGGTCGTGTTCACCGACGACGACTCTCCTCCCGACGTTCCGGGCGTGGCGTTCCTGCCCGTCGCGGGTGACCGGCCTGGGCACTCCGGGCCGGGCCCGGCGGCGCCGGTCGAGCGGGAACCAGGCGATGTGGCCTGGCTGTTCTACACCTCGGGCACCACGGGGCGCCCCAAGGGCGTCATGCTCACCCACGCCAACCTGATCGCGATGTCGCTGTGTCATCTCGCCGACGTCGATGCCGTCGGACCGGACGAGGCGGTGCTCTATGCGGCCCCGATCTCACACGGCGCCGGTCTGTACGGCCTCGCCCACGTGCGCGCGGGTTCCCGGCACGTGTTTCCGGAGAGCGGCCGGTTCGATCCGGGCGAGGTGCTTGTCCTCGCCCGCACGGTGGGGCGGGTATCCATGTTCGCCGCCCCCACCATGGTCCGCCGTCTCGTATCCGCCGCCCGATCGAAGGGCGAGGACGGGGCGGGGCTGAAGACCGTGATCTACGGCGGCGGCCCGATGTACCTCGCCGACATCCAGGAAGCGATCTCGGTTCTCGGGCAGCGTTTCGTGCAGATCTACGGTCAGGGCGAGTCGCCCATGACCATCACCTCGTTGTCCCGGCAGGACCACGCCGACACCGGGCTTCCGCAGTACGAGCACCGGCTGGCCGGTGTCGGCACCGCTCAGAGCGTGGTGCAAGTGCGGGTGTGCGCCCCGGGCGGCAGCCCGCTCCCGCCGGGACAGACCGGGGAGATCGAGGTCAAGGGCTTGACGGTCATGGCGGGGTATTGGCGTAACCCGGAAGCGACGGCGGACGCCCTGCGTGACGGCTGGCTGCGCACCGGGGACCTCGGGCATCTGGACGAGGACGGTTATCTCACGCTGGCCGGCCGGTCCAAAGAAGTGATCATTTCCGGCGGCTCCAACATCTATCCGCGCGAGGTCGAGGACGTCCTCATCGCGCACCCCGCCGTCGCGGAGGCCGCGGTGATCGGAGTGCCGGACCGCGAATGGGGGGAACTGGTCGTCGCGTTCGTCGTTCCCGCGGAGGGCACCGGCCTCGACCAGGTGGCCGTGGACCGGCACTGCCGCGAGCTGATCGCCCGGTTCAAGCGCCCCCGCCGCTACCACGTCGTATCCGAACTGCCGAAGAACGCCTACGGCAAGGTCCTCAAGACCGAGCTGCGCGCGGCGACCACCGAGCCCCTGGAGGGGATATGACCGAGCACAGCTATCAGGACATCACCTACGAGGAGAAAGACCACGTCGCGACGATCACGTTCAATCGTCCGGACAGGCTCAACGCCTTCCGCGGACGCACCTACGCGGAGGTCGCCGATGCGGTGCTCCGCGCCGGGTGGAACCGGGACATCGGTGCCATCGTGCTCACCGGGGCCGGTGGCCGGGCGTTCGCGGTGGGCGGTGACTCGTCGGAGAAGAAGTCCGATCGGGTGGGCGACGGCCGCGGGATGCTGGGCATCCCCGTGGAGGAGATGCAGACCGCCATCCGCGACGTGCCCAAGCCGGTGATCGCGAAGGTGCGCGGTTATGCGATCGGCAGCGGCAACGTCATCGTGACCCTGTGCGACCTGGCGATCGCGAGCGAGAACGCGGTGTTCGGGCAGGCCGGTCCCAAGGTGGGCTCGGTCGATCCCGGCTTCGGCACCGCGTTGCTCGCCAGGGTCGTCGGGGAGAAGAAGGCGCGTGAGTTCTGGTTCCTGTGCCGGAAATATCCGGCACAGGAGGCGCTGGCGATGGGCCTGATCAATCAGGTGGTCCCGGACGACCAACTGGACGAGGAGGTCGACCGGTGGTGCCGGGAGATCAACGACCTCAGTCCCACCGCCCTCGCGATCGCCAAGCGGTCGTTCAACGCCGACAGCGAGAGCATCCGGGGCTCCGGGCTGCTCGCCTTCCAGGCGCTCGCCCTGTATTTCGGCACCGCGGAGTCCAAGGAAGGCGGCGACGCGTGGCGTGCCAAGCGTAAACCGGACTTCCGCGGGGTCATGCCGTGATCGAGGTCTCGCTGTCCCGCCCCCCTGCCTCGCGGGCGACGGCGGGCGTCGCGTTCCTCGACGACGATCACGTCCTGCGCGTCGTCCGGCTGTTGCTCACCGCGCGCACGGACGCCGACTGGGCGGATGTGACCGAGTTCTTCGCGCCGGACAGGGTGGATCCGGCGGCACTGCGAGGCATGCGCACCGGCCTGGAATCCGCCGACGGCGTAGCGGCGGTGCGCTCCCCGGCCCAGGCGACGGTGCTCGTGCTGCGCCGCGGCGAGGTGACCCGCCACCTGATCGAGTCGAGTCCGCGGCTGCGGCTCGTGCAGCGGCTCGGGCGGCGCCGCGACGGGATCGATCTCGCCGCCGCGCGCGAACACGGCGTCGAGGTGTCCTGCCTTGCCCGGCCGAGTCTGGTGTGTACGGCGGAGCACGCGATTCTGCTGATGCTCGCCCTGGTCAAGCGCCTCCCGGTGGCCGACCGAGCGGTCCGCGCCGGTGTGGCCCGTCCGGGAACGCCGGGCGGAGTCGCCTTCAACTGGGCCGGCCTCACCGGACTCGGCCGTCTCGCCGGACGGACGCTGGGCATCGTCGGACTGGGTGAAGTGGGCGGCCTCGTCGCCGAGCGGGCGCGGGCCTTCGGCATGCGGGTGCTCTATTCCAACCCCGTCCGTCTGCCGCCGAGCCGCGAGGCCGAGGCGGGCGTCGAGTATCGCGGGCTTGCCGGGCTGCTCGCCGAAGCGGACGTGGTGAGCCTGCACGCCCCGGGCACGACCGCCAGGCAACCGGTCCTCGGCCGGGCGGAGATCGCCGTGATGCGGCCGGGCGCACTGCTCGTCAACACCAGCCGCGGCCGGCTGATCGATGAGGACGCCCTCTACGAGGCCCTGGTGGAGGGACGGCTCGGCGGAGCGGGACTCGACGTGCACCACGTGGAACCGCGTCCCGCCCGGGACAGGTTCTGCGCCCTCGACAACGTCGTGCTGACCCCGCACATCGCCGGAGGTTCCCGGCTTGACGTGCTCGAAGAGGCCGCCCTGATGTTCGACAACATCCGGCACGCCCTCGCCGGGGAGGCTCCGCCGTACGGACGCGTGGTGGGTGCGGGATGACGACCCACCGGACCGCGCCGCGTGCCGTCGCGCTCGCGGACCTCGACTTCACGCGGATCGTCCGGCCGGGCGACACCGTACTGTGGACCCAGGGGGTGGGCGAGCCGCTGCCCCTCATGGAACGGCTGCTCGCACAGCGGCATGATATCGGCCGGTTCTCGGTCCTGTACGGCGGTGCGGGCTTCGCCGAGGTCGTGCGCCCTGAGCACGCCGATGTGATCTCCTTCCAGACACTCGGCGCGGTCGGCTCGAACCGGGCTCTCACCGCGGCAGGCGTCGCCGACATCCTGCCCTGCCATCTCTCCGACCTGCCACGGCTGATCGCCGGCGGAGTGCTCCGGGTCGACGTGGTGATCGCGCAGCTCAGCGAGAACGATCGGGGGGAGCTCAGCTACGGACCGGCGGGCGGCTATGTCGCCACCACGATCCCCACCGCGCGGACGGTGGTCGCCGAGATCAACGACCAGGCGCCGTGGACTCACTCCCGCCACCCCGTGGACGCCCGCCGGATCGACATCGCCGTCCGTACGTCGCGCCCCCTGGTCGAGGTGAAGTCACGGCCTGCGTCGGCGATCGACGAGGCCATCGCCGCCAACGTTGTGGACCTGGTCCCGGACGGGGCGACCGTACAGCTCGGAATCGGCTCGGTGCCGAACGCGGTCACCGGTCTGCTCACGGGCAGGCGTGATCTCGGCCTGCACAGCGGCGTGATCGGGGACGCCGTGGTCGACCTCATCCGCTCCGGCGCGGTCACCAACGCCGCCAAGCCCGTGGACAGGGGTGTGAGCGTGACCGGTGGGCTGATAGGCACCGGCCGGCTGTTCGACTTCGCACACGGTAACGACCAGGTGCGGGTGGAACCGGTCACCTACACTCACGACCTGGACATTCTCCGCAGGCTGCCTCGCTTGACCGCGATCAACTCGGCCTTGGAGGTGGACCTGACCGGGCAGGTGGCCGCGGAGGTGGCGGGCTCCGCCTACGTAGGCACGATCGGCGGGCAGGTGGACTTCGCCCGGGGCGCATTCGCCTCGGCGGGCGGCAGGTCGATCATCGCCTTGCCGTCGCGCACCGCGTCGTCCGGCCGGCCGCGGATCGTGCCGCGCATCGCCTCCGGCGTGGTCACCACGGCACGTGCCGACGCGGACGTGATCATCACTGAATACGGCAAGGCCGAGCTACGCGGCCGGCCGATCGCGGAGCGGGTGCGCCGCATGATCGCGATCGCGCACCCGGAGGATCGGGAGTCCCTGGACCGGCAGGCACGTGATCACGTCGCCGGATATCGATAGGAGAGTTTTCATGAGTAAACACGCACTGGGTGTCGCAGTGGTCGGCGCCGGCGCCGACCACTGGAGCGGCACCGCGCACATTCCCGCCATCGCGGCCTCAGCCGACCTGCGGCTGTGCCGCCTGGTGACCTCGAATCCGGATTCGGCTGCCGCCGCCGCGCAGCGATGGGGGATAGACGCCACGCACGAGCTGAACGCGGTCCTGGACGACGACACTGTGGACATCGTGTCCGTGACGGTCCGTGTGCCTCGGCACGCGGCGATCGTCGAGGCGGCGATCGCCGCGGGCAAACACGTCTACTGCGAATGGCCACTGGCCCGTGACGTGGCGGAGGCCAAGAGGCTCGCCGCGCTGTCGGAGGGCAGGCCCGACCGGGTTCATCTGACCGGCTTGCAGGGACGCTTCTCGCCGCAGGTGCGCACGGCGGCGGAACTGCTGGCGGCCGGCCGCATCGGCAGGCCGCTGACGGCCAACCTGCGGTTGTTCCTGCCCCACGGGCTGATGGCGCGGCCGGCGCATCGCGCGCATCTTCGCCACAGCGACGTCGCCGCGAACGTACTGAGCATCCAGGGAGGCCACACCCTCGACATGCTGGGCGTGATCCTGGGCCCGGCCCGGGTGGGTGCCGCCCGCCTGTGGGCCGCCGTGCCGGAGTTCCTGACGGACACAGGAGAGCGGCTGCCACGAGACGCGCCGGACAATCTTGTGGTCCTGCTCGACTACGACGGGGTCGTCGCCGTCACCCAGTTCTCCCAGACCGGCCCCAGCGAGTCGTTCGAACTGGAGATCCTCGGCACCGAGGGCCTGCTGCGCCTGGCGGGAAGCTGCCAGCCCCAGCTCGGCGGGCTGACGCTCAGCGTGACCCCGCCCGGGTCTGGCACGGCCGAGACGGTGGAGCCGCGTCCGGGGCTGCCCTACGCATCGCCGCTGCCCGCGGAGCATCCAGGACACAACGTGGCCTCGGCTTATGCCGCGCTGGCCGCAGCCGTCCGCAAGGAGCGCGCAGACGTTGCCCTGCCGGATTTTCGGGCCGCTGTGAACCTCCACGAATTCCTGGCCGATATCAGCACACAGGCCGTTGACAGCGTTGTAAGCCCGTACTCATACTAGAGCGCACACGTTACGCGCAATGCGCACAGCGTGGGATAGAAACTCCCCTAGCGTGCCGAACATAGACGCAGGTGGTACGTATGACCCCGATCCTGGAATTTCGGGACCTGTCCAAGGTTTTTTTCAAAGGCGAGCAGCGGGTTCATGCCCTGGCTCACGTTACGGCCGAGGTGGAGGAAGGTGAGCTGCTCGCGATCGTCGGTCCGAGCGGTTGCGGTAAGTCGACGCTGCTCAACCTCAGTGCCGGGCTCATGGAACCCGGCACCGGGGAGGTGCTCTACCGGGGTCAGCCACTCACCCGCGTCAACACGCAGGTCAGCTATGTCACACAGAAGGACAACCTCCTGCCGTGGCGGATTGTCGAGGACAACGTCGCGCTTCCGCTGGAACTCGGCGCACACGCGAAGTTGTCGAAGGACGACCGTCGCGAGCGCATCGCCCGCTACATCGAACTGGTCGGGCTGACCGGATTCGAAAAGCACTACCCGAGCGAGCTGTCCGGCGGCATGCGCAAGCGGGCGCAACTCGCCCGGTCGCTCGTCTACGAACCTGACGTCCTGCTGATGGACGAACCGTTCGGCGCGCTCGACGCCCAGCTCAAGCTCGTCCTCCAGGCGGAGCTGCTGCGGATGTGGGAGGGAACCGGCAAGACGCTCGTGTTCGTCACCCACGATCTCGCCGAGGCCATCACGATCGCCGACCGCGTGATCGTGATGTCGTCCCGGCCGGGCCGCATCCGGGCCATCGAGCACATCGACCTTCCCCGGCCACGCGATGTCTTCGGCATCCGCTTCGTCCCCGGCTTCGGGGACTACTTCGAGCGACTGTGGTCCGCACTCAGGGAGGACATCCATCAGGGACAGGAGGTTTGAGCGATGGCCGAAACAGTAGCAAGTCAGGCAGGCGTCGAGTCGCGACCGCCGATCGACGAGGTCTTCCTCGTCGATCCCAGCGTCAGGGCCCGGCGCCGGCAGACGGTCATCGTGGCCGTCGCCCGCATCGCCCTGGCCGTTGCGGGCCTGCTGGCCTGGGAGCTGGCCAGCGACCGGTTGATCTCCAGCTTCTGGATCAGCAGCCCGAGTGCGATCTGGTCGGCGCTGCTGCGCTTCACCGCCGACGGCCAGCTGGTGCCCGCGGTGTGGGTGACACTGCTGGAGACGGCGGCCGGTTTCGCCGCCGGAGGCGCCGCGGGCATCCTCGTCGGCCTGGCCTTCGGGATCAGCCCGATCATCGCCCGCATCCTCGACCCCTACCTCGTCGCTCTGAACTCCATCCCCCGGGTCGCCCTGATCCCGCTGTTCATCCTGTGGTTCGGCATCGGGTTCGAAACGAAGGTGCTCTTCGCGGCGACCCTGGTCTTCTTCCCGGTCTTCTTGAACACCTTCGCCGGTGCTCGCGACGTCGACCGCGACCTGATCGACGTGATCAGGGTGATGGGCGCCTCGCGGCTCGACGTGATCCGGCGGGTGTTCGTTCCCTCCGCGCTGGTGTGGGTGTTCGCCGGCCTTCGAATGTCCATTCCGTTCGCACTCATCGGTGCGGTGATCGCCGAGATGTTCACCTCCAACGAGGGCCTCGGCTATCTGATCGCGGTCACCGCCAACCAATACGACACCGCCGGATCCTTCGCCAGCCTGCTGGTCACGACCGTGCTCGGGCTTGTCCTCACCTGGGGCGTGAGCCAGGCGGAGCGGCGAACTCTCCGGTGGCGCTCGAACAACGCTTGATCAAAAACCGGTTGGCCATCAGGGGGCGGTCACCCGAAATTCTTCATCGCCAGAGTAAGGAACGGTCCACAATGACGTCCCCCCTCACGAACTCTTCCGCCACCCAGCTGTCCCGTCGCCGGCTGCTCCGCTGGGCTGCGGCAGCGGCCACCGTACCGGTGTTGTCCGCATGCGGCGCGCCGGCTCCCGGCGCGGCCGGAAAGAAGTCCGGCACAGTCAAGCTGATCCACGCGTCCAAGGACCCGCTCGTCCTGTGGTCGGTGACCTACCTGGCCGAGGACAAGGGCTTCTACAAGGAGGAGGGCCTCACCGTTGAGCGGATCCTCCTCGGCGGAGGGCCGGCGGCGCTTACCGGCCTGCTGTCCGGAGCGGGCCACGCCAACCTGTCCGCTCCCGGAGAACTGCTGGCCGCCGTGGGCAAAGGGCAGCGGCTCAAGACGCTGCTCGCGCACACCAACAGCATGCCGTCCATGCTCGTCGTCAGTAAGAAATTCGCCGATCGGGCCGGGGTCACCGCGGAAAGCTCCCTCGAAGAACGCAGAACGGCCATCGGCAAGGTCAAAGGGGGCCGGTTCGGCATCACCGCCCCGGGCAGCCTGACCGACGGCTTCACCCGGCTCGCCGCGAAGCAGGCGGGTCTTGATCCGGCGAAGGACGCGAAGATCGTGCCGTTGCAGACCGCAGGCAACTCGCTGGCGGCACTGGCCAACGACCAGATCGACGGCTTCGTCGGAGTGCCTCCTGTGGCGGAGAAGGCGGTGCTTGAGCTCGGCGCCGTCCCCCTTCTCATCAACCAGGAAGGTGAGATCAGCGGGGGCGACCGCATGCAGGGCATGTCCTTGCAGGCCCGCACTCAGGACGTGGACGCGAACCCGGACCTTTACCAGGCCATAATGCGGGCCGAGATCCGGGGGATGCGCGCACTCGTCGAGGATCCCGCGGGCGCCGGCGCTCTGCTTCGTAAAACGAGGTTCAGCCAGCTCGAAGAGCCGATCTGGAACTACGCGTGGAAGCTGATCCAGAGCTCCTGGGGCTCTCCGCACGTCACACGCGACTCACTCACCGCGTGGTTCGACAACGGCCTCGTGGCGGACACGAACGCCACGGGATTCCCGTTCGACGAGGTGGTCGACATGCGATTCGCCGACGCCGCGCTGAGTGCGATCGGCTGGAAGCCCGCCAAGAGGTGAGCCGCGCAGACCTTCCGGGACGCCGTACGGCATAAGCCGGGCGAGAGCGTCGGCCTGGTCGGCGAGTCGGGCTCGGGCAAGAGCACGCCGGCCCGCTGCCTGCTCGGCTTGATGGCCGCGCCGGGCGTCTCGGCCGGTGACGTCGGGCTCCCGCGCGACAATTGGCGCACAAAAGTTGCGCATTACGCACGCAAAATGCACTATTCTGGACTGGGTGCGCTAACTTGAGGAGGGGTAGTGGCGGCAGCGGGCAGGACCGAGGGCAGTGCCGAAGAGCAGGTGTCCCGGCGGTCGGTGGTGCAATCTGTGACCCGCGCCTTCGACGTGCTTCACCTGCTGCGTGACACCAGTTCGCCCCTGTCCGTGCAAGAGATCGCCCGCGGCACCGGCCTGGACCGCACGGTGGTCCACCGGCTCCTGCGTTCGCTGCTCCAGGCGGACATGGTGATGGAGGAACGCGGCCTGTTCCGGGTCGGGCCGGCCTCTGTCCTGCTGGCGAACCGCTACCACGACGATCTGCTGGTGCGGCGTCTGGCCTTGCCGTACATGGTGGAGTTGCAGGCCGGGGAGATCGCCGACAAACCGTGGACGGCGACCCTGTCCATCGCGGTCGGCAATGTCTCCGCGGTCATCGAGCGAATCTGGACCCCTCACACGCCGCTAGACCTCGTGCTCGCCGTGGGCGACACGTTCCCGATTCACAGCACCGCGAGTGGGCGGAGCATGTTGGCGTACTACGAGCCGGAGAAACTCGTGGACGTCGTCGGCCCTGAGCTGAGCAGTGAATTGGCTCCGATATTGGAGAGCGCGCGAGCCTCCGGCGGCATCGGCCTGTCGAGAGGCGAAGCGGTGCCTGGAGTGGAGGCGATCTCCGCCGTCATCCTGTCCCGACGGCAGGCCCCGGTCGCGTCCATCAGTGTCTCCGGGGTCGACCTTGGAGATCAGATGGACCAGGCTTCCCCGCTGGCTTCAACACTGCGTCGTGCGGCGGGTGCCATCGGGCAGATGATTCCCTGACCGGAGGCGGCTGATCGTCGCTTGAGATGCATGGGAACGCCCGGCCGCACTGGCCGGGCGTAATGCTTAGAACGAGATCTGCATGAGAGAGAGTGATCAGCAAGACCCAGCGCTTCCACCCCATCCGTCTAACCCGAAAATCGCACGGATCGGGGAAATCAACAGTGATGCCGACCAGACCCGTGCTGGAGGACGACCGTGGCCGCCCGTTCACCCCTCCGACCGGCGAGGAGGACCCGCGCCTGCATCTGGCCGTCCATCGCCTAAGGCCGGGCGGCCTGACGTGGCGACGCCTGTTCCCGTGCCGGCCCAACCGGGCGCGGGCGGCACGAACAGGTAAGATCATTTGCTTGGAGATGCTATCGTTTGCATCATGGCTGGGGCGAAGTTGGTGGACGTGGCGCGGGAAGCCGGCGTGCACGTCGGGACTGTGTCGCGGGCGCTCAATCCCGCCACCCGGTCGCGCGTCAACGCGGAGACGGCCGCGCGCATCATCGAGGTGGCACGGCGGCTCGGCTACGAGGTGAACATCGCCGGTCGCGCGCTCCGCACTCAGCGCACCCAGACCATTGGCGCGCTGATCCCCGACCTCGCCAACCCCCTGTTCCCGCGCATCGTCCGGGGCGTCGAGGACAGCCTGGAGAAGGCCGGATACACCGCGCTGATCACCAGCACGGACAACAACGCGCAGCGCGAGCGCAGGATGATCGCGGCGCTGCTCAGCAGGCAGGTCGACGGCTTCCTGATCGCGAGCGCCCGCCTGGAGGACCAGGCGCTGGAGGAGCTCCTCCAGAACGGCGTCCCCGTGGTGGTGCTCAACCGGACGAGCGCCAACGCCCGGACCTCGGCGGTGATCGCCGACGACCCGCAGGGGATCGCCGACGCGATGGCCCACCTGGTGGCTCTGGGGCACGAGCGCATCGCGCACGTGGCGGGCCCCGGTGACACCAGCACCGGACAGGTGCGCCTGCAGGCGTTCGAAGCGGCGCTGGACCGATACGGCCTGCAGCGGCGCTCCGAGCTCGTCGTGTGCGCGGAGGCCTACACCATCGCGGCCGGCACCCGGTGCACGCGGGACCTGTTCAATCGCGGCAAGCCGTTCACGGCCGTGGTGGCAGGGAACGACCTGCTCGCACTGGGGGTGATCGACGCGCTGAAGGAGAACCGGATCCCTTGTCCCGAACGGGTCTCCGTGGTCGGCTTCAACGACATCGACTTCGCCGAGCGGATGTCTCCGGCCCTCACCACGGTCCGCGTGCCGACATATGAGCTGGGGGCTCGGGGGGCCGATCTGCTCCTCGACATGATCTATCGCGAGCGGGAGATCTCGACGGTGACCCTGCCCGTCACCCTGATGATCCGCGAGTCCACGGCTCCCCCGCCGCTCCCCGGCACCGGCCTGTTCGGCCTCTGACCACCGGTCATCCGCCGGGAGCCCGGCGACCCGCGTGACACCGGGCTCCCGGAGCTCCCCGACAGGACGGTGAGCACCGTGGCCGCTCACCACCCCGTTCCCGCCCAGGGTCTCCGCCGACGGCAATGCCGGATCAACGAACGGGACGGCGAACACCACTACCCCCCTTCGTCAGGCCAGGATGCGGAGTGGGTTCTCGATGAGCGTGAGAAACTCCCTCATCCACTCGGCGGCGACCGCTCCGTCGACGGGCCGGTGATCGACCGACAGCGTCACCCTCATCACCGTCCCCGCCTCGATCGTGTCCTTCCCCACCACCGGCTCCCTGCGTGCGGCGCCGACCGCGAGGATGGCCGACTGCGGCGGGTTGATGATCGCCGCGAACTCCTCCGTCCCGTACATCCCGAGGTTGGAGACCGTGATCGTGCCGCCCTCCAGCTCGGCCTGCCCGAGCCTGCCGTTCTTCGCCCGCTCCACGAAGTCCCGCACCGTCGAGGCGATGGAGGAGACGCTCACCTGCTCGGCCGACCTCACCACGGGTGTGGCGAGCCCTCGTTCGGTGGCGACCGCGACCGCGACGTCCACGGAGGAGAACGAGCGCACCGCGTCCTCGGTCCAGATCACGTTCATCGCCGGAACCAGCGTGTGGGCACGGGCCACGGCCTTCACGACCAGGTCGTTGACCGAAACGCGGACCTGGGCGCCGTCGTTGAGCTGGCGGCGCACCTCCAGCAGGCCGTCCACTCTGGCCGTCCCGCGCAGGTAGAAGTGCGGGACGGAGCGTTTGCTCTCCGCCGTGCGCGTGGCGATGGCCCGGCGCATGCGCGTGTGCGGGAGGTCACTGTACGGCAATGCCGGAGCGGGAGCCTGCGGCGCGCCCGCGGCGGGCCGTTCCGGCACGCCGTGGGAGTGGGGGCGCGTGTCGCGGGCGGCGACGGCGGCCTCCACGTCCCTTCTGACGATGCGGCCGTGCGGGCCGGTGCCGGTGATCTCCTCGACGGGGATCCCGGCCTCCGCGGCCATCCGGCGCGCCAGCGGGCTGGTGAAGATCCGAGGGCCGGATCCGTCCGGGCCGGCGTCGGCCGGTGGCCGGGAGCCGGCCGCGGCGCCGGGAAGGACCTCCACCGGGGGCTGGGGGACCGGGGGCCGGGAGACAGGAGCGGCGCCAGGGCCGGCGGTGTCCCGTGGCCGGGGAGCCGTCACGCCGAGCCGGGCCAGCAGAGCGTCGAGGTCCGCCACCCGCTCGCCCGGCTCACCGATGAGCGCGATGGGCGCGCCCACCTCGACGCGGGCGCCTTCGGGCACCAGCGCCTTGAGGATGACCCCGTCGCTCTCGGCCTCCACGTCCACCACGGCCTTCTCGGTCTCGATGGTGACGATCACGTCCTGGGCGGCGTAGGAGGTGTTCTCCGCGACGGGCCAGCTCTGGAGAACGGCCTCGGCCGCGCTCGCGGCGACCTCCGGCATGTGCAGCAGCCTCGCCATGTCAGTACCCCGCCATCTCGGTTAGTTTGACGGCCACTTCCTCGCTTCTGGCGATGGCCGCGCGCTCCAGCACCTTGGAGATGCTCGGGGACGCCTCACCGCCGGTCACCCGCTCCACCGGGTGGTCCAGCCAGTCGAAGAAACGGCGGTTGATCTCGTCGGCCAGCCAGCCCCCGTAGGAGGTGCCGGCGGGCCCCTGTTCGGCGATGAGCGCCATGTTCGTCTTCTTGATGCTCGCGCCGATGGTGTCCCAGTCGATGCTCGCCCGGTCGAGCCAGCGCAGGTCGATGACCTCGGCGTCGACGTCGCCCAGGGAGTCGATCGCCTCAAGGACGTGGTTGGCCATGGCCAGGTAGGAGATCACGGTGAGCTTCGATCCGCTGCGCCGTACCGCGGCCTTGCCGACCGGGAGACAGTAGTCCAGGTCTCCGACCGGCCCCTGCCCGACCGAGGTGTACAGGTCCACGTGTTCGAGCACGACCACGGGGTCCTTGCAGCGCAGGGCGCTGTTCATCAGGCCGACGTAGTCGAACGGCGTGGACGGCGCGACGATCCGCCAGCCGGGGGCGGTCGCGAAGATGCCCGCGGGGTCCATGGAGTGCTGTGAGCCATAGCCGGTGCCCATCGCGACCTTGCTGCGCAGCACGAACGGCACCTCGCCGTCGCCGCCGAACATGTGCCTCGCCTTGCCGATCTGATTGAAGAGCTGGTCGGCGGCGACCCACATGAAGTCGGCGTACATGAACTCGACCACGGGCAGGAAGCGGCCGTCGAGCGCGATGCCGCCGCCGAGCCCGGTGAAGGCGTTCTCGCTGATCGGGGTCGCGAGGATCCGGCCGGGGAACCTCTCGGGGAGTCCCCGGGTGGCGCCGTTGGTGCCACCGTTGAGACGGTGCACGTCCTCCCCCATCACGACGATGGTGTCGTCGGACTCCATCCGGCGGGTCATCACCGCGGCGACCGCTTCGATGAACTTCTGCTCGGCCAGCGTGCCGGAGAAGGTCTCGAGGTCCTCGAACCGGGCGCCGGCGAACTCGCTGAGGTCGCCGCGCACCCCGACGTCGGCGAAGGCCGGGTCGGGCCATTCCTGCGGCCTGATCCGCCGTTGTCCCGGCTTGCCGCCGGGCAACGGTTCGAGAAGCTCCTCACCCAGGCCCGCCATGAGCTTCGCGGTGCGGCCGATCGCCGCCTCGATCTGGTCCTCGGTGAGGATGCCCCGGCGGGTGAGGTGGGCCGAGACCCTTCTGATCGGGTCCCGGTCGCGCCAGGCCTTCTCCTCCTCCTTGGTGCGGTAGCCGAAGGCGCTGCCGGGGAAGGGACCGTTCTGGTGGAAGTAGCGGTAGACGTCGGCCTCGATCAGCGCGGGCCCTCCGCCTGAGCGCATGTGGGCGAGGGCCTGCCGCATCGTGAGGTGGACGGCCAGCGGGTCCATGCCGTCGACCTTCCAGCTCGGGATCCCGAAGCCCGGTCCTCTGGCGGACAGCCGGGGCTCACCGGTCACCTCCGCCACGTGCGTCGAGACCGCATACAGGTTGTTCTCCACGAAGAAGCACAGCGGCAGGCGCCAGGCAGCCGCCAGGTTGAAGGTCTCAAGCGTGGAGCCGATGTTGATCGCGCCGTCGCCGAAGTACGTCACGGCCACCGCGTCGGTTCCGGCCTGCCGGTGCGCCCACGCGGATCCCGCGGCGAGCGGGACGCCACCGCCGACGATGGCGTTCGTGCCGATGGCTCCGGCCTCCTTCCACTGCAGGTGCATGGAGCCGCCCCGGCCGTGGCTGAAGCCCCGGTCGAGGCCGCATATCTCGGCCAGGCCGCGGAGCAGTACGGCACGAGCCTCGTCGGGCAGGTCCAGGGTGGGGTCGATCCCCCCGGGGGCGACGTGCGCGAGCACCTTGGCCAGGAACTGGTGGTGTCCCCGGTGTGAGCCGTTGACGGTGTCGGCCGAGGTGAGGGCGAGGACCGAGCCGACGGCGCCGCCCTCCTGCCCGATGCTGGAGTGCGCCGGGCCGTGGATCAGCCCGTCGCGCGCGAGCTCCAGGACATATTCCTCGAAGGCCCGGATGAGGACGAGGTGGCTGAGCATGTTCGTCAGCAGCGCCGGATCTGCGGCGTCCCAGTCGGCGTCGGTGGCCACTACCTCCACCCACGGAGCCGCAGGTTCGAGCCGGTTCTCCTGGGTCATGTCATCTCCATACAATCGTTTGCCGAACTGCGGTGCCGCGTCTCGCGGTCGAAGGCCTTGCCCCCGGGATAGGACACGAGCTCGAAGTGCATGCCCCAGGGGGCGAGGAAGTAGATCCAGCGCTGTCCCTCGCTGGGCCCTGCACTGGTGGTCGGGCCGCTCAGGACCGCGACCCCCCGCTCGCGCAGGTAGGTGATCGCGGCGTCCAGGTCCTCGACGTACAGGGCGACGTGGTGGCCGCCGACGTCGCTGTTCCTCGGCGCGGCACGCTCCTGGCCGGGGGCGGTGTACTGAAAGACCTCGAAGATGGCCTGGTCGCCGCAGCGGAAGAAGTGCAGCCGCTCCATGACGGCGCGCGGGTGGACGTTGAGGTGCTCGGACATCCAGTCGCCGCCGTCGTCGCGGAACGGGCCCAGCGAGTACATGTACTCGCAGCCGAGCACCTCGACGAGGAAGTGACGGGCCTGTTCGAGATCGGGGACCGTGAAGCCGATGTGGTCCACGCGGGTCAGCCCGGGGAGCCCTGCCTTCATCCTTGTTCTCCTCTGTCCTGGATGGATCCACCGGCTGCCGGGTCGAGTGGCTCTCCACGAGGTGTTCGGCCCTTTGCCGGCCCGCCCGCCTGAGGACGGGCAGGCCGGGGTCACGACGCCGGGCGGTGGGTCACCACTGGACCGCGACGTACTGTTCCTCCATGTAGTCGAGCAGCCCCTCGTGGCCGCCCTCGCGGCCGAGGCCGCTCTGCTTCACCCCTCCGAACGGCGCCGCCGGATCGCTGACCAGGCCCCGGTTGAGCGCGACCATGCCCGACTCGATCTGCTCGCTCACACGCAGCCCCCGAGCCAGGTCGCCGGTGTAGACGTAGGCGGCGAGCCCGTACTCGGTGGCGTTGGCGAGCCGGATCGCCTCGGCCTCGTCGTCGAACGCGACGATGGGGGCCACCGGGCCGAAGATCTCCTCGTTCAGGATGGCCGCGCCCGGATGGACGTCCGCCAGCACGGTCGGGGTGTAGTAGAAGCCCGCCCGGTCCGGCCTGCCACCCCCGGTGAGCACGGTCGCGCCCTCGGCGACGGCGCCGCGCACCAGTTCGTCGACCTTGTCGGCCGCCTCCCGGTTGACCAGCGGCCCGACCTCGGTGTCCTCGGCCTCGGGGGGACCGACCACCAGCGCCGCCATCCGCTCCGCCAGCCGCCTGCCGAACTCGGCGGCGACCGGCGACTCGACGTAGAACCGGTTGGCGGCGGTGCACGCCTCCCCCGCGTTGCGCATCTTCGCCACCATAGCGCCGTCGACCGCCGCGTCGAGGTCGGCGTCGGCGAACACGATGAACGGCGCGTTCCCGCCGAGCTCCATCGAGGTGTTGATCACCTGGTCCGCGGCCTCGCGCAGCAGCGCGCGGCCGACCTCGGTCGATCCGGTGAACGACAGCTTGCGCACCCGGGGATCGTGCAGCATCGCCGAGACCACCGCGCCGGAGCGGCGGCTGGGCAGGACGCTTACCACCCCGTCGGGCACGCCCGCGGCCTCAAGGATCTGTGCGATGGCCAGCGCGGTGAGCGGCGTGTCGCTGGCCGGCTTGAGGATCACGGTGCAGCCCGCCGCGAGCGCCGGGCCGATCTTCCTGGTGGCCATCGCGGCGGGGAAGTTCCACGGGGTGACCAGCACGCAGATGCCGACCGGCTTGCGCTGCACCAGGATCCGGTTCGTGCCTCCGGGGGCCGTGGTCACGGTGCCGGCCCCTCGTACGGCCTCCTCGGAGTACCAGCGGAAGAACTCCGCGGCGTAGGCCACCTCGCCCAGCGCGTCCGCCCGGGACTTGCCGTTCTCCAGCGAGATCAGCCAGGCGAGGTCGGCCGCGCGCTCGACCATCAGCTCGAACGCCGTGCGCAGGATCTCCGCCCGCTGCCGGGGTGGCGTCGCCGCCCACGAGGCCGCCGCGCGTTCCGCCGCGTCGACGGCGGCGATCGCATCTTCTACGCCGCCGTCCGCCACCGAGGCGATCACCTCGCCGGTCGAGGGGTCCACCACGGGGAAGCGGGCGCCGCCTGCGGCCGGGACCGCCTTGCCGCCGAGGTAGAGGTCGGTGAGCAGGTCGCGGCCGGCTGTCAGGGTGTTGTTGTCCGCCATGGCTTCCTCCTTTCTTTCACGGTGCGGAGCGGGCTCAGTAGGGATTGGCGACGACGAGGTCACGGGCGGGGAAAAGGGTGAGCACGCGAGGGCCGTCCTCGGTGACGACGACCTCCTCCTCGATCCGGGCGGCGGAGAAGCCGTCGGAGGCGGGGCAGTAGGTCTCCAGCGCGAACACCATGCCGGCCTGCAGCTCGACCGGTTCCCGCATGCTGTTGAGCCGCGAGATGATCGGCCGTTCGTGCAGGCCGAGCCCGAGGCCGTGGCCGAACTGGAGGCCGAAGGCGGCCAGCTCGTTCTCGAAGCCGAACTCGGTGGCCGCCGGCCACACGGCGGCCACGTCGGCGGTGCTCGCGCCCACCTTGACGGCGTCGATCGAGGCGTCCATCCACTCCCGGGCCCGGGTGTAGGCGTCGCGCTGGGACGGCGTCGCGCTGCCCACGCCGAACGTCCGGTAGTAGCAGGTCCTGTAGCCGTTGAAGGAGTGAATGATGTCGAAGAACGCCTGGTCGCCCGGCCTGATCAACCGGTCGGAGAAGTTGTGCGGGTGCGGGTTGCACCGCTCGCCGCTGACGGCGTTGATCGCCTCGACCTGGTCGGAGCCCATCTCGTACAGGCGTTTGCTCGCGAGCGCGACGATCTCGTTCTCCCTGATCCCCGGCTTGAGCGCCTCCAGGATGTCCTGGTAGACGCCGTCGACCATCGCCGCCGCCTGGGTGAGCAGCATGATCTCGTCGTTCGACTTGATCTGCCTGGCGTCGAGCATGGCCTGCTGGGCGTCCACCACCGTCAGCCCCTGGCGCTGCATCTCGAAGAGGAACGGCGGTTCGACGACGTCCACGCCCACGGGGGCGTCCGCGACCCCCGTGTCCTCAAGCAGGCCCTTGATCTGGCGTACGGCGTCCCGCATGAGGCCGGCGGTGGGGGCGATGGCGCCCCTCAGGCCGAGCATTCCGGCGTGGCAGTTGTCCGGGTCGAGCCATGGGCTGTACAGCCTGTGGTGGCGGGCCGCGGACCCGAAGTCCCACAGCATCGGCTCGCCGCCCCTGGTGAGCAGGGCGTACCTGGTCATCTTGTCGCCGAGTGCGCCGCCGATCCAGGTCTGGGTGGTGTAGCGGATGTTGTAGAAGTCGAACAGCAGGAAGGCCCCGCACTCGCTCGCCTCAAGCGAGGCTTGCGCCCGCTCCAGCCGGTAGCTCCGCAGCCGGTCGAAGTCGACGCGCTGCTCGTAGTCGACCCCCATGTGCCCCGGCGCGGGCAGCGGTGCCCCGCTCATGACCGCGCCGCCTCGTCGGCGGCTCCGAGGCCGTCGTCCACGGACACGTCCTCCGGCTTGAGGGTGATCCCGGAGGCGGCGGCCTGCAGGTCGAGCAGGATCGCGAAGTCCTCCTCCACCCGGCCGCTGCCGACACTGGCCTGGACGAGCTGCGCGGTGGCCGCGGTGACCGGCATGGGCACGTCGAGCTTGCGGGCCGCGGCGAGCCCGAGGTCGAAGTCCTTGCGGAGCAGGATCGGGGTGAAGGTCGGCGTGTAGTCGAGGTTGACGAACGCGGGCGACTTGTAGCGGGTGAAGACCGAGCCCATGACGCTGTCGTTCAGGAAGGACAGGAAGGCGTTGCGGGAGACCCCGCCCTTCTCGGCCAGCACGGTGATCTCGGCCATCGTCTGGGTAACGACGCCGAGCATCAGGTTGTGCGCGATCTTCACCAGCCGCGCGATGTCGCCCTCGCCGACGTAGGTGACCGACGCGCCGATGTGCCCGAGCAGGTGCGCGACCTTGGCATATGTCTCCTCCGGGCCTGAGACCACGATGCTGAGCGCACCGGCCCGGACGACCTTGCCGTTGCCGCTGACGGGCGCGGCGAGGAAGTCGACGCCGCGTTCCGCGCACTGCCGCCGCAGCGCCTCGGAGGCGTCGGTGGAGACCGTCGAGCAGTCGACGACGACGGCGGGGCACCGCTCGCCGGCGAGCAGGCCGCCCTCGCCCAGGAGCACGCGCTCCAGGTCCTCGGAGGTGGAAACCATCGTGAACACCACGTCCCGGTCGCGCAGACCGGCGATGGTCTCGCTCACGGTGGCGCCGAACTTCTTGAGCGGCGCGGCCTTGGCGGCCGTGCGGTTCCACACGGCCAGGTCCACCCCCGCCTTCGCCAGGCGCTCGGCCATCGCTGCGCCCATGCGGCCGGCGCCGATCCAGCCGACTCTGGGAGCTGCTCCGGTAGTCGTCTCGGTCATCGTCGTTCCATTCTATGCAATCGTTTGCCAACTAATACGTGAAAAGAATGCTGTTCTTCGCCGGTGGTCACCCGGCGAGCGGGACCCACTCCCGGATGCCGCCGCGCGCGACCCTGACCAGCCCGTATTCGGTCATCTTGAGCCCGGGGATGCTCGCCGCCAGGCAGGCGAACCCGGCGCTCGGCACCAGGCCGGGCAGCGGCGAGCCGAGCTCGTCCCTGATGGCCTCCGCGACGCTCCGGGAGCTCGCGAGCGTCTGGGCAAGGGGCGCGTGCGAGACGATGCCGAAGGTCGGCAACGCCACCTCGGCCCGGACCTCGCCGTCACGGACCACCACGATCCCGCCCTTCAGCTCGGCGCAGCGGTTGGCCGCGAGCGCCATGTCCTCGTCGTCCACCCCCACCACCATGAGGTTCATGACCCCGGCGTTGATCGTCGCCGCGACCGCGCCTCGCCGTACGCCCAGCCCGCCGATCAGCGCCGTCGCGAGACGGCCCGACGCCTCGTGCCGGTCCACGACGGCGATCTTGGCGATGTCCCGGTCCTCGTCCGCCACCGGCCCGCCGTCGCGGACCGGCAGGTCGAGCAACTGCTCCGCCGTACGGAGCGACCCGGGGGTTATCCCGATCACCCTGAGGGCCTGAGTTCCGTCCGCCACCGGCAGCCGGAAGTCGTCCCCTGTGAGGGTGCGGCCCACCCGCACCATGTCGTTCCACTCGGCCGGATAGTCCTCAACCCTGCTGGGCAGCAGGTACCTGCCGTTCTCCGCGCACAGCCGGCCACGGCTGAGCGTGCGCACGACCCGGAAAGAGGCCAGGTCCTCGACCAGCGCGAGCGAGGCCAGACGGCCGGGCAGCACCGCGCCGTAGTCCCGCTCCAGGCCCATGGACCGGGCCGCGTTCAGCGTCACCATGCGGACGGCGTCCACCGGCGCGACCCCGTTGCGGACCAGCATGCGCAGCTTGTGGTCCTGGTGCCCGAGCTCGGCGAGGCTGTGCAGCTCCTGCTCGTCACTGCACGCGCTGAACATCGAGGGGTCGGCGCCGAACTCGGTGATGGCGGGCAGGACGTTGAGCAGGTCCTGGGTCGAGGAGCCCTCACGCAGCTGGACGACCACGCCGAGCCGTACACGCTCAAGTGCCTCTTCAACCGTGGTGACCTCGTGGTCGGAGGCCACGCCCTGCGCCACCGCGGCCTGTACGGCAGGACCGGACAGCCCCTCCATGTGCCCGCCGATCACCCGGCCGCGCTGGATCGCCTCGGCCCACACCCCGGCCAGCCCGGGGACAGGCAACCGGCTCGCGTCGTCGTTCCACTCACGCAGCTCGACGCACTGCTCGTGCTCGACCAGCGCCCGCAGGTCCTCGATCGAGAACCGGTTCAGGCAGCCGAACTCGCCGAACCCGAGCGCGCCGGCGAAGAAGGGCGAGAGCAGGGCGTCCAGGCCCGTGCCAGCTCCCCTTTCCAGCTGCGCCTCCACCGCGCGGTGGCCCGCGATGTAGGCGGACTCAGAGAAGCAGCTGCTCAGCGCGACCGTTCCCATGGGCACGAGCAGCTCGGCCAGCCGCTCGACGGTCACCTGCGAGAAGCCCACGTGGAAGTGCGGGTCGATGAACCCCGGCAGCACGAACACGCCCGTGGCGTCGATGCGCTCCGTGCCGTCGCCGACGCAGTGCCCGACGTCGCCGACCGCCGCGATCCTGGCTCCGGCGACCGCCACGTCGCCCCGGTAGATGCACCCGGTCAGGACGTCGACGACGCGGCCGCCGGTGATGACGAGATCGGCGGGCTCGCGGCCCGCGGCCACGTCGGCGGCGTGCCGCCGCCCGGCGGGCGAGCTCTCCGTTGCAGAGGAATCCATCGTGTTCACCTGCTTCTCGTTACGCGGTCGTCTGTCGCGGATGCCGGCGGCTTCGCTCACACTCATGCGCTCGCGGCCCTCCTGAACAGGCGCCCGCCCCTGAAGCCGCAGAACAGCGCCGCGGCGACCAGCGTCAGGATGCCGAGCAGCCAGTGCCGCCAGGCCTCGTTCAGGTCCAGGAACGCGCTCACGTTGATCGTCACCTCGATCAGCACCGCGCCCAGGGCCGCGCTGAGGAAGGAGCCCCGGCCGCCGTAGATGCTGGCTCCGGCCAGGATGACCGCGGTGATGCTGCTGAAGGTGTACGTCAGCCCAGCGGTCGCGTCGCCGATGCCGTTCTGGCCCATCAGCACGATCGCGCCGAGGGCGGCGAACACCGAGCAGGCGCCATACCCGAGGATGTGCGTCAGCGTGACCTTCGCGGCCAGCCGGTGCGCCGCGGGCTCGTCGGAGCCCACCGCGCGCAACTGCAACCCCCAGCGTGTGCGGCGCAGCACCCATTCGGCGGCCACCGCGACGACGACCGCGGCGACGAACACCCACGGCACGAACCCGATCGTGGCGTGCAGCCCGGTGATGACGCTGTCGTGGATGAAGCCACCGGGAAGGGGACGGAGCAGCAGCGACACGCCCTGCAGCACGATGAAGGCGACCAGCGTGGCGACCACCGGCGACATCCCGGCCAGCCGGATCATCGACCCGTTGAGCACGCCCACGAGCGCGGCGAGCACGACCATGGCGGCGATCGCGGTGACCGTGCCGGCGACGCTGCCCGAGGTGGCCAGGAACGACGCGACGACGACCAGGAAGCCCGTCAACGGTCCGATCGACAGGTCGATCCCGCCCAGGACGACGGCGATCATCTGCCCCAGGGAGACGAAGATGAGCGCGCTCATCGTGTAGAGCAGGCCTTCGAAGTTCTGCGGGGTCAGCAACTGGTCGTTCCCCGCCGCGCCGAAGGCGACGAGCAGCAGGGCCGCGACCGCGAGCACGATGCCCGGGGCGTGGTCACCGCTCATCAGCCTCTTCGCCCACGGCACGGACGGCGACCGCCGCGAGGCGGGCGGGCCGGTCTCCGGCTCCGCCGCGGCGCCGACCGGCTTGCCGTACGGCGTCGCGGCGGCGCTGGACGGCGAGCCTTTCAGGATCGCCCCGGTGATCGCCTCCTCCGTCACCTCGGAGCCCTCCAGCTCGGCGCACACCCGCCCCCTCGAGAAGATCACCACCCGGTCGCAGAGGCCCTGCAGCTCGTGGGTGTCGGAGGAGACGACGAGCACGGCGTTGCCTTCGTCCGCCAGCCCGCGCAGGATCCGGTAGATCTCCAGGCGCGTCCCGACGTCCACGCCCTGGGTCGGCTCCTCCGCGATGAGCAGCCGCGGCCGGGCGAGCAGCGAGCGGGCCAGGACGACCTTCTGCTGGTTGCCGCCGGAGAGCGTGCCCGCGGGGGTCTCCAGCGACGGGGTCTTCACCGCGAGCGCGCCGACCTGCGCCGCCGTCACCGACCGCTCTTGGCTCCGCCGTACGAAACCTGCCTTCGCCCGGTCGGCGAGCGTGAGCACGGCGGCGTTCTCCCGCACCGACAGGGACTTGAAGAGCCCTTCGCGCGGCCGGTCGCCGGGAACATACACGATTCCGGCGTCGAGGGCGCGCCGGGGCGTGGCAGGCCGGACGGGCGCCCCCTGGATCCGGACCTCGCCGTCGAGGCGCTGCAACCCCGCGACGGCGCGGGCGAGGTCGTGGTGCCCGTTGCCCGGCATGCCGGCGAGACCGACCACCTCTCCCGGACGGATGCGCAGGTCGATGTCGTGGAACCGGGGCCCGGAGACCGCGCGCAGGTCAAGGACCGGCGCCGCGCCTGGATCCGCACCGTCGCCGGTCGCCTTGCCGGGAAAGGTGGAGTCGATGGGACGGCCCACGATGAGGCGCAGCACGTCCTCCTCGGTCACGTCGGCCATGTTGAAGGTTCCGCGCGTCTCCCCGTCGCGGAGCACGGTGATCCGGTCGGCGATGCGCCGCACCTCGGGGAGGCGGTGTGAGATGTAGACGACGGCGGTGCCGGTGGCGGCGAAGCGGCGCACCTGCTCGAACAGCCGCTCCACGTCCTCGGCGACGAGGGCCTCGGTCGGCTCGTCGAGGATGAGCACGCGCGGCTCCATGGCCAGCGCCTTGGCGATCTCGACGAGCTGGCGGTCGGCGACCGAGAGGCCGGAGATCCGTTCGTGCAGGCCCACGTCCGCGCCGACGAGGTCCAGCCGCTCCCGCGCCCACGTCGCCGCCCGGCTCATCGGCGGCCGCCAGGCGGGCAGCATCGCGAACACCAGGTTCTCCATCACCGTCAGGTCGGGCAGCAGGGCGGGCTGCTGGTAGACGACGGCCAGGCCGAGTTCCTGCGCGGCCGACGGCGACGGATGCCGCATGACCTGGTGACAGATCTCCACGGTGCCGGTGTCGGCGAGCAGCGACCCCGCGGCGATGGCCATCAGCGTCGACTTGCCCGCGCCGTTCTCCCCGACGATCGCGTGCACCTCGCCGGGGAGGACCTCGAGCTCGGCGGAGCGCAGGGCCACGACCCCGGGGTAGCGTTTCGTCACTCCGGTCAGGCGCAGTACGGGGCCGTTCACGGGACCGTCGCTTGTCATGTCATCCTCCGCTGGTGAACAACTGGGCGAGCTTGTCCGCGGGGAGTTGCGCGGACAGCGTGGCGTCCGGGGGCAGGCTCGGCTCGCACTTCGGCGCCAGATCGCTGCCCGCCGTCGAATCCTCCGTGAACGGGACCTCGATGACGGACGGCTCGTCGTTCGGCTTGCCGTTGGCCGCGGCCACGCCCTTGCGCAACGCGAGCCGGATGATCCACGTGTAGGAGGAGATCGTGCTCAGCTCGAAGTTCTCGTTCTTCGGCTTGTGCTCCTTGTACAGGCAGGCCAGCTCGTTGATGTCGCCCGCGCTCCACGGCACGAGCGGACGGCCGGCGTTCACGAACGCCCGGATCGCTCCCGCGGAGACCAGGCCCGAGTCGGCGATGACGCCGTCGATCTTCGCGTGCTTCGACAGCAGACCGGACATCACCTTCTGCGCCTGGGCCTGGTCCCAGTTCGTGTCGGTGGGACCGTCGCCGAGCAGCCTCATCCCCGGATGCCGGGCCAGCACCTGCTTGATGCCCTCGGCCTCACTCAGGCTCGCCGGGTTGCCCGGCGTGCCGCCGAGGAAGACGATGTCGCCTTTCCCGTCGAGCCGCTTGACCATCCATTCGGCCCACGCCCGGCCCATCGCCACGCCGTCGAAGGTCGGCGCGTCCACGTAGTCCACGCCGGGCGTGCCGCCCATGGTCCCCACGGCCCACGGCACGACCGCCACTCCGCGCTGCATGGCCCGGCGAAGGGTCGGCAGCAGCGCGTCGCCCGCGTCCGGCAGGGTGACGATCACATCGACGCCCTTGGCCACGGCCGCGTTGATCTCCGAGATCATCTTGGAGGGGTCGCCCTGCGCGTTGTGGTAGGTGACCTTGGTGATGTTGGGACACTTGGCTGCCTCGTCCAGCAGCTCGGCGTGGGCGACCTTGCGCCAGGAGTTCTGCGCGCCGTCGATGTGCGCCACGGTGATGGGCTTGTCGCCGCACACCTCCGCCATGGTCTTCAGCTCGGCCACGGTGCCGCGCTCGCCTGCCCTGACCTTGCCGACAGTGCCTGAGCCGCCGCCGTTCGTGCCGCCGGAGCCGTTCGTGCCGCAGGCGCTCAGCGTGAGCACCATGGCGGCCGCCGCGCATCCCAGCGCCCTGGTCTTTAAGGGGACGCGCCGTGTGGAAGTTCCGTTCATCTATCTGCCCTCCTGGGAGTCGTTGGGCCCCTGGACGGCCTTCTCACGTCGCCGGGCGCCCCGTCTCGCCGGGGCCGAGCGCCGGCGGACTCGGTAGAGGATCACGCCGAGCGCGATGATCAGGCCCTGGATCAGGTACTGCACCGCCGTCCCGGCTCCCAGGGACAGGACAATCTGGTTGAGCTAGGTAAGGAAGAGCGCTCCCAACACAGTGCCGAGGACCGTTCCACGGCCTCCGGCGAGCGCGGTGCCGCCCACCACCACGGCGGCGATACCGGCGAGCAGGTAGCTGTCTCCGATGTTCAAAGCCGGTGTACGGATGAATCCGGCCAGAAGGACGCCCGCCGCGGCGTGGCAGAGCGCGGCGCAGACATAGGTGCCCGTGCCGTACCGGATGAGCGAGATGGCAGCCGCCCGCGCCGCGGCCGGATTGGCACCCACCGCCTGGAACCGCCTGCCTAGCACGGTCCGGTGGACGACAAGCGCCACGATCACCGCGACCGACACCGCGATGAGCACGGTGTTGGGCACCCCGAGCGTCTTGGCCAGCGCGAACCTCTGCAGACCGGCGGGCACCGCGCCGGGCGAGCCGTTGGTGAAGTGCTGGACTCCGCCGAGGAGCAGCGCGTTGCCGCCCAGCGTCGCCACCAGCGGCGTCACCCCGACCACGGTGACCAGGTAGCCGTGCGCGAGGCCTACGGCGAGGGCGAGCAGGACGACCAGCAGGAGCGCGGGCACCAGCCCGGAGTCGGCTCCGCCGGGATATTTGGTCACGATCACCGCGGACATCGAGATGACGCCGGCGACCGAGAGGTCCAGCCCTCCCTGCTGGATCACGAGCATCTGGCCGATGGCCGTGACGGCCAGCAGCGCCGCGAAGGGCGCCATCGACAGGAGCGAGTCCGTCGCCAGTGTCCCGGGGACGAATAACGCGCTACCGGCGAAGAGTAACGCGGTCATCACCAGGGCCGACGGGACCGTGACGCGCGCCGGCCTGACCGGGGTCCGGCCGGCGGCGCCGGTCCCGCCGGCGACCGGCCCGGCAGTGCTCTCGGAGGTCTGGGATGCGTTCATGTCCACCTCTCGATGCACACACGGTCGCAGTACGAAACGTGAAGGGCGGATCAGGCCGGCGGCGCGGCGGCGACAACGTGGATCTCCAGCCGCAGCCGGGGATCGGTCGCCAGCCGCGTCACCTCCACGGTGGTGCTGGTGGGAATGTGACCGCCGAACCACTCCGCCTGGATCCGGTTCACCGCGTCCTGGTCCTCGGCGACGTTGGTGAAGAACCGGATCAGGTTCACCACGTCACGGCGCTCGGCCCCCGCGGCGCGCAGGGCCTGGTCCAGGTGTTCAAAGGCGGTGCGAGCCTGTGCGGCGCCGTCTGCGGGGATCGCGTCGAAGACCTCGGGCCGGTGCGGGTGGTCGTGGTAGACCGGTGCCCCGGTCACCCCGGAGATGAAGACCAGGCGCGCCGACGACACGACGCGGATGGCCGGGACGAAGGGGCTGACGATGTCCGGGTCATAGCCCTCGTGGTGAATGATCTCCGACTGACCGACGGTAACGATCTCGGGAATGTCGCTCACGGCTTCTCCTAGGCATCGTGCTGCGTTTCAGAGTGTGACGCTATTCCTGATGGCAATCGATTGTCAACGAGTGACCTGCACCTTTACTAAAAGTCACCGCTGGAGCGACAAACCTCTGCACTGACGGCTGACCAGGCCTTTCGACGGATGCCACCTCCTCCGCCGCAGCCTCGCCGCGCCCACTTCCACGGCCGATCAACCGGCACGGCCCGCCGGGAGCGCTCCGCCACCGCCCTGCTCACGCACCGACGACACTGCGGCCGGGAGCACGGCATCGGTCCGGCCGACGAGCCCACGACTCCCGCCTGATCCCCGCAAGGCCGATCCGCTCATCGCTGCCGGCCTGGCAGCACTTCCCGATCGTGGGCCGCACGTCACATCAGGAGACGACGGTTCACCGTCGCGGCGTGCGGCCGCCGGAGTGGAGGAAGTCTCGCGGCGGTCCTTCGACCGGCCACCTGCCCAGCGCCAGTGTGCAGGCCTCCTGCAGCGCGTCCTCGGCCACGTCGATGTCGCCGAGCAGGCTGATCAGGGCGGCCAGCGACCGGCCGTACTCCTCGCGGAAGATCCGGCCGATCGCTTCCTTGTCGATCATTATTCGGACGTGGCGGCGAACGGGCGCACCTCGATCGGCGTGTTGATGGCCGCGGTGACCTGAACGATCAAGTCAGGCGGCCCGCAACGAGCCCGCGACCTGCTCTAGCAGGCTGAAATGGGCTCGGTCGTGACCGATTCACCGCCGGGATATGTGAAGGACGACCGAGGCGAGTAGAAGCCCCAGGTGATCTCCAATGGGTCGGCCGGGCGGAGGGCGTAGACAGGGTGTGAGGGGTCCAGGAACTCCAGCGAAACAACCTCGAACGGATCGACCGGCTCGGCGACGAACGGGTAAACGCCGCTGAGCTTTTGCCCGTCGACCTCGGTGATATAGCGCAACTGCCCCCGGTTGACCGCCGCACCGGTTTTGCCGACCCTGGCCGTTGTACGGATCACCGGCACGCCGTCGATCTCGGTCGTGGCCACGAGCTTCTTGCCCTTGACCTCGATGGTGGTGCGGCCCTCGGTGGCGGGCACGCCCCGGGCGGCGGCGTAGTCGCGCACGACCGGGCTGGAGTTGAAGTAGTGCGTCCACCAGCGGCCGTTGGTCTCGCCGTCGGGAGCATAGGCGTCGGCCAGGTCGGGGCCGATGTAGGTCAGGGAGTAGGCACCGAAACCCGAGGTCTGCTCGGGGCGGTCGACCACGTACTGGTTCATGAACACCTGCCGGTTGGCGGCCGGCTTCAGGTCGGCGGGCACCAGGCCCTCGACGGCTTCCGGGTCGGCCGGTATCCAGCCGAAGTAGATCATCCGACTGTTGACGACGAGCTGGGGGGCCACCAGTTCGGGCACACGTTCTCCCTGCTTATAACGACTTACAGCCGGAACATATGTCAAGTCGCCCCAAAAAACAATCATGACAGAAAACTTCACATTCGCCCACAGAGTGCGCTATATGGCGTCTTCACCCACCAGCAGGCCATAAACGGGACCTTTAGCCGACTAAGCCCGTCAGAGTGATCCCGTTTACGGGGGATATATGCGGGTATTAGCGGTAATTCCTGGAACGTAGCAATGAGCACAGCACCTCAATGCCGCACCACCCGGCGAGGCATTGCAAGGAAATTCCGGCCCGACCGAAATGCTCACTTTCGTCGCCCCTCCGGCTCCAGCGATCACAACACACACGAAGGGTAATCGGCATGCCGCTGCTTGACCCGATCGCCACGCTCGACCTCACAAGAGAAGAAGGCTATGACAACGACTATCGCGATTTCATCCGAGCCATCCGTTCCGGCGTGACGGAGAACGGCGCTCTTACTTATGCGGACTATAGGGAGGGCGCCGCCCGCAGAATCGTTTATCGCACGGACCAAAGCGTCGATCCCACCGAAAGAGACGCCTACTTCAGTGTACGGCTGAGAGTGGCCGGCGGCAGCATAGACCTCTACATCCGACGAAACGATCTCTACAACGTAGGTTTCGCCCAAGTAGATCCCCAAGGCAACGCCCGCCGCTTCTATTATTTTGGAGGCAACGGCGACAGACAGAGGATGCAGACACTGGACTGGGTTCCCGCGGCAAATCTGACGGCAGTCGGCGTCGGAGAGAACTACCAGGATCTGGAGCGCGCCGCCCACGTCGCAACAGATCGCAGAGAGATCACGATGTCCCGGGAAAGCCTGGTGGGACGGATCAATGATTTACTCCAGGTTTCTCCAACCACTCAGGATATGGCTGCAGCAATGCTCTTGTTGACGGAGATGATCTGCGAGGCGGCACGCTTCCGGTACATCTCCCAGGCGATCGAGACGGCATGGAGTGGATACCGGGCTGTGGATCCGGACACCCGGACCCAGATGTATGAGCTGGAGAGAAGGTGGCAGGTCATCAGTCTTCATCTCCAAAGGCGCATGGAAAGCCAGTTGGCTGTGGACGACGAGCGAGCCCTCCCCCCGCTCACGATCGGCTCGATGACCTTCACCAATGTGTTTGAGGTCGCGGCGGCGCTCGCGATCATTTATCTCAAGGCCGTCTCCGGCACGAGCACGTCGAGCACCTCAAGCAGCCGAAGCGTGCGGAGCGTCGATGCCGTCCTGGCCGCTACCGACGACGGCCACATCCACTATCCGGTGATCGACACGGCGGTCAACATGCTCGAAGGCCGGCAGACCGCGATCTTCTTGCAGTCCAACGAGCTCATGGTCTACGACCTGGCAGCCGACGCCTTCCTCGACGGACCCTGGCCGATCGGGAGCGCCTGGTCGGCACTCAGCGGCACCGAATTCGCCAACGGCGTGAGCACGGCCACCGTCGTTCCCGGCCACCAGGACATCATGTGGTTGTTCCGCGGCTCGCAGTACGTCCGATACAGCGCCCGCGAAGACAGAATCCTGGTGGGCCCGAAAGAAATATACGACGGCTGGCCGGGCCTGCAGGACACCACATTCGTCGACTACATCGACGCGGCGGTCAAGGACCCGAGCGGCGCCAATGCCCTCTATCTCTTCCGCGGGCCCGAGGTCGTCCACTACAACCTCGACGACGACACGATCAGCGGCCCGAATCTCATCAAGAGCGCACTGCCCGGATTGGAGGACACGAACTTCATCCACGGTGTGAGCGCCGCATTGGCCTGCCCCGGGTCGCCAAACGAGATGTGGCTCTTCCGGGACGACGAATATCTCCGTTACAACACTTACGAGTGCCGGATGGGGATCCAGCCCAAACCGATCGCCGAAGGCTGGTCGGGCTTCCGCGACAAACTGTTCATCGACCGGATGGACGCGGCCCTCGCCCACCCGACCTCAAACGGAGAGATCTGGTTCTTCCACGACGGCTACTACGTTCGTTTCAACACACCGAACAACGTCATCAGCCATGTAACGACCCCGATAGCCGACGGATGGCAGGGCCTCAAGCCGTACAAGGACTTCTGCCGGCGCATAGACGCCGCACTGAACATACCCGGGAAGTCCAAAGCGTGGTTGTTCCACGGCCACTCATATCTCACCTATGACATCGAGAACGACAGTGTCTACAGCGGCCCATACCTGATCGAGAACGGGTGGCCCGGCCTCAAATCAGCGGGCTTCGACCACGTCGACGCCGCAGTCCTCGTCCCGGGCGAATCCGACCGAGCCTGGCTCTTCAAGGACGACCAATACCTCCGCTACGACCTCACCAACAACAAGGTGGTCTTGGGCCCGAAACCCATTGCGGACGGCTGGGCCGGCCTCCGAGGCACCGGCTTCGACCTGCGCATCGACGCCGCCGTACGCTTCACCGGCTTCGACAACCACCTCTGGCTCTTCTCCGGCAACACCTACGTCCGCTACGACCTGGACAACGACAGCATCGTCATCGGTCCCAAGGCCATCATCGACGGCTGGAACTTCGGCTTCCCGTTCGGCGACCCCCCGTCTTAGGCACCCCGCCACCTGAGGGACTCCGACCCACCCGTGCACCGAACGGCCATCCATATGAGCCTCCCGGCTCAACCACGATGACTCCGACTCGCTGATCTGTGGAGTGGAGGGGACACGTGTCCGGCAACATGTCCCCTCCACTCCCTCAACGTCCGACTTGGGCGAGCGACACCCATGCGCGAACTTTGCCCGATATAGCCCTCATTCGACACGCCTCAACCACGTCGACCTGGGCTTTTATCCGCGATTCCATTGCATGAGGTGGATAATTCCTGCGACCATGCGCACTCTTACAAGAATTCAAACTTGGGAGATTGCACCATGTTCGCGCAGGGTCAACTCACACGGAAGCCAGGCATAGACCCGCGAAACCTCACCTTCGCCGCAGTCGACCTGGAGACGACAGGCCTCCACGCACGCAAGGGTTCACGCGTCTGCGAGATCGGCATCGTGCGCATGCGGGGCGACGGCGTCGTGCTCGACGAGTATTCCACCCTCGTGGACCCCGGCTTACGCATCACCAACGACGAGTACCACGGCATCACGAACGCCGTCGTCAAGGGCGCTCCCAAGTTCGAGCACATCGCCGGGGACGTCCTCACATACTTGAGCGGCGCGATCGTGGTCAGCCACAACCTCGACTATGAGGACCAGTTTCTCACCGCCGAATTCGGTCGCCTGGGCATAAACGTGCCCGATATTCCGGGTTTATGCACGCTCGTCATGACACGCACTCACCTCGACCGGTACGGCTACCGCCTGATCGACGTCGCCAACCTCATCACCGGAGACTGGCCCGCCGCCGCACACTCCGCCCTGGGCGATGCCCGCACCCTCGCCTGGATGTTGTCGACGTTCATCACCGAAGCCCCCGAGCCACTGTCATGGAACGGAACGGCGCCGGTGATGCTCCCGCCGTACCCGCGCAGCGGTTTCATCGCCCCACGCGCCGCCGGACTCCGCAAAGGCTCCGACGGCTGGCTGGCGACTCTCACCGCGCGCCTTCCGTTGACGGCCCAACCGCCCGCGCCTCGTCCCCAAGGCGTGGCCGATTACACGGCAATGCTCGGCCACGCTCTGGCCGACGGCCGAATCGTCGGAGAGGAAGCCCAGCAACTCGCGCTTCTGGCCTCCCGCGCCGGCCTTACCCAGACCACCGCTCGCGAGGTCCACGAGCGTTACCTCGCTGAAGTCCGCACAGAAGCCGAATCCGACGGGGTCGTCACAGCGGCGGAACTCAAAGAGTTGCAACGGGCCGCCAGGGAACTGGCCGCCACTCATCTGATCGGCGACTTGGAACAAGCCGCCGCGGCCGACCGCGCCCGCAGCAACGGACCGCTCAAAGGCTGGCGGCTGCTACCGGTGGGTGACAGCCGCGGTGTGATGGAAGTGATGGACTTCGGCTCGGCGCACGGTGCCTCCGTGGCGGTGAACGTGACCAAGACCGTCCGATTGGTGGTGACCGACGGAGCGGCCACGGACGACCCCCGAGTGCAGAAAGCGGAGGCCGCGGGAATCAGGGTCCTTTCCGCAGGCGAAGCACTGAGGCTTTTGGAGAAGGAAGTCGAGACGACCCGCGGCGGACTGTTCGCCAACGCCCGCGGCCAGGAGGTCGCCGACCGGCTGGCCGCCGAACAGCAGCGTCAGGCGCCACGGCGACGACCGGAATGGCACGAGTCATGGCGCCGCCACGAACTGACCCCCGCGCAGTACAAGGCCGAATTCGTCGACCGCTTTGCCGACTGGGACGATTCACGCCGCCAGAATCACAAGATCACTATGTCCTCTGAACGGGGACGCCGCGCCGCCGCCAAACAATCCGGCGGCTGCGCCGTCGCCTTTCTAGGCGCGGGAGCCGGCACGGTGCTGCTGGAAATGCTCCGCCAGCTTCTCACGTGACATCCCGCCCCGAACCTGGAACCACCCCGGGCCGGTGATCAGGGGTGGTTCCCGGACAGGCCCGTCTGTCAGCCTGCTTGGGGCCGGTTCTGCTTGCCGTCCAGCCACAGCGTGTCGGAATCGTCCCGGTGGGTGCCCGTAGTGCCGACGTGCTTGGCGTCGATCTTCGGCCCCTTCTTGATCACATGTACCAATGCCATCGCATGTCCACGCCCAAGGTCATAGTCCTGTTTCAGCCACTCGACGATGGTTCCTGCTTTGGTAGACGGGTTGTCGTAACCGCGCTCCTTCGCCTGCGCGATGAACTCTCGCGGCGTCAGACCGGTCTTGTCCTCAATGTTGTCGAGGTAGGCCTGGAATGACATGGCTCTCTCCCGTTTCTCAGGGCCGTTCACTGCCCTGACAGCGCATTGGTGCTGGTGCACCAACCTCCTACAGGCGCCACAACCAACAGGCCTATCCCGCTATTCCGCGACCACCACGCCATACACCTCCAGGGCCCTTTCCCGGCTGATCCAGCCTTCCCGCACGTCTTGCGCCACAGCCTCGGGGTCCCGATCGCGCGGGTCACCGTACCCCCCGCCGCCGCTGGTCCGTGCGACGAGCCGCTCCCCGGCCTGCACTAGCACCGGTCCGCAGATGTCGAGTTCCACCAGCTCGCCATCCTGGTTTCGCATGAGTTGCGCGGAAGGTGCCCCGGCCAGGCCGCCCCGCGCCCCCATCATGGGATTGATCGACCCGTCGTTGGCGTACACCGCCTCCATCTCACCGGCAACCGGCCCATACTCGACCTCAAGCCCAGGGGCACCGCGATGCCGCCCGGCCCCCTCGGTGTCGATCGCGAGGGCCCGCCGGTGGATGACGATGGGCTGCTTGAGCTCGTCGATCTCCACGCTGTCGAGCAGGAGCGTCCCCCCGCTGCCAAGGTCGGACATCGTCAGCCATCCATCGGCGGAAGGCGCGCCCGCTCCGCCGTTGGGCCCGGTGAAGATCTGGTTCACGTACGGCACGGCCCCGTGGCGCCGATCGACCCCGGAGACCACGGCCTCGGAGGGCGACATGCCGGACCCGACCTCAGCAAGCCCGATGCCGTCGCCGATTTCCGCCATGGCCCGCTGCACGATGTTCCCCACCCGGTTGGCGAGGTTCGTGGTGGCGACGGAGGTGCTGTGCGGGTGTCGCACGATGCCAACGCAGCAGTTCTCCCGCAAATGAACCTGAATGCGGCGGAAACTCCCCTGGTTGTGCGGCACCCCGGCGTCGATGCTGTTGAAGACCCCGATGAGGGCCGCCGTACGGGACGAGGCCTCACTCAAGTTCAGCCCGGACGGCACGCAGTCCGGATTGTCGCGCAGGTCGACGTCGATCATCCCGTCCTCGGGCCGTACGGTGACCTTCGCCTGAAGCGGCACGCCGTCGGGCACCCCGGGGAACGGGTCGTGGCAGGTGGTCGTGATCGCCTCCCCGGCCGGAAGCTCGCGAATCACGGCTTCCATCCGGGCTTCGCTGTAATCGAGCCAGTTGTTGGCGAAGGCGTCGAGTGTCTCCCACCCGACCTCGTCCGCCAACTGCAGCACCGCCAGCTCACCGATACGCGCACTGCCGAGGACCGCCAGATAGTCCCCCCGCCACTGGTCAGGCACCCGGATGCGCATCTCGCACATCCGCAGGATGTCCTCGCAGTCCTCGTAATCCTCCTGCACCCGCACGACCGGGAAGATCAACGCCCCTTCCTCGTATACATCGCGAGCACTCGCCATGTAGGTCGTAGGCACGGAGTTCCCGCAGTCCGCCTGGTGCGCCTTGGCGAGCACGGTGAACCGATGCACCCCGGCGGCGTCGACGACAGGCACCAGAATCGAGTGATCGGCCGCATGCGTGTTGCCATGATAGGGCGAGTTGTGGAGGAAGGCGTCCCCGGCACGAGGCACCGGATAGAAGTCCAGCATCGACCGTGCCTGCAGGTCGGGCCCGCCCATCACGTGGATCGGCGGACTGTCGCCCGTCATCAGCACATCCCCGGCCGCCGTGAGCACACAGCAGGAGAAGTCCCGCGCCGTGTTCAGCACGCCCGACCGCCCGGACCGCGCCAGAGTGTTGGACATACGCCGGACGATGGCCTGAAAGCGATGGCTCAGCACAGCCATCCGCGCACCATCACGAACGCCACTAGACATGGATGCTCCTCGGTTGGATGATCAGCGAGCCGGAGTCGCTGACCGTCCCCGTGCTCTTGTCGGCGACGACCACCGTCGTGAAGGGCGACTCGATCAGCATCGGCCCCTGCAACATCTCCCCGGGCGCGATGGTGCCAAGCGGCCGGACCGGCACGTCCGTCATGCCCACGCCGTGCACATATGCCTGCCGCACCGAAACCGCCGCATCTCCGGTGACCCGGGCAGTGAGCGCGTCCGCCGCCGCGCGGAGCGGGACCCTGACCCGGGCACCCCACCCGACGATCTCGACCGGCGAAGCGGCATCGGTGATGCCCAGAACCTGCTGATGTGTCGCATGGAAGTCGTCGCTGAAAGCCGCCACATCGGCCGCGGAGGCGAAACGTTCCACCCGCAGCGGCACTTCCAGTTCCCAGATCTGCTGCGGATACCGCGCCTCGGCGAACAGGGTGACGAGCGCGTCATCCCACGTCGCTCCCACATGTTCGGCGAACTCCCCGCACCGTGCGACAAGTCCACTCAAGGCGGCATTGACCCCGTCGATGTCGAAAGCGCTGGTCAATGCGGGCACGGTCGCCGAATAGACAGCGGTGAGATCCGACATAAGCGCCCCTGCCGCAGCAAGAGCCGCACCCACCGCCGGCACGATGAGCCGACGGCTGCCCAGCCGCCCGGCCACCGCCGCCGCGTTGAGCCCGGCCGCCCCTCCCCCGCCGACGAGCACGGCCCGCGCGGGGTCGATGCCCTGCTGGAGTGTGATCTCCTCGATGGCGTGCACCATCTGCTCGGTGGTGAGTTCGAGTACGGCATAAGCCGCGTCGATCGCCGAAAGCCCCAATGGCCCGGCCACATCCCGGGTCACCGCTGCGAGTGCGGCTTCCGGGTCGAGCGTCATCGACCCGCTGGAGAATGCCGCCGGGTCCAGATAACCCAGGACAAGAGCCGCGTCGGTGACGGTGGCCCGCACACCACCGCGACCGTAACAGGCCGGTCCGGGCACCGAACCTGCACTCTGCGGACCGACGTGGAGCAATCCCCCCGCGTCAACCCAGGCGATGCTGCCGCCCCCCGCACCCACACTCTTCACATCGATCGACGGCAACCCGGTCATGTGCCCAAGACCCTCGGGACCGATCCACGCCGTGCGAGTCGTGGGAATCTCCCCATGCCGCACCAATGTGACGTCGTAGGTCGTGCCACCCGCGTCGGCCACGATCACCGTCTCCGCGCCAAGGTCGGCTGTGCCGTACGCGCGGCCTGCGACGGGGGCCATCGAGGGGCCGGAGTTGATGGTGAGGATCGGCGCGGCCGACGCGTCGTGCACGTCGACGACCCCGCCCATCGAGGTGACCATCAGGATGCGTCCGCCGAGTCCGGCTTCGCGCAGCCGCGAGGTGAGTGAGTGGATGTATTCGCTCATGAGCGGCTTGAGCGACGCGTCGATGGCGGTCGAGGACGCGCGCCTGTACTCCCGCAACGACGGGTTGAGCGCGTGCGACAACGTGTAGGGCACGTCCGGCAGCCTCCGCCGCAGCACCTCCCCGACCGCGAGCTCGTGCTCCGGATTGACCGTCGCCCAGAGCAGGCAGACGGCCACAGCCTCCACCTGCTTGTCCAGAAGCCGATCGCAGGTGCGTTCCAGGGCGGCCAGGTCGAGGGGGTGGAGAACCTCCCCGGTCGAAGTGATGCGTCCATCCACCTCGAACGTCAGCGAACGCGGCACATAGGGCTCGGGGTAAGGAACGGTGAAGTCGAACGGCTGCCGCCGTCCTCCTTCCCGCAGCAGCAGAACGTCCGGATGGCCGGCCGTGGTGAGAAACGCGGTCTTGGCGGTGTTTCCGGTGAGAACCGCGTTGAGGCCGCGCGTCGTCGCATGCACGAAGGTGTCGACGCCCCGCAGAAACCCCTCAAGCGGTGCGGCATGGGCCTCGGCTGCCATGGTCAGCACATTCAGGATGCCCTGCACCGGATCGCCGGGCACCGTGGGCGACTTGAACAGCCGCAACTCCAGGTCCCGCTCCACCACCAGGTCGGTGAACGTGCCGCCGATGTCGACCGACAACCGCATGGCGGTCGCCCGTTCAGAAGCCATAGCTGGACACCTTCTCCAAGTCGGCTTCCGCCGTACTGTCCGGCAGGGCCGGGGCGGATTTGACGGCTTCCCGGAGGTCGTCGAGGAACGCGGGGATCTGCCCGTCGTTGTGGGGCATGGGCACCACGACGACGCCCACCGGCGCTGGGATCGCGCGGGCCGCGAACATCCAGCCCCTCCCCCGCAATTCCTCCGCGACCGGGCGCAGGTCGAGTGTGTCGGAGTAGATCAACGACATGTTGATCTGCGATCCCGGATAGACGTCGACGCCGTCGATCTCCCCGACGCCACGCACGATCTCGTCCCGCATGGCCATCGACTTGAGCGACACTGCGGTGTATCCGGCCTCGCCCAGCAGCTTGACCATCGTCCACGCGCCCGCGATGGGGCCGGTGCCCCGGGTGCCGGTCATGGTGCCGTTGGGGGGACATATCTCTTTAGCCAGGGCGAGCAGTGATGCGTCCCGGAAGTACAACGACCCGGCGGGTGGCGGGGCCATGCCGTTCTTGTGCAGGTCTGCACTGATGGAGCAGACCCCGGGCACCCGGAAGTCCCACGGCGCGATGTTCCTGTCATAGCCGGAACGCTCAAGGAAGGGCAGGATATACCCTCCGAACGCCCCGTCGACATGGAGGTAAAGCCCGTGCCGCAGGGCGATCTCCCCCATGGCCTCGATTGGGTCGATGCTCCCATATGCCCAGGTCCCGGCGGTGGCGATGATCGCGATCGTGTCCGGCCGTATCGCGGCCTCGATGGCCTCGGGGTCCACCAGGTGCAGCTGCCCGGCAGGCGCCGGCACGGCGATCGGGTCGAGATCAAACATGTGGCACAACTTGTAGAGCGAATAGTGCCCGTTGTCGGGAAACACGACACTCCCGCCACGCCGCCCCGCCCGCCGCTTGGCGGTGAGGATGGCGCACATGTTGGACTCCGAGCCTCCGGAGGTGAGGAAACCGGCGGGTTCCGGCGCACCGAGCAGACCGCCCATCCACTGGACGATCTCCGCCTCCATCTCCCGCGCCCCGCCGCCGGTGATCCAGGTTTCACCGTGAATGAACCGGCGGGTGACCTCGATGGCCAGCTCGCGTACGGTGTCGCCCCAGGGAAGTTCGGCAGTCGAGATGAGGTGCGGGCCTTCGTCGAAAAGATTCCGTGAGGTCTCGGCAAGTCGCGAGACGAGCTCCAGCCGATCCAACTCGCGCGCGAACGCCTCAGGTTCCACGCCGCTGGGGAACTTATCCATGAGAATCTCCTCGTCCACTACTGAATTCACTACTGAGCGATGAATCCGCCGTCGATGGGCAGACTCGCGCCGATGACGTAAGCCGAGGCGTCCGAGGCCAGATAGACCACGGCGGGGCTGATGTCTCGCACCAGCCCCACCCGCCCGGCCGGGGTCATGGCCACGATCTCCTTCTCGACCTCCGGCGTGATCAGCTCTTTGTTGATGGGCGTGTGCACGTTGCCGGGTGCGATGGCGTTGACCCTGATCCCGGCGGGCGCGAGCTCGGTGGCCAGCGCCTTGACGATCAGCTCGATGGCGCCCTTCGACGCGCAATACGCCGAGTCATTGGGCGAGCCGACATGCCCTGACATCGAGGACACGAAGATGATCGAGCTACCGGCCGTCAGGTGCGGACGAACCGCCCGGGTCAGCCGGTAGGGCGCCCGCACGTTCGTCACCCACTGCCCGTCGAACAGCTCGTCGGTGGTCTCTTCCAGCGACGCCTGCGCATAGATCCCGGCCGAGTGCACAAGCACATCGATCCGTCCGAACTCCGCCAGCGCGGCCGCGACGATCCGATCCGGCGCCTCGTCGTCCCGGACGTCCGCGCTGACGTACGCCGCCGCCGCGCCCGTCCGCTTCACCGCGTCCGCCACCTCGGCGAGCCGGTTTTCCGAGCGTCCCACGAGAAGTACGGCACAGCCGGCCTCCCCGAGGCCACGGGCGGCTTCCGCACCTATGCCGGAGCTCGCACCCGTGACGATCGCGACCTTGCCCTGCAGGTCGAACGGTGACATCAAAAGTCCTTTCTTGAACTACTTCTGCGGCAGCGCGTCGGCCGCCTGGTCCTTGACGAGTTCTTCGACTGCCGCCGCGACGTCCTGCTTGAGGTACCGACCGCCGTGCAGTACGAGATATCCGGCGACAAAGGCCGAGACGGCCACCGCGATGGTGAGCGCGGCCCGCGGACCGTAGGAGTCGGAGATGAAGCCGGCGAAGATCGAGCCGAAGAACCCTCCCATGAGGAAGGTGAACACCGGCAGGATCGCGAACGCCTGCGCCCGCAGCCGATAGGGCGTCACCGACGCGACCAGCGGATTCACCGCGACGAGCGCGATGCCGTTGCACATCATGGCGAGCACGTAGAGCCCGAGGAGCAGCCACACCGGCTGCATCCACACACCTGCGATCATGAGTACACCGAAGGACACGATGGCGAATCCGACGACATGCATCGTGCGTGCGGGATTGCGCCGGTAGTCGTGGTCGAACTGCCGCCCACCGATGATCATTGCCGCGATGACCGGCACCTGGGTCAGAGAGAAGACCAGGCCCCGGGTCACGGCGTCGAAACCGTACTCGTCTCCCAACAGCAGGGAGACCTGCACAGGAACCGCATAGAGCGCGAGGCCCAGCACTCCAATGCCAAGGCACAGGAACAGGAAGCTCTTGACCTTCAGCATCTGGCGGAATGCCGCGAACACCCCGGAGGGCCGCCCCACCTCACCCTCGCGGGTGGTGCCGAAAAGCGACATCTGGTCGGACTGCCCTCGCGCCGGTTCCTTCAGGAACACCGCCGCCGCCACTGCCAGCAGCGCGTACGGCACCGCCAGCCCAAGGTAGGCCCACCGCCAGCCCTCCGGTCCCCCGGCGAGCCCGGCTGCCGCCCCGGCCAGCGCCGGTCCGACCAGCTGCCCGAGCGGCGTCGCCATGGCGTGCAGCGAGAAGATCCGCCCACGCCCCTGGACCGGATAGGCATCGGAGATTAGGGATCCGAAGACGGGATTGGAGTAAGCCGCTGCGATGCCGGTCAACGCATAGGCGACGAACAAATGCCAGGTCTCCTGGGCGAGCCCCGCCCAGACCAGCGACAATGTGCCCAGTCCAGCGGAACCCACCACCAGATATTTGCGACGCACCCGATCGGCCAGCCAGGCCATCGGCAACCCGCCAAGGGTGAGCGCGACACCGGTGAAGCCGGCGATCGCGATCAACGTGGCATCCGAGATGCCGAAATGCTGCTGGATGTCGGGGGCGAGGGTGGTCGTCGCCTCCCGCGCCAGCTGCTCCATCGCGACCAGCGGCACAGCCAGCGCGCAGATGGCCCAGCCGCCGTGTCGCAACGTGTCCCGGAGCCGCATCTGGGGGTTGTGGGGGTCTGCGGCGACTAACTCAGCGTTCTCCATGACGCCGCCCTACCTGTTCCCGAAAGGGGTGGATCGATTTTCGAAGGGAGAGAAGAGAAATGGAACGTTCCGCTGGACGTGGGCACACATGGGCGTCCTCTGGGGCCGAGGGACAATGGCGTGGGAGGGTGCTGTCGGAGACGTGTTCGGAGAGGGGCTTTGGGGAGACGGCGCCTAGAGCCGGTCGTCCAGCCAGTCGAAGGTGAACTCCGCGGCGGTGGCGTGAGCGCCGGTCTGGCAGTGCAGTTGCGCGGTCGACTCCTCGTCGAATTCGAGGAAGTCCTTGGGGCAGGTCAACGCGTCATACAGTCGCCGCGCCTCCCCGGCGGAGAAACGCTCCTCGGTGCCGTCGATCACGAGCGTCTCGCACTCGATCTCGCCCGCCACATCCGTGAGGTCGCACGCGTCGAACTGCTGGAACAGCTCGTACGGCGTCGACACCCCGTGCTTCCACGACGAATCACGCATGAACCACTTGGCCACCGGTGAATGCGCCGCCACCATCTCCGCGGCCGCGTTGAACGCCTCCGGCCCCTCCTCAAGCGCGTGCCCGAGCACCTCCGGCAGATTCGACTTGATGGAGGCCCCCCACTGGAGCACCCCCGGATTCGCGATGCACACCTTGAGCCGCTTCTCAAAGGCGGCGGCCCGGGGGGCGAGATAACCGCCGAAGCTCAATCCCATGAGCCCGATCCGGTCGGTGTCGACCCCGTCGAGGGTGACCGCGACGTCGACGATGGGCGTGACGACGTTCTCCCAGTCGAAGCGGAACGGCAGATTGTTGACCCGGAGCGCGAGCCCCTGTCCCGGGCACTGCACCGACAGGCAGTGATAGCCCCGCCTGATCGCCCCGTCGTAAACCCACCGGGTGTCCTCCGGCCAGGCGTCACGCCCCTGGAAGAAGATGAGCAGCGGCGCGGGGCGCCCCTTCGCGAGCGGGCTGCGATAGAGATAGGACGGCAGGAAACTGTCCTCGTAGGGAATCTTCAGATACTCCCCGGGATAGTCCGCGAGCTCCAGATAACGGTCGTAGCACTGGTAGCTCGTGAGCGCGTTGTCCTTGATCCGGGGGTCGTCGGGGAAACTGAAATGCAGCAGCGACGCCCGCCAATAGGTAGCCGCACGAAGGTAGGCGTCGCCCGCGGAGACCGTACGCCCCTTCTTCTCGGCCGCCTCGGCCCTGTCCTGAATCCTGCGCGCCATGTCGCTCCAGGCCCGCATCCAGCTTTCCTCGTCGTCGACGACGATCTGCCGGGCGACCTCCAGGCACTCCCCGAGGTCGGACATCCCGTAGTGCCCCATGCTGATCTGGTGCTTCAACTGGTCGTCCATCACGTCGTCCCCGATGAGTCTCAACGAGGTCCAGTGCGCGCCAGGGAAAAGCGGGTTGGGAGATGTCATCAGAAAGTCCCTCTCTGTGAAACAACTGGTGGAACACGGTTGGCCCAGGGCCGCGCCGCCTCCAACTGGGCGGCCAGCCGGTAGAGCAGTCCCTCGTCCCCGTAGGGCCCGACGAAATGCGCTCCGATCGGCAGCCCGGCGGCATTCCAATACAGCGGCACGGACATCGCCGGCTGTCCCGTGACATTGATCAATGCGGTGAACTGGAGATAGGCCCCGGAAGCGCGCATGCCCGCCGCCGGATCCCCCGGCTGCGCCGCGAACGTTCCATGAGGCGGCGGAGGCCCGGCCACCGTCGGCGTCAGCCACACGTCGTAGGGCGCCTGGAAGGCGGCGAGATCATCGCAGAAGGTCTGCAGATCGGCCAGCGCCTCCATATAGGCGTGCAACGTCGTGGTGGAAGCCCTGCCGCCCTCGATCATGGCCCAGGTGGCGGCCTCGAAATCCTCAGGCCGCGCCTTCTTCCCCGTCACCCGCTCAAGATGCTCGATCTCCCAGGCGAGCCCACCCGAAGAAACCGTCGTGAACGCCTTGGCGAACAACGCGGCGTCAAGCTTGGGAGTGCCCTCCTCGACCTGGTGACCGAGTTCCTCACACAACCGCGCCGCGTCCTCGACCGCCGCCACACTGTCCGGATGCAACGGCAGCCCGACGGGCGACTGCCGGCTGAACACGATCCGCAGCCGCCCCGGATCGGTAGCCGTCTCCTCCAAATAGGACCGCTTCGGCGGAGGCGCGATAAAGGGATCCCCCGGCAGCGGCCCCGCAGTGGCATCGAGCAGCGCCGCGTTGTCGCGCACACTCATCGTGACCGCATGCTCACTGAGCACCGCGATGCGCATGGAAACCCCGGCCCGCCGCCTGGCCGACACGATTCTCAGCCGAGTCGGCTTCATTCCGAACACACCGCAGCAGGAGGCGGGAACCCGAATGGAGCCCCCACTGTCACTCGCGTTGGCCATGGGCACCATTCGCGCCGCCACCGCCGCCGCGGCCCCGCCACTGGACCCGCCGGCCGAAAGCGCGAGATCCCACGGATTCCGCGTAGGCCCGAAGAGCTCCGGCTCGGTGGTCGGCTGCAATCCGAACTCCGGCAGATTGCTCTTCCCACACACCACCAGGCCCGCGGCCTTATAGCGCCGAGTGAGCTCCCCATCCTGCGCCGGCACGTAGTTCGCGAGAAAACGGCTCCCGGAGGTCATCCGCACCCCCGCGTAACCGACCCCGCCACCGTCCTTGAGCAGGAAGGGAACCCCGGTGAACGGCCCGTCGGGCAGTGATCCCGCCGCCACCCGATGAGCCTGGTCGTACATCGTCGTGACAACCGCATTGACGTCCGGGTTGGCCCGTTCGATGCGCTGGATAGCGGCGTCGAGCAACTCGGTCGGCGTCACCTCGCCCGCCTTGACCAGAGCGGCCTGGCCGAGTCCGTCCAGCTCAGCCAGGTCCCCGAGGTCACTCATGGCACCCGTACGGCTGCCGCCGCACAAGGTCGTTAAGTCCTTTAACCATATTCGGAGTGTAGCCACTTTCCCGGGATCCGCAATGGGCAAATTTGGACAGCTCATACCAATCTGCGGGCGGAGCGGATCCCTGCGGTGACCTGGGACGAGAGGGGATCCGAGCAGCTCAAGGGCACACGTCTCGGCTTCGCCGTACCGTCCTCGCCTCACGAAGGCATGCACCTATCGCGGCGTGGTTGCGAACCGCCTTGGCCGGGCTCTAGAGCGGAAGCACGAGCAACGACACAGGACGACGGTCCACGTGTACCCGCTTGTGGATCTTCCCGGTGACCGTGTCCACGAACACCACTTCGTCGGCGGGCTTCAGCATGGTGATCAAAGCATCGGAATACAGCTCACCGCGCTCACCGCACACCAGATCGGGCCCCGCCGTGCCCGTCCCGCGTTTGCGCGGCGCCACCTCTCTGCTCCGACCGTCGGCGAGATCAAGCACGGCCAGCCCGCCGGAGTACAGGCAGCTTCCGAGCACATAGAGCCGACCCGCCTCCCTGTTCAAGACCATCTCCATGACATGGTTGCCCTGAAGTGAGGGGAGAGCGAGCCTGCGCAAAAGGCGGCCGTCCACGTCGATCTCCATGACCTCCGGCCCGCCGGTGGTCGCATAGAGCCGGCCCTTGTGCGTGGACACCCCACCATGCAGGTCGACACAGCGTCCTTCGCCCGCTGCGCCCGTGCAGCCCGTCAACCGATCACTGGCGGCCAGCCGTTCGCCCCTGCCATCGCCGCCGATCCGGTAGACCTCTGACCCGGTGGTGTCCTCCCCGTGGTAGCTCAAGGTGACCCGCCGCTCATCGTCGCTGAGATCGGCGGCGAAGGGAAGCCACGTCTTCCCGTGGGCCGCCCGCAACTTCACCCTGCTCACCACGGAGCCCTCGACCGGGTCGACGACGGTCAAAGTCGGCGCCCACCCACCCCGCTCCTTCGCCATGCCAAACACATGAAGCCGACCCGTGCGCCTGCCCGCCACCATCACCACGTTTGTCCAGGCACCGTCAAGGAGTATGCGCTTACGCACTTCCAACGACGTGGGATCGACCAGCACGATGCTCTGGCGCTCACGTTTCCCGGCCTCTTGAGGAAACCATTCTCTTTGCGTAAGGACATGCAAGGTCTTTCGATCCGGCGAAGCCGTGATCGCATACGCCGGATACGCCTCACCGTCGTATTCCGCCATTCTCCGCCGTATGACCACTCCCCGGTCCACGTCGACGGCCAGCAGTTCATTGCTGACCAGCAGCGTGTACACAACAGCCTTGGGAGGCGGCAAAACCGGTTTCGGCGCCGCCTCCCCGGAACACGCCGCCGAAACCAGGAGCACCATGGCCAAGACCCCGGACCGCGCCCGCCTTGCGCCTCCACCGAACACTCCCCGTGTCAACGGAAGCACCTCTCCTCTTGTCGGCAAGATACGGCAGGACGGTGCGAAAACAGCATGAGGTCAGCCGAGCAGGAACACGATGCTCAGTCCGGCCAACAGCATAGCCTCCACGAAAGCTAATTTCTGGATATACGGCGAGGCCCGTTCCAGCGGATCCGCGGGATCCTCCTTTCTACGTGCAGCCGCGACCGTGATAAAGATAAAGGGAATCGCCCTTCCGACGGCGAAGGCCAGAAACACGGGCCATGTCGCCGACCATTCGGGAGACGCTATTCCCCATGCCATGACAAGATAGAGCGCGGGTGAGGCGAGAGCCGTCACGAAGCCCGTCCCGAGTGCCACTCCGAACACGCCCGCGTAGGGGCCGTGCTCCCAGGCTCCCCAGGATCTGGGCACGCGCCATGAGCTGCCGTCCAAAGCGATGGGAAGCAAGCCGGAAACTACAGCCGCCAGGGCGAGGCTGATGACCCCAAGCCAAACCGGTGGTATATGCCCGATCAGATTTCCGATGCCGTGCCAGATCAACGCCGATCCGACGGCTCCCACCGGCAGACCCGCCACATGGGCGAGGATGCCGGTCAGCCAGGTTTTACGGTTCCAAGGCCCCCACCCGGGGGGCGAAGCGATCACAAAGACCGCGTTGTTCCCTCAATCGGTCCGCAATCCCTGGACACCGCTCACGAGAGCGAGGAGCGCGAGGAGGGCAACCTCAATCTCGCCAGAATGGGGAGTGACGAGCAGCGCGAGGCCACCGCCGACCGCCGGCGCCGTCAGTGCCACGGACGGCGCCGGCATAATTGTTGTTCTGCGCATCTGCCGGATCAGCCGTAGCAATAGCAGTAGATGGCGGTGGCACCACTGTAAATGCAAAGGCAATCACAGCAGGTTCTGCCGCCCTTCGACCAGCACGCCGTGCCGGTAGGGCAGTAGCCGGTCACGGGGTTACACGAGAACCCGCCCCCGCTATAGCATCTGGAGCCCGAACAATTCGGGCATCGGCCACCACCGAACGGGGCCGTACAGCTTGCCACGGCGACTGCGGATGCCGACTTGCCGACGGTCGCCGCCGCGAAGGTGCCGAACACCGCTGCGGCCCCCCCGTGCAGCGCCCTCCGCCGCGTGATCGCGCGTGCGCTTTTGACTAGAATCCTCTTCACTACTTACTGCCTCCTTTGCTCTCTACTGGCTCCAACTTGAGGGTCTCCGGTGGCTGCGGGGCTGCCTCGACTGGACGCCTTACCGCTTCGTCACACGCTGTGATGAGCCCTTCAGGGGAGCTGACCAGCCCCTTTCCACGAATGACCCCATCTGCTCCCACAGCGACGTAGAACGGCAGAAGATCGATGTTGTAGTCGGCAGCGATTCTCTTCTTGGTGTCTGCGATAACGGTGATCTCGTGGGTGAGCCCGTCGGCCCAAGACCGCACCATCCGATCGCTGCCGGCGCAGATCACGACAAGGGACAGATCCACACGGTCGTCGGCGACACGATTGAGTTCACCCCGCAATCCCGAGCAAATACTGCAGTCAGTGGCCATGAACAGCACGACCATCGAAGTGGGGAGAGGAAGCACGACCTGGCGCCCATGAAGGTCGTTGACTTCTAGAGGTCGCAGCCAATCGTTGTCGGGGGGACCTTGGGCAGCGCGGTGCTTCGGATGAACGAGATATAGCTGCCCGAAGTGGTGATAAAGGCCAAAGAGGGCTACCGCCAGCACCACGACCAATACCCACAGGAGGACGTAGCTCACACCGAACGCTGTACTCATAGGTGTTCTCCTCCTGTTTCGGCCTTCGCGGCATGCTGATGTCGAAGGCGCCGCCGATGTCCCTCGAATTGCACAACCTCTGCCAGGAGCATGAACCCGAGCACGTACACACCGGCTGCTGCTGCTCCCACGGTCACAGCCTCCGCTGTCGCCCGATCCCACGCCAGAGAGCTTTCCGCTGGCCCGGCCCGTGTGACGAGAGCAGCACTCCACAGGGCCGCCACCGCCAATGCGACACCGCGGAACACGACGACGATGCCGAATTCCGATCGGTCGAGAGATCCGAAGCAGCTACAACTCTCGGTGACACCGAATCGATAAGCCAACAGCAGCAGGACGGCGAAGGCCGTGCAAAGTGCCGCCGCCAGATAGGCCGGCGTGGAACCCAATCCCGCGAGCAGGAGCACCCCGCAGGCGATCTCCAGCGGCGCCACCGCCTTCGCGGCGAACTCGGCCACACCTCGCGGCACGGTGAGAGCGACCAGGAACGGGAGCACCGACTGCTTCGACACCACCTTCGACACCCCGGCCACGAAGAGGACGACACCCACTGCCGTCTGCGCAAAAACCACCCATCGCATGGGGACTCACACGCTCAGCGGAAGCGACCGTGCCACCTCGAGAAGCTTCTCAACCGGCACGTCCCGCGGCCCGCGAACCCCATAGCTCAGACTCGCCGTCCACACGGTGACGGAGTGCGCCTGGTCGGTGCGCCAGACTGGAGCGCTCGCCCCCGCCTCCCCATCCGGGAGACTCCACAGTCCATCGTGATACGTGGCCTTGACGCCTCTGATCTCGAGATCGACGGGAACACCGGATCGCGCTTCCGTGCAGAGGAGAACGGCCTGCGGAGCCTGCACAATGTGCACACTTAGGGGATACGACCAATCTCTCTCGCCGGCACCCCGGGTATGGACCAGCGTGACCTGCGATACGGTCGCATTGAAGCCCGCACTGGTTTTGCCGGTTAAGGCCTTACGGAATTCGAACCCCGCTGGAAGGGCGGAGACCCGGATCCGCTCGATCGGGGAAGCAGACATTTCCTCCTCCATTCAATCTGATCGCAGATAAGTTGCGCCGCGCCTCCGTGGAATTGGGGCCGGCGTGAAACGCCAGGATGTCCACGGGGTCAGCCTCAAGCGGTGAGCGGCATTACCGACTCCACTCGCATACGGCTGGCCATGAGCCAGATCAACGCACTAGCGTGCTATATCGAGGAAGGCGGCTTCTGCCGATACGGCGCTCGCCGCTCACCATTCGTGGGCCGCACCCGCTCCCATGTCACCCGAGTCTTTTCCGCCGCCAAAGCGGCTGTCAAGAGGAGCAGGAGGATCTTCATTTTTTTCCGACCAAAAAAAGCGGAGCCGCCTACTGGTGATCACAATGAGATCACTCACGGTCATCAGCCACCGGCAACCGTTTGCGATGGCAACCCGGTTCTTTCTGCAAATCTTTCCGGCTGTCATTGCACTTTCACATAGCGCAACCTTCAACCCGAATGTTGTTTCGGACCCTATTGCCCACCGATCAACTACCGGACCCATCAGTGAGCCTAATGAGTGCTATCGAGCTGCCATCGGGCACACTCGATACCGGTAGCCACCGGTGAGTGAGCACTCCGTGAGCCTGGACCACAAGTTCTGGAAAAAGATCGTGCCCTTGCCGGTAGACCGGGAGAGTCGATCGCTGATGGGATGTCGTGCCCGCCCGGCCGAGGCGTGAGCACTCCTTCATTAGGTCGCCGACACTCCCCCGCAGGCTGCCGACCGCCAGTGATGGAGAGGAGACACACTTGCGACTGTTCGTCGGAGACGACTGGGCTGAGACGCACCACGACATAGAGCTGATGGACGCCACCGGCCGCCGCCTGGCCAAGGCACGGCTGCCCGAGGGCGTGGCCGGCGTGGCGCGGCTGCACGCCGTCATCGGCGAGCACCTCGGTGACCGGGCCGACCTCGCCGAGGTGGTCGTAGGGATCGAGACCGACCGCGGCCCCTGGGTGGCCGCCCTGGTCGCCGCCGGATACACGGTGATGGCCGTCAACCCGCTGCAGGCGGCCCGCTACCGGGAGCGCCTGGCCCTGTCAGGGGCGAAAAGCGACGCGGCCGACGCGCACATGCTCGCCGACATGGTCCGCATCGACGCCCACCAGCTGCGGCCGGTCGCCGGGGACAGCCCGCAGGTCGAGGCGTCAAGGTCGTGGCCCGCATGCACAAGACCCTGATCTGGGAGAGGACCCGGCATACCCAGCGGCTGCGGCACGCGCTGCGGGACTACTTCCCCGCCGCTCTGGCCGCGTTCGAGGACCTGGACGCCCCCGACGCTCTGGAACTGCTCACCAAGGCCCCGGAGCCGGACTCTGCGGCTGGGCTGACCACCGCGCAGATCAGCGCCGCGCTCAAATGCGCCGGACGGCGGGACATCCCTGTCAAAGCGGCTCGGATCCGGGAGGCCCTGCGGGCCGGGCAGCTTCGGCAGCCCGCGGTTGTCGCGTCCGCGTACGCCGCGTCCGTACGGGCTGTCGCCGCTGTCCTGATAACTCTGAACGAGCAGGTCAGAGTCCTACGCAAGGAGGTCGAGGCTTATTTTGGTCGGCACCCGGCGGCTGAGGTCATCCTCTCCCAGCCGGGACTTGGGCAGGTCCTCGGCGCCCGGGTACTCGCCGAAGTTCGGTGACGATCCCACCCGCTACGCCTCGGTCAAGGCCCGCAGGAACTACGCCGGCACCAGCCCGATCACCAGGGCCTCGGGCAGGAAGAGGGTTGTGTCCGCTCGGTTCGTGCACAACGATCGGCTCGTCGACGCCCTTATCACCCAGGCGTCCCGCGCGATCAGCGTATCGCCCGGAGCGCGGGCCTACTACGACAGGCAGCGCGCTCGGGGCTCCGGCTACAACGCGGCCTTGCGCCAGGTTGCCAACCGGTTGGTGGGGATCCTGCACGGCTGTCTCAAAACCGGCACCCTTTACGACGAGGCGACGGCGTGGTCTCACCCCATCGAATCGTCCGCTGCTTGACTTCTAATCTTCTGGGATGTCTTTTTCATCCTGCTGACGGGGGTCACGAGCGCGTTGCGGAGCGGCTCTCACCACACTGAAACAAAGAAGCCTCTGGTAGAAGGGTTGTCGACCAAGATCAACGATCGCCACCAGAGGCTCGTGTGCTTTTCTATCGTGCTGCGCTGCCGTTGTCACCTCGGACCCTGACCTACCTGGCCGGCCTGATCCGCCGCCACCGGGCGGCGATCGGCTCGCCCTGGCGCAGGCTCACCCCTGCCCGCCAGGCCCTGCTCGTCCTGGTCCACCTACGCAAAGGGGAGACGTTCGCCGAGGTCGCAGCCGGATTCGGAATCGGAACCGCCACCGCCTGGCGCTATGTCCACGAAGCCGTCGCCCTGCTCGCAGGACGCTCGCCGTCCCTGGACCGCGCCCTCCGGGCGGCCAGGCGCGGGCCACGCCTTCCTCCTACTCGACGGAACCCTCATCCCGATCGACCGGGTGGCAGCAGACCGGCCGTACTACTCCGGGAAGCATCGCAGGCACGGCGTGAACATCCAGGTCCTCGCCGCTCCCGACGGCACGCCGCTGTGGACGTCGGGCTCGCTGCCGGGCTCGGTCCACGACCTGAAGGCGGCACGGGTCTGGGGAGTTGTGCGCCGTCTGGAGGCCGCCGGTCTGGTCGCACTGGCGGACAAGGGGTACATCGGAGCAGGTCAGCGGGTGCTGGTGCCGTACAGGGGCAGAAACAAGCCGCAGGCGCAGAAGACAGCGAACTCGGCCCACGCCAGGCTGCGCGGGCCTGGAGAGCGCGCGAACGCGCAGTTGAAAGGCTGGCGGATCCTGCGGAAACTACGCTGCTGTCCTCTTCGTGCAGGTCAGCTGGTCAAAGCCATCTTCGTATTGCAGTTGCGGGAAGCGGGATGAAAAAGGCT
>NZ_BOOW01000055.1 GCF_016863435.1 Sinosporangium siamense
CTGGCGGTGGAGGTGGGATTTGAACCCACGGATGAGTTGCCCCATCACACGCTTTCGAGGCGTGCGCCCTCGGCCACTAGGCGACTCCACCGCGAATGAGCCTACCGGATCCGGGAGGTGGCCGTTACCGGCGTTGGGCGAAGAATGTGCGGAGGAGGGCGGCCGAGTCGGCGGCGAGGAGGCCGGGGAGGACTTCGGGGCGGTGGTTGAGGCGGCGGTCGCGGACTACGTCCCAGAGGGAGCCTGCGGCGCCGCCCTTCTCGTCGGCTGCGCCGTACACGATGCGGGCCACGCGGGCGAGGACGGCGGCGCCGGCGCACATGGTGCAGGGTTCGAGGGTGACGACCAGGGTGCAGCCGGTGAGGCGCCACTGGCCCAGGGTGGCGGCGGCGGCGCGGAGGGCGAGGATTTCGGCGTGGGCGGTGGGGTCGGCGGTGGATTCGCGGTCGTTGCCGGCGGCGGCGAGGAGGTCGCCTTGGGGGCTGAGGACGACGGCGCCGACGGGGATCTCGCCGCGATCGGCGGCGCGGGCGGCCTCGGTGAGGGCGCGGCGCATCGCTGCGGTGTGGTCGAGGGTCACTGTGGGTCTGGGGTCAGCGTAGGCGGTCGAGTTGATCGGCGAAGGCGAGGCGTTCGGCGATCACGGAGAGGGTGTCGGCGGGCAGGACGCCCTCTTCCATGCTGAGTTCGAGGAGTTCGTCCGCGCTAAGGCCGAGGTCGGTGAGGAGGTCCAAGTCGCCGACGGGGTGCACCCCGACGTCGACGCCGTCGTTGTTGAGGGCGGCGCCGGCGAGTTCGGTGAAGAGCTCGGCGAGGGCGTCGCCGCGGCCGGCCTGGGCGTCGGAGAGGAAGGCGCGGGGTTCCTCGTCGCCGTCGTATCTCACGATCGCGAACCACTCGTCTTCGGCTTCGACGCAGAGGATGGCGAGCTCGTCGCCGTCGAGGCCCAAATGCTCTTGTACGGCGTCGCCGAGATCGTCGGCGATCTCAACCTCGCTGAGGTCGACCTCCGCGCCGGCCCACCCCTCCGCGGTGCGGACGAAGGCGGCGGAGAACACGCTGGTCGCGGGTCGGGATGGCATGGGCGGACTCCCTCGGGTCAGCCGAAGAGCGAGTCGATGGCACGTTCGAATGGCTCGGAGAAGCCGAGCCGCGCGGCGATGCTGGACAGCACGTCCTCCGGGTGGAGCTCGACGTCACCGGAGAGGAAGCCGAGTTCCATCTCGTCGAGCCCGAGGTCGGCGAAGATCGACAGGTCGCCCGCGGGCAGCGGGGTGTCCTCGTCTCCGAGGATCTCCAGGAGTTCGTCCTCGTCGGGGATCGGCACATCGAGGTATTCGAGCACCTGCTGGGCAAGCGGCCAGTCCCACGACGCGGCGATGTCGGAGAGAAACACGCTCACTCTCTCACCACGCACTCGCAACGCCACGAAGAACTCATCCCCCACGGCGACCAGGCCAATCGCGCCACTCATGCTCGGCTGCTGGCGGAGGGCGTGCACAAGGCCCTCGAAGTCGGTCGTGAGCGCGGTCGGGAGCATGTCGGCTTCCCAGTGGTCGTCCTCCCGGTAGACCACGATGGCGAAGTCGAGCCCATCTTCGTCTGTCATTTCACCCCACCGACCTGACCTCCACGGTCTTCAATGGTCCCAGACGTCACACGCGGAGTGAGGCAGCACCCACCAAATTGTGATCAAATCCGAGTACGTCCCGACGCGCGTACCTGGCACATCACCAGATTCCCACCCCGAAACCTCTGTCCACTGTGTCAAGTTCCACATCGCGCCGAGGCATTGGGACCACACATCGCTACAAGCAGTTTGTCCAGGTCGCGTACTGTTTTACCGATCGTTGGAACCAGGTGGAGAACCTTATGCAGACCCTCGTCGTGGACCACCCGCTCGTCGCGCACAAACTGACCACTCTGCGCGATGTGCGTACGGACTCACCGACCTTCCGCCGCCTCGCCGACGAGCTCGTGACGCTGCTCGCCTATGAGGCGACGCGCGACGTACGGGTCTCGCCGGTGACGGTGGAGACGCCGGTGACCTCCGCCGAGGGTGTGCGCCTGTCGCGCCCGGCTCCGCTGGTGGTGCCGATCCTACGCGCCGGGCTCGGCATGCTCGACGGCATGATGCGGCTGCTCCCGACGGCCGAGGTGGGATTTCTCGGGATGATCCGCGACGAGGGCACTCTTAAAGCGGAGACCTACGCCACCCGCCTGCCCGAGGACCTTTCCGGGCGGCAGTGCTACGTCCTCGACCCGATGCTGGCGACGGGCGGCACGCTCGCCGCGGCGGTGAGCCTGCTGTTCGAGCGGGGCGCCGAGGACGTCACGGCGTTGTGCCTGCTCGCCGCGCCGGAGGGCATCGCGCACATGGAGCGGGTCTTCGACGGCACCGGAAGGCCGCTGCGCGTGGTGACGGCGTCGCTCGACGAGCGGCTGAACGACGCGGGCTACATCGTGCCCGGCCTCGGCGACGCGGGCGACAGACTGTACGGCGTGGCCTGACCTCAGCCGGTTGCGGCACGACCGCTGAAGCCTCCCATCGTTTGACCTTTCTCTTCTCTCTCCCAGGAAACGCCACCAATCGTTACTCTGCGCAGTTGAATGGGTACGTGGCGTGACGGAAGGCATCTCTTCTGTGTCCCGGGTCGTCGCCGGCCGCGGGCACACACCAGGGAGAACCATGTGCGTGCTAATTGATCGACCCGGCAGCCGGGGCACGGTGTGAGCCGGGCCGCGGGTTCCGGCACGAGCCCATATGCGGAGGTCGAGGCTCGGCTCCAAGAGGAGTTCGCCGGAGTGCACTCCGCTACGACCGTGACTCGCTGTGTCGAAGCGGCGCATTACGGCGCACTGGAGGTCACGGGCTCCGCCCATCCCGACCTCGTCGAACGGATAGCACGTAAGCACCTTCATGTCCTCGCCCTCGTCGCGAGCGAACGCGGGTGAGGCACATCACGTCAGGACGTTCAGCAGGTCATCACAACCACTAGAGCTACGCGCTTCCAACGCGCTTTACCGGGCCGTGGGCTTGGGTAATGATTACTAGTGGGTGAGTTGCCATGGGAGGCAGCTGTGCAGGTCAAGAAGGTAGCCATCTACGCGGGAATCGCCTTCACGGCGTTCTACCTGCTCACTCGACCCACCGACGCTGCGGAGGTGATCAGAGGCGCTGTGGATCAAGTAGTGACTGCCGCTGATTCGCTGGCTTCTTTCTTTGCAAGGTTGACATGAGACTTGTGACCCACGGGGATTCGGCCCCGGCCTCGGTAAACCGCTACCTGCTCCCCCACGAACATCAGGTGATCATGGTACGGCGGCACCCCGCCGTGCTTCTACGCCCGGTTGGCGAGGTTCTCGGCGGCTTGATCATCGCCGGGCTGCTCAGTACGTGGTTCGGAGACAACAACGGCGGCCAGGCCCTAGTGATTGTGTGGTGGGCCTGGCTACTACTACTCATCCGTTTTGTCTGGAAGGTGGCGGAGTGGTCGGTTGACTACTTCGTCGTCACGTCTAAGCGGATGCTGCTCACCACCGGGCTGATCACGCGCAAAGTCGCGATGATGCCGCTCGGCAAGGTGACCGACATGAGCTTCCAGCGTTCGCTGCTGGGCCGCCTGCTGGGCTACGGCGAGTTCGTGCTGGAGTCCGCCGGTCAAGATCAGGCTCTGTCCACTGTCCCTTACATCCCCTACCCGGAGACTTTGTACCTAGAGGTCTGCCAGATGCTCTTCCCTGGCGGGGACGACTCGGATGATTGATCCGATATGTCCTCGTTTCTTGGGGCGTGAACGGCAGTTCACGCCCTGAGATTCTTCATGTGGGGTTACCCGATTCGGCAGCATATGCAATCATGGCGAGACCTATTGACCACTCCCCGCCCTGAGAGATCAGATGCCGAGTCAGGGAACCATCGGTGACCGTGTCCGCGGATTGCGGCTGAGCAGGCGGATGTCCCAGGCGCAGTTGGCCGGGCCCGACCTGTCAGACAGTTATGTCTCTCTAATCGAGTCGGGCAAGCGTACGCCTACGCCGGTAGTCGCGCGACTACTGGCCGAACGACTCGGATGTACGACCGAATTCCTTCTTCACGGGATCGAGCCGCGTCAGCGTATCGACACCGAACTGGGCCTCCGGCACGCCGAACTGGAGCTCCACCACGGTGACCCCGCCATGGCCGTGGACCGCTTCGGCGAGATCATCAAGGCCATCGGCGAGGAGAACGTCATGCTGGCGGCGCAGGCCCGGCTGGGCCGCGCACGCGCGCTTGAGGCGCAGGGACGGGTGGGGGCCGCCGTCGAAGCGTTCGAACGACTCCGCCGTGAGGCCGCCGCGCACCCCGAGCGCGTGGCGGACCTGCCGCTGGCCATCGCCCTCTGCCGCTGCTACCACCGGGCCGGGGACACCTTGCGCGCCAAGGACCTCGGCACACACGCCAGAAAGGCCGTCACTCGACTCGGCCTGACTCAGGGTGAACTCGCGATCGAGCTCGCCGCCGCCCTCATCGAGTCCGAGGCCGCGAGCGGCCCCGGCTCCGAGGGGCTGACCTTCGTACGACAGGTACTCGACGTCAACGGCGTGCACCCGGCGCCGGACCGCGCGGCCGAGGTCCGCTCGTTGTGGCGGTCAAGCATGGCCGCGGCACAGGGCGACGACTCGGCTCTCGCCGTACAGCTCGCCGAGGACGCGATCGCGACCGGCAGACCGAGCCGCATGGCCTTCAAGATGGGACGCATCGCTCTCGAATGGTCCCGCCTGGCAGTCGGCGCCGCCGACGCCGCCGAGACCGGTGCCGCCGGGCACCTGAACGAGGCGCAGCGGCACGCGAACTCCGCCAAGGACGCGTTCGCCCTGCTGCCCGAGGCACGGCGCGAGCAGGCCGACAGCATGGTGGTGCTGGCGCACATCAAGGTGCGGAGCGGGCAGCCCGAGGCTGCGGCCGGTCTCGCCGGATCGGCCCTCGACCTGCTGGCGGGCGAGGGGGCGAGCACGGTCGCCGCCGCGGCGCACCTTGTGCTCGCTCAGGTGTCGATCGCGAGGTCCGAGGGTGACCCGCTGGCAAACCTGAACTCCGCTCACCGACTGCTTGAATCGCTCCAGGGCACCGGAGCACACCACCCCGACCGCCGCATGGGGCGCGCCTGGCGCGAACTGGGCGACCTCTACGGGCAGGTCGGTGCGCACGACAAGCAGACAGGGGCGTATCGTAGGGCTCTCGAAGCGGCCGGAGTGCGGTCCGCCATTGTGGGGACCACCGTCGATTCCACGGTGTCGCGCTGACCTGTGAAATCTGATCGCAGACCGCCCTCCGGGGGTCTCCAGATTTGTGTTGTGGATCTGGAATAATTAGGGTCTACCAGTCATTGAATCATAGGATGATTGGTTTCCCCGGAGGAGGCGGACTGTGAGTCTGCGTACCACGCAGCGCGCGTCCCTCGTCGACCAGGTTATCGACCAACTCAAAGAGCAGATCACCTCGGGCTCCTGGCAGATGAACGCCAAGATCCCCACGGAGACCGTGCTCGCCGAGCGACTGGGTGTGGGCCGCAACACCGTCCGCGAGGCCGTGCGAGCCCTGACGCACGCCGGCCTCCTGGAGTGCCGGCAGGGCGACGGCACCTACGTGAGGGCGACCAGCGAGTTGTCGGGCGCGATGTTGCGCCGCCTGCGCCAGGCCGAGCAGCTCGAGATCCTCGAGGTGCGGCGTGCCCTTGAGGTCGAGGCCGCCCGTCTGGCCGCGGCCAGACGCACCGACGAGGATGTGCGGTCCATCGAGGCGGCGCTGGCCGAGCGCGAGCGCGCCTGGGAGGTCGGCGAGCCCAACGCCTTCGTCGAGGCGGACCTGGCCTTTCACATGGCCGTGGTGCACGCGACGCACAACCTTGTGCTGATCGACCTTTATGACGACTTTTCCGCTGCCTTGCGGGCCAGCATCACCGCCGCCGGCACCTCGCTCAACAAGAGCTACATCCCTCACGACGCCATTTTCCGGGCCATCGCCGCAGGTGACGCCGCCGCCGCCGAACGCGCCGGGCACGCCTGCATGGAGCACATCCTGATCGCCCTGACCGAGTCCCAGGAACTGGCCGTCTAACCCGCTTCTCCGGCAGACTGCACGACAAGCCCCAACCGCCCACAAGGCCACGCTGCTCACCACAGCGGACACCCCGCTCCGAGCACCAGCCCCCGCACCAGCCCTTATGCCGCGCTGCCCCCGTTCTTGTATGGCACAGCGTTCTTGTACAGCAGAGTTCTTGTACAGCAGAGCGTTCCTACACGGCACAGCCTTCCTGTACGGCAGAGCATGGTTGACCCCGATCCGGCGCACTCGGCCGAGGTCCAGGCCGGACACACCAGCCGCCGACTCCCTAACCCAGGCGCAACGTCATGACCAGATAGCGATAAGCCGGAGCCCCATCGCCCGGAACCTCGCTGATCAGAACCGGGCGCGTGGGTGACTCCATGTTGAGCCGCACAAACTCAGAGTCAACCCCGCTAAGGCCGTCGAGCAGATAGTGCGGCTGAAAGGCCACCTGGATCTCGTCCCCGGTCAACTCAGCCGGTATCACCTCGGCCCCGCGCCCGATGTCGCCGCCACCCGCCTGGATGAGCACCTGCCCCGCGGTGAAGCTCAGCCGGACCGCGGTGTTGCGCTCGGCCACGAGGGCCACTCGCTTGACCGCCTCGATGAACGGTGTGACACGCACATCCGCCCGGATCGACCACGACCCGGACAACCGCGACCGGTAGTCGATGAACTGCTCGTCGAGCAGGCGCACGGTCGTCGCCCTGCCTCCGCTCTCGAACCCGGCGACACCGTCGCCGAGGGAGAGCGCGACCTCGCCGCCGCGCAGGGAGCGGGCCACCTCGACCAGGACCCGCGCGGGCACCATGGTGCCGACCTGGAACCCGGCTTCGGCGGGACGCCATTGGAGATCCTTGGCGGCGATGCGATAGCGGTCGGTGGCCGCCATGGTCATCTGCTCGCCGTCGACGTCGACCCTGATGCCGGTGAGCATGGGCAGCGTGTCGTCACGGCTCGCGGCGGGGGCCACCGCGCCGACCGCAGCGGCGAAGGCGGAGCCGTCCGCCGTGCCGACCCGGCTCGGCATCGCGGGCAAGGTCGGGAAGTCCTCCGCCGGCATGGTGAGCAGGGCGAACTCGGCGCTGGCGCAGGTCAGCAGGGCCTCGTTGCCGCTCGTCGCGATCTCCACGGCGTCGTCGGGGAGGTTGCGGGTGATCTCGGCGAGGACGCGGCCGGGGATGAGCACCTGGCCGGGCTCGTCGACGACGGCCTCGATCCTGGCCCGTGCGGAGACGTCGTAGTCGAAGGCGGACAACGAAAGGTCGGACTCACCGCTCGCGGTGACCAGCAGGCCGGAGAGCACGGGGGCGGCCGGCCGGTTGGGAAGCACCCTGGCGGTCCACGTCACAGCGTCGGCGATCGCCTCGCGACTCACCCTGATCTTCACCTGGACCCCACCCTTCGTCCGTCCCTGCGGCCCTTGGCCACCGTAACCTGTGGCACCGACAGATCGCCTCTCGCGCCGGGGATCGGGGTGAGTGAGGAGGCCGAGCAACGAGCAGGAGGCCGCGAACCCTCACAAGCTCCCCGCCCCGGCGCCAACACGATGGCTGCGCCGTACGAATCGGAAGAGCAGGACCTCCAGGAAGACAGTGAAGAAAGAGCCGCCTCACGAACGGGCGGCGTTCAAATAAGCCAGCACCGCCAGAACGCGCCGGTTGTCGTCGTTGTCCGGAGCGAGGTCGAGTTTGGCGAAGATGCTGGCCGTGTGTTTGGCCACCGCGCTGTCGCTGAGGAAGAGCCGTGCCGAGATGGCCGCGTTGGACCGCCCCTCGGCCATGAGTTCAAGCACCTCGCGTTCGCGCGGGGTGAGCCGCCCGAGGGGCTCGTGCCTGGCGTTGCTGGCCAGCAGCTTGGCGATGACCTCGGGGTCCATGGCGGTGCCGCCGGAGGCCACCCGCCGCACGGCGTCGATGAACTGGTCGGCGTTGAACACCCGGTCCTTGAGCAGATAACCGATCGCCCCGGTGCCGTCGGCGAGGAGTTCGCGGGCATAGAGCTGTTCGACATGCTGGGAGAGCACAAGCACCGGCAGCCCCGGCACGGCCCGGCGGGCGGCGAGCGCGGCCTGGAGGCCCTCGTCGGTGAACGTGGGCGGTAGCCGTACATCGACGACCGCCACGTCCGGCCGCTCGGTCACGAGGGCTTTGAGCAGCTCGGGGCCGCTTTCGACGGCGGCCACGACGTCGAAGTCGTGAGCGGTGAGCAGGTGGACGAGGCCGTCGCGGAGGAGGTAGAGGTCCTCTCCGATGACCACCCGAGGCTTCAGCATCCCAACCGGGGCCGGCCCGCGGTGGCTTCCTTCATCCATCGCTCCTTCGAATGCCAGATCGGCAGCACAGTAGCCGCCACATACATGATCGTGCCAAGCGCGATCATGAACGCGATAAACGGCCACTGCCAGAACTCAGGCAGATAGAGAGCGAGGCACCAGGCACGCATGATCTCCCCGTCGCTCTCGACGAACTGCCCGATCTTGAAGACCGCGGCCACAATCCCCTGAGGGAAGAGCGGGAGCCAGGCCAGCGCATAGCAGAGGGTCACCACCGCGATCATCCACTTGGGCATGGGCTTCTTGGCGGGCACGGCGTCGGCGAAGGCGTGCGGCAGGTCGATGGCGAGCAGCGTGGGTCCCCCGGGCGGGCTGTTCACCGCCAGTACCCCGTCAAAGGGTTCAAGCCGGCGCTCGATGCCCCGCAACCCGCTGCCCCGCGAGGGGTCCGCCCCGCCGTTGCCGTCGTCGGCAACGGTGATCTGGAGTGCGGCACCGCTTTTGCTGATGTCGATGGTGACGTTCCGGGCTTCGCCGTGTTTGGTGGCGTTGGTCAGCAGCTCGCTCACCGCGAAGTAGGCGGCCGACTCGACCGGCTGGTCTAGGCGCTCCGGCAGGTCGACCGTGACGGTGACGTTGAGCGGGGTGTCGAGAGCCATGGCGCGTACGGCGTCGCCGAGCCCGCGTTCGGCCAGCACGGGAGGGTGTATACCGCGGACGAGCTGCCGGAGTTCGGACAACGCGGCCGCCGACGCCTCCCGTGCCTTGACCAGCAGCGCCTTGGCGGCCTGCGGGTCGCGCTCGATCAGCTCCTCGGCCGCGCCGAGTGTCATGCCCATCGCGACGAGGCGCGCCTGGGCGCCGTCGTGCAGGTCGCGTTCGATCCTGCGCAGTTCGGCCGCCTGTGAGTCGGCCGCGTTGACCCGGGCCCGGGTGAGGCTCTGCACGCGCGCTTGGAGTTCGGAGCGTCGTGTGGCGGAAAGCAGTATGCGGGTCCACCGGTCGTGCAGGAGCAGCACCCATGGGACGGCGATGAGGCCGGCCACCGCGGCGGCGATGCCGAAGGGGGCCGTCCAGGGGGCCAGCCACCAGGCGGAGGTCAGGCCGTAGCCCACGGCCAGCAGCGGCAGGGCGAGCAGGGAGAAGGTGATAAGCGGGTTGAGGGTGATCCACAGGAAATCGCGCCAGGTCGCGGGGTCGTTGATCAGCCACTTCCAGCGCATGTTCCAGGCGGGGTAGCGCGGGGTCTTGTAGAGGGTGCGGTCCACGCGGTACCAGCCGTTGTATTCGGGGACCGGGGGCGGCGGGGCGGGGTGGTACGGCGCGGCCAGCTCGACGCCCGACCACAGGGTGGTCCTGCGCCTGACGTGCTCGGTCAGGCGTCGTGCCTGCAGGGCGATCGGGTTGAAGAGGAACACCATGCCGAGGCCGAAGCTCAGCAGAAGCCCGAACAGCATGAACGGCACCACGACGAGGTGCGTGGCCGCCCCGGCCGCGAGCACGACCAACCGGCGAATAGCTACGACTGTCCGCATAGGCCCAGTTTGCGCCACGGTGCCAAATTCCACAGTGCCACGACCTCCACGTGAGGGGTGGAGATAAGTGCACCCCCACGCGACACCTGTCTGGATTCTCCGGAAATCAACGTTTTTCTACCGTCGAAGGCGACACAAGAGAGGAGTCGATCGTGCCGATCATCGAGGTGGAGAACCTCCATAAGAAGTACCGCGACGTCGTGGCCGTGGAGGACGTCTCGTTCACCATCGAGGAGGGCGAGATCTTCGGCGTGCTCGGCCCCAACGGGGCAGGCAAGACGACCTCGGTCGAATGCCTGGCCGGGTTGCGGGCGCGCGACGGGGGACGCATCAACGTCGCGGGCTTCGACCCGCGCACAGACAGGGACCAGCTCCGCAAGATCCTCGGCGTACAGCTGCAAAGCGCCGGCCTCCCCGCCAAACTCCGGGTTCACGAGGCTATGGAGCTTTACGCCTCCTTCTACCCGAACCCCGCCGACTGGGTCGAACTGCTCGACCGCGTCGGACTCGCCGCCAAGCAGAAGACCGCCTACGGCAAACTCTCCGGCGGCCAGCGGCAGCGCCTGTCCATCGCTCTGGCCCTCGTCGGCCGGCCCAGCGTCGCCGTACTCGACGAGCTGACCACCGGGCTCGACCCACAGGCCAGGCGGGAGACGTGGTCGCTCATCGAGGACATCAGGCGCTCGGGCGTGACGATCGTGCTCGTCACGCACTTCATGGAGGAGGCCGAGCGGCTCTGCGACCGGCTCGCGCTGATCAACAAGGGCAAGACCATCGCGATCGACAGCCCGAGCGGCCTGATCGCAGGTGTGCAGAGCGAGCAACGCGTCTCCTTCAGGCCCACCACCCCGCTCACCGACGACGCCCTGCTCACCGCGCTGCCCGAGGTCAACTCCGTGGCGCGCGACGGCGACACGATCACGGTGTACGGCACGGGCAACCTGCCCTATGTCGTCACCACCGCTCTTGCCGGCCACGGCATCGTCGCCGCAGCGCTCCGCGTGGAGCAGGCCACGCTCGACGACGCCTTCCTCGCCCTCACCGGACACACCTTCGACGGAGCCCAGTCATGACCAAGACCCTCGTCACCGAAGCCCGGCTTTACCTGCGCGAGCCGCTGGCACTGTTCTTTCCGATCTTCCTGCCGCTGATGCTGCTGATAGGGCTCGGCATCATCCCGGGAATCAACGAGCCGGACCCCAACCGCGGCGGCATACGGGCCATGGACGGCTACCTGCCGTCCATGATGGTCTTCCTCGCCGTCGTCACCATGGCCGTCACCATCCTGCCGGGGGCCCTCGTGACCTATCGGGAACAAGGCGTGCTGCGCCGTATGTCCACCACCCCGGCGTCCCCTGCCCGCCTGCTCTACGCGATCCTGATGATCAACGTCGCCATCTGCGTGGCCGCGACAGTCATACTGATCGTGGTCGGCGGGCTCGTACACGATGCGTCCCCGCCGAGGCATCTGCCGGGCTTCCTGCTGGTGTTCGCCCTCGGCACCGGTGCGATGCTCAGCATCGGCCTGGTGCTCGCCGCCGTCATCAACAGCAGCAAGGTGGCGCAGGCGTTCGGCGGAGTGGCGATGTTCCCCATGCTCTTCGTGGCCGGCATGTGGCTGCCCCGCGAGAACATGCCCGGCGCCCTGCAGGTGATCGGCGATGTCTTCGTGGTCGGCCCCTTCGCCGAGGCGCTGCACACCACCTGGCTCGGGCAGGCACCGCAGATCCACAACGTGGCCATCATGGCCGCGGCAGTGGTGATCTGCGGAGTGCTCGCCACCAAACTCTTCCGCTGGGAGTAAGGAGGGTGAGCGTACGGCACGCCGCCACGGGGGCGTGTGCCGTACGGCTATCGGGGCGTGATCAGGGGGATGTCGGGGGTCTCCAGCCACAACCACTGGCGCTCGGGGGTAACGGACAGCCCGAACTCCCCCACGTCCGGCCTGCCGTGCGACTCCCACCAGGTGTGGGCGTCCTCCACGATCGCCCACACATCCCGTGGACCGCCCAGGGTCACCTCGGTCGCCTTCTTCAGCGGCATCTCCGCCCAAGAGGAGTCATCCGCGACCAGGGTGACACTCTCGGCTCCCGGATAGACCACGAGGCCCGGCAGCCGCTGCCATGTGACCAGCGCGAGACCGGGCACCAGCAACGCCTCGCCGGGCAGGGCGCTCTCGCGGCGGCGCACGTCGCTCCTGTCCATCGCCGCGCCCGTGGGCACACCCGGCAGCGACGCTTCGCTCCGCGCCGGCATGAAGCCGAACGGGCAGGCCAGCAGGGGTCCCGAGGCGACACCCTCACCGGTCACGGTCAGCCGGGTGAGGGCGCCGGCGAACGACGCGCCGGCGGGACGCAGATCGGCCACGATCACCCCGCCGATCCGGACTTGGCGCACCCACTGCCCCGGAATCTGCTCGAAGGCGACGGTCGCGACCAACCGGTCGTACGGCGCCCGCCTGGGATGGCCTTCGCGACCGTCACGGACGGCGAGCGCGGGGCGGTAACCCAGCTCCTTCAGGCGCAGACCGGCGAGCTCCACCAGATCAGGATCGATGTCGACGGAGGTGACGAGGTGGTCGCCGAGCCGCTCGCTGAGGAGCGCGGCGTTGTAGCCGGTGCCTGTGCCGATCTCCAGCACGGAAACGCCGTCCACGACGTCGAGCTCGTCGAGGATGCGCAGCATGAGGGAGGGGCGGGTGCTGGAGCTGGTCGCCCACGGCCAGCCGCCGCACTCGATGTGCTGCGTGACCAGGGTGTCGTCGGAGTAGACGGTCGGCAGGTAGTCGGGGACCCCCGGGGTGAAATGCCGGCCGCGGCGGGGGTCGTCGCCCTCGTCGCCGGGCCGGAGGTAGAACGACGGTATGAACACGTGGCGGGGCACGGTGACGAACGCCTGCCGCCAGGCCGGGGGGAGCGCGCCCGCCGCGGAGAGGGCGTCGGCGAGCTCGCGCGCGAGGTCCCGCCACGTCGTCGTCATCCGCCACCACCCGCCACGAGCAGATCCGCGACCGCCTCCGCGATCGGCAGGCCGGTCGCCTCCGCGAGCCACGCCCACGCCCCGCTCGGATTGACCTCCAGGAACCACCAGTCGCCCGCCCGGTCGACGGAGAAGTCGAACACGCCTATCTGGACGCCGAGATCGGCCAGGCACCGCAGGCAGCCGTCCACCACATGCTGGGGGACATCCACGACATCGTAGGTCAAACGGTCGTAGTGGGTGCGCCAGTCTTGGCGGGCCACCGGATCGACCGTGCGAATCGCCACTCCCAGGCACACACCATGACCGGTCACCACGACACGGGTGTCGAAGACCTTGGGCACGTTGCTCTGGAACAGGTGCGGAGTGACTCGGACTCGGTCATCCACCGTGACGGCGTCGACGGTTGATGTGTAGATCAGTTTGATTCTTCCCTCCTCACTGACGATCTTGTGCATGATCGCCTTATAGACGGCCCCATGATCCTGGTTATCCACGAATCGCCGTGCGGAGACGGGATCGTTGGTGATCAGGGAGGCGGGGACGTGTAACCCGGCGCGGACCGCGGACGCCATTTGCACAATGCGGTATTCGGCGTCGGCGACCGCCGACGGATGGGAAGCCCAATATGCAGGAAGGGAGGAAAGCAGCCCTCCGATGCCGAAGCGGGCCTCCACGGTGGCGAATCTGAGCTCCTGCTCACTCAGCTTCGAGGGGAAGCTGAAAGGCTGGGAGTGACGATAATAGACGGCGGAGACCGCGTTCAACTCAATGGACGCATCGGGAGTGTTGATGACACCTTGCCATCCATCCCCCGTTATCTCCGCCTCGATGCTGGCACGGGCAGGAAACCATGACGTGTCAAACCACCACACATGGACCCCTTTTTGGGTCAAGGCATAGGAGACCCTGACTGCTTCGTCGTCCTCATCGCCGGCAAGGATGAGGACCGACATTAGTCAGTTACCGTAACCGTCTGTGTGTCGGACTCGACTTTTCCGTCACTGCTGAACTGCGTCGGCCTGGTCTCGGTCCTGGTCTTGGTGGGCTTGGCGTGTTTGCCTGACTCCAAGATGTGGCACTCCACCGGAACCACGGCGAAGTCCATGCCCCAGGGTCGCCCTTGTGTCGCAGACTCGGGCGAGATCGGGATCGCACGGCCCGGCGGGCCGAAGGGGAATCGGTCGCCCGGCCTTGTGAATGGTGCGGTGTCGATCATATTAAGCTCCCGTTTCGATGGCCCACTGGAGTTATGAAATCATGGCGCCTGCCGCTTCTCCAGGGGTGCCGCCGAGAAATATCGCCGTCGCCTTGAGGATGGCTCAATCCAGGCTAAGAGCGCGGTCGCGATAGTTCACTGCTTGTATTCAAGATGAGCAAGTTTTCACCTTCGGGCAGGGTACACTTGTTTTGCCGACCGCACGCACGGGAGGGCGTCAACGATCTCCCCGGGGGGAGACGAGGGGGGTGGTTCGCACGCTCACAATGCCGAGTCCGGGAGCGTTGACCGGCGAGAGAGCAGACATATTCTGAACCACCGGTGCGGGTGCTTCCCTTGCCTGTGAAACCGGTTACGGTCCGTGCCGCTCCGCCCCGGATCGGCACCGCCCCGGGGGATACGATGCCGCGCCTCCATCTTGTGCATCGCTTCGATTTCACCGTCCGATTCCCCGGATCCGACCAGCTCATATATCGTCTCCGGGAAATAGGTAAACGTAGATGCATAAACCACGCCGGCTCGTTTCCTCCGGCCGATGACAATGGAATGTCAATTCCCCTAAAATAGGTTCTTTCATGCGGAGACTGAAGGAATGTGACGCAGACGCCGGCAGGCCAGGCCGAGCCGGTGCCGACACCGCCGGACCCGCACCTGTACCCCGAGTTCGCGTCCACCGGCGGCCTTTCCGCCGCCCTCGCCGAGACGGCCGCCGAGCACGGGCTTGAGGTGGGCGAAGTACGCTGCCCCGGGCACGGCGGCCGAACTCCACCCGGCCTGAGACGACCTGCCGTGCCGCGACGCGTCACTCGTCTAGCGGATCGCCTTGGGCAGGTCGTCCGTCCACTCGGCCTTCTCCACAAGGGTGGTGCCGTCCTTCCCGGGCTTGGCGGCAGCCGAGGTGAAGACCGACGTGCGTAGCCGTGCTGCCTCCACATCCGTTACCAGCCTGAGTTCACCGAACGGATAGTCGATCGCGAGGCTCTCGCCGCCGTCGACCGCACCGAGGTTCCGGACGTTCGGTTGTGCGGCGAGCGCACGGAAGGCGGCCGCGCGCACCTCCGGCGGCGCGGGCATGCTGGACAGCACCTTGAGCAGCGGGACGACGCGGGCCGTTTCCACGTGCAGTGGTTTCCCGGCGTGCCGGACGAGCCACGTCACCAGTTCATCCGGGTCGGTCGCAAGCCGCTGGATCTGCTCGTAACTCAGCCTAGTGTTCTCCAGATCGAAGCCGTCAGACCAGTGCCCGTTCTTGCCGCCGTTTTCCGTGACCTCGTTCTTCCCGCTCGCCCGGAACCACGATTTGCCGTCGCGCCGAGTCCAGGTCTCCACGGACGACTCGCCCAGCTCGCGCCCTGCCATGCTGCTGGTGGACACGGTCTTGACATACCAGTAGGTGCCGGACTCCTCGGGGGTGTTCACCGCGGCGGTCGCCGCGGCGAGCAGGATCTGCCGTCCTGATTTCTGCACGACGGCTGACGGGCCGCCGGAGGTGACGGCCGGCTGATCGAGCACGCCGCAGTCGACAGCCCTCACCTGGCTGAACAGCATCTACCTCCCAACAGCCCACCTTCCCGCCTGACCCACCGGTTCTCGGTGTCGGCGCCCATACAGGCATGCTTGTGATGCAGCGAACCGATCCCAAGTACGGCGAAGGCCATAATCCACGCGTGACTTGAAGCCGGGATGTGCCACCGGCGTGACCCGCCCACCAGGTGAGCAGGACCTGAGGTCAGTGCTGGGCCATGTCGACGAAGCGGCTGTAGTGGCCCTGGAAGGCCACGGTCACGGTGGCGGTGGGGCCGTTACGGTGCTTGGCCACGATGAGGTCGGCTTCACCGGCGCGGGGGGACTCACGCTCATATGCGTCTTCACGATGCAGAAGGATGACCATGTCCGCGTCCTGCTCGATGGAGTTGTGCGTGGCAATCCCGTTGGCGACGAAGTTGTGTGTGCCAAGCACCGTCGCGTCGTAAACGAGTTGTTCGCCCTCGCTTTCGATGGAGGCGACCTCGTCCCAGAAGACGTCGTTGGTGGCGAGCATTTCGAGCTGGGCGTCGTCAAGGATCGTGGCCACTCTGCCCAGACGCTCACGGCTGGGGGCCCGCTTCCACGTGGCGCTGCCGTTGTGCTGGACACCGAGCCGGGCGGAGAACTCCCTGTGGGTCATCCCGCTCTCGGCGAGCACGCCACGCACACGGTCCCAGACCTCGCGGGGCACGGTGTCGATGTTGGTGTTGGTCTTCACCTCACGGAGTGCCGCGACACACCGGTCGGCCTGGGCCGCTCTTTCGCCGTGGACGCCGATTTCGTCCAGGAAGCGCAGCTGGTGCTCGGAGCCGGAGATCAATAGTTGATAGCACGGCCGGTGAGTCCCCTTGCGGGTTTCCTTGACTCGGGCCGTCACATTGAACCGCAGGAGCAGGCGGGCAACGTCGTCGACAAGGCGCCGACTCGTAGAGGCATAGTAGATACGAGCCTGTGCGCGAGTCTCGTCCCACCAGACGCACCCGTCGGTGGCCCAGAGGTGCCTCAGGAAGAGCGCGATCTGGGACTTGGAGAGGGCGAAGACCTCCGGCGGGACGAACTTCTCATAGCTCCTTAGGCCAAACAACCCCATGGTGTCCATCCAGGCGGCGATGGGGTTGCGCTTGCCGTGGGTCAGGCGATGCGGGGAGGGCAGACGCAGGGTTGTGACCCTGGCCGCCGCGTAGTCATCCCTGATCGCGGTGATCCCGAAGTGTTTGGCCGCTTCGGTCACTGCCTCCAGGCATGCTTCGTCCTTGCTGGCATAGCGGATCGGCTGTCGCTTGACGACTGATCCGTCCCCGATCAGGTGGGCCAGAAGCACGACCTCGTCGTCCGGCATCTCGTGGAGGTGTCTCGGTGCGGACACGTGACGAGGGACCGCGATCCTGCCGCTCACCTGGAGATCACCGAGTGGCCTCCATCCGTCGTAGGTCAAGAACGGATGGTTGGCCGTCGCCTTGATCTCCCGCCCCGACTTCAGCCGCAACCGGAAAACCTCTTTAGTGCCACTGGGGAACACATGGGTCATCGTCCGGGGAACCAGGCGAAGCCCGTCATCCAGCGACCACACCGGAATGTCGCGCTCTCCCGATTCCAGGAGCTCCGCGAAGGACACCTCCGCGCCGGTGTCGGCCCGCAACACCCTGGCGTCAGCCGTAAGGCAGCCGGACTCGCGAAGGTCGCTTACTTGGGGGCGTTTGTCGGTGCGTTGTTCGGGGCCTCGGTTGAGCTGGGAGATGGCGATGACGGGGACCTCTAGCTCCTTGGCGAGGAGTTTGAGGGCTCGGGAGAGCTCGGAGACCTCCTGCTGGCGGCTTTCGGTCTTCTTGGGGGAGCTCATGAGCTGGAGGTAGTCGACCACGACGAAGCGCAGGTCGTGACGCTGTTTGAGGCGGCGGCACTTGGCGCGGATCTCCATCATGGACATGTTGGGCGAGTCGTCGATGAAGAGGGGGGCTTCGGCCACCTCGCTCATGCGGCGGGCCAGGCGGGTCCAGTCGTCGTCGGTCAGGGAGCCGGATCTCATCGTGTGCAGGGCTACGCGTGCCTCGGCCGACAGCAGACGCATGGTGATCTCATTGCGGGACATTTCCAGCGAGAAGATGACCGTGGCCATGCCGTGGCGGATCGCCGCCGAGCGGGCGAAGTCGAGGCCCAGGGTGCTGTTGTGGGTGGGAATGCACGCCCGGCTCGCCAGATACATATGGTCGGGGTTGTCGACTTCTACGCAGCGCACGGGGACGGACGGGATGCGCCGTACATCCACGATGAACATCCCTGCGGCTTCGTCGCCACCCTGGAAGAGCTCCTCCGCGAACTCGATCACGTGGGAGGAGTCGGACTCGGCGTAGGACATCGGCTGGATCCCCAGGGACGTCACCAGTTCGCACACGTCCTCGGCCAGTCCGAGACTGCTCACGGCGATCCGGATGCGGCCCTGGGGGCTCACCTGACCGGCGGTGTCCAACAGCCCCGTCAGGAGAGCCCGGCGCTGCTTCTCGGAGGCGCGGAGATAGATCTGGGGGATCGCATCGCGGGCGTTCGAGGCGGATTCCTGCGTGGCGGTGGACCGGCCGAGGGCGAGCCCTACGCCCAGGGCATAGGGGGACAGCGGCAAGTCACATTCTTCCAGCTCGAACGGCGCAGCCGTCGCGACCGCGTGATTGGGCCTGCGGTCGGGGCCGGGGCGATGGAGGGTGGCCGCGATCTCCTCAGTGGTCACCACCCGCCCGGACGGAACCCCCGTAACAGTGGGAAACATGTGGGAGCGATTGACCTGGGCCAACACCGGCACGGTGCCGGCAGAGGCGGCCAAGTCGTAGCCCTGGCTCGCACAGGCGCCGGCTGCCCCCGCTCGCGAAGGTGCCAACCGGAGCGTCTCCAGCCGTGACCCGCCATGCCCGCTCGTGCCTGTGTGCCAACGCGTCCCCCCCTGTGGACAACGGGCGGCGGGAACCGGCGCGCCGCGCTCCTCCGGTGAAACCGTGCGCCACTGATGCCCCCCGTCCGCCACGATCACCGTGCCGTCGCTGAACTCGACCTCATAGCAAGGCCGCCCCCGCATGACCCCGGTGGCCGCGACCACCCGGGTGGGCCTGCCGTCCGCCCCGATGAGGTGGTCGCCCACGCGGACCTCACCCATGGTGGTCCACCCGGTGGGGGTCGGGAGGGGTGTGCCGAGGGCGAGGGCCTTGCCGATGGCGGGGCGGGCGGCGACGACGATCATCTGGCCGGGGTGGAGCCCGTTGGTGAGCTGGTCGAGGTCTTGGAAGCCGGTGGGGACGCCGACCATCTGGCCGTGGCGGCTGCCGATGGCCTCAAGCTCGTCCAGGGCGCCGGGCATGATCTCGGCGAGGGGGAGGTAGTCCTCGGAGGTGCGGCGTTCGGTGACGGCGTAGATCTCGGCCTGGGCGCGGTCGACGAGCTCGTCGACCTCTTCGGCCTGGCCGCCGTAGCCGAAGGAGACGATGCGTGTGCCGGCTTCGATGAGGCGGCGCAGGATGGCCTGCTCACGCACGATTTTGGCGTAGTAACCGGCGTTGGCGGCGGTGGGGACGATGGCGGTGAGGGTGTGGATATAGGCGCCGCCGCCCACTCGCCCGGCTTCGCCGCGTTTTTGCAGCTCGTCCATCACGGTGACGGCGTCGGCGGGTTCGCCGCGGCCGTACAGATCGGTGATGACGTCGTAGATGATCTGGTGGGCGGGACGGTAGAAGTCGTCGCCGCGGATGACCTCGACGACGTCGGCGATGGCGTCTTTGGACAGCAGCATGCCGCCGAGCACCGACTGCTCCGCCTCGATGTTGTTGGGCGGAGTGCGCTCGAAACCGGATCCGATGCCTGGCGACTCCTCCATGCTCACCGCGCACCCCCTCAACGCCTTCGCAGGCGGTCGCACCACCCCCACTTGTAGTCGACCGGTGTGACAGTTTCCCCGGATCCCGCACGTGCGGCAACACGGCCTGTCGATAACCCTGTGGACAAGCTGTGGGTTTCTCGGCTCAGGGTGTGGGCGGCCTGGGGACAAGCCTGTGGATAACCTCTGTGCACACTGTGGGTCCTCCGCGCTAGCAGGGCGAACTTTATCCACCGCCTGTGGAAAGAAGAAATTTGCCGCGACACGCCGAAGGCGATCGTCCGGCGGCAGGCCCCCCAACCATGACGATCTACCTGTAAGCAGTAAAATCGCAAAATGCCCATGACGCGCGTCGATCGCGAGATCCTCCGGCTCGCGGTCCCCGCCTTCGGAGCGCTTGTCGCCGAACCCCTCTTTCTCCTCACCGACTACGCGATCGTGGGCCGGTTGGGCACCACCCCGCTGGGCGCGCTCGGTGTGGCGGGCATGGCGCTGACGACGCTGGTGGGCATGTGCGTGTTCCTGGCATACGGCACGACCGCGGCGGTGGCCCGCAAGATCGGCGCCGGCCATGTGAAGGACGCCGTGCGGCAGGGTGTCGACGGCCTGTGGCTGGCGGTCTTCCTGGGCGTGGCGATCATTGTGGTGGCCTGGCCGCTCGCCCCGGACATCATTGCCCTGTTCGGCGCATCCCCCGAACTCACCCACCATGCCGTGACCTATTTCCGCATCAGCCTCATCGGCATTCCGCCGATGTTGCTGATCCTGGCGGGCACCGGCGTGCTCCGCGGCTTCCAGGACACCCTCACCCCGCTTTATGTGGCCATCGGGTCGTTCGCCCTGAACGCCGCGCTCAACGCCTGGTTCGTGCTCGGCCTGGACTGGGGGATCGCCGGGTCGGCCTGGGGCACCGTACTCGCGCAGACGCTCGGCGCCGCCGCCTACCTCGTCGTGGTGGTGCGGGTGGCGCGGCGCGAGCAGGCCTCCCTGCGGCCGGACCTGCGGGGTGTGCGGCAGGCAGGTACGGCGGGATTCGCCCTGGTGATACGGACGGCGAGCATGCGTGTCGTCGCGCTCGTCGCCACCGCGATCGCGACGCGCATGGGGGACGCGCATGTCGCGGCGCACTCGGTGGCCATGCAGATCTGGACATTGCTCGCCTTCATCCTGGACGCCATCGCCATCGCAGGACAGGCGATCACCGGGCGTTCCCTCGGCGCGGGGGACATCGCGGGCACCCGTACCGTGACCCGGCGAATGGTGTGGTGGGGCATCTGGTCCGGCGTCGTGCTCACGCTGCTGGTCATGCTGGCTCGGCCGTACATCCCCGGTCTTTTCGCCGCGGACGCCCGCGTCACGGCCGAGCTGCTCGTGGTGTTGTGGCCGGTCGCGCTAATGCAACCGCTCGCCGGGGTGGTGTTCGTGCTCGACGGGGTGCTGATCGGCGCCGGCGATCAGCGTTATCTCGCCTGGTCGAGCCTGTGGGCGACGCTGGCCTTCCTGCCCGCCGCCGGGGCGGTGGTGCTGCTTTCCGGGGGGCTCATGGCGCTTTGGCTGGCTCTGGGGGTGTGGATGGCGGCCCGCCTGTTGACACTCGGCAGCCGCGCGTACGGCGGAGCCTGGCTCGTGGCCGGGGCCTGATCGGACAGCTCCGGAGGGGGCCCTTGTCCTCCCGGGCAAGGTGTTGCACTGTTGGCGGGACCCGTCGTCGCCACCCGCCCAGCGATTGGTACCCCCGTGACCGATCCGCTCCACACAGGCTCGTCCTCCCTCACACGGCGCCTGCCGCAGAGCGGCCTCTCCGGCCCGCGCACGGGCGCACGGCATCGCCTTCCTCAGGTGTACGGCACAGCCGACCTCGTGGTCCTCTGCCTTGGCGTGGTGATCGGCGCGGGCATCTTCACAATCGCGGGGCGCCAGGCCGCCACCTCGGCCGGCCCCGGCGTGGTGTTGTCCTTCATGATCGCGGGCATCGCGAGCCTGCTCGCCGCGATGTGCTGGGCGGAACTCTCGTCGACGATGCCGTCCTCGGGCGGTGCGTATACGTTCGCCTACACCATCTTCGGCGAGGTATGGGCCTGGGTCATCGGGTGGGCGCTGCTGCTGGAGATGCAGCTCGCCGCCGCCGTCGTCGCCCGTGTGTGGTCGCTGCACGCGGCCCAGACCCTCGCCGACCTCGGCATCAACGTGCCGCCGCCGCTCGCGGGCATGATCGGGCAGCCCACGGGTTTCGACCTGTTCACCCTGATCATCCTGGTCCTCATGGTGGGTGTCGTGGCGGGTGGCACCCGGCTCGGCCTGCGCGCCCTGTGGGTGATGGTCATGGCGAAGATGCTGGCTATCGGCACGGTGATCGTCGTCGGCGCGATGAACTTCGAGGAAAGCCACCTCGCCGCCATCCCCGTCGATCCCCTCCCCGTCACCACCGAGACCGGCATCGCGGAGAAATCTCTGTTCGCCCTGCTCATTGGGGACATGCACACGTTCGGGTGGTACGGCATAGCCGCCTCGGCCCCGGCCATCGCCTTCGCCTATATGGGGTTCGACATCGTGACCACGGCGGGTGAGGAGACCGCCGACGCGCCGCGCACGATCCCCCGGGGCATGATCCGCGGCCTGGCGATCGCCACGATCGTGTACATCGCGGTCGCGGTGGTGATGGTGGGGATGGCGCGCTACGACCAGATCATCCCGGAAGCGCCGCTGCAGAGCGCGTTTCGAGCGGTCGGCGAGGATTACATGGTGCTGGTGGTGGACGTCGGCGCGGTGCTCGGCCTCACCACGGTCATCCTGGTGGTTCTCGTCGGCCAGACGCGCGTGTTGTTCGCCATGGCCCGCGACGGGCTGGTCCCGCGCCGCCTCGCGACGCTGAGCCGCCGCCGGCGCAGCCCCGCCCGCCTGACCTGGCTCATCGGAGTCGTCACCATCGTCGTGTCCCAGGTGGCGCCGGTGCTGGCGTTGGAGCAACTCGTGGTGATCGGGACGTTGTTTGCTTTTGTCCTGGTCGCAGTGGGAGTGATTGTCATGCGGCGATCGAGGCCGGATCTCCCGCGTGGGTTCCGTGTCCCGATGTCGCCGCTGACGCCGCTCCTGTCACTCGCCGCGTCCCTGTGGCTGCTGGTGAACCTCCAGTTGCTCACCTGGATCTATTTCGCACTGTGGATGGGAGTAGGGCTGGTCGTCTACTTGTTGTACGGCAGAAGCCACAGTGGACTCGCCCCCGCCCCGTCGCCGCGGACCTCGGGGCGGGGGCGCCATCGCCGACATGTCGGGCCTGTGCCGTACAAAGACTGATCAGAGCACGCTGCGCAGGAAGTCGCGGGTGCGCGGATCGCGGGGATCTGTGAAGATCTGCTCGGCGGTGCCGCGCTCACGCAGTACGCCGCCGTCGAGGAAGCAGACCGTGTCGGCGATCTCGCGCGCGAAGGACATCTCGTGCGTGGCGAGGATCATGGTCATCTCGCCCTCCTTGAGCTCCCTGACGATGCCGAGCACCTCCTTGACCAGGGCCGGGTCGAGGGCGGAGGTGACCTCGTCCAGAAGCATGAGCCTGGGCTGGGTGGCGAGGGCCCGGATGATGGCCACCCGCTGCTGCTGGCCGCCGGAGAGCCGGTCGGGGTAGGCGCCGGCCTTGTCGGCCAGGCCGAACCTCGCGAGCAGGTCGCGGGCGTGCTCCTCGGCCTGGGCCCGGCCGACCTTGTGCACCTTGCGGGGGGCGAGGGTGATGTTGTCGAGCACCGTCATGTGCGGGAACAGGTTGAACGCCTGGAAGACGATGCCGATGCGCCGGCGCACCTCGTCCTCGTCGACGTCGGGATCGGTGATCTCGCGGCCGTCGAGGAAGATGCTGCCGTCGTCGATCGTCTCCAGCATGTTGACGCAGCGGAGCAGGGTCGACTTGCCCGATCCTGAGGCGCCGATCAGGCACACCACCTCGTGCGGGCGCACTTCCAGGTCGATGCCGCGCAGCACACTGTGGCGGTGGTAATGCTTCCAGACACCTTCGACGCGCAGCAGGGGATCGGTCATTGGCCTCTCCTGCGCTGCGACCTGATCGCCAGGTAGTCGGTGAAGCGCGCCATCGGGATGGTGAGCAGGATGAAGAGCAGAGCCGCCACCAGATAGGGCGTGTAGTTGAAAGTGCCGGAGGCGTGGATCTGGGCCTGTCTGAGGGCTTCCAGCGGGCCGATCGTGGCGACGAGGGCGGTGTCCTTCTGGAGAGAGACGAAGTCGTTCAGCAGCGGCGGCACGACTCTGCGCACCGCCTGCGGAAGCACCACATAACGCATGGACTGGCCGTGGGTGAGGCCCAGTGAACGGGCCGCGGACCGCTGGCTGGGGTGCACCGACTCGATGCCGGCCCGGAACACCTCGGCGACATATGCGCCGTAGGAGAGGGTCAGGGCGATGATGCCGAGTGTGGCGAGATCGGTGGGCACACCCTGGAGTTCCAGTGCCGGCAGGCCGAACCCGACGAGGTAGATGACCAGGATGGTCGGGACGCCGCGGAAGATGTCCACGTAAGCGATGGCCAACGCCCGGAGCGGGAAGAAAATCGGTGACTTCAGGCTCCGGACCATCGCGACGAGCAGCCCGACCAGGAGGATGAGCGGCTCAGCGATCAGGAAGATCTTGATGTTGAGCAGGAACCCGTCGAGCACGTCGGGTAACGCCCGGACAAAAGCCTCCGGGTTGAAGAACGTCTCCTGCACCCGGGGCCACCCCGGCGACGCGGTGACCCCCCAGAGGATGAGCACGAGGAAGACCACGGTGGACGCCGTGGCGAGCGAGCCCGAGCGGAGGGCGCGTTTCCGGCGTGTCGCCTCACGCCGGACCTGCTGCTCACTCTTGACCCAGGCCCCCGTTCTCTCGTTGTCCCTGGTAGCCGGGTCGAGATCCTTCACGAAAGCTCGGGAGCGCCCGCGGCGGAGCCGAGCCACTCTTTCTCAATCTTGGCCAGGTCGCCGTTGGCCTTGAGCTTGTCGATCGCCTGGTTGACGCAGCCGACCAGCGGGTTGCCCTTCTGGAAGACCAGGCCGAACTCCTCGCCCGCCGTGCCCGTCGCGTTGAACTGGCCGACGATCTTGGAGTTTTCCACCTGGGCGGCGGTCACGAAGAACGCGGTCGGCAGGTCGACCACGAGCGCTTCGACCTGCTTGTTCTTCAACGCGTTGATGGCGTCGATCTGCTCGTTGTAGACGTTGGGGTCCTGGGACGGCTTGATCACGTCCTTGATCGCCTGCAGCGCCGTGGTGCCGACCTGCACCCCGATCTTGGCGTCCTTCAGCGAGGCGAGGTCCTTGGCGTCCGCGTACTTGCCGCCCTCGACGGCGACGACGGCCTGCTTGACGGCGTAGTAGCCCTTGCTGAAATCAACCGCCTTGGCACGGTCCGGCGTGATCGAGACCTGGTTGACGTCGAAGTCGAACTGCTTGGCCCCCGGGGCGAACGCCGTGTCGAACTTCACGACGCTCCAGGCCACCTCGTCCCGCTGGAACCCGAGCTCACCCGCCACCGCGTAGGCGACAGCACTCTCGAACCCCTGCCCGCTGCTCGGATCGTCACCCTTGAACCACGGCTCATAGGCCGGCTTGTCGGTGCCCACGGTGAGCTTGCCCGCGGTGACCAGCTTGAGCTGGTCCTTTGTGCAGGCGGCCGAACTCGCCGGGCTCGGTGAGGACGCCCCCGTCGTCTCGGCTGCCGGGGCACAGGCCGCCGCCACAAGAGCGAGCGCGCCGAGCGCCGACAACATCGCGGGACGAGCCATGAGGTGCCTCCAAGTGCAGGTCAAGCATGAGTAACGGGTGAATTCTACGTGGCGGGCAAACAGCCGCCCATGCCCCGGCGAGTAATCCCTGTCACCCTTTGTCCGATTGCAACCATCCGAACGGCAGAAGCCCATCGACCCGGGCAGGTCGGCGGGCCTTGCGCGCCGACGACAACCGCCAGGTAGGCCATGCGCGCCGACACAACCGCTAGGTACGGCAGAGCACAACCACCTCAGCAGCCCCCAAGCCATCCGTGCCAACACAACCGTTAGGTACGGCAGAGCAGAGCCGACCCAGTCAGGCCCCCAAGCCATGAGCGCCGACGACAAGCGCCAGGCACGGCAGAGCACAGCCATCCCAGACAGGCCCCCAAGCCATGCGCGCCGACGACAACCGCTGGCCCCGGCAGCCGGGCGAACATGCGGCCCTCGGTGGCCACTTCTCCGGAGGACGCCCATCCGGCCCGGACATGCGAAACGCGGCCCCGCCCGGCGTGAAACACGCTTGATGGGCGGGACCGCGTCACTAGGTCTGGCTATGCCGTACAGAGGTCTGGATCTGGACGATGCACACAGGGTGTGCATCAGTCAGACCACAGCGCCTTTGATTGCCCTTGTCCGATGGAGTGTCCCTGTCGGACAGGGCTCCCCGATCTATAGGTCGCCCTTGTCAGACAAGGTGCCCTCGACGGACAGGTTGTCTTCGCCAGACCGGTCGCCTATGTCAGACAGACCATGCCTTAAGCAGACACAACCTCGACGTCGAGCGCAGCGGACACCTCGGGGTGCAGCTTGACGCTGACCCGGTGGGAGCCCAGGCTCTTGATCGCGTTGGCGATCTCGATGCGGCGGCGGTCGAGCTGCGGGCCACCGGCGGCCTTGACGGCCTCGGCGATGTCGCCCGTGGTGATCGAGCCGAAGAGGCGGCCGGACTCGCCGGCGCGGGTCTTGAGCTTGACCTTGAGCCCGCCGAGCTGGCCGGCGATCTCCTTGGCGGTGCCGAGGTCACGGATCTCGCGGGCGTCGCGCGCCTTGCGGATCGAGACGATCTGCTTCTCGCCGCCGCGGGTCCAGCGGATCGCGAAGCCGCGCGGGATCAGGTAGTTGCGGCCGTAGCCGTCCTTGACCTCGACGATGTCGCCGGGGGCGCCCAGGCCGGAGACCTCAGTCGTGAGAATGAGCTTCATGATTGAGACGTCTCCTTTCAGCGAGCGGTGCTGGTGTAAGGCAGCAGGGCCATCTCACGGGCGTTCTTGATAGCAGTCGCCACGTCGCGCTGGTGCTGGGTGCAGTTGCCCGTCACCCGGCGGGCACGGATCTTGCCGCGGTCGGAGATGAACTTCCGCAGCAGCGCCGTGTCCTTGTAGTCGACGTAGGAGATCTTGTCATGGCAGAACAGGCAAACCTTCTTCTTAGGCTTGCGCAGTGCCGGCTTGGCCATCGTGGTGCTCCTTTCAGAGCCCCGCCGTAGGGCGGGAATGGTCGCATCGGAAACTGGAATGAACAGTGAATCTGTGGGTCGCGGCCCTTACGGACACGCGGCCCGCCCTCGGCTCCGCCTCAACGGCAGGCCCAGGTCTTGCGGCATGAGCTTCGTCTCAACGGCTAACCCTGGTCTTGCGACCTCGGGTTCTGTCTTAACGGGAGGCCCCAGGTCGTGCGCCTTGACTCCGTCTTAACGGCGGCCTCTGGTCATGCGACCTCGGCTTCGTCTTAACGACTGGCCCTGGTCTTGCGACCTCGGCTTCGTCTTAACGACTAGGCCTGGTCTTGCGGCCTCGGGTTTCGTCTCAACGGCAGGCCCAGGCCTTGCGGCCTCGGCTCCGTCTCAACGGCGGCCTTTGGTCATGCGACCTCGGCTCCGTCTCAACGGCGGCCTTTGGTCATGCGACCTCGGCTTCGTCTCAACGGCTAGCCCTGGTCTTGCGACCTCGGCTCAGCCGAGCCCCGCCTGTGGCAGGGCCTCGGCCTAGAACGGGGGCTCGTCGCTGTAGTCGCCGCCGCCGAAGCCGCCACCCTGGTTGCCGCCGCCACCCTGGTTGCCTCCGCCGAAGCCACCCTGCTGCTGGTTGCCATAGCCGCCTTGCTGGTTGCCATAGCCACCCTGCTGCTGGTTGCCGCCGCCGAAGCCGCCGCCGCCACCGTAACCACCGCCGGACTGCGGGGCCGGAGAGGCCGACGCCCACGGGTCTTCGGTGGGTCCGCCGAAGCCGCCGCCGCCACCCTGGCGGGCGGTGCGGTTGACCTTGGCGGTGGCGTTGCGCAGGGACGGGCCGACCTCGTCGACGTCGACCTCGTAGACGGTGCGCTTCTCGCCTTCCTTGGTCTCGTAAGAGCGCTGCTTAAGCCGCCCCTGCACGATGACCCGCATGCCGCGCTGGAGGCTCTCGGCGACGTTTTCCGCCGCCTGCCGCCAGATGCTGCACGTCAGGAAGAGGGCCTCGCCGTCCTTCCACTCGTTGGTCTGGCGGTCCAGGAACCGCGGAGTGGAGGCGACGCGGAATTGGGCCACGGCCTGCCCCGACGGGGTGAAACGCAGCTCCGGATCGCTGACAAGGTTGCCGACGATAGTGATCGTGGTGTCGCCTGCTGCCATGGCTCGCTTTCACCTTCCCGCACGGCTTGTGTTGAGAGCTTCAGACTAGGGCCGAGGTCCGACAGAAAAGCGGACCTCAGTGCACGTCGGGACGGAGGACCTTGGTGCGGAGGATGCCCTCGTTAAGGTTGAGCTGACGGTCGAGCTCCTTGACCGTCGCGGGCTCGGCCGTGAGGTCGATGACGGCGTAGATGCCCTCGGGCTTCTTCGCGATGTCGTAGGACAGCCTGCGGCGGCCCCACACGTCGACCTTCTCCACGGTGCCACCGTCGTTGCGCACGACCTGCAGGAACTGGTCGAGCGACGGGGAAACGGTGCGCTCATCGAGCGACGGGTCGAGGATGACCATCACTTCGTAACGACGCATGCGAACAACAACCTCCTCTGGACTCTTGCGGTCACGACACCATGTCGTGACAGGAGGACGCCGACGTCTGCCGCGGAGCGGAACCTCTTGTCGGCCGCTCCCGGGCTCTGGGTGACAACACACCCATCACAACGCAGCGTGGCCAGGCTACCAGCCTCAGGCCGATTGTGTGGCGCGGCGGCTGGGAACATCCCAGGAAGAAGGCCATGTAGGGGGTGGTATTCATGCCACACGTCCTAAGGCCCGTCGAGCGCCGGCCCTTCCGGGTGACGCTGAACTCCGACGGGCGCAGGCACCCGATCGAGAACGCCACCGCGATCGTCACCTTGACCTTCGGCATCGTGGCGCTGGTGACGGGGATCTTCTTCCCCGCCGCTCATATGGTCGCGTCCTGGCTCGGCTTGCTGGGCTTCTTCGGCGGGTTCCTCTCGCAGTACATCTCCGCCACGACACCGGAGCGCTCGCTCAACATCATGGGTATCGTCACGTCCTTCGTGGGCGTCGCCACCGGGATCTACCACGGCGGCTTCATTCCGTAACGCCCTGCCCCGGAGGCCACCCGGAGGACTCGCGAAGGCCCGTGGGAGGACCCTCGGAGTCCGAGGAGACCCCGGGGGGAGACCCCCTGCCGCCCAGGCGCTGTCCACAGGCGAGCCTCACGGCTGAAACGCCGCGCCCCGGAGAGCCCCTCCAAAGACCTTCCGCAGGCCCCGCAGAGACCCCCGGCCGCACGAGTGCCGTCCACAGGCGAGCCTGGCAGCTGAAACACCGCGCCCCGGAGAGCCACCCCGACGGCCCTCCGGCAACCCCGGAGGCCCCCCTGGCCGCACGGGTGCCGTCACAGGCGAGCCTGGCAGCTGAAACACCGCGCCCCGGAGAGCCCCTCCAAAGACCTTCCACAGGTCCCGCAGAGACCCCCGGCCGCACGAGTGCCGTCCACAGGCGAGCCTCGCGGCTGAAACGCCATGCCGCCGGAGAGCCACCCCAGAGATCCCCCGGCAACTGCTCGGCCGGGCGCTGTCCAGAGGCGGACCTCCCGGCCCCACCAGAGCCCCTTCGGAACCCCTCCGAAGGCCCCGCGGAAACCCAGGAGACTCGGGCGGGAGATCCCATGCCGCCCGGGCGCCATCGGCTGCCTGCGGATGTCGCCCGGGCCATCCTCGGGCAGCCTCGCGGCTCCCCCAGAGCTACTCCGGAGACCTCTCGGAGCCCGCGAAGGATCCGCGAAGGATCCGCGAAGGATCCGCGAAGGATCCGTGAAGGCTCCGCAGCCCCCGTGACGGACCCCGGCTGCCTGGGCGCCGGCCGCAGGTGGGCCTCGGGGCTGGAACAGTGATTCGGACCCAAGGCGAGAATCGGTGCTGCTGTTCGGGTTAGGCTCACGGCCATGGTGCGTATCGGAGCTCACGTCGATCAGGACGACCCTCTGGCCCACGCCGCGACTCGCGGCGCCGAGATCGTGCAGTTCTTTCTCGGCGATCCGCAGGGCTGGAAGGGGCCGGCTGTGCCGGAGGCGGCCGCCGGCCTGCGGGAGTCCGATGTGGACGTCTACATCCACGCCCCTTACGTGATCAACGTGGCGACCGCCAACAACCGCATCCGCATCCCCAGCCGCAAGCTGCTGGCGCAGCACCTGAAGGCGGCGGCCGAGCTCGGCGCCAAGGGCCTGGTGGTGCACGGCGGTCACGTCAACGCCGGCGACGACCCGCAGGGTGGCTTCGACAACTGGCGCAAGGTGTTCGAGCGGATGGAGTGCCCCATCCCCGTTCTGATCGAGAACACCGCGGGTGGCGGCAACGCCATGGCGCGCAAGCTTGACCGCATCGCCCGGCTGTGGGACGCGCTCGACGGGTTCGACGTGGGATTCTGCCTCGACACCTGCCACGCCCACGCGGGCGGCGAGGAGCTGATCGGCCTGGTCGAGCGGGTGAAGGCGATCACCGGCCGCATCGACCTCGTGCACTGCAACGACTCGCGCGACGCGTTCGACTCGGGTGCCGACCGGCACGCCAATCTCGGCAACGGGCAGATCGACCCGGAGCTGATCCTCGGCGTGTGCCGGGCTGCGGCGGCCCCTATCGTCGTCGAGACCCCGTGGGACGGACAGGCCGACGACATCGCCTACCTACGCAAACACCTCTAGCCCCCGAGCTCGGGACGGCAATCCACAGCCTGTGGATAACTCCCCTGGATTAAGAATCGCCCGAAGTGGGTAACGGTTCGCCTGCCGATCCCCTCGACGCAGACGTCGCCGACGGCGAGGGTGAGGGACATTCGCCGCGGGCGGCGCAGGTCGCCACCGGTGCGGCTGCCCTGGCCGCGAGCCGGGGCGGGCGGCGCAGGTCGCACCGGCGCGGCTGCCCTGGACACGGGCCCGGCGGGCATCCCGCATGTCCGTCCGACCCCGCTCAGGAAGGCTCACCCCGCTCAGGAAGGCTCACCCCGCCCAGGTCCCCTTGAGGAAGGCGAGGGTGTTGAGCACCGATAGCGGCGTGATCAGCAGCACATACCCCACCAGCAACCACGGCCGCAGCCGGTTGAGCCGGCCGGGATCGCCCGGCCGCCGGGTGCAGGCCTGCCCGACCGCGATCCACAGCGGCCACCACAGCAGCGCGGTGCGCGGGATCGACAGGTAGTAGCTGGAAACCAGAAGCGCCCCCACCTGAAGGCCGACGTAGGTGAGTTCGCTCCACCGGCGTTTCGCGAGGAGCCACACCACCAAGGCCACCCCGACGATCGCGGCGGCGAGCTCCAGCCGGAACACCCAGGCGAACGTCTCGTCCCTCATGGCGGCGTTCCAGGTGGTGAGGAACGACTCCCACGGCCACACCAGGTGGCGACCCCACCCGGCCTCCTGGGCGCGGTTCCAGGCGAGCCAGTCGCCCGTCCGCGTGTACTGGTAGACGGAGTAGGCCACGAGCGGGACGAACGGCACGGCCAGCCAGGCCGCCTGCCGTACAGGGCGATCCGGGTGGGCGCGACCTCCGGTGCAGAACTCCACGATCAACGCGAGGGCCAGGAACAAGCCGGTGATGCGCACACAGGACGCCCCGGCCCCCAGCAGACCCGCCCACATCCACCTGCGCTGCCGGGCGGCGAGCCACGCGGGGACGGCGAAGGCGAGGAACAGCGCCTCGCTGTAGCCGGCGAACAGGAACACGGCGGTCGGGCAGACCAGCAGGGCGAACACCGAGCGCCACCCCGCACCGGGCGGTCCTTCGGACTCGGCGAGCCTGGCCAGGGCGACCATCGCCACCGCGCCGGCCACCAGGGAGATGAGCAGTCCGCTGAGCGACCAGTCGGGCACCACCGAGGAGACGAGTCTCAACATCAACGGCATGCCCGGGAAGAAGGCGGGGAGCCCGGGGTCCGGTGGTCTGCCCGGTTCGCCGTCGTAGCCGAACCGCGCGATCGTGATGAACAGCTCGGCGTCCCAGCTCCGCCAGCGATCGAGGAAGTCAAACCCCTCCCCTTTCGCCCACGCTCCGACACCGACGACGGTAATCATGATCATGACGAGCCGCGTGCCGAACCATAAGGCCAGCGCTTCACGCGCGGAAGTGATCATAAAGGGTGATTGTTCAGGCTTAGCCAGCCCAAAGGCCATGGAGGAACGCCACGACGTTCACCACCATGAGCGGTCCCACGACCAACACATATCCCCACAATATCCACGGACGCCTACGACACGCGTAAGCCACAGAAATCCACAACGGCCACCACAGCACCAAGGTGCGCGGAATCGACAGGTAGTAACTGGATACCAGAAGTGCCCCCAACTGCCCCCCGGTGTAGACGAACTCGCTCCACCGCCGCCGATAGAGCAGCCACACCACGAACGCCAGCCCGATCGCCGCCGCCGCCAGCTCCAACCGGAACGACCACGTGAACCTGTTGTCCATCAGAACGGCGGCCCGCCAGGTCGTCGCGAACGACTCCCACGGCCACACCAGATGGCGCTGCCACCCCGCCTCCTGCGCGTGCTGCCAGGCCAGCCAGTCACCCGTGCGAAGCCCCTGAAAGAGCGTGTACGCCACGAGCGGCACGAACGGCAGAGCCAGCCAGGCCGCCCGCTCCCCGGACCCGGTGCCGTCCCCCTGATGCACCCACGTGAGCTGCAAAACCCCGGACGCCCCTCCCTCGGCCGTCGCCCCCGCTCCACGGCCACCCGGCGTATCCGAGGCGATCGGCCGCGCCGGCTTCGCCGTACAGAATTCGACGATCAGGGCGACGGCGAGGAACAGACCGGTGATGCGCACGCAGGACGCCCCGGCCCCCAGCAGACCCGCCCACATCCACCTGCGCTGCCGGGCCGCGAGCCACGCGGGGATAGCGAAGGCGAGGAACAGCGCCTCGCTGTAGCCGACGAACAGGAACACGGCGGTCGGCGCGAGCACAAGGGCGAGGACCGCGAGGGGGCCGGTGCCGTCACCGGCTTCGCGGTCCGCGAGGCGGGACAGGGCGACGACGGCGACCGCCCCGGCGGCGAACGACAGCGCCATGCCGGCCACGGTCGGGTCGGGGAGGACGAGCCCCACGGCACGCAATATGAGCGGCTGGCCGGGGAAGTAGGCCGGAAGGGTGAGGTCTGCTCCGTAGCCCTGTGCGGCGATCTGCTGGAGTTTGCGGACATCCCAGTGGTTGAGCCGCTCAAGCAGCGGGGGCAGGGCGCCTCCCGCCGCCAGGATCCCCGCGCCCACCGTGGCGGTGAGCAGGATGCCGAGACGGGAGGCGACCCAGATGGCCAGCGCCCGGAGATCCCCGTTGTTCACAGGGAGTTAGTTATCAGCTCCGGACTGCGACCAGCGGGAACCTGTCGGGCGCGCCGTTGAACACGCCGCCCGAGAGGTCGTCCGCGCCGTCCTGGCGGAGTGAGTCCTTCTCCGGGCGGAGGATGTCGCGGACGACGAACACCATCATGATCACGATGGTGAGGGCGCGGCCCCACACCGCAGTGAAGTAGGTGGTGTCCGCGATGCCCAGGTGGGCGTTGGCCTCCTGGAGGCTGACGAGATAGAGCCAGATCGCAAAGAAGTACCAGCATTCGGCGATCTGCCACAACGCCAGCGGCTTCCAGTTGGGCCGGGCCAGCACCGCGAACGGCACGAGCCACAGCACATATTGCGGCGACCAGACCTTGTTGGTGAGCATGAACGCGGCGAGCGCCAGGAAGCAGAGCTGCATCAGCCGCGGCCTGGTCGGCGCGAAGATCGCGAGAACGGCGATGCCGAGGCAGAGCACGCCGAGCGAGACGATGCCGAGGGTGTCGAGCAGCTCGGCGTCGCCGAGCACCGGCCAGCCGCGCTGCTGGAAGAAGTACCACACCGAGCCCCAGTCGGCCGGGCGCTCGTCGCTGAAGACGTAGAAGCGCTTCCAGCCCTCGAAGGCGAGCAGCATGATCGGCACGTTGACCGCAAGCCAGGTGGCGGCGGCGGCCCCTGCCGTCTTGAGGAACGGCACCCACTTGCCGGTGCGCAACGTCAGCAGGAAAAGCGGGCCGAGGAACATCAACGGGTAGAACTTCGTCGCGATGGCGAGCCCCAGCAGAACACCTGCCAGAACATGCCGGTCGCGAGCCCAGGCCAGCATCGCGGCCAGGGCGAGCGCACCCGCCGCGAGGTCCCAGTTGATGTAGGCCGTGAGGACCACCGCGGGCGCCGCGGCATACCACAACGCGTCGTAGCGCCGCTCGGGCCCGGCGAGCGCGGCCATCAGCACCACGCCGCCGATCAGGCAGAGGGCCATGAGCACGACGGTCAGGTCGTAGAAGGCTACCCCGGGGTCGGCGGAGCCGCCCACCAGCCTGCGGAAGAACTCCATGATGGCGCCGATGCCCACGGGGTATTCGACCGGATAGTCGAAGTAGGGGATCTTGCCCTCGTTGAGCTTCTCCATCCACCACAGCGGATAGATGTCGGTGTAGCAGAAGTTCGTGAACTGCTCGGTGCCGTTGTTCCAGGCCCCGCCGAACCGGCAGGGCCATTTCCACAGATAGGCCAGCAGGGCCCCGAGCAGTGCGAACAAGCCCAAGGGGAGGTACGGCGCGACCCGGGCGGCGAGGCCTCCGGCCTCGTCGGCGGGCCGCTCGTGCCGCTTCTCCTCGGTGTCCTCCACCGGGGATGTCATCGCTCGCGCCGTGAAGGTGCCGTGGCCGCCGCTGTGGCGGCCGGGGCCGCCGGAAGGTTGCCGCGCATGCCGCCCCCGCCCTGAAGCTGCAGGTCGTCCGTGCCGCCCCCGCAGTCCGAATCGTACGGCGAACAGCCTACGTCGCCGTTGCCTCGGTTTCCGTTGTCCCAGCCGCCGTTGTCGCCCCAGTCGTTGTCGCCGTCGCCGTCTCCCCAGTTGTTCTCGGGGGGCGGGGTGCGCTTGACGATGGGCCTCGGCTGGATGTTCTCGGGCGTGCCGACGTTGGCCCGGGGCGGGAACTGCATGACCTCCTGGCCCTTCATGGCCTCGGCCATGAAGGTCCGCCAGATGGCCGCGGGCACCGATCCGCCGCTGATGCCGTTGAGCTGGGCCTCGACCATGATGGTCTTGCCGTTCTTCAGCTTCTTCGGCACTTCCTTGTACATGCCGACGGCGGTGGAGAGCTGCGGGGTGAAGCCGACGTACCAGGCTTCCTTGTTCTTGTTGTTGGTGCCGGTCTTGCCGGCGGTGGGGCGGTCCGCCAGCGCGGAGTTGCGACCGGTGCCGGTCTTGACGACCTCTTGCAGGGCGACCGTGGCGTCGGCGGCGGCCTCCGGCGAGATGACCTGGTTGTAGGTCGACTTCTCCTTGAGCACGGTGGTGCCGCTGCTGTCGACGGCCCTGGTCACGACGTGGGTGTCGTAGTGCTTTCCGGCGTTGGCGAAGATCGAATAGCCGCCGGCCTGCTCAAGCGCGGTCACCGGGCTGGAGCCGATGGTGATGAGGTATTTGTGCTCCTCGAGCGACTTCTCCAGCCGCTTGCGGTCGAGGCCCGCCTCGACCGCGATGTCGACGACCTTCTCAAGGGTGACCTTCTGCCCCATCGCCGCGAAGGCGGTGTTGACCGACTGGGCGGTGGCCTTGATCACGTCGACGCCGCCGGTGCCCATCGGATGGTCGTTGGTGATCTCCGTGGTGCCCGGGAGGTTCTTCTCCAGCACGGTGGGCGTCCAGCTGGTGAGGCTGTAGCCCGCGTCGAGCCAGGCGGCCAGGACATACGGCTTGAACGCCGAGGCGGCCTGCTTCTGCGACATGAAGGCTTCGTTCCACTGCTCCTTCAGGTAGTCGGAGCCGCCGTAGAACGCGATCACGCGCCCGTTGCGCGGGTCGACCGCCGCGAGGCTGGTGGTGACATATTTCCCGAAGTTGCCCTGCGACTTGACGGCCCGCTCGGCAGCGTCCATCAGGTTCTTGTCGAAGGTGGTGTAGATCTTGTAGCCGCCGGTCTGCACCTCCTCCTCCGGCACTCCACGCGCCTCAAGCTCGTCGAGCACGGCCTTGACCATGTAGCCCTTCTTGCCGGCGTTCACCTGCTTGACCACGTGCTTGATGCGCTTGGGGGACTTGGGGAACTTCGCCGGGAGGTCACCGTATTTCGCGGAGTCGACCGCCGCGAGACCACCGATGGCGTAGCGGTAACGCTCCTCGGTGGCGGCCATGTTGCCCTTTGCCTCCATCCGGTCGAACGTGTCGGGGTTCTGAATGCGCCCCGCGAGGTAGGCCGCCTCCTGAGGGGTCAACTGCCCGACGTTCTTGTCGAAGAAGGCCTGCGCCGCAGCCTGGATGCCATATGAGTTGCGACCGAAGAAGATGTTGTTGAGGTATTGCTCAAGGATCCACTGCTTGGACTTCTGCTGGTTGAGCTTGACCGCGATGAAGATCTCGCGGACCTTCCGCATCATCGACCGCTCTTGGCTCAGCCCCGCGTAATAGTTGCGGGCCATCTGCTGGGTGATGGTCGAGGCGCCCTGGATCTGCTGACCGGTCGCGGTGTACCACACCGACCGCACCATGCCGCTGAAGTCGATGCCCGAGTCGGTCCAGAAGTCGCGGTTCTCCGCACCCACCACGGCGTCCTGCACGTGCTTGGGGATCTGGTCGATGGTGACGAGTTTGCGGCGCATGCCCACACGCGCGAGCACGGTCTTGTTGTCGCCGTAGTAGATGACGCTGCCCTGAGCGTCGACCTCTTCCTGCTTGACGACGGGGATGGTGACGCTGTGGTAGCCCACCAGAATCATGCCGAAGACGCCGGCGATGATCACGGTGACGCTCGCCACGACGATCTTCCAGTTGGGGATGAACCTCTTCCACCCCGCCTGCTCGGGCTTGCCCTCGCCGTCGCCGTCATCCGGCCCCTGCGGCCCGCCCGGGCCTCCCGGTCCGTCCGGGGGCGGGATCTCGCGCGACTCGTGCCGCCTGCCCCTGCGGCCCCCGCTCGGCCCGCCGGCCTGCGCGGCCATCATCGCCTGCGTGTCCTCGAAGGCGGCCTCCGGCCGCCTGCCGCCCCGCTGTCCACCCGTCTGGCCACCGGAGCGACGGCCCCGGGGGTCGGTGGTCGCGTGCCGGATGCCGTCCTCGTGCTGCGGGGGGCGCCCGCCGCCATACGGCGCGCCGCTGTTGTGTTGGGCGCCACTGTTGTGTTGGGCGCCACTGTGCTGGCCGCCCCCTGGCTGGGCGCCACTGTGCTGAGTGGCTCCGTGCTGGGGTCCGCCGTGCTGACCGCCGCCCTGCCGGCCGCCGCCCTCAGGGCCGCCGTGCCGTGGCGCGCCCGCCTGCGGAGCGTGATCGGAGGAGTACGGCATGTGCCCGCCTGAGCGCGCACCTCGCCCGGCGCCCGGCTGTGCCTGCCCGGGGCCGGGGGGACGGCCGGGCTGCTGCGCCTCCGGCCCTCCCCACCCGGGGTCAGCCGCGTGCTCCTGCGGGCCCTGGTGACCTGTCGTCTCTCGCTGCGTGTTGCCCGGAGTTGAGCGACGGCGCCTTCCCGGGCGAGCCGTTCCGTCGGGGCGCTCGGGGCGTCCCTCGGACTCCGGGCCAAAGCTGCTGTAACTCACGTTTCCTCGTCAGTCATCGGATGCTGTGGGGGGCAGGCGACGTGCACAACGATCGCAGACCTCCGCCGCGGAGACCCGGAATTCACGCAATCATGAGCCATCCTGGGGGCTCCCACGACGACGGCTCGGTATGACCACATGCGCGCCACACTAACGGCTTTTTACCGATTGCTCCCTGCCTCTTGAACATCTCGCTAATTGCGGGCATATGACGTGGCGACGTATCCTACTGATGTATCGGCTCGATACATCGAAGCGAGAGGGGGGCGGTTCCGGTGACTGGCACGAAGGGCAACGTGCTTGAGCTGGCCGTGCTCGGATCGCTGCATGAGACCCCGCTGCACGGCTATGAGCTGCGCAAACGACTCAACGCCCTGTTGGGCATGTTTCGGGCCTTCTCTTATGGCTCGCTCTATCCCTGCCTACGCCAGTTGCTGACGAGCGGCCTCATCACCGAGGAGGAGCCGCCTCCCGCGGAGACTGTGGCCGCGCTCACCGGCCGGCGATCCAAGATCGTCTACCGGCTCACGGCCGACGGTAAGGAGCGCCTCCAGGAGCTCCTGACCCAGGCGGGGCCCTCCTCCTGGGAGGACGAGAGCTTCGGCGTGCACTTCGCCTTCTTCCGCCACACCGAGGCGGAGGTGCGCCTGCGCATCCTCGAAGGGCGGCGCAGCCGTCTCGAAGAGCGCCTGGAGGGCGTCCGCACCGCCCTGGCCCGCACTCGGGAGCGGCTCGACCGCTACACCCTCGAGCTGCAGCGCCACGGCCTCGAATCGGTGGAGCGGGAGGTCAGGTGGCTCAACGAGCTCATCGCGACGGAACGGCGCGGCACGAGCTCGGCGGGCCCCGACCCTCGCCCGGAGTCCCCAGGTGAGGAGAAGGTCTTCCGCGAGGCGCATCCCCGTCCGGACACGGCCGGCCAGGCCGTGCCCAGGGACGGCGTGCCCGCGGAAGGTGTGCTCGGCGAGAGCACCGGCAGAGCAGAGACCAACACGGCACAAGAGGCGGGAAAGACGGGTTTCACAGGACCTGCGGGCGACGAGCGGCTGCTCCCCGAGGGGAGCGGCGAGCCTCGTGCCTGACAGGGACGCCGAGTGATGGGGCGACGCGGCGATCGCGGATCACACCGCGAACACGAATGAGGGTCAGATGTTGACCATGGAAACGAATACGTAAGGGGCGAGTGCGATGGGTTCGGTGCGCGTAGCCGTTGTCGGAGTGGGCAATTGCGCGGCGTCGCTGGTCCAGGGCGTGCACTACTACAAGGACAGCAACCCGGATATAAGAATTCCGGGTCTGATGCACGTGCGGTTCGGCGATTATCACGTCGGTGACGTCCAGTTCGTGGCGGCCTTCGACGTCGATGCCAAGAAGGTCGGCCGCGACCTGTCCGAAGCGATCGTCGCCTCGGAGAACAACACGATCAAGATCTGCGACGTGCCGCCGCTGGGCGTCACCGTGCAGCGTGGCCACACCTATGACGGTCTTGGCGAGTTCTACCGGGACATGATCGAGGAGTCCGACGAGACCCCGGTCGACGTCGTCCAGGTGCTTAAGGACAGCGGCGCCGACGTCCTGGTGTCCTACCTACCGGTGGGCTCGGAGCAGGCCGCCCGTTTCTACGCGCAGTGCGCGATCGACGCCAAGGTGGCGTTCGTCAACGCGTTGCCGGTGTTCATTGCATCCGACCCCGAGTGGGCGGAGAAGTTCACCGAGGCCGGGGTGCCGATCGTGGGCGACGACATCAAGTCGCAGGTCGGCGCGACCATCACCCACCGGGTCATGGCCAAGCTGTTTGAGGACCGGGGTGTGGAGCTGCTGCGCACTTACCAGCTCAACTTCGGCGGCAACATGGACTTCATGAACATGCTGGAGCGCAAGCGCCTCCAGTCGAAGAAGATCTCCAAGACGCAGTCGGTCACCTCGCAGATCCCGCACGAAATGGGCAAGGCCGATGTGCACATCGGCCCGTCGGACCACGTGCCGTGGCTCGACGACCGCAAGTGGGCCTATGTCCGCCTTGAGGGCCGCTCGTTCGGCGACACGCCGCTCAACCTGGAATACAAGCTTGAGGTGTGGGACTCGCCCAACTCGGCCGGTGTCATCATCGACGCCGTCCGCGCCGCCAAGATCGCCATGGACCGCGGAGTCGGCGGGCCGATCCTGTCGGCTTCGTCCTACTTCATGAAGTCCCCTCCGGTGCAATACTCCGACGACGAGGCTCGCGAGGCCGTGGAGGCGTTCATCCGCGGCGACTCCAACCGCTGACGATCGCGGTCGCAGACCCTCGCCCCGCCGTTCTCACGCGCCGTCGGCCGTCCCACCGCAGACGGCGCGCGTACGGCGAAGCCCCGGCTCCCGGCCTCGTGGAGTCGGGGCCGCTGCGCGTCCGGGGCCGGCCCGATCGGACGGGACCCGCCGAAGGGTGATCAGGCGGTGCGGGCCGCCGCGGGAAGGCCGGTGGGGTCGGCGGCGGGCCAGCTCAGGGGGTTGGGGCCGAGGGCGGTGAGCAGGGGCAGTTGTTCGGCGCACCAGGGGGAGATCGGGAGGTCGCCGGAGGTGACGTCGTCGACGAACCTCTCCCAGGGCATCCAGCGGACCTCGTCGACCTCGTCGGGGTTGGCCTCGGCGGCTCCTGCCGTACGCACGCGGTAGACGGGGCAGATCTCGTTCTCCACCGTGCCGTTGTCCATCACGGCCCGATAGGAGAAGCCGGGCAGCATCAGCTCGATGTCGCCGACTGTGAGATTCAGCTCGTAGGAGAGCCGCCGGGCCACGGCAAGGTGCAGGGGTTCGCCCGGGAGGGGGTGGCCGCAGCAGCTGTTGGTCCATACGCCGGGCCAGGTGAGCTTGTGGGCGGCCCGCCGGGTGAGGAGCACCCGGCCGGCGTCGTCGAAGACATAGCTTGAGAAGGCCAGGTGTAGCGGGGTGTCCAGGCCATGTACCGACTTCTTCGGAGCAGTGCCGATCGCGTTTCCCTCGCCGTCGACCAGCACCACGACTTCGTCAGTGGTCACCCGACAGAGGGTACGGGATGTGTCACCTTTCACATACGTCGTGTTACCGGTTATGCCTCCCGTATAGGTTCTCGACCGCCACACCTCCCGTTGCCTTTTTGATCGTCCCCGATGACAATCGGGGAACCAGGTCACCTGGCCCGGCATGACTGCTCGCACCTGTCGCTCCATTGACCCGGGGGACCGGCCACCGTCGCCCACCCTTCCGACCAGGCCAGCCCCCCCACCCGACAAGGGGGACGGGATGAACATCGACTACGCGGTGTTCCTCGGACTGGACATAGGCAAAGGCGGGCACCACGCCTGCGCCCTGGACCCCCGGGGCGGGAAACTCCACGACAACCCCCTCCCCAACGGCGAGCAGCGGCTGCGCGACCTGTACACCAAGCCCAAGTGTCAGCGATCACGGTTTGGGGGCTCTTGATCACTCTCTGAGGGCGGTCACCATGGGTAGCAGACTGTGGTTCAGCTGAGCAGCGCGATCTTTCGGATCAAATCGAGGTCGGCCCGGCCAAACACGAGCCTTCCAGAATTCGATCTTGCAAATGATGTCCTCGACCGCGCCTGATGGGTACGGCAGGTGAGCCCGGCCTGGACCGCGATCCGTCCAGGGCGCTGAGGCGGTGGGTAGATTTGAACAGGACCTCCTCAATGCTTTGGGCGCGGGTGAATCGGCCGACGGTTTCGCGGCCGATCCCCGGTCGCCGAGCGATTTCGGTCTTGGAGTGGCCTTCCTCCAGCAGGACGTGGATGGCGGCGTACCGCTCCCGATGACGGGTTACCGCAGGCCGTTTGCGTCCCAGCACGTCAAAAGCACCGTCCACTGGTATCACCGCCTCGGCTGCCCGCTCACCCCGGCTGCGTGTGCGGGACTGGTGCCGCCTGTGCCGCCTCTTCCAGCACGGACTCCGGTTCCGGTTCGCGTGACGCGGCAACCAATGACAATCTTCTCTATCGCTCTGCCCAGATCCTGCCACAGGTGGAGCCTGTCGGCCACCTGCTGGGCCTCAGGAGCTCCTTCTCCGGCCCCGGGCGAGCACCGCCCAAAGGCGGCAACAAGGCACTCAAGCGGGCGATGTTCCTGCCGGCGTTCGCCTCCCTGTCCGATCCGGAGAACCGCGAGTACTACGACCGCAAGAGGGCCGAGGGCAAGAGGCACAACGCCGCCCTCATCTGCCTGGCCCGCCGCTCCAACGTGATCTACGCCATGCTCCGCGACCGCAGGCCCTACCAGCCCCGCCGAAAGGACGACACGCAAAAGCCTCTGGCAGCTTGACCAAACACATAAGGACCCCCCGTGGAGAACAGATCGCTGTCCTTCCGCAGGACGTCATCCGCCAGATGGTCGTATTTCGGCGACCCGTTGCCGACCCGCCTCACCAAAGCTCCTCGACCATCGCCGCGCAGGGTCAATACCTCTTGTGCGCCCTTAATTCCCATGCGCCTGCCTTCTCCACGTGCGCAAGCCGAGTCTGCCGTAACAGCTATACAACTATGACCACGGCGACAAGGTTGCGCCTTAGCCGTTCCTCACCTGTTGACATCCAGGGGGTTGAATGCCATCACCCGGGCTCTAATCACCCACTATCGAGCGGCATCACAGCATGGACGTCTATAGAGGCTGTGATACCTAGTCGGTAGTTTGTTGGATCAAGGCGGCGGGTAATCCACTTGTACGGGGGCAGGGAGCCGCCCGTGACCAAACCCAAGCCGTGTCCACCTGCGGCGGGTCCGCTGGAGAAGTACGCGGCCCGGTTCGACGACCTGTTCTCGCACCTGGCGCAGCGGCGAGGGTTCCGCGAATACCTGACCGGCCTTCTGGCCCCGCGAGAGCGGAACAAGACGCTGACCGCCCTGGCCGGGGCCGAGCCGGTGGCCGGCGCACAGCACGCAGCGGTGCAGCGCCTGCAGTTCTTCCTCACCGAGTCGGTGTGGGATCCCGTGCGGGTCAACGCACGCCGGCTCGAACTACTGGCGGACGATCCGGCGAGCGCGCCGCACGCCAACGGTGTCCTGGTCGTCGACGACAGCGGGGACCGCAAGGACGGAACGGCAACCGCCCATGTCGGACACCAGTGGCTGGGCCGGTACGGCAAGACCGACAACGGCATCGTCACCGTCACCACCCTGTGGGCCGACGAACGCCTCTACCATCCGCTGCACGCAGTGCCCTACCCGCGCGCCACTTCCCCGCAAAAAGAACGACCCGGGCTTCCGCACCAAACCCCAACTGGCCGCGGCCCTGGTCGAGCAGGCGGGCCGGGCGGGGGTGGCCTTCCGCGCGGTGGTGGCCGACTGCGCCTACGGCGACCTGGACGACTGGCGGGCCTCGCTGCGTACCGCCGGGGTCGCCTGGGTGGTCGCCGTACGGCCCCGGTGGGGCACCTGGGCCTACGGCGACCAGGCGCGCACCCCGCGTGATGCGGCTGGTGAGCTGCCCTGGGCGGGGCCCGAGCGGCCCGGGCCCTGGCAGCCGGTGCACCCCCCGATCGCCCTGCCCGACAAGGCCACCTGGTACCTGGCGACCAACCTGCCCCGACCCGGCGGGCCGTATGAGGCCGCCGGCTCCCACCCGACGGCCGACCTGGCCGAGCTCGTGCGGCTCTACGGGCTGCGGCACTGGGTCGAGCAGGGCTACAAGCAGGTCAAGGACGAACTGGGCTGGGCCGATTTCCAGGTCCGCTCCGACATCGCCATCCGCCGCCATCAGACGCTGGTCAACTGCGCGTTCTCGTTCTGCTGGCAGGCTTGGCTCACTGACCCGCCCCCGTCTGACCCGCCCCCGCCTGCCTTGCCGCAGTCGCCCGCCGCGGCAGGACCGCAAGAGAGGGGGCGCCGCCAGAGCACCCCTTCAGCCTCCGCAGGCTCGATTACCCAGCTGGCCTCAGACCTTGCGCTGCGTCCGCAGCTGGCTGACCCCCGCGACCGCGCTTGCACGCTGGTGGCGGGCGTGGTCCGCGGTGCCTCCACCTGCTGAGCTCCAAGCTTTGATCGACGCCGTTAGCGCAGGCCACGGCCTACATCTCTACCGACCACCTTGATCCAACAAACTACCGCTAGCCACCCTGTTAACCGCTCGACTCACCTCCCGTAACGCGATCGCAGCACGCACACGAACGACTCCTCACCATAATCATGAATCCAATTCTTCGACTAGCCATTGCATTCAGACAACCGCGCCGACAAGACTTGCTATCACACAAGATCGCCAAAATCAACCCTTGACCGACTTTATATTTATGCTTGAATTAGAATTGTTCTGGGCAGATCGCAACCACGAATACACGCTATTCGGCAATCACACCTAGAAGGGACAGATTAATCGCGATGAATCTCAAAAAACTGTCCGTTGCGGCGGCGGCGTTCGCTGCAGCTAGTTTAACAATGAGCATCACCCCGCCGGCATACGCCAGTCCCGCGTGCTCGAGCTCGTATTTCTGTGTCTGGGACATGCCCTCATACGACGGACTCGCGGCTCGCAGTACCACTGCGGTTAGCGAGTGGCATCAGGGTTCGGGGAACTGGCCGTTTATGACAGGGAACGACCGTTCGTACAAGAATCGATTCACCACCCTGGCATGGGTTTGTGTCTACATGTCAAATTGGTCCGGCCCCACTGTGTGGATCAGCGCCGGAGACAGCATTGCCTATCCTTCCTCACCAATGCAGGCGGTGCAAGGCAACGCACATCGTGGCCGTAGTGCCAGCCAGACCTGCTGACGAAAGGATGGAGAGACTAATGATCTGCAAGAATTCAGCACGGGTGGTATTCGGCGGGGCTACTATCGCCGCTATCGCGCTCGTGGCAGTGACTGGCGGGGGGCACTTTGCAACCGCTGCCGACGCAGTCGGCAATTCGCAGGATGGCGCAACCGCTCCCGGCCCCCTCGCGAACCACGACCCAGACGTACGAGAGGCGATGCTTAACCTGTTCAGTGGGTCAGCTGCACGGCATGCAGCGCAAGAGGAACTGGTACGTCGCTGTATGGAAAGACATGGCTTCACTTATGTCAAAAACCCCTCTCCGACTGAGGACATCGCACCGACCCTCGAACTCGCCCCTTACGGGCTCACGGTTGATCAGGCGGAGAAGGTGGGCTACAACGCTGCGGTGAACGCCGGTGATGCGCCGGGTGAAGTGGACCGTTCGGGTGTGTCGAAGCTCTCGCCCGATCGGCAACGACAGTGGGGCGAAGCACTCTTCGGTCCGGAAAACGCCCCGGAGGTGAGCGCGAAAATTCCGGGCGGTGGAGTGGTGGGAACAACAAGCAAGGGCTGCCTCTCCGATGCGAAAAAGAAGCTTTACGGCTCGCTAAGTGAATATGCGAAACTTACCTTCCTGGGCGGCAACCTTCCTCTGTGGGCTAAATGGGAGGCAGCGGCCGACACCGACATCGCACGCATTAATGCTTCCTGGGCTGCCTGTATTAGCGGTAAGGGATTTGCGAACCTCAAAAGCCCTGATGCCGCACGAAAGAATGCTTTGAGTCTGCACAGAGAATTCGGCGTCTCTTCTGCCGCAGCACGCGACCGGGAAATCTCTCTCGCCGTAGCCGATGCCGAATGCGACAAGGCAACTGACTATTCCAGGCAGCGGATAAAGATCGAGGATCGCCACTTCCGTGCGGCGCTCGAAAAGTATGCCGCCGAGGTGGCGGACATCAGAAAGATGAATGCGTCGGCGCTCGTGCGCGCAAACGAGGTGCTAGGAAAACTGTGAAAAGCCCTAGTGGGGTCCGAGGGGCGCCGTAAGATAACCAGCCACAGTCTATAGATGGCATGCGCTGGGCACATGGCGACTCGCCCGCTACCTTTTTGATCGTCCCCGATGAGAGTCGGTGAGCCAGGTCACCCGGCTGGGAGCTGCTCGTCCGCTTCGGCGGCCCCGACGGGCTGCGCGAGGGCGGCCGCGAGCAGCTCCTGACCGTCGCCAAGCCACCGGCTCCACACCGGGACGGCCGACTGGTCGACGACGTCCAGGGCGCACTAGAGGCCCAGACGGTCGTGGTGGCGGGCACCGCGTCGGCCAGGCCGGGTGCTGCCCCGCCTGGCCATATCCCTGCGCGGCGTGCTGGAGCAGCGCCGGCGGGTGGCCGCCGAGGTGGAGGAGACGCTGGAGGCGCACCCTCTCGCCCGGGTTACGATCACCATGCCCGGGGTGGGGGTCAGGACCTGCGCACGGCTCCTTCGCGAGATCGGCGACGTCTCCGCGTTCGCCACACCGGGGCACCTGGCCTCCTACACCGGAATCCCCCCGGTCACCCGCCGCTCCCGTTCCTCGATCAAGGGCGAGCACCGCCCAAAGGCGGCAACAAGGCACTCAAGCGGGCGATGTTCCTGCCGGCGTTCGCCTCCCTGTCCGATCCGGAGAACCGCGAGTACTACGACCGCAAGAGGGCCGAGGGCAAGAGGCACAACGCCGCCCTCATCTGCCTGGCCCGCCGCTCCAACGTGATCTACGCCATGCTCCGCGACCGCAGGCCCTACCAGCCCCGCCGAAAGGACGACACGCAAAAGCCTCTGGCAGCTTGACCAAACACATAAGGACCCCCCTGCCGCGTAGGCTGGCCGCGTGTCCTATGTCTCCGACCTTCGTGTGATCCTGCGTGGACGGGATTTCCGGCGCCTGTTCGCCACTCGCCTGGTCTCTCAGTTCTCCGATGGGATCTTCCAGTTCGGGGTCGCGGGCATCGCGTTCTTCAACCCGGAGACCAAGACCTCGGCCACCGATGTGGCGATCGGGCTGGCCGTGCTGCTCTTGCCGTACTCGATCTTGGGGCCCTTCGCAGGGGTGTTCATCGATCGGTGGTCGCGGCGGCAGATCCTCGTGATCGCGCCGCTGATCCGCGGCGCGCTGCTGCTGCTCGCCGGCGCTCTGCTCGCGTGGGGCGCGCCCGAGTTGCTCTTCTACGCCACCGCGCTCGGCGTGCTGGCCGTCAACCGGTTCTTCCTGGCCGCGCTCGGCACGTCGCTCCCCCATGTCGTGCCGCACGACCGTCTCATGGTGGCCAACGCGGTGACGCCGACCTCGGGCACGGTCATCACGTTCGTCGGGGTCGGGGCCGGTTTCCTAATGCGGCAGTTGCTTGGGGGCGGCGCGACGGGCACCGCGGTGATGATGGTGGTCTCGGGCGTGGTGTTCGGGGTCACCGCGCTGATCGCCTCGCGCATGGAGCGCTCGCTGCTCGGTCCCGCCTACGACCCGGACCGCCCGCAGGTGCGTGAGGCGCTGCGCAACGTGGTGCACGGCCTGATCGACGGCGCACGCCACATCATGAGGCATCGGGCCGCTGCCTCGGCTCTGGGGGCGATGTCGACACACCGGTTCATGTACGGCATGTGCACGGCCATGATGATCATGCTCTACCGCTACTACTTCGAGGCCGGGAACGCCGACGCCGCGGTGGACGGCGTCACGGTGGTGCTCGGGGTGTCCGGGGTGGGCTATTTCCTGGCCGCCCTCATCACCCCGCCCGCGACCGAACGGTTCGGCTTGACGAACTGGGTGCCCATCGCACTGATCAGCGCGGGTGTGCTGGCGTTCGGGCTGGCTATGCCGTTCCAGCAGTGGCTGATGCCGATCGCGGGCTTTGCGCTCGGACTCGCCGGGCAGACGGTGAAGATCTGCGCGGACACGGTGGTGCAGCGCGACATCGAGGACGCCTACCTCGGCCGGGTGTTCTCGATCTACGACATGTTGTTCAACGGCGTCTATGTCGCCGCCGCGGCCGTGGCGGCCTTTCTGCTGCCGGCCGACGGCAGGTCCTACCTGCTGATCACGTTGATCGCCCTCGGATATGTGGTCGGCGGGCTCGGCTACCGCGCGGTCGTGCGCAGCGGCACACCCACCCCGCAACAGGCCTGACCCGCCCTGCCGTACGCCGCAGCCAGGTCAGACAGCCCGCGCGGCGGCGACCATCGCGCGGGTGAGTCCGGTGGAGATCATCGGAGTCCACCGCATGTTAGACAGCCCGTGCAGCGGCGACCATCGCGCGGGTGATCAAGTGGAGATCATCGGCGTCGACAACATAAGGCGGCATCGTGTAAATCAGGCGCCCGAAGGGCCTGAGCCAGACGCCGTGCTCCATCGCGACGGCCGACAGGCGGCCGACGTCGACCGGGTCGTGGGTCTCGATGACGCCGATGGCGCCCTTGACCCGCACGTCCGCGACCCCCGGGAGTGCGCGGGCGTCGGCCAGGCCGTCCGCCAGGCCCTTCCCGATCGCGGCGACCTCGTCCCGCCAGGGGCGTTCCATGAGGAGCTCCAGCGACGCCTGCGCGACTGCGGCGGCCAGGGGGTTGGCCATATAGGTCGGCCCGTGCATGAGCACGCCGATGGCCGACGCCACCCGCTCGGTGCACAAGGTGGCCGCCATGGTCATGTATCCGCCGGTCATGGCCTTGCCCAGGCACATGATGTCCGGCCGCACCCCCGCGTGGTCGCAGCCGAACAGCTCCCCTGTGCGGCCGAAGCCGGTCGCGATCTCGTCGGCGATGAGTAGCACTCCGTGCTCGTCGGCCAGATCGCGCAGGTGCTTCAGGTAGGCCGGGTGGTAGAAGCGCATGCCGCCGGCGTTCTGCACCACGGGCTCCACGATGATGGCCGCCAGTTCGTGGGCGTGGCGCGCGACCGTGTCGGACAACTCGCCGAGGTAGGCGTCGGACAGCTCCGCCGGGGGCTCGCTCGCGAAGACATGTTGCGGCAGCACGTCCTTGAAGAGGTGGTGCATGCCGTTGACCGGGTCGCACACCGCCATGGCCCCGAAGGTGTCGCCGTGATATCCGCCGCGCACCGTCATCAGGCGGCCCTTGCCGGTGCACTGCATCGCCATCTTGATGGCCACCTCGACGGCGACCGACCCCGAGTCGGCGAAGAACACTTTGGGCAGTCCGGTCATGCCGGCGAGTGTGCGGGCGAGGCGCACGGCGGGCTCGTGGGTGAACCCGCCGAACATCACGTGCGCCATGGAGTCGAGCTGGTCGCGTAGCGCCTGGTTGAGCCGGGGGTGGTTGTAGCCGTGGATGGCCGCCCACCATGAGGACATGCCGTCGACCAGCACCCGCCCGTCGGCGAGCGTCAGCCGCACCCCGTCGGTGCGGGTGACCACATGCGGCGGCACCGTCGCGGGAACGGCGGTGTAGGGGTGCCAGATGTGCTCACGGTCGAAGGCGGCGATCTCTTCCGGGCTCATGCGGCCACCCTAGCTCCACGCCCCGCGCACGACCGGGCCAGGCCGTACCGCGTCTGACGCCGCCTGGCCCGGCTTCGCCGTACCGGGTCCCCCGAGCGCGGGAGCACACGCTGTGCGGCGCCACAGGCCCCCTGCGGCCCGTCCACGCCTGAGGCCACGATGCCCGGCTCCGCCGTACACACCGCCCGGCGGCCCCGCCAGACGAACCCGGCTTCGTACACACCGCCAGGCGGCCCCGAGCCCGGTTCCGGGCGGGCTCGGGGCGCCGGGTCAGAGCTCTTGGTCCGCCGCCCAGGTGCGGAGGGCGTCGGCGGCGGCCTCCTTGCCGATGAGGCCCTTGTCGAGCCGCATGTCGTAGAGGAACTTGTAGGCCCGGCCGACGGCGGGTCCGGGGGCGATGCCTAGGACCTGCTGGATCTCGTTGCCGTCCAGCTCGGGGCGGATCTTGGCGAGCTCCTCCTCCTCGGCGAGCCGCGCGATGCGCTCCTCAAGCTGGTCGTAGGTGCGCGATAGCGCCTGCGCCTTGCGCTTGTTGCGGGTGGTGCAGTCGGCGCGGGTCAGCTTGTGCAGGCGGTCGAGCAGGTGGCCGCCGTCGCGCACATAGCGGCGCACGGCGCTGTCGGTCCACTCCCCTGTGCCATATCCGTGGAACCGCAGGTGCAGCTCGACCAGGCGGGCCACGTCGGCCACGACGTCCTTGGGGAACCGCAGTTCGGCGAGCCGCTTCTTGGCCATCTGCGCGCCGACCACCTCGTGGTGGTGGAACGACACCCGGCCGCCGGGCTCGTGCCTGCGGGTCTTGGGCTTGCCGACGTCGTGCAGGAGGGCCGACCAGCGCAGGACGCGGTCGGGGCCGCTCTCCTCCAGGTCGATAGCCTGCTCCAGCACGATCAGGGTGTGCTCGTAGACGTCCTTGTGGCGGTGGTGCTCGTCGATCTCCAGCCGGAGCTTCGGCAGCTCGGGCAACACGTGGGCGGCGAGCCCGCAGTCGACCAGCAGCGAGAGGCCCTCCCGCGGATAGGCGCCGCAGATCAGCTTGTCCAGCTCGTCGCGGATGCGCTCGGCGGAGACGATCTCTATGCGGTCGGCCATCTCGCTCATCGCGCGCCGCGCCTCGCGGTCCACGGTGAAGCCGAGCTGGCTGGCGAACCTGGCGGCGCGCAACATGCGCAGCGGGTCGTCGTCGAAGGAGCGCTCGGGCGGACCGGGGGTACGGAGCACCTTGGCGGACAGGTCCGTGAGGCCGCCGTAGGGGTCGACGAACTCGTGGTTCGGCAACGTCACCGCCATGGCGTTGACCGCGAAGTCACGGCGTTCGAGGTCGCCTTCGAGCGTGTCGCCGTAGTCGACCTCGGGCTTGCGCGACTTGGGGTCGTAGGACTCGCTCCGGTAGGTCGTGATCTCCAGGAGCCAGTTGCCCTTGCGCACGCCGACGGTGCCGAAGTCGATGCCGATCGTCCAGACGGAGTCGGCCCAGTCGCGGACGATGTCAAGGACCCGCTCGGGTCTGGCGTCGGTGGTCAGATCGAGGTCGTTGCCGATGCGCCGCAGGAAGACGTCGCGCACCGAGCCCCCGACGAGGGCGAGCTGGTGACCCTTTTCGGCAAAGAGTTCGCCAAGTTCATCGGCGACGGGGGCGATCCTCCGGAAGAGGTCACGCATGGCGGTCTGCTGGCTGTCGGTCAGATTCGAGTCGGACAAGCTGGGTAGATCCTTCGGTTACGGAACACTTTTCCCCGGCGGCAATTTATGAGGAAGAAGTGCATGGACTGAACTTGGCTGTCGATCTAGCCCCAGCTCAGCGGTTCAGTGCGGTCCAGAGATGGCACGTCTACTCGGAACCGCCCGCGATCACCAGGTTATGGTCGGGGAGAGGACCCATCGGGCTGCGCGTGCGGTGGGGAGAGCACCCATGAAGGACGCCCTCACCATCCACCGCTGGCTCCTCGCACACCAGGTCCACCATGAGATCGTACGCCTTCCCCGGCCCTTGACGTGTGCGGACGAACTACCCGAGACGCTCCAGGTTTCGCCACACTCCTGCGTCGGAGTCACGGTGTTCGACGTTACCTGGCGGGCCGCCCGCCACGATTCGGTCGCCGTCGTCGCCTCGGTCGCGGCACCGCCCCGGACGGCGGCGGTGTGCTCGCTGCTCGGGGCGCGGCGGGTGCGCCCCGCCTCGGCGTTCACAGTCAACGCGGCCACGGACTACGCGGCGGGACTGGTGTGCCCGCTACTGCTGCCCGAGGAGCTCTCGGTGCTCGTGGACGACCGGCTGGGCGAGATCGGGGACGTGCACACGTGCACGGGCGAAAGGCGTACGGCACTGGCCTTGCACTCGGACGACCTCCTCGCGCTCGTGTCCGGCAAGCCGGTGGATCTCACGCCGCTCGCGGCCCCGTCGGCGAACGCTGTGAATCCGGCCCCGCTGCCACACTGACCGCGCCCGGCTCGCGAGAGGCCATACGATTGCGGGCGTGCGCCGTACTCCGCTCCGGGCTCACGCGTGATCCGACTCACCGCGTCGCTCGCCCTGCTGTCCGCCGCGATGTTCGCCCCCCCGGCCGCGGCGGCGGTAGCCGTGGGCACCAAGAGTCCTCAGGCGCACCTGGGCGCCTCCGCCCAGGCGCGGCAGACCACCCAGCTCATCGTGGAGTCCATCACCCCCGACGTGCCGCGCCGCCAGACGGACGAGATCAAGATCAAGGGCACGATCGTCAACGGCGCGCAGACGGCGCTCTCCAACGTGCGGGTGCGGCTGCGTTATGCGCCGCAGGCATTCACCGACCGCACCCAGATGGAGAACTACCAGATCGGGCAGGGCGTCTTCGACCGTGCGTCGGTCAACGCGATGACGCAGTTCCCGCAGATCTCGCCGGGGGGCAAGTCCAGCTTCGAGTTCACGGTGACCCCCGCCGGCCTCCGCCTGTGGGGGTTCGGGGTCTATCCGATGGCGGTCGAGGTGGTCGACGCGGTCGGCCAGCAGCTCGCCATCCAGCGCACCTATCTCCCTTACGCGCCGGAGAACACCCCGCTGCAGCGCACCAAGCTCGCGCTTGTGCTTCCCGTCATCGACCAGCCGCGCCGCGCCGACGACGGCAACTTCGCCAGTGAGGGGCTGCGCCCGGCGATGACCGGCTCGGGCCGGCTGGCCGACCTGCTCAAGATCGCTCAGGACACCGGGGACGCCAAGGGTGTGACGTGGTTCGTCGATCCGGCGCTGCTCGACGACGCGCGGGCGATGTCCCAGCCCTACCGGTTGAAGAACTCCAAGGGCACGCAGGACCGGCAGGCCGAGCCGCTGGCCAAACCCTGGCTCGACGGGATGCGCACCGCGCTGGCCGAGGCCACCGTGATGGCGACGCCGTACGCCGATCCCGACATCGCCGCTCTCACGCACAACGGCCTGGACGGCGCCCCTGCCACGGCGCTCCGGCTCGGCGGCGAGGTGGCGAGCGAGATCCTCGGGCGTGAGGTCGGCACGAGCGTCAACTGGCCGGTCGGCGGCATGGTCGACCACGACACGCTCGACGTGCTGGCGGGCGGCGAGGTGAGCACGGTGCTGCTCAACCCCGACAACGTCCCCTATACGCAACCCACGTTCACCCCGTCGCCGACGCCCGCGACGCCGCACGCCGCGACCGGTCTCAACAGCGTGTTCGGGCCGGTCAAGGGCATCGTCACGGACAAGACGCTGAGCGGGCTGCTGGAGCCCGAGGAGGGCGCGGCAGGCGCCACGGTGCTCAACCGGCAGCGTTTCATCGCCGAGACCGCGATGATCACCAAGGAGCAGGCCGACAAGTCCCGCGCGGTGGTCGCCGCGCCCGCGCGCCGCTGGGCCAACCCCGACCCGGCGTTCGTGACCGACCTCGTGAAGACGGTCTCGTCGCTGCCCTGGATCTCGCCGGTCAAGCTCGACTCCATCAAGGTCGACAAGTCCTCGCCTGTGCCCCGGGCCGACCTGACCTATTCCGAGCAGGACCGGCGCGGCGAGCTCAGTAAGAAATATCTCGAGTCCGTGCGCCAGGTGACCAACCAGGCCAACCTCACCACGGTCGTCACCTCCGACGACGACAAGCAGGTGTTCGACCGGGCGCTGCTGCGCCTCACCTCGTCGGCCTGGCGCGGTCGCACGGCGCTCGCCGGCACCCTGGTCAAGCAGGTCGACGCGGCGGTCGACAGCCGCATCGGCAAGGTCAAGGTCACCGGCAGGGACCAGCGCCGCACCCTCGCCGGCAACAACGGCGTCGTGCCCATAAGCATCCGCAACGAGACAGAGCAGACGGTGATGCTCGACGTCGACGTCAGGTCCAAGACCCCCGACCTGCTCGCGATTGAGGCATACGGCGAAGCCCGGCAGACCATCGGCAAAGGCCAGAGCGGCATCGTCTCGGTGCCGATGCGGGCCAAACGCGACAACGGCGACGCCACGGTCATCGTGCAGCTCCGCACGATCGACGGGGAGCCCTACGGCGAGCCGGTGGAGATCGTTGTCCGCACGACCGGATACACCGGCATCGCGCTGGTGATCGTGGGCGGCGGGCTCGTCGTCATGCTCGCCGCCGTCCTGCTGCGTGTGCTGCGGCGGCGGTCGCAGAAGCGGCTCGCCCGCCTCGGCACGCGGGGAGACGCGCGGAGCGAGGCCAGAGCACGGTCCTGAGACCTCTGAGCACAGTCCTGATGAAGACAGTCCTGACGGTGGACTCGGCACGGGCCGTTGTCGTGCACCATGGATGCTTCTCACCACCCGCCCGGCGCACGGGCGAGCTGCCGTTGAAGGAGATGGGATGAGCCGGTTGCTACGGGCGGGCGCGATCATGGCCGCGGGGACCATGGTGTCGCGCCTGACCGGCTTCTTGCGCACGGCTGTGCTGGCGGCGGCCATCGGCACCACGACGCTGGGCGACGCCTACAACGTCGCCTACACCATTCCCTTCATCCTGTTCGACCTGCTGATCGGCGGCGCGTTGAGCAGTGTGGTGGTGCCGATGATCGTGCGGCACCAGAAGAACGACCCCGACGGCGGCGTGGCCTACGAGCAGCGGCTGCTGACGCTCGCCACGAGCGCGCTGCTCGTGGTGACGGTCGCCGCCGTGTGGCTGGCGGGCCCCTTGATCGAGCTCTACACGAGCGAGATGAGCCCGCGCGGCCTTGAGGTCACCACCACGCTGGCGCAGCTGATCCTGCCGCAGATCGCCTTCTTCGGCCTCGGCGCGATCGCCGGGGCGATCCTCAACACCAGGGACAGGTTCGCCGCGCCGATGTGGGCGCCGGTGCTGAACAACGTGGTGGTGATCGGGGTCGGGATCGCCTATCTGACGCTCACGGCCGGGCACAGCGAGATCGAGGAGGTCACCTCGGGTGAGCTCGCGCTGCTCGGGCTCGGCACGACGGGCGGCATCGTGGCCCAGTCGATCGTGCTCGTGGTGGCGCTGCGCAGGTCGGGGTTCAGGTTCCGGCCGCGGTTCGGGGTGCGCGACGCGGGGCTCGGCGAGATGGCCAGGCTCGGTAGCTGGGGTTTCGCCTATGTGGCCATCACCCAGCTCGGGTTTCTCGTGACGACCAACCTCGCGACCGGTGCGGGGTCACGGGCGATCGACGAGGGTGTGATCTACGGAGCGGGCTACACACCGTATAACTACGCATATCAGCTTTTTCAGCTCCCTTACGGAATTATCGCCGTATCGGTGATCACCGCGACGCTGCCGAAGATGAGCAGGTTTGTGCACGATGGGCAGTTCGCCGAGGCGCGGGACGCCTTCTCGTCGGGTGTGCGCCTGGTTTGTGCGGCGATCGTGCCGGCGTCGCTGCTTTTGATGGTGCTCGGCCCGTCGGTGACCGTCCTGGTGTTCGGGCACGGCGCCAACGACGTGGCCGACGCGATCTACATCGGCAATGTGCTGCAGGTCTACGCCCTGGCGATGGTGCCGTTCTCGCTCTTCCAAATGCTGCTGAGGGTCTTCTACAGCGTCGGCGACACCCGCACCCCGGCGATGTTCGCGGCCATGAATGTGGCGATCAACGCGGGACTGAGCCTGGTGGCGTTCTACACTCTGCCGCCGGGGTTCATCGTGATGGGCCTCGGCCTGGCGTTCACGATCACCTATGTCGTGGCCGCCGGGGTCGCCTGGGTCGTGGCGGGCCGCCGCATCGGCGGGCTCGGCGGGCGTGAGGCGACCGCGGGCCTGTCGCGCATGTTCGTGGCGGCCCTGCCCGCCACCCTGGTCGCACTGACCGTGCTCTGGGCGGTGGACCGGCTTTTCGGGATCACGCCTCTGAGCTCCGCGGTCGTGCTGGCCGCCGGTGGTGGGCTCGGCGGGGTGATATACCTCGTGATCGCGCATCGGATGCGCATCCCCGAGGTCAATTCAATCGTTGGAATGGTCGCAGGAAGGGTAGGCCGTTAAGCCTAAGGACCGTTTCCCGTCAGCGGAGGCACATGATTTCGTGTCCTGCAGACGCAACTACCGAGAACATTGATGTAACGGCACGGCACTAGCATGGTGTCCTACATGCGACAAATGGAAGCAGGAGGGGCGTGGGCGGATCCATCCGGCATCATGCGATGCATGTAGTTGTGCCTTCCGTGCGCAGTCATGCGTCCCGGGTGGAGGAACCATGAGTGCCCCTGCGGTAGAGCCCGGCAGCAAACTGGCCGACCGTTTTCGACTAGAGGACCGGGTGGCGGAGTCCGGCGGCGCCACCATGTGGAAGGCCATCGACGAGGTGCTCGCGAGGCCCGTAGCCGTACAGACGTTCGACGCCGACTTCCCCCGCATGCACGAGGTGGTCACCGCCGCCCGTGCGGCGAGCAGGTTGTCCGACCCCCGGCTGACCCAGGTCTTCGACGCGGCCGAGGAGGAGGACCACTGCTACGTCGTCAGCGAGTGGGTCACCGGCGAGTCGCTGACCGACATGCTGGCGGCAGGGCCGCTCGACCCTGAGCGTGCCGCCGCGCTGGTCGCGGAGGCCGCCGAGGCGATCGCGCACGCCCATGAGGCGGGGCTGTCGCACCTGCGGCTGCGGCCCGACCGCCTCATCTGGACCGAGGGCGGCACCGTCAAGGTGCTCGGCCTCGCGGTCGACGCCGCGCTGGAGGACGCGACGAGCGACGACATGGCGCGGGAGGACGCCGAAGGGCTCGGCCGCCTGCTCTACGCCGGGCTGACCGGCCACTGGCCCGGTTACGAGGACGAGACCGACCTGCCCCCCGCTCCCCTGTCCGACGGGCATTTCTGCTCGCCCAGGCAGGTGACCGCCGGGGTGCCCGGCTACCTCGACACGATCACCTGCCGGATCGTCCTGCCGGACCTGCGCAGGAACCAGCCTCCCCTGACCACTCCCCTGGAGGTCGCCGAGGCGCTGAGCGCGGTGCCGCGTCCGGCCCCCGTGCCGATCTCGGCCATCCCCCCGGCCGTGGTGGCCCATCCCTCCGGCCCGCCAACCTCCCCGCACCGGGCGTACCAGCAGCAGCAGACCTATCAGCCGGTCGGTTACAAGACCACGATGATGAGCGCGCCCCCGCAGCGCCAGGGGAACGTCGTCAACCGGGCGCTCGCGACCGTGGTGGTGCTGCTGGTGATCGTGGCCGTCGGAGTCGGCGCGTGGACCCTCGGGCGCAACCTCAGCGCCGGCCCCGACCCGACCGACAACAAGGCCAGCGGCACCCCGACCCCTGAAAAAGAGGTCAAGCCTGTCGCGATCAAACCGGAGAAGGCCAACCAGTTCGACCCGCTCGGCGACGACGGCGACGAGAACCAGGACCTGGCTCACTTCGCGATCGACGGGAAACCGAGCACGGAGTGGCACACCCAGAACTACAACAGCCACGAACTCGGCCGGTTGAAGGACGGCGTGGGCCTCATCCTCGACATGGGCAAGTCTGTGTCGATCTACGACGTGCACGCCACGCTGGCCAAGGCGCCGGGCGCGACACTTGAGCTCAAGGTCGGCGACTCACCCGAGCTCAAGTCGCTCAAGGTCGTGGCCAAGCAGAAGGACGCCAGCGGCAAGGTCACTCTGAAACCGGATAAGCCCGTGAACGGCCGCTACGTTTTGTTGTGGTTCACACGCGTTCCAATGGATCAAGGCTATCGTGGCACCATCTATGAGGTAGTGGTCAACTCTCCCGGACCAGCGTAAGCAGGATTCCCCTTGTGAACTCTCCACCCGAGATCCCCCCTGCGGCGGAACAGACGGCGAGGTCCACGCTGACCGACGCCGATCTGCTGACCCGGCACATCACCGGGGATCCGCACGCGTTCAGTGAAATAGTCAAGCGGCATCGCGACCGCATGTGGGCCGTCGCCCTGCGAACCCTCGGCGACCCCGACGAGGCGGCCGACGCCGTCCAAGACGCTTTTGTCTCCGCCTATCGCAAGGCCGAGAGCTTTCGCGGCGAGGCCGCCGTCACCACCTGGCTGCACCGCATCGTCGTCAACGCGTGCCTTGACCGCATGCGCCGCAAGTCCGTACGCCCCGTGGCCGACGACGAGCTCATGGAGGCCGCCGAGCGGGACTCGCACCTACCCGACCAGACGGGTGAGCGCGAGGTGTCGTTGGAAGTCTCCGCAGCGCTCAAGCTGCTGCCCGCCGACCAGCGGGCGGCCTTGGTGCTGGTCGACATGATGGGTTACTCGGTGGAGGACGCCGCCGGCGTACTTAATGTCCCGAGTGGCACTGTGAAGAGCAGGTGTGCGCGGGGAAGAGCCAAACTTGCCCCGATTCTTTCGCATCTGCGGAACCGATCCGACCTCACTCGCGTCTCATCCGCGAAGGGAGCACAACTTCGTGACGGGTGACACGCATTACGATCTGGAGATCTTGGCGGATCTCGCAGAGGGTCTCCTGGACAACATGACGGCCGGCCAGGTTCGCGAGCATCTCGCGATATGCGATCCCTGCGGGGAGTTGCTGGCCGATCTCGCGGCTGTCCGTGAAATGCTCGCTGCGACGCCGACTCCGGCGATGCCGATGGGGGTCGCGCTCCGCATCGACCGCGCGCTGGCTGAAGAGGCCACAGCGGCACGGGGACGCGGAGGCGTCGGGCTGGCTGAGATGCCCGCCATGCCCGACTGGGAGGAGCTCATGCGCGACGCGCCGTGGGAGACCGCGGCGAGATCCTCCACTCCTGAGCCGGTGGCCGCCGCCCCGGCTCCGATCCGGCCGGCCGCCGGGGCTCCGGTCGCCGAGAAGCCGGTGGTTGTGGAGCCGGTCGTCGTGGGGCCGGTCGTTGTTGAGGAGCCGGTCCGCCTCGGTGTGGTGGCGGGCGACGGCACGGTGCGGCCCGCCAAGACGGGACGCCGCAGAGCCCCCCGGAGACGCACGCGCTGGGTGATGCCCGTCGTGGCGGCCGCCGCGAGCGTGGCGGTCCTGGGCGGCGCGATCGGCGGCGGCCTCATGGCCGCCCAGGGCGACCCGACGGCCCCTGCCGCCGGAGGCGCGCCCGTGGCGCAGCCGCAGGCGAAGCCGGGCTACATCGTGACCGACTCGGGCTACACCTACTCCGACGCCGACCTCAAGGGGCCGCTCAGCGCTTACTTCGCCCCCTCCCCGTCGCTTGCGGGCGAGTCGGTCGGCGACAAGCTGATCTCGTGCGTGAACAAGGTCATCGATCGGGTGGGTGAGACGCCCTTCCAGGTGGAGCAGGCGTTCTATCTGGGGCAGGAGGCCTCGATCATGGCTTTCTGGAAGGACTCGTCCAAGCAGACGGTGCGTGTCCATGTCATGGGCGCACAGTGCGAAACGTTGCGTAAACCCAGCGAAGCCCGCTGGTAGGACACGTTTGTTCGGGCCCCACCCCTTGGGTGGGGCCCTTTTTGTGTTGGGGGTCGCCTTTGTGTTGGGGGTCGCCACCGTTCCAGGGGTCGTCCGGACAGTACGGCAGTGCCGTACACCTGTCCTGGGTGCCCGGACCAGATCACTCCGGGCCCGCGCCGTCGGGTACGGCAGTGCCGTACACCTGTCCTGGGCGTGCGGACCCGATCACTTCGGGCCGCGCCGTCGGGTACGGCAGTGCCGTACGCCTGCCATTTGATCCCACATGCCGGGCCTGGGGCTTCGCGCATGGATTCGCAGCATGCCTACGGCCGAGGGGCTGACTATCCGGGTTCCGCGCTCATGTTCGGTCGCATTTCGTGCCTGGTTCCGGGGGCCGGGAAAGCGGCTGCGACGGGCGGGAATCTCCAGGACCTAGGATCTGTTGACGCGACTGGCGACAGCAGACAGGAAAGGCGTGGAGTTGTGAGCGACGTCCGCAACGTGATCATCATCGGATCGGGCCCGGCTGGATATACGGCTGCGGTCTACTCCGCGCGCGCCGACCTCAAGCCCCTGGTCTTCGAGGGTTCGGTGACCGCGGGTGGAGCCCTGATGAACACCACCGAGGTGGAGAACTTCCCCGGTTTCCCCGACGCCATCATGGGGCCGGACCTGATGGACAGCATGCGCAAGCAGGCCGAGCGTTTTGGCGCCGAGCTGGTGGCGGACGACGTCGTCGAGGTGGATCTCACCGTCCATCCCAAGGTCGTGAAGACCGTTACCGACACCTTCCTGGCCAAGACCGTGATCCTGGCCACCGGCTCGGGTTACCGCGAGTTGGGCGTGCCCAACGAGAAGCGGCTCTCCGGGCACGGCGTGTCGTGGTGTGCGACCTGTGACGGGTTCTTCTTCCGCGACAAGGACATCGTGGTGGTCGGCGGCGGTGACACGGCTATGGAGGAGGCGACCTTCCTCACCCGTTTCGCCAAGTCGGTGACCGTGGTGCACCGACGTGACGAGCTGCGCGCCAGCAAGATCATGCAGGACCGCGCCTTCGCCAACGAGAAGATCAAGTTCGCCTGGAACTCCGAGGTCGTCGACGTCCTCGGCGACAACCAGGTCACGGGTGTGCGCCTGCGCGACGTCAACACCGGTGAGGAGAGCGAGCTGGCCGTGAGCGGCCTGTTCGTGGCGATCGGCCACGACCCGCGGGTCGAGCTGATCAAGGGCCAGGTGGAGCTGGACGACGAGGGCTACATCCAGGTCGACTCCCCCACCACACGCACCAACCTCGACGGCGTGTTCGCCTGTGGTGACGTGGTCGACCACATCTACCGGCAGGCGATCACCGCGGCGGGCACCGGCTGCGCGGCGTCGCTCGACGCCGAGCGCTGGCTGGCCGCTCACGAGAGCTGAGCGCTCCAGAGAGCCAGGCCGTGCCATCTGCTTCACCAAGCCAATCAGAGGAGAACACCGTGGGCGAAATCAAGGTCGTGACCGATAAGACGTTCAACGCCGAGGTGCTGCAGAGCGACAAGCCGGTTCTTGTCGACTTCTGGGCTGAATGGTGCGGTCCGTGCCGTCAGGTGGCGCCGGTCCTGGAGGAGATCTCGCGCGAGCAGGCCGACAAGCTGACCATCGTGAAGCTCAATGTCGACGAAAACCCGCAGACGGCGCGTGATTTCGGTGTGCTCCAACTGCCGACGCTGAACGTCTACAAGGGTGGAGAGGTCGTCAAGCAGATTATCGGTGCTAAGCCGAAGGCCATGCTGCTTCGCGAGCTTGAGGGCATCATCTAGTCCGTCCAGGTGGCAGAGCCCCGCCGGACGCAGCGCATCGGACGGCCCGCTGGCTGGGCCGGTCGCGGTGGCGGGCGCCGGCTGGGCACTCCACGCGGGCGGGCCGGACACGCCCCCTGCGGCGTCAGCCGTACCACCGCTCCTTTCGGGCGGCACCCCACCCCAACGAGAAGCCCCCTTACCGGCCGGTAAGGGGGCTTCTGGTCGTTTACCCGCTCGTGCTTATTTACCTGGTTCTGGTCATTTGCCCCATGCGTCACATGGCTTCATCAGGCACACATAGCTCCCTAAGGGGCTGAGAGCCCCCCAGGCGGGACACAGAGCCCTCTCTCGACTCGCGGGACCCCTAGACGGGACGCAGAGCCCTCTCTGGGCTCATGGAGCCCAGCAAACGCTCCAGGGCCACCTCGACGTCCTCACGCCACGAGATGGCGGTCTTCAACTCCAGGCGCAGCCGGGGGAAGCGCAGATGGGGGCGGACAGTCTTGAAGCCCACCGAAAGCAAATATTCAGCGGGGATCATGCAGTGGGGCTGCTCCCACTTCAGATCACCGAATGCCTCGATCGCCCGCACGCCCCGGCGCGTAAGGTCCTTGGCGACCCCCTGGACCAGCATGCGGCCGAGCCCGCCGCCGGAGAACTCGGGGATGATGTGCGCGGTGGTCAGCAACACCGCGTCGGCGCTCACCGGCGAGGTCGGGAAGGCCACCGAGCGCGGGAGGTAGAGCGGGGGCGCATAGAGCACAAACCCTGCCGCGACCCCATCGACATAGGCGATCTTCCCGCAACTCCCCCATTCCAGGAGTGTCGCGGAGATCCACGCTTCCTTCTCCAGGCCGGGGTCACCCATCTCAGCCGCGCGATCGCCGCTGACGGGGTCCAACTCCCAGAAGACGCACCGCCTGCACCGGCGCGGCAGATCGTCAAGATTGTCCAGAGTGACGTTGGCCAGCCGACGCGACAACTTGCAGGCCCCAATCGTGACAAAGGGTCTTTGCGGAAAACCGTGCGAATACGGCCTCCCCAGTCTGGCATCGTAGCTCAGTGACAGCGGCGCAGCAGGTGCTGTGCCGGGTGCGTTGGGCATCGACTTCGCCAAGGGGCGGACAAAACGCATGAACGATGCTGACGTACCCTGTTTTTCAAGCGACTGACCTAGGAGGTGGACCGTGACGCAAGAGTCGGATCACGGTCGGATGCCCGCGACGCAAGGTTCGCGCATTGACGCCTACGTCGATCGGTATGCCGCACGAGCTACCGGGATGGTCGCATCCGAGATCCGAGCTCTTTTCTCCGTCGCATCGAGGCCCGAGGTGGTCTCGCTCGCCGGCGGCATGCCGTACGTCACGGCCCTTCCCCTCGACGTGGTCGGCGAACTCGTCTCCGACCTGGTAGCCAAGCGTGGCCCCGTCGCGCTGCAATACGGCAGCGGCCAGGGCGATCCGCATCTGCGGGAGCAGATCTGCGAGGTCATGCGCCTGGAGGGCATCGAGTCCGGGCCGGACGACGTCGTGGTCACCGTCGGTTCGCAGCAGGCGCTCGACCTGATCACCCGGATCTTCATCGACCCCGGGGACGTGGTCCTCGCCGAGGGGCCCTCTTATGTGGGGGCGTTGGGCACTTTTAGCGCCTACCAGGCAAAAGTCGTGCATATCGCCATGGACGATGAGGGAATCATTCCCGAATCCCTCGCACAAACCATCTACGCTCTCCAGACCGCGGGTAGCCGGATTAAGTTCCTTTACACCGTTCCCACCTTCCAGAATCCGGCAGGTGTGACGCTCAGCGTGGCGAGGCGCCGGCAGGTGCTGGAGATCTGCCAGCGTGCCGGGATCTTGATCATCGAGGACAATCCATACGGCCTGCTCGGCTTCGACGGCGACCCCATGCGGGCGCTGCGCGCCGACAACGCCGACGGGGTCGTCTACCTCGGTTCCTTCTCCAAGACGCTGGCCCCGGGCTTCCGGGTGGGCTGGGCGCTCGCGCCGCACGCGATCAGGGAGAAACTCGTGCTGGCCATGGAGTCGGCCGTGCTCTCCCACTCGTCGTTCACCCAGCTCGCGGTGGGGCAATACCTCGCGACACAGCCGTGGCGGGAGCAGATTAAAACTTTCCGCGAGCTTTATCGTGAGCGCCGCGACGCCCTACTCGACGCACTTGAGGCGGTTATGCCCGCCGGGTGCACCTGGACCCGCCCAAGAGGCGGGTTCTTCGTGTGGATGACCTTGCCCGAGGGGCTTGACTCCAAGGCGATCCTCCCCCGTGCGGTCTCCGAACGGGTGGCTTTTGTGCCCGGCACCGGATTCTTCACGGATGGTGGGGGCGCAAGGCATATGCGATTGTCCTACTGTTATCCGGAGCCCGACCGCATTCGGGAAGGCGTCCGCCGTCTCGCCCGAGTGATCGAGCAGGAAATGCGGCTCCGCGACACGTTCGGCACCAGCTCGGCCCCCGACCACGGCGGCGTCGACACACCGGGACCGGACCTCGCCTGAGATGCTGTACGGCTGACGCCTTCCCACGTGGGAAGGCGTCAGCCGCTCGCATTTGTCTGAGAGAGAGGTCCCCTATGAGCGATCTCGGCCACGTGCTCGTCCTGGCCGGCGGGCTGTCCTACGAGCGTGAGGTCTCACTGCGCTCGGGCCGCCGGGTCAGCGAAGTGCTCCGCGCCGCCGGGGTCGATGTGGAGACGCGTGACACCGATGCAGGCCTCGTGCCCTCGGTGCTGGCCGATCCACCCGACGCGGTCTTTGTGACCTTGCACGGAGGTTCCGGGGAGGACGGGGCCATCCGGTCGGTGCTGGAGTTGCTGGAGTTGCCTTATGTGGGCGCCGGGCCGGATGCGTGCAGAGTGGCCTTCGACAAGCCTACGGCGAAGTCCGTGGTGCGCTCTGTGGGCTTGCGGACGCCGGACTCGGTGACCTTGCCTAAGGAGACATTTCACGACCTGGGGGCCTCTGCCGTACTCACACGGATTGTGGAGCGGTTGGGGCTGCCGCTCTTCGTCAAGCCCGCTCGTGGCGGCTCCGCCCTGGGCGCCTCCATGGTGCGCACCGCCGAGGACCTGCCCGCGTCCATGGTCGGCTGCTTCGCTTATGGGGATACGGCGCTCATTGAGCGCTACATCGACGGGGTGGAGGTCTCCGTCTCCGTCGTCGACCTCGGCGACGGGCCCATCGCCCTTCCCCCGGTGGAGATCGTCGCCGACGGCGGGGCATACGACTACGCGGCTCGCTATACGGCTGGGCGCACCGAGTTCTTCGCTCCCGCGAGGCTCAGCCCGGAAACCATCGCCGCCTGCGAGGCCACGGCTGTCATCGCACACACGGCCCTTGGGTTGCGGGACATCTCCCGCACCGACCTCATCGTGGACGCTTCGGGAGAATGCCACTTCCTGGAGGTCAACGTCGCGCCTGGGATGACGGAGACGTCCCTGTTCCCGATGGCGGTCGAATCTGCGGGGCGCGACTTCGGCTCCCTCTGCCGCGGCCTCCTCACCGTCGCGGCCAACCGCGGCTAACGCTCTTTGGTATTTGTGGCGGTTGGATGTGCGGGGACGTTCGATCCGGCCGGCGGGGGTGCGGTAGCTCAGGCTGTCCGTGTGCGCCGGGTGGCCAAAGCTCCGATGTTGCCGGCCGCCCGGTGCTCGCATCCCCAGTGAGAAGTGCCTCCGCCGGCGCGGACGCGCCCTCATCGCCGAGGCAGCATGACTCGGTCCGTTCTGCAGACCTGCCCCTAGGAGGCCTGGGATGACGGTGGAAATCATCTACGAGACCCACGCCACCACCACGGACAACGAGGCCGGCATCTCCACCGGCCGGCTTCCGGGCCGCCTCTCGGCGCAGGGACGCCGCGAAGCCCGTGAACTCGGCGAACGGCGCCGGGGCCAGGACATCGCAGCCGTGTTCAGCTCCGACCTTTACCGCTCCGTCGAGACCGCCAGGATCGCCTTCCCCGACGGCCGGCCTCCGCTTCATCTGGACACCCGTCTGCGTGAATGCGACTACGGGGAGTTCAACGGCCGGCCGTCCGAGCTCGTCGCCGCCCGGCGTGCCCGGCACCTCGAAGACCCCTTTCCCGGTGGGCAGAGCTACCTACAGGTTGTTGCCGCCACTGACACCTTCCTCCAAGACCTGGCCCGGGACTGGGACGGCAGGCGAATCCTGCTGATCGCCCACACGGCCAACCAATGGGCGCTGGACTATCTGCTCTCCGGGGCTTCCCTTCTAGACCTGCTCAAAGCCCCGTTCACCTGGCAACCGGGCTGGACCTACATGCTGCCCTCCGGCTGGGGCGGCCAACCCGGCGAACCTTCTCGGCCACAGCACTAGCGGCGGTCGACCGCGACGGCGATGTCGCCGCCGTCGAATCCTTGGGCACATTGCCCCGTGCTGACGTTGAGGGCCGGCGGAAGGCGGCCGCGGCTGAGACCGCCCGGCGGAAGCCGGCTGCCTCATTTCAGAGCCGACTGTCCCATGCCAGGGCCGACGAGGGCAGGCCACGGGTTGTGGAGGCCCGCCGCCGGGCGGGAGCGGATGGCGGTGACGAGCCGGCAATGTTTCACGTGAAACATCGAGGGACGGCCGCCACACGGGACAGCGCCGGTCGCCGTGGATCACGGAGCCCGTACCCTGGCGCAATGCGCAACGACTTCCCTCCTGTGCAGGACTTCGCGAGTGACAACCACGCGGGCGTGCATCCACTGATCATGGCGGCGCTCGCCGAGGCCAACACAGGACGCGCCCCGGCGTACGGTGCCGACGGCTGGACCGCCGCCTTCAACGAGCGGGTGAAGGCGCAGTTCGGCCCCACAGCCGAAGGGTTCCCCGTGTTCAACGGCGCCGGAGCTAACCTGGTCGGTCTCGCCTCCACGCTGGGACGTTACGACGCGGTCATCTGCCCCGCCACCGCCCACATCGCCACCCACGAGACCGGCGCGGCCGAGCGGCTACTCGGCGTCAAACTCCTCACCGCGCATACGCCCCAGGGCAAACTAACCCCCGCCGACATCACCGCCCACCTTGGTGGTCTCGGCAGCCACCTCGAACCCCAGCCCAAAGTCGTCTCGATCTCACAGATCACCGAACTCGGCACCTGCTATACCCCGGAAGAGATCGCCGCTCTCGCCTCCACCGCACACGCACACGGCCTTCTCCTCCACATGGACGGCGCCCGCCTCGCCAACGCCGCCGCCCACCTCGGCACCGGCCTCCGCGCCTTCACCACCGACGCCGGTGTGGACATCCTGAGCTTCGGCGGCACCAAGAACGGCGCACTGGGCGCGGAGGCCGTCATCGTCCTGCGCCCCGATCTCACATCAAGCCTTCCCTACCTCCGGCGGCAGTCCCTCCAGCTCGCCTCCAAAATGCGCTTCGTCTCAGCCCAGCTGACCGCCCTCCTCACCGACAACCTCTGGCACACCAACGCCGCCCACTCCAACGCCATGGCCAACCGCCTGGCCGCCGGGGTGTCCGGCCTTCCAGGGCTTTCGATCGTCTACCCGGTGGAGTCCAACGCCGTCTTCGCTTCGCTCCCCCAGGCGGCCATCTCGGCGTTGCAGGAACGCTTTCGCTTTCACGTCACCGACCCCGCGGGGCCGGTCGTTCGGTGGATGACCTCTTTTGACACCACGACGGAGGACGTCGACCAGTTCATCTCTGCCATCGGGGACACGCTCAAGGGCAATGTTTCACGTGAAACACTCTGACCTCGAGCCTCCGTTCGCCCTGCAACCCGATACCGGAGAGGGCAGCCCGTAGATAGTTTCCGCGGAGAGTACGACGCAGTCGGGTCAGCGTTGCTCCAACACCATGGCCATGTAGGCCAGGAGGTCGGCCCGGCGGTGGAATGGGTTGCGATAGAGCGGCGGCCCGCCACACCTGAGCCGCAACGCCTCACGGACAATCCGGTGCCAGCGCTCATCGAACACCTTCAACGCGTAGTCCCCCGCGGCGCTCTTCGACGTCACCTCGCCCACTGCCAGCGTGTGCAGAAGCCGCGTCACACCAAGAGCTCCCCACGTCGTCAGATAGCCGCTGAGCACAGACACCCCCCACACCGACGCCAACGAAGAGCTACGCTCGACCCACCGCGTCCAGTAGCCCTCCAGGTTCTCGCGCGTACGGCGCTCCAAGGTGTCCCAGTCCGTGTAGACCCCGAGCTCATCAATCGCCGGTCCCCGTACGGCGACGCCTCCCTGAGCGAGCACATGCCACGTCACCAGGTGCCGCTCATCCCGGCTTGCCTCCCGGAACCGTCTCATCCCCACACTCGGCCCGGCCGGCGACTGCTCGGGATCGCGCCGTAGGTCATCCCAGGTGACGTACAGGCCGTCGAAGTACGGCTTCGCATGGCGGGCCTTCAACTCGGCGTGGACCTTGCGAAGCAGCTGCGGATCGGGCAACTCGCTGACCACCGCGACAAAGTCGATGTCGCTCTTCCCTTGCCGGTAGTCGCCGAGCGCGATGGACCCCTGAAGGTAGAGTCCCTCCACCACGCCCGGCAGATAGCGGTCGGCCAACTCAAGGTAAGCCGCGCAGACTCGCTCAGGAACCTCATCCAGAGTCTTCGCCATGCGGGCAGCCTAACCACCGCCGTTGGACGTCCGCGTGCGATGTTTCACGTGAAACATCGCCCCGGCCCCCTGAGAGTGCGTCAAGCCAGCTAATGCCCCTTTCGCCGTTGCGGTTGGTTGGATGAGGTCTGCTGGTCGGTCAGCCACCGTTCGGCCTACAGGCACGGCTGGCGCGGACACAGGACCGCTCGTGAGCAGCTTCTCTGCGTATGCCGCGACTGAGCTGGTCACGGTCGGCCCGGTGTCCGCGGCGGCGGGCTTCGCGCCGTAGGGCTTTACACGGACCTACTGTCGAAGGTCGGTCGTCGCGAGACCGGCTGGGACGGCTGAGGTTCGAGGCCATGTCCAGGCGGAGCGCAGGATGAAGGCCAGGAGCAGCACCTCGATTCCGATGGAGAGGCCGTAGAAGGGGGCCCACTCCCAGGACTCCCCTACCGCGTTGAACACTGAGTAGGGGATGTAGAGCGATGCAACGACGAGGTTCGTGGCGCGGTTCACCCGGGCGGGCAGCGTGATGGAGAGCATCACCATCAGGATCGGGATCGCCACGGACGCAGTGAAAATGGTCAACAACATCGGGCTGATGTCGAATTCAAAGACGACGCCAGCCAGGATGTCGTTGACGGCGCCAGGCTTGTAGAGGTGGAAGTAGTCGACGTAGATGTAGAGGAACATGAAGCTGGTCCATGCGGCGGCGAGCTTGGCCTGCACGGGGATCGGCGGGTTGTCGAGCAGGTTCGGGTTCTTCGTTCGGATGGTCATCGGTTCTTCTTTCGAGAGGAGCGATCCGTCCGCCGGAGTGGCGGCAGGTTGGGGCGTGCATACGCACGGGTTGGGTCGTTCTCGTCGGTCCGGTCGTCAGGCGGGGACGACGACCTCGGACGACTCGAGCACTGAGGGCGGCCCGCATCGTCGGCGCCCCGGCCGGACTCCCCCTGCACCAGGCGTGCTCCGGCATTCGATCACTGTTCGATTCCCACAGAAGCCTCCTCACGTCCGAGCTACGACTCTCGCCGGTTCGTACACCGTACTTCGTACGCTGTACCAATAGTAGTACGCTGTACCATGACCGTACGCTGGACGATTGTCAAGCCGGAGGGAGCGAGGAGACCCGTTGTCTGCAAGGGAACGACGCCAGGTCGCGTCAGATGCGGGGCTGAGCAAGAAGCGGGTGGTGGTCGAGGCGGTACGGCTCGCCGACCGAGAGGGGGTCGGCGAGCTGAGCATGCGCCAGCTGGCTCGCGCGCTCGGCGCGGGCGCGATGTCGCTCTACTACTACGTAGCGAGCAAGGAGGACTTGCTGGACGCCATGATCGACTTCGTGTTCGAGGAGATCGAGCTCCCGCCTGAAGAGACCGACTGGCAGTCAGCGATGCGACGGCGGGCGGTATCCGCCCGACAGGTTCTCGCACGCCACCCGTGGGCGATCGGCCTGATGGAGTCGCGGACATCGCCGGGGCCCGCGAACCTCCGCCACCGCGAAGCGGTCACCGCCTGCCTGCGGAGGGCCGGCTTCACGGTCATGATGGCGACGCACGCCAACTGGTTGCTCGACAGCTATGTCTACGGTTTCGCCCTGCAGGAATCCAGCCTGCCGTTCGACACCGCCGATGAGTTCGCGGACATCGCCGAGGGCGTCTTCCTGCCCCAGCTTCCTCCTGACGAGTTCCCCTACCTCAACGAGTCTGCCGCGGTGCTCGCCGCTGCCGGCTACGACCCGGCGGAGGAGTTCACCTTCGGCCTCGACCTCGTCCTAGCCGCCCTCGAACCCCTGAGAGCGCCTCACGTGAGCCTCCATCCGTGATGTGATTATGTGATCGTGTGGATCCAGCAGATCCTCACCGTCTTCGGCGAGACCGGCGGCTCGCTGCGCGCCCGCGACCTGGCTCTGGCGTTGGACCTGCCCCTGACGCCCAACGACATCCAGAACGCCCGCGTTAAACTCAAACGCCTGACCAGCCGCGGCATCCTCATCGAAACCGAGCCCGGCTCGTTCACTCAGCCGTGACGACAGACCGAGCGGCGACCGATCGACCAGCAGACCTCATCCCCCCACCCCTTAGGTTCCAGGGATCGCTGCAACGCCTGATCTGTTCAGGGGGTGGGCGCTCGCCTCGCACGATGTTTCACGTGAAACATCGCCCCGTGCAGCGCTCCTCCCGCCGGTCCCCCGGAACCCCGGAACCCCGGAATCCCGGAATCCCGGAATCCCGGAATCCCGGAATCCCCGGCGACTGTCCCCAGCCGATGTTTCACGTGAAACCTTGGCCCTCCCAAACAAGCAGCGCCGCGATGTTTCGCGTGAAACATCGCGGCGCCAGCACGAGCGTCGCACCGCCAGTGCTATTCGTCCATGTCGTGCATGGACGAGATGGCCTCCGGGGCCATCGTGGCGATAATGCGCTCAAGGTCGTCGATGCTGGCGAACTCCACCACGATGCGCCCCTTCTGCCGCCCCATGTCGACCTTCACCTTGGTCTCGAAGCGGTCGGACAGGTGGTCGGCAAGGTTGCGTAGCGCGGGGGCGGGGGTCTTGCGGGTGGCGCGTTCGCGGGTGGGGGCGCTGCCCGCGTGGGCGTCGCCGACGGCGACGATCTCCTCGACGGTGCGCACGGAGAGGCCCTCGGCGACGATGCGCCGGGCGAGGTGCTCCTGAAGGTGGGGGTCCTCCAGCGCGCACAGCGCTCGGGCGTGTCCGGCGCTGATCACCCCGGCCGCCACCCGCTTCTGCACCTCGGGCGGCAGTTTCAGCAGGCGCAGCATGTTGGTGACGTGTGACCGGGACCGGCTGACGCGAAGGGCGAGTTGTTCGTGGGTGGCGCCGAAGTCGTCGAGGAGTTGCTGGTAGGCGGCCGCCTCCTCCAGGGGGTTGAGCTGCTCCCGCTGGAGGTTCTCGATGAGGGCTTCCCTGAGCATCTCATCGTCTTGGGTGCTGCGGATGATGGCGGGGATGTGGGTGAGGCCGGCGCGGTTGGAGGCTCGCCAGCGGCGCTCCCCCATAATGAGCTCGTATTTCCCGCCGGCGATGGCGCGCACCACAATCGGCTGGAGAAGGCCGATCTCCTTGATCGAAGAGGTGAGCTCCTCTAGCCGCTCGCTGTCGAAGGCTTTACGGGGCTGCCGGGGGTTGGGCTCGATCTCTTCGAGCAGGATCTCCTGGAAGTAGGCTCCGGGCACCGGTCGCGGAGCGATTTCCACGAGCGTATTGGCGGCGGGAGGGGCGCTGGGAAGCACCGTTTCGGGGTCTGGAGCGATGGGCTTGGGCGGTATGAGCGCCCCGAGTCCCCTGCCAAGTCCACGCCGCTGCTGGCTCAATGCGTCTCCTACGTTCACCCGGCCGCTTCCGGTCACACCAAGCAGAGATTACCGCCGCAGGCGCCGCTCGGTAGCTGAGCATCCGCCGACGGTATACACAAATCAGGGCAAGCCTTCCGGCCTCCCTTGATCTCTCCTGTCGCCCAACAGGTCAAGAGCAGCCCTCACCCCCGAATGGCGGTCCCGCTCACGTGTGCTTCCACTCAGACGTGGCGAGAGCGGCGCTTGGTCAGGCGTGTTCACAGGTCCGAGGGCTATCCCATGTCGGTCCAGAGGTTCTCGATCATAGGGCCGCAACCTTGGAAAGTTAACGATCACCTGTCAGAACGCAGCGGCGAAAGCACGTGTTCACCGACAAGCACCCACATCCAACACCCAACGATCCCCACATGACGGATCAATGGCGTGGCCCCGCGAATCCCACGCCGACGAAACGGGCGCACCGCCGCCCATGACTCCACGATCGACGCCACGGTACGGCGGTGCCGTACAGATCAGGCGGTACGGCGGTGCCGTACGGATCAGACCGCCGGAGCGGCCCGGTGAGCGAGTTCACGAGCGGCGTCGACGTAGGCCATGGCGCCACTCGACCCGGGATCGTACGTGATGACCGACTGGCCATAACTCGGCGCCTCGGACACACGAACGCTCCGCGGAATGACTGTGCTGATGACGGTGTCCTTGAAATGCGACCGCACCTCCTCGGCCACCTGCGAAGCCAACCGGGTGCGCCCGTCGAACATCGTGAGCAAAATCGTCGACAAGTTTAGCCGTGGACTGAGGTGGGCCTTGACCAGGTCGACGTTGCGGAGAAGCTGGCCGAGGCCCTCCAACGCGTAATACTCACACTGGATCGGGATGAGCAACTCATCCGCGGCCACAAGAGCGTTGACTGTGAGCAGGCCAAGCGACGGCGGGCAATCGATGATGATGTAGTCGAAAGAGATCGTGTCCAGCGCATTGATGGCCCTGGCGAGCCGGGATTCGCGGGCGACCAGCGAGACGAGCTCGATCTCGGCGCCGGCGAGGTCGATGGTAGCGGGAGCACACCACAGGCCCGGCATGTCAGGCACTTCTTTAATGATCTCAGCCATCGGCCGATCTTCCACGAGCACCTGGTAAACGTCGGGAATGTCCCCCCGATGCTCGATCGCCAGAGCCGTGGAGGCGTTCCCCTGCGGGTCGAGGTCGATGACCAGCACCCGCAGGCCGTGCATCGACAGGGCGGCGGCCAGGTTGACCGAGGTCGTGGTCTTGCCTACGCCGCCCTTCTGGTTGGCGACGGCGATGATGCGGCACTTCGGCGGACGCGGCCAGTCACCGTCACGGGCTTCCCTGGAATCCCCCACCGCACGCGCGGACGTCTTCGTCTGAGCCGGGGCCGATGTTTCACGTGAAACCACTGAACTGAGTGCCTCTCGTACCAGCGGCGAATCGCCGGGGTTAAGGGGGGTCTGGGTCACGGGGGTCGTCCTTTCAGCCGGACCACGAGTGTCCGGCGCGGCCGGGCCAGGGGGAGCCGGCGCGGCAGAGCGCTCATGGGGAGCGGTCGGCCAGCCGAGGCCGGAGGGCCGTTCGCGGGACACGGCGACGCTGACCCCGGGCCATCCGAGGCCGCTTGCCGTACCCGACACCACTGTCACCTCTTTCGTCGGCGGCGCGACGCCTTGTGGTCTCGCTCGGGCGCGCGGCCTGCGACCACCCGAACCAGAGTTGCAGGCGGCTCGACCTTACCGTGCCCGACTGAGACAAGCTCTGCCGTTTGCACCCCACTGGCACGCAATTGCCCTTGTGCCTCGGCCAGTTCCTCGGTGGCGCGCTCACCCTTCATCGCCAGGAGCTCTCCCCCTTCACGCAGCAGCGGCAACGCCCAGGAGAGCAACCGGTCGAGCGGAGCGACCGCCCGTGCGGAGGCGACGTCGAAATATCGTTTGCCGACGAGATCCTCCGCCCGCCCGCGCAACACCTCGACGTTGTCCAGTTTGAGCTCTTCGACGCATTCGCTGAGGAACACCGTACGGCGAAGCAGTGGTTCAAGCAGTGTGACCGTGATGTCCGGCCGCACGATCGCCAGGACGAGTCCCGGCAGGCCCGCACCGGAGCCGATGTCCACAAGTTTGACCTTAGGTGCCAGCACCTCGGCGACCACCGCGCAGTTGAGCAAGTGGCGGTCCCAGATGCGTGGCACCTCACGTGGGCCGAGCAGCCCTCTGACCACTCCCGGGCCGGCCAGCAGTTCGGCAAACACCTGTGCCTTCGCCCACGCATCCCCGGTGAAAACCTCACGCGCCACGTCCGGTGCTTCGGGCAGTTCTTCTCGCTCCGCGTTATCCGCCATCACTCACTCGACTTGACAACCCGTGGTGACGTGGAATGCACCACGTGACCGTGTCCATACGAGTTCTAAGGCTAACGGGCGACATGCCGTGGCCGTACGAGGCTCGGCCAGCGCGCCTCACCGTCACACCTCATGTGACACGAGAAACCACGATTTTTCATGATCAAGCCCGGGAAACGAGAGAAGCCCGCTCATCGCTGAGCGGGCTTCCGCCGTACATCACGGTGGTGCGTCACATACGTCACACCGGGAGGACCACCACAAAACGTCGGGGTTCCTCGCCTTCCGACTCCGACCGCAGTCCCGCCGCGGCGACGGCGTCGTGCACGACCTTGCGCTCGAAGGGGGTCATCGGCTGGAGCGCGTGCGGCTCGCCGGTGCGCTTCACGTCCTCGGAGATCTTCGTGCCGAGTTTGCTCAACTCACTCCGGCGGTGCTCCCGGTAACCCGCGACGTCGAGCATCAACCGGCAGCGCTCCCCCGTCTGCCGGTGCACGGCGAGGCGCGTCAACTCCTGAAGCGCCTCCAGCACCTCCCCGTTCGGGCCGACGAGGTCGATCCCCTTCACACCGACTACCGACACGACGGCGCGGTCACCCTCGACGTCCATGTCGATATCACCGTCGATGTCGGCGATATCCAGGAGACCCTCGATGTAGTCCGCTGCGATCTCGCCCTCCTGCTCCAGGGCGGCAAGGTCGGGAACGGTCTTTACGGTCTCCTGCTCGGCCTCGGTCACGTCCGGCCTCTCCTTCATGCTGTCGGGTCGAGAGACCCGGGGCTACGACTTCTTGCTGCCCGTGCGCTTGCTACGGGTCTGCCGAGTGGGCTGCTGCCTGACCATCTTCGGCTTCGGCTCCGGCTCGGGTGCGGGCTCGGGCTCCTTGTTGCCCTTAAGCACCTTGCTCAACAGGCCAGCCTTGGGCTGGACCGGGATCACCCGCCCCTTCTCATCGAACTGGGGCATCGGGTGACGGCTGTAGAACCAGTGCTGCTGGCCAAGGGTCCATACGTTGGTCGTGACCCAGTAGAGGATCAGGCCAAGCGGGAAGTTAAGGCTGAAGATGGCAAACAACGGCGAGAGATACATGAGGATCTTCTGCTGCTGAGCCATCGGGTTGTCCGGCATCTGCTGAATCGAGCGGGTCACGCTCTGCCGGACGGTGAGGAAGGTCGTCAACGAGCTGATCGCCACGAAGATGGCGAGCACGATCTTGGTCGTGACCGGGGTCGCGTTCAGCGCCTCGATGTCGGAGCCGCTCATGAAGAACGTTGCCGGGATGGGCGCGCCGAAGATGTGCGCCGCACGCGCGCTGTTGACCAGCTCCTGCGTCATGCCGAACTTGACCTGGCCGTGGGCCATGGCGTTCAGCACGGTGAACATCGAGATGAAGATCGGGAACTGCGCCAGAATTGGCAGACAGCCGCCCAGGGGGTTGGCGCCGGCCGTCTGGTACAGACGCATGACCTCTTGGTTCATGCGCTGCTTGTCGTTCTTGTAGCGCTTTCGGATCTCTTGGACCTTTGGCGCCAGCTCCTGCATCTTCTTCGACGAGCGCATCTGCTTGAGGAAGAGGGGGAAGATCAGCAGACGCATGAGCACGGTCAGCGTGATGATGGTCAACGCCCAGTTAAGGCCGCTGTCCTCCGCAAGGAAGGTGCTATAGCCCTGGTGGATCCAGGTGATGACTTGCGCGACGGCTGTATAAAGCCAGTTCAGCCAGGACAGCTCCACTGAGCTAGCTCCCTTGCTTATCGTGAGACCGGACCGGGCGTGAGGGCACCGGGTCGAAACCTCCGGGATGGAAAGGGTGGCAACGCCCGATTCTCCGGATCGTCAACCATGATCCGCGCAGTGGGCCGTATACGGCTATCGCCTCAAGCCCATAGGCACTGCACGAAGGGTAGAAGCGGCAGCGTGGACCTAGCAACGGGCTGATGAAGGCCCGGTAGAACCGAATCGGCCCCATCAGGACCCGTGCTCCGAGCCCTGCTCTGTGCTGCGCCTCCGTCATCGTTGTCCATCCCTCGGGGCCTGTGGACCAGACCCTCGCCGCCTGAGTAAACGATTCAGCGCGACATCGAGTTCGGCGGCGAGGCGCTCGCTTCGCGCGGACGCGGCCGGTGGATTGGCGCGTACTACAAGCAGGCTACCTCTCGGAAGCTGTTCTAGACGGTCGCGCATCAGGTGACGGAGCCGACGTTTGACCTTGTTTCTCTCCACAGCACCACCGACGGCACGGCTCACCACAAACCCCACCAGCGGCGGTAGATCAACGTCATCGCGGAGCCGCAAATGCGCCACAAGGGTAGGGCGACCCACCCGGCCGCCCTTGCGGACCGCGGCCGAGAAATCCTCCCCGCGACGCATGCGGGATCCGCGCGGTAGCACGAGTGGACCTTCTCAGAAGGAATCAGGGTGGGTACGGCTATCGCCCGCCGGGAGAGACCCCGGCGGGCGACGACCGATGAAAACTGACCCGGTGACGGCAGGCCGTCAGGCGGACAGGCTCGCGCGGCCCTTGCGCCGACGAGCGGCCAGGATCGCGCGGCCGGCACGGGTGCGCATGCGCAGCCGGAAGCCGTGGGTCTTCGCGCGGCGGCGGTTGTTCGGCTGGAAAGTACGCTTGCTCACGAGTGGGCTCCAGGCTTCAGGGCGCGCCTTGGGATTCAAGACGCCGTAGACTCACGGGGCTGGCTTGCCAGGCCCGCGAGGGCATGCGGAAGCACCGCCGCGTGACAAGCCGACCGTCGTACGTTACGGGGCACACGTGCTTTAGGTCAAACCAGACGCCGATCTTCGCGGCGCTCCACCGACCGTTTTTGTGACTTGCGTCCCGGCTTTGCGGCTTGCATGCCGGCTTTGCGGTTTGAGTGCTGGGCCGGGACGCCGGCGTGGGTGGGTGTGTTGTCCGTCACCGTATCGTCGCCCGTCACCGTATCCGGACCGGCACACTCCGCCGCCGTCGACACACGGGGCTTCCGCAGCCGGCGGCACACCGCGCTCCCGCCGCTGTCAGCACACGGGGGGTCCCGCAGCCGGCGGCACTGGCTGAGAGCTCACTTGTGAGGCCTCATCGCGACCGCCTTCCCGGCGTGCACCCCAGGGTGCTCTTCCGGGCTGCTCCCGGGTGGTCGGCCGGGGTGGTCGGCCGGGGTGGTCGTGAGGTCGGTGGGGTGGTCGGCGGGGTGGCGCTGACCGGTGGTCGGCGGGGTGGCGCTGACCGGTGGTCGGCGGGGTGGCGCTGACCGGTGGTCGGCGGCCTGGCCGGCGCCGATGTCGCGGGCCTGCGGCCGGTTAGGCGGCTCTCCTTCCCCGCGCCCCGCCCGTCGCGCCCGGTCGCATCCATGAAGCTCTCAGGGCCGCCTACGCCCATGATGAGCGGCTTGCGAGCCTGTTTCCGGCGAGGAACCGGCCGTCGATCCCGCTCACGGCGAGGAAGCGGCCGTCCACGACGTCACCCCTCGGCAACGTCGAATGGGCAAGGCCCACGAAACCCATGTTTTTATCCACAGACCCCACCAGTGCGGGGCTTCCTCTCCCCCACCTCCCCATCGGTCTCACGAACTCCCCCGCCGTCCAATCGGATCTGAGGGACACCTAGGCTGCCGGAGGCACACTTATCCACGTTTCCACAGGCGAGTTATCTACAGGCGCGTCGCCATCCACAGGATGTGCACGTGGGGCGCCTGATGCTGCCCTAGGCTGTGGACAACGGCTTGAACGCGCTTGTGCATACGACTAACCTCAGCCCTCCGGACCTTTCCCTCTGCCAGCGGAATGTGCCGAAAGCTGTGCGCGACAGGCTGTGTACAACTTGTGGATGAACTGTGGATCTCCAAAGGGGATCACGTCCTGGTCGGCCTGTGGACATGAGGGTTCGCGCCCCTGTCGAGCAATGCGGCCGGGACCGGCAGCTGTGGATAAACGATCGCGGGGGGCCGCGGTATGGAGGAAGGTGGCCGAGCCATGGATGGAGCCGAACTCGGCGCCGTATGGGCACGCGCCCGCGAGAACTTCCTCGACGACAACGTCCCAGCCCAGCAGCGCGCCTGGCTCGCGCTGACGAGGCCGTTCGGCCTGGTGAACGACACCGTCGTGCTCGCCGCGCCCAACGACTTCGCCAAGGACGTGCTGGAGAGCAAGCTTCGCCCACTCATCGCCCACGCCCTGTCCCAGGAATTCGGCCACCCCATGCGCGTGGCCGTCATGGTCGACCCGATGGCAGGCGCCGACGAGGGCTCGGGCACCCGGCAGGAGTCTTATCCCCAGAATCCACAGCCGAATTATCCCCAGGCTGGGGACAACTCGCCGAACTACTCACAGGCGGCATCTTCCCAGCTCAGGCAGGGTTCTGTGGGGCAGCAGCCCTATCATCCCCAGGCTGCTCCCCCACAGTTGTCCACAGATTATCCACAGGCTCAACCACAGCGTCCCTTCCCCTACGACAGCGGGAAGCAGCCGTTCCTCAACGAGAGCTTCACCGAGCCCTCGCCCACCGGTCCGATGCGTCCGGGGCAGCCGAACAACTTCGCGCCTCCGCCGTACATCGAGTCCCCTCAGCAATATGGCGAGGCCACGCGCGGCGGTGCCCAGGACAGCGACGCCTTCGACCGTCCCGCCGCCCCCCAGCCGCAGCCGCCCCAGCCGCAAAACCGCTGGGACGGGCGGAGCAGCTCCACGCGGCAGGGCGAGCCGGGCAGGCTGAACCCGAAATACACCTTTGACACCTTCGTCATCGGATCGAGCAACCGTTTCGCCCACGCCGCCGCCGTCGCGGTCGCCGAGGCGCCGGCGAAGGCGTACAACCCGCTGTTCATCTACGGCGACTCGGGGCTGGGGAAGACCCACCTGCTGCACGCGATCGGCCATTACGCGCAGAGCCTCTACGACGGTGCCCGGGTGCGTTATGTGAGCTCTGAGGAGTTCACGAATGACTTCATCAACTCCATCCGCGACCACAAGGCCGACGGCTTCCGCAGCCGTTACCGGGCGGTGGACATCCTGCTGGTGGACGACATCCAGTTCCTGGAGGGCAAAGAGCAGACGCAGGAGGAGTTTTTCCACACCTTCAACACTCTGCACAACGCCAACAAGCAGATCGTGATCTCCAGTGACCGGGCGCCCAAGCAGCTCAGCACGCTGGAGGACCGTCTCCGAAACCGCTTCGAGTGGGGCCTGATCACCGACGTCCAGCCGCCCGAGCTGGAGACCAGGATCGCGATCCTCCGCAAGAAGGCCATCCAGGAGGGCCTGGCCGCCCCGCCCGAGGTGCTCGAATACATCGCGAGCCGCATCTCCACCAACATCCGCGAGCTGGAGGGGGCCCTGATCCGGGTCACCGCATATGCGAACCTCCAGCGGCAGTCGGTCGACCTGCAGCTGACCGAGTTCGTGCTCAAGGACCTCATCACCGAGGACGCCGACTCCGAGATCACCGTCGCCACGATCATGGCGCAGACGGCGGCCTACTTCGGGATCTCCATTGACGACCTGTGCGGCGGCTCCCGGTCGCGGGTGCTGGTGACGTCGCGGCAGATCGCGATGTACCTCTGCCGCGAGTTGACGGACATGTCCCTCCCCAAGATCGGCCAGCAGTTCGGCGGCCGCGACCACACGACAGTCATGCACGCCGACCGCAAGATCCGCTCCCTCATGGCCGAACGCCGCTCGATCTTCAACCAGGTGAACGAACTCACCGGCCGCATCAAGCAGCACTCCCGCACAGTGTGACCACCACAGTGACCGGCCCAGGTGGCCCGGCCGGCCCGGGTGACCGGCCGGACAGTTGCACGGCCACAGCACGGCCGGAGCTGCCAGCCGGGGTGGCGGGCCGGGCCAGCAGGTCGGCTGTTCGGCTGCACAGCGGCTGACTAGCGCGGCCACCCCGCATGGCCGCCCCGGCCATGCGGGGTGGCCAGCCGGGGTCGCGAGCCGACTGCACGACTGGCCGCATGGCATGACCTCCGGCAGGTCGACCGGTTACACGGCATGACCACCGGCAGATCGGTGATCGTGGAGCGGCCGAGGGCGGCTCTCTTGCCGGACGACTCCTCTGCGCACGAGGACGTCCAGGCCGCCCGGGAGGCATGGTCTCGATCTAGGTGTGGGTCACGCAGACTGTGGCCGCGCCGAGGCGCTCCTCAGGGCGGTTCCGGCCCGCCGTTCCGGTCGGCCCGCAGGCCGACCGGAGCATGCTGATCGTGCTTGACAACGCCGCGACCATCTCGCAGGTCCGCCTGCTTCTGCCGGGAAACTCCGGATGTCTCGCAGTGGTGACGAGCCGCGACGACAGCAGTTCGTCGAAGCCAGTGGTGACGCTCATCGCCAGGGCGAAGACACTTGCAAACAGCTGACGTCTTCCTCACCTGGGAGGGCGTCAGCCGTACAGCATCTCAGGCGAGGTCCGGTCCGCGGTGTTGTCGCTCAGCCAGTTCGAGACCGAGGAGCGTCAGCCCTACAGCATCTCAGGCGAGGTCCGGTCCCGGTGTGTCGATGCCGCCGTGATCGGGGACCGGGCACTTGTGAAGTCGGCCTCGGTGGCGGGACCTTCGACGTGAGCATCCTGAACATCGGCGACGGGGTCGGCGAGGTGCGGTCGGCCGCCGGCGACACCCATCTGGGCGGCGACGACTTCGGCCCGCCCGGCACTTGCTCGGCGTGTGCTGAGAAGCACTTCCTCGGCGAGGTGCTGAGCAGACGTCCCTGGCCCCCGGCAGGCCACCTATATGCCGCCGGGTGCGCCGATCAGCCCGCACGCCCCAAACGTTGTGCGGTGCGTGCGCAGCGCCCCGCGGAAGCTCCAGGGGCGACCGTGGGGCCTGTGAACCGCAGCGTGGCCGGAGTGCGCAACGATCCGGGGGCGCGCCCAGGAGATCCTCCAAGGCCCCTTCTCCCCGCAGGGGACAGTACGGTGCTTGCTCCTCCCGTGAGCCGGAAGGTAAGCGGTGCCGAAGCTGGGGCGACGGTACGGCGGAGCCCTACGGGATGGTTGCTCCCCCACCGTGCGCAGGATGGTCGACGGGAGACATCCCGCCCACGGTTGCCACCGCAACCACCGGGCACCCCGTCGGGCGGACCCTGCCGGGCGGACCCCGCCGACGGACCGCGCGTCGGCGTCCAACGCACCCGCCCAGCAACCCAAACAGCCACGCGACACACCCGCGCCCCGACACCCTTGCCTGCCCCACACCCGCCACAACAATTGGGGCCGCCGACCCGGCGCGAGATGCTGCCCGGTCGACGGCGGCGAAGCGGGGGACGGTACGGCGGAGCCTTACGGAAGAGGTACTCCCACCGTGCACCGGGTGGCAGGCGGAAGCGGAATGGGGGCGACGGTACGGGGCGCGGAACGTTGACGGCGGTACGGTCGTGATCTATGGGAGGGTTGCTCCCCTGATCTTGCGGTTGGTTTCGGGGGGATACGTCCCACTCGATACACAGCCTGTGGATAACGCTGTGGATCACTGGGGAAAACCGGACCTCTCCGGTTGCTGCCCTCTGTCGCGATCACGCGGTTGACCTGTGAATTGAGCCGTTGTCGGCCGTGGCGGGAGATCGTCTCCACAGGTGTGGTGGCGAGTGGGAAACACGGTGGAAAGCGGGGTGATGACGGGGGTGTGAGGGCTTGCCCGGTCCGCCCGAAGCGCCCTTCGGCTTGGCCCCCTCAGGCCTCCGCACTTTCCCCGGTGATCCGCCTATGGTTCACCAGACGACTATCAACACCCTGTGGGTAACTCGGTGGATAACCTGTGGAGAAGTTGTGGATATGTTGTGGACGCGCTGTGGAGGGCCTGTGTACGGTCACTGAAACCGACAAAACGGACGCCCAAAACCTGGGGATAACCTGTGGAAATCCTGTGGAGAAGTGGGGGGTCGACGGTGGATGACGGACCCACTTTCTGTGGATGCGCTGTGTGTAATTTTTGACCGTCCACAGAGCGCCGAGTTACCCACAGCGGTTACCCACAGTGACAGTGGATGACGCAACGCTTAATGACCTGGGAAAACGCTGGTTTTCCACAGTATCCACAGCCCCTACGGTGATGACTTCACATGTCTCTAAGAGGGGGCTCAAAAGCAAAAGTAGCGCTCCGCTCGTTCGCGAGCTCAGGTGGGTGAACGCTCAAGCAAAACCCGGAGCAGCGAGGGGATGGTGTGCTCTGTGCACAGCTACACCCGCAATGTGGATACTTCCCCGTCGAATCGCTTTTCACCCCTCTCCAGGGTGAGGATCTTCGCGCCACCACCACGGTGCCGGCCCTCACCACCTTCCCCGATGGTGCACCACGTCTCCGACATTTCCGTCGTCGCAGGTCAGATGGTCGAGCCGCCGATGCCCAGTCGACGCGCAGGGAGTCGGGATCGACCGGCCATCCTCGGAGGCCGGCTCCCCCGCGGCGGGAAACGCGCCCGGGCAGGTAGTACTGGTGGGTCGGCAGCTGCGGCCGGATGAGCCGGCTCAGGGATGCGGCATGGGGTAAGCGGGCTTCTGCCGTACAAGCCGTCCGGCTCCCCCGCCTTCGCAGCGCCGGACTTCGGAGCCTTGGCTGTCCCGATGCCTGGGCACCTCAGCCCGCGTTCCTCGCCCGGTCATCCCCAATGTGGTTCTCCGGACGTGGAAAACCCGGCAGTCGTTGGTGTGACATGTCGTGTCCGTGGCCTTCGGGGCATACTTTTTCCACAGGCTGTGCAAAAAGTCGCGACAATGTGCCGAATACCAGCACCAACTCCGAAGACGGCACCGGCTCTAGAAAAAATGTCCACACCTCGTTGTCCACGCCTGTGGACCGATACCTCCGGAATGCCCGGCCGCCGGTACGCAACGCACATGCCTACACCCCCCATCGCGAATCGGAGAAACCGGACGGTCGATGGAGGAGTCCGGCCGGCTGTGCGCTGTGCCGTACGCACCCCTTCGCCGCGAACCGTGGGCCGCGAATGGCGGTGAACAATCCAGCGCCGGGCGTCGGCTGCGAAATCTGGTGAGCATCGGACACACAGGTCGGCGTGGACGGCACCGCACCTCGCATGCCTTATCCACAACCAAGCCCTATATCCACAGAAGACCCATCCGAGGCATACCCATCGTGCAGGTCTGGCGCTGATCAGGCCGGACATCTGGCATCCTTGGGCATCCGGTCACCCACGGGACACGGTCTGCCGGGAAGCCGCCGGAAAGCCTGGACAAGCAAGCCCGTCGGTCCGGCGAGATGAGCCGGTGAGTGCGACCATAGGTGGGCGGGTGCGTGCCGCCCGGCCACGCGACAGCCAAAGAGAGCGGCCGACACGCGGTGGCCGCGACAAATGCGATCACAGGCACAAAGCGATTCATCAGGAGGCGGATCAACGTGATGTTCAGGGTCGACCGGGACGTGCTCGCCGAGGCGGTCGCATGGACGGCACGCAGCCTTCCCGCACGTCCTTCGGTGCCGGTGCTCGCGGGCATGAGACTTGAGGTCACGGCCGAGCAGCGGCTCAAGTTGTCGGGGTTCGACTACGAGGTGTCCGCCGAGGTCACGCTTGAGCTGCAGAGCGGCGAGCCGGGTGTGGTCCTGGTGTCTGGCAAGCTGCTCGCCGAGATCACGCGTGCGCTTCCCGCACACCCTGTGGACGTCGTCGTGGACGGCGCGAAGGCCGTGGTCACCTGTGGCAGCGCCCGGTTCACACTGCTCACGATGCCTGTGGAGGACTACCCGTCGCTGCCGACGATGCCTCCCGCCGCGGGCCGGGCGGGCAGCGACGTGTTCGCCTCGGCGGTCGCCCAGGTGGCCGTGGCGGCGGGCAAGGACGAGACGCTTCCGATGCTCACCGGTGTGCGCATGGAGATCGAGGGCGACACGGTGACGCTCGCGGCGACCGACCGCTACCGCCTCGCCGTCCGCGAGCTGAAGTGGCAGCCCGAGCAGGCCGACATCTCGGCGATCGCGATGATCCCCGGCCGCACGCTCAACGACACCGCCAAGGCGCTCGGGTCGACCGGCGCCGAGGTCGAGATCGCGTTGAGCTCCACGGGCGGCACCGGCGAGGGCATGATCGGGTTCACGAGCGCGGGGCGGCGCACCACGACGCGGCTGCTTGACCCGGAGTTCCCGAAATATCGGTCGTTGCTGCCGACGGAGTTCTCCGCGCGGGCCGACCTGCCGACCGCGCCGTTCGTCGAGGCGGTCAAGCGTGTCGCCCTGGTGGCCGAGCGCAACACGCCGGTGCGGCTGGCGTTCCGCGGCGGCGAGGTCGTGCTTGAGGCGGGCAGCGGCGACGAGGCCCAGGCGGTCGAGGTGCTCCCGGTCGACTTCGACGGCGACGAGATCAACATCGCCTTCAACCACCAGTTCCTGCTGGAGGGCCTCGGGGCGATCGACTCCGACGTCGCCCGGCTCAACTTCACGACGGCGACCAAGCCCGCCATCCTCACCGGTGGAAAACCTGTGGATGACGACGGGCCGCACGACTACCGCTACTTGATCATGCCCATCCGCCTGTCGAGCTGATCGGGCCCTTTGGGCCGGTTGGACCACCTTTTGGGCTCATCGAGCTGATCTGGCCGCTTGGGTTCTTGGGCTGGTCGCGCCACTCGGGCTTGCCGGGTCGATCTGGTTCTTCGGCTGGTCAGGTT
>NZ_BOOW01000056.1 GCF_016863435.1 Sinosporangium siamense
CCCAGACTTCCTGCGACCGTCAAGTTCGAACCGACGTCCACCGGAAACCCGAATCTGATCAAAGGGATGTGCGAGGATCCGGATCCCCGATCCTGCGATCTCCGCAGTGACTCGGGGGCGTCCTGCCCCGCACAGAAGACTTTACCAGCCTTCTGGCCGCAGCAACGACTCTTCCCGGTAACAACTAGGTCTTCCCAACGACCGTCATGCTCAAACCACCAAGCCAACCGCAAGGCCCGAGCAAAGATGATGACCTTGGTAAGACGTGAGGCGCACCCGCCGCACCAGCAGGTCGCCAAGCACAAAAGCCCTCATCAACCCGTAGGTCATATGAGTTCCTCGCTCCCCCTCAGCTATGGGGGATGCGATGAACTCGAGCTCCGCAAGGACCGCAAGCCCGACCTGCAAAACAAGGACCCCACCAGCCCCATCCGCAGCTCTGACCTGCGGACAGAGGCCCCCCACGACACCCAGCGCAGGCCTGACCTGCGGATAGCTAGACGACCGCCCCAGTACAAGCCGGAAAACCAGCCCCACAATCCCCCGCTTAGGCTCCCAACCAAGAACCCGAACGAACCGGAACCGGCTCAACCCACTGGGTAACCTGCGAGCTGGGCCGCGGGGCAAGCGATGTCCACCATGGCCTGGGCCTGACGGCCGCGGACCTTGACCACCATCCCGCCCGGGCCCTCAACCAAACCGAGGGCCCGAACGGGCGCAACCCGCTCAGCCCGTCGGCAGAGCCGACAGCTGGGCCTCAAGGCGGCCGATGTCCGCCGTGGCCTGGGCTTGACGGCCGCGGACCTTGGCCACCACGTCGTCGGGGGCCTTGGCCATGAACTGCTCGTTGCCTAGTTTGGCCTGGGTCTGGGCGGCTTCCTTGCGGGCGGCCGCGAGGTCCTTCTCCAGTCGTTTGCGCTCAGCGGCCACGTCGATGGCGCCCGCCGTGTCAAGCTCGACGACGACGGAGGCCACGGTGAGCCGGGCCGTCGGCGAGAAGGTCTCGGCGGGTTCGTCGAGGCGGAGCAACGATCGGATCGCCGTCTCATGGCTGGCCAGCGAGGTGCCGGCCAGTGAGAGGCGGGCCGCGACGCGCTGGCCGGGCTTCAGGCCCTGGTCGGAGCGGAAGCGCCGGACCTCGGTGACGAGGTTTTGCACGGCGGCGATCTCGGCTTCGGCAGCCGTGTCGGAGCGGTTGGTGTCCGCGCCCGGCCAGGGGGCCACCATGATCGACTCACCGCCGGTAAGCGCCCGCCAGAGCTCCTCGGTGACGAACGGCGTCAACGGGTGCAGCAGGCGGAGCAGGGCGTCGAAGACATGGCCAAGCACGATCTTGGTCTCGTCGTGACCGGAGGCGATCTGCACCTTGGCGAGCTCGACATACCAGTCGCAGACCTCGTCCCACGCGAAGTGGTAGAGCAGGTCGGAGACCTTGGCGAATTCGAATTCCTCGTAGGCGGCATCCACCGCCCGGGTGACCGTGGCGAGCCTGGACAGGATCCAGCGGTCGGCCGCGGTCAACGAGTCGGCGTCGGGCAACGGGGCCGCCACGGTCGCGCCGTTGAGGAGCGCGAATCGCGTGGCATTCCAGATCTTGTTACAGAAGTTGCGCGAGCCGGCCGCCCACTCCTCGCTGATCGCGACGTCGGACCCGGGATTGGCCCCGCGCAGCAGCGTGAAGCGGGTGGCGTCGGCGCCGTAACGCTCGATCCAGTCGAGCGGGTCCACGACGTTGCCGAAGGACTTGGACATCTTCTTGCCGTATTGATCGCGCACCATGCCGTGCAGGGCGACCACGCGGAAGGGCGGCTGCCCGTCCATGGCGTAGAGCCCGAACATCATCATGCGGGCGACCCAGAAGAACAGGATGTCGTAGCCCGTCACCAGCACCGAGGTCGGATAGAACTTCGCGAGCTCGGGAGTCTGCTCCGGCCACCCCAGTGTGGAGAACGGCCAGAGCCCGGAGGAGAACCACGTGTCGAGCACGTCGGGGTCCTGCGCATAGCCCGCCGGGGGCTCCTCGTCGGGCCCGACGCAGACGACCTCGCCCTCCGGGCCGTACCACACCGGGATGCGGTGACCCCACCAGAGCTGCCGGGAGATGCACCAGTCGTGCATGTCGTCGACCCAGTCGAAGTAGCGTTTGGCGAGCTCCGGCGGGTGGATGCGGGTGCGCCCGTCACGGACGGCGTCACCGGCGGCCTTGGCCAGCGGCGACACGTCGACGAACCACTGGAGGGAAAGCCGCGGCTCGACCACGGTCTTGCAGCGCGAGCAGTGGCCGACGGAGTGGAGGTAGGGACGCTTCTCGGCCACGATGCGGCCGTCGGCGCGCAGGGCTGCCACCACGGCGGGGCGCGCCTCGAAGCGGTCGAGCCCCTCGAAGGGACCGTGGGCGGTGATCACACCCCGCTCGTTCATGACCGTGAGCGAGGGCAGCGAGTGCCTGCGCGCGATCTCGAAGTCGTTGGGGTCGTGGGCGGGGGTCACCTTGACCGCACCCGTGCCGAAGGCGGGGTCGACGTGCTCGTCGCCCACGATCGGGATCATGCGGCCGGTGAGGGGAAGCTCAACCTTTGTGCCGATGAGGTGGCGGTAACGCTCGTCACCCGGGTGGACGGCGACCGCCACGTCACCGAGCATGGTCTCGGCCCGGGTCGTGGCGACCACGATGGACGCGTCGCCTTCGCCATAGCGGATCGAGACGAGCTCTCCCTCGTCCTCGCTGTGCTCGACCTCAATGTCGGACAGAGCGGTGAGGCAGCGCGGGCACCAGTTGATGATGCGCTCGGCGCGATAGATGAGGCCGTCGTCGAAGAGGCGCTTGAAGATCGTCTGAACCGCGCGGGAGAGCCCGGGGTCCATGGTGAAGCGCTCGCGAGACCAGTCGACGCCGTCGCCGAGCTTCTTCATCTGGCCGAGGATCCGGCCGCCGGACTCCTCCTTCCACTGCCAGACACGCTCGACGAACGCCTCGCGGCCGAGGTCGTGGCGGGAGAGCCCCTCTTTGGCGAGCTCACGCTCGACGACGTTTTGCGTGGCGATGCCGGCGTGGTCGGTGCCGGGGAGCCAGAGTGTGGCGAGTCCGCGCATGCGAGCCCTGCGGGTCAGCGCGTCTTGAATCGAGTGATCCAGGGCATGCCCGATGTGCAGGGAACCGGTGACATTGGGCGGCGGTAGCACCACGGAGAAGGGCGCGCCATGACTGCCCGGATCCGCGGTGAAGTGTCCCGCGGATACCCAGCGTTCGTAGCTCCGGGTCTCAACGTCGGCGGGAGCATATTGCGTGGGCAGTTCTGGCATCGTCACGCTGCCTCATTGTAGGCCCTGCCCCAAGCCCTCTCACCCGCTCCGACAAGCCCGCCCCTGGCGAGCCCACCCTGGCAAGCCCACCCCCGCGAACTCATCTCCGCCAGCCTGTCTCTGCACACTCATCTCCGCAGGCCTATCTACGCAAGCCTGTCTCCGCCAGCTCGCCGCCGCAGGCTTATCTATGCAAGCCTGTCTCCGCCAGCTCGCCGCCGCAGGCTTATCTATGCAAGCCTGCCTCCCTTAGCTCGCCGCCGCAGGCTATACAAGCCTGCCTCCGCTAGCTCGCCGCCGCGCCCCTGTCTCCGGCGAATCCCCTCCAGCACGCCCGCTTAGGCAAGTCCGTCCCCGGAGCGAGCGAGCCCACTTGGAGGTGAGCTCCAAGCGGCATAGTGTCCAAGGCCTGACATCCAAAGCGTGTCCCCCATGCCCTCCAGGCCGATGATCATGCTGACCCGGTGGGATCGCACGAGATCGGCCAGGCTCGTGACAAACCCCGCGAAGACCTCGGCCTCCGACAGACCCACTCGGGCAAGTGCGTCTCCGGCGAGCGAGACAAGTCCACTTCGAGGTGATATCCGAGCGACGTGGTATCCGAGGCGTGTCACCCGAAGACCTCGGCCTCCGGCAAAAGCCACTCCGGCATGCCCGCTCAGGCAAGTCCGTCCCCGGAGCGAGCGACCCCACTTCGAGGTGATATCCAAGCGACGTGGTACCCAAGGCCTGACATCCGAGGCATGTCCCCCGAAGACCTCGCCCTCCGGCAAAGGCCCACCCCGGCCAGTGCGTCTCCGGCAAGTCCCACCGGGCGTCATGTCCGACCCGTGTCACCAGAAGACCAAAACCCCACCCTCCGCCAATCCGGCGTCCGGTGTAATGCCCGATAGATGTCGCTCGAAGACCCCCGCCCCGACACCCCAAACCTCAAACGGCCAGCTCCGAGGCGAAAGCCGTACCACCCCAAAACCCACGAGAGTACGGCAAAGCCCAGGTCAGGCGCTCTTCTCCCGGGGCGGACGCTGCTGCTTGGCCGCGTTGAGCTGGTCGCGGGGCACGAGTGTCGGGTTGACGTGCTCCAGCACCGAGTCCCGGTCGATGATCACCCGAGCGACGTCCTGCCTGCTCGGAACCTCGTACATCACCGAGAGAAGAACCTCTTCCATGATCGCGCGAAGCCCGCGGGCGCCGGTGCCGCGCAGGATCGCCTGGTCGGCGATGGCCTCAAGGGCGTCGGCGGAGAACTCGAGCTCGACGTTGTCCAGCTCGAAGAGGCGGCGGTATTGCTTGACCAGGGCGTTGCGCGGCTCGGTGAGGATCTGGATCAGCGCGTCGCGGTCGAGGTTGTGCACGCTGGTGATCACCGGCAGACGGCCGACGAACTCGGGGATCATGCCGAACTTGAGCAGATCCTCCGGCATCACATCGGAGAAGACGTCCGAGGTGTCGATGTCGTCTTTGGAGTGAAGGATGGCGTTGAAGCCGATGCCCTTCTTGCCGATGCGCGACTCGATGATCTTTTCTAGGCCGGCGAACGCTCCACCGCAGATGAAGAGCACGTTGGTGGTGTCGATCTGGATGAACTCCTGGTGGGGGTGCTTGCGCCCGCCCTGCGGCGGCACACTCGCCGTCGTGCCCTCCAGGATCTTGAGCAGGGCCTGCTGCACACCCTCGCCGGAGACGTCGCGGGTGATCGACGGGTTCTCGCTCTTACGGGCGATCTTGTCGACCTCGTCGATGTAGATGATGCCGGTCTCGGCCTTCTTGACGTCGTAGTCGGCGGCCTGGATCAGCTTGAGGAGGATGTTCTCCACATCCTCGCCGACGTAGCCGGCCTCGGTGAGCGCGGTGGCGTCGGCGATGGCGAAAGGCACGTTGAGCATCTTCGCCAGGGTTTGCGCAAGCAGCGTCTTGCCCGAACCGGTGGGACCGAGGAGCAGGATGTTGGATTTGCCGAGTTCGAGACCGTCGTCGCGGCCCCGCTCACCCGACTGCACCCGCTTGTAGTGGTTGTATACCGCGACCGAAAGGGCCTTCTTCGCCTTGTCCTGGCCGATCACATAGGCGTCCAGGAACTCGAAGATCTCCCGGGGTTTGGGAAGACTGTCCCACTTGAGCTCGGAGGACTCGGAGAGCTCCTCCTCGATGATCTCGTTGCAGAGATCGATGCACTCGTCACAGATGTAGACGCCGGGACCGGCGATGAGCTTTTTGACTTGCTTCTGGCTCTTCCCGCAGAACGAGCACTTCAGCAGGTCTCCCCCGTCGCCGATGCGTGCCACCCGAGATACTCCTTTGCGTGGGACCGCCCTGCTTCCACGGCCGGTTTCTTTCGGGACCGGGTGGATACCGGTCCGAAAAACTCATCCCGCTCAGGTTTCGACGTTACCGTCTCCTGGGCCCTCAGTGAGCCCCCTAGCGGTGAGTCGCACCGGAACATGCCCAAATAGGCACTGTTCCGGTGCGACTGCCTTCCGTCAGGAAGCCACGGCCGCAGCGCGCTTCTTCCGCGACGGGATGATGTCGTCGATCAGACCATATGCCTTCGCCTCGTCCGCGCTGAGGATCTTGTCGCGCTCGATGTCGCGGCGAACCTCTTCGGAGGACTTGCCCGAGTGCCTGGCGACGATCTCCTCCAGGAGGGCACGCATCCGCAGGATCTCGCGTGCCTGGATCTCGATGTCGCTTCCCTGGCCGCCGCCCTCGGTGGAGGGCTGGTGGATCAGGACGCGGGCGTTGGGCAGGGCGAAACGCTTGCCCGGCGTGCCGCCGGCGAGCAGCACAGCAGCCGCCGAGGCCGCCTGCCCGAGGCAGACGGTCTGGATCTCCGGCCGGACGAACTGCATCGTGTCGTAGATCGCCGTCATCGCGGTGAACGAGCCACCCGGCGAGTTGATGTAGATGCTGATGTCCCGGTCGGGGTCGAGCGACTCCAGCGTCAGGAGCTGCGCCATGACGTCGTTGGCCGAGGCGTCGTCGATCTGCACTCCGAGGAAGATGATGCGATCCTCGAAGAGCTTGTTGTACGGATTCATCTCCTTCACGCCATACGTCGTGCGCTCGACGAACGAAGGGATGATGTAGCGGGCGCTGATGTCACCCGGCTGAATCAGGTCACTCACGTTTAGCCCCTTCACGAGACGGCGCCCTGCGAGGGCACCTGGCGAGCGCTGCGGACGACATCGTCGATGAAACCGTAGTCCTTGGCCTCTTCGGCGGTGAACCAACGGTCGCGGTCGGAGTCACGCTCGATCTGGTCAAGAGGCTGACCGGTGTGGAACGCGATCCGCTCCGCCAGGGTCTTCTTGACGTAGAGCATCTGCTCGGCCTGGATCGCGATGTCGGCCGCGGTGCCGCCGATGCCGCCAGAGGGCTGGTGCATCATGATCCGCGCGTGCGGCAGGGCGTAACGCTTGCCCTGGGCGCCCGCGCAGAGCAGGACCTGCCCCATGGAGGCGGCGAGACCCATGACGACTGTGCAGACGTCATTTGGCACGTATTGCATCATGTCGTAAATCGCCATACCGGCGGTGACGGAGCCGCCAGGCGAGTTGATGTAGAGCCAGATGTCGCGGTTGGCGTCGTCGGCCGCGAGCAGCAGCAGCTCAGCGCAGATTCGGTTGGCGATCTCATCGTTGACCTGGGTGCCCAGGACGATGATGCGCTCGCGCAGCAGCCGCTGGTAAAGCTGGTCCTCCAACCGGAACGAGGAACCGTTGTTGTCACGGCCCTGCTCCGGGCCGAAGCCGGTCGGCTGATAGAAGGTCGGCGGGCTGGTCACAGCGTCACCTTCCGATGCGTCGTAATCGATTGGCTTTGATTGTGACCCTAACGCTCGCGGCGCACCTCTCATGCCGTGGTCCGGCAACTGTTCGCTGACGGCGCATGCCACCTGGCCCCACCAGCCGACTCCGCGCCCCCAGCCCCCGGCGCCACACGAGAGCCCAAAGTCAGACGAAACATCAGATTTCCGGCAGAGCATCAGATTATGGACAATTCCAGATTAAGGCACATGCCACGTGGGGTACGGCGAAGCCATGCAAAGCACAACGCCCCCTCACGCATGTAGCGCGAGGGGGCATCGGTCACGGACCCGCGCGGCGGGCCCGTGAGAGAGGGTCAGCGGTCCTCGGACTCCTCGGCCGGGGTCTCCCCCGCCTCGGCGGCCTCTTCCTCCACCGGGCCGTTGATCTCGGTGTAGAGCGCCTTGACGTCGATCTCGTTGCCCGCGTCGTCGGTCACCTTGGCGGCGTCGCCGACGACACTCTTGGCCTTGTCCCGGACGATCTCCATCATGGCCAGCGTGAGCTGGTCGTTGTCGGCGAGGTGCTGGGCCAGCGTGTTGGGCGCGACGCCGAGCTGCATGGCGCGGCGGACCACAAAGCTGGTCAGCTCTTCCTCGCTGACCCCGAGGTCCTCCTGCTTGACGATCTTGTCAAGCACGAAGCCGCTCTTGAGGGCCTTGGCCGCGGTCGTCTCGAACTCGGCGAAACGCTCCTCCTCAGTCGTCTGGTAGAGGCGGAAGAACGCCTCACGGCTGAGGCCGCTCTCGCCGATCTGGTGCTCGAGGTTGTGCTTGCGAGCGTTGATCTCGGTCTCGAGCGCGCTGGTCGGCAGCGGGATGTCGATGCGGTCGAGCAGGGCGTCGAGCGCCTTCTCGCGGATCTCCACGAGCTGGTCGATCTTCTTGTTGCGCTCGGCCTGCTCCCTGATGCTGCCCCGCAGCTCCTCCAGGGTGTCGAACTCGCTGGCGAGGCCGGCGAACTCGTCGTCGAGTTCGGGAAGGACCTTCTCCTTCACCGACTTGACGTTGATGATGACGTCGGCGTCCTGGCCGGCGTGCTCGCCGCCCACGAGCTTGGTGGCGAAGCGCTTCTCGTCGCCCCCGGACATGCCCTCAAGGGCGTCGTCGAGGCCCTGCAGCACCGAGCCGGCGCCCACCTCGTAGGAGACGTCGGCGGCCTGCTGCTCCTCGAGGTTCTCCCCGTCGATCTCGGCGCGGAGGTCCATGACGACGAAGTCGCCCTTGGCGGCGGCGCGCTCGACGCCGGTCAGCGTGGCGAAACGCTGGCGGAGGGTGTCGAGCTGGGTGTCGATGTCCTCGTCGGACACGACGGCGGCGGCGATGGTGATCTCGGCGCCCTGGTAGTCCGGCACCTCGAAGTTGGGCCGGATGTCGACCTCGGCGGTGAACTCGACCTGCTCGCCGTCCTCGATCTTGGTGACCTCGATCTCCGGCTGGCTCACCGGGAAGATGTCACTCTCGTCCACGGCCTGGCCGTAGAGCTTGGGCACAGCGTCGTTCAAGGTCTCTTCAAGGACCACCGCGCGGCCGAAGCGCTGCTCGATAATCCGGGCCGGAACCTTGCCAGGGCGGAAGCCGGGCACGCGCACCTGCTGCGCGACCTTCTTATACGCCGCCTGCAGGCTCGGGCCGAGCTCCTCGAACGGCACCTCGACAGTGAGCTTCACCCGGGTCGGGCTGAGCTCCTCGACAGCGGTCTTCACGGGGTGGTCTCCTTGATCAAGCATTCGAGTGGTGCGGGCGCGTCAGTTGCGATGACGGCTCACGCGGCATGCTCGCGCGCCGCGCCCACATGGGCGGCACCGAGCAATGGCATGCAGGCATGACCTGATACGGCGGGTGTTCAGCGCCGCTGCCAGTCTAGGGCAGACCCACACCCCGGAGCGACGGCACTGCGCTCAGATCTCCTGCATGATCTTGTTGAGTATGTCAACGGTTTCGTCAGGCGTGGTGCTCACCGCGCACAGACGTTCCATAATCTCGCCATACCGGTCGACATCTTCGCGTTTGTCGAGATACAGGGCGCTTGCCAGCTGTTCGACGTAGACGACGTCGGGCAACTCGGCGTCCTGGAACCGCAGGATGCTGAACGCCCCGCCCTCGGCGCTGTGGCCGCCGAAACTGAACGGCATCACCTGAATGGTGATGTTGGGGCGGCGCATGAGCTCCATGAGGTGCCCGAGCTGCGCGCGCATCACGTCGACACCGCCGATGGGCCGCCGCAGGGCGGCCTCGTCGATGACCGCCCAGAAGATCGGGCCGTCCGCGCGTTCGAGCACCTGGTGGCGCTCCATCCGCAGATCCACCCGGCGGGAGATCTCGTCCATGCTCAGACCGGCCGCGCCGGCGGTGATGACGGCCCGCGCGTAGTCCTTGGTCTGAAGCAGGCCCGGGACGAACTGCACCTCATAGGTGCGGATGCGCATCGCCGCCTCTTCGAGGCCGACATACGCCTGGAACCACGAGGGCAGGAGGTCGTTGTACCGATGCCACCATCCGGGCTCGTTGGCCCGGAGCACGAGGTCCATGACCGCCGATCGCGCCTCGTCGCCCTCGACGCCGTAGAGCGTGAGCAGGTCCGCGACGTCGCGTTCCTTGAACCCGACCCGCCCCAGCTCCATCCGGCTGATCTTGGACTCCGACCCTCTGATGAGGTGCCCCGCGTCCTCGCGGGAGATGCCCTTGCTCTCCCTGAGACGGCGAAGCTGGGAGCCAAGGAGGATGCGCAGCGCCGTGGGCCCCGAGCCCTGCTGGATCTGCGACACGTAACTCCTCCAATGCCCGGTGCGGCCTTCACTCCTATATGGCCAGCGCACACAGTGTCACCACTTCCGGCCGCTATAGCAAGGTCTCAAACTGGTGTCCGATTCGCCAACGTCCAAGTAACCGCCCATGCGATTGCACATTGCAACTGCACGTGCATTTGGGTCTTGCAGCAGGCGTTCGGGTGACCCATGATGGCCTAGTGCATAGTGGGCCAATGGTGCACTAAATCGTAAAACCGGCAAGCCTCGGAGGTACCGGCAGGATGGTGGAGGAGCCAGTGGCCGCTGCCGACTGCCTGCAGGTGACCCGTCGACTCGGATTCGACAACCTGCTTACAGCCGAACGCACCGATACGACGACCTGCCCTCTTCTTCCGCAGGCCGACTCGGTCAAGACCGCGCGCGACGTGACGCGATCCACACTCGCCGCCTGGGGCCTTTCGGAACTCGGCGACGACGCGGCCCTCGTGGTCTCCGAACTCGTCACCAACGCAGTCCGCTACGCCCTGTATCCGGCGGCCTTCGGCAACGGCAACGGCCACCGTCCGGCCGAGCCGCCGATCACCCTGATGCTGCTGCGGTTCGCCCCCCACGTGCTGCTCGCGGTCTCCGACCCGAGCGACGAGGCGCCGACCCCGAAAGAGCCCGACTTCATCTCCGAGAACGGCCGCGGGCTTTACATAGTCGAGACTTACAGCCAGTGCTGGGGCTGGGACCATCTCGACCGCGGCGGCAAAGCCGTCTGGGCGCTTTTCAAGACGGGCGCCTGACACCGGCCTGAACACCGCCGCGGTGCGGGCACGTGCCACGTCCGGAAACAAAGAAGCGCCATCCTGCAACAATCGGCAGGGCGCCCTCGCGAATGGCGACGAGCCCGCCGCTCACGGCGGCAGGTCCCGGCAACTCACACAACCCAAGTGCCGGGAACTCGCACAGTCCAAGTGCCGGGAACTCGCACGGTCCAACTCGCACAGTCCAACGAGAAAGCCGGTTCCCACATGTGGAAACCGGCCGTTATAGCTGGTCGGGGCGGCGGGATTTGAACCCACGACTTCTTGCACCCAAAGCAAGCGCGCTACCAAGCTGCGCCACGCCCCGCGACGTCCGTGCACAAGCGGCCCGGATCTCCGGTACGCTTACGCCCTGACGACCGGATGCAGTCTAGACCAGACGGCGCCCGGCTCGCGCGGACGTAGCTCAATGGTAGAGCCCCAGTCTTCCAAACTGGCTACGCGGGTTCGATTCCCGTCGTCCGCTCTCATCGAGAAAGGCCAGGTCATCCCACCCGGGATACCTGGCCTTAACGATCTCCCCCACTTCTTCGGATCTCCTTCAGATCTTTCGCGCGATTCCCTGCTCGGCGCCTCCTTCTCACGCTTCGGTGCCGCTGAGGCGGTCCCCGCGGGGAATGAACCCGCCCGGACTCCGGGTTGCCGTGTCCGAGGAGGACGACATGGGTGACTACGGACGACCGCTGGAGTTCGGATACTTCTTGGTGCCCAACACGGGCGATCCGCTGCTTGAGACGGCGCGGCTGGCCGATCGGCTGGGGCTGGACCTGATCGGCATCCAGGACCACCCCTACCAGCGGGGTTACGTCGATACCTGGACGCTGCTCAGCATGGTCGCCGCCGTGACGGAGCGGGTCCGCGTGTTCCCCGACGTCGCGAGCCTGCCGCTGCGGCAGCCCGCGGTGCTGGCCAAGGCCGCCGCGAGCCTCGATGTGCTGAGCGGGGGGCGGGCGGAGCTGGGGCTCGGCGCGGGGGCGTTCTGGGAGGCGATCGGCGCCTTCGGCGGCCCTCGCCGTACCCCCGGGGAGGCCATGGGCGCTCTGGAGGAGGCGGTCGAGATCATCCGGCAGGTGTGGAGCGGGGGCCGCGGGCTGCGCTTCGACGGCGAGCACTACACGTTGAGCGGCGCGAACGCCGGGCCGGTGCCGGCGCACGACATCGGGATCTGGCTCGGGGTGAAGGGGCCGCGCGGGCTCGCGCTGGCGGGCCGGGCCGCCGACGGCTGGGTGCCGTCGTCGTCATGGGCGACGCCAGAGGTGCTGGCCGAGTCGCACGCCCGCATCGACGAGGCGGCCGCCGCCGCAGGGCGCGACCCGGCGGCGATCCGCCGCATCTACAACGTGAACGGGGCGATCACCGACGGCGAGTCGCGGGGCTTCCTGCACGGCCCGCCCGACCAGTGGGTGGAAGAACTGACCGACCTGGCGGTAGGTCACGGCATGGACGCCTTCGTGTTGTGGCCGGAGGGCGACCAGCACAAGCAGCTCGAAAGGTTCGCCACCGAGGTGGTCCCGGCCGTGCGCGACCAGGTGCGGCACGAGCGCGAGGGCTGATAGGCGGGCGGCGGGGGCGGCCCGCCGGGAGATCGCGCAGAACGCTGGCCTCCGGTACGGCATGAGCCACAGACTTGGCCGCATGAGCAAGCCCACCAAGGTCCTGCTGGACGAGTCCCGGATCCCCCGCGCGTGGTACAACATCGCTGCCGATCTGCCCGCCCCCGCCCCGCCGCCGCTGCACCCGGGCACCCGCCTGCCCGTTGGCGCCGACGATCTGGCGCCGCTCTTCCCCGCCTCGCTCATCGCCCAGGAGATGAGCTCCGAGCGATACATCGCGATCCCCGATGACGTGGTGGACGTCTACCGCCTGTGGCGGCCGACTCCGCTGGTGCGTGCGCGGCGGCTGGAGCGCGCTCTGGGCACTCCGGCCCGCATCTACTACAAATACGAGGGCGGGTCCCCCTCCGGGTCGCACAAGCCCAACACCGCCGTTCCCCAGGCGTATTACAACGCCCAGGAGGGCACCCGGAAGCTGACGACCGAGACCGGCGCCGGGCAGTGGGGGTCGGCGCTGGCGTTCGCCTGCGCGCAATATGACATGGAGTGCGAAGTGTGGATGGTCCGCGCCTCCTATGACCAAAAGCCCTACCGCCGTTCCCTCATGGGTGTATACGGCGCGACCGTGCACGCCAGTCCCTCCCAGGTGACCGAGGCGGGCCGGGGCGTGCTGGCGGCCGAGCCGGACTCGTCCGGCTCGCTCGGCATCGCGATCAGCGAGGCGGTCGAGGTGGCGGCGGCCTCGCCGGACACGCGCTACGCCCTCGGCAGCGTGCTCAGCCATGTGCTGCTGCACCAGACCGTGATCGGTGAGGAGGCCATAGAGCAGCTCGCCGTGCTCGGGGAGACGCCGGATCTGATCGTGGGGTGCGCGGGCGGCGGGTCGAACTTCGCGGGCCTGAGCTTCCCGTTCCTGCGGGAGAAGCTCGCCGGCCGGATGGACCCGGTGGTCCGCGCGGTGGAGCCGGCGGCGTGCCCGTCGCTTACCCGCGGCACCTACGCCTACGACTTCGGGGACACGGCAGGATTCACGCCGCTGCTGAAGATGCACACCCTTGGGCATGGTTTCATCCCCGATCCGATCCACGCCGGTGGTCTGCGCTATCACGGCATGTCGCCGCTGCTGTCGCACATGTACGAGCTCGGCATGTTCGAGGCGGTCGCCAAGGATCAGACCGAGTGCTTCGAGGCGGGGGTGCGGTTCGCGCGGGCGGAGGGCATCGTGCCCGCGCCCGAGCCGACGCACGCGCTGGCCGAGGTCGTGGCCGAGGCGCTGCGCTGCAAGGAGAGCGGTGAGCCGAAGGTGATCCTGACGGCGCTCTGCGGGCACGGACACTTCGATCTCGCGGCCTATGACCGTTACCTACGCGGAGAAATGCAGGATTTCGCCATCCCCCAGGAACGCCTTGACGCGGCCTTGGCGGCGCTGCCCGCGGTCTGATTCCCCCCGCCCGGCCCCCTAGCTCCCTGCCCACGGTGTCGGCCCGGCCCTGTGCCGGGCCTATGCCGACCTTGGCGATATCTGCGTGTATGTCGTGAACACTGGGCAGGGTTAGGGCTATGGCGCAAGACGAATTCGATGTCGTCGTCATGGGCATGGGCCCGGGCGGCGAGGATGTGGCGGAACGACTGGCCGAGGCCGGCCTGAGTGTGGCGGGGGTGGAAGCCGAGCTTGTGGGCGGCGAGTGCCCCTATTGGGGCTGCATCCCGTCCAAAATGATGGTTCGTGCGTCCGACCTGCTGGCCGAGGGCCGCAGGATTCCCGGCATAGCCGGTGATTCCACCATCTCGCCGGACTGGTCATGGGTCGCCCGGCGTATCAGGGACGAAGCCACCGACGACTGGAACGACAAGAAGGCAGCCGACCGGTTCACCGGCAAAGGCGGTCATCTCGTGCGCGGCTGGGGCCGGATCACCGCCCCCGGCGAGGTGACGGTGGGTGACCGCGTGCTCAAGGCCCGCCGCGGCATCGTGATCGGCACCGGCTCGCAGCCGTCGCTCCCGCCGATCGAGGGTCTCGCGGGCACGCCGTACTGGACGAACCGGCAGGCGATGGAGGCCGACACCCTTCCGGCGTCGCTCGTGGTCGTCGGCGGCGGTGCGATCGGGTGCGAGATCGCGCAGGTGTTCGCCCGGTTCGGGGTGCGGGTGACGGTGCTTGAGGCCGCCGGGCGGCTGGTGGCGATCGAGGAGCCCGAGGCCTGCGATCTGCTGGCCGGGGTGTTCGCGGCCGACGACATCGAGGTGCGGCTGAACGCCCGGGTCGAGCGGGTGTCGCACGACGGCCAGGGCTTCACCGTACATCTGGGGGACGGTGAGCGGGCCCTCGGTGAGCGGTTGCTGATCGCGACCGGCCGGCGCAGCGACCTGGTCGCGCTCGGCGTCGGCGCCGTGGGGCTGGACGAGTCGGCCCGGACGATCGCCACGGACGGCCGGATGCGCGCGGCCGAGGGCGTGTGGGCGATCGGCGATGTGACGGGCAGGGGCGCGTTCACGCACATGTCGATGTACCAAGCCGACATCGTGGTGCGCGACCTGCTGGGCGAGCACGTGTTCGAGGCGGAATATCACGCGGTGCCCCGGGTCACCTTCACCGATCCGGAGATCGGGGCCGTCGGTCTCACCGAGGCCCAGGCTCGCGAACGAGGCCTTCCTGTGCGCACGGCGAGCACCCCGATCCCCGCGTCGGCCAGGGGCTGGATCCACAAGGCGGGCAACCACGGCTTCATCAAGCTGGTGGCCTCGGAGGACGTGCTGGTGGGGGCGACGAGCGCGGGGCCGGCCGGGGGCGAGGTGCTCAGCATGCTTACGCTCGCCGTGCACGACCGGGTGACGATCGACCGGCTCAGGCAGATGATCTACGCGTACCCGACGTTCCATCGCGCGGTGCACGAGGCCGTGAAGCAGCTCTGAATCTTCCCCGCCCTGGTCGTTACCCCGCCGCGGGTAACGACCGGGTGTGGGGTGGTGGGGCGGGTGAGGCCGGCCGGGGTGATCACACCGCAGGCCCGGCCGCTGCTGCCGCTGGTGTTGCCGGCGGTCGGGGTCGGGGTGCTCTCCAGCCTGGTGCTGCTCGTCGTGAGCGCCGTCGCCGAGCGCCTTTTCCGCCTGGTCTGGAATACGCTGCCCGCCGCGCTCGGCGTCGCGGGCGGCTCGCCGTGGTGGACGATCGGCGTGCTGACGGCGGCCGGGGCGCTGGCCGGGCTGGTGCTGTGGAAAGTGCCCTCGGGCCCCGACCCGGCCACCGAGTCCCTGGTGGGCCCGCCGCTGCCGGTCCGCGTGCTGCCCGGGGTGACGCTCGGGGCGGTCGTCACGCTCGCCGGCGGGATCAGCCTGGGGCCGGAGAACCCGATCACCGCGATCAACGTCGCCCTGGCCTTCGCGCTCGGGCCGCGGCTCGTGCCCGGCGTGCCGGGCGCCGCCTTCTCGGGGTTCGCGGCGGCGGGGACCATCGGGGCGCTGTTCGGCACACCCGTGGCGGCGGCGCTGATCCTGTCGGAGTCGGCGGCGGGGCCGGCAGGCAGGCCGCTGTGGGATCGGCTGTTCGGCCCGCTGATCGCGGCGGGCGCGGGGGCGACGACCACGGTGGCGGTGGCGAATCCGTCGCTCGCGATCCCGCTGCCCGCCTACACCGCGCCCACGCCTATGGACGCGGCCGGCGCGGCGGTGGTGGCCACCGTGGCCTGCGCGCTCGGCCTGGTCGTGGTCACGCTGTTTCCCGCGGCGTACAAGCTGTTCCGGCTGGTGCCCCACCCGGTGGCGCGGCTGGCCGCGGCGGGGCTGCTGCTCGGGGTGCTGGGGGCGATCGGGGGGCGGATCACCCTCTTCAAGGGACTCGACCAGATGAAGGAGCTGGTCGCCGGCCACCACACCGCCGCCGGGCTGCTGCTGATCCTCGTGGTGAAGCTCGTGGCGGTGCTGGTAGCGGCGAGCGCGGCGTTCGTGGGCGGGCGCATCTTTCCCGTCGTGTTCGCCGGCGTCGCGCTGGGGCTGCTTGTGCACGCCCTTCTGCCCGCGGTGCCGGCGGCGGTGGCGGTCTCCTCGGCCGTTCTCGGTCTGGTGCTGGCGGTCACGCAGCAGGGGTGGCTGAGCCTGTTCACCGCGGCGGTGGTGGTGACCGACCCGGCGCTGATCCCGGTGTTGTGCCTGGCGGTGCTTCCAGCGTGGCTGCTCGTGAGCGGGCGGCCCGCGATGGTGGTCCAGGAGAGCCCTCCTCCGCCGGCGAAGGGGGGCTCCTCACGTCCGGACGGCGGGACCGGTGACGAGGGGGGACGCCCATGAGGTCTCGGGATCGGCGTCGATGAGCAGGGCGCGGGCGAGGGCGCTCAGCGGGACGGCCAGGATGGCGCCGAGCGCGCCGAGCACATATGTCCAGACAAGCAGCGACAAAATGGTGATCGTCATCGACAGTCCCGCCGATTCGCCGGTGAACTTCGGTTGGATGACCGACTGGATGACGAAGTTGAGCACGCAATAGATGACGATGACCCACACCATCGTCACCCACCCCGACGACAGGAGCGCGAGCAGCGCGGGCGGGACCAGCCCGATGAAGAATCCGATATTGGGCACGAAGTTCGTGATGAACGCCAGCAGCGCCCACAGCAGGGGCAGCGGCACACCGAGGATCCACAGCGCGATGCCATCGAACACCGCGACGATCAGCCCGAAGACCGTCGTGACGACGAGATAGCGTACGGTGCCCCGGCTGAACTCGCCGAGTGCCGCCACAAGGTGCGGACGCCCCGGGGCCAGCGCGCGGACGGCGTCTTGCAGGAACGGCGCATCCACATTCATGCCGAAGAGGATGAGCGTGACCAGCACCACCATCGTCCCGACGCTCAGCAGACCGGACAGGAAGCCCTGCAGGACGGGGATGATCTGGTTGGGGTCCAGCTTCCCGATGACGTCTTTGACCTGGTCGGGAGTGATGCCGAGGCTGTGCACCCGCTCGGTGACGAACTTCAGCAGGCTCTCATATTGCGCGGTGTAGGCCGGCAGCACGTCCACCAGCCGGACGACGGACCACACGAGCGAGCCCACCAGCAGGATCAGCACGAGGAAAACCACGACGAGCGGCAGCGCCACGACCAGCCAGGTGCCGGCGCCGCGCCGCCGCAGCCAGGAGCGCAGCGGGTTCACCCCGATGGTCAGGGTCAGCGCGAGGAACGCCGGCCCGGCGATCTGGGCGGCGGCCTTAAGCCCGGCCAGGGCGATCACCGCGGCCGCCGTGCCGATCAGCAGCCGCAGGCCACGCGAACCGCCCGTGACGGTCGCCAACAGTCTCTCCCCACCGGGAACCGGTCGCATGCGGCTCCCCCCGGCGAACACGTGATCGCCGAGGGGATACCCGCAGCACCCGTACGACAAGATCAACTGTCGGCAAAGGCGTGCGGGGCCGGATCAGCGAGCGTTGGGGCGCTTACCGTGGTTGGCCTTCTTCTTCTTCCTGGCCTTGCTCTTACGCGCACGTTTCGCCATGGACTTCTCCTCGTCGTGGCTCCGGCGGTGATGCTCGGTCAGTGTCCAACCTGCCTGGCTTCCGCCGTACGGCACAAGCCCCCGGGGCCGAGAAATCGATCAAGACCGGGCCTGTTTCCCGCCGCGATCAACTCGGGATCATCACAGAACGATCAATAGTTCATTTCAACTTAAAGTCGCATAACCGAGACTTTACTACTACCATCCCTCAGGCACCTGTTATCGCAACAGGTGCACCGCCTAATCCCGGGCGCCTCGCCAGGGAACCGGGGACCCAAAAGCACTTGGGGTGAATCCACGGCACAAATGCCTCGGTAGGGCTGCTCCGGCCCGAACCCGTCAGCTAACCCGGTCGGCAGAAGGAGAGGAGAACACGTGGCGGACCTGTCCCCCACGTCCCACCCCCACGCCACAGGCCGCACGAAATATCGCGGCAGGCACCGTGCCCCCCACACCCCCGCCACCGCCTATGTCGCCGTCTGCGCCTCCGCGGCGCTGACCCTCACCCTCGGCACGGCGACCGCCTCCACCGCCACCTCGGGGGCACCCCCCGCCACCGCGCAGGACCCCAAACCGAGCGAGTCCGGGCTTCGCGCGGAACTGAAGAAGACCCAGGAGAGGGTCGACGCCCTCATCGAGGACTACAACGCCAAGCGGGTGGCCCTCGCCGACGTGCGCAAGTCGGAAGAGGCCGCCAAGAGGCAGCTTGAGCAGGCCGAACTCGAGTACAAACTGGCGGAGGACCGGGTCGCCAGGGTCGTCCAGCTGCAATATCAGGCGGGAAGCAGCGGCATGGCCGCGCTGATCGCGAGCGAGAACGTCGACGGCGCCGCGCTGCTGGAGCAGATGGCGGCCGAGCAGACCGCCGACGTGACGGGCTTCGCCCAGGCACGGGACCGCAGGCGCATCGCGACCGAGACCGCCGCGAAGATCACCGAGCGCGTCCAGACGGAGGCCGCCGAGATCGAGAAGCAGCGCGAAGAGGCGCTCACCCTGATCGACGACATCGAGAAGAAGCTCGACCGGCTCGTGCCGGTCGGCTCGGGCCGGCGCGCCAACGGCAGCTGGGCACCGCAGCTGCCCACGGGCTCGGACAACATCACCGCGCGCACGCGCTCGATGCGCGAGCTGATCATGCGGCGCTTCAGCCTCGCCTACGACGTGGGCTGCTATCGCATCGACAACTACGGCGAGCACCCGCTGGGGCGCGCCTGCGACTTCATGCTCTCCGCCACCGGCTCGATGCCGTCGGCCGAGCAGGCCGCCCTGGGCGACGAGATCGCGGCGTGGACCGTCAAGAACGGCAAGAAGCTCGGCGTGAAGTACGTGATCTACCGGCAGCGCATCTACAACATGAGCATGCCGGGCTGGCGCTCGATGTCCGACCGGGGCAGCATCACCGAGAACCACTTCGACCACGTGCACATCTCCATGCACTAAGGGCTATTCACGCTTTCGCGGGACGAGCAGCCCTTGGTTGAACGCCTCGGTGACGGCGGCGGCGCGGTCCCCCACACCGAGCTTGGTGTAGATGTTCAGAAGGTGACTCTTGACCGTGGCCTCGGTGATGAAGAGCCGCGCGGCCACCTCGCGGTTGGTGTTCCCTGCCGCCACGAGTTCGAGGACCTCGAGCTCGCGCCGGCTGAGCAGTTGCGGCGCGGGGGTCCTGACCCGGTTCATCAGCAGTGCCGCCACCGAGGGGGACAGGACGCTCTCGCCCTTGGCGGCGGCTCGCGCACCTCGCAGCAGGTCCTCCCGAGGGGAGTCCTTGAGAAGGTAGCCGGTCGCACCGGCCTCGATCGCCGGCAGCACGTGGGCGTCGGTGTCGTAGGTGGTCAGAACCAGCACACGCGAGGTGACGCCGAGCCTGGTCAACTCGGTGATCGCGCTCAGGCCGTCCATGCCCGGCATACGCAGGTCCATCAGGATCACGTCGGGCCGGAGCTCCTGGGCGAGTCGTACGGCTGTCGCGCCGTCCGCGGCCTCGCCCAGCACCTCGAATCCGGGCGCGGAGGCGAACATGCTGCTCAGCCCGTCCCTGACGACGGGATGGTCGTCCGCGATCAGCAGCCGGATCGGGATCTCGGCCGCGTGTTCTGTCATGCGTGGCTCCCGGCCGGCGGGATGGGGATGCAGGCCGAGATCCCGGTGCCGGCGCCGGGCTCCGACTCGATCCGCAGGCTTCCGGAGAGCCCTTCGACGCGCTGGCGCATGATGGTCAGGCCGAATCCGCCGCCTCGGGGCGACGGCTCCGAGCCGCCGTTCGCCGCCGTGCCGGCTTCGAGACCCGCGGGTTCGAAACCCCTGCCGTCGTCACGCACGTCCAGCGCCACCTCGTGCTCCAGGTAGGACAGCGTCACCCCGACTCTGGCCGCGTGCGCGTGCTTGGCGACGTTGGCCAGTGCCTCCTGAGCCGTGCGCAGCAGTGCGAACTCCGCCTCCGGCGCCATCGGCCGCGCGGTGCCGGTCGTCGTGACCTGGACGGCGAGCCCGTGCAGCTTCGACCACCGGTCTGCGACGTCGGCGAGTGCGTCGCTCAGACGGGCGGTTTCCAGCTGCTCGGGCCTGAGCGCGTCCACCGAGCGCCGGGCCTCGGCCAGGCTTTCCCTGGCCAGGGTCTTGACCGCGGCGAAGGGCCGGCTCCACGGTGCCGGGACCTCGTGCATCTGCTCGGCCGCCTGGAGCTGCGCGATGATCCCGGTGAGCCCCTGGGCCAGCGTGTCGTGGATTTCCCGTGCCATGCGCTGACGCTCGTCGTGGACCCCCGCCTCCCGGGCTTGGGCGAGCAGTTGGGCGTGCAGGCCGGCGTTCTCGGCGAGGGTCGCCTCCAGCAGCCGGTTCGTCCGGCTCAGCTCGGCGAGGGCGTGCTCACGCTGCTCCTTCTCCCTCTCGGCGAGCCGGAGAACCCAGGCGGTGGCGCTCATGAGGGCGACGTTGGCGACGACGATGGTCACGGCCAGAGTGAGGCCGAGGCCGGTCATCCTGTCCACGCCCGAGGCCTGTGCGGCACCGGCCACAACCGCCGTGGCCGCCGCGCCCGGCAGCCGCCACGGCCAGGGGAGAACGGTGAAGGCGTAGATGTAGGGCGCGGGGGTGAACAACCCGAACATGGGATCCCGTGCCACCAGGAGCGCTGTGATCACCAGCAGGCCGGTGAAGAACACCCCCATGATCCGCGGCCGATCCCACCAGGCGGGACGCAGGGTGAACATGCCGAGCATCCATGCCGCGGCCAGCCCGCACAGACCGAGATCGATGAGCGGGGACTCACCGGCCGAAGGCCCTCTGAACACCTTTAAGGCGGCAAGTGCGGCCAGCAACGAGTAGGGCACCACAGTGATCAGGAGGAACGGTTGTTCTTCCCGCACCGCCGCCCAGAGCCCGGGCCGCCTGCGCCTGCTCACGATCCCCTCCTCCCCGCGCCGAGTCTATTCCCAGCGAAACCAGCGAACCGCGATGAGCGAGCACCCGGCCGCGTAGGCCGTCAAGATGACGAGAGGGAGGATAGACGGGAAATTCCCCTGGTAGGCGTCCTGGAATGCACGCATGCCCGCGCCGAGCGGGGTGTAGTAGCTGATGGTCTGCAGCACCGGGGGCATCTGCGGAATCGGCACCCAGAGCCCGGCGAAGAACATCAACGGGAAGAACAACACCGTGCCGATCGCCGAGGCCGGACCGCGCCCGGGCGCGAGCGCGGTGATCAGCAGGCCGATCGAGAGCAGCGCGGCGGCGGCGAGCAGCCAGGCGACGGCGAAGCCGAAGGGGTTCCGCGGCAGGTCGACGCCGAAGCCGAGCCCGGCCACCGCGAGGAAGAGGATCATCGCGACCAGCGCGATGGCGAAGCTGGCCACGAGCTGGGCGGTGAGCACGCGGGCCGGCCCGATCGGCGTGGTCCGCAGGCGCCGCAGCACGCCGCTCTCCCGATATCCCGCGAGCGTGATCGGCAGGGCGGCCGTGGCCAGAATGGCCAGGTTGAACAAGATCAGGACAGGCACGTAGAAGTCGAAGTACGTCAGGCCGCCGCCGCCCTCCACGGGTTCTCGCAAGGTGGGGATGGCGCCGAGGATGATCAGCACGATCAGCGGGAAGCCGACGCCCCAGAGGGGGGCGACCTTGTCGCGGAGGCACAACTTGCTCTCGGCCTTGATGAGCCGCCACGTCGCGGAACCGTGATCGGCGGTGACGGGGACGGCGGCGGCGTTCGGGGCTGGCACGGGTGCGGCCTTCTCTCTGCTGCGGGGGTCGGATGCCTAGTGGGGATCGAGGCGTTTGCCGGTCAGCTGGACGAACGCGTCCTCCAGGCTGGCCTGCTCGACGCGCAGGCGATGGGCCACGATCTGGTTGCGGGCGAGTACGGCGGTGACGGCGTTGAGCGCGTTGTCGTTGCCGGTGACGACGACCAGCTCGCCCCGGCGGGTGACGCTGGAGACGTCGGACAGGCTCGTCAGCAGCCGGTCGTCCAACGGCGCGGACGGCCGGAACTGGATCCGCTGCTCGATGCGGGCCCGTTCGGTCAGGCCGGCCGGGGTGTCCACCGTGACGACGCGGCCGGCGTCGATCAGAGCCAGCCGGTCACACAGCCGCTCGGCCTCCTCCATGAAGTGGGTGACCAGCAGGATCGTCACCCCACGGGAGCGCACGCCCTCGATCAGGTCCCAGGTGTCGCGCCTGGCCTGCGGGTCGAGGCCGGTGGTGAGCTCGTCGAGGATCGCCACCTTGGGGTTGCCGACGAGCGCCAGCGCGATCGAAAGGCGCTGCTTCTGGCCGCCGGACAGCTTGGCGTACCTGGTCTTCGCCTTGTCCGCCAGGCCGAGGCCGTGCATCAGCGCGCGCCAGTCGGCCGGCTGGGGATAGAAGGAGCTGTAAAGCTCCAGGGCCTCGGCGACCTGCAGCCGCTCGGGGAGCTGGCCGGCCTGCAACTGGACGCCGAGCCGCCGGGTCAGCTCGGCCCGATCCCGGAGGGGGTCGAGCCCGAGCACCGTGATCTCGCCCCGGTCGGGCGTGCGGAGGCCCTCGATGCACTCCACGGTCGTGGTCTTGCCTGCCCCGTTCGGGCCGAGAATCCCGAAGATCTCACCCTCCTGAACGGTGAGCGAGACATCGTCGACCGCGACCTTGTCCTCATAGCGTTTGTGGAGGTTGCGTACCTCGATCACTGGTGGCATGCGGGCGTCCTTCCGTGCTCGGCCCATCGGCGATTGACTGCGTTCAGCCTGCTATGACCAGCACTTCTTCCAACACCGACCAGGAGACGGGACCTGATTGCCGAACGGCTGGGGTGTCGACTCAACCGATCGGCGGATCGCCATCCGCCTGCCCGTCCCTCTCGCCCCGTCGACCCTCAGGGCTCCTACTAAAGAGACATCCGCTGTATCGGTCGAACGATGTGAACGCGGCCCCCCTCCTCCAGGGTGGTTGCCATGCCACAAACAGTTACGAACCACCAGTTCAGCCGAATATTCACAACCCCTGCGCTGGTGCACCGCGACGCCTCCACCTGGATGACTATGTCTACGGCGCGTTAGGCGCCAAGGCGGCCGGGTTCCTGCTGAAGGACACCGCGCCCCGCGACCTCATCGCCGCCGTCCGCGCTGTGGCCGAGGGCAGTGCGATGCTCTTCCCCACGGTGACCAGGCGCGTGATCGACACCTTCGCCGGGCGCGAGTCCCCCCGGCACCGCCGCCGCCCGCGAGCGCCTCGCCGCCCTCACCGGCCGCGAGCGAGAGGTCGCCGGCGCCGTCGCCCGCGGCCTGTCCAACGCCGAGATCGCCCGCGAGCTGGACATGAGCGAAACCACCGTCAAGGCGCACGTCAGCCGTGCCCTGGCCAAACTCGGCCTGAGCAACCGCGTGCAGGTCGCCCTGCTCATCCGCCGCCGGCTGACCAGGCACTCCCCGGGCGGCGACGGGTCAGCCTGTGCCCGCCCTCGCGGCCTGGAGGGCTTCCTTGAGGTGGTGTTCGGCCTCATTGCTGAGGCTTGTCTTGATGAGGCGTCCGCCGTACGGAGCGACGGCCTCGATCACCTTGTCCCGGGTGCCGCCCATGATGAGGACGAACAGGGCCGCCGCCCCGGGATGGAGCTCTTTGCCCAGCTCGCGCATGAACTTGTCGTCGATGCCTACGTCGGTCATGGCTCCGGCCGCCGCGCCGGTGGCTGCGCCGACCGCCATGCCGATGAGCGGCATGAAGAGCAGGAGACCGATGAGGCCACCCCAGAGGGCACCGCCCGCGGCGCCGATGCCGACGGTGCTGCGCGACTGATGGAGTTTGATCTTCCCGTCGGTGGTCCGCTCGGCGAGCGCCATGTCGGCGATCTCGATGAGGTGCTCCTTCTGGAGCTCGGCGAGCTTGTCGCGCACTCGTTCCGCGGCGGGAACGCTGTCGTAGGCGACGGCGAATAGGTTGGCCATGAAATCCCCCGATTTTCACGTACCAGAAACATCACGGTATTCCTCCCCATAGGGGAGGTGCCCAACCTCAGCCGCGCGCCCGGACCGAGGAGACCACCGTGTTGATGTGGCGCCAGCGCTTGCGCTGGGAGTCGGGGATCGTCACGAACACCAGCGCCGGCTTGGCCTTCTTGGTCTTCACGAGGAGCACTGCGGCCATCGAGGACCGCTTCTTGCCCTTCACCTTGTACTTGACGCGGTAGACCAGCAGCCAGCCCTTCTTCTTGAAGGACTGCGAGGCGACCCATGTGATCTTGCCGCCCTTGGGGTGCCGCTTCAGGCTCCAGCGTGCGGCGAGCAGGGCCGTGTCACGCGGTTTGGCCTGGACGGCCACCGGCACCGGCAGGCTCACCAGCATCGCGCCGCGCACCTTGCGCTGCACCTGCCGGGTCGCGTACGGCTTGGCCCGGGTGACCCTCCACGGCTTGCCGAGCCGGGGCAGCACGACGGCCGAGCGCTTGTCGGTCAGCCGCTTCTTCACCCGCATCGGCTTGCCCGGCGGCTTCTTGAGCTTCAGCGTGCGTTTCGGCAGCTTGGGGATGCGCTTGTCGGCCAGCGCGACCTTGAGCGCCTTGCTCGCGGGCCTGGCGGCGGCCGGCATCGAGGGGCTGGGGCTGCCGGAGGGGACCGGAACGGCGGGCACGGCGGCGGGGGGTGAGGCGGGCACGGGCGGAGTGGCGGCCGGGGGCTGCCCCGGCGGGACCGCTCCAGCGGGCGGCGAGGCCCCCGCGAGATGAGAGGGAGCCGCGGTCTGCTCGGGGACCGCCCCACCCGACCGGTCGCGCACGGTGAACACGACCACCGCGACGGTGACCACGGCGACCGCGACCACGACGACGGCGATCTTGTAGATCACGCGCATCGGCAGGTCGCCGACCTGCGAAAGGAGGGATCGGCGGCGGGGTGGGGCGGGCGGTGGAGGAGGCGGCTCCTCGACGGTGATTTTGGGGATCGGCGCGGTTTCCGCCTCCGCCATCACATGTGTCGGTATCCGGCCCGTCTCGCGAGCCTCTCGCGTCCCACCCACCCCATCGAGCACGTTCGGGAGCGTACGACAAATCACACGGTTGCGTCGGGTTTCACAGTCACACTTCGGGAACAGGTGGGTTCATATTGGCCCGCTCCAAAAGCCTGTGACGTGGTGATTCTTACCAAAGCTCCGGACCGGCGGTCAGGCCCGGCGCTCAGGTGCGCCGCATCGGTCCCGCCGCCGACGCACGCCCCCGTTCGCCAAACCAGGGCATATCCGCCACAACCGTTCGGGATCCCGGCTCGACCTCCGTATAACCGGCGTCACGCACCACAGGCCGGTCCTCCGCCGCCAGCTCCTCCCAGCGCTCCTTCGACGCCACGCGTACGGCACAGCGCAGCCCGGCCGCCCGCCACACCTCGCGGTCGTCCTCGCCGGTCGCCCACCACGCGAGCTGAGCCGCGTGCCCTACCTGGGCCATGGCCTTGCCCGCCGACATCTCCAGCGCGGGGTTGAGCCACAGCACCACCAGGCCGTCGCCGGGCGGTCCCGGCGGCTCGGCGTCCTCCAGCTCGGTGCCCTTCACCTGAAGCCTCGACAACTCCTTCGGCCAGCCGTCCAGCGGGACAGGCGGGTGCACCCGGACCTCGGCGCCGTCCACCTCGACCGTGATGCCGGGCAGATCGAGCACTTTGCGCCACTCGGCGCCTCTGGCCCGGCGCACGACCTTCCTGATGCCCCTGTGCTCCCACGCCGCCACGGCCTCGGCCCACTCCCCCGACGCGCTCCGGGGATCGTTGAGCAGGGTGAGCACGGCGAGCGCGGCCGCCTCCAGGGCCGCCGTGCGCCCGGGGGGCGCGGCCCGCTCGATGCGCACCACCAGCGGCAGCACCCTGCGCTCTGAGTCTTCCATGCCTTCAGCATGCCGCACGCCGGCCGCCGGGGGGCTCACCCGTGAGCGCCCGCCAGAACCCGCAGGGCGGCCGAGACCCGCGCCGCGGAGGGCAACGAGCCGGGGGCGAGCAGGGACTGCAGGACGAACCCGGCGATCATGGAGTGCACGGTGGCGCCGACGCTCCCGGCGGCCTCCTCGTCGACCTCCTCGGGCCGGACACCGAGCACCATCGCGGCCAGCGTACGGCGCCCCCGCGCGTATGCCTCCGCGAGGGGCTCCCGTAGAGCGTCCTCGAACTGCGCCTGCGCATATGCCTGCACGCTCGCCGCCATCAGCTCGCGGTCCCGCTCGACGGCGGCGAACAGACCGTCGAGGAACACCTCCAGCCGCTGCTCGGGGGTGACGGCGTCGGCCGCGTCGACGGCCGCCTCGATCTTGTCGCCCCACTCCTCGACCGCCGCGAGGACCGCGGTGTTCATCAGGTTGTCCTTGGACCCGAAGTGATAGCCGATGGAGGCCAGGTGCGCTCCCGAGACGGCGGCGATGTCGCGGGCGGTGGTGCGGGAGTAGCCCTTGTCGATCAAGCACTTCTTCGCGCCGGCCAGGAGGTCCTCACGTTGGCTCATGTCCGGCAGTGTAGCTGTGTGTACGCACGTACGTTTTGACAATTATTTTGACGTACGTACGATCGAAGCCATGTCTACAACGTCTCCCTCCCCGGCCCGGGCCCGGTGGGCTCTCGCCGTACTCCTGTTGCCGGCGCTGCTCACGTCCATGGACCTGTCGGTGCTCTTCGTGGCAGGCCCGGCGATCGCCGAAGCCCTCGACCCCACCGGCGCTCAATGGCTCTGGATCATGGACATCTACGGATTCGTCATGGCGAGCCTGCTCATCACCATGGGCTCCCTCGGCGACCGCATCGGCCGCAAGAGGCTGCTCCTGATCGGAGCGGCGCTCTTCGGCGCCGCCTCGGCGGTGATCGCCTTCGCGCCCACCCCCGAGACGCTCATCGCCGCCCGCGCGGCGCTCGGGCTCGGCGGGGCGACACTCGCGCCCTCCACCCTCTCCCTGATCCGCGACCTGTTCGCCGACGAGAGGCGGCGGCTGCGGGCCATCGGCCTCTGGACGATCGCCTTCACCGGCGGCGCCGTCGCCGGTCCCATCGTCGGCGGACTGCTGCTCGAACGCTTCTGGTGGGGGACCGTCTTCCTGATCAACGTGCCGGTCATGGTGCTTCTCCTGACGGCGGCGCCGTTTCTGATCCCCGAGTCCAGGAACCCGTCACATGCCCGGTTCGACCTGACCGGCGCGGCGGCGTCCCTGGTGACCGTCCTCGCCCTCGTCTACGCCATGAAGCACACCGCCGAGCACGGGCCCGACTTCGCCGCCGCCCTTTCGGCCGCGATCGGGCTGGCGTCCGCCGCGGGCTTCGCCGTACGGCAGAAGCACGCGGAACACCCGCTCATCGATGCCGGCCTGTTCCGCAGCCGTGCCTTCGGCGCGGCGGTCGCGGCCAACACGATCGCGGCGCTGGCGGCCGCCGGACTGGGGCTGCTCGCCTTCACCTATATGCAAGCCGTCCACGGGCTGAGCCCGCTGCAGGCGGCGCTTGCCGCGCTGCCGACGTTCGCCGGCACCATGGCGGGGGCCACCGCGGCGGGCGCGCTGAGCGGCCGGTTCGCCCAGGGGCCGCTGCTGGTGAGCGGGTTGCTCGTCTCCGCCGCCGGGTTCGGCGTCATCGCGTTGACCGCCGCCGGCGGCGGCCTGGGGGTGTTCATCGGTGGATATACCGTGCTCACCCTGGGGATCGGCGTCACCGGGACCATCGCGAACTCCCTCATCCTGAACACCGCGTCCGCCGAACGCGCGGGTGCGGCCTCCGGGATCTCCGAGACCGGCGCCGAACTCGGCGCGGCCCTCGGCATCGCCACCCTCGGCACGGTCGCGACTGCCGTCTACCGGAACACCATGGCGGCGGAGGATGTCGCCCCCGCGGCCAGGGAAAGCATGGCGGGCGCCCTGTCCCTCGGCCCCGGGCCGCACCTCGCAGCCGCCGCCGAAGCGTTCGGCGCCGGGCTCTCGGCGACGGCGCTGGCCGGTGCGGCGGGGCTGGTGGTGACGTCGGTGCTCGTCGCCGTCGCCGTGCGCTCCCGGCATCGGGCACCGGCCACCCGCCGGGGCGCCGGTTTCTGGCGGTAGCCTGACGCGCGTGCTCAACCTCAACGTCCTGCCGGCCATTGTTGTGATCGCGGGGTCGCTGATCCTGGCGTTCGTCAGTCTGATCAACACCGTCCGCGACCGTGCGATGGGCATGTTCGTCCTCGTCGGCCTGGGGGTGGTCGAGGTCGCCATCCTCGTCCTGGCCGCCGTCATCACGGTCGGCATGATCAACGGCGAGGGGCCCGCCGACCGGGTGACCCTGATCGGCTACCTCCTGACCATCGTGATCGTCCCGCTGGGGGCCGCCTTCCTCGGCCTGGCCGAGCGCAGCAGGTGGGGTTCCGGAGTGATCGTGGTCGGTGCGTTCACGGTCGCGGCCATGAGCGGCCGGGTCGTGCAGCTCTGGCAGGGGACGGTGTGACCGAGGCGCGGCAGTCGATCGGCACCGGCCCGGGGCGGGTGCTCGTCGCGATCTACGGGGTCTTCGCACTGGCGGCGGGGGCGCGGGCCGGTGTGCAGATCGCCACCCGCTTCGCCGAGGCCCCGGTCGCCTATTCGTTGTCGGCGTTCGCGGCGGCGGTCTACATCGTGGCGACCGTGGCGCTGGCCAAGGGTGCCCGCCGTACGGCTCTTGTGGCGTGCGGCATTGAGATGGCCGGGGTGCTCGTGATCGGGGCGGTGAGCCTGCTCTTCCCGGCATCCTTCCCCGATCAGACGGTCTGGTCGGAGTTCGGGCGTGGTTATGTCTTCATCCCGCTCGTTCTGCCGGCCGTCGGGCTCTACTGGCTAGTGCGTTCTTCCCGTTAGGGGGAATACCAGAGGTTTAGGGTGAATTGCTATGGTGGTCGGGTTTAAACATCCTATGACTCGATGACTGGAGGCCCGGGTTGACCACGACCACAATGCCGCGGGAAACCGTGAGCCGCACGGGGTCACCCGGCTGGCTGGTCGTCCTTGGCATCGTCCTGGCCGCCCTGAACCTCCGCACCGCGGTCACCAGCATCGGCCCTGTCCTCGACCGCATCGGCGGCGACCTCGCCATGTCCGGCTCGATGCTCGGTCTGCTGACCACGCTGCCCGTGCTCAGCTTCGCCGCCTTCGGCGTCCTCACCCCGGCCCTCGGCCGCAGGTTCGGCCAGCACACGCTCTTCCTGATCGCCTTGATCGCCATGGGCGCCGGCCTGCTGGTCCGCGCAGCCGCCGGCTCCGCCTGGCTGTTCCTGACCGCGAGCGTGGTCGCCCTGGCCGGAAGCGCCGTCGGCAACGTGCTGGCCCCCACGCTGATCAAGCAGCATTACCCGCTCCGCCCCGGGGCGATGATGACGGTCTACTCGACCGCCCTCGCCGTCGGCACGATGATCGGCGCCGCCTTCACGGTGCCGATCCAGGACGCCTTCGGCGGCAACTGGCGCGTCGGCGTCGGCACCTGGGCGGCGCTCGCGTTCATCTCCGCGATCCCGTGGCTCGCGCTGCTCCGCGAGGACCGCAACGGGCAATACGGCGGAGCCACCGTCGCCCTCGGATCGCTGCTGCGCAACCGGCTCGCCTGGGCCGTGGCCGTCTACTTCGGCACCCAGTCCCTCATCGCCTACGTGCTGCTTCAGTGGTTGCCGCAGATCGTCATCGACCAGGGCTACAGCGCCGGCGAGGCCGGGGCGATGCTGGCCGTCTTCACCGGTCTCAGCATCCCCATCTCCCTGATCTTCCCGCCGCTCGCCGCGCGCCTGCGGGACCAGCGGGGCATCGTCGCCTTCTTCGTCACGCTCTATCTCATCGGCTTCCCCGGCCTGTGGTTCGCCCCCGGCGCCGCCTGGTTGTGGATCGTCGTCCTCGGCGTCGGCATGGGCGCCTTCCCTGTGGCCCTCACCCTGCTGGCGTTGCGTGCGCGCAGCGCGCAGGGCACCTCCGCCCTGTCGGCCTTCGCCCAGGGCATCGGCTACCTCATCGCCGGCATCGGCCCCCTCGCCGTCGGCGTACTAACGGACATCACCGGCGACTGGGACCTGACCTTCGTCCTTCTCCTGACCGCTCTCGCGGTCAACGCGTTCGCCGGCTACTTCGCCGGGCGGCGCGGTTTCCTCGAAGACCGGCGTTAGTACGGCTCGCGCTCCGGGGGCGGCGCGAGCCGTACTGACCGCCATGGGTCAGGCGAGCACCCGGTTGACCCGGCGCAGCCCGATGACCTGCATCTCGGCGACGGCTGCCACCAACAGCGCCTGCGCCACGATGAACACGACGCCGAACACGTTGGGGTCGATCCAGCCGGTGAACAGCAGCACCACGCTGTCGACCGCCCACAGGGCATTGAGGGCGACGATCGTCCAGACGGCGCCGCGGGGGTGCTGCGGCCTGGTCGCCACGAAACCGATGAACGCGCCGAGCGGCAGCAGGATGATGCCTGTCCACCGCACGAACGGGACGGGCAGCCCGAACAGGTCGGCGACCGGGCCCGCGGCCACGGCCAGCAGCACGCCGAAGACAGCGCACAGGAGGGCGTCGAACTTCAGAACTCGGGTGAGCATTGGTGTCTCCTCTCGACACCCTCATCCGATCCCGGCACCCACTGCCACCTGCAGACTTTTCACTGCCATTCACTGCCAATCCGCGCGTCGCAGGTCGTCGGCGACGAGTTTCGCGGCGGTTTTCTGCCAGTTGTAGAGCGTGCGCTCGGGAACCTGTGTCGTAAACCACTCGAAGGCCCGGCGGTCGGCACCCGCCAGCCCATGGTGTGTCGCCCCTCGCCGGTAGGGGCGCAACCCCGCCACGTAGGGGAAGTAGAGCACGTTGAAGTAGCGCCACTCCTCGGAGGTGCCGAACTCCCCCTCGCGCGGCCTCAGCCGGTTGATGCTCTCCAGCAGCACCGACTTCAACTCCGCCGCCCGATCGAGCGGCTGCCCCGCGCCGCGTTCCTTGACCCGCCGATCGATCAGCGGGAGGTTCACCAGAGGGCTGCTCGTCAGCTTCGCCAGATCACCGTAGGCGGCCAGGGCGCGGCGCGTCAGCCGTACGAACTCCTCGTCGTCCATCGGCACCCCCTCGGCCAGGCGCGGCAGCGCGGCGGCGGCGTCCCGCAGCTCCGCCCGCTCGCGGCGCAGGCCAGCGTCCTTGGGGAACGCCACGCGGTCCAGCAGCCTGTGCAGGGGGTCGGCCAGGGTGAGCACGGTCACCGCGGCCGCGATCACCCCGAACACCACCGGCGGCGGCGACGGCGACACGAGCACCTGACCGCCGAACACCACCACCGCGCCGAGCGCTCCCAGCAGCGACCTGAACATGTCCCGCCAGAGCGACTCGCCGGCCATAAAAGCGCTCGACATGGACATCGCCACACCGAGCATCACCACGTCGACCGCGAGCCCCGCCAGCACCAGCCACTCCGGAAGGCCGGTGGGCAACAGGAACAACGCCGCCCCAAGCGCCGCGAACAACGTCGCCACCACGGCCAGCCACCCGGCCGCGCCCCGCCGCGCCCGCATCAGCGGCACCACCACGGCGATCAGGGGAAGCACCAGCACGAGTGCGAGTACGGCATGAGCCGGATGCCAGCCCTCAAACAGCCCGCCGGTCGCCACCACCGCCGTGATCCCCGCCAGCCCCAGGGGAACCAGCCCAAAACGCCACAAACGCTCCAGCGGTCCCGCATCCGGGAGCAACCGCAGACATGCCCCCGTCCACAACAGCAGCGGCAACCCCACCAGCACCGACTCGACCCTGCCGAGCAGCACCTTGTCGAGCACCACGGCGTCCGCCGCCTGCCCCACCCTGAGCGTGTCCACCGCCAACGCCAGCGCGTATACCGCGATGCCCGCCCCGGCCAGCCGCGCCCCCGGCTGTCCGGCCCCCCTCAGCACGACATATAGCCCAAGCCACCAGGTCAGGCCGAACACAATCGCTGCGAAAACCACCTGACGAGCCTACGGCGTGCCCAACTCTGCCCATTACCCGTGTCCGCCGGGGTTCCGATACACTTACGGACGTCCCAAGGGGCTATGGCGCAGTTGGTAGCGCGCCTCCATGGCATGGAGGAGGTCTGGGGTTCGAATCCCCATAGCTCCACTTATTTTTACAGAGGCGGCGGTGTCCGATGACACCGCCGCTTTCGCATGTAGCGGCCGGCTGTCTTACGCTCGGCCGCCCAGGTCGATCCCCGCCTTGGCCACGTCTTCCAACGTCACCAGGTGGTGCATCTGCCGCACTCCCGGTGGCACGTCGCCCTGCAGGAGGCGTTGCACGGTTGCCGCCGTCATCGTCGCCGTGCCTCTCGACTGGCCGCGCCCGGTGGCCCAGCGGTGGGCGCCGCCCGCCGTGTGCACGGCCACGGTCCAGCCGTCGCCGCCCGGCAGCGGGGGCAGGAAGCGGTCCACGGCGCGCATCAGGGAGGCGCCACCCGGCACCCAGGTGAGGGCGGCCAAGGAGGCGGCGATGGAGTCGGAGTCGAAGCACAGGCGCGAGATCACGGGGACGCCGAGTTCGGCGGTGAGGGTGTGCTGCTCGGGGAAGTCCACCCGGTAGGCCCGGCGAGCGCCGGGCGCGAGCTGCGTGTCTCGGTGATCCTGCGCGGCAAACAAGCCGGCATGTCGCTCGAACAAATGAGCGAGATCATGCGGAACGGCGGCAACGGCGTCTCACGCCGGGAACTCCTGCTGCGGCACCGCGAGACGCTGGCCGAACGCATGCGTGAGCTACAGGAGTCCGTCCAGGTCATCGAGCATATTCTGGGCTGCCCGCAGGAGGACTTCATGCGTTGCGCGGAGTTCCGGATCCTCCTGGGCGACGACACCGAAGTTCCTCTTTCCCCATCCGTGGACTAGCGCGGCGGCACTACAATCGATCGTATGATCGAATTGCACGCGCTCATGTCCACCGCCTCTGGCCGCCTCTCCCGGCTGGTGCACGGCACCCGGCCCGGCCAGTTCGGCGATCCCACCCCCTGCGCCGACTATGACGTGCGCGCACTCATCAACCACGTCAACTACGTCTCCGTGTTGTTCGTGGGGCTGGCGAAGAAGCAGGACATGCCCGCCGACGGCGACTACCTCGGCGACGACTGGACCCCCGAGGTCCTCGACACCCGCATCGCCGCGCTGCTCGACGCCTGGAGCTCTCCCGCCGCCTACGAGGGCGTCAGCCCGGGGTTCGGCTTGCCGATGGATCACGTCGCCAAGATGGCGATCTTCGACATGGCCGTGCACGGCTGGGACCTCGCCCGGGCGACGGGCCAGGACTTCGCCGTGGACGACGAGGTGATCAAGGTGTCCGAGGAGCTCATCAAGGCGATGGCCCCGACCGGCCGCCAGATGGGCGTGTTCGGCGAGGAGAAGCCCGTGCCCGCGGACGCGACCCCCTTCGAGCGTGTCCTCGCCCTCAGCGGCCGCGACCCCGAGTGGCGCCCCTCGGCCTGACCTCCGAGTTCAGGCCGGCCTCACGCCGCCCATGCCCCCATGCCTGCCCTGCTTTCCGGTGGCCGGAAGCCGGGCGGCGGGGCCTGAACACCCGGCCATCCTGGCCGGTGACGGCCCTGCGGGTCATCGGTCCCGTGACCCGGTCAGGACTTACCGAGGATCGGCACGGCTGCCCGGTCGGGTTTGTAGTAGAAGTCGTACATCGCCTGGGCGAACTCGTCCTTCGACAAGCGGCCGTCCCGGTTGGCGTCGAGCATCTCGAACGCCTCACGTGCCAAAGGGCCCTCCACGTCGAAGGCCGCCCACAGGCGGAGATATTCCGGCCGGTTGAGCTTCTCGTCGCCGTCGGCGTCGAGCGCGTCCCACAACGCGTCGGTGATCGGCCACACCACCTGCGCCACGAAGGCCGTGCGGTCGAGGTGCGGGGAAAGCGCATGCCTGATGTATTCGTCCCGGCTGATGCGGCCGTCGCCGTCGAGGTCGATCACGCCGGCGGCGCTGTTCCACGAACGCTCATAAGCCTTGAGCACCATTTCGCGCTGCGGCGCGCCCAGCCCGAGGCGATCGCAGAGGGCCTCGGCCGCCACCGTCATGTCGCGACGGTCGAGATAGCCGTCGTGGTCCATGTCGCTGGTGTCGAAGGCCGAACCCGCGTTGCGCGCCAGCTGACCGGCGTAAGGAGAACTCATCGTCCACCCCCTTGACGGTTATGGTTGCGGTGCGTGAGATGTGATGTCAAATGAGTGACTAAGAACCCCTGCTCAGGGGCGGGGGAGATCGGTAAGACCCCGGAGTACAACTGATCGACGAGCGGCATCACCCGCGGATAGCAGAACAGCGACGACCCGACGCCGAGGATCGACGGCGAGTCGACCACGAGAGGCAACTCCGCGAAGAGGAACGGCAGCGCCGCCTCCCGCCGCCACCGCTCCAGCCCCGCCTCGCCCACCACGGCCCCCACCGCGCAGACGCAGTGCTCACGGAAGCCGGCGTCGCTCGTGTACAGCGACTCCACACGTGCCCGCAGCGCGAGGTAGGCCGCGTCGCCCGCCAGGTCGCCCCACGACAAGACCGGCACCTCCCCAGGCGCGACGCCGAGGACCGCGAGCGCCCGCCCCACCCGGTTGCGCGTGTTGCCCGCCGCCGCCCGCGCCTTCGCCGGCGCCCTGCCCGGCTCGCAGCCTTTCGCCACCAGGGTGCCCGCCAGCTCCGCGGGCCCCGGCACAAGCACACCGACCTTGCCGAACGTGCGCACAGCCCACCTCAGCAGCCCCGTCACGACTTGCTGGCTGAAGTAGCCGTTCAAGGCGCTGACGCCGATCAACACGTGCTCTCGCCGGGTGTAGATCTCCGAGCACCGCCCGCTCAACGGCCGGACCGCGACAGTGTCCATGTTCCTGAAAAATACCAAGCACCTCGCCAAACGTAGCCGAGTGAACGCGGAACGTATTGACGGCTACGAGCAGTCTCGCGCTCCTATATGCTTAATCACGTCTCAAGGGGCTATGGCGCAGCTGGTAGCGCGCCTCCATGGCATGGAGGAGGTCTGGGGTTCGAATCCCCATAGCTCCACTCGAGGCAAGGGCGACGAGGGTCGGCGGAAAACCGCTGATCGGCGTCGCCTTCGTCATTGTTTCGATGGGAACTGCCTCGGTGGGAACTGCATTGATGGGAACTCCATCGATGGGCACCTCATCGATAAGAACCTCACCGGCAGGAATTCCCCGGCGGGAAACCGGTGGGTCACACGGGAGGGGTTGCCGCCATGGCGGTCTACGTGCAGGTGCAGACCACGGTGGAGAGCGCCGAGGAGGGCGCGGCCCTGGCCCGGAGCATCACCGAGGCGCGCCTGGCCGCCTGCGTGCAGATCAGCGGCCCCATCACCTCCGTCTACTGGTGGCAGGGCGAGATCGAGGAGGCCGAGGAGCGGCAGCTCTTCATCAAGACCACCGCCGACCGCCTCACCGCCCTGGAAGAGCACATCAAGGCGCGGCACGGCTACGACACCCCGGAGATCATCGTCGTCCCGATCATCGCCGGAAGCGCCGACTACCTGCGGTGGGTCGCCGAGGAGACGCGGCATCCCGAGGTCGCGCCCTAGCCGCCGTCCTTACTCCGTGAAGTCCTGGCATGTGAGACTCCACGTCGTCCGCCCTGACCCAGTCGACGATTCGCACCACATTGACGCCGGGCATGGCGTCGGCGGTGCAGACCCACTGGCCGAGCGCCGCCCCGGTCGGCCGCTTCTCCAAGGTGAGGACCATGGCGTCGCCTTCGGGCTCCACCTCGATCCCGTAGCCGGAGCCGTCGATGGCAGTGGTGATGCCGTCCGCCGCCTCGGCGGCGGTTGGGCCGTCGACCAACTGCATCAGCGCATAACCATTCGCTGGCATGAGCGGAGCAGTCCTGGTGACCCGGACAAGTTTCCCCTTCTTCACGAAATACACCGCGTTGGTCGTGGTGGAGGCTCGCGCGATGGGCGCGTCACCCGCGGGAGTGATGCCCGTCGGCTGGATGCCGCACCCCACCGCCGTCACGGCGAGGAGCAGAACGGCGGCGAGTCGTCTCACTGTTCTCCTTCCTGCTGCTCCAAGGGGAGCCACACGGTGAACACCGCTCCCCCCTCGGGGACGTTGGCGGCGGTGACCGTAGGCATCGCGGCCGGACGAGCAGCGCGTGGGCAACTACGCGTACGGGCGCTACCTGTCCTGCGTGGCGATCGCCTGGGCTCTCGCGGGCCTCGCCGTACTCGCGCGCCGCGGGAGGAGGACGATCGCCGCCGGCGCGGGCGGGGCCCTCGCGCTGCTCGCCGGGACCGGGGCCGTGGCGGCGCTCTATGCGGGGGATCGGCTGCGGCGCTACAACTTCATCGCCTTCGACTTCCCGGAGACGTCGTTCCTCACCGGGCGCTACGACGCGCTCGACATGGCGGGCGCGTCGGCGGCGGCGGCCGGTCTGCTGCTCTGCTTCGTGCTCGCCGCCGGTGCGTTAGCGCACCTGCACCGGCTGCGCGTCACGCTGGTGGCCGCGGCCGTCATGGCGGTGAACGTGCTGTTCACCGTGGTCGTCGCGCAGCAGAGCTCCGTCCCTTCTGGCGGCGGGGGCATCCCTCCGCTCCAGCGGGGCGGTGTGGCCCTGGACCGCGAGGTGGACTGGACCGTGCGCCTGTGGATGACATATCGCATCCCGTGGACGCGGATCGAGAGGTTCGACGCCGGCGGCGCCGCGGTCCCGCCGGGCACGTGCACGGTGGTCGTCCCCTTGCCTGAGGGAGTCCGGCCCGCAGACACCTGGCAGGCGCGGCCGGAGGGATGGGCTCCGGTCGGAAGCGGCGGACCGCCCCGCGGGTGGGTCGCGTGGAGCGCTCCCTCATGTCTCAAGGGGGACGGCTAACGCTCCTCCCACTTCTGGATGAGTGGGCTGTAGCCGTGCCAGGTGCAATAGATGATCGAACCCTTGCGCGTCGAGTCGAGCAGGTCGACGCGGATGTAATACGGCTGCCAGGTGACCTCCGACTGGTAACCCGGGTTGGTCTGCGCGACCACGAACTTGCAGACATTGTCCGCGATGTCGAAGGTCACCGAACCGCCCTTGGCCTTGACGTTCTCGATCTTGCCGCCCGCCACCTGCGGCGCGGGGCCCTCCGACGTGGAGCCTCGCGGGGTGGGTGACGTCTCGGGGGTCGGCGACGACCGCGCGGGGGCCTCGATCGCGCGGTCGAGGGCCACGGCGGGAGCGGTCGGCTTCCGCTCGGGGCTCCCTACGCGCCCGGTCTGGCCCGACCGCTCGGAAGGCGACGGCCGGGGGGACTTGGATGGTTTAGGAGATGGGATACGTTCGGGAGTAGGTTCGGAGGCGCCCGGGCTGGGCGAGGCGTCTGCCATAGCGGATTCCATATAGACGTCGTCGTGCGGCCCGTCGTTAAGGACATCCCTAACGCCAAACCACGCTACGGAAACCGCTAGTGCGGTTGCCCCACACCAGATCGCGCCATAACCCAGCGTTCTCCGCATGCTTGAATTATGGAGTATTGCCCCTGAAGTCGCTCCCGTTACTACCGTTATGTCCTATGGCGACGGTGCTCGTGGTGGAGGACGATGACTTCGTCCGCTCAGCCATGATCCAAGAACTCAAGCGGCGGCATCACGCGGTGCGAAGCGCGGGATGCGCCCTCGACGCGCTGCGGGAGATCTCCCAGCAGCCCCCAGACGCGGTCATCCTCGACCTCGGCCTCCCCGACCTGGACGGGGCCGAGGCGCTGAAGATGGTCAGAGGCATCTCCGACGTACCGGTGATCATCGCGACAGCCCGTGACGACGAGGCGGAAATCGTGCGGCTCCTGCAGGCGGGAGCCGACGACTACCTGGTCAAACCCTTCTCAGGAGATCATTTGAACGCCCGCCTGGAAGCCGTCTTGCGGCGGTCGCGGGCTGTGGCTCCCCCACGCGTGCTTCGCGTGGGAGGGCTCAACCTGGACATGGACCGCAGGGAGGCCCAACTGGACGGTGCCCCCCTCGCTTTGACCCGGCGCGAGTTCGACCTGCTCGCCTACCTGGCGAACCGGGCCGACCGCGTCGTGTCCAAACGCGAACTGCTGGCCGAGGTGTGGCGGCAGTCGTACGGCGACGACCAGACCATCGATGTGCACCTGTCCTGGCTAAGGCGCAAACTCGGAGAAAGCGCCTCGGCTCCGCGATATCTGCACACCGTGCGCGGTGTCGGAGTCATGCTCGCGACGCCCCGGTGAGGCGCACCCTGGCCCTGCTGGCGGTCGCGAGCACCTCCATGGTGACACTCGCCTTCCTGATCCCGCTGGCCCTGGTCGTCAAGGAGACCGCCTACGACCGCGCGACCGGCGACGCGCAACGACAGGCATCGGCGCTGGTCCCGGTGCTGGTCATCACGTGGGAGCACGACAAGCTCATGCTGGCGATCAGACAGACCGACCTCGGCGCGCAGGACCGCATCGCGGTGCACCTGGGCAACGGCACCAAGGTCGGCAACGCCCGCGCTCCCCAGGCGGAGGTGGACAAGGCCTTCGCCCGAGCACGCTCGGACGACTGGGTCACCAAGGACGACTACTACCTGCTCAGGCCGGTGACCTTCGACCGGGACCGCATGGCGGTCATCGAGGTGCGCATGCAGGCGTCGGAGCTCAGCCGGGGCGTGGCCCCCTCGTGGGCGGTGCTCACCGGGGTGGCCTCCGTACTCGTGCTCGGGTCGGTCTTCGTCGGCGACCGGCTGGGCGCGCGGCTCGTGCTCGCCACCCAGCGGCTCGGCGAGGCGGCCACCCGCCTCGGCAAGGGCGACCTCAGCGTCCGCATCCAGCCGGCCGGTCCGCACGAGCTCGTGAAGGTGGGCGCGGCCTTCAACCGGATGGCCGACCGGGTCAACCAGTTGTTGTCGGCCGAACGCGAGATGGCGGCCGACCTCTCCCACCGGCTGCGCACGCCGCTCACGGCGCTGCGGCTCACGCTCGACCACCTCGGCCCCGGTGCCGAGCCGAGCAAGGCCGCGCTCGGCCGCCTGGAGCACGAGGTGGACGCGATCATCTCGGCGGCGCGTCAGCCGTCGCGGACGGTCGGGTTCGCCCACTGCGACGCGGCCGAGGTGTTGCGCACGCGCGTCGCCTTCTGGTCGGCGCTCGCCGAGGACCAGCACCGGGCGTGGGAGCTGATCGGGGCGTCCGAGCCGGTGCCTGCGCCGGTCGCCGCGACCGAGCTCAGCGCCGTGATCGACGCGCTGCTCGGCAACGTGTTTCGGCACACCCCCGAGGGGTCGGCCTTCACCGTCACCCTGCATCAGGGGTCGGGGATGGTCGGCATCCTCGTGGCGGACGCGGGCCACGGCATCCCCGACCCGGAGATCGCGCTTGAGCGCGGCGCGAGCGGCTCGGGCTCCACGGGGCTCGGGCTGGACATCGCGCGGCGGCTCGCCGAGTCGACCGGCGGATCACTGCGCATCCGCACCTCGTCGTGGGGCGGAGCGCAGATCCAGCTCTGGCTGCGCACGGCCGAGCAACCGCAGTCTCCGCCGAACGAACGCAGGCTCGTACGGCGGAAGCGGGCTTGACCTGTGCGTTCACACCGAGCCGCACCCGCGGCGCGCCCTCCACCGAAGTGGATCAAGATTGAAAGGGCGCATAAAGAGAGATTAAGTGCGACTAAAGCAGGCGATTCCCCGTCTCGCAGCCCGCCAGAGTATGCGCCATGGGAATCGCCTCTACTACCCGTCGTAAGGCCCTTGCCACCGCCGTCGTCGCCGCACCCTCACTGCTGGCGCTGACGTTGGTGCCGGGCTCGGCGTATGCCCACGGCACAATGAGCAACCCGCCAAGCAGGACGTGGGTCTGTTTCAACGAAGGTCCGGAGAACCCGAAGACCGCAGCGTGCAAACAAGCCGTCGCGATCGGCGGCACGCAGCCGCTGTACGACTGGCACGAGGTCAACATCGGGGACGCCAACGGACGCCATAGACAGCTCATCCCCGACGGCAAGCTGTGCAGCGCCGGACGTGACAAGTATCGCGGCTTCGACCAGGCCCGAGCCGACTGGCCGACGGCGGCGCTGCCGTCGACCGGGCAGCACACGTTCAACTACCGCGCCACGGCTCCCCATCGGGGAACCATCGAGCTGTACGTCACCAAGGACGGCTACGACGCCACCAAGCCACTGAAGTGGTCCGACCTGGAGGCGCAGCCGTTCCACCGTGCGACCAACCCGACGCTCGTGAGCGGTGCGTATCAGATGAACGCCAAGCTCCCGAGCAAGAGGGGACGCCACCTCATCTACTCCATCTGGCAGCGGAGCGACAGCCCCGAGGCTTTCTACACCTGCTCTGACGTCGTCTTCGGGGGCGGCGGCGGCACCGACCCGACACCGACCCCGACGCCCACGGGGTCCCCCACGGCCTCGCCCACGGCCTCCCCCACGGGGTCGCCCACGGCATCGCCCACGGCCTCCCCGACCGGGTCGCCGACCCCGACCCCGACTCCCACGCCCACCGACCCGCCCGGCGGCGGGCATGGCGACATCAACGCCGGCGTCGGTGTGCGGCCCGCGATCGTGCGCACCGGAGAGTCCGTCGCGGTCAGCGCGCTGTGCGGCGGCAGTTCGGTCAAGAGCATCTCCTCACGCGCCTTCAACCCGCAGCGCGTGAACTCCCCCAACCCGGCCTCGAACTGGTATCCGACGTTCAAGGCCGCCCGCCAGGGCAAGCACACCGTCAGCGTCTTCTGCGCCAACGGCGGCAGCGCCCGCACCGTGCTCACCGTCACCAGGTGAGCACCCCATGAGCTGAGAGGGCCGGGCGTCCGAGTCGCCTGGTCCTCTCGCCCTTTCCGGCACCCGGCATGTCCGCCAGGCTCCGCCGTACCTCCCGAGGGTGCGCGGAGGCGATGACCGCCGGAGACGGCCTCAACGAGGCGGCCGACTCCGCGGGGCGCGCACAGGCGGCCGAGTGCCGCGTCGATCGGCAGCCGCTCCTCCCCCACGGGAGTGCGGAGGCCGGCTCGGCCCGGCCGGTCACCTGGCCGGGCCGGGCGGCGAGCGCCCGGAGCACCGCCATGGAGGCGGCGCCGAGCGGATGCACGACCCCCTCGACGAGTACGGCGTGGCCGTGCGGTTCGAGAATCACACCCCCGGCCCGGACACGTGTAGCGCGGCGGGGCAGCTCGTCGGCCACGGCCTTGGCGAGAGCCGCGAGCCGCGACCGGCCGGGGGTGAGCGGGGTATGGCGAGGAGCCGCACCTCTGAGCTATAGGAATAGCCCAAAACCCGGCAATTCGCCCAGCTGTAAATAACTGCCCCCCAGCTGAATACTTCTTCCCGCGCCAATGCCCCAGACCACCGCCCTCATTCTTCGCGCCATCCCTATAAAGCTGGAAGAATGCTTTTCAAGCACTAGATGTAGCACGGACGGGGCTGGGGGGAACGGTGGGCGCAGACGACGTACAAGCGAGTCCGCCACTGAGCCGAAAAAGCGGACCAATAGCAAGATTCTTCGTGTTTTCCAGCGGCGCGGACGCCGCGATCCTCGATCAATGCCCGACTGTGGAACGCACGCGATATGCCGGACTGGGCGGCCTCGTGCTGACCACGGCGATCATGGCGGGTATCGCCATGACGGTGGCCTTGACCCTCGCCTTCCGCGCACCACTGGCGGTCGCGGTGGGGGCGGGCGCGTTGTGGTGCTTAATCATCTTCAATCTCGACCGATGGCTGGTCTCCGGCTATCGCCCGCAGACATCCAGACGCGGAAAGATCATGGCCGTCGGGCCGCGCATTCTGCTTTCCGTGGTGCTGGGACTCACCATCTCAGAACCGCTCGTGCTGCTCATTTTCGAGCCGGAAATCCGCGCAGAAGCCGTCGAGAACCGGGTCTCCGCGCAGAACGCCGCGGACGAGCGTATCGCCGGCAACACCGGCGCACAGCGCATCGAGGCCCTCAGAAAAGAGATCACGGATATCCGCGCGCAGAACACCGGCACCAATCCGGCCGGCGAGCTCGGAAAACTCATCCAGGAGCGCGACGAGGTCCAGAGGAACTGGCAGAGCAACGAAAAGGCACTGGCCGAGGCCAGGAACAAGGCTTTCGGCGAGGGAAACGGCACCGCGGGCAGCGGCGTGCCCGGCGCGGGGCCGAGATATGAGGAGCTCCGGGACGACGTCGCCACGCTCGATAGGAAGGCGGCCGATCTGAAGGCCGAGGAGGCGGGACTCGACCGGAGGATCGAGAGGGCGCGGCAGGCCGAGGAGACCCGCGTCAAGGAGCGGGAGGACGAGATCAGACGGCTCAGCGCCGCCCAGAACTCCCGGGCCGCCGAGCAGGCCGAGGCCATCGGGCGCAGCGACGGGCTCGTGGCCCGCATCAACGCGCTGTTCACCCTGGGTGAGAAGCACACGGCGGTCTTCCTCGCCCACATCGTGCTCGCCCTGCTGATCCTCCTCATCGACCTGCTGCCGATCACCGGGAAGATCCTCATGAGCAGCGGCGGCAGGAGCTCCTACGACAACCTCCTCGCCGCCAGGGAGATCGAGATCGCCGAAGGCGCGGCCCTGCGTGTCCTTGAGGCCCGCGAGCGGACCACCCTGGCCACGATGAGGGCGGGCGAACGCAAGCGGGCCGCCCGCGACATCGCCCGCATTCACATGGCCGACGAACGCTACGAGCAGGAGCAGAGATCACGCCGGCGCCGCCGTTCCCTGGACGAGCGGGTGCCGTTCCAGGAGACGGGCGAGTGGAACGGACTGACACCGTGACCGGCCCCGTGAACGGCACGCAGAGATCGGCCCGCCGCTTCGAGAAGGGTCCGGCCGACCGGCTGATCCACCTTGTCGACCTGCCGAGCCGCATCCTGGTCGTGGAGGAGGGGCACCGGGTCGCCGTCCGGCACAACGGCAGGATCCTGCCCCGGCTCCTGCGCCCGGGGGTGCACATGCCGCTGTTCGGGCTGCCGCTCCTCGGCAACCTGGAGGTGGTGGTCTTCAGCGACCGCAAAGCCCGCCAGGCGGGCAGGGTCGCCAAGGTCCGCCTCCAGGACGAGGCCTTCGCCGACTTCTCCTACGTCGCCTGGGTGCGCCTCGACGCCTTCACCGACGAGGAGGTCCTCGACTGGTTGCGGGAGTTCGAGACGACCGACCTGTCGGACACCCGGCTGCTGAGCCGTGAGCTCGACTTCCGGGTGCGCCGGTCGTTGTCCCGCCTCACGGTGGCGCAGCTCCGGCACCGGGACTTCGACCTTCCGGCCCACCTGGAGCGGGATCTCACCGGGACCCGCGGCGGCTTTCTGGAGATCGTCGCGATCGAGCAGGCCGCGGCGGTGGGGAACGTCACCGCGCTGGAGGACGACCTCGCCACCCGGCACCGGGTGCAGGACGACCTCTACCGGCGGGCCGAGCGGCTGGCCGGCGCCGTCGGCGACCTGCGGCCGGCCACCGGCGACGACCTCCAGCTCGCCCTGGTCGACGGCCGCCTTGAATGGGCCGACCGGGAACTCGGCGAACTCGCGAGGCTGTGCCGTACACACGGTCTGACCGACCCCCGCACTTCGGCGGCGCTCGCGCGGTGCGCGGCGACCGTCGTCGGCGCCGCGCTGCTGCTGCGCCCCGGCGACGCCGGGCACCGGCGTCGCTCACAGGAGATGATCATGTCCTCGCGCGCCTGGGAGGTGCTGCTGCGCGTCCGCCCCACCGTGGGCGCGGCGGTCACTGAGGCCCTGCGCGACGACGACCCCGAGGCGGCGCTCCCCCTCCTCGGCGCGGTCTTTGGCCCACTCCGCACGACGGGCGACCCCGCCCCGAGCCGCCCCTGGGAGATCCCCTCCCACCTGGTCAGATCCCCGGCGGCGCAGCGGGCGGCGGCGGAGCTGACGGCGCCTGTGGCGGGATGCTGGGTCGGCGCCTCCCCCATGCCAGGGGAGGAGATGCTCTTCCTCGTCGCCCCCGACCCGGGCGCCGTACTGAAGGAGCTCAACGGCGACCACCTCGACCTCGTCGAACGGGCGGGGGCCGACCGGCTCCTCGTCCTCCCCCTGGAGGCCGGCCACACGTCCTGTCTGCCCGCGTGGTTCTATGCGATCGTCGGCCACATGCCCGGCCGCGTGACCGCCGCGGCCGCGGCCGACGGCACCGTGCTGCTCGGCGTCTCACCTGAGATCCGCGCCCGGGACGTGCCGAGAACCGCCGTCGCCGCCTTCGCCGGCGCCCTGTGCGGCCTCACCGGCGCTCCCGGGGTGGCCTTCGTCTCCACCTGACACACGCTCAGGCGCCTTCCGCCGTGCGGCGGAAGGCGATCAGCTCCCCGGAGGCGTTGACCACCAGGAGGCCGCCCGGAAGCGCGGTGAGGCCGGCCACTCCTGCGGGCACGCGGAACACGTCGGCGAGCCCGCGGCCGGCGCAGTCCCAGACCCGCACGGTGCCCTCGCCGTCGCCGCTGAACACGACCGGTGTGCCGGCCACCTCACCGGTGGCCAGCGCGGTGACCGGGGTGTCCTGCGACCCCAGCGGCACACCACCGGGCCCCCACCAGATCCGGTACGGATCATCCGGCGTCACCCTGGCTCCCGCCCCCGAGACAGCGGACCCGGCCGGCGGTCGCGCGGGCGACCCCTCCGGCGGCACACCGTCGCGGGCTCGCACGACCAGCTCACCGGCCGCGTGCTCAAGGGCCAAAAGGTCGTCGCCGAGCACCTCGACCCGGTCGATCCGTACCCCGGCGCGCTCCCCGGCCGACGCGGGCGACAAGGCGGGCGCCGCGGGACGGCACGAGCTGAGGTCCCAGACGTGCAACACACCCGAGTTGCCGCCGGTGACCGCGACCAAATGCCCGTCGACGCGGGTGACCTCCACCGCGTGCACCCCGTGCCCCGGGTGCACCGGCGGGTGGGACTCCCTGGCGATCGGGCCCCCGGCTCCGAGGTCCCACGTCACCACCTTGCCGTCGCGGCCGACCGTGACGGCGACCGGCCGCCCGTCGATCAGCGTCGCCGCCAGCGACTCCGCGGAGTCGGGGCCGGCGCCGATCCCGGCGGCAAGGGTGAGGCCGGAGCCGAGCTCCCACACCCGCAGCGTGCCGCCGCCCCCGGCGGTGACCGCCAGGGAGCGTCCCGAGGCCGTCAGGCAGATCGCGGCGTGCGCCGACCCCCGGTGCGCGGTGCGGTGGGCGCCGACCTGTTCGCCGGTGCCGAGGTCGGTGACGCACACCCGGCCGTCGCGCGCGGTCGTCACGGCGAGGTCGCGGCCCCCCGCCCGCGCGCAGGCCACCGAGGTGATGTAGCCGAGCCTGCTGCCGGCTCTCTCCTTCAGGACCTCGCCCGTAGCCGCGTCGCGCACCTGCAACCAGCCGTCGCCGCTGGCCAGCAGGGCGACCTCCCGCCCGCCGAGCGAGGTGCGGGCCAGAGCGGGGAAGAAGCCCTTGGCCGACCACGTGCGTACCGCCCGGCCTCCGGCCAGCTCCCAGGCCTTGACCTGGCCGTCGTCCCCCGTGGTGATCGCGACCGGGTCGCCGTCGCGCAGCGCGCAGTCCAGCGCGAGGATCCTGCCGCGATGCGTCGGAAACGGCGGCCACAGGCGCCGTTCCCTGAGGTCCCAGACCGACAGCCAGCCTTCGCCGTCGGCTGCCACGACGAGGCCCGCCGCACCGGACACCGCGCGTAGCAGCGCCACCCGCTGCTTCTTGCGGCTGCGGGGCAGCTCGAAGTCGCCTGGAGGTGGGGAGTGCCGCGCCGTCCCGTCCGGCCCGTGGGTGTCCCCGGGCGGACCGGCGACCCCGACCGACCAGACGGGCCGCCATGCCAGCGGCGGCGCCCCGGGCGGATGCGCGGCCCGTCTCGCCAGCTCGGCGAGGCCGGCGCGGGCCGCGCCGAGGGCGAGCTTGCTCCGGCGCTCCTCCAGCGAGGTACGGCGAGGCCGGCCGGCTTCGGCCACCACCCGGGCCAGGGTCTCCCCGCCCAGCGCGGCGACGGCGGGCAACCACCGGTGGTCGGCGCGGAGCAGAAACTCCGGGTCGTCCAGCAGGTCCGCCGCACGACCGGCGGCCTGGGCGTGCTGGAGCGCGTGGCGGATCAGGTATGGCTCCGCGGCCTCCCAGTCGCGGGCGCCGGGCGGCCCGAGGGCGGAGAGGAGCGCAGGGAGGTCCGCGTCCGCCCCGGATGTGCCGGTCGCGAGGTGGTCGACCAGCTCTTGGTGGAAAAGCCGGTAAAGCGCCGCCCCGCCGCCGGCCTCCGCGGACTGCCGGAGGAAGACACTGCCCGCGCGGAGGGTCTTCAGCAGTTCGTCGAAGCCCGGCTCGCGGTCGAGGCCCGCCCGCGCGGCGACGATCCGGCTCAGCACCCCGATCGGCATGCCCTCCCCCTTGGCCTCGGCGAGCACCGACAGGCAGGCGCGCAGCAAGGGGTGGGCCGCGTGCCACGCCCGGAGGTAGACCGCGAGCACCTCGGGCAGCGTGCGGGGCACGTCCACCGCGAACCGCCTGGCCTCTGCCGTGTCCCTCAGCGGGGAGCCGCTCGTGGAGTCGATGAGGAAGCCGGTGTAGAGGCCCGCGACAAGGAACTCGCCGCACTCCCTGCGGGCGCGCAGGCCGGTCAGCGCCTGGGCGATCTCCGCGGCGAAGGCGCCGCGGACGTCGCCGTGCGGGCGGTATTCCGCGACGTCCTCCAGCAACCCGAAGACATATCTCGACAGGTCCTTGCGCAGGACCTCTCGGTCGACGGTGTCGAGGTCGGTGAGGGTGCCGAGAGCGCGGGCCCGCCCGGCGATCGGCTGGTATTCGCGGTAGTCGCGGCACCCCACCAGCACCCTGGCCGCGTGGCGCCCGTCCGGGCGAGGTGTGCTCGACAGGGGGAGGATGAGCTCGTTCATGACGGCCACACCGTCGTCGGCCTCGTCGAGGGCGTCGACCACGATGAGCGGGGGCGCGGCCAGGCCGAGGATGCGCCCGATCAGCTCACCGGGTGTGGTGCTGGGCGGCAGGGAGAGCTGGGCGCCGAGTTGCTCGTTCACGGCGGCGACCACTCCGGCCGGGCCCCGGTGGCGGGCGTAGACCGCGGCCACCCCGCCTCCTGTGGGCGACGGCAGCGGCGAGACACCGTCCAGCAGCGGGAGGGCGGCCTCGTAGAGCGAGGGGTGCGCCGCGCAGGCGAGCACGCTCACCAGGGCGGACTTTCCGCTGCCCGGGCCGCCGGTGACCATGCCGAGGTCCCCCGGGCCGCGGCCGCTCAGCCACGGCGTCAGCCGTACGAGCTCGTCCCTGCGGCCGGTGAACCGCCCGGCACGGCCGCCCGCCTCGCCCACTCCGATGCCGGACAGCAGGTCGAGGAAGTGCCGGTCGACCGGGCCGCCTTCCCGGGAGATCCGCCCCGGGGAGCGCGGGCGCGCGCCCGCGGCCGGGCCGCCGTTCCTGCGGGCGGCGCCGTTGGGGAAGAACGGCGGCACGAAGACGTCCTCGCTGGAGTCGAACGCGGTGGAGGCCACCTGCTGCTTCCACGCGCCTCCGGCGTGCGCGGCCCGGATGACGTGCCTGCGCACCGCCCTCGCGACGTCGGCGAACGGCACGTGGTCGCCGGCGGGATCCGCGTCGAACTCGCCTGCGGCGATGGAGCCGAGGACGGCGGCGAGCGCCTCGGTGAACCGCCCGTCGAAGGCCGGCCGGTCCGGCTGGCAGGCGGCGATCACCCAGGCGCGGTTGCCGGCTCCCGCCGTGCCGTAGTGCCAGGGCAGTCTGGCCAGGGCGCCGGAGTAGCAGAGGTCGAGCAGGAAGAGCGTGCGCGGACGGCCGGAGCCGAGCTGCGCGAGCTTGAGCCAGTGCTCGATGTCGTCGACGCGCTCGCCGTCGCTGCCGAGCGCGTAGACGATGCCGCGGGCGGCCTCGTCGCCGTGCGTGAGCAGGTGGAACACGAGCACCTGGTCCGGCCCGGCCCGGGTCAGCTCGCCGCGGACGATCTCACCGATGGCCGCGGAGGTCATCGGGCCGGTGTGCATCGCGCACTCATATCCGAGGGACCGCATCGCGGTCGCCAGAGTCTGTGCCCGCTCGACCGCGAACGGCAGGTCGTCCCAGGTGTCGCCGGCGAACCGGGGAACCGCGATCAGGATCGCGCGTGGTAGTGCGAGAGAGCTCATGCGTCGCCGGTGGAACCGGCATCACCTTCCCCACGGGCGGACTGCGGCGGGCCGGGCTGCTGCCCGGCGGTGACGGCGGGCGGGACCAGCGCCGAGGCGAGACCGAGAGACGGCATGGCGGAGACGCCGCCGTTCCCCAGAATCGTCCGGACCATCTCCATGATCGGCAGACCGACCTGGGTGAGGGTGCTGAGCACACTGTTGGTCTCGCCGCCCGCGCTCTGGATGACGTGCTGAAGGTTCGGCAGCTCGACCTTGGCGGCCTTGGCGATCTCCGGGAGGTTTTCCGCGAGGGTGAGCAAGACGTACTGCTCGGCCTTGGCCGGGTCCATCGCGGCGATCTTCCCCTGGAGTTCGATGCCCTTCGCCTGGGCGCTCTGCAGCAGCCTCGCGACCTCCAGCTCGTTGAGCTGCCGGGTCTTGCGGACCTCGGCGGCGTTGATCTGGTCGGCCTCCCACGCCTTCAGCTCTATGCGCTTCCGCTCGACGATGTCGTCCCGCTCGGCTCGCTTCGCGGCGAGCTGCCTTTCCAGCTCGGCGTGTTTCAGCTCGCTTTCTGCCCGCTGCTGACGGAGCACCGCCTCGAATTCGGCTTGCGCCCGTTTCCGTTCGGCCTCAAGCTGCTCCTTGAAACGCTGTTTGTCGGCGTCGCTCCTGGCGAGCTCGCGTTCCTGCGTCTCGCTGCGCTGCCGGAGGGCGTATTTCTTCTCGGCAGCGTCGGCCATGGCCTGCTCCACCTCGACCTCGTAGGAGCGCTCGGCCTTCTCACGCCGCAACTTCGCGTCGATCTCGGTGGCCCGGCGGAGTTCCTCGGCGTGGCCGTCGTGGTCGTCGATCCGGGTGATGCCCACTTTGTCGACGACGAGCCCGCGGAGGTTGAAGTCGTGCTCCAATTGCTCCCGCATATGCTCGATCACGCTGGTCTGGTCGGAGACCAGCACCTCGAAGTCGATGTTGCCGATCACCGAGCGGACCTCGCTGCTGATGATGTCTTCAACCGCCTGAGCGAGCCCGGCGGGGTTTTTGAGATATCTCAGCGCCGCCCGCTGGATGAATTCGCGGCTCTCGCCGACGCGATAGCTGACCACGGCGTGCACGCCGACGCGAAGCATCTGCTGGGTCTCACATTGGACCGTCACCTTCGCGCTGCGCTCGGACAGGCTGATCTCGCCCTTATGGCGGCGCGGGGGCAGGACGAGCCTGGCCTTTCCCACGACCACCCGCAGGTCCTCTCCGTCCCTGCCGCTTCTGCCCACCACGCCGCCGGGGAAAATCAGGGCCGTTTGCGGGCCCGGGGTCTCCCACCAGCGTGAAACCACGATGAGGGCCAGCACGGCTATGGCGCCGAGGCCGGCTAAGAGCCACGTCAGAAACACAGCACCTCCCGAGGGGAGAACAGGTGTGGCCGACCGCGCGGTAGTGCCCCCCGTTCTTGTTGAAATCAATTATGGAAAACATTTAGGCGCGATGCGAGCAATGCGGCAGGCGATCATTAACTTCCGACAGGAAAGATCACACTCCGAATATCCCATAAAACGGGCAGAATACAATAATTCCCGGCAGGCAATCGAGAATCGGCCGCCGCGAAAAGCGCACACACGGGAGCAGGGGCGTACGGCGGAAGCCGGTGCATGACGATGCACGAGAGTGAATGCAAGACGCCGTGGACATGAGGGCCCGAACCTAGGCCGCATGCAAAACGCACGCCAGACTACACCTGGTGAGAGCGCATTGGGGGTAAACGACAAAGGGTGCCTGCGCCCTATGCGAACGCCGGCACCCGGGTGCACCACTAAATGTGGAGCTATGGGGATTCGAACCCCAGACCTCCTCCATGCCATGGAGGCGCGCTACCAACTGCGCCATAGCCCCTGGTCACCGCGCGGAGTTTTCTCTTTGCGGCGCTCGGAGAGCATATAGCCTCACGGCGTCTTCACCTAATCGGCGTCCCCCGGGGCTCGCGCCGGCATGCCGGCGCGAGCCGTACGAGATGTGGATCAGTGTGCCGCTTCGGGGCTGTCGTCGCTGCGCACGGGCTCCGGGAGGGTGCCCGCGTTGTGTTCGAGCAGGCGCCATCCCTTGCGCCCCTGCTCGATGACAGACCAGGAGCAGTTGGACAACCCGCCCAGGGTGTGCCAGAGCTCCTCAGGGAGCCCCAGCAGGCGGGCCAGCCCCAGCCGGAGGGCCGCTCCATGGGAGGCGACGACCAAGAGGCCGTCGTCGTCGATCTTCTCGGCCCAGCGATTGATCGACAACGAGACCCGCTCGGCGACACGCGTGACGGGTTCGCCGTCGGGAGCCTCCCACGCCTCGAACTGCTCGGGCCACCGTTCCCTGATCTCGGGGCGGGTGAGGCCCTCCCAGGCGCCACCGCTGCGTTCGCGGAGATCACGGTCGACCGTGATGCCGAGGCCGGTGACGCCGCTGAGGGCGGACGCCGTGGCGTGGGCCCTCTGCAGATCGGAGGAGACGAGCATGGTCGGCTTCAGCGAGGCGAGCAGGGATGCGGCCCTTCGCGCCTGCCGGACGCCGGTCTCGTCGAGGGGTATGTCGGAGTGGCCCTGGAAACGTTGTTCGAGGTTCCACTTTGTCTGGCCGTGCCGCCAGCAGACGACTCGGCGGCTCATGCGGCCTCCTCTTGGCCGCGCGCGGGAAGCACGATGTGGCGTGCCCTGTCGCGCCCCATCCGGCGCTCAGCCACCTGCCGCCCCACGCCGGGCCCTCTGGTTGGCCGCCTGGGTGACGGTGTCCGGCAGCGCGATGGCCGGGCAGTCCTTCCACAGACGCTCAAGGGCGTAAAAGGTGCGGTCGTCCTCATGCTGGACGTGCACCACGATGTCGACGTAGTCGAGAAGGACCCAACGGCCCTCACGCTCGCCCTCGCGGCGCACCGGCTTGGCGTCGACCTCGATGCGAAGGCGGTCTTCGATCTCGTCGACGATGGCGCGGACCTGGCGGTCGTTGGTGGCGGAGCAAAGCAGGAAGGCGTCGGTGATGACGAGCTGATCGCTCACGTCGTAGGCGAGGATGTCATCGGCCAGCTTGTCGGCGGCGGCTTCGGCCGCGACCTTGATGAGCTGGACGGCTCTTTCTGATGCGGTCACGGTGTGGGTTTGTCCTCCAGTGTTCGGCACTGTCAGGTCTGAGCCTGCCCGTTGTAGCCGGGGTTTAGTGATGACCTGCACAAGACACTACCCGGAGCGGCTGACATCGTCGGGCAGGATGCGGATGGGCGGCCATGTTTCACCTGGTGTTTCACCGGCCCTACTCACGGTGTCCCGTCCGCCTCTTTTCAACGCCCGGTCTCGGGCGGCGATTCCCCATGGCGGTAGAGGCCGCGCTTGTTGATGTACTGCACGATGCCGTCGGGGACGAGATACCAGATCGGCTCACCCGCGCCCACCCGCTCGCGGCATTCGGAGGAGGAGATCGCCAGGGCGGGGATCTCGATCAGGCTGACCTTCCCCTGGGGCAGCCCGGGATCTTGCAGGGGGTGGCCTGGCCGGGTGCATCCGACGAAGTGGGCGATCTCAAACAGCTCGTCGGCGTCGCGCCATCCGAGAATGTGGGCCAGGGCGTCGGCGCCGGTGATGAAGTAGATCTCGGTGTCGGGCCCATAACTTCGGCAAATATCGCGCAAAGTGTCGATGGTAAAAGTTGGCCCGGGCCGGTCCACGTCGACGCGGCTGACGGAGAAGCGGGGGTTGGAGGCGGTGGCGATCACGGTCATGAGATAGCGGTCCTCCGGGGCGGAGACGACACGCTCGGCTTTCTGCCACGGTCTGCCGGTCGGCACGAAGACCACTTCGTCCAGTTCGAAGTGGTGGGCGACCTCGCTGGCAGCGACGAGGTGGCCGTGATGAATGGGATCAAATGTCCCACCCATCACGCCCAATCGCCGCTTTCCACCGCTGGTCACAGCGTTCATCATGAGACGGACGATACGGGCATGTCTCACGATAGGTCACAGCAGGGTCCTCACCATGGTCAAGGACCGCGCACGACTCCCCTGACGGACGTAGCATGCCGGGCATGACGACCACCCCGGATCGCACTAGAGTTCCGCTCCCCGGCATCAGCTCTCGTGCGTATGAACATCCCGCCGACCGGTCCGCGCTGGTCGCGATGCGCTCGCTCAGCGGGTTCGACACCGTGCTCAAGCAGATGTCCGGCTTGGTCAGCGAGCGACGGCTCCGGCTCATTCGACTCGCCTCAGCGGTGCGCACCAGCGACACCCAGTTCCGCGCGCTCCACGACATGGGCCGCGATAGCGCGTACATCCTGGACCTGCCCAGGGTTCCGGAGATCTACGTTCAGCAGGACCCCAAGGCCAACGCCATGGCCATCGGGTTCGACGATCCGTTCATCGTGATCTCGACCGGTCTGCTCGACCTCCTCGACGAGGAGGAACTGCGGTTCGTCGTGGGCCACGAGACCTCGCACATCCTGTCGGGGCACGCGGTCTACCGCACGATGCTCCTCATCCTGACGCGACTGGCATCGCGGGTCGCCTGGATCCCGCTGGGTTACATCGGGCTGCGCGCGATCGTGGCCGGGCTTGAGGAGTGGTTCCGCAAGTCCGAACTGTCGGCCGACCGAGGCGGCCTGCTCTGCGGGCAGGACTCCGACGCGGCTCTGCGCGCACTCATGAAGCTCGCAGGCGGCTCCCGGCTGCACGAGATGAACATCGAGGCGTTCCTGGAGCAGGCTCGCGAATACGACACGGCGGGCGACCTCCGTGACGGCGTGCTCAAGGTGCTCAATCTGCTCGGCACCACCCACCCCTTCGCCGTGGCGCGGGTGGCGGAGCTCGACAAGTGGCACCGCGAGGGCACCTACGCGCGCGTCATCGCCGGCGACTACCCTCGCCGCGCCGACGACCACCACGCCAAGGTCTCCGAGGAGATCAAGGCCGCGGCCAACTCCTACCGCGAGTCCTGGTCGCAGTCGCAGGATCCGTTCATCGGGGTGCTGCGCGACGTCGCGGAGGGCGCGGTCAACGCGGGCGAGCGCATCTTCAACAGGTTCGCCCGGCGGGACGGTTAGCGCACCATGTGGGCAAAGGCGACCCGGTCGGGGAAGCGGGTCGCCACTGCGCCATCTCCTCCCCCGGAGCTCTCCGGGGGCTCACCGGGACATTGAAGGTCGTTGCGGGGCAGGCGTGGGATCCCTCGCCTCGCTAGAAGCCCAGGGCCACCACACGCACGGCCACTGCGCACACGGCGACGAACCCGCCGAGTACGGCGAAGGCCCGGAGACCGTCCCTGCGGAGCTCCGGCAACCTCGGGCCCACGCGTTCCAGCTCACGCCCGATGATCGCGCCGAAGACGATCCCGAACACCACGCCGGCGACCGTGACCGGCACCGGGCTCTCCACCCACCACGCGTGGTGCACTTGCGCACCTGAGGTGAGCCAGAGCGTGGCCCCGGCGGCCAATGCGGCGGGCACCCCCGGCCAGGCGATCGCGGTGACGAGCGAGGCGGCCAGAGACGCGGGGAAGCCGACGACACGCAGGAGCAGGCGCACCCGGGCCGATCTTCGTTTCCTGACCATCCAGTGCCCCATCCAGGTGGCTCTGGTGAGGGTTCCGAAGAGCGCGGTCACCGCGAACGTCGCCACCGGCCAGACCACCATCGCGACCACACAGGGCACGGCGAGCACCGCGAGGGTCATGAGCGTCGTGTTGCCCGCGGGCAGGGCCCCCACGTGGGAGGCGACCTGCCCGTCCGCCCCCGCCCGCCGCCGCCTCCGCACGCCGTCGGCGCCCGCCTCCGGGCGCCTGCGGCGGCGGGGCCGCGGCGTGTCGTCCGCGGACACCGCTACCGCGGCCTGCGCGGACGCCCCTTTAGGCGACGGCGCCCGCTGGACGGCGGCCTTGGGGGGCACGGACTTGGACGCCGCGGACTTTGGCACCGCCGCCTTGGGCGGCACCGATTTCGGCCCGGACTTCGAGGGTCCCGACTTTGGGGGCACGGATTTCGGGGGCACGGATTTCGGGGGCACCGTGCTCGTGGAGCCGGATCGCGGGGATCCGTTCCTTGCGGCCGTGGCCTTGGCGGGGGGCGCCGCCGCGACCCTGCCCCGGCCGGCCGCCGTGTCGTCCTGTCTTCTGTGCGCCGGATCGGCCACCCGCACCAGGCGGGTCAGGCGATCGGCCAGCACGGCGGCGGTCGGCCGTTTGACCGGCTCGCGGTGCAGCGCCGCGCGCACCAGCGGCAGCAGCGCGGCGGGCACGCCGGCCAGGTCGGCTTTGCCGTTCAGCACCGCGTACATCTGGGCTTCGGCCGTACCTCCGCCGAAGGTCGGGCGGCCGGTGGCGGCGAACGCGACGGTGGCCGCCCAGGCGTGTACGTCGGCGGGCTCGGCCACCTGCTCGTCGGCGAACAGCTCGGGTGCGGCGTAGCCGGGGGTGCCGAGGAAGGTGCCGGTCATGGTCAGCCGGGTCGCGTCCATGAGCTGGGCGATGCCGAAGTCGATCAGCACCGGCCCCTCAGTGCCCATGAGCACGTTGCCCGGCTTGAGGTCGCGGTGGATGACGCCGGCCGCGTGCACGATCGCGAGCGCCGCCGCCATGGCCTGGGCCAGCACCAGGAGTTCGGTGCCGGAGAGCGGCCCGTCGCGGCGCACGACGTCGAGGAGGGTGTCTCCCTCGATGTGCTGCATGACCAGATAGGGGCGGTCGCAGTCGAGATCGGCCCCGAGCACCCGGGTCACATAGGGACTCTCAACCCGGCGAAGCGCTTGGACCTCGCGCTTTAGTCTTAATCGCGCGTCGGGGTCACTGTCGAGCGTGTCGCGCAGCATCTTGAGGGCGACCGGGTCGCCCTTTTTGCTCTGCGCGAGGTAAACCTCGCCCATGCCGCCTCGGCCAAGGCGCTCTAGCAGGGTGTAGGGGCCGACCCGGCCGAGCTTGCTCACGCTCCCCCTTGCCAGGTGGCTCATGGTGCCAGCGCATCCACTGGGCACATAACCCTAGCGCGGGATCACCACTGGTATCAGAAGGCACGCCGTACACAAAAGAGTTATCTTGTCCCGGATCCTGACTCTCCACCTCGCGGGGGTTCGCCGTTCTCCCAGCGCGAGGGAGGCTCGTGGTCCGCCGTCCTTTCCCCCGGCGTCGCCGAAGGTGGCGGCACCACACGCGGCTCCTCTTCGCCCTCGGCGTGCTCCGCACCCGGCTCGGCCTCCTCGTAAGGACGCCTCTCGGCCGGTCTCGCCGCGGGCGGGGGCTCGGCAGGCTGGGTCGCGGTCGGCGGGGTGTACGGCACAGCCTCCTGCTCCGCCCGCCGCCGCTCGGCCTTGCGCCCGAAGATCAGATGGTCGAGGCTGATCCGCCCCGCACCCCCCGCGGCCAGCAGCAGCGCGGCCGAACCGAGAGCACCGACGAGTTCGAATCCGTTGTCCTGGACGAACACCCCGTTGCGCGCGTGCACGAAGACGAACGCCGCCAGCATGACCAGGAACAGCAGCACCCCGACCAGCGGCGTGAGCAGCCCAAGGATCAGCAGCACTCCGCCGATCAGCTCGATGATCATCGTGATGGCCGCGGCGAAACCGGAGAGCGGAATGCCCGCCGCCGAGAACATCTCCGCAACGGCCGCGTGCCCACCGGCGACCTTCTGCCACCCGTGCGCGACGAAGACGATGCCGACGACGATCCTCGCGATCAGCGCCGCGATGTCGTAGAACCCGCGTCTCCCGCCGGGCTTCACGCCCGCGTTCGTGGCCATGTCCGACCTCACAGCCGACGCGAGCCGTCGGCGAACAGCGCGTCGAGCCCGGTCTCGGGCACGGCCGACAGGTCATGCCGGCCGCTGCGCCGCCAGCGCAGATGGCCGCGACGCTCCAGCCCGAGCATCAGCCGGTCGGCGCCGAACAGGACGGCGACGACGCAGAGCAGGGTGACCACGATCTCCATGGTCACCAGTCAAACCTGACACCCCTCCGGTTACGCTACGCAAATCGCGAATACGGACGGTAATTTCTTAGTCAAAGTGACGGCGTTAGCTTCCCGAAGGTGCGATGACCGTGCCTTCGGCGGTGCGCAGGTGCCCCTCGCCCGTGTAGACCCACTTCGTCGAGGTCAGCTCGGGCAGCCCCATCGGCCCCCGGGCGTGCAGTTTCTGGGTGGAAATCCCGATCTCCGCCCCGAAGCCGAACTCCCCGCCGTCGGTGAACCGCGTCGAGGCGTTGACCGCCACCGCCGCCGAGTCGACCCGCGCCACGAACCGCCGGGCCGCCGCCTGAGAGCCGGTCACGATCGCGTCGGTGTGGGCCGACCCGTATTCCCTGATGTGCGCCACCGCCGCGTCGAGCGAGTCGACCACGGCCGCCGCAATGTCCAGCGAGATGTATTCCGTGCGGTAGTCCTCCTCCGTGGCCGGCACCACGGCATCGGAGAAGGCGGCCACACGCTCGTCGCCGTGCACGGTGACCCCGGCTTCGGCGAGCGCGGCGAGCGCGCGGGGCAGGAACTCCGCGGCGACGTCCGCGTGCACCAGCACGGTCTCGGCGGCGTTGCACACCGACGGCCGCTGCACCTTGGCGTTCATCAGGATGTGCAGCGCCATGTCGAGGTCCGCCGCGGCGTCGACGTAGACGTGGCAGTTGCCGACCCCGGTCTCGATCACCGGCACGGTGGACTCCTCGACCACCGCCTGGATCAGCGACGCCCCGCCCCGCGGGATGAGCACGTCGACCAGGCCGCGCGCCCGCATCAGGTGCTTGACCGAATCACGCGTGACACCCGGCACCAGCTGCACCGCCCCGGCCGGCACCTCGGTGCCCGCGAGCGCCTCACGCATCACCTTGACCAGCGCGGTGTTCGACTCGAAGGCACTGGAGGAGCCGCGCAGAAGCACCGCGTTGCCGCTCTTGAGGCAGAGCGCCGCGCCGTCCACGGTGACGTTGGGGCGGCCCTCGTAGATGATGCCGACCACACCGAGCGGCACCCGGAGCTGCCGCAGCTCCAGGCCGTTGGGCAGCGTGCCGCCCCTGATCACCTCACCCACCGGGTCGGGCAGCTCGGCGACCTCCCGCACGGCCTGGGCGATGGCCTTGACCCGGCCCTCGTCCAGCCGCAGCCGGTCGATCATGGTCTCGGCCGTGCCGCCCTCACCCGCCCGCTCCACGTCGCGGGCGTTGGCCGCGATGATCTCGGCGGAGCGCTCGACGAGGGCGTCGGCGATCACGCGAAGCGCGGCGTCCTTGGGGGCGCGGGGAAGCGGGCCGAGCAGCGCGGCCGCCTCGCGCGCCTCCCGTGCGACCTTCAGGAAGTCATTGGCGTCTGACATGGCCTATCGCTCCTCGGTGAACCCCTTAAGCAGGGGAAACGATCAGTGGTGCGCCTCAAGTATGACGATGTCGTCCCGGTGAATCAGTTCACGCTCATATTCCGGACCGAGCTCCGTCGCGAGCTCCCTGGTGGACCGGCCCAGCAGGTCGGGAATCTCCCCCGCGTCGAAGTTGACCAGCCCCCTCGCCACCACACGCCCGACCGGCGCGCAGAGATCGACGGGGTCGCCGGCCGCGAAATCACCCTCGACCGCCGTCACCCCCGCAGGAAGCAGCGACTTGCGCCGCCCCACGACGGCCTCCACGGCGCCGCTGTCGAGGTGCAGCCTCCCGCGCCCCGTAGTGGCGTGCGCGAGCCAGAGCAGCCTCGTGCCGGGGTGGCGGCCCCCGGGGTGGAAGTAGGTGCCGACGTCGGCTCCGGCCAGCGCCTGGGCGGCGTGAGCGGCCGCCGTCAGCACCACCGGCACCCCCGCCCCGGTCGCGATGCGCGCCGCCTGCACCTTGGTGATCATCCCGCCTGTGCCCACGGCCCCCGACCGGCCGAGTTCGACCCCCACGAGGTCGGCCGGCCCGGTGATCTCCGCGAGCCTGCGAGACTCCGGCTTGCGCGGATCACCGGTGTAGAGCGCGTCCACATCGGACAGCAACACCAGCGCGTCCGCGTGGATCAAATGCGCCACTAGCGCCGCCAGCCTGTCGTTGTCCCCAAATCTGATCTCGTCTGTGGCAACCGTGTCGTTCTCGTTGACGACCGGCACGATGCCGAGCTCCAGCAGCCGCGCCAAGGTGCGCTGGGCGTTGCGGTGATGCGACCGGCGCATCATGTCGTCCGCGGTGAGCAACACCTGCCCCACCCGCAGCCCATACCGGGCGAACGACGAGGTGTAGCGCGCGACCAGCACGCCCTGGCCCACCGACGCGGCGGCCTGCTGAGTGGCGAGATCCCGCGGCCGCGCCGCCAGCCCCAACGGCCCGAGCCCCGCCGCGATCGCCCCCGACGAGACCAGCACGATCTGCGTGCCGGTGCGGCGGCGCGCGGCCAGCACATCGACCAGCGCGTCGACCCGGTCGACGTCGATGACGCCACTCGCCGTCGTCAACGACGAGGACCCGACCTTCACGACCAGACGCGACGCCGAACCAACCAAACCACGCGGTGTCACGCCCGCCACCTGTTCCCTTCCGTTACCCGATCACCAAACCCCACACCCCACGCAAACACGCGAACCCCCACCGTCCAAGCAGACCGCCCCGGCCCTGCGCGCCGCCCAAGCGAAGGAGCCACCGCGGCGTCCGACAAGTACGGCAGCAGCCCACGCAAGCACGACCGTCCACACAGCCCGCACACCCCACCGGCACAGCGAGACGCCACACACCCACAGGCGACACCCAGGCCACCCAACCGCCCGGCACGGACAACCAGCCCAGCCGCCGACCGCCATGGCCCCGGCCCCGCGGGCCGCTCAGGCGAGGGAGCCACTGCGGCCACCACCCTTGTTCGCAAAACCGACGCCCCCGCGACATTCCCGCGTGAGCGGGCTGCCAAGGCCGGTCGCGAGCCGGGCACCCACCGCGCCCTGCCGGCGTAGCCCTCAGGCGCCGCGGTGGCCACCGCCGTAGGCGAAGCCGGCGCACCCTGCGCCCACCCCGCGAAACCCCCACGCGAGCGGGCCACCAACGCCACCTCCAGCGGCTGCGAAGCCCACACGTCTCGCAGGTGGGCCGCCCCCGCCGTATACGAAACCGGCGCACCCTGCGCCCACCCCGCGAAACCCCCACGCGAGCGGGCCACCAAAACTGCCTCCACCGGCTGCGAAACCGGCGCACCCTGCGCCCGCCCCGCCGACGCCCCGGGTGGGTTTGCCGGCGTGCGGGGCTTCCGCCGTACGGGGTGTCTTGGGGTCGGCACTGTCAGCCGATCCTGTTGTCGGTGCCGCGGGGGCCCGAGTGGTGGGCCTCGGCGTTGAGGGTGGGGGCCCAGTCGAAGACGTAGCCGCCCTCCATGGGGCCGATGACCACCACCGCGCCGGCGACGGCGCCCTGCTTGGTGAGGGCCTGCTCGATGCCGAGGCGTTCGAGGCGGTCGGCGAGGTAGCCCACGGCCTCGTCGTTGGTGAAGTCGGTCTGGCGGATCCAGCGCTCGGGTTTGTCGCCGGTCACCTGGAAGCTGTTCTCCCCGGTGCGGCGGATCTCGAAGTCGGCGGCGCCGAGCTGCTTGGGACGGATCACCAGGCGGGTGGGCTCCTCGACGGGGGCCGACTCCCGGTGGGCGGCGACCATGGCGCCCATGGCGAACGACACCTCGCGCAGACCCTCGTGGCTCGCGGCGGAGATCGTGAAGACCTGCAGGCCGCGCTCCTCCAGCATGGGCGTGACGATCTCGGCGAGCTCACGCGCGTCGGGCACGTCGGCCTTATTGAGCACGACGAGCCGGGGGCGGTCGTCGAGGGCGCCGTAGGCCGCGAGCTCGGCCTCGATCACGTCGAAGTCGCTGAGGGGGTCACGGCCGGGCTCCAGCGTCGCGCAGTCGAGCACGTGCACGATCGTGGAGCAGCGCTCGACGTGGCGGAGGAACTCGTGGCCGAGGCCCTTGCCCTCGGAGGCGCCGGGGATGAGCCCGGGCACGTCGGCGACGGTGAAGACGGTCTCGCCCGCCGTGACCACGCCGAGGTTGGGGATCAGGGTGGTGAACGGATAATCCGCGATCTTGGGCCGGGCCGCGCTCAAAGCCGCGACCAGGGACGATTTCCCGGCATTGGGGAATCCGACGAGCGCGATGTCGGCGACGGTCTTGAGCTCGAGCACCACGTCAAGGGCGTCGCCGGGCTCGCCGAGCAGCGCGAATCCGGGGGCTTTGCGCTTGGTGGAGGCGAGGGCGGCGTTGCCGAGCCCGCCGAAACCCCCCTGGGCGACGATATAACGTGTGCCGACGCCGATCAGGTCGACGAGCACCTCGCCTGAGTCGGCGTTTTTGACCACGGTGCCGTTGGGCACGGAAAGCACGATGTCCTCGCCGCCCGCCCCGTCGCGGTTGCCGCCCTGGCCCTGCTTGCCGTTGGCCGCCTTGCGGTATGGACGCCGGTGATAGTCGAGCAGCGTCGAGGTGTTGGGGTCGACCTCAAGCACCACGTCGCCGCCTCGGCCGCCGTTGCCCCCGTCGGGGCCGCCGAGCGGCTTGAACTTCTCCCGGTGAACCGAGGCGCAGCCGTGGCCACCGTCACCGGCCTTGATGTGCAGGACTACTTGATCGACGAAGTCCGCCACCAGGCCCCCTCTCATATAGGAACAGGGGTGGATCGCACATGCGATCCACCCCTGCGAAGAAACGTCTCTCGTCGCCGAACCGGTCTCGGCTGGACACCGATCTCAGTCAGGCACTGATCTCAGCTAAGCACTGATCTCAGTCGGACAGGTCTCAGTTCACGCGACGGGAACGATGCTCACCGCGCGACGACCGCGCTTGCGGCCGAACTCGACGTGGCCGGCGGACAGGGCGAACAGCGTGTCGTCGCTGCCCCGGCCGACGTTGTCGCCCGGGTGGAAGTGCGTGCCACGCTGCCGGACGATGATCTCGCCGGCCTTCACAAGCTGGCCACCGAAGCGCTTGACGCCAAGGCGCTGAGCGTTGGAGTCACGGCCGTTCCGGGTGGACGATGCGCCCTTTTTATGTGCCATCTCAAACTCCCGATCAGGCCTGGTCGATGCCGGTGATCTTCACCTGGGTGTAACGCTGACGGTGACCCTGGCGCTTCTTGTAACCGGTCTTGTTCTTGTATTTGAGGATGCGGATCTTCGGCCCCTTGGTCTCACCGAGAATCTCGGCGGTGACCGTGAACCGGCCGGCCTCCGTGGTCACGTCGCCACCGTTGACGACGAGCAACGTGGGCAGCAACACCGAGGAACCGACCTCGCCGGCGACCCTGTCCACCTCAAGGACGTCACCGACGGAGACCTTCTGCTGCCTGCCGCCGCAACGAACGATCGCGTACACCGCGGAACCCTTCTTCTGACTACGTGCTCGCTGGATGCTGCGCCCCGCATCCGGCTGCTGTCTTAATCAAAGACCGACGAACCGGGTAGACGCGCGAACGGGCACGCCACCAGACGCACCGGTTGGCAAGGATACCGGAAGACGGGAACCCAAGCGAACCGGACGGATCATCGGCTGTCAGCACTAGTCGGCCGACTTAGCTCGACGGGAGCGTCGCCGCCCCCTGCCGGAGGTCTGTTCGGCTCGGGAGTCTTCATCAGAGGCATCCCCGAGCGCACCTGTCACAGTATCACGGCCAGCCTGATCAGTGGCCGCGGAAACCTTCTCCGAGACCGCCTTCTCGATGGCCATCTTGCCCTGTGTACCACGGGGTTCCGGCTTTCCGTCGACCGGCTCGGTCGACAGGATGAGCCCCCGCCCGTTACAGCAGTCACAGGCCGTGGAGAACGCCTCAAGAAGCCCCTGACCCACCCTCTTACGGGTCATCTGCACGAGCCCCAGCGAGGTGACCTCGGCCACCTGGTGCTTGGTCCTGTCACGGGCCAGGCATTCGAGCAGGCGCCGCAGCACGAGGTCGCGGTTGCTCTCCAGCACCATGTCGATGAAGTCGATCACGATGATGCCGCCGATGTCGCGCAACCTGAGCTGGCGGACGATCTCCTCGGCCGCCTCCAGGTTGTTGCGGGTGACGGTCTCCTCCAGGTTGCCGCCCTGGCCGGTGAACTTGCCGGTGTTGACGTCCACCACCGTCATCGCCTCTGTGCGGTCGATGACGAGGGAGCCGCCGCTCGGCAGCCACACCTTGCGCTCAAGGGCCTTGGCGATCTGCTCGTCCACGCGGTAGGCGGCGAAGACGTCGCCGTCGTCCTCCCACCGCGTCAGGCGGTCGCCCAGATGCGGGGCGACGTAGCTGACGTATTCCTCGACCGTGCCCCACGCCTCTTCTCCCTGCACGACCAGGGAGGAGAAGTCCTCGTTGAAGACGTCTCTGACCACCCGGACCGTCAGGTCCGGCTCGGAGTAGAGCAGCTCGGGCGGGCTCGCCGACTTGGACTTGCGCTGGATGTTCTCCCACTGCGCCGACAGGCGGGCCACATCGCGGCTGAGCTCGTCCTCCGAGGCTCCCTCTGCCGCCGTGCGCACAATCACACCGGCGTTCTCGGGCATGACCTTCTTGAGGATGCTCTTGAGCCTGGTGCGCTCCTTGTCGGGCAGCTTGCGGCTGATGCCGGTCATCGACCCGTCGGGCACGTAGACGAGGTAACGGCCCGGCAGGCTGATCTGGCTCGTCAGCCGGGCGCCCTTGTGGCCCATCGGGTCCTTGGTGACCTGCACCAGCACCGACTGGCCCGACTTCAGCGCCGACTCGATGCGCTTCGGCTGGCCCTCCAGGCCCGCGGTGTCGAAGTTCACCTCACCGGCGTAGAGCACAGCGTTGCGGCCCTTGCCGACGTCGATGAACGCCGCCTCCATCGAGGGCAGGACGTTCTGCACCTTGCCCAGATAGACGTTGCCGACGTAGGACTGGCTGGACTCGCGGTCGACGTAGTGCTCGACGAGCACGCCGTCCTCAAGCACGGCGATCTGCGTGCGGCCACCGGTCCTCCGCACGACCATGACGCGCTCGACCGACTCGCGGCGGGCCAGGAACTCCGACTCGGTGATGATCGGCGGACGCCTGCGCCCCAGCTCACGCCCCTCGCGGCGGCGCTGCTTCTTGGCCTCCAGGCGGGTCGACCCGCGCACGCTCTGCACCTCGTCGACCGTCGACAGGCGGCCGACGCGCGGCGCGCGGATGCGCACCACCGTGTTCGGCGGGTCGTCGGCGGCGGGCTCGGCCCCGTCGTCCGCGCCCCTGCGGCGGCGGCGACGGCGCCTGCGGGATCCGACACCCGCGTCCTCGTCCGCGTCGGCCTCTGGCTCCTCAGCCTCCTCGGCGACCGGCTCCTCGGCGGCGACGTGCTGCTCCGCGTCCTCCGCGGACTCGTCCTCGGCCCCCTCGTCGCGATCACGCGCCCGGCCCCGGCCCCTGCCGCCCCTGCGGCGGCGCCGGCGGCGGCCCGCGAGGTCTTCGCCCTCGGAGTCGAAATCGTCGTCGTCGCCCTCGTCGGCCACCTCGGGCTCCGGCTCGCGCACCACGGGCTCCTGCCGCTCCTCGCGCGTCGGGCGCGGCGGCTCGGCCATGAACGGGTCCGGTGCCTGGAACAGCGGCGTGAACACCGCCGACGGCGGCTGGAAGGCGGGTGCGGGAGCCACGAGGTTCTCGTGCGCGGCGAACCCGAACGGGTCGGAGAACAACCGGGTCCGGCCGGGCGCCTCCTCCCGGGCGGACAGGTCGAGGTCGTCCTCGTCGAGGTCCTCGCCGGGCAGCTCCCCGTCGAGCGGCTCGTCCTTCAGCTCCTCGACCTCGTCGGCCTCGGTCTCGGCCTCGAATTCGGTGGAGCGTTCCCCGGCGGTCCTGCGCCGGGTACGGCGACGCGCGGTCGGCCTCTCCACCGCCTCGTCGGCGGACTCCGCGGCGGTGACCTCGGCGACGTCACTCTCGGTGACGGTGTCTTCCGCGACGGCGGGCTCGGCCGTGAGATCGGCCGCGGTGCCGTTGAGGGCGGGGTCGGCTGCCTTCGCGCGGGTCGCACGAGTGGTGCGTGTGGCTCGGGTGGCCCGGGTGGAACGTGTGCGAGACGCGGGGGCCTCGGCGGCCTCGGCCGGGCTCTCGGTGGCCTCGGCGACGGACTCGTCCGTCGTCACCGTGGTCTCCTCGGCGCTCACCGCCTCCTCGGTGTCGGCCTTCTTCGCACGGGTGCGCCGCGCCGTGGTGGTGGCCGTGGAGGTCGTGGCCCGGCGGCGTGTGCGCTTGGGCGCCTCCTCCGCGGGTGCCTCGACGGCGTCGGCCTCGGCCGGCGCGGCGGGCGGTCCTGCGGCCAGGGAGGCGGCTGTGCCGTTGCCCGTCGTGGCCGGCACCGCGGGGGCCTCCTCGGTGTCGAGGGAGGCCGAACCGGCGGCTCGCGTCGAACGGGTCGAGCGGCTCACCCGGGTGGCGGAGGCGCGTACATAACCGGCCGAAGTGCCCGCCGAGCGGGTCGACGGGCCGGCCTGGGCGGAAACCGCCGCTTCGGGCTCGGTCTCCTCGGGGGGAGGTCCTGCGGGGCGGCTGGCGGCGCGGCGGCGCACCGTGGCGGCCGTCTCCGTCGTCTCGGCCTGCGCCGCGGGAATATCGGTATGAATCTGTTCTGTGTCCCCGCCGGAGCCTTCGGCCCCGGCGATGGGCTCGTTGTCGAGCATGCGGGCGCTCTCCCGTCAGCTCCCGGGCGCGTTGCCGCGCCGCGCAGGAGCCATCGTCTCTCTCGTTATCCGCCCGCTCTCTCACGCCGAGAGTCGCGGGCGCCAAGTCCTATAGGTCTCCGCCGACGGCCTCGCCCACCGGCACCGCGTCGCCGCCGCGCTTCGCGTCGCGGTCAAGGTCGAACGGGTCGATGGGTTCCCCGGTGTCCGCGTCCAGCGGCCCCTGCGCCAGCCTGGTCACCTCGGGGGGCGACGGCGGCGCGAAGTCGGCTAGAAGACGCAGACCAGTGAGAACGTCGTCGGGTCGAACGGCAGGAGTCACGTGCCGTACAACCATGCGAAGTATGACACACGGTTGTGGTGGCGTCTGACCTGCTGCTCTCTGCTCTATTCCCTCAAACACCAGGAGCCCCAGCACCGCCTCCCGTGCGTCGAAGCGGCGCAACCCCTTTTTGGTCATGCGCTCGACCTCGACCCGATCAGCCGCAAGGAACTGCCCGACGGCATCGGAGACGGTCTCCAACAGTGTTCCGGGCAACCGCAACTCCCACGCCGACGCCTCCAGCCGGTCGGCCAGGCTGCCGTTTCGCGCCTCGACGACGTCGACGACGTCGAGGCCGGGGGGCAGCGAGGCGTCAAGAGCCTCGCGAAGGCGAGCCGGCTCGCAGGGGCGGGTCACGCCGATCTCCAGGTATTCGGCTTCGCTGGCGACACCCGTAGGCGCCGCCCCCGCGTATGAGATCTTGGGGTGGGGAGAGAAGCCCGCGCTGAACGCCACCGGGATGCCTGCCCGGCGGACCGCACGCTCGACGGCCCGGGAGATGTCACGGTGGCTGGTGAAACGCAGGCGTCCGCGCTTGGCATAACGCACACGAAGGCGCTGTGCCACAGGCGCGGGCGGGGGCCCGTCGGGAACAGGTTTCGTCAGTGCTGTTGTCCTTCCCAAGTAGCTCGGACCCCGGCCCCCGCGGCAGGAGCGGTGCCCTGCCGCGGAATGCTTGAGATCACGCTCAAGTGTGTTGTCGTCACTCCAGGATAAGGCCGTTGCGGAGCCGACTCCCCATGGGCGACAACACTAATCTCGTTAAACCCAGGCGAATCGACATTGCCTTCGCCTGAGCCGTCTCACATGGCCGTCCCCGAAGCATGATCCGCGCCTTTGCGGCCCGCATCGGTGCGTCCGGGAAACAGATTTTCGCCGGACCGCAACGTCACTCAAATAACCGTCAGGGGCAGCAACTTCTTCCCCGTGGGGCCGATCTGGATCTCCGTGCTCATCGTCGGGCACACCCCGCAGTCGTAGCAGGGGGTCCAGCGGCAGTCCTCGACCTCGGCGCCGTCGGCGTTGAGCGCGTCCTGCCAGTCCTGCCAGAGCCACTCGCGGTCGAGGCCGGCGTCGAGGTGATCCCACGGCAGGACCTCGTTCTCCTCGCGCTCACGAACGGTGAACCAGTCGACGTCGACTCCGGCGGACTCGGCGCACTTCATCCAGCGCTCGTAGGAGAAGTGCTCGCTCCAGCCGTCGAACCGGCCGCCGTCCTCCCACACCGCCTTGATCACGCGGCCGACCCTGCGGTCGCCGCGGGACAGCAGGCCCTCGACGATGGACGGCTTGCCGTCGTGATAGCGGAAACCGATGGCCCTGCCGAATTCCTTGTCGCGGCGCAGCGAATCGCGGAGCGCGCGCAGCCGGGCGTCGACCGTCTCGTGGTCGCACTGGGCGGCCCACTGGAACGGCGTGTGCGGTTTAGGGACGAAACCACCGATCGACACCGTGCACCGGATGTCGCGCGAACCGGTCACCTCGCGGCCCGCCTTGATCACCTTCTTGGCGAGGTCGGCGATGCCGAGCACGTCCTCGTCGGTCTCGGTGGGCAGACCGCACATGAAGTAGAGCTTCACCTGCCGCCACCCCTGGCTGTAAGCCGTGGTGACGGTGCGGATCAGGTCCTCCTCGGTGACCATCTTGTTGATGACCTTGCGCATGCGCTCCGAGCCGCCCTCGGGGGCGAAGGTCAGGCCCGAGCGCCGCCCGTTGCGGGAGAACTCGTTGGCGAGGTCGATGTTGAAGGCGTCGACCCGGGTGGAGGGCAGCGAGAGGCTGACGTTGGAGCCCTCGTAGTTGTCCGCCAGACCCTTGGCGACGTCGGCGATCTCGGAGTGGTCGGCGCTGGACAGCGACAGCAGGCCGACCTCGTTGAAACCGGACTCCTTGATCCCGGTCTCCACCATCGCGCCGATCGTGGTGATGGAACGCTCACGCACCGGACGGGTGATCATGCCCGCCTGGCAGAAGCGGCAGCCGCGCGTGCACCCGCGGAAGATCTCCACGCTGAACCGCTCGTGCACCGTCTCGGCGAGCGGCACCAGCGGCTTCTTCGGATAGGGCCACTCGTCCAGGTCCATGACGGTGTGCTTGTGGACGCGCCACGGCACCCCCGCGCGGTTGGGGGCGACGCGCTGGATGCGGCCGTCGGCGTGGTAGTCGACGTCATAAAACTTCGGCACATAGACGCCGCCGGACTCGGCCAGCCGCATCAGCAGCTCGTCGCGCCCGCCGGGGCACCCCTCGCCCTTCCACTCGCGGATGACCTCGGTGATGGCGATGGCGATCTGCTCGCCGTCGCCCAGCACGGCGGCGTCGAGGAAGTCGGCGACGGGCTCGGGGTTGAACGCCGCGTGGCCCCCCGCCAGCACGATCGGGTCGTCGTCGGTGCGGTCGGCCGCCTCAAGCGGGATGCCCGCGAGGCTGAGGGCGGTGAGCAGGTTGGTGTAGCCGAGCTCGGTGCTGAACGACACGCCGAGCACGTCGAAGGCCCGCACCGGGCGATGCCCGTCGACGGTGAACTGCGGCACCTTGTGCTGGCGCATCAGGGCCTCAAGGTCGGGCCAGACGGCGTAAGTGCGCTCGGCCATCGTCTCGGGCAGCTCGTTGAGGATCTCGTAGAGGATCTGCACGCCCTGGTTGGGCAGGCCCACCTCATAGGCGTCGGGATACATCAGCGCCCAGCGCACGACGGCGTCGTCCCACTCCTTGACGGTCGAGTTGAGCTCACCCCCGACATACTGGATCGGCTTTTGCACGTGGGGCAGCAGCGCTTCCAGGCGGGGAAAGACAGACTCGACAGACATGGCAGCTAGGCTAGCCGGTCTCACGCGCGCGGCGTCCCCGCTCCGGCCGCACCGCCGCCTTTGTCCTGCTCAGAAATCTGTGAAGGCTTGCCGGACCCGCGGGTGACACATGACATTTGCCGGTTTTGCCCGGCTCGCTGGTGGTGCCCCGTTGAATTCATCGATAAGCGCGCTCATGCCGCTGATGGGTCCTGATGTGGATCGATTGCAGCAATCCCACCGCGATCATGTTGGCGAAGGTCGCGGTCCCGCCGTACGACACGAAAGGCAGGGGCAGACCGGTGATCGGCATGATGCCGATGGTCATGCCGATGTTGATGAAGCTCTGAAAGGCCAGCCAGCACACGATCGTCCCCGCCATCAGCGTGCCGAACCGGTCCTCGCAGTCGCGCGCGATGCGCACCCCGCGCAACAGCACCGCGCCGATCAGCGCCACCACGGTCACCGACCCCAGGAACCCGAACTCCTCGCCCGCCACCGTGAAGATGAAGTCGGTGTGCTGCTCGGGCACGAACCTCCCGGTCGTCTGCCCGCCCTCGAACAACCCCTTGCCGAACAACTCCCCCGACCCGATCGCGATCATCGATTGGGTGCTGTTGTAGCCGACCCCTCGCGGATCGGTCGACGGGTCCAGAAACGCGGTGAACCTCGCCACCTGGTATGGCTCCAGCAGATCGAGAAACCACACCGCCGCCGCCCCCGCCCCGGCGAGCAGCACGAGCCCGGCGATCCACCGTTTTCGCACACCCCCAACGACGAGCGCGCCGAGAAGGATCACCCCGAGCACAAGCGTCGTGCCGAGGTCGGGCTGGAGCATGACCAGGCCCATCATGATCACCGCCGCGACCAGCGCGAGCAGCACGTCGAGCGGGCGCGCCCGCTCGGTCCCCTCGACGGGCCGGGCGAACAACATGGCGAGGATCAGCACCAGCCCGAGCTTTGCGAACTCCGAGGGCTGTACGGCGAAGCCACCGCCAAGCATGATCCACGAATGTGAGCCGTTGATCGTCGAGCCCAGCGGCGTGATCACCACGACCAGCCCGAGCACGGTCAGCAGGTAGATCAACGGCGCGTAGGCCCGCAGCCCCCGGTGATCCACCATAGCCACAAGCCCGCACAACACCCACCCGATGACCACGTTGAACAGGTGCTTCTTGACCAGCCCCGTGGCGCCGGGCGCCCACGTGCGGGTGGACGACCACACGAGCAGTGTGCCGATCACCGTCAGCGCCGCGACGGCGACCAGCAACACCCCGTCGACCCGCCACACGGCCTCGGCCCGATCGGCCAGCGTGCGCCGTTTGACCAGCGCACCCCGCTCAAGCGCCCCCGCCCCCGACCGGCTCACCGCGCCACCCTCCCGTCCAGCCCGGCCGAAGGCGGGACCTCACACCGGGCCACCCGCCCACGGGCGGGGCCCCTCACCGAGTCACCCTGCCGTCCGGCCCGACCAGGGGCAGGACCTCGGCCGGGCGGCCCGCGGGCAGCGCCGCCTCGGCGCTCTCGGACCGCCGGTCCTCGTGATCGCCCGCGACCTTGCTCGCCCGAGGATCGGGGGTGGCCTCTTTCCGGCTGATGCCGTAGATGCCCTCGTAGATCTCCCGCACCGCGGGTGCCGCCGTCTGACCGCCCATACCGCCCTGGGACACCATGACCACCACCACGAACCGCGGTGACTCGGTCGGGGCGAAGGAGGCGAACCACGACGTGTCCTGCTTGCCGTAAACCTCGGCGGTGCCGGTCTTGCCGCCGATCCGCACCTTGTCCATCGGGAAGCCGGCGAACGCCCCAGCCGCGGTGCCGTCGGACGGCACCTCGCTCAGTGCCTTGCGGATGTAGGTGCGCTGCTCCGCCGTGATGGGCAGTTTGCCGATCACCGGGGGCACGATCTCCCTGACCTTGGTGCCGTCGGGGCGGATCAGAGCCCACGCGACGCGGGGGCTGCGGAGGTTGCCGTCACCGGCCAGCGCCGCATATGCCGAGGCGAGCTGGAGGGGGGTCACCAGCACGTCGCCCTGGCCGATGGAGAAGTTCGCCGCGTCGCCCGGCCTGAGCTGGAATCCCTCCAGGCAGTTCTCGTACGCGAGCCGTTTCAGGAAGGCACCGCGGCCCGCGTCCTTCTTCGCCACCTCTGGATAGCCGGTTTTGGCCCGCTTGCAGTTTTCGTCCTTGGTGGCGGCCCAGATGCGCTGCTTCCAGAGGCGATCGGGGATGCGGCCCGCCGACTCACCGGGCAGGTCGATGCCGCTCGGACGGCCGAAGCCGAACATCCTGGCCGTGGTCGCCATGGGCTCCTTGGTGCGCCCCTTCGGGTGCAGGCCGCCATCGCGCAGCCACTGCTCGTAGGCGGCGCGGTAGAAGATCGTGTCGCACGACTTGACGAGCGCCAAGTGCAGGGTCAGCGTGCCGAGGCCGATGCCCCGGAAGTTGTTGAAGGGCCGGTCGCCCACCATGAACGACCCCGGGCAGGAGTATTGCCCTTTGAGCGGATAACCGTCCCGCAGCATCGCCGCGACCGACGACACCTTGAACGTCGACCCCGGCGCGAACTCCCCCTTGATGGCGCGGGAAACCAACGGCTTGCCGGACTTCTCCGACAACAACGCCTGATATTCATGCTCGGAGATGCCACCCGTCCAGATCGACGGGTTGTAACTCGGCGCGCTCGCCAGCGCGATCACCCGCCCCGTGCGCGCGTCGAGCACCACCCCCGCCGCGCCGTCGGCCTTCGGCGCGCTCTTCATGGCGCCGGCCAGGGCCTTTTCCACCACTGCCTGGACCCTCGCGTCGATGCTGGTGATCAGCGTGTGCCCGCTCACCGGGGCGACCTGCTGCTCCACCCCGATGACCTTGCCGAGCCGGTCGACCTGCACCCGCCGCACCCCCGGGGTGCCGCGCAGCTCCTCGTCGTATACGAACTCCAGGCCGTCGCGCCCCACGAGGTCCACCCCGGAGAACGTGGACTTCAGCCCATGCCGTTTGTCCAGCTCCTCCTTGGTGACCGGCTGGAGATAGCCGAGCACCTGGGACGCCTCGTGTTTGCCCGGATATTCGCGAACCGCCTGGATCTCAGCGGTGACGCCGGGAAACTCCTCCTGGCGTTCCAGGATCTGCAGCGCCTGCCTGGTCGTGACCGTCGCGTCGATGGGGATCGCCTGGTATGGCGAGCCTGGCCAGCACGGCCTGGTCACCTTCGGCCCGCAGGCGCGCAGACGCTGCTTGAGCTCCTTGACCGGCTGCCCGAGCACCGCCGACAACTTCGCCAGCACCTGCGCACCGCCCCCCGGCGTGCGGACCAGCGCGGTCGGCGCGACCGACACCACCAGCGCCGTGCGGTTGCGCACCAGCGGACGGCCCGCCGAGTCGAGGATCTGCCCGCGCACCGCCGGCACCATCACATCGCGCGTGCGCGTCTCGGTGGCCGCGTGCACGAACTCCGCGCCGCGCACCACCTGCACCTGCCACAACCTGACCGCCAGCACCGCCAGCATGCCGATCACCAGCACCTGCAACACCAGGAGCCTGCCCCAGGCCGGCTTCATGTCCGCCCCCGCACCGGCACGGCCGCGACACGCACCTCACGCACCGGCCTCTCCCCCAGCATGCGGCGCACACACCAGACCACCACGGGCGCGGCGAGCAGCGTGAACACGATCGTCAGCGGCAGCGCCGTCTGCAGCGCCGCCCAGGTGGCCCGCTCGTCACCGATCAGCGCCGCCACCCCCGCGGCGATCAGCGGCCCGGCGACCACACACGCCACGGCGACGGCCACGCCCAGCCGTGGTGACCGTTCACTCAAACGCCCCGCCATGAACCCCACCAGGCAGTAGACCAACGCATATTGCCCCGCCGGATGGATCACCGGCGGCGTCAGATCGGCCGCGAGCCCCGAGCAGAACCCGATCAACGCCCCTCTCCCGGCCCCCCGCACCATCGCCGCGGTGATAACCACCAGAAGCACCAGGTCGGGCGCCGCCCCGCCCGGCAAGGGCAACACGTTGACGACGGTGAGCTGCATCAGCATCGCCGCCGCCAGCGCCAACACGACCACGGGTGACCCCCTCTCCCCACGATCGGCACAGCTGTCATCCTTTGCGCTCGCGCTCGGCGGGCACCGCCTCACGCACGTCGCGCTGAGGTGCCCCCACAACCACACCGACCACATCCAGGGAGGTGAGGTCGGCATAAGGGCGGGCATATCCGGTGCGAGTGAGCTCGCCCGGCGTCGACTCCACCCGTTCGATCACCCCGATCGGCACCCCCGGGATGTACGGTGCCCCGCGCTGTGAGCCGAAGCTCACGACACGCTGGCCCGGCGCCAGCGTCGCCGTCGCGTCGAGCAGCTTGAACTTGACCAGCCGCCCGTGCTCACCCACCCCGTTGACCACACCGACCTCGTTGCCCTCCTCCAGCCGCGCCCCCGCAGCCGAGGCCGGATCGCTCAGCAGCACCACCGTCGAGGTGCCCGTCCCCGCCCGCAGGACACGTCCGACGAGCCCGTCGTCGTTGAGGACGGTCATCTCGGAGCGGACGCCGTCCCTGGTGCCCACGTCGATCTCCACCGCGTCCTCGAAACCGGGCAGCCCACGCCGGGCGACCACCTGGGCCGGCACGACCTTGTAACCCTTGGCCCTCGTCACCCCGAGCATTCGCCGCAACTCCGCCGACCGGGACTGATCAAGCCTGTTGCCCGACAACTCCGCCCGCAGCCGGGCGTTCTCCGCCTTGAGCCCGGCGATGCGCTCCTGCGCCGACGGAGCCGAGGTGAAGATCGAGAAGAACCGCCCCACCGGCCGCACCACGTCGGACACCGCGCTCTGCACTCCCCCGATCGCCCACGCCCCCACCTCGCGGAGCGTCGCGAACGGCGACGTGCCCCGTGCGCGGTGGTCGACCGTCACGATGACCAGGGCCATGGCGAGCAGCAGCCCGAGGAACAGCCGTGCCCGGCGCGTGTCCCGCATTAGTGCCGCGGTTCCGGCACCAGAACCTGCTGAAGCGCCTCGAACTCCTCGACGCACTTGCCCGAGCCGATCGCCACCGAGTCGAGCGCGTTGTCCACCAGGTGCACGGGCATGCCGGTCTCGTTGCGCAACCGGTCGTCCATGCCTCTCAGCAGGGCACCGCCGCCGGTCAGCGCGATGCCGCGGTCCATCAGATCGCCGGCGAGCTCGGGCGGGCACTTGTCGAGCGTGGTCTTGACGGCGTCCACGATCGCGTTGACCTGCTCCTCCGTGGCCTTGCGTATCTCATGCGCGGAGATCACGATCGTCTTCGGCAGGCCGCTCACCAGATCGCGCCCGCGGATCTCCGCGTGCGCCTCCTGGCTGAGGGGGCATGCGGACCCGATGGCCATCTTGATCTCTTCGGCGGTGCGCTCGCCGAGCATCAGCGAGTATTCCTTCTTCGCGAAGGTGATCACCGCCTTGTCGAGCTCGTCGCCGCCGATGCGGAGCGACTGGCTGGCCACCACGCCCCCCATCGAGATGATGGCCACCTCAGTGGTGCCGCCGCCGATGTCGACGACCATGTTGCCGGTCGGCTCGTGCACCGGCAGGCCCGCCCCGATGGCCGCGGCCATCGGCTCCTCCACGATGTAGACCTTGCGCGCGCCGGCCTGATAACCGGCTTCCTTGACCGCGCGCTGCTCCACACTCGTGATCCCGCTGGGAACCGCGATGATGATGCGGGGCTTGGCAAAACGATGACGTTTATGCACGCGCTGAATGAAATATCGGAGCATGCGTTCGGTGACATCGAAATCGGCGATGACGCCGTCCTTGAGCGGACGTATGGCCACGATGTTGCCAGGCGTACGACCGATCATGCGCTTGGCCTCGATGCCCACTGCCACGATCTTGCCGGTTGTCGTGTTGATCGCCACGACGGACGGCTCGTTGAGCACGATGCCGCGCCCACGCACATAGACCAACGTGTTGGCGGTACCGAGATCGACCGCCATGTCACGGCCGAGAAAAGCGAGCTTGCTGCCCATGGGGAAGGAGGCCTTCCGTAACGTCGTTAGCGAATGATTACGGATCGCATCCGAATCGTAACGTGACGTACCCACCGTCGAGCGGGCTGAGCCCTCCCTGTTGGGGAAAAACTTGTCGTCTCTGCCCTCAACTCCTGTTTGCCCGGAATGCGGAGAGCCCCGTCATTCAGTCACGACGGGGCCCAACATGCCAGACACCACACCGGGCAATCCCCATCATTTACCGCCCGCAGAGCCTCAGAAAGGTCAAACGTGCGGCCGAGGAAGCCTTACCCGGGATTGAACTAGAAGCGGTCCGGGAAGAAGATCTTGATCTCGCGGGCGGCGGACTCGGGCGAGTCGGAACCGTGCACGACGTTCTCCCCGATCTGCAGAGCATGGTCGCCGCGGATCGTGCCCGGCGTCGCCTTCACGGGGTCCGTCGCCCCGGCCAGCGTCCGGAACGCCTCGATCGCCCGGTGCCCCTCCAGCACCATGGCCACGAGCGGGCCGGAGGTGATGAAGTCGACCAGCTCCCCGAAGAACGGCTTCTCGGCGTGCTCGGCGTAGTGCGCCTTGGCCGTGTCGGCGTCCAGCGTGCGCAGCTCCATGGCCACGATCGTGAGGCCCTTGCGCTCGACCCGGGCGAGAACGTCGCCGACGAGCCCGCGCTTCACACCATCGGGCTTGACCAGGACGAGAGTGCGCTCAGACACCAGGGGTTCTCCTTTGAACAAGACTGACCCGCGGAATGCGGTAAGTGGTCGCGCGAAGTTTACCGCCCCCCGCACGGTCCCCTGGGCGATCGCACACCCCCGCTGTGCCGTACGGCGGAAGCCACACGATGACATGCACACTCCGCCATTCCGGCCGGCCCCCCGGCCGACCTCACACCCCGCACCGCCGTACGGCGGAAGCCACACGGTCACGTGGGCCCCCGCCGTATTGGCCGGGTCTCCCCTGGCGATCTCACACCCCGCGGTGCCGTACGGCGGAAGCCACTTGATGACGTGACCTGCGACGGGCGGCGCCGGAGAGGTGTGGGACGCCGTTAACCGCGCTGGTCGCCTGAGTCGCTTGATCGACCCTTACCGTGGGCCACCGGAGTGCCGTTCGGGGCCGCCCGCTCGCCTGTGGCGGCGCCGGGGGCCTCCACCTGGGGCTTTCGAGGGGATTCGGGTGAGCCGGATGTCTTTTCCCGAGTCACGTCCTCGCCCTTCCCCTGTGTCCCCGCGTCGCCCGCGGCGATCACATCCCCGGTGACGGCCTGGGGCTCGGCGGCGGAGATGCCGCCGTTCGGCTCGCCCGCGGCGCTGTCGTCCGCCCGATCGTGGTCGGAGGCGGTGGGGGCGGTCTCGTCGCCGGGAGGCCGGTCGTGGGGCAGATGCCGATGGAGCAGGCGTGGGGAGGCGGGTGTGTCCGGACCGGCGGGTGGGGTGGCCTGGCCCGCCTTCTCCTCGGATTGGCGAGGGGCCGCCGGGTCGGTCGCGCCGTCCTTGTCGGTGCCGTCCTTGTCGGTGCCGTCCTTGTCTGCGCCGTTCCTGTCTGTGCTGTTCTTATCCGCGCCGCCCTTGTCCCCCTTGTCGGTGGTGGTCGGCTGTGAGGGGACGAGGAGGGCCATGGCGAGCTCCTGCCGTACGGAAGGAGAGCGGTGGGCGGGCGGGGTGTCCTCGGGAACGGAGGCGGGGGGCGGAACGGGGGTGTCGGGGGCCTCCGCCGCAGGCCCGGCGACCGCGGGGGCGCCGGCCCGGACGGTCTCCTGGCGGGCCAGGAAGGCGCCGTAGACGATGACGGCGAGCACGAGGAAACCCGCCACGAGGGCCCACTCGTGCACGGCGCCCACCAGCGCGTCGGCCATCTCCGGACCCGGAACCACACCGCGCAGCCACACGAACTGGATGCCGACGCTGAGCATGTAGCCGATGAGCACGGCGGAGAAGCACAGCGACACGGCGGACACCGCGGACATCGGGCCCGCTCTTCGCAAGGACGCCACAACCGACAAAGCCGTGCCGACCGACAACAACCCGAAGAGGGCGATCAACGGCAGGCCGTCGGCCACCGGCACCATGAGCCTCACGGTGACCAATCCCCCCACGACCAGCAGCAACCCCGCCCACACCAGGGCGTGCGTGCGCTCCACGGCGACGCGGGCGCCGACCGCGGCCGCCACGACCGCCATCGCGGAGGCCACCGCGAAGGACAGCCACAACCCGGACAGCCCCGGTCCCCCGAGCCCGCGCAGCTCCACGTTGGTGACCTGGGCCGCCGTCGGGAGAACGACCATTCCCACGATGATCATCACCAGGGCGGCGGAACGCCCCGCATGCCCGACAACACGTTCGAACGACGCCAGCACGAGCAGCAACACCAGCGACAACCCCGCGGCCGGCAGCACGTAGGCCGACATCCAGGAGAAGGTGGTGCCGATGGCGAGAAGAGCGATCGCCGCCGACGACGCCAGGGTGGGCAACCACGGGAGCGACCAGTCGGCACGGGCATCCGCGGGGTCGCCGGTTCTGAGGCAGAGGACGAAGTAGATCGCGCCGAGAGCGAGAGCCACACCGGTGACCATCGGATAGGGCTGCAGGGTGACGCGCCACGAGGTCGCCTCGTCGATCGGCAGCAGCGCTAGGGCCTGCGCCATCATCAGGCCGACGGCCAGCGCCGCCGCCCACACCACCCGGGCCGCGGGCACCGTGCGCCAGGCCGCGGCCAAGGTCGCGGGCGCCAGCAGGCCGGCCCCGAGTCCGTGGCCCACCCGCAAGAGCCCGACGGTCGCCGCGGAGTCGGCGAAGCCTCCCGCGGCGTCGGCCACCGCGAGGAACGCGAGCCCGAGGAGCATGATCGCCGCAGGGCTCACCCGGCGCAGCAGCGCCGCGGCGAGCGGCACCGCGACCGCCATCGCGGGCAGCGCGAGCCCGTGGGCGCGATACATCGGCACGGGCTCCATGCCCGGCGGGAAAAGTGATGAGACGACGGAGACCGTGCTGGGCACGGCGACGATCGCCAAGGGCAACGCGAGCGCGATGAGCAGGAGGAGCAGCCCATCGCCGACCGAGGCGGGAAGCACGCGCGATGACCCCACTGGGGGAACCGCCACCGCGTGGGAGCGCTGGAATGGGGGGACGGCCATGTAGGCCGACTTTAGCGGGAAGTCACGCCTTCGACACGGCGAGCAACGATAATCGCGGTGATCCACAGCGCGAGGAACAGCGCACCAAGGAAGAACATACTCGAAACCAGAAATCCCGCCCCGATCGCAAGAACCTGCGCAAGGCTCCCCAGCACATAGGCGAAACGCCATCTCAGCAGGCCGGCGGTGACGATGCACAACAGCGCGAGACCGATGCCCACCGTCACGGCCAGCGCGGGGGCGACGCCGCCGACCGAGATGGCGACCGGCGTGCTCAGCCCGACGACGATCGCCTCCATGCCCAGCACACTCGCGCACAGGCGACGCATGCCCGGAGTGACCTCGAAGTTCATCACTCGCCCACCTTCACCTTCACACCGTCGTCATCTGAGCCGCGGACCCCGGCGGCGGCCTCAGCCTCGATCTCAGCGCCGATCTCAGCGCCGATCTCGGCGGCGGCCTCAAGGTCGATCTCAACGGCCATCCGCGCCGCCCGCCTTCAAAAGCACCCGGGCGTCGCCGGCGGTCACCACCGATCCCGTGATCAGCAGCCCCGCCCCGCTGAACTCCCCGGCCTCGTCGACCAGACCGATGCCGAGGTCGATCGCGTCGTCGATGCGCGCCGTCTTGTGGACGCGATCGGCGCCGAAGATACCTTCGGCGAGGGCGGCGAGCTCGTCGGCCTCCATCGATCTCGGGGAGGAGTTGCGCGTGACCACGATCTCCGCCGTCATGGGTTCGAGCAGCTCAAGCAGAGTGGTCACGTCCTTGTCCGCCATCACCGCCACGACCGCGATCAGCCGGGTGAAGTCGAAGGACTCGTGCACGGCGGCCAGCGTGGCCTCCATGCCCGCCGGGTTGTGGGCGGCGTCGACGAGCACGGTCGGCCCGCCCCGCACGACCTCGAGGCGTCCCGGCGACGTGACACCCGCGAAGGCCTGCCGCACCAGCTCCACATCCAGGGGATCGTCCCCGCCGGTCAACGCCTCGACCGCGGCCAGAGCGCAGGCGGCGTTGGCCGCCTGGTGCGCGCCGTACAGCGGAAGGTAGATCTCGTCATAGACGCCCTTGAGCCCCTTGAGATGGATCAGCTGGCCGCCGACCGCGAGCTCCGCGCCGAGCACCCCGAACTCGATGCCCTCCCGGGCCACCACGGAGCCGGCCTCGGCGGCCTTGTGCATCAGCACCTGAGCCGCGGACAACTGCTGCTGCCCCAGCACCACGGTCGCCCCGGGCTTGATGATGCCGGCCTTCTCGCCCGCGATCGTCTCGACGTCGGGGCCGAGGTATTCGGTGTGGTCCAGCGAGACCGGCGTGACCACCGCCACCAGGCCGTCGGCCACGTTGGTGGCGTCCCAGGTGCCGCCCATCCCGGTCTCGACGACCGCCACGTCGACGGGGGCGTCGGCGAAGGCCGCGAACGCCATCGCCGTCAGCACCTCGAAGAACGACAGCCGGACCCCTTTGGCGTCAACCATCTCCACGTAAGGCTGGATGTCACGGAAAACCTCGACAAACTGCTCCGCGGAGATCGGCTTGCCGTCCACGCAGATCCGCTCCCGCAGACTCGCGAACTCAGGGCTGGTGTAACGCCCCGTGCGCAGCTCACGGGCGCGCAGCAGCGCCTCGACCATGCGTGCCGTACTCGACTTGCCGTTGGTGCCCGCGATGTGAACGATCGGGTAGGCGCGTTGGGGATCGGCCAAAATATCCATGAGGAGGGCGATCCGATCGAGGGTGGGATCGATCTCCCACTCAACGCCCCGGCCCCTGATCTCTGCCTCAACGGCCGCGAGCTCGTTCACTGACATCACCAGAACAGCCTAGTGCGACCGGGGGTTGCCCCAACCGTTGTCCCACCTTGCCCGCCGAGCGGGCCACGTTATCCGGGCTTACCCCGGAGATGATCTAGCGAACGCTCCGGCGCCCAAGATCAAGAGGTCATGTGGGGTGCCGAGCCTTCGGCAGGCCGAATAACCCCAGCGCACAGGCGTTCTTGGCCCGGCGGTAACATCTGCCGGTGACATTGGACGCGGTTTTCTTCGACGAATGGCGGACGCGGGGCGACGGCGAGCGCCGCAGCCTTGAGCGGGCCCGCGCGCTGGTCAAGATCCTCGGGCTGGACGTCGACAACGCCATTCCCGTCCTGTCCATCGTCGGATCCAAGGGAAAAGGCACCACGGCCACCTATGCCTCCGCCGTACTCTCCGCCGCCGGACTCCGCGTCGTCACCGTCACCGGTCCCGCCCTGCGCGACAATCGCGAACGCATTCGAGTGAACGGCGCAGCCGTCGACGACGCCACATTCCGCGATCTCGCCCGGCAGCTCGCCGGCGCGCGGCAGCACCTTCCGAACCGCGACGACGAACCCGGTTACCTCGCCCCCTCCGGGCTGTTCACCATCGCCGGAGTGCTTCACGCGCGCCAGATCAAGGCGGACGTCCTTGTGCTGGAAGCCGGAATGGGCGGGCGCTCCGACGAGGCCGCGATCTTTCCCCCCACCGTCCTCGCCGTGGCCGAGATCTTCGGCGAACACCTCGGCATTCTCGGCGAAACCGTGCCCGACATCGCCCGTGAGAAAGTCGGCCTGGCCGATCACCACACGGAAGCCGTCGTCTCACTGCCGCAGAACCCCGGCGTGCTCTTGGCCATGCGGGAGACCTCGCCCGTCGACGTCGAGGTGCTCGACCCGGCCTCGCCGGAGCCGACCGGTCCGCTTTCCTTCCCCGCCGAACTGCTGCCCATCGGTCTGAGCGGCCAGAACGCCGTCCTCGGCCACACGGCGGCCCTCCGCCTCCTCTCCCGCCGGGGACTGCGGGTGCCGACGGCCAATTCACTCTCCGGAACGCTCCAAACCGTGATCCTTCCCGGACGGCTTTCCCTCCACCGGATCGATTCCGGCACCCACCTGCTCGTGGACTCCGCCGTCAACCAAACGGGGGCGGCCACCGCCCGATGCCACGCCGAAACCCTGTGGCCGCGCATCGACCACGTGCTCGTCTGCATGCCGGACCACAAGGACCTCGAAGGGGTCGTCGCCGCCCTCGGCGGTCTCCCCATCACTTATGTACGGCTGCCGTTCTCCAGACTCGGTTTCAGCCGCTCGGGCGACCGGCCTATCGTCGACGCCGAGCGGCTCACGCCCGGTTACATCTCCTCACTGGGCACCTATGTGCTCGCGATCGGCACCGTTTACTTCGCCGGCGTCGTGCTCGACACCGTCGACGCCCTCACCGAACGACTTTTCGTCCCGCCCAACGAGGCCTGATTCGGCGGCTTTTCCGGACGGGGTGCCGTGGGTGTCGAGATACCAGCGCCCCCACGAACCCAGCCGGGCCGCGATGTCCCGCAGGCTCTCGCCCGCCTCGGTCAGCGAATATTCCACCTTCGGCGGCACCTGGCGATACACGGTGCGTTCGACCAGCCCGTCGGTCTCCAGTTCGCGGAGTTGCCGAGTGAGCATGCGCTGTGTGACGCCCGGCAGCACACGCTTGAGCTCGCCGAAACGCAGTGTGCCGCTCTCCAGGAGCTTCTCCAGAACGGCCAGCTTCCATCGTCCGCCAAGCACCTCCATGGCGATCTCGACCCCTCGCAAGGCAACAAGAGAAGCCCCCCACAGCGCCCCGCCAATAGCCCCCAATGCCTGGCTGAAACCGCTGTACATAACCGACTACAGAACCCCGAAAACACAAAAAGGCCGCCCACCAGGCG
>NZ_BOOW01000057.1 GCF_016863435.1 Sinosporangium siamense
CCAGGTGCTGGCCATGCAGCAGGAGGCTCACGGGCGTTCGCTCACTCGGGAGCGCGCGGAGTGCGATCGTGTGTTGGACCGGGCGGCGGAACTGGCCGGCCAGGTGGACGACGACTACGCGTGGGGCAACGCGGCCCGGCGCACTCCCCGCTACCTCGATGTGCAGCGTGCCACCTGCTACGGGAGGCTCGGACTGCACAAGGAAGCTGTAACGCTGTGGGCCACGACATTGGCTGAGCAGCCGTCGACGTCGCAGCGCGATGTGGGTGTCTTCAAGGCGCGGTTCACCGTGGCGCTCGCTGCCAGTGGTGAGGCCGAGCGGGCCGTGGAGATGGCGGGCCAGGTCGTGCGGTTGATCGGTGAAACCGGTTCTGCCCGAATGCGCACCGCGTTGGCCGGTGTTCGGACGGCGATGCGTCCATGGGCTCGCACGTCGCATGGGCGTTCGATGAGTGAGATGCTGGCGGCGGTCAAGCCCTGATTGCGGAGGATCTCGCAGATGTCTGTGCCTGCCCCGTTGGCCGATGCCGAGGTGGATGAGCTGCTTGAGGCCCTGCCGGGATGGGAGCGTGACGGGGATGCCATCCGGCGGACGTACACGCACACGTACCACGAGTGCCTGCACCTGGTGATGTATGTCGGTGCCAAGGCGCGGGAGATCGGCCACCACCCCGACATCGATATCCGCTGGCAGCGCGTGACGTTTTCGAGCACCACGCATGACGCGGGCGACAAGATCACGCTGAAGGACTTCGAGTTGGCCCGGCAGATCGACGTGATCGCTGCGGCGCATGGTGCGAAGCCAGCCTAAGGGCAGGAGATCGCTGTGATAAGCCACAGCAGATGTATGCCCTGAAGTGCGCTATTAGCGCACTCTACGTGGACTGGCCGTCTGACCGATCATTGCTCTCAGGATTGCTACCGAGGCCAAGTGCATCGGTGATGCGGAATCGTTATATGCAAGTTTTGGGGTGTGGATCGCCTTTGTGGTTTCACGGAGACGCTTCTAGTTGAAAATTCAACACGCTCTGACCTGTGATCAACGACTTATTTTTTGATAAGTCGATTGTCAGCTACGCGCTGACCTGCGCCTTTGTGTCGATCTTGGCTGGATGATCACGTGATCGCTTGTCCAATTCTGGAGCTTCCAGAGCGCTACGCTTCTGACACAGAAAACCGCCCGTCGCGGAATCTTGGCCGGAATCACGACGGGCGGTTAAAGTTCCCCAGCTCCAAGAGGAGAAGGTTCGTGAAGAGAGTATCGTTCGGAAGCGGCCCGTTGTACTTGGCGGCCTTGATCGCAGTTCTGTCGGCTGTGCTCGTCGAGAGAGGGCACGCAAGCGACATCCCCGTAGTCATCAGTTCTGCTACCACAGTGCTCGCGGTCTTTGTCGGTAGGTCTGCTGAACGTCCGCAGCAGTCAGACGGCAAGTAGTTCATTCGCTGTACAGCAGGAAAGTACAGCAACGCACCCACACATAGACCTACTCAGCCATACCCTGCCAACCCTCTGACCAGGGCGGGAGCTTCTTCAGCTGGGTTGTGCCGGTAGTTCGCATCGAGGGGGTCTGGGGTTCAAATCCCCATAGCTCCACGAGACATAGGCGGCCCGTGCTTGCAAGCTTTGCTTGCTCGGCACGGGCCGCCTCTCTGTGTCTTCCAAGGGGAAACGCCCTGGAACCCCCGTGTCTGCCAGGGGGAAACCCGCTGGAACCCCCCGGTTTACCAGGGGGCGACCCGCTGGAACCCCCGGCTGCGGTGCTCCGCCCCGCCTTCCCGGGGTGGGGTGTTTCCTCGATCATTCTGGGCTTCGGATGGCCTGATACAGCAGCAGAGTCCAGCTACGGCACTTGTCCCCGAGCTTCTTTCGGACTGCCCTGGTGTCGTTGGGGGAGACCTCGCCGTAGATGTTCATGGTCACGGCATCTGGCTGTGGCGGAGGATCTGTGTGGCGATCCTTGGGCGGGGGTTGAGGGCTACGAGCATTGAGGCGCAGGTCTTTCGGGTCGCGTGTATGGGATCTGGCGGATTTCGGCTCTCTTGGTTGCCTTGGCGAGACATGTACATCCCGACACTGCAGAACACCTCCACGGTCGATATCTGTCGGCGTTCTGCTCGCGCTACCGGGTGGGCGCCGACAACAAGTTCTGGGTGAGAATCGTCGATTAGGTGGTCCACCAGCAGAATGATCGCGACATTGCTTTGGCGCGGCACGCTGGGAAGCGTGCCGCGCCAGGGTGTTTTCTTCATCCGAACAGGACGCGACCGTGGCTTTCCCCAACGAGCGTTATGACCTGCTCAACGAGTACGAACTGCATGACGTCTTCCTCGGTGCCTGGTGCAAGGGCCTGAGTGTCACCGAGGCCGCCGCACGTTTGCGGGTCGATCCTGATTCGGCCGTCGAGTGTGTGTGGGCGGAGATCGGCGACGACCTGGGCGAGCTGGACGCGGAGACCGGAGTGGTGTGGATCGGTGAGCAGGCCCCCGGTTGGACGCAGATCATCCAGTACGTGGGCCTGCACATAGGCATGAACGAGCCGCAGGAGGAGCTCTCCGATGGCGGCGGGCTCCTATAACTGGACGCCGACTGGCTGCGCAGCCGCCACACGCGGTACATCATCCCGGCCGGCGCCTGGGATCTGAAGTAGCGGCTGACCCTGGCCGGTTCGGGGGCGTCGCGACGGTGCAGGTGCGTGCCTGCGGTAGTAGGAGGCCGCGACGGCGGCGGGCCATAGATAGCACCGGCACCTGGACTGCGATGGAGGTGCGAGCAGGTCGCGGGCGCGCGGCCGGTGGTGGACCGGGCGGTCGATGGCACCGAGGTCAGTGTCCAAAAACCTTATTGGCCAAAGCCAAAAATGCACCCTAAGATCCGCTACCGATGTTCAATGCCCCTCCAACCGCCGACCCAAGGACCGCATGTGACGCTGCTCAGCAGGCGAAGGCTTCTCCAGGCGGGTACTGCGATGGTGCCCGCGGTCGTACTCGGTGCGCCGCCCGTGCGGGCGAGCAGCGCCCCGGCGGTGGCGGTGTCCGGGGTCGTTCCTGCCACGCTCGCCAGGTTCGACCAGGTCCTGAAGACCTACATCATCGAGCGAGACATCTCCTGTGCCCAGCTCGCCATCGTCAAGAACGGCAAGCTCGTCCTGGCGCGCGGTTACCGGTATTCCAGCGACGGCCGGGCCGTACCCGCGGTGTCGCCCACCTCGCTTTTCCGGATCGCGAGCCTGAGTAAGCACATCACCGCCGCCGCCATCATGCGCCTGGTCCAGGACGGCAAGCTCAGCCTGGGCGCCTCAGTGGCCGGTCTGCTCGGCCTGTCCACCGCGGCGGATCCCCGGCTGGCCAGTGTGACGGTGCTGCGGCTGCTGCAGCACACCGGCGGCTGGGACAGCGCCATCTCGAAGGACTATCTGTATCTGGACCACGTGATCGCCGACACGCTCGGCATACCGCTGCCGATCACCCAGGGTGACATCGTCAAGTATGCAAGCAGTCGGCCGCTCGACTTCGCCCCCGGCAGCCGCTACGCGTACAGCAACTACGGCTATATGCTGCTCGGCCGGATCGTCGAGAAGGTCTCCGGGCAGAGTTACGAGTCCTACGTCAAGCAGAAGTTGTTGGCGCCCGTCGGCATCACCCGATTGAGGCTCGGCCGTACGCTCCGCGCTGAAGCGTTTCCCGGCGAGGTGTTCTACGAGTCGCGTTTCACCAGTAAGACCGTCACGGGTCCTACGGGCGCCGTGGTGCCCACTCCGTACGGCGGTTTCAGTATGGCCAACCGTGGTCCCGGCGGTGGCTGGCTGGCCTCCGCGGTGGATTTGGTCAGGTTCGCGGGGATCTTTGACGCGGCGGGTCCGGTGCTCAATGCGGCTTCCATCGGCAAGATGTTCGCCAAGCCGGAGATCGGCGTCACCTCAAGCGGTTCCTGGTACGGCGCGGGCTGGTGGGTGCGTCAGGTGACCGGGCACCTCAACACTTGGCACGATGGCTCGCTGCCCGGCACGTACACCTATCTGGCTCGGTTGCAGAACGGCTTCACCTATGCCGCGCTGTTCAACCGCCGGGAGGAGAGCGGAAGCCTCGACTTCGACGTGCTGAGTCCACGGATCAACGCCGAGATCGGCAAGGTCACCACCTGGCCCACCACCGACCTCAGCTCCCGTTACTTCTGAGCACCTGTCATGTCCCCGCCGGGCCGGCGGGGACATGACAGGGGCGTACGCCGCGGGGTCAGCTCCAGTGGTCCTATTCGGAAGTCTCAGCCAATGTCGGGCGGACCCATGGTCGGCCGCGGGCCCGTGCCGGCGCAGCAGCAGGCCACGGCCTTACCGTGGCAGCAGCGATCCAGGAAACGTGGTCTCTTTCGCGCCTGGGCTCAGCGTGCGTCGATTCGGACCAGGGCATCGTGGATCTCGTTGCGGAACTCCTCATCCTCATGAATAGCCCGCCATCCCGAGCCGTAGCTGAGGCGTCGATCGGTGGCCAATGCCTGCTGCAGGAGGGGAACGACGGGTATGGCGGCGGGACCGATCTTCCCGAGGCAATGCACGGCGGCCTGCATTACGGGCAGCATCTGGCCCTCGCCCAACGGCAGAATGATCCTTTGCAGAATGGGCACGATTTTGTCTGGCTCACCACTGATCGCCCACACGGCGTGTGCGGCCTGGGCCTGGGTCCAGGCGTCCTCACTGTCCAGTAGTTCTCGCACCTGAGGTAGGAGCGGCCTGGCCTCGGCCCCGAGATCGGCCACGCGCTGCACAGCGGAACCCAGGCCACCGGTTCGCAAGTCCATGCGTAAGACGCTCAGCGCGGCCGTGGGATCGCCGCAGACCTTCCAGAGGGCCCACGCCGCCGTCCTGCGAACTCTGGGATTCACCTCAGCATCAAGAGCCAGCTGCCGCAGTCGCGAATCAGCGGCGTTGGCCGCCGACCCGATGGCGGCCAACGCTTCTGCCGCCCACTCGGCGGTGTCGCTGTGAAGTAGCGCGATGAGCTCGGGAACGGCTTCAGATGCCGCCGGCCCCCACGCTGTGATCGTCTGGCAGAGCGCCCGCCGTTCGTTCGGCAACGTTGCTGCACGCAGTTGAGTGCGGACTGCGGGCAGGAGATCCGCGGCGTACTGTGGAACGCGCCCGAGCACCTCGTGAATCCCTGGAAGCACCACCCAGTAGAAGTCCGCGCTGTAATGGCCGGAGTTGTAGCCGAAAGCTGTTACGGCGTGGGTGATGTGCTCGACGAGCGGAGCGACGCAACGCGCATCGCCCAACCTGGCCAGCCCCCACACGGCGATGTCGCCCACGGTTCCGGACAACCGCTGAGAGAACGGAGTCTGGTCGGTCGCCGCCGATGCCAGCAGATCGGCATGAGCGGTGTTTCCCGCGACGGCTACCAGATGCACCGCCACACGTCGGACGTCGATATCAGGGTCGCTCATCCGCTTGGCGAGCGCCGGCAGTAACCGGGGCTGAGGGGAGCGCCGATGCATTAGGAGCCGGGCCGACGAGTTGGCGGCGCCGACACGCCGATCGGCACGGGGGGCGTCCAGCAGGCGCAGGCAGAGTTCGGTCTGGGAGTCGGCGTCGTCTTTTAACGTGTCGTATACCCAGCGCACTGTGCTGCCCCGTGCCGGGCCCACCCACAAATGCGCCTCACGTAGCCCTGCGAGCTCTTCCTCAAGCAGCAACTGGACGGCTGCATCCAGCTGATCGCGGAGAAGAGATGACGGCGAGCAGACCAGCGCGGCCAGCCGTACCTCTGCGAGCGGGTGTTCCTCTGCCCCGGCAAGCCAGTCTCGCACTAGCCGCACGTCCTCATCTGTACCGTCAGCAGCGAGCATCTTCGCCGCGACCATCATGCTCACCAGGACGGCGGTGTCTTCTTCTCGGCCCCAGCGGTCACGCAGACACTGGATGAGGAGATGGCCGGCTTCTTGCCCGGCGGACAGCGGATAGGTCGCCATCCGCCGCAGCCCCGGGTCCGGATCATCCAACAGCTCTGTAAGTGCAGGCAGCGTGCCGCGCCACGCCGATCCCCATCCATCGGCCACCAGTTCCTTGCGACACCTGCGGGCGGTCCTGGCAAGATCGCCCAGCAGCTCGACCAGCTCTGTGCGATGGCATGCTGCTGGGGTGCACGCCAGCTCGACGAGGTACGGCAAAGCCGCGACAGCTGCGGAGCAAATCCACCCGCCCTGGTGGTGAAGGTGATTCGAGAGTTTGAATACAGCGTCATCCGCTCGCTGCGGATCCAGTATGTCCCGCAACAACGTGGGTACGTCCGCTCCGCTCCCGTAGTTGTGCTTCAGGGATTCCCAAGCGATCTCGTTCAACCCTTTCAGCATGCAGCGAACCTATCTCGCACCGCCGGGCCGTCCTCAACCGAGCATTTGACCTGGTTCATCAGCAGCGGACTTAGCTTCTATCTGTGCATCGCTGTGAACAGCTCGTGCGGGATACCCCATAGGCGGGCGGCGGTCAGGTCGTGCACCCCGCCCGGCAGCGCCACCGTCTCCTCCACGTAGCGCCACGCGGTCGCCGCCGACACCCCGAAAACGGCTCCGAGCCCGGCGAACGTCTTTCCCTTGCGCAGGTGGACCAGCACGAGGAGCATCTGCGTGGTGACGGTGTTCTCGCCGTTGTGCCTCTTCGGGGTGTCGAGGAACAGCCCAAGCGTCGACTGCTGGTGTGGGCGGGCTTACCCGAAAAGGGTGGTCATATCTCATCGTTGGTGCGTCGTAGCAGGCCCTCCTGCTCGGCGACGGGATTCCACAAGGCGACGAAGTCGGACTTCGCCGAGGTGGCTTGGGCGGAGGCGGCGTTACCTGCGTCGTAGTTGGGATCGCCTACGGTCTTGCCTGAGCAGGCGCGAGATCGATATCGCTTTGCCCACTTCAAATATGCCTTGTCTGCCCGGTATGAGGCGGACAGTGCTTGGACCAGGCTGTCCTTGAGTTCCGCGCCATCGGCCAGTGCGCTCACGTTGAGGCCTTCGGCCTCGTCCGCCTGTCGGCCGCGCTGCCTGGTGACGTGCTCGATGTTCACGATGGCCTCGCCCATGTTGGAACAGCGCAACATCTCGCTTAGGGCGCTGCGGAGCGCTCCCCGGCTGGGTTTGCTCTGCTCCAGGATGTCGTTGATCGCCAGCGCCTGCTCACGAGCGGTTGAGGTCGTTGTCGTCGCCGATGGTTCCGCTTCGGTGGAGGGCCGGGGTGTGTCATCGACGATTTCGAATGTCTGCTCTCGGCTGTCGGACATCGGGGTGATTCCCTCGCGGCTGCCGAGGTAGACGGTCACCGTGATGAGTGCCAGGACAGCCGCCCCCGATGCGATCATAGGGGCTCTGAGTTTGCGGAGTAGGGGACGAGGCGGCTCGGTTTCGGCCGGTGCGAGCAGTGAATCGAGACTTAGTGTCGGCGGCACGAAAGTTTCGGAGTCGCGGATCCACCACGTCCAGTACGGCGGAGCCTCCGGCCAATCGTCCTCCGGCCCCGCCCAGGCAGGTGAGGGAATCCATCCGTCAGGAGGAGTCGGCCAGCCCTGTGGAGCGTTGAACCGCCACTCGGGGCCGGGACGCGGGGGAATGTTCAAAGGTTCCACTTCAGATCATCGAGACGGGTGGGGGAGCGTAATGCACGCTCTCCGCTGATGTAGCCAGGCATGTCAGCGGCTGTGCGATCGACAACGAGTGCCACTCTATGCATAATTCGGCTTGTTGATCTATCTGTTCGGAGCGACTTTTCATGCGCATTCCCCCTCGTCCTGGCCCTGAGTGGCGGTTCAACTTGCCACCTGGATGGCCTGATGCTCCGGCCGATTGGGAACCCAACGAAGGTTGGGGAGGCCCTGAGGGTGACTGGCCTGCGGCTCCGCCGTACTGGAATTGGTGGGTCGTTTTAGAAGGTGTCGCCCCGGGGAGCGAGACCCTCCCGAGCGGGCGACAAAAGCTGGTGGCGTCGCTGATGAAGAACCGGAACCTGCTTCTTGCCGGGGCTGTGACTGTGGTGGTGGCCTTCGCTGCAGGAGGGTTTGCGGTTCAGTCCCTCGGAGGTGCGGACCGTGATTCGACTGCCGTGACGGACGAGCAGTCAAGCGACGGCGAGGATACCGGTGGTGCTAATGGTGCAGATTTGGCTTATCAGACTGAATGGTCAGAAATGAGCACTCGACAGACGTTTGTCCGTTCGCCAGAATGTTCGGCGATCAACTTTAGCCAAGCCGCCTGTCTGTCCAATCCAGGGCGATCGGTATCTGAACCGTATATGACCGTTCGGCAAGGTCATGTATGCGCGGCAGACTTTAACGAGGCTACTCAACTGGCGTCGGCGAACCGCGCTCGTCTCACGGGTAAAATCCTCAGCTTGGAATGCTCGCACTGATCATCTTTGCCTCAGGTGTGATCTTGTCTTCAGGCGGCAGGATGCCTGTGGTGGCGGGGAGTTATGAACTGCGGGCAATGTCATTCCCGTGTCGGCCTGGTGATCTTTCCGGACGTCTTCCAATCGCGATAGGTGGTAGCGAACTCGGACTCGTAGGTGCCGCCGCCCCCTACGGGGACCTTCCATACCAGATTGAATTTCTTCGGTCGGTTCTCAGTATCGATGGCGAGGGTGTAGGAGACGAAGGAGTTGTTCGTCTCACTGTCTATATCAACACCGAGCCACGAGCTGAGCAGTGTCCGTAATCGGCCGCTTGTCTCGCCTGCGGGGAGGACTCCAGAATACGTTCGGCCTTTTCTGTGCATTCGCTCGGTATTTAAGACCAACTCTTGGATGACGGACGGCCCTGCGGTGCCGGCAACCATAAGGGCATACCAACTCGCCTCCCCTGAGGCCTGCTCCACCAGAGCCACGGAAGACGCTCCTGGTGAATCCAGATACAAGTCTCCATTACCGGTGATCACGTAGCCCTCGGCGGGGTATTCGTCAGAGTCGACCCTCATCTTGAAATCGTCGGAGTGCCGTGAACCGCGGTTCATGAGCCGACCAATCGCTTTCGCTGCGACGTTGCTCTGAGTGAAGCCGCCTTCGAATGAGAATGCGGCTGCGGGCGTCACTCTTAGTGCCAGGTCGAGGGCAGCGGCAAGTTCGACTGGGGTGCGGGGTGCGGGAAGTCGTGCGGTGGAGTGGGTTGGCGCGGTCGGTGAGGTCTCTGCTTCAGTGGACGGTGTCCGATTTGCGGGGGAGGCGGTGGCCACTCCTGGCGACTGATGTTGCCGGCTGGGCGAGTCCTGCAGATTGGCAAGAAACATCGGACCGGCGACCCCGATGGCCGCCAGCGACGCGGCGGCAGGTAAGAGAAGTCGGCGTAAACGACGCTTGCTCGGTTGCGGCAACTCCGTCGGCCAGACTGCCGTGGGTTCAACGCGGAAGGCCCAGGTGCGATCCAATCGGGTTGTGATATCGGCTGTGGGATCCCACTCTGTGGTTCTGCTTTCTCCGTGCTGCTCTCGCCATGCGTCGGCCACGGCTTTGAAAATCTCAGCAAGGGCAGGCCTCGCTTCAGGCGACTTCGCCAGAGCTCTGTCAACGGTCGGTCGGAGCCTTTCGGGCAGCATCCCGGTGTCAACCACGTCGTTTATGACCTTGAGGGCGAGAACCTCAGGTCGACCCGCTCCATAAGGTTGCACCCCCGTAGCGGCGTACACGACAACCAGTGCCCAGCCGTACACATCTGCCGCCGGCCCGGTTGGCCCACCGACATACTCTTCCGGGCTTACCCACCCAGGAGAGCCGATCATCGAGCCGGATCCCGTGAGAGATGTCGCATCGAGTGAGCGGGCGATCCCGAAGTCGACCAGTCGCGGGCCTGCGTGTGACAGCATCACGTTGGAGGGCTTGAGGTCGCGGTGCACCACCTCCGCCTTGTGGACGGCGACCAGTGCCTCCGCGAGTCCAGCGGCGAGTCCAAACAACTCGTCGCCGCTGAGAGGTCCCCGGGCTCTGACATATTCATCCAGGCTTCGCCCGGTGATGTATTCCGTCGCGAGCCATGGCTGGTCGGCTTCCGCGTCCGCTGCGAGGATCCTGACGCAACAAATTCCCTGAACTCGGCGCAGCATCGCGATTTCGCGCCGGAACCGAGCTCTGAACTCCGGATCTGCTGTGTGCATGTCATGAATTAGCTTGACTGCGGCTCGTTGTCCAGCGGCGTCGACTCCGGCATACACAATTCCCATGCCTCCGGTGCCAAGCCGTCCGACTATGCGATACGGTCCGACTCTCTCCGGGTCCCGTGGTTGTAGCGGAAGGAAGTCAGGTGGGTTGGGCTCCGATGTCGAAGGGGAGGGCTCAGTCCACCACAACCAGTACGGCGGTGCCGCCGGCCAGTGCGGGTCGGGGCCGGCCCAGTCCACCGGCGGCTCCCATCCTTCCGGGACAGTCCATCCGGGTGGGGGGTTGAAGGACCAATGGGCGGCAGGGCGTGGGGGGATGCTCAAGAGGTCCCACTTCGACGGGAGTTAGGTGGTCGCGGGGAGATTATCCTAAAGGGTGAAACATCAGATGGCGTTACTCTCCCCTGCGGGAGGCATTTGGTGGCGTGTCGGGTTATGACCTTCAGTGCAGCCTCTTGCGGCGAATATCCCTTCTCCTGCCTAGGAGATGGGATTCAATATTTAATTTCCAATTTTACCGCCCTCGCACCCCAATGCGGTGCGATGTCGTAGTTGAAGCGAGGATCTTTCCTTAGCCGCCGTTCCAGGGACGCCAGGAGCCGTTGATGCATGACCAGGGACTGCTGCAGGCGGCGCGTCTGACGTAGACAGCCCATCGAAGAGCCGTTCTTGAGATGGCCTGTTAGAAAGTGCATCCTGGCCGATCACGTAGACCGGGCGGATCTTGTCGTAGGTGGGGCCGACGCCCTCCCGTTTCCGGCCAAGACTGCGGGAACCCGCAGAGGAGCGCAGCGGTTGGCGCGTTACTCCGATCCGCGCATCTGCTGCGCCACCAGTTCGGCGAACTCGACGACAGGTGGTTCGAGGTCGGCCCACGACCGTGCGGCCCAGCCTGCGGTCGGGCCGGGGAGCTCCGGGATCGGCACCAGCCGGAGGCCGGGGTGGACCGATGGAGCCCAATCGGGAACGGTCGCCACGACGGCGCGGCTCACGCCCAGTTCGGCGAGTAGCAGGGCGGTGTCCCAGTCCGAGACGGCCTGGGATGGGAACACGCCCTCGCCGAGGGCCGCGTCGAGGCGGCCCCGGGAGCTTGACGATACCGGCAGCACGATGTTGGGGATGTCGGCGAGTTCGGGCGGGCTCAGGCTCGTCCGTGCCGCCATCGGGTCGTCGCGATTGACTGCCAGCGACCACTGCAATTCGATCAGCGGGCGCAGCTCGACGTCGGGGATCGGGCCGCTGATGGAGATCAGGGCGATGTCGGCGCGGTTCGCGGCCAGGTCGGTGAGGCATGCCCGACTGGTCGGCTGCGTGCGCAGGGTCAGCTGCACGCCGGGGTGGCGGCTGCGCAGCTCCAGGATCGCCTTGGGCATGAAGTGCCGGACGGTGGCGGCTCCCGAGCTGACCCGCACCTCGCCTGCTCCGCCGGCGGCCAGTGCGCGCAACTGTTGGGCCGCTGCGTCGATCCGGCCCACTCCGGCGACTGCCGCGTCACGCAGCAACCGCCCGGCCGATGTGGGCAGTACGCCGCGGGGACGCCGCTCGAGAAGGCTCAGGCCGAACTCCCGCTCCAGGCGGCGCACGTGCTGGCTCACCGCCGACTGGCTGCACGACAGGGCCCGCGCCACCGCGGTGAAGCTGCCCCGCTCGCAGACCTCAACGAACACCCGCAAGTCATCCAGCGTCATAGGGAGAAGCTAACACTTATGGGTCAGCAACAAAAACCGAGAATTGACTTATCCCTAATGGCAGATGACGATTTCAACACCGCCGCGGCGCATCTTCTTCGCGGCTGACTCTCCGCCTCCGCTCAGCCGTGGACCGGAGTGATCGTTTTCTGGGCAATGGCGATGGAAGGAGACCGCCGTGTCCGAACCCCCCACCAGCATCGAAAACCCCTCTCAATTCCACCGCGTGATGACCTGGCGGGACGCGTTCTCGCTGGCGATCGCGCTGCCCGCCAGCGCGTTCGCGCTGGTCGGATATTGGACCGGCGCGCTCGGCGCGTGGGCGGCCGTCGCGCTGCTCGCCGTGTCGGGGCTGCTCGCGATCGGGCAGAACTTCGTGTACGCCGAGATGGCGGCGATGTTCCCGGACAAGCCCGGCGGCATCGCGTTGTACGCCTCGGCCGCCTGGAGTGGTCGCAGCCGCCCACTCGGCGCACTCGCCTCGGCGGGTTACTGGATCGGATGGTCGTTCGGTCTGGCCGGGAACGCGCTCGTGATCGGTGAACTGATCAAGGCGCAGTGGCTGCCGGACACCGGGACATTGCAGGTCGGTCCGCTGCACCTGGGCAGTGCACACGCCGTGGCGGTGGCCGCGCTGGTGCTGGTGTGGCTGCTCAACACGGCAGGGATCCGGCCCGCGGTTCGGCTGAGCACGATCGTCAACACCCTGGTGCTGGTGGTGCTCGCCGCGGCCGGCGTTACGGCGCTCCTCACCGGGGGTCTGCACCTGGACCGGCTGACCTGGGGCCTCGGTGGCGACGGCCAGTCGGCGTTCGTGGTCGCGTGCGTGTGGTTGTTCCTCATGGGCTGGACCGTCTACGGCACCGAGGTCGCCGCCACGTTCACCCCGGAGTACCGCAACCCGCGTTCGGACGCTCCCCGGGCGCTCGTCTGGTCGGGCGTCGCCGCGCTGGCCGTGTTCGTGCTGATGCCGGTGCTCGCCGCGGGCACGACGGGCGAGGCGGGCATCACGGCGGAGCCTCTCGGGTTCACCGTCGTGATGTTCGAGAACCTGTTCGGCGGTGCCGGCTGGCTCGCTGTGGTCGTGCTGTGCCTGGCCATGCTCAACCTCATGTCGGTGGCGACCGCCGACAGCGGGCGGGCTCTGCACGGCATGGCGGTCGAGGGACTGACCGTCCGCGGTCTCGGCGTCTTCAACTCCGCGGGTATGCCCGCCCGCGCCATGACCGTGGGGCTGCTGGTCAACGTCGGCCTGGTCGTGTTCATCGGCAACCTGCTGGGCGTCGTGTTCGCCTCCAACGTCGGCTACATGATCTCCGTCGTCATCGCGCTCAGCGGTTATGTGCTGCTGCGGCGGGCGGACACGACTCCTGACCGGGCCTTCCGGCTGCACCGGTGCTGGGTGCCGATCGCCGCCGCGCTCGCCGGGATCAACCTGCTGCTGCTGGCGGTCGCCGTACTCAATCCGGAGCTGACCGGCTACGGCAGCTGGCGCGACGAACTGATCGGGTTCGGCGTGCTGGCCCTGGCCATGACCCTCTACGCCGTTCGCCGTCTCGGCGATCGGACCCCGACTTACGAGAACCCGAGGTGATGAGCATGTGGCAACCGTCCGTCGCACCAGGCGACGTCGAGCGGATCGCCTGTGTGGGAGCCGGCGTCATCGGCGGCGGCTGGGTGGCACACTTCCTGGCCCGTGGCCGCCGGGTCACCGCATGGGACCCCGCGCCAGGCGCCGAGGACCGGCTGCGCACGCTGGTCGACGCCGCGTGGCCCGCGCTGGAGTCGCTCGGGCTCGCCGACGGCGCCACGCGCGACCGTCTCACGGTCGTCGGCACCCTCGAAGAGGCCGTCGCCGACGCCGAGTTCGTGCAGGAGAGCGCGCCGGAAGATCTCGGACTGAAGTCCGACCTGCTCGCCCGCATCGACGCCGCGGCGCCCGTCGGCGTCGTGATCGGCTCGTCGACGTCCGGCTACCGGATGACCGACATGCAGGCCGCCGCCGCGCACCCGGAACGCCTCGTCGTCGGCCACCCGTTCAACCCGCCATATCTGGTGCCGCTGGTAGAGGTCGTCGGAGGGGAACGCACGGACCCGGCCGCGGTCGCCTGGGCCGAGGAGTTCTACACGCTGGCCGGCAAGACCGTGATCGTGATGGATCGCGAGGTGCCCGGGTTCATCGCGAACCGCCTGCAAGAGGCGCTGTGGCGGGAGGCCCTGCACATGCTCGACACGGGCGAGGCCACCGTCGCCCAGATCGAGACCGCCGTGACCGCGGGGCCCGGGTTGCGCTGGCCGTTCCACGGCCCGTGCACCACCTTCCACCTGGCCGGTGGCGAAGGGGGCATGGCGCACGCGCTCGACCATTTCGGCCCTGCGCTGGAATACCCGTGGACCCGGCTGGTGAGCCCGGCGCTGACCGGCGACCTGCGGGAGGCGCTGGTGACGGGGGCGGCTCAGGTTACCGGCGGCCGGTCCACCGCGGACCTGATCGCTGAGCGGGACCGGCGGCTGATCGCGGTCCTGCGGGCAATGCGTGAGGTGCGGGCATGACCGGCGTCCTGAGTGACGCGTCCGAGGTTCCGCCGCTGCACCGGTCCGACGTGTCCGAGGTTCCGCCGCTGTACCGGTCCCTCGAAGACGAGTGGATCGACGCCAACGGGCACCTCAGCGAGGCGTACTACGTGCTGGTTTTCGGAGAGGCCACCGAGCACGCGATGGCGCATGTGGGGATGGCGCCGGACTACCGCACGGAGACAGGGTGCTCGCTGTTCACGGTGGAGGCCCACCTGCGTTATCTCGACCAGGTGCTGCCGGGTGAGCGGCTCGAGGTGCGCACGACGGTGATCGGGGTGGACGCGAAGCGGCTGCTGCTGTGGCACGAGATGGCGGCAGGCGGCCGGTTGCGGGCCACGGCGGAGGTGCTCGGCGTCCACGTCGACATCCCGGGCGGCACCTCCTGTCCCTTCCCGGACGGGGTGCGCGCCGCCGCCGAGGCGCGGCTTCGGCCGGTGCCGCAGGCCGCGGGCCGGGTGTGGCGGCGATGAGGCTGCTCACCGCGAGCGACGTATACGCCCTGCTCGACCCGGACGCGGCGATCGCGACCCAGCGGGCCGCGTTCACGGCTCTGGCCACAGGCGACGCCTGGCAACCGGACAAGATCGGCGGCGGTCCGGACGGCGCGCGCTCCACGGTCTTCTGCTACGCCGCCCGCCTTGATGCGGCGACCGGGCCGGTGTCGAAGTTCGGCAGCGTCAACCCCGGCAATTCCGCGCTGGGCCTGCCCTCGATCCACGCCGTGCTGGTGGCGCTGCACCCCGAGACCGGTGCGCCCGTCGCGGTGCTCGACGGCGGCGCCGTCACCACGCTGCGGACGTCGGCGGCGAGCGCGGTGGCGGTCGCGGAGCTGGCCCGGCCGGGTGCGACCCGGCTGGCGGTGCTCGGTACGGGCATCCAGGGACGCGCCCACGTTCGCGCGATCTCCAGGGTGCTCCCACTGCGGGATGTGACCATGTGGTCCCCGGTTCCCGAGGAACGCGAGCAGGCCGCCCGCGAGCTGGCCGCAGACGGGTATCCCGTCCGGGCCGTCGCCGACGTGGCCGGGGCGGTGGCCGAGGCCGACGTCGTGGTCTGCGCGACGCTCGCCACCGAGCCGATCCTCCCGCCCGAGCTGCTGCGCCCCGGCGCCACCGTGGTGAGCATCGGCTCCTTCGAGGAGCACCGCCGCGAGATAGGCACGGACCTGCTGGCGGCGAGCGCCGCGGTCGTCGTCGACCACGTGTCGACCGCCCGCGCCCACGCCGGGCCGGTGGTCGCCGCCCGGCGGCCGATGGAGCTGCTCGCGCTCGGCGACGTGCTGACCGGACGCGCGACCGCGCGCCGGCACCCGGACGACCTGGTGACCTACCTGAGCGTCGGCCTCGGCGTGCAGGACGCCGCCGCCGCGTGGCATGTGGTCGAGCGTGCTGAGGTGCTGTGTGCCGGGTGGGAGGTCGCCTGGTGACGCGGGCACGCCGACCATGAACCGCCGCCGCGTGGCACGTCGTCGAACGCGCCGAGGCGCTGTGTGCCGGGCGGGAGATCGCCTGGTGACGCGGGCGAACCGACCACGACGAGAGCCGAGAGGGGAGAACCCGATGGACGAACTGCATCACATGTCGGCAACCGACGCGCTGCGCGCCTTCCGCGCCCGGCGGCTGTCGCCGGTTGAGCTGACCGAGGCGGTGATCGCCCGCGCCGAACGGACCGAGCCGGTCGTCAACGCGTTGTGCCACCGCTTCTTCGACGAGGCACTGCGGCAGGCCAAGCTGGCCGAACGCCGCTATGCGGGCCAGGGTGGGCCGCTGTGGCCGCTGGAGGGGTTGCCCACCGTCGTCAAGGAGGACGAACCGGTCGAGGGCCAACCCTGGACTCAGGGATCGCTGCAGTATCGCGACGCCGTCGCCGGGCACACCTCGCTTTTCGTCCGGCGCCTCCTCGACGCCGGCGTGATCGTACACGCCCGGAGTACGGCCTCGGAGTTCGCCTCCGCCGCGTTCACGCACTCGGCGCTCTGGGGCGTCACCCGCAATCCGTGGAACCCCGAGTTCTCTCCCGGCGGTTCTTCCGGTGGCTCGGGCGCGGCGCTCGCCGCCGGGTCGACGGTGCTGGCGACGGGATCGGACACCGCGGGCTCGATCCGGGTGCCCGCCTCGTTCAGCGGTGTGGTCGGGTTCAAGCCGCCTCACGGCCGCGTGCCGGTGGATCCGCCCTACCACCTCGACACCTACGTTCACTCCGGTGTGCTGGCCCGCACTGTCGCCGACGTCGCGCTGACGCAGAACGTCGTGGCCGGGCCCCACCCTGGCGACGTCGGCTCGCTACGGCCCCGTCACGTGCTGCCGGACCCCGCCGAACTCGGCCGCGACCTGCGCGGGATGCGGATCGCGCTGTCGGAGGATCTCGGTGACTGGGCGGTCGACCCGGCGGTCCGCCGCAACACCCGGGAGTACGGCGAGCGGCTGCGAGCGGCAGGAGCCCATGTCGAGGAGGTCGGCCTCCGGGTGCCGCGGGCGCAGGTGATGCGCGCGGCGGCCATCCACTTCCATCACGGGTTCGGCGCCGCCGTCGCGGCCGAGGGACGAGAGCCCGGCGCCCGTCTCACCCCATATGCGCAGGCGTTCGCGCGATGGGCGGCCGAGGGCGCCGCCGACGCCGGCGTGCTCGACGGATTGGCGATCGAGGCCGACCTCTACCGGCCCGTCGGCGAGTTGTTCGAGCGGTTCGACGCGCTCGTCTGCCCGACCGCCGCAACTAATGGGCTGGTGGCGGGCGAGGACTACGTCGACCACGGCCCGGAGGTCGACGGCGAGCGGCTCGGGCACTACCTGGAGTCGCTGCTCGCGCTCCCGTTCAACATCATGAACCGCTGCCCCGTGCTGGCCGTACCGTCCGGCTTCGCCGGCAACGGGGTGCCCACCGGGGTGCAGATCGTCGGGCGGCCGTTCGACGACACCACGCCGTTCCGGCTCGGGATGGCGGTCGAGCAGCGGACGCACTGGCCTGAGGTCGGGGCATGAGCGCGCGAGACGCCGACGTGGCGGTCGTCGGCGCCGGCGTGGTCGGTGCCTTCGCCGCCTACTACCTCGCCCGCGCGGGCGTGCGGGTGCTCGTGCTCGATCCGGAGCCGGCCGGGGGTGCCTCCGCCGGGAACGCCGGCCTGCTGGTCCCCAGTTACAGCCACCCGATGGCACACCCGCAAATGCTGGTCGAGGGGGTGCGGGCGCTGCTTGGCGGGAGCGGGGACATCGCCCTGAGGCGGCCGGTGCGACCCGCGACGCTGGCCTGGCTCGGCCGGTTCGCGTTCGCCGCGCGCCCCGGCCGGGCGTGGCGCGCGGCGCCGCGGCTGGCCGCGTTGGCCGACCGCAGCCTGCTGCTCTACGCCGAGTTCGCCGCCACCGAGCACCTCGACATCGGGCTGCGCGAGGCCGGGCTGCTCGCGGTGAGCCGCCACCGCCGCACGCTGGACACCCAGCGGCGTGCCGCGGTACGGCTAAGCCACGTTGGCGTCGCCTCCGAGATGCTCGACGCGGCAGCGGTCGCGGCCACCGAGCCGGCCCTCGGCCCGGTGGCCGGCGGCGTACGGTTCCCCGGCGACGCCCTTCTGGACCCTCTGCTCGCGACCCGGGCCGCGCTGACCGCGGCCGAGCGGCACGGTGCCGTCCTGGTGCGGGCGGCAGCGCGGCGTGTGCGGCATGCGAGCGGCCGGATCACGGGCGTCGACACCGACACCGGTCCGGTCGCCACCACCACCGTAATCCTCGCCGCCGGGGCGGCGAGTGCCCTGCTGGCCCGATCGGCGGGCGTCCGGCTGCCGGTGGAACCCGGCTACGGCTGGAGCCTCACGGTGCCGGTGGCGGCGCCGCTTCTGCGCCACGCCGTCCTCGACCTCGACGCGCACGTCGTGATCGCCCAGCGTGACGACCGGCTGCGGCTGACCGGGGGCATGGAGCTCGGCGGGCCGCCCACGCCACCTGCTCCGGAGGCGTTTGCCGGGCTGCGCCGTACGGCATCGGCGCTGTTGCCCGGGGCCTCCCTCGACGGCACGGAGGTCCGGTGGTGCGGGGCCCGCCCGATGACCCCGGACGGTCTGCCGATCGTCCGGGAGGTCCGGCCCGGCCTCGTCGCCGCCACCGGACACGGGCAGCTCGGCATGACACTCGCCCCCGCGACCGGCGAACTGATCGCCACCGACCTCACCGCAAGGAGCCGTGTATGAGCTCGCCACTGCACGGCATCCGTGTCCTCGACTTCGGCCAGTACGTCGCCGGCCCCGCCGTCGCCCTGCTGCTCGCCGACCTGGGCGCCGAAGTGATCCGTATCGACCCGCCCGGCGGCCCGCGCTGGGCCTCTCCAGCGGCAGCCGCGCTCAACGCGGGCAAGAAGAGCATCGTGCTGGACCTGACCGAGCCCGCCGACGTCACGACCGCCCGCCGGCTGGTGGCAGGGGCCGATGTGGTGGTCGAGAACTTCCGGCCCGGCGTCATGGCCGGGTTCGGGCTCGGACCGGAGGACACGCTCGCGCTCAACCCCCGTGTGATCCACCTGTCCCTGCCCGGCTTCGCCGCGGCCGACCCGCGCCGCGAACTGCCGGCCTGGGAGGGGATCGTGCTGGCGGCGACCGGCGGCTTCACGGACATGGGACTGAACCGGATCCTCATGGGCGCCGACCCGTCCTACACACCGCTGCCGCTGGCCTCGGCATACGCCGCGGCGCTCGGCGCGCTCGCGGTCGGCGCCGGGCTGGCCGCCAGGCGGCGCACCGGGCGCGGCGACGCGTTCGAGGTGCCGCTCGCCGAAGCCGTGCTGGAAGGGCTGGCGTTCAACTCGCTGGCCGTCTCCGACCTCCCCCCGCGCTATCTCTCGCTGCGCGAGCACGAGATCGCTCGCCGGCGTGCCGCCGGGGAGCCGATGGACCTCACCTATGAGCGGCTACAGGAGCTTCTCGACCCGTTCTACCGCAGCTACCCCTGCCAGGACGGCAGGCTGTTCTACCACTGCTGCCCCGCCCACCGCACTCACGCGATCCGGTCACTGCAGCTGCTCGGCATCTGGGACACCGTCCTCGCGGAGGGCATCCCGATGGCCGACTCCTATCTGTCCAGCGACAGCTGGCCCGACGGCGCGGACTGCACGCTGCTGGCCTACCCGCTCTCCGCCCACTGGGCGGCCCGGCTGTCGGAGCTGATCGCGGCCGCCTTCCTGCGGCACCCGGCGGAGGAGTGGGAACGGCGCTTCGACGCGGCGGGCATCCCGGGCGCCGCCCACCGCAGCACCCTGGAGTGGATGCGGTCGGAGCACCCGCGCGCGGCCGGGCTCGTCACCACCGTCGACGATCCGGTCCACGGCGAGCTGACCGTTCCCGGACCCGTCGTCTGGACCGAGGGCACCCCGCCGGGCCGCAGGCCCGCCCCCGCGCTCGACGCCGACCGGGCCGCGATCCTCGCCGGCCTGCCACCGGGCCCGCCGACGGGACCGCCGCCGGGCCCGTCGGCCGAGCCCGGCGGGCTTCCGCTGGCCGGCATCCGCATCCTCGACGTCACTAACGTCATCGCAGGGCCGGTGATCGGCGCGACCCTCGCCCGGTTCGGCGCCGAGGTCGTCAAGATCGACCCACCGACGCCGGGCTTCGACCCTTACCACACCGTGGTCATCGGCATGCACTCTCAGCGCGGCAAGCGCAGTGTGCTGGCCGACCTGCGCACTCCGGCCGGTCGTGAGGTGCTCGACCGGTTGCTGCCCACCGTCGACGTCGTCACGTTCAACGGCAGCGAGCGCCAGCTCGGCGACCTCGGCCTGGACCCGCGGCGGCTGCGGGAAATCCGACCTGAGATCGTGCTCGTGCGGGTGGACGCCTACGGCGGGCCGGGTCACGGGCCACGCAGCCACGCGGCGGGTTACGACGACAATGTGCAGGCGTGCACCGGGATCATGACCAGGTTCGGCGGCGGCCCCGGCACCCCGGAGGAGCACGCGCACCTTGGGACGATCGACGCCCTGGCCGGGTTCTGCGGCGCCTTCGCCGTCGTCGCCGCGCTGGCGGGACGCGGCGAACACGCCCCGGTGATGCGCACCTCCCTCGCCGCCGCCGGGCAACTGCTGCAGATCCCGTTCCTCTTCGACGGCGCGGGCCGCGACGACGTTCCGGAACCCGGCGGGCCCGACGTGCTCGGCGAGCACGCGGGATACCGGTGCTACCCGGCAGCGGACGGCTGGTTCTTCCTGGCGGGCCCGGCCGATGCCGTAGCGGCCGCGCTCGGTCTCGACGCGGCCGCGCCGCAGGACCTGCTCGTCACGCGGTTCCGGGAACAACCGGTCGAAGCGTGGGCCGAGCTGCTCGGCCCGCACGGGGTCGCGGTGCACCGGATCGAGCGCATCGCCGAACTGCGCTCCCGGAGGCTGGTACGGCAGAGCACCGGACCCGTCCCGCTGCGCGACTCGGCCGTGTTCGTCCGCCACGACCGGCACCCCAGCGGCCGTGAGGTGGACCTCATCGCCCCACAGGCGGTCCGGCCCCGGCACGCGGCGGTGCGGATGCCGTCCGACGCCCCGCGCTACGGCGCGCACACCCGCGAGGTGCTCGCCGAGCTCGGCTTCACGCCTGCCGAGATCGAGGCGATGGCCGCCGACGGCGCGGTCGCCGACGGCTGGACCACCGACCACACCTACCTGCCCACCTGAAACGGGGTTCGGGGTCCGGCACCAGGACCCCGTCTACCACCGACCATCGCCACCACGGCCCCGTCCACCACCGACCACGCCCACCCGTCCACCTGAAACGGGGTTCGGGGTCCGGCACCAGGACCCCGTCTACCACCGACCATCGCCACCACGACCGCGTCCACCACCGACCGCACCGACCCGCCCACCTGAACCACACCCGATAAGGAAGGAGCGCCCGATGCGCGCGCCGTACGACCCCATCGTCCTCACCGCAGCCGTCACCGGAGGCGACGTCCTGCCCAGCCAGAGCCCCGCCATCCCCTGCGGGCCGGAAGCGATCATCGAGGCGGCCGTGGCGGCCGCGCGGGCCGGCGCCACCGCCGTGCATCTGCATGCCCGGGAGGCCGACGGCCGCCCGACGGGCTCGGCCTCGATGTTCAAGGAGATCGTCGCCGGAGTGCGCGAGCAGTCCGACGTCGTCATCAACATCACCACCGGCGGGTCCGTCGACATGACGCCCGACGAGCGCCTGGAGGGTGTCGTGGCCGTGGTGCCGGACATCGCGACGCTTAACCTGGGCACGATGAACTTCGAGGGCTTCCCGACCCGTTCCCGGTGGCCGCAGGTGCGCCACGACTGGGAGCGGCAGGTGCTGGAGCAGTCCGGGTCGGTGGTCTTCACCAACACGCTCGCCACGATGCGCCGGTTCGCCACGACGTTCCGTGAGCTCGGGGTGACCCCGGAGCTGGAGGTATACGACCTCAGTCATCTGTCGATGGCCCGGTTCCTGATCGACGAGGGCACGCTCACCGGACCGGTCCGCGTCCAGTTCATCCTCGGCGTGCTCGGCGGTGTCGGCGGCAGCCCGCACGACCTGTTCGCGCTGCGTGAGGCGGCCGGCCGCATCCTCGGGCCCGACCTGGCCGCCGTCAGTGTCGCGGGCGTCGGCTACCCGGCGCAGCTGCGGTTCGGTGCGATCGCCGCCGCGTCCGGTATGGACGTCCGGGTGGGGGTCGAGGATAACTTGCGCATCCGGCGCCGCCGCCAGGCCGCCGACTCGGCCGAACTCGTCGCGGCCGCCGTGGCGATCGCCGACCAGCTGGAGCGCCCGATCGCCACCCCGCAACAGCTGCGTGCCGAGCTCGCAGCGGTGCGCCCGTCATGAGCACCTTGCGGATCGCATGCCTGCAGAGCGCGGGCCACGGCCGTGACGTCGAAGCCAACCTGGCCGAGCTGGACTCTGCCGCGGCAGCCGCGGCTGCCGCGGGCGCGGAGATGCTCGTCACACCCGAGATGTTCGTGACCGGCTACGACGTCGGGGACGTCGCCGCGCTCGCCGCCCTGCCGCTGGTCGAGCGGGTCGTCGCCATCGCGGCCGCCCGCGGCATCGCGGTCGTCGCGGGTCTGCCCGCCGTCCTGCCGGGCGGGGGCGTCGGCAACATGGCTGTCGTCGTCGGCGACGGCGGCGAGGTGCTGGCCGGCTACGCCAAGACCCACCTGTTCGGCGAGATCGACCGCCGGTTCCGCGCGGGAGAGGCGCCTGCGGCTGTCTTCGACTACCGCGGCGTGCGGTGTGCCGTCATGATCTGCTTCGATGCGGAGTTTCCTGAGTCCGTGCGGGTGGCGGCACTCGCGGGCGCGCACCTGGTGCTCGTGCCGACCGCCAACATGCATCCCTACGGCGCCGTCAATGAGCACGTGATGTGGACCCGGGCCTGGGAGAACCAGGTCCACCTCGCCTACGTCAACCGGTGCGGTGCCGAAGGTGCGACCGTATATGTCGGCCGCACCCGCGTCATCGGTCCTGACGGCACCGAGCTCGCGGCCGCCGGCACCGGGCCCGACCTCGTGTTCGCCACGATCGACACCGACGCCGTTGACAGTGCCCGGGCCGACTTCGACTACCTGTCCGAGCGCCGGCCGGTGCTCTATGGCACGCTCACCGTCTCCGCCGAGGACGAGGAAGCTCAGGAAACCGACGCCGGCACCGGCGAAACGGGCTGATAAGGGAGGCGACATGTGAGCTGCACCGGAACCGGTCACTGGGTGGCATTGCCGTAGCGGCGGCGGCTCTTGACCTTCGCTGCCGCGGTGCGGAGCACCCGCGCCCGCCTCCAGGTCGTGGTCGGCAGTGGCACTATGGGGTGGAGGTCTCCAGCCGCGGCCGACTCCAGTCCCGCGCCCGCCTCCAGGTCATGGTCGGCGGCGGCACCCCTGCACCGCGCGGGAACGCTTGGACGGCGCCGCCCGCGATTCGGCGGCGCCGCGTCGTCGTCATCCACTGCCGCCGGCTTCTCGTACGGCACCGCCTGCTCGATCGCCTGCCACACCTAAGCGAGCTGATCGAGGAATGCCCGCGTGTCCGTGAGGAAGCGGTCGTGGGCCTCCAGTTGTGCCCAGTGTCCGCAGTCGGGGACGGTGACGAGCCGGGCATGGGGAAGACGGTCGGCGGCGTGGCGTGAGCCGGCGGGATCGACGATGGGGTCGTTCTCGCCGTGGAAGATCAACGTGGGTGCGCTGATCTCGTGCACGCGGCCCGTGAGATCGTTTCGCATGCCGTGCCGTCCGAGGGTGGCCTGGTTGTAGCGGGCGTAGCCGAGCCCGGCGCCGGGTTTGCGGGCCTCGCGGACGAACTCGGCGACGACCTCGGGCGGGAGTGTTGCCGGGTCCTTGACGAGGGCCCGTACGGCGGTGCCGGAGAAGCGGTTGGCGAAGCGGGTGGCGGGGCGGAGCAGCCAGTCGGGGGCCTGCGCCGCCGCCCAGGCGCCGAAGTGCGCGATGCGGTTTCGGAAGATCGGTACGAGGCCGCCCGGAGCGACGAGTATGAGGCCCGCGACGCGATGAGGGTGCTCCAGGGCCAGATTGAGCGCGACGTCACCGCCCATGGACACGCCCGCCACCACCGCCCGCGTGACCCCGAGCGCGGTCATGGCCTCGGCGACGACGCGGGCGAGTTCGCGCGGGCCGCCGGCGGGCGGGGCGTCGATGCTCCCCCCGAATCCGGGCAGGTCCGGCGCCCACACCTCACGCTCGGCCGACAGCGGCTCGATGAGCCGATACCAGGAGATCGCCGCGTTGTCCGTCCCGCCGCCGTGGATGAGCACAAGCGGGCTGGGATGCGGAGTAGGTGGTGGCACGTCCGGGCGGGCGTGAAGTACGCGTAGCCGTCCGGCGCCGGTGGAGATGTGGTGTTCCCTCGCACCGGGCGGGATGAGGTGGGTCATCGTTGCTCCCGTTCGGCGATCAGCGCCTCGGCGAAGGCGACGAAGGCGCGTTTGCCGGCGTTCGTATCGGTGGTGCCGGTGTCGGCGGCGCGTGCCAGCAGCGTGCCCATGCCGAGGATGAGCTCGTCGACGCCGATGGCCAGCGCCTGTGTGGCGAGGGCCTGGTTCCACAGGGTGAGGTTCGCGGCGAGGACGTCCGCGTCCAGGTCCGCCGCCACGACGCCCTCGGCCTGGAGGGCGCGGATGAACTCGGCCCCGAGGAGTTCGCGTGCCCGGACACTCTCGCTGTCCTGCGGCAGGTCCCGTAGCGGCGTGGAGGGTTCCTGGTACAGGCGTAGCAGCGCCGGGCGTGAGTGCAGCGCGGTCACCGCGTGGACGTACAGCCGGGAGAACGAGCCGCCGTGGCGGTCGGCCTCCACCAGTTCGATCGAGCGGCGGATCGCCAGGACGATCTCGCGGTCGACGACGGCGCGGAGCAACGCGTTCTTGTCGGCGAACCGCAGGTAGAGCACGCCTTTCGCGACTGCGGCGCGGGCGGCGATCGCGTCCATCCGCACGCTGCCGAAGCCCTGTTCGGCGATGAGCCGGGCGGCGGCGTCGAGGATGACGTTCGTCTCGACACTGGGGCGGACCATGATCAACCCTTCTAAATGACTGGAATTCCTATTTTAGTCATTTAGAGCTCTGTGCTGCTCGCCGGCCCCGGCGAAAGGTTCGTGGTCAGCTTCGAACGGCCCCCCTGACCTGCACTGACGCAATCGCGTGTGCCTGACTGCAGCACTGCTAGCCGTCTGTCGATCGCGTCTCGGATTCGCGCTGCGCGATCGACCCGGTCGGCCTCCGCGCGACCAAGGGTGTGGCGAGCTTCCTGCCTGTGGGGCGGGTTCGCCTTCTCAGCGCCAAGGTGGAGGTTGTCCCCCTCTTCGCCCTTCCGCGATTCGGTGAACCTTGGCGTGGTTCTGCGGATCGAAGAAGACATGAGGTTCTTTGTCGTGCAGATGTTCCGTTTCACGTGGGCAGAGCTGAAATCGTGCGCGTTCGCGGTTGCCCTGTTTGTGGGGCTTGCCGTTTCGTCGATCCTGCCGTTGCCGATCCCGCGCTATGACGCGCTGCTGGTGTTCGCGGTGGCGGTGACGGTGGTCTTTCGTGTCCTGCGGTGGGAGAGCAGCCAGGAGACAGTTGTCATCGCCGGGTTTCATCTGGTCGGTCTGGCCTTTGAGATGATCAAGGTGCGGCTCGGGTCCTGGAGCTATCCCGAAGACGCCTACACCAAGTTCGGCGGGGTGCCGCTGTACAGCGGATTCCTCTACGCAGCGGTGGGCAGCTACGTATGCGCGGCCTGGCGGATCTTCTCGCTGCGCCTGGTGGCCTACCGGACGGTGCCGGTGACCTGCCTGGCGGTGGCGATCTACGCCAACTTCGTCAGCCAGCACTGGTGGATCGACCTGCGGCTCCCGTTGGCCGTCGCGCTGGTCCTGGCCACGTGGGGGACGGTGGTGCACTTCACCGTGGGCGAGCATCGCTACCAGATGCCATTGGCACTGTCGCTCACACTCATCGGGTTCTTCCTGTGGGTGGCGGAGAACATCGCCACCTACCTCGGCGCCTGGGAGTATCCCCACCAGAGGGAGACCTGGCAGCTGGTCCATGCCAGCAAGGTCGGGTCCTGGGCGCTGCTGGTCAGCGTCACGTTTGTGATCGTCGCTTCCTGGCAGGCGCGCCGGGGACGGCTCCACCTGACCGGTGCCCGGTCGCGTCCCCGCGGGTGGGCACTGCCTGTGCGCCGCGTCCCCGCCGATGGATGAGCGTTTGGTGCGGTCTTCTCGGGCCTGCGCGCTTCCCGCGATCCGCGTCCGCTTTCTTTCGCTCCCGCTTATGCCTGTCCGCCTATAAACCCTGTCATGGACAAATGCCCTCCCCCGTGTGTGCTGGTCGTCGATGACGAGCCGAGCATTCGTGAGCTGCTGTCGGAGGCCTTGACCCTGAACGGCTTCGGCGTGCGGACCGCCTCCTGCGGGCGTGCGGCGCTGGAGGAGATCGAGCGGGCGCAGCCTGACATCGTCGTCCTTGACGTGATGTTGCCTGACATCGATGGCTTCTCGGTGGCACGGAGGCTGCGTGAGGTGCCAGGCAACCCGCCAGTGCTCTTCCTGACCGCGAAGGGCACGGTGGGGGATCGTATCGCCGGCCTTACCGCGGGGGGCGACGACTACGTCACCAAGCCCTTCAGCCTGGAGGAGGTGGTGTTGCGGCTGCGGGCGATCCTGCGGCGCATGAGGCCGCCGGAGGAGCAGGTCGACGACGGGGTGGTGCGTTATGCGGACCTGGAGCTGGATGAGCAGGCTCATGCCGTACGGCGGGCGGGGAGGCCGATTCATCTGTCCCCGACGGAGTTCGCGCTGCTGCGCTATCTGATGATCAACTCTGGGTGTGTGGTCAGCAAGGCGCAGATCCTGGAGCGTGTGTGGGACCACGGATTCGACTGCGACAGCCGGATCGTCGAGTCCTACATCAGCTATCTCCGGCGCAAGATCGACACCCATGGTCCGCCGCTGATTCACACCTTGCGTGGCGTCGGCTATCGCCTGTCCCTGCCGTCGTGATGCGGGCCGGTCGTCCTTGGCCGTTGCGGCTGCGGTTGCTCGCGGCACTGCTGGGCCTGTGCGCGCTGGGGTTGACGGTCTTTGCCGTGTCCGGCGTGGTGGTGCTGGAGCGGTCGTTGCTTAAGCGGGTGGATGTCCAGCTTCGCGAATTCGCCGCGACGGTCGGCCGGCGTCCGCCGCCCACGGCGCAGCTCAGGCCCCCGGCGAATCTGGAGTTGCCGAGTCAGTTCCAGGTCGCCTTTTACTCCGCCTCCGGCGACCTGGTGCGTCAGCTGGCCTCGGCGCCCTTCGACGGGCCCGCCATCGGCGCCGAGACCGTCTCCACTGCGCCGCGTCGGCCGTTCACCACGGCAGGCCGGGTAGGTGAGCAGGATTGGCGGGTTTTGGTGGAGGATCTCCCGAACGGTGATCGGGTGGCCGTGTCGATGTCGCTGGGGGCCAATCAGGCGACTGTGCGGCAGTTGCTGGTCATTCAGGTGGTCACCGGCGTCGTGGTGTTGACGCTGCTCGGCGCGCTGGCCTGGGTGGTGGTGCGAATCGGGCTCCGCCCGCTCACCAGGATGGAGAGTACGGCGGAGGCCATCGCGGCCGGGGACATCGACCGCCGGGTGGCGGACGCCGATCCGCGCACCGAGATCGGGCACCTCGGGCGGGCGCTGAACACGATGCTGGAGCGCCTGGCCACTGCTCTGCGCGCCCGGGAGCAATCCGAAGGGCGGCTGCGGCATTTCGTCGCCGACGCCTCCCACGAGCTGCGCACCCCGCTGACGTCGATCCGGGGCTTCGCCGAGTTGTACCACCACGGGCAGGAGGCCCGCGATCCGATGGCCGAGCGGCTGCTCGGCCGGATCGAGAACGAGGCCGGGCGCATGGGTGTACTCGTTGAGGACATGCTGCTGCTGGCGCAACTTGACCGGGAGCCGATGCTGGAGCACAGCACAGTCGACCTGCGGGTGCTGGCGGGTGACGTGGTGCACGCCGCGCGTGCCCGCGACCCCGGACGGACGATCAAGCTTGAGGTTCCGGCCGACTCGGTGTTCGTGCTCGGTGACGAGCACCGCCTGCACCAGGTGATCGCCAACCTGGTCGGCAACGCCATCACGCACACCGCCGGCGGCACGCCCATACATGTCAAGGTCGCACATGAGCCGTTAGGGGCGGGCGGGACGGCTGTCGTGCAGGTGCACGACGAGGGTGTGGGCATCGACCCCGGGCATCTGCCGTACGTCTTCGACCGTTTTTACCGGGCGGATCCCAGCCGTTCGCGTGCTCACGGCGGCACGGGCCTGGGGCTGGCCATCGCCGCCGCTCTGGTGGAGGCGCATGGGGGCCGGATCGAGGTGGCGAGCGTCGCCGGCCGGGGGACGACGTTCCGGGTCCTGCTGCCCTCGCACCGGCCGTCGGACGGCTGAGCCCGCTTGTCGTTCACCTTTGGTTCACACATTGTTCCCAGCTTTGTGCTGTCGGATGTGCGCAACATTAAAGGAGGGGCATGCTGCAACGATTTCGCAGGAAGTCCATCTTCGGACGTCAGAGCGCCGAGACGACCGCTACCGCGACCACGGCGACACCGGCGGTGGACGGCGACGCGGGTCACCGGTTGCGCGCACCGAGCAAGCTGCACGCCTTCAACCGCTACGAGATCAAATATCTGATCGACGCCGAGCGGGTGGACGAGTTGCGCGAGGAGGTGGAACAGCGCCTCGAACGCGACCGGTATTGCCCGGAAGAGGGCTACAAAATCTGGAGCGTCTACTACGACACCCGGCAACTCCGCTTCTACTGGGAAAAGATCGAAGGGCTAAAGTTCCGCCGCAAACTGCGCATCCGCCACTACGGTGACCGGTTCGCCGCCACCGATGAGACGCCGGTCTTCGTCGAGATCAAGCAGCGGGTCAACCGGGTCACCCAGAAGCGCCGGGTGCGCCTGCCCTACGCCGACGCGCTGCGCCTGTGCGACGGGCGGCAGATGGTCGAGCACGAGCCGGGCGGGCGGGCCTTCCTGGAGGAGGTCCTCGACCTTGTGTCCCGGTTGGAGCTGCACGCCACCGCGATGACCGGTTACACCCGCCACGCCTATGTGGGGCGTGATGCCGATGTCGGGCTGCGCGTCACCTTTGACCGGCGCGTCCGCGGGCGCGACCGCGACTTTCACTTCAGCGCCGACGCCGAGAACAGGCTCATCGTCCCGGTACACAAAGCGATCATGGAGGTGAAGGCCAACGAGCGGGTGCCCTACTGGTTCACGGATCTGGCCGCCGCCAGGGATCTGCGGGTGGTACGGGTGTCCAAGTACTGCCAGAGCGTGGAGGCCTATGGGCTGGCACCACGTTCGATCTTCCATCTTCCCGATCTGCCCGACCTTTCCGACGACCACTCCCTCGGCGCCGTCCGGCCGCCCGTGCGTATGGAGGCCTGACCCATATGGACTTCTCCTTCCAGGACCTGTCGGGCACGTTCAGCGTGGCCGACATCGCCATCGCCATGGCGTTGTCCTTCGTGCTGAGCGCGATGATCGGCTGGGTCTACCGGGCGACGCACCGCAACGTCTCCTACAGCCAGTCCTACGTGCAGACGCTGGTCATCCTCGGAATGCTCATCTCGCTGATCATGCTTGTGGTCGGCTCGAACATCGCCCGCGCGTTCGCCCTGGTCGGCGCGTTGTCGGTGGTCCGCTTCCGCAACGCCATCAAGGAGACCCGCGACGTCGGGTTCGTCTTCCTGGTGATGGGCGTCGGCATGGCCGTCGGCACGCGGTTCTATCTGCTGGCCGTGGTCGCTGCCGTGACCATTTCGCTGATCATCATGATCATGCACCGGTTCAACTGGTTCCAGCTCAATGTGCGCCGCCAGGTGGTCAAGGTGCAGGTGCCTTCGGATGAGGACTTCACCCAAGCCATCCAGGACGTGCTGGTACGGCACACCGACGAGTTCGAGCTGGTCAGCATGGAGTCCATCCGGGCCGGCGCGCTCATGGAGCTGATGTACACCGTGAAGATCAAGAAGGGGCACGAACCGGCGGACGTGATCGCCGCGCTGCGCGAGCGCAATCACGGCCAGTCGGTCACGGTGCTCACCGGATACGACCAGACCGACCTCTGACCGGCCATGGCGCGACTAAAGCACCGTATCCCGGTCTCACTCCGGCAGAACTGGAAGCTGGTCGCCGCGTGTGGGGCGTTCCTCGCAGTCTGCGTGCTGGTCTTCGGCAGCGGCACAATACGTCCGTATGTCACCAGCGTCCGCAGTGCCTCCGGCAACACGGTCGTCACCGACCTGACCGGCGGCAAGGATCTGTTCACCGCCTCGACCCCCCACGAGGTGAAGCTCACGTTCACCGACGAGGCGTACGAGGACATGCTGACCGAGTACTTCAAGTCGGGGGAGAAGAACTACGTCGAAGCCGACCTCGTCATCGACGGCACCACGATCCCGAGCGTGGGCGTCCGGCTGAAAGGCAATTCCACGCTGATGGGGCTGACCTGGAAAGGCCAGTCTCGTGCGCGGGAGCGGGGCGGGCCGGGTGGTGGTCCAGGGGGCGGCCGGCCGCCTGAGGGCTTCGAACCACCTGAAGGTATGCCGAACCCCCCCGAGGGCATGGCCCCTCCGGACGGCATGCAGCCGCCGCAGAATCTTGCGGGCGCCGGGGGTGGGCAAGGCCGTGATCCCGGCGCGGGTTTCGGGGGGCTTAGCCGTACGCCGCTCAAAGCCGAGGAACCGGAGAACCTGCCCTGGCTGATCAGCTTCGACGAATTCGTGGAGGGCCGCCGCTACCAGGGACACAGCCAGATCGCCGTACGGCCGTCCTCGATGGGGTCGGCGACGCTGCTCAAGGAGTCGCTGGCGATTTCCATGGTCGGCGCGTCCGGTGAGCCGTCCCAGGGTTACGCCTACAGTTCCTTCTCGGTCAACGGCCGCTCTTCGGCGCCGCGACTGCTGGTGGAGTATCTCGACGAGGGGTACGCCGAAAGGCTCGGTGCCGGTGTGCTCTACAAGTCCTTGGCCTCCTCCACCTTCTCCTACAAAGGCGAGGACCAGACCGCGTACACCGCCGATTTCAAGCAGGTCAACCGTAAGGGCGAGCAGGATCTTCAGCCGGTGATCGACCTGATCAAGTGGGTGGAACAGTCCTCGGACGAGGAATTCGCCGCCGGTCTGGCGTCCAGAGTGGACGTGGAGTCCTTCGCCCGCTATCTCGCGTTGCAGAACATGCTGCTGAACTTCGATGACATGGCGGGGCCGGGGCGCAACTACTACCTGTGGTACGACCTTGGCACCAAGAGATTCAAAGTGATCAACTGGGATCTCAACCTCGCCTTCGGCGGCAATGCGAGCGCGGGGCCGGACGATTCCATCGGCATGGGGGGCTTTAGAGGCGGAGCCGAAGGCGACCGCCGGCCTCGGGCTGAGGCTCAAGGTGAGAACCAGGGCCAGGGGCAGAACCCCAGTCCGAGTCCGAGCGCGAGTCAGACCCCCGGCCAGGGTCAGGCTCGTCAGCCCGGTCAGGGGGGCGGCGGTGGTGGCATGCGAATGGGGCACGTCCTGAAGGAGCGCTTCCTGAAGACCCCCGCCTTCAAAGAGATCTACCGGCAGCAATACCAGAAGTTGTATCAAGACCTTCTGGTCACCGGTAAGGCAGGCACCCTTCTGGATCAGGCGACCGCGTCCTATCGGTCTATCCAGGGCGCCGACGCCGAGGAAGCGCAGAAGGAGCTCACTTCTCTGCGCACCACGCTCACGACCCGCACCGAGGTCCTGGGCAAGGCATTCGCCGAGAATGGCGCGGGCTGACCTCAGGCCGAAGGCAAAAGGCCATCTCTCGAACTCACCGTGGTCGGGAGGTGGCCTTTCGATGTCGCGCGGTGGCAAAAGAGGGCACCGCCAACCATCCCGTTCATGAGCCGTCCCGGACTGCTTTACGGCTTGCGCCCGACGGCGGCGTACATGTTGGTGGCGGTGTCCGGAAGGGGCTCGTCGCCGGGCGCGGGGCGCCAGTTGGGCATCGGGACGACACCTGGGGGAAGGAGTTCCAGGCCGGTGAACAGGCGCTCCACCTCGGCGCGGTCGCGGAGGTACATCGGGATGCCGCGGCGGGTGTACTCCGCGGCCAGCCGCCCAGACTCGGGGGCGAGGTCGCCGGTGGGGATGGTGATGGCGAGGTAGCTACCCGAGGCGAGGGGGGAGAGCAGCGCCTCCACCAGGCCCTGGGCGTCTTCCACGAACTGGAGCATCGCGATCACCGTGAGTGCGACCGGCTGGGAGAGGTTGAGCACCTCCTCGAGTGAGGGGTCGGCGAGGAGGGCCTCAGGGGAGTTCATATCAGCCTGGATGTAGACGATGCGCCCCTCGGGCTTGCCGACCAGCAAAGCGCGGGCGTGTGTCAGGACGATGGGGTCGTTGTCGACGTAGACGATCCGCGCGTCGGGCGCCGTCTCCTGGGCCACCTCGTGCAGGTTGGGCGAGGCGGGGATGCCGGTGCCGACATCGATGAACTGGCGCACCCCGAGACCGGTGAGAAAGCGGACCATCCTGTGCATGCAGGCCCGGTTGGCGAGCATCGAGGTGCGTAGTCCGGGCCAGTCGGTCAGCACTTGGGCTGCGGTTTCCCGGTCGGCGGCGAAGTGGTCTTTGCCGCCCATGATGTAGTTGTAGACCCTGGCCGAATGCGGCCGGTTGGTCTGCAGGTCGACTGGCGCTAGCCCATCTCTGATGGCATCTGACATATCCGGATTCCGCCTTCCGTTGGTCCCTGTCACGATCTCACCGTCGCCCACTCAAGATCAACCAAAGAGCCTCAACTCTTATTGTCATAAAACGTGACATCTGCTGACTCGGGTGTGCCCAGACGCACCCCGGCCCACTCCCCTCCGAAGCCGACACGTCGCGTACGGCGAAAGCCTCGCGCGGTGGCGTGGATGACAACGTGTCGCGTCCCCAGCCCGAACTCGGACGTCTGTGGGCTGTCGGCCTGTTCCGCTCCTGGCCACTATGGGCGCAGCGGCGCCGGACGGCGGGCGCGAGGAGGTGGCGGTGTGAAGCGAATCGATTTACCACGATATGCAGGCGGCCTCGCAGCCGTGGCGCTGGTCATGCAGTTGAGCGCGTGTGGCGGCGGCCCCGAAGGCGCCAAGGACCCGGGCGGCCGGTGACCTTCACCCTCGGCTGGTTGCCCTCGTCCGGGCTGGAGAACCTGCGCGAACCGCAGGAGGGCCTGGCCGCCGTGGCCGATCTCACCACTCACCTGATCATGCCCGTGGCGGTTCTGGCCCTGGTGTCGGTGGCAGGGCTCATGCGCTACGTGCGGTCGTCGATGCTTGAAGTGCTCCAGCAGGATTACATCCGTACCGCCCGAGGCAACGGCCTGCCAGAACGGACCGTCCTGATCGGCCACGCGCTGAGGAACGCCGCGATCCCCGGTCGTAACCATGGCGGTGCTGACGATCCCGGCGCTGTTCCTGGGCTCCGTCATCACCGAGTCGATCTTCGGTCTGCCTGGAATGGGACACCTGTTCGTCGAGTCGGCCAATCTGCGCGAGGACTGACGGCCGCGGGCCGGTTTGGTGACTCGTGTCCGGAGAGGACAGATCCGGTTCGGTCAGGGGCCGGTCTGATGGCCATGCCTCTCCGGCCCCCGACGTGAGGGTCACCTGACACGGTCGTGTTGCCGGGAAGGGGGCGGGGTCGCGGTTCGCGGCTCCGCCCTTTGGCGTTCCGGGCCGATGGGCGTCGGCTCGGCTTGACCACTCCTTGGTTAGGGGCGCATGCTCTGGTTATATGCTATAACTTCGGTAAGTCCATATCAGTGGCCCCGGCTTGAGAAGGCGAGCGACGCGATGGTGGAATCCCTCTTCCTCACCGATCTGGTGCTGGCGTTTCTTCTGGCGGTGACGGGTGTGCTGCTCGGCCGTCGCGCCGGCCGGCACCAAATGACGCCCGGTGCTTCGGCCGTGCTGAGGCGGTTCTTGTACGCCACGACCGCCGTCGTCGCGGCCCGTGTGGTCGTCGCCGTCATGCTGCTGGTGGCCGGCGGCTGGGAGCCGGCCGCTCACCGGTTCCTGCTCGGTCTGCCCGTGGTGGCGCTCCCGCTGGCCTGGACGTGGCTACGGCCCCACCCGATCGCCGGGCATGTGACCGCTATGGGGGCGCTGACCTCCTTCTATGTGCTCTACGTTCCGCCGGGGCCGCAGGACATGGCGATCGCCGTGCTGGCCGCGATCACGGTGCTCGGCATGACGGGGGCGGCGTCGCTGCTGCTCGGCATCTGGCGCTCGGGTAACGGACGGCTTCGCCGTATGCCCTGGTTGTCGGGGGTGGCGGTGCTCGCGGTGGCAGCCTCGGTGGGGGCCCTGTTCATGGCCGCTCAGCCTGGCCCCGATGTGCACGCGTCGGTGCGGGATTGGGGTGGTGGGGCCGAGCCGGCTCCCGCGGTGGCGGCGCCGCAGGCGGCAGGTGGGCACCACGGTGGTGCGGCTCCTGTGGCGCGGCCGGTCGCGGCCGACCCGGCGGCGGCCAGGACTCGTAGCGTCGACGAGCTGACCGGGCCGCGCGACCGCGAGCCGGACGTGCGGTTCACGCTCACCGCGGCCAAGGGTGTGGTGCGCCTGGCGTCGGGGAAGCAGGTCGAGGCTCTCACGTTCAACGGCACGTCGCCAGGGCCGGAGCTTCGGGTACGGCACGGCGAATTGGTCGAGGTCACACTGATCAACCGGGATGTGGCCGAAGGGGTCACCCTGCACTGGCACGGCATCGACGTGGCCAACGCCGAGGACGGTGTGCCCGGTGTGACGCAGAATGCCGGGCGACCGGGGAAAAAGCACGTCTACCGCTTCGTTCCCGACCGTGCGGGCACGTATTGGTATCACACTCACCGCGACGCCAACCGTTCCATCGAGCGTGGCCTGTTCGGCGCCCTGATCGTCGAGGGTGACGACACCGAAGCGGGATTTATCAGGAATGTCTTCACCCACCAATGGCCGGGGGAGATCGCTGCCTTCGGCACCGCCGACGTGCCGGAGGGGGTGGCGGTCGCACCGGACACGCCGGTCACGCTCCGGCTGATCAACAGCTCCAAGGAGCCGCATCGCCTGATGCTGGGCGGCACGCCGTACAAGGTCACTGCGCTGGACGGAAACCCGATCAACCGGCCGGGTGACCTCAAACCGGGCACCGATCTGCTCTTGGCCGCCGGCGGGCGGTATGACGTGTCCTTCACCATGCCGGCCGGCCCGGTGACCCTGAGGCTCGACACGGCGGAGGCCCCCAACCCGGTGGCCCTGACACTCAGCTCGGACGGCAAGGCCGCGCCCGCCGAGCTGACGCCGGGGGAGCTGTTCGACCGGATCGGGTACGGCAAGCCGGATGTGCCGGTGGATTCAGCTCCTTACCAGCGAGACTTCCAGCTTGTCCTGGACAACGGCCTCGGGTTCTCGGGTGGTGCGTTCACCTGGAGCAACACGATAAACGGTCGACTCTGGCCCGCCGTGCCGACGCTCATGGTCAGGGAGGGGGACAAGGTGCGCATGGTTATCACGTCTCGCGGCATCGGCGACCACCCGATGCACCTGCACGGGCACAGGGTGCGGGTGTTGTCGCGCAACGGGACGCCTGTCACGGGCAGCGCGTGGTGGGCCGACACGATCAACGTCGCGCCCGGTGAGAGCTACGAGATCACCTTCACGGCCAACAATCCGGGCATCTGGATGGACCACTGCCACGACTTCGATCACGCCGAGGCCGGCATGGTCATGCACCTCGCCTATGAAGGCGTGACCTCTCCCTATCACGGCGACGGTCACTGATGGCAGGCCGCAGGCATATAGCCGCGGTTAGGACCCCATACTCTGGTGTGATGGTGTCATCACCGCGACAGCGCTACCGCGATCAGGTTCGAGCCGAGATCAAGCAGGCCGCCCTGGCCCAGATCGGCGAAGGCGGCGTCGGGGCACTCAGCCTGAACGCGGTGGCCAAGCAGTTCGGGATGACCGGTCCGGCGCTGTACAAATACTTCCGCAGCCGGGACGACCTGCTGACCGAGTTGATCATCGAAGGCTTCGACGACGTGGCCAGAGCCGTATACGCCGCTGTGCGTGAGGGTGTCCCGGCCCGTGAGCGGCTGCACGCTCTCGCGGAGGCGTTTCATCGGTGGGCGCTGGCCAAGCCGCATTTGTTCCAGCTGCTGTTCGGCACGCCGGTGGCGGGATATCAGGCTCCGCAGGAGACCAGCGAGCAGGCGCGGGGGGTGATGGGGCCGTTCCTGCCGATTTTCGCGCAGGGAACGGCGCCTGCGTCGTTGCGTGCCGAGGTAGTGCAGTGGATGGAGGACATGCCGTTGGTCGCCACATGGGTGCACGTTTTCGCACCGGACGGAGACCCGGCCAGTGCACTGGCCGGAGGTGTCATGGTGTGGGCGCGCCTCCATGGGATCATCAGCCTGGAGGTCGAGGGACAGTTCGCAGGCATGGGGCACCGGGCGGAGACATTGAGGGTGATCGAGATGGACTCACTCGCCGACCTGTGGGGGATCTAGCCTTCCCGAGTCATTCGGCTGAGATGAGCAGCAATGACTTGCCCAGTGTCTTGCGTTCCGTGAGGGAGACGTGGGCGTCCCGGGCCTGGCCCAAGGGGAAGGTCGCGCCGATGATGGGACGCAGGCGGCCCTGGGCCGTGAGGGAGAGCGCCTGCTTGAGGAGTGCCTGGCGCTCGGCCGGGCTGGGAGGGGCGGCCTCCAGGGCGTTGTGCACCCAGGCGTCACGTTGCTTGGCGTGCTGCGAGGGGATTTCAGCGAACCTGCGGTTGGACGAGCCATAGGTAATGAAGCGACCGCCATGGGCCACCGTTTCGAAGGCCGTCTCACCCAACGAGCCGCCCACGCCGTCGAACACCAGGTCCACCCCCCGGCCGCCGGTCGCCTCGCGCACCTTGTGTTGCCAGCCCTCTCGTGAATAGTCGACGGCGACCTCGGCGCCCAGATCACGGGCGAGTGCGAGTTTGCGTTCTCCGCCGGCGGCGGCCACGACGCGGGCGCCGGCGTCGAGGGCGAGCTGCACGAGCAGGGAGCCGGCACCGCCGGTGGCAGCCGTCACCAGGACCCATTCGTCCTTCTGAATCCGCCCCTTGCCGGCCAAGATCAGTGCGGTCACACCGTCGTGGAGTACGGCTGCCGCCTCGGAGAAGCCCACCTCGCCGGGGATCTCGACCACGTCGCTCTCGGCGGTCACGACCTGCTCGGCGTAGCCGGTGGGCGCGTCGGCCGCGACCCGGCGGCCGATCCAGGCGGGGGCCACACCTTCACCGACGGCCGACACCCGCCCGGCACCGCCGGTGCCCGGCACATATGGGGGTGTGAGGGGGAAGAACTCACCTCCCCATCCGCTGCGCAGCAGCGTGTCGAGGAAGAGGACATCGGCGACGGCCAGGTCCAGAACCATCTCCCCGGGGCCCGCCACGGGGGCGGGGATGTCGACGGGAATCAGCACATCGGGACCACCGAACTCGCTCACCTGAATCGCACGCATAGCCGCCACACTTTCTTGTCGATCGTCGCCGGACCTCCAGCGTTCAACCTCTAGCGCGGTTGAGGTCAAGTGCTTTGGCCGTGGCCGGAGCGAGGCCAGCCGCCGTCTCGGGTAAGCGGGAGGAATGCCGGAGACCGCCACCCGGGGCGGTGGGGGGCGGTCTGCCGGGCTTTGCCGTACGGGAGGGTCAGGAACCGATCTTTCCGCCGCGGCTGTGCCAGGCGACGGCGACCGACGGGCGGGGCTGGTCGCCGTCGGGCCAGCGGCTGGCGGGCTTGTCGGGGGTGGCGCCGTCGATCTCGCCGGGGTGCTGCACGGCGACGAAGACGCTGCGCTGGTCGTTGGTGATCAGCGGGCCGCAGGTCTCGGCGCCGAGGGGGACGGTGAGGAACTGGCGGACATAGCCGCGTTCCCTGCCGCGAACGGGCATGACGAACAGGCCGTCGTTGGTGCCGAGGGCGTTGCCGTCGGTGGAGATCCACAGGTTGCCGTCGCGGTCGAAGGCGAGGTTGTCGGGGCAGGAGATCGGCGAGACCTTGGTCTTGTCGTAACCCGCGAAGTAGGTCGTGGGGTCGTTGGGGTCGCCGCAGACGAGCGGGAGGGACCAGGCGAAACGGGTGCCGCGGTCTTCGACGATCTCCAGGATGTGGCCGTGCTTGTTCGACGGGCGCGGGTTGGCCTCGTCCACCTGTGCGGCGGTCCGGTTGGAGTTGTTGGTGAGGGCCACGTAGACGGCGCCGGTGACGGGGTTGGGCTCGACGTCCTCGGGGCGGTCCATCTTGGTGGCGCCGACCTTGTCGGCGGCGGTGCGGGTGAAGATGAGAACTTCGGCGGCGCTCATGCCCGGCACGTGCGACTTCTCACCGCTGACCAGCGGAATCCACTCGCCGCTGCCGTCGAACGCGCCGTCCTTGGGCAGTTTGCCGGATCCGTCGATCTCCTCCTTGGGGCTGTCGCCGGTGAACTTGGCGACGTAAAGGGTGCCTTCGTCGAGGAGAGTGCGGTTGTGCCGGTCGTGGCCCTGGATGTAGCGGTTCTTGGAGACGAACCGGTAGATGTACTCGAAGCGCGAGTCGTCACCCATGTAGACCACCAGGTGGCCGTCGTTGGAGATCGACGTGGTGGCGGCCTCGTGCTTGAAGCGGCCGAGCGCGGTGCGCTTGATCGGCGTGCTCTCGGGGTCGAACGGGTCGATCTCCACCATCCACCCGAACCGGTTGACCTCGTTGGGGTGCTTGGCGAGGTCGAAACGCTCCTCGACCTTGTCGAAGCGGCGGCTCCCGCTCGGCACGCCGGTCGGGATGCCATACCTCGCGGTGTTCGGGTTGGCCGCGCTGCCGTTGATGAAGTATTGGTCGAAGTTCTCTTCAGCGGTGAGTACGGTGCCCCACGGCGTGGTGCCGCCTCCGCAGTTGTTCAGCATGCCAACCGGTTTGCGGCCTTCGGGGTCGGCCGCCGTCTTGAGCAGATCGTGGCCGGCTGCCGGACCGGTGAAGCGCATGGGCGTCTTGGCGGTGATGCGACGGTTGTAGCGGCGGCGTCCCTTGGTGACGAGTTTCCACTCGCCGCCGCCGCGGACCCGCTCGATCTCGACGACCGAGCCGCCGTGCGCCTCTAGGGCGATCTTGATCTGCTCTTCGGTGGGGTTGGCCGCCGAGTAACCGCGGAACATGAGCACTTCGTCGGTGTATTCGTGGTTCACCCAGAGCAGGCCCTTGTTCCGGCCCCGCTCGAACAGCGTGACGTAGTCGCAGTTATAGCCGAACTGCTTGGCCTGCGCCTCCGCCGTCTGGTTGTCGAAGTCGAACGCGGGCGCGTCGGGCAGCACCGGGTCGCCCCACCGCACCACGACGCTCGTCTGGTAGCCGTCCGGGACCTTGACGATGTCTTCTCTGTTCGGCGGCACCGGGCTGAACCGCAGGTCGCCGCCCCCGTGCCCCGCGGGCTCGGTCGCCTCCGGATCGACGGCGGCTGCGGCAGGCGCGGCCCCTGCCGCGCCGGCGGCGCCGACGACGAGCGCGCCCAGCGCGCCGGCGCGTAGCACTCCGCGCCTGGACAGGGCTTTGGCGGCGATCTCGCCGAAGTAGGCGTTCTCGCTCCGGTTGGCTACGTCGTTCGCACATGCGTTGCCGCATCGGAACCGGCACGTCAGCGCGGAACGGCCGCCCTTGTGCGGGTCGGAGAGCAGGGGCAGCGGCACGGACTTCCTCCAAAGTGGTACAAATCATTCGGTCCGGACGATACGGACGCATCCCAAACCGTGGATGAACGACCTTCACCCCCTCGATGAACGCTGAACACCTGTTGAGCGATCCGGCGGCACATCGGCCTGATAGCCCGCCACTGCCGCCCGGCGAGGCACCGGTCAGGGCGGAGTCACCGAGGACCGGCCGGGGCACGGCCCCGCGCCAAGGCACGAATGCGGTCGACGTCGCCGCGTTCGGCGGCGGGCAGGGGCGCGCCGACGGATTCCCGTCGTGCGCCCGCCTTCTCCAGCAGCCGCAGCGCCTCGTCACTGCGGCCTTCCAGGGCCGCGACCCCGGCGAGCCCCTCCTCCGCCAGGGCGATCGCCCGCGGGTCGCCGAGCTCCCGGGCCGCGGCGAGCCCTTCCAGATGAAGGGCTCCGGCCCGGCCGGCGTCCCCGCGTTGTTCGGCGAGGAAGCCGAGCTCGGCCAGGATCAAGGTCACGCCGTAATACGGTTTGCCCGCCGCGAGGCTCCGGTTCCACTCCAGCGACTCGCCGAAAAGCCGCTCCGCGGTGTCGAAATCACTCGCGCGCCTGGCCGTGAGGCCGAGCCCCACCCGTGCGAACTCCTCGGCGAACCGGTGCGACTGCTCGGCCGCCAGCCGCCTTGCCCGCTCGTGCAGCTCCCTCGACTCGGCGAGATCACCGGTCAGCAACGCGATCCTGCCGAGACTCGACAGCCGGTACGACATATCCGTCCACAGGTGCAGCTCCTCCGCGACACGCAACCCCTCACGGTGCAACCGCGCCGCCCGCCCGTGATCGCCGTTGATCTCCGCCAGGTAGGCGAGCGTGTCCGCGGCCTGAAGCCGACCCCACTGGTCGCCGAGCTCGGTGAAGATCCGCAGGCTCTCCTCCCCGTGACGCTCGACGGCGGCGAGATCGCCGAGGAACACCGCCTGTTTGGCCAGCCCGGCCAGTGCGGCGGCCTCCCCCCAGCGGTCGCCTGCGGCGCGGAACTCCGCGAGCGCCTCGCCGAGCAGCGGCGCGGCCGCCGCCGCGTCACCCAGGTGAAGGTGGGCGTGCGCGACGAACCAGCGCGCCCGGGCATCGGGAAACCCGGCGATCTCGCCCCGCCCGGCACCGGTCAGCATGGCGAACGCCGCCTCCGTCGCCGTTCCGGGGCTCACCGCCGCCAGATAGCGGTGCCCTTCCCCATGACGGCCGCGGATGTACCAATACCAGGCGAGAGCCTCGGCGAGCCGGGCAGACCCGGCGACCGCCCGCAGGTTCAGCGTTTCGTCGTCGAGCCGCCGCAGCCACTCCCGCTGCCGCGGCCCCCTGAGGTACGGCGCCGCCCGCTCGGCCAGAGCGAGGTAATAGTCGTCGCGGAGCGTGAACACCGGATCATCGTCGGCCAGGCTGTCCAGGCAATAGGCCGAGATGCTCTCCAGCAGCCGATATCTCGGCGGATCAGCCACCACCATGGACCGGTTGACCAACTGGTCCAGCAGGTCGACATCGACACCGACGGCTTCGGCGGCTTCCGCCGTACACCCGCCGGGGTGAGTGGCGAGGGCGCACAAAGCGGTTCGCTGAGCGTGGGTGAGCTGCTCCCAGCTCCAGTCGATCACCGCGCGCAGGGTCTGCTGCCGGGTCGGCAGGCCGCGGGCCGTGCCGGTGAGGAGGCGGAACCGGTCGTCGAGCCGCTCGGCCACGCCGCGCACCCCGAGGGCACGCACGCGGGCGGCGGCCAGCTCCAGCGCCAGGGGAAGGCCGTCGAGCCGCGCGCAGATCGTCTCCACCCAGGTGGCGGTCTCCGGCGACAGGGTGAGCCCGCGCCCCGCGCGTTCCACGAACAGCCGCACCGCGTCGGGCAGGGGCAGCGGCGCGACGGGATAGAGGGCCTCACCGACGACGGCCAGCGACTCCTGGCTGGTGGCCAGCACGCGTAACCCCGGCGCGGTGCGCAGCAGCAGGGCGACCAGATCGGCGACCTGTTCGATCAGGTGCTCGCAGTTGTCGAGGATCAGCAGGAGCTCCCGCCCGCGCAGGGAGTTCGCGAGCCGGCGCGCGAGATCCGCGGTGCCGGCCCCCTCGGCAGTGGTGTGCTCGTCGCGCATGCCGAGCACGTCCGCCACGGCCTCGGCCACCGCCCCGCTCCCGGCCGTGCCGGCCAGCTCGACCAGCCACACGCCTTCGGGAGGGCTGAGACCGGCGACCGACGCGAGTGCCAGCCGGGTCTTGCCCACCCCTCCGGGGCCGGTCACGGTGACCAGCCGCGAGTCCCGCAGCAGGGCACGCACCTCCGCGACGTCCCCGTCCCGCCCCACCAGCCCGGTCAGGGACGCCGGGAGCGGCGGAGGCCGGTTCGCCCGCGGACGTACGGCGTGAGCCTCGGCGGGCAAAAGCCCGGGAGCCTGGCGCAGGATCGCCTGCTGCAGCTCGGCCAGCTCGGGCCCGGGAGCCAGGCCAAGCTCCTCGTCGAGCAGCTCACGGAACTCCGTGTAGGTCGTGAGGGCCTCACTCTGCCGCCCCGACCGGTAGAGCGCCCGCATATAGGCGGCACGCAGCCGTTCGCGGAGCGGCTGCTCGGCCACCGCCGCGCCCAGTTCGTCCGCGAGGAGGCTGTGCTCACCGAGCGCCAGCCGCACCTCCGCCCACTCCTCCAGGGCGGTCAGCCGCCGCTCCTCCAAGAGGGCCGCGGCGGCGCGTACGAAGTCCTCGTCGCGGAAATCCGCATAAGCAGGGCCACGCCAGAGAGCGAGCGCGTCGGACAGGAGAGCGGCCTTGGCACGCGGGTCCTCCTCGGCGCGGGCGCTGTCGAGCAGTGCGGCGAACGTGATCGCGTCGACCTGATCGCTGTGCAGCACATAACCCGCGGCTTGGTAGACCACCAGCTTCCTGCCCTCCTCGCCCAGGGCGCGGCGGAGCTGGGAGACCTTGGTCTGGAGGGTGTTGGTGGGGTTGCCCGGCGGATCGTCGCCCCACAGGTCGTAGGCGAGGCGGTCCGCCGGCACCGGACGGCCCTCGTGGACCAGCAGGTCGGCGAGGAGAGCGCGAACCTTCACCTCGGGGACCCGGACGGGTCGCCCGTCGGCGGTCCACACCGAAAGCGGGCCAAGCACTCCAAAGCGCACCAGGTCACGCTACCCCCAGCGAACCCCCAGCCGATCGTGCGTGCCCCTCGGCAGAGTGAAGCCCAGCAAGCGGGAAACACGATGAAGGAGCACATCATGACGAAGACCCGTGAGATCCGGCTGGCGGCCCGCCCGGTGGGGGAGCCTCGGCTGACCGACTTCGACCTGGTCGCCACAGAGGTGCCGGAGCCCGGCGAGGGACAGGTTCTGGTGCGGAACACGTGGATGTCGGTTGATCCGTACATGCGCGGGCGGATGGACGACATCGAGTCCTACATCCCGCCCTTCCGGCTCGGGGTGGCCCTGGAGGGTTCGGCGGTGGGTGAGGTGATCGCCTCACGCGCTCCTGAGGTGCCGGTGGGCGCGACGGTCGTGCACTTCGCGGGGTGGCGCGAGCACGTGGTGCTCGACGCGGCAGCCGTACAGATCGCCGACACGGCCGAAGTCCCCGCCGAGGCATATCTCGGGGCGCTTGGCACCACGGGGTTGACGGCCTACGCGGCCCTGACCGAGGTGGCTCCGGTGCGGCAGGGCGATGTCGTCTTCGTCTCGGCGGCGGCCGGTGCCGTGGGCAGCGTGGCCGGGCAACTCGCCCGGAAGCTGGGCGCCTCACGTGTGATCGGCTCGGCCGGAGGCCCGATGAAGGCGGGCAAACTCGTGGAGGTCTTCGGCTACGACACCGCCCTCGACTACAAGGCCGGGCCCATCGGCGAGCAACTCGCCGCGGCGGCGCCGGACGGCATCGACGTCTACATCGACAACGTCGGCGGTGATCACCTGGAGGCCGCGGTCGGCGCGCTGCGCGTCGGCGGGCGGATCGCCCTGGTGGGCGCCATCAGTGGCTACAACGCCACCGAGCCCGCTCCCGGGCCCCGCAATCTGTACAACCTAGTCACCCGCGAGGGGAGTATGCGTGGGATGTTGATCAACTCCTACTTCCACCTCTTTCCCGCGTGGATCGAGAAGGCAGCCGGATGGCTCGCCGACGGCTCGCTGCGCACCGAGTTCACCGTGGCCGACGGCCTCGACCGGGCCCCGGACGCCTTCCTGGACATGATGCGCGGCGGCAACGTCGGCAAGATGCTTGTGCGGCTCTGAGCCGATGACGACGCCAACGGCTCTTCTCGTGCTGGCCCACCCCCGCTCCGGCTCGCTCGCCGCGCGTGGCGCCGATCGTGTACGGCGGCGCCTTGCGCGGGAGGGCTTCGCCGTCGACCTGCTCGACCTGCACGCCGAGGACTTCGACCCGCGGATGACCACCGCGGACGAGCCCGACTGGAGCGACAGGGACAAGGTCTACTCCGCCGACGCCCAGGCCCATATGCGGCGGGTCGAGGCGGCCGATGTCATCGTGGTCGTCTTCCCCGTCTGGTGGTTCGGGCTGCCGGCGATCCTCAAGGGGTGGGTCGACCGGGTCTGGAACTACGGGTTCGCGTACGGCGGAGGCCGGTCCCGGCTCCGCGGCAAGCGGATGGTGTGGATCGGCCTGGCGGGTTACTCCCGGGAGCACTTCGTGGCGGGTGGCTGGGACGAAACGCTCACACGCACCCTCACGGCGGGCATATCGACCTTTTGCGGGATCGACGAGGTGACGGTCCACCTGGTCTACGGCACCGTGTCCGGCGACGTCGGCGCGGAGCGCGCCGAGGAGATCGTCGCCGGGGTGGAGCGGGGAGTGGCCGGGCTCCTCCCTGTTCCCCGCGGCTAAAGTTGCCGGGCATGTCCGCCCCTGGTGGACATGCCCGGCAGGCTAGCGGGTGTTCTTGTCGGGGCGTTCCCAGACGCGGATGGTGTTGAGGATGGGGGTGCCGGTGCGGGCGGTGAACTGCACGTTGAGCTGCCCGTCGAGGACCTTCACCGTGAACTGCCTGACGGTTGCGGCGCGCAGGCCGACCTCCTGCGACAGGTCCAGGGCGGGCACCGCGACCTCGCCCTCGATCCGCACGTCCATCACGCGGTGCTTGGCGCGGATGTCGCGGGTCTCGGCGAAACCGAGCTCCACTGTGTAGACGCCGTCGGGGATCTTGTCGAAGCGATATTCCGTCATCGACTCGCGGGCCTTTTTGAACAGCGCCCCGTCACGGGTGCCGTGGATCGGGCCCTTGGCCGTGTGGGTCTTGTTGACCGGGGCGAGATAGCCGTGACGACCGCGGGTGTATTTCCGGTCGGCCGACCAGTGTTCCCCGGCCGAGTCGACGGCCTTGCGTTTCGACCCCACGTCCACGGCGATCTGAACCTTGGGCACGATCACCGAGACCGGAATTCCGAGAAGGGGTTTCCTGCCGCTGGTCGACCGCACCAGCAGCTCCCCGGTGCGGAGTGAGCCCTTGACCGCTTTCGTGCCGCGCACGGTGACGGTCACCTTGGCCGAGGCGCCGGGGCCGAGTTTGCCGCCCGCCGGGCTCGCGCTCAGCCAGCTTCGCGCCGGATCGGTCTCCAGCGTGTAGGAGGTGGTGGTGCTGCCCCGGTTGGTGAGCACGACCGTGCCGCTCTTCACGGAGTCGGCCGCCATCACGAGATCGAGTGCCTTCACCGAGGCGGTGACCTTGCCGGTGCTCAAGGCGACGCCGACGGAGGTGCGTTTCCCGACCGTGACCGTCGCGACCTGGCTCAGCGAACCGTAATGCGCCTTGTCGGCCGAGACCCGGTAATCACCGGCCGGCACCTGCGCCGTGAACGTGCCGTCGACACCGGTGGAAAGCGTCGCCACATCGCCGATGTTCACAAAGGCTCCGGCCAGGGGGCGGCCGTCGTTGGCGTCGGTGACTTTGCCGGAGAGCAGCCCGTGGCGTCCCGCGGTGAAGGTCAGGCTCTGCCCGTCGGTGAGAGACGCCTGGTTGAAGGAGTATTGAAAACCGTCCCGGTCGTTGTGGTTGCTGAGCCCGACGGTGGCCCCGGTCCCCGTGGCCGCTCCGCCGCCGGCTCCCCGATAGCGGAAACCGATGGAGCCGTCCTCGCCGAGCAGCGCGGAAAACGAGATCCGCCTGCGGGGGTCGGCGTCGATGGCGGCGTTCCGCCATTCGACGACGAAAGTGCGATCGGGCGCGTTGCCCACGGTGGCGGTGTATATCCCGGCCTTGTCGTCGATCGACAGCTCATCCCAGAAGGGAATGACCGCTGCCTTGGGAGTGTCCTGCGACGGCGTCGGCCGGTTCAGGCCGCCGTTCTCCCGGTCGAGGAAACTGAGCCACCCGCGGGGGGAGACCCAGGCGTCGGTGTAGTCGCCGCCGTAGAAGAGAAAGGGAAACGGCAATTTGATCCGCCGGTCGTCGAACGGCAGTTTGCCGGTGCCTGCGACATAGGGCTCCTTGCCGCTGACGCAGGTGTAGCCGAAGGCGTCGGTACGGCGGGGCAGCGCGATGTCCTTGACCAGATCCCGGCGCACCGCCGCCGCCGTCGTGACCGGCCCGGAACAGTGGGTGTGCGGCGGCGTCACGGTCAACTCGTAGTCGCCCGGGGGAACGGCGAGCCGATAGCGGCCGGAGGCGTCGGTGGTCGTGCTCACCGGGGTGTCGCCCACGGCGACGACGGCCCCCGCGTCCGGGGCGCCGTCCACGGTGACGGTGCCCGAGACCATGCGGGTCGGCCGCGCCGTCAGCGGGATGTTGTGCGCGATGGCCGAGCCGGCGGTCACGGTGACCGTCGCGGCGGCATCCGCATATCCGATCTTCCGCGCGGTGACCTGATAAGTGCCGATCTTGAGGTGCGGCAGGGTGTACGCCCCGGCCGTGTTGGTGACCACCGTGCGGTGCATCGGCCCGGCGACCGTGACCGCGACCTGCGCCTGGCGCGCCCCGCCCGAGGTGACCGTGCCGGTCAGGCCGCCGGTCTCGCCAGTGGGCGAGTCCTGCACCGCCTTGTAGGCGTCGAGGCGGCCCTCACCCCAGACGTTGTTCTTCGCCCGGGTGCCGCCGCACGAGGTGTCGGCGACGTCGGCGGCGGTGTGGTCGAGCAGTTCGCGGGTGGCGGTGACGTCCCCCTTCAACGTGGGCGCCGCCGACCAGAGCAGCGCCACCGTGCCGGCGACGTGCGGGGCCGCCATCGACGTCCCGGAGAGCACGTCATAACTGTCGCCGGGCACCGAGGAGCGGATATTGACTCCGGGCGCGGCGACATTGGGTTTGATCCCGTGGTTCTCCCCGATGCCCCGGCTGGAGAAATGGGCGATGGCGCCGCCGATGTCGAACGCGCCCGCGCTGTAAGTCCCGGTGTCGGCACCCGGCGAGGACGTGCTGTTGCACGTCGGGCCGGAATCCCCGGCCGAGAACACGGGGAAGATCCCGGCCGCGATCCACGCGTCGATCATCGGCTTGGACCACGGGTGAAAGTCGTCGCCGCTCCACGAGTTGTTCACCACGTGAGGCGCGAGGTCGGGGCGGGGATTCTGACCGCTCACATCGGTCGGCGCGACCACCCATTGCCCCGCCGCCAGCAGATCGCTCGTCCAGCATGCGTCGAGACACGCCTGCGCGGCGATCCAGGTGGCCCCGGGGGCGACCCCGATGATGTCGGTGCCCGCGCCGCCGACCATGGTGCCCATGGTGTGGGTGCCGTGGCCGCTCAAATCACAGGGCGTGCCGAGCGGGCAATAGGTCGTGCCGGGCTCATACCAGTTGTAGTTGTGGTCGACCGTGCCGTCCGCTCTTCTGCCGCGATATTGGGCTGCTAGAGCGGGATGGTCGAACTGCACGCCGGTGTCGATGCTCGCCACCACGATGTCCTCGCCGCGTGTGCCGAACTCGCTCCAGACCCGGCGGGCCCCGATGCGGTCCACGTTCCATTCGACCGCGTTGACCTTCGCCTCGGATTTCTTCGGGCCAGGCACCGGCTCCGGCATGGGAATGGCGCGGTCGGCCTCGATGCGGTGTACCTCGGGCAGTTTCGCGATCTCCCTGGCGAGTCTGGCGTCGCCGGTCACCTTGACCGCGTTGACGATCCAGAACGGTGTGAAGCTCGCCTTGCGCGCGGTCAGGAATTTGCGGAGCCCGGCCTGGGTGCTCGCGGCGTACGCGTTTTTGGCCTTGTAGACCTGCGCGGCCTTGTCGCCCTTGTCTTTGGCGTTTGTCGCCGCACTCAGGTCGGCCCCTTCCTTGAGGTGCACGAGGAAGGTCGCCGTGGACTGGTCTGTGAGGTCGTGCAGAACGGCCTTGCTGATTTTGTGCGGCGCCGGGCCGGGCACGGCGGCGTGAGCTGCCCCCTGGGCCCAGAGCAGCGCGAGGATGGTGGCGGTTCCCGTCAGGATCGTTCGCCACCGCCGGGAAAAGCGCGGCAACGCGAACTCCTTCAGGAAGGGCGGGAGGACAATCCCGCTGGACGACGATCTCTCGGGGGCATGCGGAGGATCGTGGATTAATCCGGGGGGGTTTTCAAGTTTTGGAGCGATCGACAATGGGTATTCTTGCCGATTTATGGCTGATAGCAGCCGCTTCTGCATTGCCGCTGGCATGGTGGGCACCGCCGTGGCGGTGCGGGCCGATCTCGCCGACCGCGCGGGTGTCGACCACCTGCTTGAGGAGGCCGGGCGGCGCCTCGACGCCCTCGACATCCTGGTCAACAACGCGGTCGGGCCCATCGCAGGAGGCAAGGCGGCCATGGAGGTGTTCAGCGTGGTCGCGGCGGGTGAGCTCGGCGTGCGCGGCATCACGGTCAACGTGGTCTCGCCGGGGGCCACGGACACCGACCTGCTGCGTGAGACCAACCCGGAGGCGACTCTGGAGGTGTTGGTCGGCATGACGCCGCTGGGCCGACTCGGCCTGCCCGACGACATCGCCGATGTCGTGGCGTTTCTGGCGGGCCCGGACTCCCGGTGGGTGACGGGGCAGAACATCCGCGCTACCGGAGGGTTAGGTTATCTGCGCTGACCGAAACGCCGTTCATGGCCCGGACTGCACGGTCCGGAATAGTAGATGAAATTCCGTATATTGCTAAATGTCCGGCAGGGAAAATCCATTGATTTACGAGGCGACAACGGAGGGTGGCGGGGTAAATAAGCCGATGCGCGGATGGAATGCCCGATTTTACCGCGAATGGTGTTACCCCTAGGTTCGAACCCTCAAGGAGAGATGCCATGGTTCCCCCCACCTGCCCCATCGTGCTCGACCCCGCCGGAACGGACATCCAGGCCGAGGCGCGGCGCGTCCGCGACGCGGGCACGGCCCCGGTCGTGGAGTTGCCCGGTGCGGTGGAGGCGAGGCTGGTGACCGACTACAGCCGGATCAGGGAGGTCGCCTCCGACCCGCGCGTGTCCAAGGACGCCCGCAAACACTGGCCGCGGTATATCGACGGGGAGATCGCCGACGACTGGCCCCTGCATTTGTGGGTGTCGGTCAACAACATGTTCACCGCCTACGGCGACGACCACAAACGCCTGCGCCGGCTGATCGCCGGGGCCTTCACCGCCCGCCGCACCGAGGCGATGCGCCCCCGGGTGCAGAAGATCGCCGACGGGCTGCTGGACGAGCTGGCGGCTGTGCCGTACGGGGAGGTGGTGGATCTGCGGGAGGCCTATGCTGTGGCGCTGCCCGCCTGCGTGATCTCCGACCTGATCGGCCTGCCGGAGTCGGCGCGGCCCGCGATCCGGCGGGTGGTCGACAGCGTGTTCCACACCGCGGCGTCGCCGGAGGAGGTGCAGGCCACCACCATCGCGGGCTACACGCTTCTACACGAGCTCGTCGCGCAGAAGCGCGCAGAGCCGGGTGACGACATGGCCAGCGATCTGATCGCCGCCCGGGACGAGGACGGCTCGCGTCTCAGCGAACAGGAGCTCGTCGACACCCTGTTCCTCATGCTCGCCGCCGGGCACGAGACGACGGTCAACCTCATCGACCAGGCGACATACGCGCTGCTCAGCCACCCCGAGCAACTGGCGCTGATCCGCGGCGGCGAGGAGTCGTGGCAGGCCGCGGTGGAGGAGGCGCTCCGGTGGCAGGCGCCGGTGGCGAATCTGCCGATGCGCTACGCGGTCGAGGACATCGTGGTCGGCGACACCTTGATCAAGAAGGGGGAGGCGATCGTGCTCGGCCTGGCCGCCGCCGGTCGCGACCCGGAGCAGCACGGCTCCGACGCCGACCGGTTCGACATCACACGTGTCACCCGGGACCGGCATCTGTCGTTCGGGTATGGCGCGCATCATTGCCTGGGAGCGCCGCTGGCCCGGGTGGAGGGGGTGATCGCGCTGGAGTCGCTGTTCACGCGGTTCCCAGACATGGCCCTGGCCGTGGAGGGGCCGCCGGCGCACCTGGCGTCGTTCATCGCCAACGGTCACGACAGTCTGCCGGTGCGCCTCCACCGGGGGTGAAAGGGGCGCGACGGGAGTGTTCCCGCCCACGTCCGGAACACTCCCGTCGCGCCTGCCCACTCGGAGGTGATCTCCGCCGCCTGGAGCAGCCGCCTGGAGCACCCCGCCCACGCTCGGAACACTCTCGCCCGCGTGCTCATACGGAGGTGCACTCCCCGGCCCCCCGTTCGCGCATAAGGCGTCAGCGCACGAGGCGGAAGAACTCCCTGATGTCACCCACAAGCAGGTCGGGTGCCTCCATCGCGGCGAAGTGGCCGCCGCGCTCGAACTCCGACCAGTGCACGACCTTGTGGTCGCGTTCGGACACCCGGCGGACCGCGATGTCGCCGGGAAACACCGCCACCCCGTGGGGCACCGAGGAGTGCTCCTGAGGCCGTCCCCAGACGGCGGCGCTCTCCCTGTAGAGCCGCGCCGAGGAGGCCGCCGTGCCGGTCAGCCAGTAGACGCTCACGTTGGTGAGCATCTGGTCGAGGTCGACGGCCTCCTCGGGCAGGTCGTGGGCGGGGTCGGTCCACTCCTTGAACTTCTCCGCGATCCACGCGAGCTGGCCGGCGGGCGAGTCGTGCAGCCCGAACGCAACCGTCTGCGGGCGGGTGGACTGGATGATCGCGTAGCCCAATCCGTCCTGGCTCTCGGCCAGGCGGGCCTGCTGGGCCTCGGTCAGCTCGGCGAACTCGGCGGGGTCGCCCGAGGGGAAGCCGAGGCCGCCGTTGACGTGCACGCCGGCCACCCGCTGAGGCGCCACACGGCCGAGTTCGGGGGCGATGAAGGCGCCGGTGTCGCCACCCTGGGCACCGTAGCGGTCATATCCGAGGCGGTTCATAAGCTCCGCCCACGCCCGCGCCACTCTGCGTAGGTCCCATCCGGTTTCTCTGGTCGGGCCGGAGAAGCCGAAACCGGGGATGGAGGGGGCGACGACGTGGAAGGCGTCCGCCGGGTCGCCGCCGTACGCTCGGGGGTCGGTCAGCGGGCCGATGATCTTCATGAACTCGACCACCGAACCCGGCCAGCCGTGGGTGACGATCAGCGGCAGCGCGTCCGGCTCGGGGGAGCGCACATGCAGGAAGTGGATCTCCTGCCCGTCGATCTCGGTGGTGAACTGCGGGATCTCGTTCAGCGCCGCCTCGTGGCGACGCCAGTCGTAGGCGGTGCGCCAGTGCTCGGCCAGCTTCCTGGCGTAGGACACCGGCACGCCGTAGCTCCAGCCGACGCCGTTCAGATCGTCCGGCCACCGGGTGCGGGCGAGCCGGTCGTGCAGGTCGTCCAGGTCGGCCTGCGGGATGTCGATGTGGAAGGGGCGGATTTCCGGCTTGTGCGTCGTCATGTCCACCACGTTAGGCAGGGGTTAGGTCAATTCCGGTCCTAGGTGTACGGCACAGTGGGAACCATGCTGGAAACCTCGGCTCGCCTCCTCCGACTGCTCTCACTCCTGCAAACCCACCGGGAGTGGTCGGGCGCGGAGCTCGCCCAACGCCTCGGTGTGACCGGCCGTACGGTGCGCCGCGACGTGGACCGGCTCCGCGAACTCGGCTATCCCGTGCACGCCACGGCCGGCGTCTCCGGCTACCGGCTCGGCGCGGGGTCCACCCTGCCGCCGCTCCTGCTCGACGACGACGAGGCCGTCGCCGTGGCCGTGGGGCTGCGCACCGCGGCCGGAGGCGGGGTGACCGGCATCGAGGAGTCCTCCGTACGCGCCCTCGTGAAGCTCGAACAGGTCCTGCCGGCCCGGCTGCGCGCCCGCGTCGGCACTCTCCAGTCGATGACCGTGCCCCTGACCGCCGCCGGCCCCACCGTCGACCCGGAGCTCCTCACCGCCGTGGCCGCCGCCTGCCGCGACCACGAAGGGCTCAGATTCGACTATCAATCCCACGACGGCTCGGAGACGACACGCCTGGTCGAACCCCACCGTCTGGTCTCCTCCGGACGCCGCTGGTATCTGATCGCCTTCGACACCACCCGCGACGACTGGCGCACCTTCCGCCTCGACCGGGTACGGCTGCGCACGCCCGGCGGGCGCCGTTTCGTCCCGCGCGACCCGCCGGAGACCGACCTCGCGGGCTACACCACTCGCATGATCAGCAGTGCCCCCTACCGCTATCGGGGCCGCTTCACGGTGCACGCGCCCGCCGCCGAGGTCGGCGCCCGTTTCCCGCCGGCCGTCGCCCTTGTCGAACCCCTCGACGAGGGCAGCTGCACACTCGTCAGCGGCGCGAATAGCTTGGACGAGATGCTCTTTTACGTCATGTCGCTCGGCGTGCCGTTCGAAGTGCACGAGCCGGGCGAGCTCGTCGACCACATCCGGGTGCTCATCGGCCGTCTCACGGCAGCCCTCCCGGATTGATCCCGCACGAGTGTCGATATGGCCGAGTGCCGTTCGTGTAGGGGACAGAACACCGGCAGCCGAAAGGATCACGCGATGAAGCAATATCTGCTGAGCATCTACCAGCCCGTTGGAGACCCGCCCCCGCCCGAGGTCCTGGAGCCGATCATGCGGAACCTCGGCAAGCTGAACGAGGAGATGCGGGCCAGCGGCGCCTGGGTGTTCGCCGCCCCCTTGCACGACCCGAGCACGGCCACCGTGGTGCGGGCCAAGGAGGGCGACGTGCTCATGACGGACGGTCCGTACATCGAAGGCAAGGAATACCTCGGCGGCTTCACCGTCATCCAGGCCCCCGATCTGGACGCCGCCCTCGTCTGGGGAGGCAGGCTCGCCGAGGTGCTGCACCCCCTCGCCATCGAGGTGAGGCCGATCGAGAGCGGCTGACCCGCTGTGACACCCCTTCCCGAGCCGGAGATCGACCGCGTGTTCCGCGCCGAATACGGGCGCGCGGTCGCCGTCCTGGTGCGCCTCCTCGGCGACATCGACCTTGCCGAGGAGGCGGTGCAGGACGCGTTCACCGAGGCCGTGAAGCGGTGGCCGGCCGACGGCGCACCCCCCAGCCCGGCAGGCTGGATCATCACCACCGCCCGCAACAGGGCGATCGACCGCTTCAGGCGAGAGGCCAGACGCGACGAACGGCACGCGCAGGCGGCCCTCCTCCACGACCGCCCGCCTGAGCCGCACGAGGAGGGGCCCGTGCGCGACGAGCGACTCCGGCTGATCTTCACCTGCTGCCACCCCGCGCTCGCCGTCAACGCCCAGGTCGCGCTGACACTGCGGCTGCTCGGCGGGCTCACCACCGCGGAGATCGCCCGCGCCTTCCTGGTGAGCGAACAGACGATGGCACAGCGCCTCGTCCGCGCCAAAGGCAAGATCCGCGACGCGCGGATCCCGTATCGCGTGCCGCGGGAGGCGGATCTCCCCGGGCGGCTGCGCTCGGTGCTCGCGGTGATCTACCTCATCTTCAACGAGGGCTACGCGGCGAGCACGGGCGACAGCCTGGTCCGCGAGGACCTCTGCACGGAGGCCATCCGGCTCGGGAGGCTCCTGACCGAGCTCATGCCCGACGAACCCGAGGCGCTGGGGCTGCTCGCGCTCATGCTCCTGACCGAGTCGCGCCGCGCGGCCCGCACCACGGCGGGCGGCGAGCTGGTGCTGCTAGCCGACCAGGACCGCCGCCGCTGGGACCAAACCCTCATCGCCGAAGGCCAGGAGCTGGTACGGCGATGCCTGCGGCGCGCGAGCCCCGGCGCCTACCAGATCCAGGCCGCCGTCAACGCGGTGCACAGCGACGCAGCCTCGGCGGCCGAGACCGACTGGGGGCAGATCGTGCGGCTCTACGACCTGCTCATGATGGTGGCCCCCAGCCCGGTGGCGGCGGTGAACCGGGCGGTCGCGATCGCCGAGATCGAGGGGCCGGAGGTGGCGCTGCGCCTCGTGGACGCCCTCGGCCTCGACGGCTATTACCTGTTCCACGCCATCCGTGCGGACCTGCTCCGCCGTCTGTGCCGTATCTCCGAGGCGGCGCGGGCCTACGACGCGGCGCTCGCCCTGGCGGGCAACGCGGCCGAGCGCGACTTCCTGCGGCGGCGACGTGAGTCGCTCACCGACTAGTGGCCCGCGGCGGCCTTGGGATGCATGACAAACATGGTCACAGTGCTAGACGGGGGGAGCGAGGGAGAAGTAGCGGCCGAGGTCGCCCGACACGCGCAGGCGTTCGGCGGGGACACGCTGCCAGAGGAAGAGCATCAGTTCGGAGGCCGTGCCGGTCACGTCGCCGTCGTAGGTGTCGAAGCGCTCGCCTGTGCGCACCTGGTCGCCGTCGAACACCACCGTCCACTCCTCCGGTCCGTCGTCGCGCCTGAAGCGGAAACGTTCCCCGCCGCCGGGGGGTGCCTGCCGCCAGGCGCGGCGGGCGGGCACCATGATGTCGAAGGTCTGGGCGACGGCGTCCACGGCGAGGTCGGGGTGGATCGGGCTCGGCCGGCCCGTCGCGAGTTCGGCGTCGTAGCGGTGGACGGCGGCCTCGATGGTCTGCATGCGCAGCCAGAAGCCCACCGTGTGATCGTCGGACCAGGTCCACACGCGGTCGCCGGGGCCTGCCTCGGTGAACAAGTAGCCGAGGAGGGCGGCGCCCTTGGCGAACCAGTCGAGCAGGCCGGCCGGCGTCGGGCCGGTGTTGGGGGCGTCCTCCGGCCGGGGCCAGCCCGCGGAGACCTCAGGCAGGCCGAGGAGCGTGATGTCGGTCATGTCGTGCGGCTCGGGGAGCCGGTTGCCGATGAGGTGAATCAGCTGCCGGTGCACTCCGCCCAGATGCATGACCAGGTCGTTCATCGACCATCCGGGGCAGGTGGGAATCAGCGGTGAGGCACCCATTCTGGCCGTGCGTTGCGCCGCCGCGTGGAACGCCTGGACTTCCGTATCGAAATGGGAAAGGTGATCCATGACCTCACTCTGCCACCTCCCTTTCGGCCTCGGGGCGTGTCACCCGCCCCTCGTGCCAGATCGGCTCCGGGGCATCCGCGTCAACGGCCGGGCCGCTTTGTCCTAGGTGTCGACTCCCGCGCCCGCGGCGGCGGGGCAAACTTTCGAAAGTCTATTGACCAATCGAATGTGTGCAGAGTACACCTATAGGAGATCTACGAGCTCAGCGAATCAAGCAAGCTCTTCCCAACTACGTACTCACTGCCTGATTTCACATGGTTCCGGCCTCGCCCACGGAACTGCCCGTTCCGCGCCCGCCTGACCTCCACGACATTGGAGCGGTCCAGCAACGCGGCGCCGTACACAACCATGGAGAAGCCATGCTCACCAGCACATATGGGCCGCAATCCACGTATCTCTCGCGCAAGGGGAGGCAACTGCGCGGGGTTCTAGGAGTCTTTCTAGCCATAGCCGTGGCCGCGGCCTGCGGCTCGGACGGCCAGGAGAAGAAGGCGAGCGGGCCGAAGGCGAAGCCCGTCGTACGGTTCGGCGTGCCCGTGCCTTTGAACGATTGGGAAACGCTCGACCGGGGCAACAGCACGTACTCCTCGCTCGTATACGAGGGGCTGGTTGCCCTGGCGAGTGACGGTGCCACAATCCAGCCGGGGCTGGCCCGCGAGTGGAAGGAAACCGACAGGGAAGTGACCTTCACCCTGGAAGAGGGGGTGGTCTTCCATGACGGCACTCCATTCGACGCCACGGCAGTAGTGAAGAACCTGGAGCGGATGCGCGCGGACTCGCCCCGCTGGAAGGGGATCATGAGCACGGTCACCGGCTTCGAGGCGGTGGACGGCAATCATGTGAGAATCAAGCTGAAGGGCTCCGCGCCCTCATTGCTGCCGAACCTCGCACGCAGCCAGGGATACATCATCTCGCCGGTCGCCCTGGACGCCGGGACCTGGGCGAAGTCACCCTCCGGGACAGGCCCGTACACCTATGACCAGGCACGCTCGGTGTCAGGCTCCAAGGTGGTGGGCAAGGTCTTCGACCGCTACCGCGATCCGGAGAAGATCGGCACCGGCGGCATCGAAATCCACTTCATCAACGACCCGGACTCCCTGCTGAACGCGCTCTCCGCCGGGCAACTGGACATCGCCTACTCCACGGCGTCCTACAGCAAGCGAGTGGAGCGAAACGGCCTGGGCCTCGCCACCTATCCGTCCTCCCTCTTCCACCTGCAGATGTATGACACCAAGGGGGTGCTGAGCGACAAGAGGATACGGCAGGCCATCTGCCTGGCGATGAACCCGCAGGAATACGCCGATGCGCAGTACGCCGGTTATTCCAAGGTGTGGATGCAGCGTATGCGGGAGGGCCAGCAGGGCTACAACCCCGACGTCAAGGGCTATCCCCACGACCTCGTCAAAGCGAAGCAGCTGATGTCCGAGGCGGGCGATCCCAAGGTGAGCTTCGTCCTGCCGACTTATGACATCCAGCGGCCGACCAGCGAGCTCTTCCGTGCGCAGATGGCGGCGATCGGGGTGGACGTGAAACTGGAAATGATGACCTGGGGCCAGTTCTACACGGTCTACAACAACGGCAAGTATCCTGCGGCAATCCTCTCCGACTTCGGTGACGCCAGCGCCTACGACTACTACCTCTACAAGTTTTCCACAGGCGCCGGAAATCCCAAGAAGGTCGCATACCCGGCCCTCGACAAGGTGGTCGAGCGGGCGCTTGCCGCACCGGACCGCGAGGCCGCCGACACGGCGTGGGCCGAGATGACCAAGATCGTTAACGATGAGGCGCTGGACTGCGGATACTTCGAGCAGCCGTACTTCTGGGCATTCAACAAGCAGAAGGTCGAGAACGTGAACTCGACGGCGACCGTGCCGGCCGCGATCCGCTATGCCGAACTCGTGGCCAAGGGCTGAGGCGTGCCCTTCTCCCCTGACGCGATGCATCCCCACCAAGGAGCTTTCTGTTGTCCAGCATTCTGATCAAGAACGGCTTCGTCGTCACGATGGATCCCCGCCTCGGGACCCTGACCCGGGGTGACGTCCTCATCCGGGGCGACCGGATCGAAGCAGTCGGCACGGATCTCGAAGGACCGGCCGACAAGGTCATCGACGCTTCCGGAAAGATCGTCATTCCGGGCTTGATCGACACGCATATTCACATGTGGCAGCACCCCCTGCGCGGCCTTGCCTCCGAGCTGTGGAGCCACCACATCTACAAGACGGTCATCACACCGACGCGCGAGAATTTCAGCGCGAAGGACTTCGGGACCGCCGTATACCTCTGCGGCCTGGAGATGCTCGACCGGGGTGTCACCGGAGCGCTGGACTTCTGCCACGGAATCATGTCGCCGGGCCACGCCCGTGCGGCATTCGACGCGCATTCCCGCACCGGGCAGCGTGTGCTGATGGCCTACGGGCTCTCCCTGGGCTACTCGTTCAAGGGGCAGACTCTCGACCGCTCACACAGCGCGAAACTGGACGACATCGTCGAACTCCGGTCCGAGCAGCGCGACGAATCGATGGTGACGTTGGGCGTGGGGCTCTCCGAGATGGAGACCGCCGGCCTGGAACTCTTCACGAAGGAGCGGGACTTCGTCCGCGAGCACGGCCTGCGGGCCACGTTCCACCAGAACTCACCGGGACAGATCCTCACCCTTCACGAGCGGGGGATGCTCGGCGCCGATCTGGTCCCGGTCCACGTCAACTCGGTGACGGACCGGGAGTTGCGGCTGCTCGAAGAGGCCGAGGTCGCCATCTCCGTCACGCCCGAGGTGGAGATATCGGTCGGTCGTTCCATGAGCGTGCTCAACCGGGCGCTCCGCGAGGATGTGAAACTGTGCATCGGCACGGACACACCGTCCCGCGTGTCGATCGACCTGCTGAGCCAGCTCCGGCTGTCCCTCACCCTGGTCCAGGCGCACGACGCGCAGGAGGCTCGGGCGGCGGGACGCCTGCCGCTGTCCGCTCGTGAGGACTCCCGATCGGCGTCCCCCGGTGACATGCTGGCCACCGCGACGGTGAACCCCGCCCACGCCCTCGGCCTGGGCGACAGCCTGGGCACGCTGGCACCCGGGAAGCTGGCCGACGTCGTCCTGCTGGAGACCTGGCCCTTCGGGGACCCGATCGGCGATCCGGCGGCTCATGCCGTACTTTTCAGCTCCTCCCGCGACGTGGACACCGTGATCGCCGGCGGTGTCGTGCGCAAGGAGAAGGGCGCGCTGGTCGGCGTCGACCTGCAGGACGTCGCCGACAGCCTCGCCGACCTGCGCAGCCGCGTGCTCGGCTGATCGCGAATGGCATAGCCCGGCATGGCCCTGCCGTCATGCCGGGCTTTCGCGTGCGCCGATCAGCAGGTCGGGGGTTTGCGTGATGTGCGCGCGCAGAAGGGCCGCGGCCCGGTCGGCGTCGCGATCCAGGGCGGCGGCGACCAGGGCCCGATGCTCGTCCGCGTGGCCGCGGTCGAACGCGGGCGCGACCGCTACCGACCAGCGGCGGTAGAGTGCGGCCTCCTCGCGCAGCGCACGGGCGGTCTCCGCCAGCCTGCGGTTCGGGCACCCGGCGAGCAGGGCGAAGTGGAAGGCCGCGTGCGCAGTGATCCACGCTTCACTGAGCCCGGCGTCGGACTCGGGATCGAGGCAGGGCGTGCGATCGAGCATGTGATGAGCGGCGACGACGTCGGCCTCCCACCGCACATCGCCGTGCGTCACCGACATGCGGAACACCAACGTCTCGATCTCGACCCGGGCCTGGGTCAAGTCGGCCAGATCATCGTTGGACAGCGGGGTCACCGTGTATCCCAAATGGGCCCGCGCCTTGACCAGCCCTTCGGCCTTCAGGCGGACGAGCGCCTCACGCGCCGCGCCGACACTGGTGTTGTAATGCTCGCACAGATCGGGGAACTTCAAGCGCTCGCCCGGGGTGAGCCGGCCCCCCAGAATATCGGCGCGGAGTCGTTGGTAGATGCCCTCAGCGCGGGTCGTCGAACCACTCTGGCGTGCCATATGAACATTCTATTTGAATACGAAGGCGATGTTTGCTTTCGAAGCTTGTGAAAGTAATCGAATCTTTCGCCTCGTGAGTGCCGCGCACGCCGCCTATCTGTTGCTAATTGGCATGGCCACTATGCCAATCAACAACCCATTGCCAGCCACTTGAGAAGTCGTCTTGAGAAGTCGGCTTAGAAGTCGTCGCCCTCCGCCGAGCACCTACGGGCGCACCGTGACGCCTGCCCCACGCTCGCCGCTCACGGGCCGCCGCTCGGCCACGACCGGGACGAGACGTTCGGGCGGCTGGGGCCGGGTCACCTTCTCGCCGACATTCGAGTCAATGGCGAGGCGGCTATGTAGTCCTTGGTTGTAGGAGTTCTAGGTTCGCGCCGCATACTTAAGTTCTGATCGGCTCCTCCTTCCCGATGATCGCCCGATCATTCCCAAAGCCGACGACTCCAGGGTGATTTCCTGTGAAGGTCGCCTTATCGGGTTTTTCCACTCCGAAAGGCGATGAAAGATGGCACGTCGGGCATGGTTGGTCGCCGGTTTGGCCGCAGCAGTTCTCATGGGTGGTACGGCGACGCCCGCGTTAGCCCAGCCCACCCCCACCACACTCGACAAGTCCGCCCTCCGGCAAACGCTGAAGGCGATCACCGACGGTGGCATATACGGCGTTTACTCCCACGCCCGAGACGGCAGGCGGCAGTGGCGCGGGGCCTCCGGAGTCGCGGACGTGTCGACACAACGCCCCACACGGCCGGACATGTATCACCGAGCTGGCAGCATCACCAAGACCTTCGTGGCGACCGCCGTGTTGCAGCAGGTCGAGCGCGGCACGGTTGAACTCGACGCCTCCGTCGAACGCTACCTCCCCGGCCTCCTGCCCGACTCGCGCGTCACCGTGCGTATGCTGCTCAACCACACCAGCCATATCAGCGACTACGACCACATCATCTTCGCGACCGTCGACGACCTCGAAGCGAACCGCCACCGCACCTTCAGCCGGCGGGAACTCGTCGAGATCGGCTTGAGCGGCGGCAAGACCGGCGAGCCCGGCGTCCTCCCGGGAAGCTACTCCAACACCAACTACGCCGTGCTGGGGCTCCTGCTGGAGAAGGTCACCGGCATGGACCCCGAACGCTACATCACCCGCCACGTGATCCAGCGGGCCGGACTCTCGAACACCTTCTTCCCCCGGACCTCGCAGCTGCCCCGCCCGCACTCGCTCGCCTACGAATCGCTCGGCGGCTACTACAACCCGCCCCGGGACTTCTCCACCTACAACATGTCGTGGGGAGACATGGCCGGGGCCGTCGTCTCCACCATGGCCGACCTCAACACGTTCTATCGCGCGCTTTTCCAGGGACGGCTCATCGGCGCGGAGCAACTCGCCGAGATGCGCACCACGGTGCCGGTCACAAGCGGGCCTGGAGCGACCAACTCCACCTCCTACGGCCTCGGCATCTTCTCACTCCCCACACCCTGCGGAACGGTGTGGGGCCACGACGGCGGCGTCCTCGGCATGCTCACCCTGTCGTTCTCCACAGCCGACGGCGGCAAGCAGTCGTCCATCGGCGTGAATCTCACGAACCACCCCGGCGCCGCCGCGGGCGGGTCCGCGATGGGCATGCATCTCCTCACCGCCATTTGCGGCCCGCAGTCGACGTGGCCCTCCTCCGCCCAGAAGACCGCACCGGCCCTTCCCTTCAACTCGGGCCTCCCCTTCAGCTCAGGCATCCGCCCTCTTGCCTCGAAGTCCGGCTAATCCTCAACCGAAAGAGAACCACCGATCATGCGATCTCGCAGATTGGCCACGACGGCCGTGGCGACCGTTTCGGCTCTCGCCGTACTGGCCGTTCCAGGTCATGCGGCGGGTACGCCGAAGGCGGAGGCTCAGCCGATTTCCTGGGGGGCGTGCGAGGACGTGCCGCAGCAGGCCACCGGCCTGGAGTGCGGCACGCTGACCGTGCCGCTCGACCACGACAAACCCGGCGGCGACACCGTCGGCCTCCCGCTCATCCGGGCCAAGGCCACCGGCGACAAGGCGGGCTCTCTGCTGATGCACCTAGGCGGCACCGGCGCTCACCGTGCGGCCTTCGCACAGTCGCACTCGGCGTATGCCGCGCTGCGCACCCGCTATGACCTCATCGCCTACGACCAGCGCGGTTCCGGCGGTGACACACAGGTGAAATGCGGCTCCGACCGCGACATCGACCGTCGCTACTCCCTGACCGCCGGTCTCAAACGAGCCGCGGAACACGCGCGGTTCTTCCAGGAGGTAGCGCGTTACACGAGCGCCTGCGCGAAAAACTCCGGGCGAGTCCTGCCTCATCTAGGCACGGCCGAAAACGCCAGAGACCTCGAGCAGCTGCGCAAGGCACTCGGGGAGGAGAAGCTCAATTACTACGGCGTCTCCTTCGGCAGTGCCGTCGGCGGCGTTTACGCCACGCTCTTTCCCCAGCGTGTCGGCCGCATGGTGATGGACGCCGCACTCGACCCCCGGCAGACCCCGACCGACGTGGCCAGGAACACCACAGCGGAAATGCAGCGCACCTACGAGAAGTTCCTCGCTGGGTGCGTCAAGGACGGCTGCGACCTCGGCAAGACCGCCAAGGCGGCCGACAAGACCGTCCAAGGGCTCGTGCGGAAACTCAAACACTCCCCGCTGAAGGTCGGAAACCGCACGCTCACCCCCGCCCTGGCCGTCAACGCCCTGGTCCTGAGCTCGGCCTCGCAACTATGGGGCGAAGTGGAGGCGGCTCTGGCCCTGGCCCTCAAGGGCGACGGCGCAGCCATGCTGCAACTGGCCGACGCCATCACCGGCCGCGACACCGCGGGCGTCTACGGCCCCGGCGGAGCCGCGGGTGCGATGGCCGGCGACGGCACCTACTGTCGCGACCGGGTAAGGGAGACCCGGCGGGGCGTCGTGCGTGCCGACGCCGAACTCACACGCATCTCCCCGCTGTTCGGCCCCCTGGCGGTCTTCAGCGGCGTGAGCAACTCGGTGATCGCGGCCTGCGCCCTCTGGCCCGTCCCTGACAACCCCGAGGGCCGTACGGTGAACCACACCGGCGCCACTCCCATCGTCGTGCTCAACTCCACGGGCGACCGCGCCGCCCCGCCCCCCGGCGCGGCGGCCCTGGCCAAACAACTGAAAACCGCCGTGCGCGTGACCTACCAGGGCAGTCTGCACGGCGCCTATCCGGGCGGAGGTCCCTGCGTCGTCAATGCGGTGGAGGGTTATCTGCTGGGCGGCACACTGCCCGCCGACGGCGGCACGTGCCCGTCCGTCGAGTAGATCCGGCCGGTGCCCCGCTCCCAGGACTACACCTCGTGGTCTGACGAAGTGCCCTGGGGGCGGCCTGCGGGCTACTCCTTTGTAGGTAGCCGTGATTCGTTCCCGGTGCCGACGATTCCAGGCCGTTCGCCGGGGAGGGTGGTGGTCTCCACTCTGAAAGGCATGTGAAATGGCACGTCGAGCAACGCTCTTGGCGTCATGCATATCGGCAGCCGCGGTGTTCACCTTCCTCCCCGCCCCGGCCTCCGCGAGTACGGCGAAAGCCGGCCCTGGGGCGATTTCCTGGGGAGCCTGCGATGACCTGCCGGCACGGACCCCGGATCTGGAATGCGGCACGTTGACCGTGCCGCTCGACCACGGCAAACCCGATGGCGACACCGTCGGCATCCCACTCGTCCGCGCGAAGGCCACCGGGAACAGAGCGGGCTCCCTGCTGATGCACTTCGGCGGCAACGGCGCCCACCGGTCGGAATTCGCGGCGGCCTACACCGCTCTGGCCTCGCTGCGCACCCGCTACGACATCGTCGCCTACGATCAGCGCGGTTCCGGCGGCGACAGTCAGGTGAAATGCGGCTCCGACCGCGCCGTCGACCGTCTTTACTCCCTCACCGCCGGCCTGAAGCGCGCCTCGGAACGTCGGCGCTTCTTCCAGGAGGCCGAGGCATTCACCCAAGCCTGCGCGAAGAACTCCGGGCGCATCCTCCCGCACCTCGGCGCGGCCGAGAACGCCAGGGACATCGAGCGCCTGCGCGCCGCACTCGGCGACGAGAAACTCAATTACTACGGCTTGTCCTTCGGCAGCGTGGTCGGCGGCGTATATGCCACGCTCTACCCCGGGAAGGTCGGCCGCATGGTGCTGGACGCCCCCCTGGACACCCACCAGACCCCGGCCGACCTGGCGAAGAACAGCGTGCGCTATGTGCAGCAGACCTACGAGCAGTTCCTCGCCGCGTGCGTCAAAGGCGGCTGCGACCTCGGCAAAACCACTAAAGCGGCCAACCACACCGTCGAAAGGCTCGTGAAAAGGCTCAAGCACACCCCGCTGAAGGTCGGAAACCGCGAACTCGGCTCCGTCCTGGCGGTCAACGGCCTGGGCCAGATGGCCGTCCCCGGGTTGTGGGCCGAGGTGGAGTCCGCGCTGGCCTCGGCCGTCAAGGGCGACGGCCGGGCTCTCCTGCGCCTGGCCGACGCCGCCGTCGGCCGTACGGACAACGGCGTCTACAGCCCATACGGCGGAGCCAGAAGCCTGATGGCCAGCATCGGCACCTACTGCCATGACCGGGGCAGGGAGACGCCGAAGGGCCTCGTGCGCGTCGACGCCGAACTCACGCGGATCTCCCCGCTCTTCGGCCCCCTCGCGGTGTTCAGCGCGCCGAACAACTCCTCGGTCGCGGCCTGCGCCTTCTGGCCCGTGCCCGCCGGCACCGAGGGCCGCACGGTCGATCACACCGGCACGACCCCCATCGTCGTGGTCGACTCGACCGGCGACGTCGTGGCGCCACCCTCCGGCGCGGCCCTCATGGCGGCGCGGCTGCGAACCGCCGTTCGCGTGACCTACCAGGGCACCGCGCACGGCGCCTACGTTGCCGGGATCCCCTGCGTCGCCGACGCCGTCGAGGGCTACCTGCTCAAGGGCATCCTGCCCGCTGACGGCTCCACGTGCCCACCTGTCTGACGACGTTCACGCGGCCGGATCGCGCCCGTCGCCTATGCGATTCCGGCCGCAAAACGCTATCCCGGCTCGACGGATATGCGGACTGATTCTCGTGAGGAGGAGCGCCGCCACGTCCCCCTCGCCAGGACGTGGCAGCGCGGCCCAGGGTGTCCACTCGCGAGATGTTTGCTCCGCGAAATCTGATTTGAACACACCGGTGCCATCCACGTCATGGACAGCGCGTGTGCGCCGCATAATCGTTATGACCTGCAAAAACGGCTATCCGTGAGGTCTAGGCGCAATTACCGATGTGCGTATCTCCCCGGGAGCCTTGGAATTCGCGCGAGCCTTTCAAACCGAAGAACATCGGCAAAGCATGCGCTACTACGTTCCCGAGTAATTGTCCGGGATAAAAGTACGGCTCAGCCGTGTGTGACGTACTTCCGCGGCCGCAGCGCGTGAGCGCGCAGAGCGGCGAGAGCGGCACTCCGCCCGACCGGTGTGAGGAGGGTCAGGCCGTCGTGGACCACGAGCATGCCAAGGGCGTCGAGCCGCCCCATTAGGGACGTCAGGGAAGGGGCCACGTCGGCGCAGACCTCCCAGGACCCCTCGTCGAGGTCGACGACGTCGGCGACCCGGCCCGCAAGGGTGGCGTCGGTGAAACCGTTGCCCTCGGCAAGCAGCATCAGCCCCGCCTCCTGGGCGGCCACCTCAAGGTCGGACCTCGCGGAGCCGAGAAGCAGACCCGTGACACTGTGCCAGAGCGACTCGCGGTCGGTCAGCAGCCGTGCCCCCAAGGGGGTGAGCTCCAGGACGCGCCCGTTGCGCGTCAGCGCGCCGAGGTCGGTGCGGGCCAGGTGGGCGAGCGCGCCCACGTCGTGCCGCGCGCCGAACTCATGCGCCGCCGCGGCCGTGACCGAACGGGCCGGGCGGTGCTCGCGGGTGAGGGGGAGCCCCTCCCGGCTCGCCCGGTCCAGCAGCCACGTCAGCGGAGGCACGGGGTCGCCGTCCGGCACAGGGATCGGGGCGTGCAGCCGCACCTCGAACGGCTGGGCCAGCTCACGGCGGGCGCTGCCTCTGCCGAGCACCCAGCGGTTGAGGCGCTCGCCGTGCACACGGTGCAGCCAGCTGTCGTGGCCGAGTTCGGGCCGCGTCTCGGTGAGCCAGCGGCGGGTGAGGGCCTCGCGGCGCCGCTTCCACGCGGGTGAGCCGGGCTGCAGCTCGCCGGAGACGATGGCGAGTTCGAGGGCGGCCGAGCAGGCGACGTGAGCGCCGTGCTCCTCCGGGCCCATGATCGAACTCCACCCCAGGTCGGGGATGTCGGGGGGAAGCACCCCGGTGGCGTCGAGCGCCGCCTGGTAGGCGGCGGTGCCCGCGTCCTCCCCCTCCTCGGCGTAGGCCCGCAGGATGCGCGCGGTGGTCGGCGCCGCGCACAGCGCCGCATAACGCGCCATGCCGCCGAGCGTGAACAACAGGCCGAGGGCACGTGCGACGGCGACCTGGTCGCCTCCCACCTTCAACGGCAGCGTGAACCAGAGGAATTCGCACACGTCGAGCTGAGTGATCGACTCCAGGGGATCCCCACCGGTGAGCCACTCGACGGCGGTGGTGGCGTCGTCGACGACATCCGGCTCGAAACGCTCTAGCTCTAGGAGCAGCGCGGCGACGTCTGGTGCAGGCATGCCTCGCAGTCTGCCGTACAGGACCCGGCTCTGACGATGACCGAAAGTCAGCGGAATGGGCTCTTCCACGGCGTCTACCTTACGAATCCACACGTAAGCAGGTCGTATGAGGCGTCAGATCCACAGCTTCTTCAGCAACATTCGGGCATACCACTCGTCGTAGGGGATGGTTTCGGCGCTCAGCACGGGCGCGAGGTACCAGAAGTTGACCAGCGCCAACAGCGCCAGCGCCCCCACCGCCGCCGCGCCGAGCACCCGCCGCCTGGACGGGGCCGTGGCCGGGCCGATCATCAGCCCCGCGGTGAGCACGATCGCCAAGATCATGAACGGCACCATGGGGATCGCGTAGAACAGGAACATAGTGCGGTTGTTGAAGACCGCGAAGTAGAACCACGGCACCCATCCCGCGAGGTAGCCAAGCAGCACCGCGCCGGCCCGCCAGTCGCGCGACGAGAAATACCAGACGATCATCGCGATCAGCGCGGCCACACCGGCGTACCAGATCACCGGGGTGCCCACCCCGAGGACCGCCTCCGAGCAGCCCTTGGCGCCGCAGGCGTTCTGCTTGCCCTCGTAGAAGAAGGCGACCGGGCGCAGGAGCAGCGGCCAGTCCCACGGCTCGGACTGGTAGGGGTGTTCGGCCGTCAGCCCGGAGTGGAAGTTGAGCACGCCGAAGTGGTAGTTGATCCACGAGCGCAGCGAGTCGAAGACGAAGTAGACCGGTCCCGCCGACGTCGCCTGGCCCCAGTTGCGGCCGTAACCGCCCTCGGTGACGAACCATCCGGTCCAGCTCAGCAGATAGGTCAGGCCGGGCAGTGCGGCCAGGGCCACCAGTGCCCCCGGCATGTCCTTCTCCAGGGCCCCGCGGTACGGCTTGCGCAGGCCGAGCGCCCGCCTCGCCCCCGCGTCCCACATGAGCGACATCACCACGAAGGCGAGGAGGAAGTAGACCGCGCTCCACTTGACCGCGAGCGCCGCGCCGAGGCACGCGCCGGCGGCGAGCCGCCACGGCCGCCACCCGAGGCTTGGGCCCCTGCCGCTGAGGGGGGAGGCCTCATACCAGTCCACGAGCCGGGTCCTGGCCTGGTCGCGGTCGACCACGAGACAGGCGAAGCCGGCCAGCACGAAGAACATCAGGAAGATGTCGAGCAGGGCGGTGCGGGACAGGACGAAGTGGAGCCCGTCCAGCGCGAGCAGGAAGCCGGCCAGGCAGCCGAGCAGCGTGGAGCGGGTCATCCGGCGCGCGAGGCGGGCCAGGATCAGGATCGACAACACCCCGATGACCGCCGCGGCGAAGCGCCAGCCAAAGGGGTTGGCGCCGAACAGCCACTCACCCGCGCCGATCATCCACTTGCCCAGGGGAGGATGCACCACGAAAGAGGCGCATTTATCCACTTCCGTCGGCGAGCACTGTTGCCAGATCTCGCTGTTCCCCTGCATCAGCAACTTGTCGGCGTCTTTGATCGCATGGCGCTCGGTGCCGAATGTGATCAAGGACAGGCCGTCTTTGGCGTAGTACGTCTCGTCGAAGACGACCGAATTCGGCCGCCCCAGATGATCAAAACGGAGAAAGGCGCCGAACGCCGCGACCAATATCGGCCCCAGCCATCCCCACAATCTGCCGGAAGGCATGGGCGGGACCAGCCTGGCGCGCATCGAGTCCGTCGCGATCGGCATCGGCTCTGCTTCCGGCTGCGTGGGGGCCTGGTTTTGAGAATCGGTCACGGCCACCCGGACATCGTACGGGCCCCTCACGAAAGCAGCCCTGGAAAACACGGCAAATGGGAGAGTTCCCCGCCCCAGACGTGGCCATCGCCATGCGCTTCCCAACAAGGGCGTACGGAAGGATGGAGGGGTGACAGAAGGCAGATTGGTCCTGGCAGGTGCGCCCATTGGACAAGCCGGGGACGCCTCTCCGCGGCTCCGCCAGGCATTGGAGAGCGCCCAGGTGATCGCGGCCGAGGACACCCGCCGCCTGCGCCGGCTGGCATCCGACATCGGCGCGGTCCTGGGCGGGCGGATCGTGTCCTACTACGACGCCAACGAGGCCGGCCGCGCCGCCGAACTCCTCGAAGCCCTCCAGCAGGGCGACACCGTCCTCGTGATCACCGACGCGGGCATGCCGGGCGTGTCCGACCCCGGTTATCGCCTGACCCACCTCGCCGTCGAGGCCGGCATCCCCGTCACCGCCCTCCCCGGCCCGTCCGCCGTCACCACCGCGCTCGCCGTCTCCGGGATGCCGAGCGACCGGTTCTGCTTCGAGGGTTTCCCTCCGCGCAAACCGGCCGACCGCGCTCGCAGGCTCACCGCGCTCGCCGACGAGGAACGCACCATGGTGTTCTTCGAGGCCCCGCACCGGCTGGCCGCGTCCCTCGCGGCCATGGCCACGGCCTTCGGCGCCACCCGGCAGGCCGCCGTGTGCCGTGAGCTGACCAAGACCTACGAGGAGATCCGCCGCGGGCCCCTCGCCGACCTGGCCGCTTGGGCGGAGGGCGGGGTAAAGGGGGAGATCACGGTTGTGGTCGCCGGACATGTGCCCGAGCCGGTGACCGCCGACCTGCCCACGCTCGCCGCGGAGGTGGCCCGGCGTGAGGCGGCGGGCATTCCCCGCAAACAGGCCATCGCCGAGGTCGCCAAGTCGGCGGGCATTCCCAAGCGGGAGCTTTACGACGCTGTGCATCGGTGAGCCTGTCACCGTGGCATGAAGATGCCGGGGTGACGGCCGTCACAGTCGCGGGATATATGTGGCGGTCCGAAGGGGCCCGAGGCGGTTACGGTGGCCGGATTTACCTTTCGGTCCGGAGGGGCTGAAGGCGGTCACGGTGGCGGGATTTACCTGTCGGTCCGAAGGGGCCGGAGGCGGTCACGGTGGCGGGTCATGCGGGGCGCGCTCTCGTGGGAGCGTGCCCCGCGGCTCACTTTCCGGTGGCCTCGACCTGAGGGGTGGCTTCGGCCTGGGGGGCGTCCTTGGCCTGGGTGCTCTTGGTCGTGCGGGGGAGGCGGAGGAGGCGCAGCGCCCAGGTCGCGCGGCCTCCGTGCCGCAGGGTCACCGCCGCCGCCACGCAGGCCAGGGGGACGGCGGGCAGCAGGTAGCGGTAGTCGAACTCGGCCATGGCGGCCGGGGCCAGGAGCAGGCCGACCGCCGCGAGCCAGGGGAGCAGCACCGGCCCGCCGAGTCCACGCCAACGTACGGCTACGCCGTACAGGCCGATGAGCAGGATGCCGCCGAGCATGATGCCGCGCAGGTAGAAGACATCCTGGTAGAAGCGCATGATGTCGGCCCACGGCTTGGTGACGCGCGTGCTCGGGGATCCTTGCTCGTAGGCGAAGGCGTCGGTGTCGGCCCACCCCTTGTAGGTCGGCCAGTTCCTGAGCGGCACCACCCGCACTCGATCTTCGGAGTCGGGGGCGGGGAACTCATACAGGTTGAAGGTGTTGGGATCGGGGAAGACCGGGCGACCCCAGTGGAAGGAGCGGAAGAAGTCGCGGGCCACCACGCCGAGGTAGTCGAGTGGCTGCGACGTGATCGCCTCGCGGGCGAACTTGCTGCCCGCGTCGTTGTTGAGCTCCCTGAACTTGCCAGGACCGAAGCGGTGCAGCACCTCACCCCAGCCGTAACCCCACAGATACCACTGCGAGTACGGCTTGCGCTTCTCGGCGGGCTCCTGCACGCACAGCGGGATCGTGTCCGGCTCGAGCTTCATCTTGTTGCAGTCGGCGAAGACCGACGTGCGCATGTAGAGGATGAGACCGTCGCTGTTGGTCATGGCGAACTTGCCGTAGGCGCTGTTGAACCACATCATGTACGCCACCACGGGGATGGCGGTGGCGGTCACCACGGCGGTGACGGGCCGCCAGCCGGCGCGCTTCATCAGCAGGTAGACCACGACGAGGCCCAGGATGGCCAGGCCGATCGAGCGGGTCAGCGCCGTGAGGGCGAGCAGCAGGCCCACGGTGACGCCCGTCTTCCACGTCATGCGCCGCTTCCACAACACGAGCGTGATGACGATCATGACCAGCAGGGTGAACATCGTGTCCGACATCACGAGCTGCTCAAGCTGGATCTGGTAGGCGTCGAAGAGCACCGGCACCGCGGCCAACGTGGCTCCCCAGCCTGGAAGATCAAAACGTTTGACCAACAATGCGTAAACGAGCACGGCGGTCGCCAGGCCCATCAGGTGTTGAAGAAACACCACGAGGGTAAAGCTGTGGAACGGCTCCAAAATCAGGAGGAGGAAGCCATAGCCGTTGGGCCGGATCGGGTGAGGCCGCTCCGGGTGGAGGGCCACTGAGACATACTCGTAAGAGTCGTTGAACCACAGTGCGGGACCGAAGCCCAGCATGGTCATAAGGCGCAGCGCGGAACCAAGTGCCATGGCCACCACGAAGACGCGATGCCGCAGCAGCCAGGACGCCAATCGCGCCCTTTTTGACTGTCGGGCCACGTCGATCCGTGGCGGGTCAGCAACGCCAAGCATGAACAACAGCATGCCAGGCGTTTGGCGGTCTTGACCCGAGCACGGTGCGTCATTCGGCATCATGGGTTGGGCTGACATGTGGCTGAAGTGAAGGGCCTAGACGTGGAACTGACCGTGGTCATGCCCTGCCTTAACGAGGCGGAGACCGTGGAAACCTGTGTGCGCAAGGCTCTGGCCTGCATGCGGGAGCACGGAATCGACGGCGAGGTGGTCATCGCTGACAACGGCAGCACCGACGGCTCGCAGCAGCTCGCGCGCGACGCGGGCGCTCGGGTGGTGCACGTCGATGAGAAGGGATATGGCAACGCCCTGATGGGCGGCATCCGCGCGGCGCGCGGGCGCTACGTCATGATGGGTGACGCCGACGACTCATACGACTTCACCGGGCTTCTGCCGTTCGTCGAGCAGCTTCGCGACGGTGCCGACCTTGTGATGGGCAACCGATTCAAAGGCGGCATCGCGCCGGGGGCCATGCCTCCGCTCCACCGCTACCTCGGCAACCCCGTGCTGTCCTTCGTCGGCCGGCTCTTCTTCCCGTCCAAGATCGGCGACTTCCACTGCGGGCTGCGCGGTTTCCGGCGCGACTCGATCCTGAGACTGGGGCTCCAGACCGGCGGCATGGAGTTCGCGAGCGAGATGGTGGTCAAGTCCACCCTCCAGGGGCTCGACGTGCGCGAGGTGCCCACCACGCTCTCGCCCGACGGCCGCAGCCGCCCGCCCCACCTCCGCTCCTGGCGCGACGGCTGGCGCCACCTGCGCTTTCTGCTGCTTTACAGCCCGCGCTGGCTGTTCTTCATCCCCGGTCTCGCCCTCATGATCATCGGTCTGGTCGCGGGCACCGCGCTCACGTTCGGCCCCGTCATGGTCGGTGAGCTGGCCTTCGACGTCGACACCCTGGTCGGCGCCTCCGCCATGGTGGTGATCGGTTTCCAGGCGGTGCTGTTCGCCTTGTTCACCAAGGTCTACGCGGCGGAGGAGGGCTTCCTGCCGCCCGACCGCAGGGTCAAGCGGCTGGTCGACGTGATCACGCTGGAGAAGGGCCTCATCCTCGGCGGCCTGCTCGCCATCGCCGGCCTCGTCGGCCTTGTGGCCTCGCTCATGCACTGGGGCATCCGCAGCTTCGGCGAGCTCGACCCGCGCGAGTCCCTCCGCCTCGTCGTGCCGTCCGCCACCGCTCTGATCATGAGCTTCCAGACCATCTTCGCGGCCCTGTTCATCAGCATCCTCGGCATCCGCCGCACCCGCGAGACCCCTATCGACGTCGCCGCGTCCGCCGCCGAGGAGGCCGCTGAGGCCGTCAGCAAGGACACCTCCATGGCGAAGTCCGCGGATGACGCCGAGGAAGGCAGAATCGGGTCGAGGTGAGCCGCCAGGGCCCTTAGGCTTGCAGCATGTCCCAGCAGCACATCTTGACCGCCGTCGCGTGGCCCTATGCCAATGGCCCGCGCCACATCGGCCACGTCTCCGGATTCGGCGTGCCGTCCGACATCTTCAGCCGCTACCAGCGGATGGCGGGCAACAAGGTGCTGATGGTCAGCGGCACCGACGAGCACGGCACGCCCATCCAGGTGCAGGCCGACAAGGAGGGCCTGACCGCTCGCGAGCTCGCCGACCGCTACAACCGGGTCATCGCCGAGGACCTCACGGCCCTCGGCCTCTCCTACGATCTGTTCACCCGCACGACCACGCTCAACCATTACGCGGTCGCGCAGGAGATCTTCCTCGGGCTCTACAAGAACGGCTACATCTTCCCCAAGACCACGATGGGGGCCATCTCCCCGTCCACCGCCCGCACGCTGCCCGACCGCTACATCGAGGGCACCTGCCCCATCTGTGGTTACGACGGCGCCCGGGGCGACCAGTGTGACAACTGCGGCAATCAGCTCGACCCGATCGACCTGATCAACCCGGTGTCGCGCATCAACGGTGAGACGCCCATCTTCGTGGAGACCGAGCACTTCATGCTCGATCTGCCCGCCTTCGCCGAGGTGCTCGCCACCTATCTGCAGGGCAAGCAGGGCGACTGGCGGCCCAATGTCCTCAAGTTCGCCCTCAACCTCCTCGGCGACATCCAGCCCCGCGCGATCAGCCGCGACCTCGACTGGGGTGTGCCCATTCCGCTCGACGGGTGGCGCGACCGCGGCGACAAGCGGCTCTACGTGTGGTTCGACGCCGTCATCGGCTATCTGTCGGCCTCGATCGAGTGGGCCCGCCGCTCCGGCGACCCCGAGGCGTGGCGCAACTGGTGGCAAAACCCCGACGCCCGTGGTTACTACTTCATGGGCAAGGACAACATCGTCTTCCACGCCGAGATCTGGCCCGCCATGCTCCTCGGCTACAACGGCCAGGGTGCCAAAAACGGCACAGCCGGCTCCCTCGGCCGCCTCGACCTGCCGTCCGAGGTGGTGTCGAGCGAGTTCCTCACCATGGAGGGGCGCAAGTTCTCCTCCTCCCGCCAGGTCGTGATCTACGTCCGCGACTTCCTAGAGCGCTACGACGCCGACTCCCTGCGTTACTACATCGCCGTCGCCGGCCCCGAGACGCAGGACACCGACTTCACCTGGTCCGAATACCTCAACCGCAACAACGGCGAACTCGTCGCCGCGTGGGGCAACCTCGTCAACCGGTCCATCTCCATGGCGGCCAAGAACTTCGGCCGAGTCCCCGAGGCCCGGGACCTCACCGACGCCGACCGGGCCCTGCTCGACCGCTCCCGCGCCGCCTTCCCGGCCGTCGGCGCCGAGCTCGGCCGCTCCCGCTTCAAGAACGCCGTCACCGAGGCGTTCGAGGTCGTCCGCGACGCCAACCGCTATCTCGCCGAGCAGGAGCCCTGGAAGATCAAGGACGACCCCGAGCGGCAGGGGTCCATCCTCCACGTCGCCCTTCAGGTGGTCGACGACGCCAAGACGCTGCTCACGCCGTTCCTGCCTCAGTCTTCCAACAAGGTCTACACGATGCTCGGCGGCGAGGGTGTCTGGTCGGGCATGCCGGAGATCCAGGAGGTGGATGAGGAGGGGGGCTCGTCCTACCCGATCATCACCGGTGACTATCGGGACAACGCCCGGTGGGAGCATCGGCCGATCAAGGCGGGCATTCCTCTGGCGCCACCGGTCCGGCTGTTCACCAAGCTGGACCCCAAGATCGTCGACGAGGAGCTGGCCCGGTTGGGCGACGCCTGACGGGTTTTGTGGGCACCCTGGCGGGGTAATGGCATTGGTTTGGGGCCGGAGTCTGGTTCGGGGCATTCTGCGGGGCTTGGGCCGCTGTTACGCGAGGTCTTGCTGGGGGCTCGGCGTCTGGTCTAGGGCATTCTCGTGAGGTCTGGGGCCGGGGGCCTGCTTGCGTGGGGCTCGCCGGGGAGTGGTGCTTTTGGTCCGCCTCCGAAGGAGCCCCGCGTGGTCGAGAGGTCTTGACAGCCGGTGCTTGGGCAAGGCGCCTCGCTGGGGCGCACATGATCAGATTTTCCGTCATAGCTCTGTCCGGGCGCCAGTACAAAAGCGGGACGGACCGGCGCTTGCGGATGATCAGCGAGTGCTTCTGCTATCCGTGTAGTGCCACGGGCCGTATCGGTGGGCGGTCGGCAGCCCGGCCCCCGGCAGGTGTGCGGTCGCCGCAGTGTCGTCGAGGAGGCACGGGGGCGGTGCGGTGTGTGAGGAGTACGGCTGGCGCTAAGTTGATGCGGTGACTTCCGCACAGCTTCCGCACCCGCCGGCACCCCTGGCGGCTCCCGTGTTCGACAGCCACTGCCACCTCGACATCATGGTCGGCAACCGCCAAGCCTCGGCGGCCGACCCGGTGGCGCAGGCCGCACAGGCGTCGGCGGTGACCGTGGACGGCATCCTGCGAGAGGCCCGGGCCGTCGGCGTCACCCGGCTGGTCACGATCGGCTATGACCTGGCCTCGTCGCGCTGGGGGGCCGACGTGGCCACCCGCCACCAAGACGTCTACGCGGGCGTGGCGATCCACCCCAACGAGGCCCACGCGGCCACCCCCGAGGTGCTCGCGGAGATCGAGGAGATCGCCCGCGATCCGCAGGTGCGCGCCGTGGGGGAGACGGGGCTCGACTATTTCCGCGACTGGGCCACCAAGGAAGATCAGCACGCCAGCTTCCGGGCACACATCGAGATCGCCAAGCGCACCGGCAAGGCTCTCGTCATCCATGATCGCGACGCCCACGACGACGTGCTCCGGGTGTTGTCCGAGGAGGGGGCGCCCGATGTGGTGGTTTTCCACAGCTACTCCGGCGACGCGGAGATGGCGAAGCGATGCACGGCTGCCGGATATTTCATGTCTTTCTCCGGCCCGGTGACGTACAAGAACGCCAACTATCTTCGGGAAGCAGCTCAAGTCGCCCCTGCCGAGCTCATCCTGGTGGAGACCGACGCCCCCTACCTCCCACCTGTGCCTCACCGGGGGAAGCCCAACGCGCCATACCTCATCCCGTTGATCGTCCGCTGCCTTGCCGAGGTCAAGTCGGTCGACGTGGACAAGCTGTGCAACAGCATCAGCAGTAACGGCGAAACAGTCTTCGGCGCCTGGTGAGTTGATCGGCGGCGGGTTTTCGGGAGCACGTCACTCCGGTTCGGAGCGGCGCGTTGGTGTGTCGATGTGGACTTTCCAGCTCATCCCTGGCTCCGGCAGCGCCTGGAGCTTGCGCCCCGGGCTCGGGGAGCGGCTGAACTGATCGCCGCCCCGACGAGGAACAGCCGGGTCACGCGCTGCCCGGCTGGGGCGCCTGGTGGCGGCGGTCGGATGAGGTTCGCCGGCCCCCAGCTCACCGGGACCTGGGAAGGCCAAGCAGGCTTATGCCGTACCAGGCTGAGGTGGCCTTTGCCGTACTGCGTTGAGGGGGCTTGCGCCGTACTATGCGTGGGCCCCTGACGGGGCGCGAGACCGACCGGATGTACTCCGCCTGAGCAGGGTGGGCGATGCGGGACACTGGTGGGGTGATGTGGGGAGTGGGACTGTGAGTTTGCTGGGGCCGGTCGAGATCCGAAATCTGGCCAAAAAGCTTGATCTGCGACCGACCAAACGGCTGGGGCAGAACTTTGTGATCGACGGTGGCACCGTGCGGCGCATCGTCCGGGTGGCGGAGGTCGGCCAGGAGGACACGGTCATCGAGATCGGGCCGGGGCTCGGGTCGCTCACTCTGGCGTTGTTGCCCGAGGTGCGGCGCGTGATCGCGGTGGAGATCGACCCGATTCTGGCGGCCCAGCTGCCGGAGACCGTCGCCTCGCATGCCGGCCCCGATGCCGAACGCCTCACCGTCATCCACACCGACGCACTCCGGGTCACTCCCGCCGATCTTCCTTCCGAGGCGCAACCCACGGCATTGGTCGCGAACCTGCCGTACAACGTGTCCGTTCCGGTGGTCCTCCACCTTCTCGAAGTGCTTCCGACCCTGCAACGGGGTCTTGTCATGGTGCAATCTGAGGTGGCCGATCGTCTCGCCGCCGCTCCCGGCTCCAAGATCTACGGTGTGCCCTCCGCCAAGGCCGCCTGGTATGCCGACGTTCGCCGTGCCGGCCCTGTGGGGCGCACGGTTTTCTGGCCCATCCCCAACGTCGACTCCGGCCTCGTCTCACTTGTACGGCGCGAGCCCCCGGTCACCTCCGCCTCCCGTGAGGAGGTGTTCGCCGTCGTGGACGCGGCTTTCGCCCAGCGGCGCAAGACTTTGCGCGCTGCCCTGGCCTCGTGGGCGGGAAGCCCTGCCCAGGCTGAGGCGGCTCTGCGTAAAGCAGGGGTCGATCCCACGCTTCGAGGCGAGCAGTTGGGGATTGAGGACTTCGCCCGCATTGCGGAGAACCGCGCGGTGTGATTTACCGCAATGTAGTGATATCTGAGCAAAAAATATACTTACGTTTCCCTTGAAGGTTTGTGGGGATGAATTCCACGTAAGTGCTGGTCTGTATGGGGGCGACCAGCAATACGCCACCGGGGGGCTGGCATGAGCACGCACACTAGAGGCGGAGCGCGCAGCGCATGGGCAGCCGGCGGCACACTCTTCGCGGCAACGGTCCTGGTCGTCCTCGGTATCTGGAGCTTCTTCGTCGGGCTTGCGGCGATCCTCACAAGCCAGTTCTTCGTTGTGCTGCCGAACTATGTCTATGCCTTCAGCACCACTTCGTGGGGCTGGATCCACCTTGTGGTGGGCATTCTCCTCGTGATCGTCGGCATCTGCCTCTTCATGGGGCAGACCTGGGCGCGCGTGGCGGGCGTCATCCTGGCTTCGATCAGTGCGGTGCTGAACTTTCTTTTCATGCCGTACTATCCGCTGTGGTCAATTGTGCTGATCGCCGTAGACATCTTCGTCATCTGGGCATTGCTGACCGTCCGGCGAGAAGAGATCTCCTAGTTGACTTCCGGGGTGGGTCGGAGCGGCCGTGGTAGTGACCAGTTTTCGACCGTACGACGGGTGCCGCCGCCGCGACCTCGGCCACAATCCCCCTTCTCGATCTTGCAGGTGAGCGGAAGAGGCTCGCAGACATTCGCCGACGTGACTTGTCGATATGAATGTTCGGCGGCACATCGCGACGTCAGCAGTTGGACAGGCACGGTCGATCTGGCCTGTGCCGTACAGGTCACCTGCGGATGAGACGTCCGACGCCCTCGCGTCGTTTTTCTTGGTGATTGCCGTATCTCACCTGCTATGGAGGGATAGCAATAATCTGCCGTGCACGCACCGACCACGTTGCGCGCAAGCAGCCGGAAACCATGGCTGAGGCGCACAATGTGCACCCCACCCTGTGCTCCATCTCCGCGATAGTCGTGCCGCCACTGGCCATGGTGCCTGCCCGGAAGCGGTCGCGGCTGAGTCGCGTACGGCACAGCGATGTTGACGTCGGCCGACTGGGTGAGCAGGTCCGTCCGGTCATGGTCGAGGCGAGGCGCAGGGGACCCGCGTCATCGACGGTTCTGTCGCAGCGCCTAAGTGGAGCTCAGCGCGCGGGGTGGGGCTGGCAATCCCTGGGGTTCCTTCGTCATGTACATGGCGGGTGGGAGTGGTTCCGTCATTTGCCGAGAAGGTAGGAGTAGAGAGATCTCCCCTCTGCTCACCGTTATCGAGAAAAGCCATGTCGGATAAGTGCGTAATTCCCGAGCTGGGTGGTCTTCCCGCCGCAGTTATCCACAGGAGAAGGCCTCCCGGAGAGGCGTTTTTGAGTTATCCACAGATTGTGGAGCGGGGGCGCGAAAGCCGTGATCCAAAAGGCATCCTGGGCGTCGTTCAGCGACGAAGAGTCGGGAGGTCATGGTGAACGCGCATTTGCGTTTTCCGGTGGGGGGTGACGTCTGATGTGGGCGACGTTGAGTGGGGGCTTGCTCGCCGCGGTCGGCACCGTCGCAGGAGTATCGGACGCCGCCGCCGCGCAAACGGGCGTGGGGCGACCGTGTTACCGCGAGATCACCCTGTCGAGAGCAGCCCAGGCGGCACTCGCGACCTTGCCGAGGTGGAAAGCGTCCCGAGAAGAGATGCTCACGGCAGTGGCGGCGCTGAGTTCCTCCATCGGCCAAGGTGCTGAGGACACAGTCGCGCCACACGCCGTGAGGGACGACCGGTCCGCCCAGCGGGTGGTGCTGTCACTCCCGTCATGGGTGTGTGCCCAAGGAAAGGGGCTTCGCTGGGTTCCTTCCTCCGGAGTGCAATGGACCCGCTCCCAGGAGGTCCAAGTCCCTGACGATAACCCCGATCAGGAGACATCCATCCAAAACGACGAGGGGGAGTCTGCGGGCTCGCCATGGGCAGAGAAGGGCAAGGGCATGAGCACGACATTGACGGCATCCGGTGACGACCTCCCCCGGAGTGACGATCTTCCAGGCCAAGGGGACTCCGATCCGCTGCCCTCACCGGAAACCTCCCTGCCCGCCGAGCCCCGCGACCGGCCTTCACCACCATCCGACGATTGGCAGGGAGGTGGAGAGGGTGATGCCAGGTGGAATACCTGGCCCGGAAGCCGATCGGGTCAGGAGTCATGGCAGGGCGGACCCAACCGCGGCCGGTGGAGCGCCCGGCACAGCATGAACGACAACCGCGCCCCTCGCGGCACCCTAGATGAGCCGAAGACGTCCCGGTCAGAGGCGAACGGCTCAGAGTCCAAGGGAGGAGAAACGGACAGGTTCACACACGGGCCTGGGGCAGATGACTCCGCCTCCAAGGCTGGGCTGGACAGATTCGTATCACGGCCAGGCGCAGTCGGGTTCAGAGACGAGGGAGGCATGTCCGGGCCTGGAGGGTTTACATCCGTGCCTGGGACAAATGACTCCGCCCCCAGGGCAGGGACGGACAGGTTCAGGTCCGAACCTAGGGCAAATGGCTCCCCCACTTGGGCAGGGATGGACAGGTCCGCGTCCCAGCCGACCATGGTCAACCTCACTGCCCAGGCGGAGACGCACAGGTCCCTGCCCCAGCAAGAGACGAGTAGCTCCACCCCTAAGGCAAAGGACACCCCCGTTTCACGCTCGGGCACAGAGGACGGCTCCACGCAAGAAGAGCTCGTGCCCAAGACCAACTCAGACACGTTCGTGCCCGGCACCAGGCCGGTCGGCTCCGCGTCCCCACCCAGACTGGAAAGTTCCGCGTCCTCGACTAGGACAGCCGAATCCGTGCCCCGATCCGGAGCGCAATCGGGGGTGCCCCTAAAGCCCATCGGGGCAGCGGAGCCCGCTCGCCCCGGAGACCCCCTGACAAAATCCGAGCCCATTCCCCGCCCGAAGGACACGCCAGGACAGAGTGCTCACTCAACCCCTTCGGACCCCACACGCCCGTCAACCACCGAGACCAAGCGCGGCCAAAAAGCCGCCGAAGCCGCCTTGGATCAACTCGGCACGGCCTTCTCCTGGGGAGGCGGCTCCGCCACCGGCCCCACCCGAGGCATCGGCCGCGGCAGTGACACGGTCGGCTTCGACTGCTCAGGCTTGACCCTCCACGCCTGGGCCAAAGCCGGCGTCGAACTCGGCCACTACACGGGCACCCAGTTCCGCCAAGGCCGCCGAATCACCCTGGCCGACCTACAGGTGGGAGACCTCGTGTTCTTCGGCGGAGAGGACCGTGATCCCACCCATGTCGGCCTTTACATCGGGGAGGGCATCATGGTCCATGCTCCAAAGTCCGGCGAAGTAGTGAAGAAAACCAACTTCATGGACTCGTCCTACTACCGCCCCCGCTATCGAGGCGCCGTTCGCCCCTAGAACCTGCACACTTCCTCGCCCGTGGAACACGCGGCGGACACCACAAGGCCTACGCAAGGACAAGCGCCGTCGCAAGGCC
>NZ_BOOW01000058.1 GCF_016863435.1 Sinosporangium siamense
AGCCGGGCCGCACGCGGCGGCGCGGAGCGCCGCCGCCTTGATACCTATAAGGCTAATTCGGCAACTGGCACCGCCACGACTCGGCAGACCTGTCGGCCGGTGTTTCAGCAGGTAAATCGGGAACGGTCGCCGGTCAGATCACGGCGGGATAACGTATCCGTTTCGCCGGGAAATTTTTCGGCTGACGGGAACCCCGTTCAGGGCATGCCCGTTGTCCGGTATGTACCTGCATAAATTACTCGTCAGTAACATCGGATTGGGAGGAAAGTTGGCCCTTCAGGGCGCAATCCCTGTAGCCCACAACGCCGTATTCCCGAACGGCTGCTACGTCGTCGGTGAGGTCGTCGCCATCGCCGACTTCGACGCGTCAACGAAAGACAACCAGGTCCAAGCACGCGACAAGGACACCAACCTGCCGATGTGGGGCGTCCCGGTCGTGGACGCCGACCCTGAGGCCAGGACCCGCCAAAAGGCCCTGGCCGTGAAGATCGCCTCCGCAACCAAGCCGGTGATCCCCCCGGCTCCTGCGGCCCTGGCCGCGCTCGGCCTGCCCTTCATCCCCGTTGAGTTCGTCGGCATGACGGTCACGCCGTACGTCGACCAGGGCACGAGCAGGCTCGCCTACTCCTACCGGGCCAACGGCATGCGGCCGGTGTCGGCGGCCGATGCGGCTGCTCCGGTGCGGGCGAAGGACGCCGGTTGACCGGTAGCGATGCGCGGTCGTTCAGTCAGATCGGCGTCCACCTGGGCCTGGACGCCGAGGCCACCTGCCACACCTTCGCCGACAGGCCGCCCATCCTGGTGATCCGCGTGGGGGCGGTCTCCTGCTCGGTCTCGGCGCGGAAAGACATACCTGAGGGGCTCGCGGCGGCGGTGCGGTTCGCGGGCGAGTTGACCGAAAGCGCCTGGCGCTTTGAACTGGCGCTTCGAGCGCATCGGCGGGATTTCCCGATGTAGTAGACCGTGTGCGGTGTAGCGGGCCGTGGGGCCGCCGCCGCTGTCGCCTTCCGGCGGCCCCCTCTTTCACGGCTGCTTCGCCGCTGTCCACTTCCTTTCTGCGGCTCTGCTTTTTCTTCTGCTCGTTCAGCACGCGTATATTTCGTCGTCATCGAAGGGATGGCCTTTTTCAGTGCTGCGCAAATTGCCGGGCACCGAGATACAGCATGTTGTGTCGACGCGCCCCGACACGTCGATTGTCTACACGCCTACCGTTTTCAAGACGCCTGCGATCCTGGTCGTGCTCGCCTGGACGTGGCGTCTGGTCGCGGGCACCGCAAAGACGGTGGTCCGCCACCCGATCGCCTCGGCGCTGGTGTGGCTGGGTGTCGCGGTGGGGCTGCTGTGGGGGTGGCGCGCGGTTGCCGGTGGCGTCGCGGGGGCGGGCATCATCGCCTCGATCTGGGCGGGTGTCAGCCCTCGGACGTTCATGCGGTACGCCGGTTGGCGGGTGGTGTCGTGGTGGCGGTGGATGTGGGTCTACCGGCGTCACTGGGGCGGTGTGATGGCGGTGGCGGGGCTGGTGCGGTCGGTGCGGGGCACCGGGTATGTGCCCGACCTGGTCAAGGTGGTGTCCTCGGCGGCGGCCGACACGGTCACGGTGCGCATGCTGCGCGGGCAGAGCCTTGAGGAGTTCGCCGATCGGGTGGCCAACCTCGCGCACGGCTTCGGTGCCGATCTCGCCGTCGTCCGCTCCCTCCGCGCGGGCTGGGTGACCCTGGTGTTTCCCCGCCGCGACCTTCTGGCGGTGACGATCCCGGCTCGGCCGCTGCCGGTGCTCCCGGAGGTGGACAGTGTGGAGATCGGCGTCTGCGAGGGCGGTGAGCCCTACCGGCTGCGGCTGCACGGCACTCATGTGCTGATCGCGGGTGCCACAGGTTCGGGTAAGGGGTCGTGGCTGTGGTCGATCGTGCGGGGGCTGCTGCCTGCTCAGGCCGCCGGTCGGGCGGAGATCTGGGGCCTTGATCCCAAGCGCATGGAGTTCGCCTACGGCAAGGGCCTGTTCACCCGCTACGCGGCCACTCCGGCCGGATGCGCCGATCTGCTGGAGACGGCGGTGGCGGCGATGCAGGAGCGTGCCGACCGGTACGCGGGTGTGCAGCGGTTCCACGTGGCGACACGACGTGATCCGTTCGTGGTGATCGTCATCGACGAGGTGGCGTTCCTGACGGCCTACCAGCCCGACAAGGGGCTCAGGCTGCGTATCACGGCGGCGCTGGCGACGCTCACCACGCAGGGCAGGGCGGTCGGGTTCTCGGTCGTCGCCGCACTCCAGGACCCCCGCAAGGACGTCTTGGCGATCCGCAACCTGTTCCCCGTGCGGGTGGCGCTGCGTCTCGACGAGCCCGATCAGGTCGACATGGTGCTCGGCGACGGCGCGCGTGACCGGGGTGCGCTGGCCGACCAGATCCCTCACGACTCGGCCGATCCCGAGATCGGCGCGGGCACCGGCTACGTCCGCAGGGAGAACTCACCCGATCCGGCACGGGTGCGGGCGGCCCTGGTCACCGATGCCGACATTGAGCAGATGTCGCTGCGCTACTCGGCCGCTCGGGACTCCTGGTGACCGCGGAGGGCGCAAGCGTGCTGGGGCGGCTGCGGGCGGCGGGGCTGCTGTCGGATCAGGTGGCCGAACGCCTGGCCGATGACAACGGGGTGTGCCTGCGGCCGGTGATGATGCGTCGCCTTGACGGTGACGGCACGGCTGAGACGGTGGCCATCCGGTGCGGGTCTGTGGCTGAGGCGGCCTGCCCTCCGTGCGCTCGGCGGGCTCGGTCGCTGCGGGTGCAGCAGTGCCGGGAGGGCTGGCACGTCGAAGATGAGCCGGTGCGGGATCGCCCCGCCCCAGATGGTGTTTCCGCAGCTCAGGGTCGTGCCGGCGGGGGGTCGGCCGACGAGGGGGAGCCGGGTGCGCCTCCTCGCCGCAACCGGTCGACCCGACGCCGACAGGACACCCCGGATCTGCCTCGCCGTGCCCGGCGTGACACGACGCTGGGCCGCGTCTACGCCACCCGCGACGGCAAGCGGCTGCGGCCCTCGATGTTCGTCACGCTCACACTCCCCTCCTACGGGAGGATCAGGGGCGGTGTCCCCGCCGATCCGGCCGCCTACGACTACACCCGCGCCGTGCGTGACGCGATCCACTTCTCCAAGCTCGTCGACCGGTTCGTGCAGAACCTGCGGCGCATCGCCGGATACAGCGTGCAGTATTTCGCGGTGGTGGAGCCGCAGAGGCGGGGCGCGCCGCACCTGCACATGGCCGTGCGGGGCACGATCAGCCGGGCGGACCTGCGGGCGGTGGTGGCCGCGACCTACCACCAAGTGTGGTGGCCCCCGGTCGACGTGGTCCGCTTCGAGGGCGATCGGCTGCCGGTGTGGGCGGCCGGTGCAGGCGGGGCGGGCGACTACTGCGACCCGTCGACCGGTGAGGCGCTCCCCACCTGGGATCAGGCACTTGACGCCCTGGGGGACGATGCCGAACCGCTGCACGTCGTCAGGTTCGGCACCCAACTGGATGCCAAGGGCGTGCTTGCTGGCAGCGTCGACGCAGACCAGACGGTTCGCTACCTGACCAAGTACCTGACCAAGAGCCTGGGCGGCGACAGGCGCGCCGAGACACTCGGGGTGGACCGGGCGGCGCACGTGGCGCGCCTGGTGGAGGCGCTCCGGTACGAGCCGTGCTCGCCGACGTGCGCCAACTGGCTCCGGTACGGGGTGCAGCCGAAGAGCGCCAAGGCGGGGCTGCTGCCGGGCCGGTGCCGGGGCAGGGCGCACAAGGCGAGCCACCTCGGCTACGGGGGGCGTCGGGTCCTGGTGTCGCGCCGCTGGTCGGGCAAGACGCTCGCCGACCACGCCGCAGACCGGCGGGCCTGGGTGCTGGCGATGCTCGGCCTGCCCGACGCAACCGGCACCTCTTGCGACGCCGTGTGGATGCCCGTCCCGGCGGGCGACCCGTTGCTGCCTCCCCGGGCCGTGGTGCTGCTGCGGCAGGTGGCGGCCGTGCAACTGCTCAGGGCTCGATTACGAGCACTCGATACGGAAGGTGGTCTTTGATGGGCGAACTCATGATCTGGGGCTTGATCATCGGATTCCCGGTGGCGATGGCGTTGACCGCCGAAGCCATCGACAAGCGGAGGAAGGCGTACCGGAAGGCACTGCGGCGGCGGCGCGGGTGGGTGGTCGCCCAGAGGCACGCCATCCCCAAGGGAGAGCGCGCGGTGTACTGGGGGAGCCCGCTACTGGATCACCGCGACCTGAAAGGCCGTGTTGAGGCGGACAGGTTGCCGGGGTGGCTGAGGTGAGCGGCCAGGACGGGGACGGCGGCCCGGAGCTGGGGCGCGCCGACCGGTGCACAGCGCACGTAGTCGATCGATACAAATCCCGGAGGGTTCGATGAATACGCTGCTGATTGTTCTATTCGCGGTCGTGCTGGTGCCGTTGGCGCTGAAAGCGCTGGGCGGGCCGCTGATTGCGCGGTGGGTCGACTGGCGCAACCGGGAACGGGTCCTCATGGGCACCCGGCCTGATACCTCGCACGTCACCCCGGGCTGGGTGGACTGGGAATGGGTCTCTGGGCCGTGGGAGGTGATCGCCGCTGCGGCGGCACGCCGGTCACTGCTCGGCGGCGTCGTGGAGGTGTATGTGATGTCCGCCCGGGGCCAGTACGCCTGGACCTGGAAGGACGGAGAGGTGCTCAACCGGACGGTGAAGGGCCTCGGGCAATGGGGCGGCAAGTAAGGCCGCCGCGTTCGGAGGACCGGGAGAACACCCACTACCCGGGACGGCCGAAGTAGACCCGTCAGAGCAGAGCAGAGACGACACCATCGGACAGATCAAGGCCGACCGCCGCACCGGTAGACGTGACCACGGCACCCCGCCGACCGATCCGGACCTGGCGGACTACATCGCCGGTGTGGTCGGCCGCTGCCCTCCGCTCAGCGATGACAGCGCGGCTCGCCTCGCGGCCCTGCTGGGCTACCTCTAGCCGATGAACACCGAGAACCCCCCGTTGGTCAATGCCGACGGGGGGTTCGCCCTTCCCGGGGGACTAGGCGGCGTCGCGCGCCTCCCTGTCCCAGATCATCCGCTGGTGTGCGGGTACCCGCGTGTTGCGGACAGGAGAGCGGGTGAGCCGCACCTGTCCCAGATGCTCAGGGGTGAGCAGGATCGCGGCGGCCTTCCGCCGTGCCGACACGGGGGCGGCCTTCCAGCGCTTGGCCACGTCCGCTCCCGGCTCGATCAGCGCCATCAGGTCCCCGGGCGCGGTCAACTCGCGGACACGCCTCTCGACGTCGGCGATTTCGCCTGTCAGCCTGTCGATCAGCTTGCCCACCGCCTTTGCCTCTCCCAGCGTGGCGGGGGTGTCGTTCTCCGCCTCTTCCAGCTCCGCCCGAAGCTGTGCAAGCTCGGCTTGGGCCTCCTGCACCTCCGCCGTCGTCGTCGAGCCCGCCGTCAGCGACGCATAGACGTCCGGACGCTCAAGGTAGGCCAGGATGACGCCCGTGATGACCTCGTCGACGTCGGCCTTCCGGATGCGCAGGCACCCGCCGATGGCGCACTTGTAGTCGAGGACGCCCGGCTGTCCGCTGCTTACGGTGCCGATCGGCCCCCTGCACACGTCACACCGCACGGTGCCCGTGTACTCGTGCAGGACACGCCCTGGGCGCGGTGCCTTGCTCTGGTGACCGGGCTCGCTCAGGATGCGCTGCACGTCCCACCACAGCGCCCGATCAACGATCGGTTCCCATGTGCCCTCGATCAGCTCGGGTTTGATGCCCTTGCCCTTCTGGTCCTTCGGCAGGTACGCCCGGTACCCGGCGTAGACGGCCTTGGCAGCCATGTCCCGGAGATGCTGGTGACTGAACGGCTGCCCCTTGCGGTTCACGATTCCCCGCGCGGCGAAATCCCTTGTGATCGACTTGAAGCTGTGGCCATTGCGCAACCGCTCGAACAACTCCCTGATCACGGGGGCGCGCTCGGGGTCGGGCTTCCACGTGTCCAACGCCCGGCGGTCGGAGCGGTAGACGGGCAGATAGCCGTACGGGCATACGCCGTGCGGGCGGCCTTCGGCGGCGCTGGCCTTCATGTCCCGCTTGATCCTCCCCCTGGTCTTGGCGGACTCGTACTCGCTGTCAACCGCGTCTTCCAGCAGCGTTCGCCGGTCGCGCGGATTGGCGGGATCGTAGGTCCGGCCGTGCGTGGTGACATGGACAAGCGTCCCACGGTCTTCCAACAGGTCAAGCATGGTGACCCACTCGCCGACCCGGCGAGACCCCCGCGAGGACTCCCACATCACAAGGACATCAGCGCCGAATCGGCCGTCTCGCAGATCGGTGATCAGGCGCTCGAAACCGTCGCGGGTCTCATCGGAGTACCGGCTGGCCGATACGGCCTTGCTCTCGGTGTACGGCTCTCCAAGCGTGATGCCGTGCCGGTCGCATGACTTCTTGTTCTCGTCGTGCTGCTGGGCGGGGGACTTCATCCGACCGGACCGGTCTTTGGAGACACGCAGGTACTCACGGCCGGTGGGCAAGATGTTGCCGGAAGGCAGAGGCGATGTGGCGGAGAGAGGGTTCGTCATGTATCCAACGTACCTCTATGAAAGTTCCTCGACCTCGGCACCGGCATTCCCACCTCCCCCGCCGTGCACGAGATCGCCCGCGAGGTGCACGAGGACGCACGTGTCGTCTACGTCGACTACGACCCCGTCGTTCAGCTGCACGCCGAGGTGCTGCTCGGCTCGGCCGGCGACGTGGTGAGCCTCCAGGCCGACCTGCGCGATCCCGCCGGCATCCTGAACGCCCCCGAGGTCACCTCGCTGATCGACTTCGACCGCCCGGTCGGCGTCATGATGATCGCGGTGCTGCACTTCGTCATGGACGGCGAGAACCCGAAGGGCATCATCGCCGCCTTCCGCGAGCGCATGGCCCCCGGCAGTTACCTCGCCCTGTCCCACTCGATGGCGGAAAGCTCCCCCGAGGCCATCGCCCAGCTGCGCATGGCCACCGCCGGCTCCCCCGCCCAGTCGGTGTTCCGCGGCCGCGACGAGGTCCTCTCCCTCTTCGAGGGCTTCGACCTGATCGGCCCCGGCCTGGTCCCGGTCCAGGACTGGCGCGTCGACGAGGACCCGCCCGCGGTGCCCCTGCTGGCCGAGCCCCCCAAACTCCGCGTCGAGGGCGGCCTGGCCCACCTCGCCTCGCCGTAGCCCGCAGTGCGGGGGCGGGCGCCGTCGACCCTGAACCGCCCCCTCCCCGGCAGGGAGATCAGGTGAGGGTCTGCACGAAGTAGAGCAGGGCGAGAGCAGTGGCCAAGGCGCCGAGGAGGAAGCGCAGGGCGGGTTCGGGCAGGCGCGGTTGCAAATGCGCGCCGAGATACCCGCCTATCAAGCCGCCGAGCCCGCACATCAGGCCGAGGCCCCACTCAGGGGCGATATCACCGGGGGTTGACAAGGAGAGCAGGGCGTAAGTCGCGGCCCCGGCCACAGAGGTGAGAAAGGTGGAGGCGAGCGCAGCCGGCGCGACCAGCGCCAGGGGCACACCGAGACCCGCCAGGATCGGGCCGAGGATCGATCCGCCGCCGATTCCGTAAATGCCCCCGACGACGCCGACGGCCAGGGCCAGGACGACCACCAAGCGCGAGGACGGCTCGCCCCGGACCGGCCGCGGCGGCGGGCGTACCGCCCGGGCGCACAGCCAAACCCCCAGCGGGAGCAGCAGCACGGCCACCAGCAGACGGAACACATCGGCGCCGGGCACGGCGAACACGCGGATGACGGCTCCCACGACGACACCTGGCAGGGTGCCGTAGACGAGCAGCCTGGTAAGCGGTGTGAACAGTCGGCCGTTGGCGCGATAGCGGGCCAGGGCGCCGGGAGTGGCCACCACGTTGTACAGCAGGTTCGTCGGTGTGATCGCCGGGCTGGGCACGCCGAGGACGCTGAGCTGGACCGGCAGCAGGAACACCGCGCCGGACACCCCCACGGGCGCGGTGAAGACAGCGATCAGCAACCCCGCGACGAACCCCAGCAGGTCACCCTGCCAGGTCATGTGCGGATTCCAGGGGCCGCGGCGGCCTCGTCGGCCAGGACTCGGTGGACGCCGGCCACCGAAGGGTGCCGGCCATTGGCCGGGACCTTCTGCACCTCGGGCATCCGTGGCCCCCATCGATTTGCAGTCGATTGACCCGGGCAGCCTACCGGCCGGCCTATGTGTGTGGGGCGTCTAGAGGCCGAGGTCGCGGCCGATCGGCTCCTTCATGATTTCGTCGGAGCCGGCTCAGATTTTTGTGACGCGGGCGTCCTGCCAGGCGCGGGCGACGCGATATCCGTTCATGTAGCCGTAGCCGCCGTGCAGTTGGACGCAGGTGCCCAGGACGTCGCTCTGGACGTGAATACATCATTGGTCCGCCGGAGAAATGCGGCAAATTACCGCCTCACCGGGAGCACCGCCCGAAGACCACCACGAAGGTGCCGCCGTCCTTCGCCCGCGCGTGCCGGCGGAAGGCGGACTGCCCCGTGGCCCAGTAGCCGAAGTGCGTCCACGCACTGTCCAGCACGGCCCCGCGGTGGCCCTGCGTGCTGACGTTGACCCACCAGTTGAGCGCCCGCGACGCCAGGCCGGCGCCTTTCGCACCGGCGTAGGTGACCTCGCTGATGTCCCAGGAGGCGCCCGGACAGTATCCCGCGTCGGCGACGCGGGTCTTCGGGGTGGAGTTGGTGGCCGGGTTGAGATGGGTGCCGCGGCCGTCGGTGGGGTGCCACCACTGCTGGGAGGCGGCCTCGCGGGCGTGGCGCTGGGCCGCGCGGCCGAGGGCGTAGGCGGCGGTCAGCCGGGGCAGGCGGTGCCGGGCGCGTTCGGCGTTGACGAGGCAGGCCAGGGCTTTGGCCACGCGGGCGTTTGCCGTGAAGGTCCTGCTGCCTGTACGCGACGTCTCGCTCCAGGGCACCACGTTGCCCCAGCGGGTCACGTTGAATCTGCTGTCGCAGGTGGGGGCGGCCGCGGCGTGGGCGGCGGGGTTGCCGGAGGCGAGTGTCGTGGCGGCCAAGGCGGTGGCGGCGAAGGCCGGTCTCCAGTCCCGCACGGCGGGCTCCTCTCGTGGGCGCTGGCGCGTTTGGGGCGATGTCCCCGCCCCGCCGCCGCGTCACGCGTGGAAGACCGGCTTGTTTCCGCAGGTCGGTAGGTCTCTTTAGGTACGGCGGGAGCCGTCCGGGCGTGGCTTCACACACCCTTGGCCTCGCGATACGGGCGGCTCCGGTGGCCCCGGCGATGATCGCCGGAGCCGCCGGAGCCGGGTCATGGGGTGAGCCCGTAGGCTCGGATCACCGTCTGGCTGCGGGTGGTGGCGCGGGTGGTCACCGCCAGTGCCGTGATGCCTGCCTTAAGCCTCATCGTCTGCCTTCAGGGAGTGGGTCGGGTGGGAGCCCAACAGCGACCGTAACGTTGGCCGTCCCCGGTGCCGTCTGGGCCCCCACCCGTCAATCAGGTCACCCCGCCGTCCGATCCGGCCCGCCGTACGCGGCCGAGCATGTGACGCCCCGTCATGCGCTTCCCGCTCACCACCGGATTCGGGAAGAACGGGCAGAGCTCACCGGCGGCTCCCGGGAGCAGGTACGGAGCCGCCGGCAGAGCGTTATTCCGATGGCATGTCCTGGATCCCCCGAGGACGTCGCCGGACCGGCGACCTTCTTCCTCTCCGATGCGTCCGGACACATCACCGGAAGGACAGGACGATTCCCAACCGGACGGCTCAGATGCGTGCCCGGTTGCGGAACCGCTCAGACCGGACGCACTTCGATGTCGACATGGTCCCCGGCGCCCTGCGTGAGCACGGGATGCGCGGCGGTGGAGATCCAATCCCCCTCGGCGATCGTGCCGTCGCGGGACCGGTCGACGTGCACGCGGACCGAGAGCCGCTGCATGTCGCTCTCCACCGGCACGGCGAGTGAGAACGAAAGCGTCTCGCCCGCGCCGAGCGCGTGGCCGAGCGGCAGGTCGATCGCGGCGACGACACGCGCTGCGGCGTCGGCGCGGCTGACGTCCTCGACGAGGACGTGTACGGCTGCCGCGCCGGCGCCGATCGCGCTGGGGAAGGCGATGCGGCCTGTGACCGTTCGCCGCTCAGTCATGCCGTGCCGATCCGCTCACGCGTTCAGGATCGCATAGCGGGCCTGGAAGTCCACGGGAACGTTCGTGACGTTTCTCACCTCGATGAACCACTTGACGAGGCCGGGCGCCTGCCGGGTGTTCTGGATCTTCCACTCGATCTGTGCGGGACCGTCGACGGGCGGGTTCGTCGGGATCATCACCCAGACGACGTTCCAGGATGCGTTCCAGCTGTGGGTGAACCACCGTCGGGTCTGTCCCGCGGGGACGTTGCCGGTGAACTGTGTGCCGAAGATCATGAAGTGCCCTCCTTGTATCCGCTTGACTCGGCTTTGCCGTACTGCACCCGCGTCCGTGAGGCCGGGCGCCTGGTCGTTCTACGAGCCGCCGACCGCGGCTTCGGCCCGGCGGATCTCCTCCAGCAGGGACGCGGGCGGGCCGCCGGCGTCGGTGACGGCTTCGGCCGACGCGCTGCCCGCCGGGCCGGATCCGGCGTCCGCCGCCGTGCCGGCGGACGCGGAGGTCAAGGGGCCGGAGACGGTGACGTCCGCGTCCTCGGCGTCGCTCGCGTCCCCGATGTTGATGTGAATTGTCACGCGCATGTGTTCATGCCTCCGATGTCAGATGAAGCTTCGGGCCCAGCCGAGGACCTCGTAGCGCGCCTCGAAGGTCACGCTGCTCGGCCCATGGTTCTGGATGGAGAGGAAGTACTTGACGAGGCGCTCGGCCTGGCGGGTCGTGCGCACGGTGAGCTCGATCTGCCGGTCGCCGTCGACCACCGGGGACGTCGGCACGGTCACCCACTGCACGAACCAGTGCGAGGGCCAGCTGTGGGTGAACCACGTCCACGTGGCTCCAGCGGGCACTGTGCCGACGAACTGGGTGCCGCGCCAGCCGACGGTGGGTTCGAGGGAGGGGTAGATGGCGCGTACCGCGGCGATGTCGCCGGCGCTGAGACCGTTGCGCTGGCCGATCGCCTGGCCGCCGAGCGGCACGATCGTCTCCTGGCCGTTCAGGCCGAACGCCGTCCTGCCGTAATGCATGATCGAGCCGAAGTCGTAGGCGCCGATGTCTTCGCCGTCGGTGATGTGCTGGTTGAAGTTGTGCTCACGCCCGGGCTCGATGTTCGCCCACACGATCCTGACGTTGCGGTCGCGGTCCTCGCGGCTCTGCTCGTGCCAGAGGCCGACCGCATGACCGATCTCGTGGACCGCCTGGCCAAAGCCGCAGCCCGCGCCTAACGAGATGACCTGCTCGCCGCCCTGCATGCCGACAAACGACCAGCACCCGTCGAGCTGCTGAAAGGACAGGAAGTGGGGGTGGTTCGCCTGGTTGGCCGCAGTGCGTTCGACGAACCGGATTCGCGTGTTCGCCTCCCAGTGCGCGATCGCCTGCAGGACCAGCGGGCGAAGCGCGGCGACGCTCGTCCAGGGGATGAGGCCGTTCGGCCAGCGGAAGCGCAGCCCGGTGATGACGACGCCTTCGACGACCTTGGGGTCACGGACAGCGTCCGCCGACTCCGACTCGACCTCTGCTTTGATCTGGTCCATGAGGTCGACCGAGCCGAGGGCGATGTCGCCCTCGAAGATGGCAAGGCCGTCGATCGCGGAGTATCGCACGGGCTTGACCTGGAACGCGTCGATCCCGCGCACGTAGCCGCTCCGCACGTCGTCGGAGGATCGGTACACGTTGCACCCACCCGCACCCGGGGCGGCGTCACCGTTCTCGCCGGCGGGCGCCGAAGGGACTTTAGGGACATCTTTCACAAGGTGACCTCCAGTTCGTCTTCTACGCGAAAGGGAAATATCACATCCGAGTGATAGTCCGGGGAAGTGGGAAATCACTCTGACCTGCTCAGGAATTGATAATCCGCAAGGTGTTCGGCGAGCTGCGGCAGAGCCGAATGGCCGCGCTTCTCTTGATGAGTCGATCCGATCCGGGAAAGGCACTCTCCCCTCCCCCGTCTGACGATCGGCCGCGCCCCCAAGCGTCTCGGCCAGTGCCTTTCCAAGAGGGATATCCGCGACTGTAGGCAACTGCTCGGGGACACTGCGTCCGGGGTGGAATCAGGAGATTCCCTAAACAGGCATTCCTTCAGGAACACCCAGGGTTTCCCCTAGGCCACTCCCGGAGCCGGTGGCCCGACAGGCCTGCCGCCACTCCTTCAGTCCGAACGGGAAGCAGGTCTCAACAGATACCGGAAACTTCAAGTAGCGACCGGCAATGGATGCCTGTGACATGGCATCTTGAATCAGCTGGCCGGCTCACGGGCGAATGCAGGGCGCGCGCACGAATTCAGATCCCGGTTTGGCCGCCGGCTTTTCAGTGCTCGTGCAGGAGCGGCACTGCGGGCGTGCGGCCGTGCGACTGCACCGGACAGGAGCTCGGGACGGTGGGCGCCTGGGAGTCCGGGTGCTCCTTCAATCGCCTGAGACCGTCCGAGGCCGTAGGGAAGCGAAATGCCGCCGCCGGACGGTCAATCCTCCTCGAACAGGTTTGACGAGGGTTCGAGGAGTCTGAGGAGTCCCAGCCAACCGGTGAAGGTCTCGGGGGTGTGCGATCCCTCGCGCAGCACCTGGCCATGGACTCCGTCAACTGTGTAGACGAGGTCGATGACGAAGCGCATGAGCGAAAGGTAGCCCCGTGGTGGAGGGAAACGGATCGGGAGGTTCCTAAGTGCTTCCCCCTGGTGACTCACGTGTCGGTGTTGGAAATCGCGATCAGGGCCGCACGAGAGGTGACGCCGAGTTTGGCGTAGATGTGACTGAGGTGATATTCGACGGTCTTGGTGCTGAGCATGAGTTCACGGGCGATCTGGCGATTGCCGATGCCGGTGACGGCCAATCTCGCCACCGCCTGCTCCTGCGGAGTGAGGTCTCCCTGGCGGGCGTGACCGGCCGATGTCCTCAATCCGCAGGCGGCGAGTTCGCGTTCGCATCGCTGAAGGTAGGGCCGGGCGCCGAGTCGTTTCAGCACGTCGCGGGCGGCCCGCAGCTGCTCTGCCGCCAGGGCGCGCTTACCCCATCTTCGCAGGAATTCTCCATACGCGAGTCGTAGCCGGGCGCTCTCGAACGGCATGGAGATCCGAGCGAGGTGGACAAGGCCCGCCTGGAACGCCTCGTCGGCTGCGGAATGCTCCTCCCGGAAAGCATGGAGGTTGCCGCGGACCCGCGCGCAGGCGGCCAGCACCGAATGCCGGCCCCGCTGGCGGGCCAGTCTCTCGCAGGGGATGAGGATGGCCTCCGCTTCCTTGTCCTCGCCCACGGCGATGTAGGCGTCGGCGAGCAGATCCTGCCACGCGATCACCCCGGGTTCGTGGCTTCCCTCCCGGTGGCCGAGGTCCGCGAGGGGTTTCAGCACGGCGACGACCTGATCGTGATGGCCTTTCGCGACCGCCAGGTGCGCCTCGGCGCTGCACACGGTCGCGTATGTGGCGGTGCCGGCCAGACGCAACCCGGCCGCGGCTTTGAGGTGTTCGGCGGCCTGATCCCACTCGCCGCGTGCGGCGGGCACCCAGGAGGCGAACCCGTGCGCGATGTCGGCGTGCCAGACCTGGCCGGCCCCGTCGGCGATCGAGGTGGAGATTTCCGCGTGGACGACGGCGTCATCCCAAAGCCCGGCGCGATACTCGGCATAACCAAGCATCGACGCGGCGAGCAGCCTGAACGGCACCGAACGGCCCGCTGAGGCCGTGACGACTCCGGCCAGGTCGCGCAGAGCTCCTTCCAGGTCGTCGGCCCAGGTGCGCAGCACGCCCCGCCCCAGGATCGCGTCCAATTCGAAGGAGGTGGCGAACTCCGGATTGGGCAGGGAGGGCAGGAGAGCAAGAGCTGTGGCTATGTTCCCGGAGATTCCAAGGCCGGCGAGCCGCAGATATCGGGCCAGGCCCATGCCGGGGCGACCGGGCGCCAGCCGTAATGCCTGTCCCGCCCACCAGGCCCCCTGTGCCCCCTCGGCTCGCATGACGCACAGGGCTGCGAGGTTCTCGGCGATCCGGGCCGCCAATATCGGCTCGTCGTCGGGAACGCAGTGCTCCCAGGCGTCCGTGAGCAGATCGTAGGCCTCGTTCAGCCTTCCGGTCACAAACGCCAGGGCGCCGTGGGCGTACCCGCTGATGGCGACAGGGCACCCCTGCGGCAGCTCTCTTGTCAACGTCACCGCGCCGGTGACCTGCCCGTCGAGAAGCAGTGCTTCGAGTGCGTCGGCGGTCAGCCGCACTCGTTCGTTTTCCGCCCTGGCCAGCCTGGCGGCGCGGGTGAGGTGCACTGCGGCGCTGGACCACAGGCCCGCCCCCGCTTCCCGGCGGGCAAAGGCCGCCAGCTCCGCGACCAGGGTGTCGTCAGGGTGACTGGCCGATCGCAGGCGATGGTTCAGGCCGGCGAGCTCGTCACCGGTGACCTCGGCCGCCTGGCCGTGCAGCTCCATGCGGCGCGCCGGCCCCAGATCCCGATAGACCGCGGCTTGGACAAGCGGGTGGGGAAAGGCGACCACTACCCCGTTCTCAGTGGAACGTTCCTCTAACAGGCGTGCCGTCACAGCCTGGTCGAGCGCGGCGACCGGATCCATGAGCCCGGCCAGCCTCGCGGCCTGCCACAGCGGAGCCGAGGCGCCGAGCACGGACATCGCCTCCACCAGACGCTGTGTACGGCTGTCGCAATCGGCGAGGCGCGACAACACCAGCATGGCGTAGGAACGAGGCGCGGGCAGCGGCGAGGTGAGATCGGCGAGGACATCCGCGGGCACTTGTTCGAGCAGGGCGCGGATATGGAGTGGATTGCCGCTCGTGTGGTCGCGCAGCCGCGAGGCCACACGCAGCGGCAGCGGCGTGTCACCTAACCTCCGGACCTCTTCGGCATCGAGCCCGGCAAGCGATATGCGCGCGGTGGACTCGGCCGCGAGCAGCCGGCGCAGGCCCTCCGGCAGACAGTGGTCGTCCGGGTCGCGCACGATGACGATCGCCATGATGCGATCGGCGCGCAGGCGCCGGAGCGCGAAAGTGATCGCATGCAGTGAGGCGGTGTCCGCCCAATGGGCGTCGTCGAGGATCACCGCCACTTCGCCACCGGCCTGGAGGTCCCCCATCGTCTCCAGCAGAGCCGCGCCGGCCTCCAACGGGTCCGCCACCTCGGCTTCCACTCCGCGAAACTGATCGATGGTTCCGTAGGAAAGTCGTGATTCGTTCTGCTCTCCGCTCGCCCACATGGCGGTGACGTCCGGGTTGCGGCTCAGAAAATGCCGCACCAATGCGGTCTTGCCGATTCCGGGTTGCCCGTCGACCACGACAATCCTCGGGGATCCCGCTCGGACCTTCCCGAGCTCCGCATTCATTCTCGCCAACTCGGCCCCACGCCCGACGAATAGGATTCTGTCCGGCGACATAATGATCACCTCTGTCTCATGGGCCCACCGTGACTGTACGGCACATAGGATCCTAGATAAATCCTTTTTCGCAGTTCCTCGATGGTTGTCGGCGTCAGGACTTTGCATGCCCGAAACCGCGCCTGTCCGCACCTCGCGGCAGAATGCGTTATGCCGATGTCCGCACAACCGCGCACTCAAGCAGACGAGGAATAGGCAACACATACATGAGCCGCCCCCAGGTTTGGCGCAGGTGGAGGGGCCCTGTTCCCAGCTTCAAGCCGTATCTTCGCGGCGAGCGATGGGTTTGGTAAGAAGAATTGTTACCCCGACCACGTTTTGGGGCGCGAGGCGACCGAATGGCAGGTGCGATTGTGCGCGTAGCTCGTGGAAAACGATAACGAACCCGGTTTCCCGCGCCACATTTATCGCGTTCGCCTGCTCACCCTCCAGATCCGGCTCCCCGCAGAGCACCCCCACCCCGGCGGCCGACGCCGTGCGCGGGCGGCTCCAGAGCCATCTGAGCGAGCACGCCGAGTCCTACCAGGCGATCGTCCGGCACGTCGGCGTGGGAAACGGCGACTTCGACGAGGGGTTCTCCCGGGGCTCGACATCGTGCTCGACGGGATCACAGCCCGGCTGGCCGGCTGACAGTGCGGACGGCCGGGTGCGCACTAAAGCGTGAGCCCGCATGTGACTTTCCCAACAGACGTTTGCCGCCCGGATACCCCCCCGGGTATGTTGAGCCAATGGAGATGACGGAGGCCATGCTCGGTGACGCCATGACCCGGCTGCGCCGTGCGCACGGGCAGCTCGGCGGTGTGATCGCGATGATCGAGGCGGGTGAGGACTGCCGCAAGGTGCTCACCCAGCTCGCCGCCGTCTCCAAGGCGCTCGACCGGGCCGGCTTCAGGATCGTCGCCAGTGGGCTGCGGCACTGCCAGGCGGCGCAGGAGCGTGGAGAGGCGGCGCCGATGAGCGATGAGGAGCTGGAGAAGCTCTTCCTGTCGCTGGCCTGACCAGGCGTGGCCTCCAGCCAGAAAAGTCCACGCATGTCCCTCAAATACCCCCCCGGGTATGCGTGAGAGCAACACGATGGGTAAACGGTGGTTCCTATGGAGGTCGTCTCCTTTCGCACGCCCGGCTTGGGCGACCAGACACATCTGCTGATCCACGGGGGCCGCGGAGTGCTGGTCGACCCGCAGCGCGACATCGGCCGCTTCCTGAGCGAGGCGGCCGAGCGCGACGTGGAGCTGCGGTTCGTTCTTGAGACCCATGTCCACAACGACTATCTCTCGGGCGCGCGGGAGGCCGCGCGGGCGAGCGGCGCCGAGCTGGTGCTGCCCGCCGCGGCGGCTGCCGCCTATCCCTACACACCGGCCTTCCACCTGGAGGACATCCCCGGCGATCGCGGCCTGACGGTGCGGCCGATCCACACGCCCGGTCACACCCCCGAGCACACGAGCTACCTGGTGCTGATCGACGGAGAGCCGGTCGCGGTGTTCTCCGGCGGAAGCCTGCTGGTCTCGGCCGCGGGACGCACCGACCTGCTCGGTCCCGAGCGGGCGCACACGCTGGCGCGGCTGCAACACGGGTCGGTGCACCGGCTGGCGGCGCTGCCCGGCGAGGTGGCGCTGCTGCCGACGCACGGGCAGGGGTCGTTCTGCTCCATCAGCGGTTCACCCCGGCGCACCTCCACCATCGCCGCGGAGAACTCCGGCAACCCTCTGCTCGCCCTTCCGGGCGCCGAGGCGTTCGCCGACCGCATGCTGGCCGATCCGATGCCGATTCCGGCGTTCTACGAGCACATGGGCCCGGCCAACCTGCGCGGTGTCCCGCCGATGCCGCCGCTCGCGGTGCCGGCGCTCACTCCGGCGGATCTGGCGGCGCTGCCCGACGACACCCGGCTGGTGGACATGAGGCCGCGCACGTCGCAGGCGGCCGGGCTGCTGCCGGGGTCGGTCGGCGTGGAGTTCGGCGATGATTTCGGGAGTTGGGTGGGCTGGCTTGTGCCGTACGGCGCGCCCGTGGTGCTTGTCGCCGAGGCGAGGCAGGATGTCGCGGCGGCGGTCACCCAGCTCGCTCAGATCGGGTACGACGACGTGCGCGGTGTGATCACCGATCCGGGGGAGGCGGCCGAGCTCACCTTCGAGGTGCTCGGCAGGGAGGACTTCGCCGGGCGGCTGGCCCTCCCGGGGGCGCAGCTTCTCGACGTGCGCATGCCGAGTGAGCAAAAGGAGACGGCGCTGCCGGGCGCCGTGCACCGGTTCCTGCCCGATCTTGTCACCGAGGGTGTGCCCAAGGACCTCGACGGGGAGCGGCCGGTGCTGGTCGCCTGCGGGTCCGGGAGGCGGGCGAGCATCGCCGCCACCCTGCTGCTGAATGCCGGGTATGAGCCCGTTGTGCTCTCCGGTGCGGGAGTAGCTGATCTTGCCTGAGTCCGACCAAAGGAGTGTTCCCATGACCCCGACCATGAGTGTGCCCACCGCGCGCACGGTGCTGGCCACCGATCCGAAGGCGCGGGTGCTTGATGTGCGCACCCCGGGCGAGTTCGTGTCCGCGCACATCGACGGCGCGATCAACTTCCCGCTGGACGAGCTCGTCGCCCGCCTGCCGAGGCTCGCCGTGCCCGAGGTGGCGCCGCTGGTGCTGGTGTGCCAGTCGGGCGCGCGGGCCGCGAGAGCCCAGGCGGCGCTGGCCGAGGCCGGCGCCGCCGGGGCGGTGGTGCTGGAGGGCGGCATGAACGCGTGGGCGGCGGACGCCGCGCCCGTGACGGCGGGCGGCGGCAAAGCGCGCTGGAGCCTGGAAAGGCAGGTACGGCTGGTCGCCGGCGGCATCGTGGCCACCTCGATCCTGGCCAGTGTGCGGTGGCCGCGCGCCCGCTTTGTCGCGGGGTTCATCGGCGCGGGGCTCACGTTCGCCGCCGTCACCAACACGTGCGCGATGGGCATGGCGCTGGCGAAGCTTCCCTACAACCGGGGTCCCCGTTTCGACGCGGACACCGCCGTGGCGAGGCTGAACGGCGCTCCGGTGGTGTGAGACCGCGGTTGAACGGCCCCGGGCTGCGCGGTTGAAACGCCCCGGGCTGCGCGGTTGAACGGCGCTGCGGTCCCGCGGTAAACCCCTGCGGTCTTTCGCCTTATGAAGAGCATTTGTATGGCTATTTCATAAGTCCTCCAAGATTCACAAGTTCCGGGCTATGCCGTAACCGCGGCCTGATCCACTGGGGAACGTCGCCGGTGGAGAAGACCGCGGGGGTTCACTCATGCGCAGCATCGCGATCACGGCGCTGGCCGTCGCCACCGCCTGCTGCGGCGGCTCGGCCGCCGCCGGGGGCGGCCCGGGCCACGACGAATGCCGGAGAGTGATCGTCATCGGGCACCGCGGCGCCGCGGGATACCGCCCCGAGCACACCGCCGCCGGATACGAGCTGGCGGTGGCCATGGGCGCCGACTGGATCGAACCGGACCTCGTGTCCACCAAGGACCATGTGCTGATCGCCAGGCACGGCAACGAGTTGTCCCGCACCACCGACGTGGCCTTCCACCCGGAGTTCGCGAACCGCAAGACCACCAAGGTTGTGAACGGCCACCACGAGACGGGGTGGTTCACCGAGGACTTCACGCTCGCCGAGATCAAGACGCTGCGCGCCGTGGAGCGTTCGCCCCGCCTGCGGCCGGCGGCCGCCGCCTTTGACGGGCTCTATCCCGTGATGACCTTCCAGGAGGTTCTCGACCTGGCCGCGCGGCTGGGGCGGAGCTACGGCCGCCAGGTCGGTGTGCTCCCCGAGACCAAGCTGCCGACCTATTTCAGGTCGCTCGGGCTGCCGCTGGAGGAGCCGCTGATCGCGACGATCAAGCGCAACGGCCTCGACCATCCGGGCGGCGGCGTGGTGGTGCAGTCGTTCGAGCCGTCCAGCCTCAAGCGGATCTCCGGTGCGCTGCGTGTCCCGCTGATGCAGGATCTGCGGGCGTCGGGACGACCGTACGACGAGGTCGCCGCCGGGGGTGCGACCACTTACAAGCACATGATGAAGCCCGCCGGGCTCGCCCGGATCGCCACTTATGCCCGCTGGATCGGCGCCGAGAAGATCTCCGCGATCCCCCGGACCGCAGGCGGCACCCTGGACTCCCCGACCACCCTGGTGCCCGACGCGCACCGGGCCGGGCTGAAGGTCGCCCTCTACACCTTCCGCAGCGAGAACAAGTATCTCCCAGTCGATCTACGGCGGGGCCACCGGAAGCGGGACCACGGCGATGTCCAGGCCGAATACCGCCGCTACCTCGCCCTCGGCGTGGACGCGGTCTTCGCCGATCAGCCCGACGACGCGGTCCGAGCCCGAAACGAGATCGTCTCGCGGTGCGGCGCGCATTGACGGAACCTCCGCGAGTGATTACGGTCTGGACCTAAATTACGGAAAGAGTGGCCGTGCCACTGGAAGGCTGCGTGTGATGCCGTCCTCACTCCCCCTCCCGCCCAACCACCGCGTCCACGCCGGCGTCTTCTGCCCGTCCTGACCTCCGCCGTCCTCGCCGCGACGCTACATGGGCAGCGTGCCGAAATACGGCAAGCGCAGCGGGGCGTTGAACATCTGGAAGAAGGGCACGCCCGGCAAGACCCTGTGCGTCCTGCCCGGCCAGTCCGTGGTGTCACTCGCCCACGCCGACGGCAAGATCTTCAGCGGCACCTCCACCAGAGGCGCCCTCCCCGAAGTACGCCCCCGGCGCCTCGGCCACCCTGTTCTCGTACGACCCCCGCGACGGCGAGATCGCCTTGCACCCGCTCCCCCTGCCCGAGCCCAAGGCGGTCACGGCCCTGACGACGGTCGGCCGTGAACTGTGGGGCCTCGCGGGCGGCTCGCTGTTCACCCTCGCCCCGGAGCGGCCCGGCGACATCACGGTGACACGGCTCTTCCCCGACCCGAACTGGGAGACACAGGCCAGCCTCGCGTGGCGCGACGGCGTGCTGCTCACGCTGGCCAAGGACCCGGACCACGTGTACGGCACCCTCGGGAACCAGATCTTCAAGGTCAACAAGGCGACCAAGGAGTGACCGTGCTCCACACCCACTCCGGCATGGACGGCCTGACCGCCGACCGCCACGGCAACCTCTACTACAAGATCAACGAACGCCTCCACCGCTTCGCGACGCCCTAGCTCCACGCTCGACGAACCGGGGTACGGCACAGCCACGGCCGCGCCGTACCCCCGGCGGCGTTCACGAGGTCCCCTCACCCGGAGGCTTCGCAGTACCTCCCCGGGAGTGGGAACAGCATGCGGCTCTTGGCGAGGGCGACGACGTCGGCCGTCTCCATCGTGGCGTTCCACACGCGGGCTGTGCCGTCGCACGCGGCTGTGGCGAGGCGGGTGCCGTCCGGCGACCACGCGAGGGCCGTGACGGACCGCGTATGCCGGCCCGCCGTGAGGGTTTCCCGCCCCTCGCGTGACGACCACACCCGCACCGCACCGTCGCCCGTCGCAGTCGCGACCTTAAGCCCGTCGGGCGACCAGGCGACCTTCTCCACCGCCTCTCCCGCGTGGTCCAGCCGTACGGCGGGAGCCCGGCCGGCGACGTCCGTGAGCAGGACGGCGCCGTCGTCGGCCGCGGTGGCGAGCCACCTGCCGTCCGGCGACCAGCACAACGCCGTCACCGTGCCGGTGTGACCTGCGTAGAGGCGCTTCTCGCCGCGGGTGGCCGCGTGCCAGAGCACGACTCCCCCGTCGGCGAGCACGACCGCGAGCGTGCCGCCGCACGATGACCAGGCGACACGGTGCTGGGTGACCTCCCAGTCGCCGAGGGGCCGCATGCCGTGGACGGTGTGGACCTGCTCCCCGGTGACGGTGTTCCAGACGCGAGCGGTGGTGTCGTGGGAGGCGGTGGCGAGAAGGGTCCCGGCGGGCGACCAGGTGACGTCGCTGAGCCATTGGGTGTGGCCGCGCAGCTCGGCCAGCGGAGTCCCGTCGCCCGCCGACCAGATGCGCGCGGTGTGGTCGGTGGAGGCGGTGGCCAGGCGGGTGCCGTCGGGCGACCACGACACGTCCGAGACCCATCGGCTGTGGCCCGCGAGGGTGAGGTGGCCCGCGGTGCCGGCCGACCAGACGGCGGCGGTGCCGTCCTGTGAGCCGGTGGCGACGCGGGTGCCGTCGGGTGACCATTCGTGGGCGAGGATGCCGTCCTTGTGGGTGCGGACGGTGGCCACGCCGTGATCGTTCCACCATGCGCTGTGGTCCCAGATGCGTAGTTTGCGATCCAGGGAGATCGTGGACAACAGGTCACCGCCGGGGTTCCAGGAGACGCCGGTGACCCAGCCCTCGTGTTCGCGCAGGACGCGCTGTTCGGGGCCGCCGCCCTCGTCCCAGAGTTTGGGCGAGACGCCGCCCGCGGTGGCGAGGCGGGTGCCGTCGGGCGACCAGGCGGCCGCGGTCACGCCGCCTTCCTGGTGGTCGAGCAGGACGTGCCGCTGCGCGCCGGAGCGGGCCTGCCAAACCCGGGTGGTGCGGTCCTGTCCCGAGGAGGCGACCAGCCGTGAGTCCGGTGACCAGCACACTCCCCACACCCAGCCTTTGTGGCCGCGCAGCACCCGCACGAGATCTCCCGCCTGCGGATCCCAGAGGCGGACGGTCGCGTCGTCGGAGCAGGAGGCGACAGTGGTTCCGTCGGGTGACCAGGCGACGCCGACGACGCCGTCCTCGTGTCCCGGCATCTCGTGCAGGGGTTGCCCGGTGGTGGCGTCCCAGATGCGGACCGTCCGGTCGTGGGACACGCTCGCGATCCGGTCGCCGTCCGGCGAGAAGCAGGCGCCCCAGACGCGGCCGCGGTGGCCCTGGAGGACGTTCACCTCCTCGCCGAGCTCCACGTCCCAGATGCGCGCGGTCTGGTCGTCGGACGAGGTCACGACCCGCCCGCCGTCGGGCGACCAGACGGCGGATCGCACCCATTCCGAGTGTCCCCGCAGGTCGCGCACCTTGCGCCCGTCTTCCACCGCCCACACGCCGGCGACGCCGTCCTCGGCTCCGGCCACGAGAAGGCGGCCGTCGGGTGACAGGTCGCAGCCCCAGAACTTCGCTCCGACGCAGGTGTAGGCGGCGACCTCGGTGCCGGTCGTCGTGTCCCAGACTCGGGTGGCGCCGTCGTGGGACATGGAGATCAGCCGCCGTCCGCCGGGCAGCCAGGCGACGCCGCGCAGCAAGGTGCGGTGCGCCCCGAGGATCCGGCGGCAGCGGGAGGCGTTGAGCGCGGCGGAGACGGCGAGTCTCACGAGGGGTTCCGGTCCATGTTCCTCGTGGGCGGTCACGGCGATGGCGAGGGCCTCGGCAGGGGATTCCTCCAGGGTGAGCAGGGACCGCCGGGCGATGTCCGCGGCGGCGCGTTCCCCTGCCGCCTGGGCGGCGCGGCGGGAGCAGTCCACGAGACGCACGATTCGCGGCGCGTCGGCGGCCAAGCGCGGGTGGTGGTCCAGCCACACATGGGCCAGCGTCAACCGTTCGCTGCCCAGGAGATACGACTGCTTTTCCCCGGATCCGATCCATTCGGTGGCCCACTGCTCCAGCAACGAGCGCAAACGGAGCGATTCGTGGTGGGCGGCGACGGTCTGGCGCAGCGGCGGCCAGACGGCCAGGAACGCCTCGTGGGCGATCTCCGCGTACGGCGAGGCGTCCTTCTCGCCCCCTCCCCGGGTGAGCAGACGCCCGGTGACGAAGGCTTCGACGACCACGCGCTCGTCGTCGTCCAGCCCGTCTAGAGGAACGCGGCGCCGGGCAGGCACGTCGTTGTGCACCGCGACCAGCCGCAACAAGGTACGGACCACCGAGTCGGCCGCCGGAGAGCCGTTCAGCTCCCGCACGATCCGGTCGGCCTGCCGGGCGATGACGCCGGGCACGCCGCCCAGATCGGCGTAATCCTTCGCCGTGATCGGCCCGCCCCTCGCCCGCGCGAACAACTGCTCCAGCGTGAAGGCGAGGAGCGGCAGCGACGGGCCGCCGCCGGTGTCGTCGGCGATCGTGCCCGGCAGATGCGGCGGGTCAAACGTGAGACCCGCTCTCTCGGCGGGCCGCACGATCACCTCGACGAGCTGCTCGCGGCCGAGCGGCCCGAGGGTGAGGGGTTCCTGGAACAGATGGGCGTGGCTGCTCTCCTGGAACCCGGTGAGGAACTCCGAGCGGGTGACCACGACGACCCATAGTTGCGGATGGGTGCGCACCAGCGAGTCGAGCACGGTGAGGAACTCGCCGCGGACCGCCTCCCCCGCCAGGGTGAACAGCTCCTCGGCCCGGTCGATCACCAGCAGCATGTGCCGCCGCCTACCGCGCACCGGGCGGTGGGCGGCGGCGAGCAGGCTCGTGAGGTTGTGCGTCAATTCGCGCACCGGGTCGTCTCCGGGGTGCAGTGTGCCGACGATCCACCGGGTGCGCCGGTTCGCGAGGTTCGGCAGCAGGCCGGCGTGGACCAAGGAGGACTTGCCGACTCCCGACGGCCCGGCGACCACGACGACACGTCTCGGGTCCGCGGTGGAGACGGGGTGCAGGCGTTGCAGCAGCCTGCCGATCTCGGCGTCCCTGCCGAAGAAGACGCCCGCGTCGTCGGCGGTGAAGGCGTCCAGCCCCGGATAGGGGGATCTGCGGGAGTTCCATCTGGGGTTTCCGATGGGGGGTGCGGTACCGGCGCGGGCGGTCAGGACGGTGAGGAGCAGCCCGAGGGTGAGCAGGATGACGACCGGCGGCAGCGGGCTGGCCTGGAGTTCGCGGAGGATCGGGGGCGCGCCGCCCTGCTGATTGGTGAGATAGCCGCCTGCGATCTGCAATACCTGCAAGACCACGAAAAGCATGACGGTGAGAGTGAGCGTCAGGTTCCGACGGGGCATACGGCGTGTCCTGATTTCACGGGTGCACCGAAAGGGCGGACAACTCCGATTATGCGGGCAGGCGGACCCACCGCGGAGTTTTTCCGGACCGCTTTATGCGATTCTCCCGACGAGGAAAAGAGATTGCCACCCACATAAATGCACGCCAAGAGGAAGGCTCGTTTTCCTATGGCTGTGCCGTACCCGCCGGTCAGAGAAGGCGGCTGAGGGTGGCGCCGCTGAGGCGTTTGACGTCGTGAGACAGGTGGGCCTGGTCGGCGTAGCCCGCGGTGATCGCGACCTCGGCGAAGGGGGTGCCGGCGCGGGCCAGGCGGAGGGCGTGCTGGAAGCGGACGACGCGTTGCAGGGTCTTGGGCGCGTAGCCGAAGCCGGCGACGCTGCGGCGGTGCAGCTGGCGTTCGCTGAGGCCGAGGTCCGCGGCGACGCCGGCGACCGAGTGGCCCGCGACCAGGGCGGCCACGATCGCGGGGGCGGCGGTGTCTGGAGGCGGGGTTTCCCGGATGCGGGTGCCGACGGCCGAGCGCAGGGCGCGCAGGTGGCCCGCGGGCGGGGCCTCGGGCACGCGGAAGACGGTAAGGTCGGCGACGGGGACGCGCCGGTCGCGCAGGTCGGAGAGCGGCACGCCGAAGAGGTCGCCGACGGCGCCGGGTTTGAAGCGCAGGCCGGTGAAGGTGTCGCCGATCGTCATCTTGGTGGCGACGGGCCCGGTGTCGGGACCGGCGACGAACGGGCCTTCGGGGCCCCAGATCAGGTCGACACACCCGTCTGGCACCACGAGCTGGGCACCGTCGTCCTCGCCGACCTGCCGCCAGAAGCAGGCGACGCGGTCGGCAAGGTCCGAGGTGGGGGCATGTTCGGCGTACATGCCCCCAGGCTATTGAGGCATACCGACAAATCGGTCAGGTGACGTCGAGCCTGCCGTACGCCTTGAGTGTCTTGAGCCTCGCCATCGTGAGGTAGCCGCCCCACTCGTGCTCGACGACCGGGGTCCACATGGGCCAGTTCGCGCTCCAACCGCCCTCATCGGACTGGGAGGCGGCCAACGCGTCGAGGTGACGGTCTAGAACCTCCTGCTCGAACAGCGGCAGCCGGAGCGGCACGGGCGCGTAGTCCAGCGGGAAGTGGGCATCACCCCCCGCGTCGGGATCAAACGTCACGGTCGCCAGGATCGCCTCCCGCAGCCGGGCGAACTCCGCCTCCGCGCGTTCCCGGTCGGGCACCAGGTTGAGGAAGGTGACGGCGGCTCTTGCCTCGTAGGGCGTGGTCTCCTTGATGTCGGCGACCGCGGACCAGCAGAACTCGGTGGCGGGCCCCAGCCACGGGTGAGCGATCCCGTGCTTGTGGAGAAGCGCTGCGATGGGGCCCGTGATCAGGAGGTTGCCCGGCGGGTCGTCGGGCGCCTCCTCCCACCAGAAGGCCCTCGGGGTCGATCTCGCACTTGGCAGCACCCACGGCACCCCGCCGTCCTTGGCGGTGATGCCGAGCAGATAGTCGCAGGCCGCGCGCACCCTGGCGATGTTGAGCTCGCCGAGTTCGTCGAGGATCCAGAACGCCATCGACACCGGCTCCGGCTGGCTGGCCGACCCGCGCAGGTCGGGCTCCAAGGCGTTGCCGTATCCCCCGTCGGGGTTCTGGTAGACGCTCAGCAGGTCGAGCACCCGCTCACGGGAGCCGCCGGCGAACATCGCCTCGAACCTGAGCCGGTCGATCAACCGTCCGTGCAGGTGAAGGTAGTTCTCGGCGCGGGAAAGTGTGTTCATGGAGCGCAGGTTACGCGCTCAAGCGGCCGCGGTCTTGTAAGGATCGGACACGAGCCGGCCCGGCACGCTCCACTCCTTAGGTGCTCGCCGCCCTCATCACAGGCGCTCGCATGCGTGTACGGCGGAGCCGGGTTGGCTGGCTTCGCCGTACGTAGCGGGTGGATCTGGACGGCGGCTATACGTGGGTATAGTCTGCTATCTACTGAAACAGTTCAATATACGGGTGGATAGGATCATCTTTGGCAGCCGTACCAGACCCTCAGGACCTCACCGCGCGGGCTCGCATCAGGGAGGCGGCGTTGCGGCACTTCGGTGAGGAGGGGTTCGAGCGGGCGACGATTCGTGCCATCGCGGAGACCGCCGATGTGTCGCCCGGTCTGGTGCGCCATCACTTCGGGTCCAAGGACGGGCTGCGTGAGGCGTGCGACGAGCAGTTGGTCAAACTGCTCCGGCACGTCGAGCGTGAGGCGCACACCTACCGTGCCGGCGACCTCGGCCGCATCCACAGGGCACGTGCGGAGCTGGCGCCCTACTGGCCGTACATGGCGCGGGCGCTGGCGGAGGGCCGGGCGGCGCCGTTGTTCGACGAGATGGTGCGGTTGAGCGAGTTGTGGCTCGAAGAGCTCGACGCCAGCAGTGACGCCGAGCCGCTGGCCGACCGCAGGAGCCGTGCCGTCGTCGCCACCGCGATGTCGTTGTCGATCGTGGTGCTGCGGCAGCACGTGTCCCGTGCGCTCGGGGTCGAGATGCCGGGTGCCGACGCGGATCTGCTGATCTCCAAGGCCATGTTCGACTTCTACTCGCGCCCCTTGATCGGCCCCGAGGACGCGGCCCGCCTCGCCGCCGCCCTCGACCGGCTCGGCGGCGGCGCGTCACCGCGATCGGATCCACCCGCCTAGGAGCGACTCAGGAAGGAGCGCGATGACCACACCAGGAGCCCCGGCTCCAGCTCCACTCCCCACCACGTTTCCCATGGCACGTCCCCCCGGCTGTCCGTTCGACCCGCCGGAGGAGCTCGCGCGGCTGCGCGGCGAGCGTCCCATCACCCCCATGACCTACCCCGACGGCCATGTCGGCTGGCTCGTGACCAGCCACACGCTGGCCCGCGCGGTGCTGGCGGACCGGCGGTTCAGCCGGCGGCCCGACCTCACGCACAACCCGATCATCAAGATCGACGACCGGAAACCCGCACCGCCCGGGGCCTTCAACGCGATGGATCCCCCGGAGCACACGCATTACCGGCACCTGCTCACCGGCCAGTTCACCGTGCGCAGAATGCGCAGGCTCACCGGCAGGCTGGAGGAGATCACCGCCGACCGTCTGGACGCGATGGAACGGCACGGCCCGCCGGTGGACCTGGTCGAGGCATACACGCTGCCTGTGCCGGCATTGATGATCTGCGAGCTGCTGGGCGTGCCGCGAGAGGTGCAGGAGCCGTTCCAGCGCAATATGTCGCTGGTGCTGAACTTGAAGACCGACAGGGCGCGGGCGGCGGCGGCCGTCGGTGAGCTGATGGAGTCCATGCTCGGCCTGGTGTCGGCCAAACGGGCTCATCCCACCGATGACCTGCTCGGCGGCCTGGTGACCGACACCGACCTCAGCGACGCTGAGCTGACCACTATCGCCACGGTCCTCGTGGGCGCCGGGTTCGAGACCACCGCCAACATGCTGGCCCTCGGCGTGTTCGCGCTGATGCGCCACCCCGACCGGATCAGCCGCCTGCGCGCCGGCGGGGACAGCACCGCCAAGGCCGTCGAGGAGCTGCTGCGCTACCTCAGCATCATCCCCGCCACCGTTCGCACCGCCCTCGAAGACCTCGAACTCGGCGGGGTGACCGTCAAAGCAGGCCAGACGGTCACCCTCTCGCTCCCCGCCGCCAACCGCGACCCGCTGCAGTTCGCCGATCCCGACACGCTCGACCTGACCAGGCCGGCGACCGGCCACGTGGCCTTCGGGCACGGCATCCACCAGTGCCTCGGGCAGCAACTCGCCCGCGTCGAGATGCAGGTCGGTTCCAGGCCCTGTTCACGCGATTCCCGGCACTGCGCCTCGCCGTACCCGCCGAGGAGGTGCCGCTGCGCGACGACATGCTCATCTACGGCGTGCACCGGCTGCCCGTCACCTGGGACTGACGCACCAGCGGTCACACCCGTTTTCTGCGTGCCGCACGATGGCACGCGCCGGAACCGGCCTTAGGCTCCCCCCATGACAGGGGAAATGCACGATCTGGTGCTGGCGGGCGCACGAGTCCTCGATCCGGAGACCGGCCACGACGCGGTCGCGAACGTCGGCGTGACCGGCACGACGATCACCGCGGTGTCCCCGGACCCGCTTCAGGGGCGGGTGACGCTCGACGTGTCCGGGCTTGTCCTCGCGCCCGGCTGGATCGACCTGCACAGCCACTCCCACACCATCGCCGGCCACCGTCTCCAGGCTCTCGACGGCGTCACCACCGTCCTCGACCTGGAGGCGGGCGTCGCACCGGTCGCCGAGGCATATGCCGAGGCCGCCGCCGAGGGCCGCCCGCTCAACTACGGTTTCTCGGCCGCCTGGGCCCAGGCCCGGATGACCGCCGTGGGCGGGCTGCCGCCGGGCGGCGGTCTCGACGCGGCGCTCGGCCACCTCGGCGACCCCGCCTGGCGGCGCGAGGCCACCCCGCGCCAGCTCGACGCGCTATATGAGCTGATCCGGGCTGATCTCGCCGCCGGGGCCCTCGGCATCGGCCTGCTCATCGGCTACGCCCCGCGTGTGGCCCCCGAGGAATACCTCGCGGTGGCCGGGATCGCGGCCGAGGCGGGCGTGCCGACCTACACCCACGCCCGCGACCTGGTCGAACAGAGCCCCGACACCCCGATCGACGGCGCTGAGGAGGTGCTGCGGGCCGCGGCGGCCACCGGCGCGCACATGCATTACTGCCACATCAACAGCACGTCCCTCCGCCAGGTCGACCGGGTGCTCCGGCTGGTCGACAAGTTCCGCGCCGACGGCGCACGAGTGTCGACCGAGGCATACCCCTACGGCGCGGGCATGACGGGCATCAGCGCCGCCTTCCTCGCCCCCGAACTCCTGCCCAGGATGGGCATCGGGCCGACGTCGATCGTCTACGCCCCCACCGGCGAGCGCGTCGCCGACGCGACACGGCTGCTCGAACTGCGCGCCACCGACCCCGGCGCCCTGGCGATCATCCACTTCTTCGACGAGAACATCCCCGCCGACCTGGCCGTCCTCGACCGCGCGCTGCTCAGCGAGGACACCGTCATCGGCTCCGACGCCATGCCGCTGACCTGGACGGGCGGCGAACGTCCCGACCCGCTGACCTGGCCGCTGCCCCCGTCCGTCGTCACCCATCCCCGCACGGCGGGCACATTCTCCAAGGTCCTGCGCCGTTATGTCCGGGAGACGGGGGCGTTGTCGCTGATGGAAGCCGTGCGCCGATCCAGCCTGCTCCCGGCGCGCGTGCTGGAGGCGTCGGTGCCGGCCATGCGGCGCAAGGGCCGCGTACAGCCCGGATGCGACGCCGACCTGGTGGTCTTCTCCCCCGGCGAGGTCACCGACCAGGCCACCTACGCCGAAAGCACCCGTCCTTCGACCGGCTACGCGCACGTGCTCGTCGGCGGGCAGCACGTCGTCCGCGACGGCGAACCGATCCTCGACGCCCGCCCGGGCCGCGCCATCCGCCGCTGACGGGGCAGTGCCGTACGGCGTGAGCCAGGGCGGCGCCGTACGTCTACAGCCCGGGCGGTGCCGTAAGGCGAAGCCAGGGCAGTGCCGTACGTCTACCAGCCAGGGCGGCGCCGTACGGCGAAGCCAGGGCGGCCTAGTGCCCGGACTCCCGGGCGTAGTGGTCGGCGATCTCGTCACTGGTCGTCAGCCACACGTCCGGGTGGTTCACGATGTATTCGAGGGCCTGGTCCAGATATTTGTGGCGGAAGGGCTGGTTGATGACGAAGGGGTGGAGAACCAGTGACATCACCCGGCCGCTGTCTGCCGCGTCGGCGTGGAGCTGGTCGAGCTGGTCCTTCACGATCGCCACGAAGTCCGGGCCGCTCAGGCTTTTACCGACGAAAAGGCTGATGTCGTTGACCTCGATGGAATACGGCACGCTCAGCATGCCCGGCACATTGAGGCGGTAGGGCTGGTCGTCGTTCGCCCAGTCGAGCACGTAGGTCAGGCCCAATTCGGCGAGCAACTCGGGGGTGTGGAAGGTCTCGGTGAGCGCCGGTCCCAGCCAGCCGCGCGGCCTGGCGCCGACGGCCTCCTCAATGGCGCCGACGACGTGGGTCAGATATTCGCGCTCCTCGTCCCTGGTCATGCCGGCCTGGAAAATGGAATTGTTCTTGCCGTGGGCGATCCAGGCCCAGCCGCGCTCTCTTCCCGCCCGGATGATCTGGGGATAGTGCCGGGTGACGTCGGAGTTGAGCATCACGCTCGCCCGTACTCCGTGCCGGTCGAGGCTCTCAAGCAACCGCCAGAATCCCACCCTCGGGCCGTAGTCGCGCCAGCCGTAATTGAGCGGGTCGGGGGCGAACGTCCTTGTGTCGGGGAAGATGCTGGTCGCCGGGCGGTCGACCAGATAATGCTCGATGTTGAGGCCGACGTAGAACGCGATCCTGGCACCGCCCGGCCAGTGGATCGCCTCCCGTTCGACAATGGGGCTGTAGTCGAAAAGCCGGTTGTCCATTCGATACACCTCTCGTCTGCTGCGTTCTCGCGGGACGTGTGTATCCTCAAACCTTCACATCTATGTGATGGTCAACGCGGCGATCTGTGAGGTGGACCACATGCGCATCGGCGAGCTCTCGGCCCGCACCGGCACCCCTCGCCGGCTACTGCGCTATTACGAGGAGCAGCAGCTCATCGTGGCCGACCGCGCCCCGAACGGCTACCGGGAATACGACGAGCGCTTCGTCGACCGCGTGATCCAGATCCGCGGCCTGCTCGACGCCGGGCTGCCGACACGCATCATCAAACAGATCCTCCCCTGCCTCGACAAGCCCCGCACCATCTACTTCCCCGACGCCACCCCCGAGATGATCGCCACCCTTGCGTGCGAACGCGACCGCATGTCCGACCGCATCAGATGCCTGACCCGCAACCGCGACGCCATCGGCGAATACCTCGACGCCGTCCTCGATTACAACCGCCCCCAGGACGCCTGACCCGGGCCTCGGCGCGAAGAGTTTGTCACCAAGGAGGGAACCGTCGGTTGCAGCCCGCCGTACTCTTCACCCGTTCTTGACCGCGTTCCCCTCCCCTGAGCGCCGAAGCCGCATCCCTGCAACCGCTGGAGTACGGCGAAGCCCGGAGAACGGCTCTTTCCCCGAGGTGTGCCAAACCCCGAGCTTGCCTTGAGCAAGCCAGGGAAAAGGCCGCCGGATATCCCGAGATCACCGGTTTACCCTGGAGCGGCATGACCGGGCGATCTCTCGCCGAAGACCGCAATCCACGCATGCCACCCAGGGTGGGGACGGTAAAAAGGATATGTGGTTTCTTGTGGAAGCCAGGGTTTTGCCGCCAGTAGGGAGAGCGGCCGGGAGCCCGTAGCTATGGTGGTGAATGTCATAGCGCCGTCATGACGTGTCCCGGGAACCAGTGCGACGCTCCGTAGAGCTCAAGACCCCGGTCTGGGCTCAACCTCTCAGAGCACGGAGTAGAGCCATGCTGAAGAGAATCCTCGTCACGGCCGCCCTAGCGGTGTCCACACTCACGGTCGGCGCCGCATCCGCCGGCGCGGCAGACTCTCCTTGCACGGCCCCAGCCCAGACCGCGAGCGTGCCGGATAACATCGCCAAGCACAACGGCAAGAGAAAGTGTTATTGGAAAGACAAATACGGCCAGTGGTGCAAGTTCTGCTACAAGTACGGCGACTATCAGCTCGAGTACTGCAAGGACAGAGGCGACTAAGACCCGCTGGTGACCCACTTCGCGCCAACAGCCCCACCGTCCCGTGGAGAAATCCCTCCCGGGAGGGTGGGGCAACGCGACTCTCCTCAGGGATTCTTGGAGAGCGACCCTTCGATTCTTTGATCAAGGAAGTAGTATTGCGTTCCCGCCGGCGTCATAACCTTTGCCGCCGAGTGCCGACCAATGTGCGTCACAACACTCCGGGGACTTCATGCCTGCGATGCTGTATTTTCCGTTGATCAACCCCCCGCTCCCAGTCCTTCACCATGCCGTTCTTTACTGGGATGAGATCGCGACGATCGTCCCGCGGGGTGACTACGAACAGTATCTGAGAACACCGCTCCGGCAGGTCAGAGACGCCGGGTTGTATCGGCCGGTCAACTGCCCTTCCGGCACCGAACGCCGTCTCCGGGACCTCTACTATGAGAACTCCCTCGAGGGTGAGAGCACCCGCAGCAGCCACACGGCAACGGTGTTCGAGGAACTCCGCCGCACCATACCGCTCGACGACCTGTTACCGCCCCGGCAGGACCCGGATCTGTACGGCGAGGACCGGGCTTCCCTGATCCGGCCGGGCAAGCTCCCCACCTCTCTCACTCACGCGTTGCTGGAGGAAGGGCTGGCCCGCCCGCACCATCGCAACAAATGGCACCTTGTCGTTTCCCCGGCCCTGCAGACCTGTCTGCTCGGCATGCAGGCCGAACTCATCACCTCGGCTCATCGCGGCGCGTTGGTCGACTTATCGGCTCGTCCGGTGTCGGCGCTGGTTCCCCACACCGACCACGCACACGTCTGGAGACACATCCATCGGCCCCGGTCGGCCTCGCCGGCGGACGGGCTCCTCATGGAGGTGGGAAGGCTTCTACCGGTTCCCAGCGCGACGGCCGACACCCGCCAGGTGTTGAAGTTCCGGGAGCGATACGGCGACGAACGCCTGCGCATGATGCTCGCTCTCAACCGCCTCGTTCACACGCTTCACCGCGGACCGGGCCACGATGACGCCCTCGACACACTCCGCGACGTCGGCCAGGAAATCCAGGTCGCCCGGCGGGAAATGGAGCAGGCCGGGCGGGCCTCGGGAATGGAGTGGGTGCGCCGGTCACTTTCCGTGGTGGTCGCCGTAGCCGGCGCGGGAGCGGCCTTCGCCATCGAGGATTGGCAGTGGGCCCTTGGGGTCCTCAGCGGCGTCGCGGTGAACATCGCCACCACCCGCACACACATGGGCTGGCATGAGCATCCGTTTGCATATCTTCATCGCGTCGGTAAGGCATTGGACGGCGAAGCGTGATTTCACGCCGGCGGTATCCCCTGATCGGTCCGCCCGTTCGGCGATAATCTATGGCTCGGATTGACCCATTCTGCAGGACGCCTGGAGTTCCGCTCTTCCTGACGGGTGGCCATGCCCCTTCTGTGCGACGCCACGGTGCCGGTAATTGTGTTGCGGAGCCGGTCGGCGTGCGGAGGCCCACCACCGCCATCCGCTGGTGCCGCTCCGCCTGCTCAACCGCCCGACGGTGAAGTGGAGCAGCCTCATCGGGCTGATCACCTTCGGGATGTGCATCACCCTCGCCGGGGTCGCGGTCACGGCACTCCTGCCACGCCGTACCCCGAAAATCCAAGAGAGCGCACTGTGACCGACAAGGACACTAAGACCGCAGCCATCGCCAGGTTCTTCCAGGCATATGCCGCCCAAGATCTGGAGGGAATGAGAGAGGTGCTGACCGACGACATCGAGTGGACCGTCCCCGGCCACCACCCGTTATCCGGCACCAAACGCGGAGTGGAGGAGGTCGCCGCCTTCTTCACCCAGCTCGGCAAGGGCGGCTTCCAGGCCGAGCCGCTGTTCCTGGAGGCCAACGACGAATACGTCGTCGACATCCACCGGGGCTGGACCACCGAAGGCATCGGCAAGGTCGAGACCTTGTGGGCCCTGGTGTGGCATTTCAACGCCGAAGGCAAGGTCGACCGGGTTTTCAACCTGTCGGGCGACCAGCACCAGATGGACGCCTATGTGTGGGACAACTTCACCCTCGCCCCCATCCCCACCCGCCTCGCATAAACCCAAAGCCCCGGACTCGTAAGATCGAGTCCGGGGCTCGGGGCCGCCGCCCCTGCGTGCCCACCCGACGGCAGGATCGCCAGGTGGGCCGACCGGAAGCCGCTCACCGGAGAGTCGTGGCGGCGGGGAGACCCGGAGGCTCAGGGATCAGCACCCCCGAAGCCTCCGGCAAAATGGGCTGCGGATAACACCGCGTAGCCGTACCCCGGCCGGGTCTATCGCACAAGCATCGCGACAATGAGAACCCTCGTCAGCGGGGCGCCAGCTGGTTGAGGAAGAGGTTGAAGGCGTAATCGGGGTTACACGTCAGGCCCTTGATTTTCTTCGATCCAGCCACAGGACCGCGCACGTCGTAGAGGAAGACGCCCGGAGCCTGATCGACGAGAAGTTTCATGGCATCGGTGTAGATCGCCTTGGCCTTGTCCGGGTCGGTCGCGGTGAAGGTCCCCGCCTTGGCGAGCAGGCCGTCGAACTCCTTGTTCTTCCAGTAGCTCAGGTTGAAGAACGGCTCCTCACTGGAGTGGAAGAGGGAGAACAGGTTGTCCGCACCGGCGTCACTGTAGGTCGGCCAATAGAGAACCAGGAAGATGTCCTGGGCCTTGGCCGGGTCGCCCTTGCCGAGCTCCCACTGCTGGTTCCACAGCAGCGGGCTGATCTCGACGTCCACGCCGATCTTCGAGAACGAGTCCTTGATGAGCGGCGCGAAACGCTTCTGCGCCTGGTTTTCCGCCGCATACGTCAGCTTGAGCTTGAGCCCGCTCACCCCGGCCTCGTCCAATAGCGCCTTGGCCTTCGCCAGGTCATAGGTGTAGGTCGGCACATCGGTGCTCCCGGGGAAGACACCCTGCGGCACCGGACCATACGCCTTGGAACCGAACCCCTCACCGCCGACCTTGATGATGTCGTCGTACGGCATGGCGTGCGAAAGCGCCTGACGCACCTTCGGATTGTCGAGCGGCTTGCGCGTGGTGTTGAAGAAGCCCAGATGATTACTGGTCGTGGGGCAGTCATGCACCTCAAGGTTGGGATCGGCCTTGAGCTGGGCCATGTTCTCCAGCGGCGGAGCCGTCGCGATGTCGACCTGTCCCCCTTGCAGCATCTGCTGCTGGGTCACCGCCTCGGGAGTGATGTGCGCGACCACGGTGGGAAAGGCACCCTTCTGCCCCCAGTAGCCGTCGAACCCACGCAGCACAACCTGCTTGCCCGCCTCATACGAGGCCACTTGATATGGCCCTGACCCGCCGTCGCCGGTGCCGCGCTCAAAGTAATTCTGGTCGGCCTTCACCGCGGCCAGAGCCTTCGGGCTGACCATGTAGGCCCCGTGCATCGAGGAGGCGATCAAGTCCATCGGCGCGGCGGACTTCAGCTTGAACACCAAAGTGTGCTCGTCAGGAGCCTCCACGGACTTCAAAGGCGCCCAGATGAACGACGCCCCGGCACGCTCCTTGGCGGCCTCCACAGATGCCTTCGCGGCAGCGGCGTTGAACTTCTCGCCATCGTGGAACGTTACATTCTGCCGCAGCTTGAAGGTCCAGGTCTTCTTGTCGGCACTGGACTCCCAGCTCTCGGCCAGGGCCGGTCGGAACGGCTCCGCCGACCCCGGCGGGTTCTTCCAGAGCAGCGGCTCATACACGTTGGCCATATAGAAGATCTCGCTGGAGAACGACTTCACGGGGTCCCAAGTCGTCACACTCGCGGTCGTCGCCACATTGAGCACACGGGCGGCAGCCGGCTTGGCGCCAGCTCCACCGCCACCGCCACACGCGGCCACCGCTGTGAGAGCTACGGCAAGGAGAGCGGCTGCCGTTCCGCGACGGTTGAGGGGGGTTGGCATAAGTGGCACCTGATGTTCCGGAGACCTGCACGAATCCCTGCATTCTGTCCAACCTGCAAAAATACTGTCCAATACCAACAAGCTCGCCACCCCATGCCTTTGAGGCATAGAGCAGTCGAAGTGCATCTGAGGAGCGGCGCCACCTCCGCTGTTTCCTCGCCGCCGACGACACCGACTCGATCGACCGTCAAGGGCGCCTCACAGGAATGCCCCTCCCCACCAGGAGAGCGATCCGGCGCGACTGCTGGATTACCTCTGAAGGAAAATCAGTCGAATATAAACCTCTCGCATTGACCAGAAATCCTGGTTTGATCGAAACGGACCCGGACGAGATATCGACGACGGCGAGGTCAGCAGCACATGGATGAGTGGGATCTGCTCGGCTTCGAGCACCTGGCCGGACGGCACGCGAACTTCAAGGCGGGCTCACCTGACCTGCCGAGCATCGTCGAGACCATGGCCGTCCTAGGCGAGATCGACTGCCCCGACCTGCCGATCAAGGTCGCCGAGCACCGCTGGCGTACCTATGTCGGTGCGCCAGAAGAATTGAAGTGGCTGAAGGGCGACCGCCTTCTGCACACCGACTACAACCCGGTCAACGTGCTGCTAACCGAGTGGGGTGCTCACCTGCTCGACTGGGCCTGGCCGACCAGGGGCGCCGGATGGATCGACCCGGCCACGCTGATCCTGCGCCTGATCGCGGGAGGGCACACCCCTCAAGCGGCGGAGGATGTGGTCCGCGATCTCCCGGCATGGAAGAGCGCGCCATCCGAAGGGGTTGAGGTGTTCGCTCGCGCCAACGTGCGTGTGTGGGAGGAGATCAGGAGCAATGACTCCTCCCCGTGGATCAAGGCGATGGCACACGCCGCAGGTGCTTGGGCAAAGCACCGGACCTCGTAGATAGACGGGATCGTCCGGTCGCCGGTATCCACGCCAAGGGCAGTACAAAGTCAGCACGGGTGCTGGCAACAACCACAAGAGACCCCAGCTTGCTCGGTCAGAGGCGCAAGCTGGGGCTTCCTTTTGAGTGGTGCTAGCAGTTGGCCCCGAGCTTTTCGGCCGCGCGTACGGCGCTGCCCCAGGCGAACTCGTTGTTGTCGCTGAAGTAGTAGTAGGAAGCGCCGTTAGGCATCATGGCCACGGTGATGCCGCCAAACCCGGACATGAACGGAACGTGGTACGTGCAACCGCCAGACGCGGCGGGCGGGAAGGCGCTGGCCCACGTGCTGTTGTTGTACAGCAGCGGCACGTTGGCCGTGGGCAGGCCGCGGTCGGCCGGGTTGCGCTGCATGGTGTCGGCCAGGACCTTGGGGTGCAGGACCTGGTTGCGCCCGATCTTGCCGTTGTCGTTGTTGAGGAGTTTGGCGACCTTGGCGATGTCGTCGGTGTTCCAGAACAACCCATAGCCACCGTACGGCGCCCCCTGCGGGCTGTTGTCCGTGCGCAGCGTGGTCATGGTCCCGGCGCTGAGCTTGAGGGGGGCGAACACCTCGTCACGCAGCAGCGAGAACGCGTCACGGTGACGGCTGCCCTGCTTGTCGAGGTAGGCGCCCATCGCCCGGGTGGCGAGGAACGTGTCGGAGGTGTGGTAGATCCACCGCTTACCCGGCGCCTCCTTGGTGTCGTATTGCAGGGCGGCCCGCATCTTGTCGCGCAACGACTCGCTGCCGAGGAACGCCCCCATCGAGGTGTCCTCGTCCGCCATGTAGTCGGGCGAACCGTACTTGCCGGTCGCCATGTCGAGGGCGTTCTCCAGCGTGATGTTCTTCCAGTCGGCCGCCGCGCGCCGGGCCTCGGGGATGAGGTTTCCGATGCGCTGATCGCCCACCTGGAGCCCGTACTTCTGCGCCAGCCGCATGTGCGCCACCGAGGCGAACGCCGTCTTGGCCGTCGAATACGACGGAAGACGCATGTCCCCGCAGAAAGCGTAGGTCCCGTGCCGGGTCTGACACCCGGACACGTAGTTCACACCCTTGTAGAGCAGGCCATAGACCGTGAGGTGCTCACGCGTGACACCGGTCCCCGCCCCAAAACGGGCCAGGTCGATCCCGGGATAGTCCACCGCGAGCTGCTCAAACGGCTTGGTGGGCAGCCGGGCACCCACCTCGGCAGCATGAGCCGCCCGAAGCCCCTGGGCGCCGTGCACCCGGTAGGGCTGGTAGGTAGCCGGAAGCTGTCCCCACATGTCGAACTTGATGCTGAGACACGTCTCCTGCGTGACCTGGTACCGCACCTGGCTCACCGAAGACCGGTTGAACAGGAACGACATCGCCCCGTTCTGCGTGCAGTTGTGGTTCCGGAACACCAGGGCGAACGGGAACGAAGCCCGCGACCACCCGTTGTCGCCGTTCTCCCGCCATACCCGGCCGGGCCCGGTGATGAGGTTCCAGGTGGGATGTCCGGTGATCACCAGGCCCTGCACTTTGGGCACAAGGTGGCTGCCGGTCTGGGTGAACTCCAGCGAGATCTCCGGCAGATGCCGGGCCGGGTTGTCCCCGTCACCGAGGTCGTTGTCGTCGTCCCGCACCTCCTTGAGGCCGCCGCCGGTGGCCTCCCCGCTCAGGGTGAGCCTGCCCTCGAAGGTGTGCGCCGGCATGGCGGCCTGCTCGGGTACGGCGAAGGCCTCGTCGGCCACCGGTGCGGACGCCGTGCCGTTGAGCAGGTCGGCCGAGGTCAAAACGCTCCGGTCGACCGCGCCCGACCCGGTCAGGGGATCGCCGGGTACGGCACCGCCACGATGAGCGGCTTCCGAAACGTCGGGGGTGGTCGCGGCGGCAGGGCTGACCGCCACGGCGGCCAGGAGAAGTGAGGTGATCGCAGTACGTAACACCAGGGGGGTGCGCATTATTGCTCCAAAACCACGAAAAACGTCGAGGGTGGCGGTCACGCGACAGGGGTGACGGGGAACGGGCCGAGGTCGCGCATCACCTCCCCCGTGCTGTAGCCGTACAGAGCGGGCGGGAACGGCGGCGGCGCGTCGCGGAGTTGCTTCCACAGAGCGTTGAGCCCGGCGGTGCCGTGTTCCCTGACGGTGGAGACGAGGTCGAGGTCGAGGTAGACGGTGAGGTATTCCTCGCCGTCGCCGGCCTCGGCGAGCACGCGCCCCTCGGGGTCGACGATCACACTGCGGCCGGTGCCGAAGAGTTTGCCCACGTTGGGGTTGATCAGGTAGAGCTGGTTGGTGATGGCGTTGGCGCGGGCGAGCACGAGTTCCTGGGCCCGGTCGCAGGTGCGGGTGTAGGTCGGCTGGATGATCACCTCGGCGCCCATCCATCCGAGCGTGCGGGAGATCTCCGGCACCCAGCCGTCGTAGCAGATGGCGAGCCCGAAGCGGCCCACGCCGGGGATGTCGAAGGTGACATGCTCGTCGCCCGGCACGCACGACTCGTGCGGCATCCACGGGAACAGCTTGCGATAGCGCGCCACGATCTCACCCTCGGGCGACACGGCGATCGCGGTGTTGTGAATCTTGTCGCCGACACGCTCGATGATGGTCCCGGGAACGATCCACTTCCCGACCTCCGCGGCGATCCGGCACACCTCGTCGGTGAGGGGGCCCGGGATCGGCTCGGCGATGTCCTGGAACAACCCGGGGATGACCGGGCTGTCGAAGCTGCCGAGTCCCGTGAGGTAAAGCTCGGGGAAGACCAGCAGGTCGACGGCGGGCATGGACGCCGCCATGGTGCGCACCTCGAACCGGAACTTCTCCAGCGTCGCGGCGGGGTCGCCCACGACGGGCGCAACCTGTGCGGCGGTGACCCCGATGATTCTGCTCAAGGTTGAACTCCAAGTGATAGGTCCATCGACGCGCGGCCCCGGCCGGGCACGGAGTCGAGGAGTTGTCGGGTGTAGTCGTGCGCTGGTGCGTCGAACAGCTGCTCGGCGGGGGCCTCCTCGACGAGGCGCCCGCCGTACATCACCCCCACCCGGTCGGCGAGGTGGCGCACGACGGCGAGGTCGTGGCTGATCAGGAGGTAGGCGGGGCCGTCGTCGGCGCGCAGGTCGGCGAGGAGGTTGAGGATCTGCGCCTGTACCGACACGTCCAGTGCCGAGGTGGGCTCGTCCAGGACCAGCAGGCGTGGCCGCAGCGCCAGTGCGCGGGCAAGCGCGACGCGCTGAGCCTGCCCGCCGGACAGTTCGTGCGGATAGCGGGAGAGATGCGCGGTGCCGAGGCCGAGGCGTTCGAGGTCGGCGACGACCTCCTCGCGCAGGGCGGCGCCTTTGGAGCCGGTGCGGATCCGCATCGGTTCGGCGACCAGGCGTTCGATGGTCATGCGCGGGTTGAGCGAGGCGTGCGGGTTCTGGAACACGATCTGCACGCGGCGGCGCAGCAGCCGCAGCTCGCCCGAGCTGATTTTGGCGGTGTCGGCGCCGTCGACCACGACCGATCCGCTGCTGGGGCGGATGAGGCCGAGCACGCATCGCGCGAGCGTCGTCTTGCCGGAGCCGGACTCGCCGACCACGGCGTAGGTCTCGCCGGGGGCCACCGACAGGTCGACGCCGTCGACGGCCCGCACCGCGCCGAACGTCTTCACCAGGCCCGTGACGGACAGGATCACGCGGCACCTCCGGGGAAATGGCAGGCCACGCCGTCGCGCGCGGCCGGCAGCTCGGTCCGGCAGAGGTCGCGGACGTCGGTGCAACGGTCGGCGAAGGAGCAGCCCTGGTCGGCGTGCGTCACACTGCCCGGGATGGAGTCGAGCCGCCCGCGGGGGGCGTCGAGCCGGGGCAGCGCGCCGAGCAGCGCCCGCGTGTAGGGGTGGCGGGGCCCGTCGAGTACGGCGGAAGCCGTACCCTCCTCGACTACCCGGCCGGCGTAGAGCACGTAGACGCGGTCGCAGATGTCGCGTGCCTCGGCGAGGTTGTGGGTCACGAACATCACGCCGAAGCCGTGTTCGCGTTGCAGCTGGAGCAGGAGGCGGAGGATCTGCCGGGCCACGGTCACGTCGAGCGCGGTCGTGGCCTCGTCGGCGATGACCAGCGACGGCTCGCACGAGAGCGCGAGCGCGATCATGCAGCGCTGGAGCATGCCACCGGAGAGCTGGTGCGGGTAGGCATTGAGCACGCGGTCCGGCAGTTCGACCGATGTGAGCAGCTCGGCCGCCCTGGCGTATGCCGCCTTTCTAGTGCATCCGGTGTGGGCGCGCAGCACCCTGACGAACTGCCCCCCGATGGTGGTCACCGGGTCGAAAGCGGTGCCGGGGTTCTGGAACACCATGGTGACCTCACGGCCCCGGATGGCCCGCCTGTCCTGCCCGAGCAGGTCACGGCCACCGAGCACGACCCGCCCGGAGGCGTGCGCGCCGGGGGGCAGCAGGCCGAGTACGGCGAGGCCCGTCAGGGTCTTGCCGCAGCCGGTCTCGCCGACCACGCCGACGATCTCGCCGGGGCCGACCCGCAGGCTCACCCCGCGCACCGGCCGCCCGTTTCCGATGGAGATCTCCAGATCCTCCACACTCAGCAGGGTCGTCACCGGCCCACCTCCCTCGGGTCGAGCGCGTCGCGCAGGGCGTCGCCCAGCAGGTTGAAGCCGAGCACCGCGAGGAAGATCGCCGCGCCGGGGAAGGCCGACATCCACCAGTGGGAGAAGACGTAAGTCCGGCCTTCTGCCACCATGAGTCCCCAGTCGGGTGTGGGCGGCTGCGCGCCGAGGCCGATGAAGGCCAGCGAGCCGGCGGCCAGCAGCACGGTGCCGATGTCGGTCGTGGCCTGCACAAGGATGGGCGAGGAGCAGTTCGGCAGGATATGCCGCCGCATGATGGTGATGTCACGCAATCCGAGCGTGCGGGCCCCCTCCACGAACGGGCGTTCCCGCAGCGAGAGCGCGAGGCCCCGCACCAGGCGGGCATACCACGGCCACCACGACACGACCAGCGCGATCGCCGCGTTCCAGAGCGACGGGCCGAGCAGGCTCACGACGACCATGGCGAGCAGCAGTGGCGGGAAGGCGAGGAACATGTCCGCCACCCGCATGATCGCCTCGTCGAGGCGCCCGCCGCGGAACCCCGCGATGAGCCCGAGCGGCACCCCGACGAGTACGGCGAGGCCGACGACCGCCATCGACACCAGGAGAGCCGGGCGTGCGCCGTACACGATGCGCGACAGGATGTCGCGGCCCATCGCGTCGGTGCCGAACCAGTGGGTGAGGCTCGGGGCGAGGTTGCGGTCGGCGACGCTGGCCGCGCCGGCGCCCTGCTCGGGGAACGGCGCGAGCAGCGGCGCGAACGCCGCGACCAGCACAAGCAGGGCGACGAGGGCGAAGCCGAGCACGGCGGGCCCGTCGCGCAGGAGCCTGCGGTAGACGCCGCGTTCGGGGAGCGTCGCGATCGGCGGGGTCTTCGACATGGACAGCAGGCTCATGCCAGCCCCACCCTCGGGTCGAGCCGGGCCTGGATCAGGTCGACGACCAGGTTGACCAGCACATACCCGACGGCGCCGAGTACGGTGACGCCCATGATGGCCGGATAGTCGACGTTGAGCAGCGCCTGAGCGGCGAACTGCCCGAGGCCGGGCCAGTTGAACACGACCTCCACGAAGAAGGTGCCGGTCAGGGAGTAGGCGAGGGTGAGGCCGAACACCGTCGTCACCGGCGGCAGCGCGTTGCGGAGCGCGATGCGCCAGGTCACGGTGCGCTCGGCCAGACCGTAGGCCCGTGCCGTACGGACGTGGTCCTGGGAAAGCGTTTCGATCATGGTTGCCCTGGTCATCCTGGCCACCACTCCGGCCGGGTAGGCCGCGAGGGTCGCGGCGGGGAGCAGGATGTGGAGGAAAGCGTCACCGAAGGCCGTCATGTTGCCCGTGAGGAGGGCGTCCACGGTGTAGAGGCCGGTCAGCTCGGTGATCGGGGAGACGAACGGCGTTTCGGGCCCGAGGCGTCCCGTCGGGGGGAGCAGGCCGAGCGCCCGGACGAACACCACTTGCAACAGCAGACCCAGCCAGAACGCCGGCATCGAGACACCCCCGATGCTGAGCAGCCTGATGAGATGGTCAAGCTTGGTGCCTTTGCGGCGGGCCGCGATCACCCCGAGCACCAGCCCGACGGCGACGGCCACCACCATCGCCACGATCAGGAGTTCGAGGGTGGCCGGCAGGCGGGTGCCGATCTCCTGGAGCACCGGCTGCTTCGTGCCGATCGAGTCGCCCCAGTCGCCGGTCAGCATGTCGCTGAGGTATCGCCAGAACTGGATGTGCAGCGGCTGGTCCAGCCCGAGCTCCCGCTCCACCCTGGCGATGTCCGCCGGTTGTGCTTTCGGGCCGATGTAGGCCACTGCCGGGCTCGCCGGCACCACCCTCGCCAGGAGGAAGGTCGCCAGCATCACACCGAGAAGCACCAGGGCGGAGGTGGCTGCTCTGCGGAGCAGGAATCGTGTCATCGAGGCGCCAGTTGGTTGAAGAACATGTTGAACGCGTAATCCGGGTTGCAGGTCAGGCCCTTGATGCGTTTCGGCGAGACAAGGGGGTTGCGTACGTCGTAGAGGAAGAAGCCGGGGGCCTGGTCGACGAGGATCTTCTGGGCGCCTGTGTAGAGCGCCTTGGCCTTGTCCGGGTCGGTCGCGGTGAAGGTGCCCGCCTTGGCGAGCAGGCCGTCGAACTCCTTGTTCTTCCAGTAGCTCAGGTTGAAGAACGGCTTCTCGCTGGAGTGGAAGAGGGAATACAGGTTGTCCGAACCGCCGTCACTGTAGGTCGGCCAATAGAGCAGCAGGAAGATGTCCTGGGCCTTGGCCGGGTCGCCCTTGCCGAGTTCCCACTGCTGGTTGAAGAGCATCGGGCTGATCTCGACGTCGACGCCGATCTTGGAGAAGGAGTCCTTGATGAGCGGCGCGAAACGCTTCTGCGCCTGATTCTCCGCGGCGTAGGTCATCTTGAGCTTGAGCCCGCTCACGCCGGCCTCGTCCAGCAGCGCCTTGGCCTTGGCGAGGTCGTAGGTGTAGGTCGGCACGTCGGTGCCGCCGGGGAAGATGCTCTGCGGCACAGCACCGTAGGCCTTTGAGCCGAAGCCCTCACCGCCGATTTTGATGATGTCGTCGTACGGCAGAGCATGCGAAAGCGCCTGACGAACCTTGGGGTTGTCGAGCGGTTTGCGGGCGGTGTTGAAGAAGCCCACATAATTGCTGGCCGTGGCGCACTCCCCCACGTCCAGATTGGGGTCGGCCTTGAGCTGGCCGATGTTCTCCAGCGGAAGCCCCGAGGCGAGGTCGACCTGGCCACCTTGCAGCATCTGCTGCTGGGTGACCGCCTCGGGGGTGATGTGCGAGACGACCGTGGGGTAGGCGCCTTTCTGTCCCCAGTAGCCGTCGAAGCCGCGCAGCACCACCTGCTTGCCCGGCTGATATTCGGTCACCTTGTACGGCCCGGTGCCGCCGTCGACGGTGCCGCTCTCGAAATGTTTGTCGTTGCCCTTGGCGGCGGCCAATGCCTTCGGGCTGACCATCCACGCTCCGTACATCGAGGAGGCGATGAGCTCCATCGGCGCGGCGTATTTCAGTGTGAAGACCAGCGTGTGGTCGTCGGGCGCCTTGACGTTCTTCAGCGGCGCCCAGATAAAGGAAGCGCCACCGCGCTCCTGCGCCGCCTCTACGGATGCCTTCGCGGCGGCGGCGTTGAACTTCTCGCCGTCATGGAACGTTACATTCTGCCGCAGCTTGAATGTCCAGGTCTTCTTGTCCGCGCTGGCCTCCCAGCTCTCGGCCAGCGCCGGCCGGAACGGCTCGGCCGATCCGGGCGGGTTCTTCCAGAGCAGTGGCTCGTAGACGTTGGCCATGTAAAAGATCTCGGTGGAGAACGACTTCACCGGATCCCACGTCGTGATGTTCGCTGACGTCGCGACGTTGAGTACGCGGGCGGGAGGCGGTTTGGCACCGGCACCACCGCCACCGCCACCGCAGGCGGTCACCGCCGTGAGGGCCACGGCGAGCAGCGCGGCGGCGGTTCCGCGTCGTTTGAGGGGAGTTGGCATAGGGGCTCCTGATGTTCCGGAGACCTGAACGATTGCCAGCATTCTGCCCACCTGCGAAAATACTGTCCAATACCAACAAGCTCGTCGACCCATGCTTTTCAGGCATTGACCCGGCCCGGAGCACACGCCCATGGAGTTACGGCACATCCGCTACTTCCTCGCCATCGTCGAGACCGGCTCGACCGTCAAGGCTGCCGAACGCGAACTCGTCGCCCAGCCCTCCCTGTCCCGCCAGCTCCGCCGCCTGGAGAGCGAACTCGGCATCGACCTGTTCGTCCGCGACGGCGGGCGCCTCCATCTCAGCGCCGCCGGCGAACGTTTCCTCCCCATCGCCCGCGACCTCATCGCCCGTTCCCGCCACGCCCAGACGACCCTCCGCGACCTCGCCGCCGGCCGTCCGCCCCGCCTGACCGTCGCCGCCCCGCCCACCACGATCGCCGACGTCATCGCCCCTTTCATCGCCACCACCACCGCCGCCGACCCCTTCATCACCGTCCGCGAGGAACTCCCCGCCACCGCCTACGCCACCCTCGGCCGCGGCGCCGACCTCGCCATCTCCACCACACCCCCGCCCCGCCACCTGGCCGGCCGCCCCCTCGCCCACCTCCCCATCTGGGCCTACCTGCCCCCCACCCACCCCTACGCCACCCGCACCCACATCACCGTCGCCGATCTCGTCAGCGAACCCCTCCTGCTCCTCACCGCCGACCACGGCACCCGCCGCCGCTTCGACCACGCCGTCCTCGACGCCGGCCACCGCTGCGACATCGCCTTCGAAACCACCGTCCCCCAAATCGCCCAGGCCCTCGCCGCCGCCGGCCACGGCATCGCCGTCGTCTCCGACGACCCGCGCTATGGCTTGCGGGCCCTCGCCGTACTGACCCCGCAGGGAAGCCTCGCCATCGACCTTTACGCGGCTTGGGACCCGACCCACTACGCCGCCGACACCCTGGCGACCTTGGCGGACGACTTGGCGTCCTATTGCGTCATCACTTATGGACCGGACGTGTCACCCTCGGTCCATGTCTGACTGGAAGGAGGCCCAGCCAGCACCTCCCGCAGACCGATCGGATCACCAAACTCCGTCTTCACGATGTGCCGAGTGGGCCTACCCGACATAGTGGGAACTGTGCGAGCTGAGAACACAGATTGGCCTGAGCCGGTGACGACCTGCTGGAACTACTGGATGGCGGTGCCCACCGGCGACCAGGCGGGTGTGATGGAGATCCTCGGCTTGTCCGAACTGAGACCGGTCACGTTCGCGCAGGCCAGGGAACTGCTGGACGCCGCCGCACACGGTGATCTCGACGGTCGCCGCCACCTGTCCTGGGTATACGTCAGTCCGGAAGTGGACGGCTGGATCTTGGTGATCGGTCCTTGGTGCGATCCTTGTGATGGCGGGCGCCATGAGGACGTGCTCAAGTCGTGCCGGACGCTCAGCGCGCGATTCGGCCGGGCACAGGCTTACTACTTCGGCGAGCAGGGCGACGGCTCGGCATGGCTGCTGGCCGAAAACGGCTCGGTCATACGACGGTTCGTGACAACGGATGAACCCACCGGCGAACAGGCCGCCCGCCGAGGCCAGAGACACCGCGGCCGCGGCGCCCACCAGGGAATATCGCACTCGGCGGGCGGAGGGCACTTTCCACGGTGGTGCCTCTTCAGGAGGCATCACCCAGGTGCGGTCGAGAAACCGGGTGACGTCGCGGTCGTCAGACGTCTGCCATGCCTTGCCGGTCGACCGCGGCGTAGACCGTGCCCATGCCGCCCGCGCCCAGCCTGTGCACGAGGCGATAGGGGCCGATGGACCGGGGATCGCTTTTCAGCAGGGTGGCTTGGGGCTGGGCGCTCACGGACGGCGGCTCACTGAGGTTTGTTGGGGAACTTGAAGGACTGGAGGATCTCCTCGGCCTGGGCACGGTGCTTTTTGGACAAGGAGTCGACGACGAAGTACACCTTGCTGATCGGGAGGAGCAGATATTCCCGTTCGACCAGCGACCCGTCTTTGCAGTGGCTGCGCGCGTGGCGGTAATAGGCGCGGCGGTCGTTGATGCGGTGCAGGCCGCTTTTGAGCATCGTCCCTTTGCGGCTGGGGCCCGAGGGATAACACACATCACCGCTGACGTCCTGGTTGAGGACGTCGGGGTCGTCGCCGAGTTTCCGTCTGCCGGGCGGTGTCGCCGACCCTCGCCACGTGTGCAGAAATATGCCATGCTCCCCGCAGGAACCGACCCTGTCTGCAACACCCTTGGGAAACATGCAGATCGACTGGGGGCCGGCGGCCGGATCCATAAAGTAGGTCCAGTCCTCGGGAAGACTGAACGACACACGCTCGCTCAGCACCACCTTCCGTTTCCCCCCGTTCACGGGTGCGATGGAAGGCGACGCGGTGGCGACGGCGACGGCCGGGGGCGTGGTGGTCGGGGGCACCTCCGAGCCGGTCGTGGACGCCGACGCGGTCGCCGTGGGGGGTGCGCCGGCGGAGGCGAGGCGAGCGCTGCCCTGTCCCCCGCCCCGGGCGATGAACATCCCTGCGGCCAAAACCGCCGCGATGGCGACCACTCCCCCTGCGATCAGGGCGGTTTTGTTCCGCCGCCGGATCCCCGGGGCGGGGCTTGTCCACGCCCGTTCCATGCCGAGCGGCATGACCCAGGTCCGCTCGACGAAACGGGTGACGTCGTCCCGCACGGTCTGGCCGGCCCTTTCCGGCTCTCCCTCCCCGGTCGTGGCGCGCAGGAGCCGCTCGATCCCGGGGCGTCCGGCGGGGTCCTTGGAGAGTGCCCCCTCGACCAGGCCGCGCAGCGCCGGCGGGAGTGCCTTGGCCGACGGGGTCTCGGTCAGCACGCGCACCGAGAGCACCTCGGGCCGGCCCATGCCGTACGGCAGGCGCCCGGTGGCCGCGAACAGCAGCAATAGCGCCCACCCGTAGACGTCGGCAGGGGGGCCGACCTCGTCGCCTCGGTATTCCTCGGGGCTGATCCAACCGGGTGAGCCCACCACCGCCCCGGTTCCGGTGACGCTGCTCTCCTCCAACGCCCGGGCCACACCCATGTCGATGACGCGCGGCCCGGTGGGCGAAAGGATCACATTGGTGGGTTTGAGATCGCGGTGTATCACTCCGGCGGCGTGCATGGACCAGAGTGCCTCGGCCAATCCGGCCGCGAGTGCACGCAGTTGCTCCTCGCCGAGCGGTCCCCCGTTGTCCACGTGCTGGGCGAGGGTGGGGCCGGGGACGTATTCGGTGGCGAGCCAGGGTTGTGGTGCTTTGTCGTCCGCGTCCAGCACGCAGACGGTGAATCTGCCGCCGACCCGCTGGAGGAGATCGATTTCCTTGGAGAAACGCTGGCGGAATTCCGGGTCGTGCGCGAGTTCGCGGTGGATGAGTTTGACCGCGGCACGACGACCGTCCCGGTCGGTGCCGGCGAACACCACCCCCATGCCACCTTCCCCGAGCCGGTGGGAAAGATGGAAAGGTCCCACTTGGCGCGGGTCGCCAGGGCCTAGCGGGGCAAAGGGGAGGTCCCCGGGGGGTGCATGCATGGAACTGGCTACCCAATGATGATTCGAGGGACAGAGGCTGACATTTCACCCAGAGAATTTCGGGTTAGCCAGCAGGTCATGATCTCCAACTGCGATTCACATTGTCCAGGCTTCGTCTCCTGAACCGTTCCCATCCCGATATGCCAGGAGATCTCCTGGGGGGGTCGAGCGAGCGAACCCGGCCCTGGTATGTAGGTGTTATGAACCGGCTAGCGGCGACCACGGCCTTCCTCCTCATGTTCCTCACCGCGTGCACGGCCGACACCCCCGGCCCACGCGACGCCGGCGGGAGCCGTACATCCTCTGCTCCTGCGGTGACTTCCAGCCCAGGCGACGACGGCGGGAGCCAGGCCGCGTCCGCCCCTCCCATCGCGTCCGGCGCGTGGCAGCAGGCATACCTCGGTGAAACGGGCGGCGCGCTGAAGGACATCGTCGTCTCCGGCCCCGGCGACGCGTGGGCGATCGGGGCGACGCACACCGAGGGGTCGGAGGCGTCCTCCCTCCTGCTCCTGCGGTTCGACGGCACTCGGTGGAACGAGGTCGCCGCACCCTCGGGGCTCAACCCGCACGAACCGGTGCGGCTCGCCGCGGCCGGCTCGCGCGAGGTCTGGCTGCTGGGCCGTGCCACACCCGGGAAGCAGTTGACGGCTTTTCGCTGGGACGGTTCGCAGTGGCGCTCCCAGGGCGAGCTGCCGCCGTGGCCCGGGATGGAGAACGCCTGGGTGAGCGACCTCAAGACGGCAGGGCCGGACAACGTGTGGGCGGTTTACGGCGGGGAGTGGGCGCACCATTGGGACGGGCACGGCTGGCGGGCCGTACGGTTGCCCGCGAGTGCGGTCGCATTGTCAGGGGGTGACCCCGGCGATCTGTGGGCGGTGGGGCACCGTGCCACCGAGCCGCAGGAGCCGCTGACTCAGCCTGCGACGATGCGCCTCGCCGGTGGTTCGTGGCGACTGGTGCCCAGCCCCGAGTATCGCTTTCCGCCGCCGGGCGCCCCCGAGGAGGAGTCCTCTTTGAGCGGCGTGTCCATGCTGGACGGCAAGGGGTGGGCCATCGGCATGCACACCTTCAACCATGGCGAGGTAGAGAACGAACCGGAGGACGAGGTCGCCCTGGTGCGCTGGGATGGGACGACATGGCGCAAGGTGGCCATGCGGCACAAGTTCCCCTACTGCTGCCACAAGCTAGCCTCGGACGACGGCGACGGGTTCGTCATGGCCACCAGCGGCCGGTTGCTCCGCGAAAGCTGGCACGTGGAGCCCGCCGGGGACTCGGTCACCATGCGCCGCCTGACCGCCTTGCCGGAAACGCCGGGGAAGGGTGACTTCTTCGCGGTGGAGGCGATGGCATTCGAGCCGGACGGCAAAACCGTCTGGGCGGTGGGATCGATGAGCGGCAGGGGCACACAGGAACGAGCTGCCATTGCCCGATTGCGGCTTACCGGTCGATGACCTCGCTTTCGCGCTCCGTCAGAGGTGGCATTCAGTGCGCATTCCCGCGAACCCGGGCTTTGCCCGCACAGCATGCTCTAACAACGGCGGTTCACTGCGTGGGGCCGGTCACGAGCGGCCGGACCACTCGGCTTGAGATGAGCCGACGCCCGCTCGACCGGCGGTAGGTGTCCTCATGAGCGCCGAAGGTCTTGGCCCGCGACCCCCTCATAGCTAGCACGACCTCTGAGGGCACCGGGAGGCGACCCTTCGTCATCACTTTAGGTAGTTATCTAGTTTCATCTAGCTATCATCCCTGGTGGGAGTAACTTCGATGAAGGGCAGGCTGTCCGTGCGCATCACGAAACGTCTCACCGCCGTCCTGTTTCTCGTTGCCGCGATGAGCGGCCCGGTCGCCCCGGCCGCCATGGCCGCCAACCCGGTGCCGTCGATTTTGGGCGGTCCGGCTGGGGGCACCAGCTTCAGCTTTCCCGATGTCTTGCTCGTACCGGCTCCCACCCAGCTCGTGCCGTATCCCAACCTCGCACTTCCGTCGCTCGACATCCTCTGAACATCCCCTTGTAAGGGAGCGCGCTTCGTAGGCGGCGGGTTGCATGGAGGGGGTCGCGATCGGCGGCCCCCTCGTTCGCCGGCGGATCCCCTGCAAGCGATAAGCCCTGACCCGCGAGATCAGCGCTTCTGCTATTTGTCCATTCCAGTGCTCATGATGCCGCGGACGAATGTGCGCTGGAAGAAGGCGAACAGCAGCACGGGAATCGCGATCGTCATCATGGTGGCGGCCTGGACGTAAGCGGGGTTGGTGGCGTGGAGACCGCTGAATGCGGCTAGGCCCACTTGGAGGGGTTGGAGTTCGGGACTGCCGGACAGGTAGATAAGCGGGACCAGGAAGTCGTTCCAGGTGTAGACGAAGTTGAACAGCGTCACCGCCGTGATGACCGGCCATGCCTGGGGCACGATCACCGAGACCAGGATGCGCAGGGGACCGGCTCCGTCAAGGGAGGCGGCCTCGTCCACCTCCCGGGGAATGGTCATGATGTATTGCCGTATCAGGAAGACGTTGTAGGCGTTGGCGAAGAAGGTCGGCAAGAGGAGTGGCAACCAGGTGCCGACCCAGCCGATGTGCGCGTAGACCGTGTAGGTCGGGATGAGCGTGACGGTCGCCGGCAGGAAAATGGTGGCGATGAGGAGCGTGAACAACGCCCCCCGGCCGGGAAAGCGGAAGCGGGCGAAGCCGTACGCGACCAGGGTGCACGAAAGGACGGTGCCGATGGTGCTGATGACCGCGAGGGCGATGGTGTTCGTCAGAAGCTGAGGAAAGTCGATGAGGCCCCACACGTCGGTGTAGTTGGACCACTTCGGCGCGATCTCCCAGCTCGGTTCCAGGTTGCGCCAGGACCCCTCCCAGGTGATGAGGCCCGCGCCGGGATTGTCGGGGTCGATGAATCCGCTTTCGGTGCGGCCTTTCTCGACCAGCGCGAGTTCTCGGATCTCACCGTCGATCGGCACCCGGTAGACGTCGTGGCTCTCGCCCTTGTATTCGAAGGTGCGCGGGTCGGACGGCAGGACCGGCGAGTGCGCTTGAGAGACCTGCTCCCTGCTCTTCACCGACAACAACGCCATCTGGACGAGCGGCGAGAGGATCGCCGCCGCGATGCCGAAGGCCACAATGGTCATCAGCGCGGTGCGGATGCGGCGTGTGACATCCATTCTCTTCACGGTGTCACCTCTCGCTGCGGTAGTAGACCCAGCGCCGGGAGGCGCGGAACAACACGAGGGTCACGATGAGCGTGATGACGAAAAGCAGCCAGGCCAGCGTCGACCCATAGGACATCTCCTGGTAGGTGAAGAAGGTTTGATACAGGTAGAGGTTGAAGAAGCGGGTGGCGCCGTCGGGGTCACCCGTGCCGTTGAAGAGCACCAGCGGGATGAGGAAATACTGGAGCACTTCCACGACGGCGAGGATCAGCGTGTAGAAGATGACCGGTGACATCATCGGCACGGTCACGTTGACGAGTTGCCGCCACCATCCCGCGCCGTCGAGCCGGGCGGCGTCGTAAAGGTCGTTGGGCATGGCCTGCAGGCCGGCCAGGTTGATGATGATGCCGGCGCCGAGCCCCCACAGCCCGACCATCACCAGGCCGGGGGTGACCCAGGTGGCGTCGTTCCACCAGCTCGGTGGATCGCTGATGCCGATCCATTGCAGGGCGCTGTTGACCCAGCCGTCCTCGACGAGCATGTTCTGCCAGATCAGCCCGCCTGCCACGAAGGGCACGACATACGGCATGAACAACATGACTCGCAGCAGCCCCGTGCCGCGAACGCGGCTGCTGTTGACGACGAGGGCGAGCAGGAACGGCAGGACGACGACCACGGGCAACCACATCAGGGCGTATCTCGTGGTCACCCAGAGCGACTCCCACGCCTGCTCGTCGCCGAGCAGGCGGGCGTAATTGTCCAGGCCGACGAATCGCACCGGGCCCTGGTCCTCAAGCGAGATGTTGAGAAACGTGAAGACGAAGGTGGCGACCATCGGCGTCAGGGTGAACACGACGAACCCGATGATCCAGGGCAGGATGAACAGGAACCCGTGTCGGGCTTCCCGACGGGCCATTCCGGTCAGCGGGGGCCGTCGGCGGATACGGATGGCGGTCAACGGGAAGCCTTTCACGAGGCGGCGCGGCCGGCGGGGGTGTCGAGGGGTTAGTTGTTCCAGACGGCCTGGATCTCGTCCTGCAGTTTCTTGAGCTCGTTGTCCATGTTGAGCCCGCTCTTGGTCATCCACCGGCTGCGATAGGTGCCGAGGATGGTGAGGGTCTGGTTGTACTTCGGGGTGTGCAATTCGGAGTGCGGGTTGTCGGCGAACTGCACGCTGTCCTTCACGACCTGCCAGTCCACTTCGTTGGTGAACTGCTTGGCCAGCACGTCGAAGAAGGCGTCTTGGTCGGCCGTGCGCGCGGGCATCGCGCCGTAGGCGGCGAGGAGTTCGTTGGAGGCGGGCCCCACCAGGTGACTGAGCACCTCGAAGGCTTCCTTGGGGTGCTTGCTCTTGGCGAGGATGCGGAAGGTGTCGGCACTGGTGGGAGAGGTGGTCTTACCCTTGTGAGAGGGCATCGCCGCGACGTTCCAGTCCTTGCCCGCGCCGGCCACGCCGTAGGTCGACCACAGGAAGTTCACGCTCATGGCGACGTTTCCGGAGAAGAACGCGGCGCCCTCGCCGTTGAACTGGTCGGTCTCGAAGACCTGACCGGTCATGACGAACTTGTCCTTCCACATGGAGTCGTAGAAGTAACGCCACGCGTCGGCCCAGGTGTCGGGGATCTTCACGGTCTTGCCGTCGCCGGAGTCCAGTGAGGCGGCACCGAAAGCGGAGCCCTGGTAGCGAAGGTCGTCGCGAGCCGGTTCGAAGCCGTATTGCACGATGTTCTTGGCGTCGAAGCCGGACTCGGTGGCGTCCTTGCCGTTCTTGTCGACGGTGAGTTTGCGGGCGAGTTCCTTCAGGGTCTCGTAGTTCCACTCCGATTCGCGGCCGTCCGGCCACTTGTATTTCTCGCCGTACTTGTGCGGAGGTACGGCGAGGCCCGCCTCCTCGAACATGTCGGCCTTGTAGAAGACCGTCGAGGGGTAGATGGCGAAGGGGATGCCTTCCTGCACCGAGCCGATGCGATAGAGGTCGACGCTGCCCTTCTCGAAGGGGCTGAGGTCGAAGTTGGCCTCCTTCATGAGCGGCCCGAGGTCGGCCCACTGCCCGTTGAAGGCCGCGGCGCCGCCGATGCCGACCGGGCCGACGATGTCGGGCCCGTTGCCGGAGGCGATCTGCGTCGCGAGGGTGTCGCGGGCCACGTTGTAGGTGACGACTTCGAGCTTGAGCCTGATCTTCTTCTGCTTGCGGTTGAAGTCGTCGACGACTTTCTGCTGCGCCTTGACCTGTTCGGCCTGCTCACCGGTGCCGAGGCAGCAGAACCATCGGATCTCCACCGGCGCCGCGTTCGAGCCGGAACCCGAACCCGAGCCCGAACCCGCGTCCGAGCCCGATCCACATGCCGCGAGAGCTAACACGGTGGCGCCGAGGGCGGCGAGAAGTCGAAGTCGGATTTTCATGTGTCTCCTTCAGGGGGATGTGTGTCCCCTCCGGCGCCGTCTGCGCCGGTGGACCATTGGCGGCGAAGGATTTTCCTCTCGAAGGACAGACGAGCCCTGCCACCGGGTATGTAGCTGCGGGTGAATTCGATGGGCTCGCCGTCCGGACCGAAAGCGGTCCCCTCAACGAGTAGCGCCAGCCGCGCGGGAGGGTTGTTGAGCAGGCGAGCCTCGTGCGGGCGAAGCAAAATGGGTTCGATGGTCTCGTGAGCGCGGACGAACCGGGCCCCGAATTGCTCGACGAGCAGGTTGTAGAGGGAGTTGCGCTCCAGGTCGTGGTTGAGCAGTCCCCTGAACCGCTCCCCCGGCAGATAGACCTGTTCGAGGATGAGCGGATTCCCGTCCGCGATGCGTAGACGCTCAAGGTAGATGATCGGCGCCGCCGGGGGAAGAGCCAATGCGGCGGCCACCGCGTCCTCGGCGGGTTCGACGGAGGAGTCGACCAGCCTGGTGTCGGGGTCCATGCCGTGCATGTGCATGAGGTCGGCGAAGCTCTCGCTTGTGGCGAGGTCGACTTCGAGCCGGGGATGCAACACGAACGTGCCGCGGCCCCGGGTGCGTTCCAGGCGGCCTTCCCGGGCCAGCTCGTCGAGGGCACGCCGTACTGGAATGAGGCTGCATCCGTAGCGGCGCGCGAGTTCCCGCTCCGGTGGTAGCCGGTCGCCAGGCTGCCACTCTCCCTCGTCGAGCGCGGAGCTCAAGTCGAGATACACCTGGTGGTGCAGGGGGGTGGGGCCGGCCTCCAGCCGAAAACGGGCCATTCTTGCGAAGTCCCTTCCGAGTCGGACTCTTGCCAAGCAGTTGCTTGATGATAATGTTGTCAGCAATATTCGTTACGGTCGGTATCACTGTCAAGACGGCAGGCATCGACTTCCTTCTCCCCGAAGGCAGGCCAGACGTGACGGAGTCCCCTCACCACCCCCCGGCCCCATGGCGGGTCGCACTCACCTTCGACGTCGAACACTCCGACCATCCCGCCCACCCCGACGGCACGAAGCTCGTGCTCGACACGCTCGCCGAACGCGACGTGACGGCCACGCACTTCATCCAAGGGCGCTGGGCTCAGGCATATCCCGCACTCACCAAGACGATCGCCGCGCAGGGTCACCTGGTCGGCAATCACTCCCATCACCACGCGAAGTCAACCTGGTTGGCCCCCGACGGGCTGGCCCAGGATGTGCGCGCCGCCGAACAGGCGATTCGCCGGATCACCGGGATCGACACCCGGCCGTGGTTCCGCTGCCCGTACGGCGACGGCACCCATGACCCAACAGTCCTGTCGGTTCTGGAGAAACTCGGCTATCAGGAGACGAGGTGGCACGTGGACCCCTTTGACTGGCGCAGCAAGGCGACCGGCGTGAAGGTCGCCCGCACCGTCATCGAAGAGGCGACCGCGCACGGCGACGGCGCGGTGGTGCTGTTCCATCCGTGGACCGACGCGACCAGGCGGGCGTTACCGCTGGTCATCGACGGTCTGCGTGCGGCAGGTGCCCGTTTCGTGCGCATGGACGAGCTCACGTGAGCCGCCCACGCGTCGCCATCACCGGCACCGGCTACATCGCCGACTACCACGCCCGCGCCGTCGCCACCGCCGGCGGCGAGCTGGTCGCCGCCGTCAACCACCGCGCCGAGTCCCTGGCCGCACTGGCCGAGCGGTACGGCTTCCGCCGCCAATACCTCGACATCGACGCATTGCTGGCCGACGGCGACATCGACGCGCTGATCGTCGCCACGCCCAACGTGTTGCACGCCGAGCAGGCCACCAAGGCCCTCGAAGCGGGCATTCCAGTGCTGCTGGAGAAGCCCATGGCGATGACCGTCGCCGAGTCGGCCGCCATCGCCGCCGCCGAAAGCGGGCCGCGTGCCAGGGTCATGCTCGCCCACTGCCTGCGCTTCGACGAGCAGGTGCGGTGGGTGCGCGATCTGGTGCGCGACGGCACACTTGGGCGGCCGGTGCACACGACGGCTTATGCCGTACACGCCGGGTTTGGGCCGGGTGGCTGGTTCACCGACCCCGTGCTCGCGGGGGGTGGTGCGATGCTGGACCTCGGGGTGCACGCCATCGACGCCAGCCGGTTCGTGCTGGGTGATCCGCAGCCGCTGCGCGTGACGGCACGCATTGGAACGTTCTATCGGGAGTTGCCGGTCGACGACACGGCGATCCTCACGATCGACTGGGACAACGGCACCAGCTCCAGCGTGGAGGCGGGCTGGTGGCACCCCTACGCGCCGGGGCCTTCTGGCAGCGTGCATGTGTGCGGCACCGAGGCATACGCGCAGACCTTCCCCGGCACACTCGTCAAGACCGGTGCCGAGCCCGAGGCACAGGCGGGGTTCTCCGCCGAGCTCACCGAAACCGCACTTCAGCAGCGCTATGACGGGCAGATGCGGGCGTTCTTCGAGCTGGTCCGCGAAGGGGCGCATCCCTCGCCGGACGCAGCGGACGGCATTACATCCATGCAGATCATCGAGGCCGCGTACAAGAGCGCGGCCGAAGGGCAGACCGTGTACCTGGGGAGGGGCCAATGAAATCGTTGTATGTCGAGTTTCCCGGGCCACACACCGTGAAGGTCGCACGTGAGGACATCGGGTCGCCGGGGGACGGCGAGGTGTTGTGCCGCTCGACACTGTCCCTGATCAGCCCTGGGACGGAGCTAGCCTGCCTGCGCGGCGATTTCGACCCGGGGTCCAACTGGGAGGAATGGGTGCAATATCCGTTCCGACCGGGCTACAGCATGGTGGGCGTCGTCGAGGAGGTCGGCCGGGGCGTCACGGGGTTGCGCCCCGGCGATCGGATCCAGAGCTACGCCGCTCACCAGGAGTTTGTCACGCTGAAGGCCGGTGAGGCCCGTGCCGTGCCCGACGGGGTGTCCGACGAGGAGGCGGTGTGGGTGCCGCTCGTCGTCACCGCCGCCGCCGGGACCGCCCGCGCCGCCATCGCCATGGGTGAGACGGTCGTGGTGCTCGGCCTCGGACCGGTGGGGCAACTTGTCGTGCAATATGCCGTCCTGCAGGGGGCGTCGCGTGTCATCGCGATCGACACCGACAACCGGCGGCTCCACATGGCACACACCCACGGCGCGACCGACACCATCGGAGCGACCGCCGCCGACGCCCTCGCCACCGTCGCCGAGCTCACCGGCGGCACCCTCGCCGACGTCGTCTTCGACGTCACCGGCAGCCCCGCCGTGCTCTCCAAGGCCGTACGGCTGGCGCGCACACTCGGCCGGGTCGTGCTGCTCGGCGACACCCCGACACCGTCGCGGCAGATGCTCGGCCCCGGCGTGGTGAGCAACTCGCTCACCATCCTCGGCGCACATGCCGACATCGTCTCCGACGACCCCGCCGCGGGCCCGCTGAACCGGGACAACATCACCAACCTTTACTTCCGCCGCCTGGCCGCGGGCACCTTCCGCACCGCCGACATGATCTCCGGACGGGTCTCTCCTCTGGAGGCGGAGGACGTCTACCGCGACCTGCGCGAAGCCGCACCCGCCGGGGCACTCTGCTTCGACTGGTCAGCGATTTCGACTGGTCAGAGATAGGGAACGATGACCGTAAAGATCGCCGTAGTAGGCGGAGGCAGCACCTACACCCCCGAACTCGTCGAAGGATTCGCCACCCGCCACGACCGGCTGCCCGTCGGCGAACTCGTCCTGCTCGACACCGACCGCGAACGGCTCGACGTCGTCGGCGGGCTCGCCGGGCGCATGCTCGACCGGCTCGGATGGCCGGGCCGCCTCACCCTCACCACCGACACCGACGCCGCGCTCGACGGAGCCGACTACATCCTGGTGCAGCTCCGCGTCGGCGGCCAGGCCGCGCGCAACCTCGACGAGACCATCCCTCCCAAATGGGGCACGATCGGTCAGGAGACCACCGGCGCCGGCGGCCTCGCCAAGGCCCTGCGCACCGTCCCCGTCGTCCTCGACCTCGCCGAACGCGCCGCCCGGCGCGCCAACACCGACCACTGGATCATCGACTTCACCAACCCGGTGGGCATCGTCACCCAGGCGCTCTTGGACGCCGGCCACCGCGCCATCGGCCTGTGCAACGTGGCCATCGGCTTCCAGCGGCAGTTCGCCGACTTCTTCGGCGTCGCCCCTGAACGCGTCGAACTCGAACACGTCGGTCTGAACCACCTCACCTGGGAACGTGCCGTACGGATCGACGGTGTGGACCGGCTGCCCGAACTCCTGGCCGCACAGGCCGAGATGCTCGCGTCGAGCGTCGACATGCCCGCCGAACTCATCCACTCGGTTGGCGCCATCCCCTCCTATTACCTGCGCTACTACTACATGTTCCCGACCGTGCTGGCCGAACAGCACAGCGGCGGAGCCACACGGGCCGAAGAGGTCACCGACATCGAACGCCGCCTGCTGGAGATGTACCGCGACCCTGCCCTGGCCCACAAACCCGAACTCCTGACCAAGCGCGGCGGCGCCTACTACAGCGAAGCCGCCGCCCAACTGGTCGCCTCCCTCCACGCCGACACGGGAGACATCCAGGTCGTCAACGTGCGCAACGACGGCGCCCTCCCAGACCTCCCGGCCAACGCGGTCGTGGAAGTGCCGGCCCGCATCACCCGCGCCGGAGCCAGCCCCCTTCCCTTGTCCCCCTTGGCCCCCGGCCCACGAGGCATCGTGCAGAAGGCGAAAGCCTACGAGGACCTAGCCGTCCAGGCCGCCCTCACCGGCAACCGCGCCGACGCCCTGACCGCCCTCCTGGCCAACCCCCTCGTGCCGGGCTGGGACACCGCCGTCCCCCTCTTGGACGAGATGCTCGCCGCCAACCTCCCTTATCTGCCCCCCTTCGCTACCCACGCATAGGCACAGGCCGCAGGCGTCTCCCGACGAAACCGGCAGGCCACTGCAACTCCATATCGTCCTTGGCCTGACCGATTGGCCAACCACCGCCCAGTGCCTTCCCGGTCCCTACGTGTAGGCACGCACGCCGAGTGCCTGGAACACCGTACGTAGACGTGTCGCTGTCGCACGCCTACGCATGGGTGTTCACGTGCATGACACGTTCTTGGGAAGGCACAAGTCCGAAATCACCGATCCTCGACCGGCACCAGCCCAGACCGGTAGGCGTGGATAGCAGCCTGGACGCGGGTGCGTGCACCGATCTTGCCGAAGATGTGAGACACGTGGGTCTTTACCGTGCCTGCTGTAATGCGCAGGCTTTCGCCTATCTCCGCATTCGACCACCCCAACGCCAGCAAACGCAGCACCTCCACCTCCCGGACCGTTAACTCCTCCTCTCCGATGCGGACCGGGGGTGCGGCGAAGCGACGGACGAGCCTTCGGGTGACCTGTGGATCTATCAGGCCCTGGCCTCGATGTGCCGCGCGGATCGCCGCGAGGTAGAGGTCGGGGTCGCCATCCTTCAGGAGGAAGCCCACGGCTCCGGCGTACGGCTTGTGCTGCCGCCCAGGATCGTCCACGGTTACGCTGAGGCCGCCGCCCCTTGAACGAACCTTGACTGTGGCTGCCTTGGCGGTGGAGTGTTTGGCGACGTTGGTCAGTGCCTCCTGGATGACGCGGTAGACACATGCCTCCACCTCGGAGTGCACGATGCCCTCCAAGCCGGGCTCCATGTGCAGTGCCACCGTCAGCTCCGTCCCCCCGCTACGTTCTGCCAGCGCAGCCAAGTCGGCCAGTCCTCTTTGTTGTGTCTCGCCCGTGTCGGACGGCACTAGCGTGGCTAGCCATGCTCTGATCTCCGCCAGTGCTTCGCCCGACAGGTCGGCGATGCCGCTCAACGCCTCTTCCGCTTCCGAGTCGCGTCCAGCGAGTGAACGGCGGGCGCCGACGGCCTGGAGTCGGATCGCGCTGAGGTGGTGGCCGACTATGTCGTGGACGTCGCGGGCTATGCGTGCAGCCTCCTGCGACCGCGCCCGTTCTTCCCTGGCACGTTGCAGGCGTATGGCTTGCACGGCACGCTCGGCCCGCAACCTCAACGCATATCCGACGGCGACAGGCGTGGCGCCGGCAGCGGCGTAGACCAACATGGTCACCACACCAGGTGCTCCTTCGCCGACACCGAGCACCACGGCCCAGCCGATGGACACGACCAGAAGCACAGTCCGAAGCCGGTGACGATGGTAGGCCGCGGAGGCCACGGCCAAACCCACCACCCACATGGCGTCGTCCACTTCCGAGGCCGCGCCCATCACCAGCACCATCGCCCCCGTGGCGGCAACCGCCCCCAGCGGAAACCGCCGCCGCACGGCGAGGGGGGCGCATATCGCCAGGATCGGCACCACCCACCTCGCCGCCTCGCCCACATCCGTGATCACAATCGACCGACCGCGCGACCACCCATCCGCGACCGAGACCACCAGTGCGAACACCGCCACCGCGCAAGCAAGCAGAATGTCCTGCCGCAGCGGCGGAATCCGCCGCCAGGCGGCCGTCACCCGCAGGGCCCGGGACGGCCATAGCCGCAAAGTCGCAGGTCGTCTCATGTTTCCAGTATCACTTTCCGACTGCCACACTCCGTTGCCTCGGGTGGGGAGGTTCCACGCCCGGTTCGCCACGGACTCCTCACGCGAGGACCCCAAGCCGTAGGCGGGGAAGCTCCAAGCCCGCTTCGCCACGGCAGAGTCACACAAGAACCCCGAACCCACGACCGCAGAGATTCCAAGCTCGGTTCGCCGCGGCAGGCTCACGCAAGGACTCCGAAACCACGACCGGAGAAGCTCCAGGCGCGGCTCGCCGCGGCAGGCTCACACGAGAACTCCGAAGCCGCAGGTGAAGAGGCTCCTCCCAGCCTGCTCCGCCAGATGATCCACGGCGCCTCAATCGCCCGGAGGCGATGAGGGCGGCACGCCGTCTGACGGCCGGAGCGGAGAGCTTGCCGTCGATCAGATAGGTGCACGCCTCGCCCGATCACGTTGTGACATCGGCAACCGGCGTCGTATGCCAGCAGGCTCACTTCACCGTCGCCTCACACATGACGCCGGGAGCAGGAAGCCTATTGCCGATCAGACAGGTGGACGACTTGCCGGAGCGTGTTTGTCACGTCGGCAACCGACGTCGTATCCCGGCAGGCTCACATCACCAGCGCTGGGTACTTGGCGCCCGAAGCAGGGCGCTTGTTGTCGATCACTTGTGGACGACTTTCCCGAGCGTGTTTGTCACGTCGGCAACCGACGTCGTATGCCAGCAGGCTCACGTCACCGCCACCGGGCACCTGGCGCCAGCAGCGGGAAGCTTGCCGTCGATCAGGTAGCGGTTGACGTGGGCGATGACGCATTTGTCGCCAGCGTTGACGTAGGGGCCGTGGAGGTTTCCGTCGTAGCGGAGTGTGACGGAGCCGGGGACCTGGTCGGTGATGCCGCGCACGGAGTCGTGTTCGTAGACGGGGCCGATGCCCAGCAGCGGCGGGAGCTTGTGTCCTGGCAGGGGGGCGAGCGGGTTGGTGGTCTTGGCCCACGGGGAGCAGCTGAGGACGCCGCTTTCCCATATGCCTGCGAAGTGGGGCGACACCTTTGCGGAGCGGGCCAACGACGCGCGGTAGCCGGCATAGCCGTCGACGGAATAACCGTCGGCGCACCTGGTCGCCAGCATGGCGCTGGGTTGCCGCATCAGGCCTCGGCCTTGCGGGTCGAACCCTGAGGCATTTCCTTCGGACGCCCTCTTGATTGCTGCGGCCCATGCCGGCCAAGTGGCCTCCCGCAGCATGAGCAATTGCGACAGCACCTTGAGGTCTTTGCTGTCGTAACGACGGTCGCCGGCTGCCGGAGCTCCCGGGAGGGGATTTCGGTCGGCCTGTCGCAGCACCGCTCGCCAGGTCTTCGCGACGTCCTTCCCGCGGAGCACGCAGTCAGCCGACTTCGCGCACCAGTCGGCAAAGCGCGCGAACGTCCGCTCCACGCCCTGATACAGCAGCCGTGTGGACTTCGCCACCGGCACCACGTGGTTGGGCACGCTGTCCAGCGCCATTGCGCGCACCCTCTTCGGGAACAACCGCGCATAGCTTGCTCCGAGCACGCCACCGTAGGAGTTGCCGAGATAGGTCAGCTTCTCCTCGCCGAGTGCGGCACGAATGGCGTCCATATCGCGAGCTTGTGTGGCGGAGTCCAAGTTGGCGAAGAGCTCGGGAGCGGCGTTGCGGCAACGCTCGGTGTCGGCGGTGTTTGTTTTGAGGACCTCGTCGTATGCGCGCTTGTTGTCGGGAGTGGCGGCGAGAGGGCCTGTTCCGCACAAAGCTATGGGAAGGTGGCCATCAGGAGTGGCAGGGCGAGCATGGCTGATCTAGGCCGGTTCATGAGGGATCCTTAGAACTAGGGACCGCGGCGAGCACCGCTTGATGGCCCCAAACGCTAAGCCGCCGCCGCCTCCGCCACATCTGCCACAGGGCATAGTTCGCGACCTCTGTTCAAGATCATCTGAGAGCTCCCTTCCGAGGCCACCTACGCGAGCCCTGCACGTTAGGAAAAGAGGGCATCACGCGCACCACACCTCGCTTCTCGGAACCCCCCACGCGCCGGGCAAACTCAGCGAGGAACCAATTGCGCCACGTCCGGGTTCCGTCGGGCCTGTCCGATTGTCCGCAGGCCCGGAACGCAGGGACGACCTGGTTGCCGACGCGCTTGCCGTGGCCGACGTGATACTCCACGCGGCACCGGACACCTGACCATCCGACTCCCTTCGAAGTCACGCGCCTGCACGATCTCGGGCAGCTCAATGTCGGCGACCGGGGAGCGGCCGATCAGCTCGTCCTTGACCGCCTCGGCGAAGACGGCGTTCAGCACCAGGTAGGTGCTGAGCCGCGACTAGGAGGTCAGGCCGTCGAGGAGTCCGTTCTCGTAGGCGAGGATGGCCGCCTGGACGCGGTTCTCCAGGCCGAGCCGGGTCAGAATGCGGTTGATGCGACTCTTGACGTTTGTGACCGTCAGGTCGAGGGCCTCGGCGATCTGGGCGTTGGAGCGGCCCTGGGCGACGAGGATGAGGACCTCCAGTTCGCGCTGGGTGAGGCCGGCGAGGCGGGCGGCGTCGGGGCGGGGCGGCCGGTGCAGGAGGGCTGCGGGGACCGTAGCGAAGGCGGCGATGAGGCGGCGGGTGACGCTGGGGGCGAGCATGGCCTCGCCGGCGGCGACGACGCGGATGGCGTCGGCCAATTGGTCGGGAGTCGCGGTCTTCAGGATGAAGCCGCCGGCGCCCGCGCGCAGGGCGGAGTGGATGTACTCGTCGTGGTCGAAGGTGGTCAGGACAAGGATGCGGGGGCGCGGGCCGGAGTGGGGCCAGTCGCGCAGGATGCGCTCGGTGGCCTCCACGCCGGTGAGGCCTGGCATGCGCACGTCCATCACCACGAGGTCGGGTTTGAGGGCGAAGGTCTGATCGACGGCCTGCCATCCGTCCGCGGCCTCGCCCACCACGCTCAGGTCGGCGCGGCGGGAGAGCATGGCCTTCAGTGCGCTCCTGACTAGCTCCTGGTCGTCGGCGATCAGGACGCGGATTGGAGTCAAGACTCCTCCCAGGTGAGGACGGCCTCGACGCGCCAGCCGCCCGCCACCGTCGGACCCGCCTCCAGGGTGCCGGCGAAGAGGGCGGCGCGTTCGCGCATGCCGATCAGACCGAGACCGGAGCCGGGCAGCGAGCTGTGGCGGGCTGCGGGAGGGCCGTTGGTCACGGACAGGGTCAGGGTGCGAGGCTCTTGCCGTACGTCGATGTCGACCGTAGTGGGGCCCGCGTGCTTGAGCACGTTGGTGAGCGCCTCCTGGACGATGCGGTAGGCCGTAACCTGCACCGCTGCGGATATGTCGCCCGGCGTGCCCCCGCTGCCCAACCGCACCTCGCAGCCGGCCGCCTCCGCGGTGGCGACCAGGCGATCCAGGTGGCGCAGCGACGGGCTGGCGCCGCCGTCGGCCGAGTCGGCGGAGGCGGAGAGCAGGCCGACGAGGCGGCGCATCTCCTCGAGGGCGCGGTCGGCCTGGACACCGATGGCGTGCAGACCCGGGTCGTCGGGCAGGGCCTCGGCGCCGGCCTTGGCCTGCATGGAGATCGCGCTGATGTGGTGGGCGACCAGGTCGTGCAGGTCGCGGGCGATGCCGGCACGCTCGGCCGCGACGGCCCTGCGGGCGCTCCGATCCTGCTCGGCGCGGAGGCGGGCGGCGATCTCAGCCAGCCGCCCGGCATGGGCGTGGACGCGGCGGTGAGACTCGCCGAGCATCCACACGCCCACGCTCACCCCGACCACCATCACGACGGTGAGGACGTCGGGCGCGGGGCCCAAACGGTCGAGAAGGAGCGGGGGGCCGACCACCGCGAGGGCCACCACGGGGACCGCGGCGAAGGTGCGTGAGCCGCCGTATCGGGCGACGAAGTATCCCGCGACGACCGCGAACATCCCCTCGCTGTAGCCGGCGAACGGCATGGTGGCCACCTCGTGGAGCACGTGGGCGCAGGTGACGACGGTCAGGACGGTCCACGGGTGCGAGCGCCGCCAGTGGAGCGGGAGCGTCTGGCCGAGCAGCAGCACCGCGGACATAGGCACCCGTTCCAGGGCAGGCGGGACGCCCTCTGCCGCCCACACCAGCAGGCCGAGGACCGTCATGGCGCCTAGGAACAGGCCGTCGCGGACGCGAGGGCGGCGGATGAGCCGCCGCATGTGGGCGAGGACCGGCTCGAAAGCGGAGGTGGTCACGAGAGGCCCAGCGTAGAGCAGCCCAAGCACCACGCGGTCAAGGAGGCATCCAAAGTTGCGCAGGCAGCGGGGAGATCCTCCTCGGGGCCGGACGCAGACCGTTCCCGAGGTCGAGCTTCCGGCATGATCGCGTTTCTAGGCTTGAAACATGAAATGGAAAACCGCAGGCACCGCAGGTACCGTCCTTGCCGCCGCCGCCGTCCTCACCACCGCGGCTCCCGCCGTGGCGGCCCCGGACACCGGGTACGGCACAGCCTCGCTCCAGCGCGACGTCGACGCTCTGGAGGCCGTCGGGATCGTCGGCGTGCAGGCCCGGGTGAGTGTTAAGGGCGAACGGGACCTGGTGGCCGTGAGCGGCAGGGCCTCGGTCCGGTCCCAGCGGCCGGTTCCGAAGAACGGATACTTCAGGATCGCCAGCACCAGCAAGACGTATGTCGCCGCCGTGGTGGCGCAGCTCGCGGACCAGGGCAAGCTGTCCCTGGACGACACCGTGGAGAAATGGCTGCCCGGCGTGGTGAAGGGGAACGGCAACGACGGGTCCGCGATCACGGTGCGGCAGATCCTGCAACATACCGCCGGACTGCCCGACGGCCTTCCCTACTACCAGACGGTTAAGGAGTGGCGCGAGCACCGCTTCGACCGCTACACCGACAAGCAGCTCGTCGAACGCGCGATGAAGCTCAAGCCCCTGTTCAAGCCCGGTGAGGGGTGGATGTACTCCAACGCCGGCTACAACCTCGCGGGCATGCTCATCGAAAAGGTCACCGGCAACCCCTGGCAGAAGGAGGTCGAACGCCGCATCACCCGCCCGCTCGGGCTCAGCCGTACCCTGTGGGGCGGCGACTGGACGCACATGCCGCAGCCTCATGCCAGGGCATACCGCCAGTTCACCGATGGGCTGGAGGACGTCACGAGCCACGGCGACGGCGACGCCTCCGGCGCCCTGATCTCCACGACATCCGAGGTCAACCGGTTCTTCCGCGCGCTGTTCGGCGGCAAGGTGCTCTCGGCCGAGGCTCTCGCGGAGATGAAGAAGACGGTGCCGACGCCCATCTTCGAGAAGTACATGCCGGGAGCTCGGTACGGGCTGGGCATCTCCTCCCGGCCGTTGCCGTGCGGCGGAACGTACTGGGGCCACGGGGGGAACGATCTGGGCTATTCCACCAAGCAAGCGGTGACCGAGGACGGCTCGCGCGCGGTGACCGTGTCCATGTCCAGCCAGTCGACCGACGAGGCCACCGCCCGCCGGGTGCAGAACACGGTCGACAAGCTCATCGAATCGGCGCTCTGCGACAAGTGACCTGCGGCGAGTAGGTCGATCAACTGCACTCCTGAAGCGTGGAGACCCTCGACTTCAGGCGGGAGGAGGAAACGCGGTACCCGGATGCAAAGAACACCTCGGACAGGGAGTCCGTCCTCGCCGCGTGATCAAGTCTTGTGCCTCTGAATTGTCAGGGACCACTCGGCGAGGGCATGGAGCCGCTGGTTGACCGAGTTCCAGAGATACAAGGTCATCCTGGGGTGTTCTGTACAGATCAATCGGTCATATCGCCGACCGGGCGGCTCTGATGAACGACGCGATCAGTCCGGGGTCCTTGACGCCGCGTGTCTTCTCAACGCCGCTGGAGACGTCCACTCCCCATGGTTGGACGGCTCGCACGGCGTCCTGGACGTTCTTCGGCGTCAGACCGCCGGCGAGGAGCCATTGTTCCCGGGGAGAGTCCGAGCGCTTCTTGGTCCAGTCCCAAGCGATGCCTGCGCCCGGGATGGGCGCGTCAAGAAGGAGAATGTCCTCACCGAACTCGCCGCAACGCGGCGCGGGCTCGCAGTAGGCGGTTCCGCGGATCAGAGTCCGCCCTTCCCGGCTGAGTGCCTCGTAGTAGTCGGGGCCTTCTTGCCCGTGCAGCTGGATGCCGCGGATCCCGCTGCCGGCCGTCAGGGACCGCACCTCTTCCAGAGGCTGGTTGCGGAAGACTCCAACGGTCAGCACATGCTCCGGTGTCCGCCGCGCCAATTTCAGGGCGAGGGTGGTGTCGATGCGGCGTGGACTCTCGGCGAAGACGAATCCGATGGCGTCGGCACCTTCTTCGATGGCTGTGTCCACGTCTTGTTCGGTCCGCAGACCGCATACCTTGATGAACAGCGGCTCTGTCATGACCCAATGCTCTCAGGCGTCAACGGGCGGCGAGGACCGGCTGGAGGCGATCGGCGAGAGCGAGTGGCTCAAGCCGGCCCGCCGCATACGCGCGAAGCGAGAGCGAGTCCGCTCAAGCCGGCCCGGCCTGTCCGCTGCCGAACACCTCCTTCAGGAGCTTCTCCAAGGCCTTCGGGAAGGCCTGCATCAGGTCGACGGCGGCGTCGCCGCCGGTCAGCGAGGCGGTCAGGGTCTTGGTGCCGTCGGGTGTGCTGTACATCAGCGCCCCGTAACCCAGGGTGCTGCCGTTGTGGTGGTAGACGGTGCCGCCGCCATCGGGCCCCAGGTCCTGCACGAACAGTCCGAGGCCGTAGCCGAGGATTCCGTGCGGTGTGCGCATCTCGGCCAGTAGCGGGGCCGGCAGGAGCTTGCCGCTCATCAGTGCGGAGACGAACGTGTGGAGGTCCCGGGTGGTCGAGATCAGGTCACCGGTGCCGGCCAGCAGGGAGGGGTTCTGGCGGGTGACGTCGGCCACCTTCCACTCGCCGGCGTCCTCGTATCGGTAGTAGCCGTGGGCGTGCGCTCCGGGGATCTGCGGCTGGGCCCCCGGTGCCACGGTGCCCGACAGTCCGAGCGGCCCCAGGATCCGCCGCTGCATCTCCTCGGCGTAAGAGCGGCCGGCGACCTTCTCGATCAGCAGCAGGGCCAGCGTGTAGTTGGTGTTGGAGTAGCTCTGGTCCGTCCCCGGCTCAAACCGCGCGGGCTTGGACAACGCATACCGCACCAGCTCCTCCGGCCGGTAGGTCTGGAACCGGTTGTCCACCCACTCTTGGCCCACCGAGGGCATTCCCGGCACGTACGTCCCGTCGGGGTCGGCCTCGCCGGTGTGGTTGAACACTCCGCTGGTGTGCTGCAGCAGCATCCGCGCCGTGATTCGCCGGTCCAAGCCGAACTCGGGCAGATAGTCGGCCACCGGGCTGTCCAGCCCGATCTCGCCGTCGGCCACCAGTTGCAGCAGCAGGGTCGCGGTGAAGGTCTTGGTGGTGCTGCCGATGCGGAACCGCCCCTTCGTCGACGGCTTCGCCTCCTCGCCCAGCTTGCGCACCCCGGCGCTGCCGGCCCACTCGCCCCGCTCATCGTGCACGCGCATCTGCATCCCGGCGAAACCGGCATCGACGAACTCCTGGACGGCCTTCTGCAGCTCCGGGCGGTCCTGACCGCTGTCCGCGCCGGCGGTCCCGGGAGTGTTTCCGACGGTGGGGAGAGAGTCGCTCATGACCATTCCTCGATTCGCGATAGTACGTGTTTTGTGTAACTCGAAAGCTACGTTGCATTCATGGTTTGGTCAATCCAAGAAACGACGTTTTCCCAAGTAGACGGCGATAAAATGGCGCAATGACGCTGCACCTGAAAGCAACACTCTGTTGCAATGAATGATGACTAAGGCAACACTGGTGGGTATGCCAGGAGGACGACTGACCCAGCAGGACCGCCAGCGCATCGCGGCCGGACTCACCGACGGACTCTCCTACCGCGAGATCGCCAGGCGGCTCGACCGGCCGACCTCGACGATCACACGAGAGATCGCACGCAACGGCGGCCCCGCCGGCTACCGGCCCCAGCAGGCGCACCAAACGGCGATCCAGCGGGCCCGGCGCGGCACGCCGGCGCCCCCACGGGCGGCCACACAGCCCAGCACTCTGGAGCAGGAGATCATCGAGATGGCGGTCAGAGCGGGGATGCCGAGGACGACCGCGCGCGTCCACCACGACCTGATGCTGTCCAAGGACGGCAGGCGCACCGCCGCCGAGCTGGCCCGCAGGCTGAACGTCAGCCCGGCCGCCGTCTCCGTGGCCGTGAACTACCTGATCCAGCAGGGATATGCCCGGCGCGAGCGCGATCCGCAGCACCGCCGCGACATCTACGTGATCGACAACGACGTCTGGTATCACTCCATCCTGATCAGCAGGCGGCAGACCATCGAGACGGTGCGGGCCACAATGGCGGCGGCCGAGACCTACGGGCTCGACAGCCCCGTGGGGCAACGGCTGGCCAAGACCGCGGCGTTCCTGGAACACGTCAGCCTCGACATGATCGAGTCTGCCGACCGCTGGCGCCCGCTCCTGACGTGATGGGACTCAGCCCCTCCGTGGAGACGGCGCCGCCCGACGCGTCCTTCATCACCGGCTTCACAACGGCACCGCCCCCGGTGCCCGCCGACACCGAGCAGCGCGGAGAAATCCCGAACAAGACGCGCGTGATCGCAGCCGGCACCGCCCGACTCACCCCGCCCGCCATACCCACTGACGGCCGCCGCCCGGTTTAGGCCGATTCTGCCCTAATAAGGGCGACAGGTCCCCGCTCAGATCTTCCCACCCCCCAACTCACCAGTCCACCGAAGGAGTACGGCGGCGACCGGGCATGCGCAGGTCGAACAGGGCATTGGTCCGCGACTGGTCCGCGTCGAGACGCGTGAAAAGGTTGACGAGGCCGACAGGCCCCCCCGCTCAGATCCTCTCCATCCCTCCAACTCACCTGTCCACCGAGGGCGTACGGCGACGGCCAGGCAAGCGCATCGTGAGGAGCTTGGCGCGGGGGGCCACGCGGGTCATCAGGTCGAACAGGGCATTGGTCCGCGACTGGTCCGCGTCGAGACGCGTGAAAAGGTTGACGCCGAGATAGAAGGTGATGGCGGCGTAGGCGAGTTCGCGAGGTGGCAGTAACCGGCCGAGCGGGGTGCCGCCGATGACGCGTTCAAGTGCTTCTTCCACGAAGTCGATCCACGGGTCTGAGCGTTTGACGATCTCGGCGCGGAGTTCGGGTTTGGCGATGCCCGCTCCGACGAGTTCGGAGAACAGGATGATGTGGCCCTCCGCCAGGTCGGTGCGGTAGATCACGCCGGCCGCCTCGACCAATTCCTCCAGGGTGCGCACGTCGGCGACGGCTGCCCGGTAGGCCGCCATTCGTTGTTCGGAGGACCGGTCCAAGGCGGCGAGCAGCAAGGGGTCCACGCCGCCGAAGTGGTAGAAGACCAGGGCGGAGTTGACGCCTGCCTCGCGTGCGATGGTTCTGGCGCTCGCGCGGGCGTATCCCTCGTTTCTGACCACGGTCGCCGCCGCGTCTATGAGGCGGTCGCGCGTCTCGGCGCCCGACTGTTGTTTTCCCGTCACTCCGTGGCCGTCCTCATTCGCCGTCTCGCCGGCGTCTTCAGCGCTTGACATCTCCGTGTTAGCTCATCATAGAGTTTAATCACTCGATTAAATCGCTCGATGAATGGAGTCCCGCATGCCGGACACCCCTGGCCCCGACGATTCGCGAGGGCACGGGCCTTTGGGCGAAGGTTCGTTAGGCGCACCGGACCGCAAGGCGGCGGGCCGGGCGAGGAAGGTGCTGGCCGGGGCGGTGTTCGCGCTGTTCGCGGGCTATTTGCTCTATGAGGTGCTCCATGCCGGGAGTCTTGAGCAGACGGCGCTGTTCTACGTGGGCATTCCGGCGGTCGTCGCGCTCTCGGTGGTGTGGCTCGCGCGGCCGGCCAGCCTCACGGGCACCGTGATGGCGACCATGACGGTGGGGTTGGCGCTGGCGGGTCCGCTGCTCGGCGAGGGGATTGTCTGCCTGTTCATCGCCGCGCCGCTGTTCTATCTGGTCGCTTTGGCGGTCATGCTGATCGCGGGCGCGATCAGCGACCGCAAGCGGCACGCATTACTGCTCGTCCCGCTTCTCGGCGCCCTTTCGCTCGAGGGCGCCGTGGATGTGACGACCGTCGATCGTGCACAAGAGGTGTCCGTGACCCTCGCCGCTCACGGAGTCGATGTGACGAGGGCTTTGGCGGGCACGCCTCGATTCGGCCCGGTTGACTCGCCTCTCCTCCGCCTCGGTTTTCCCCGGCCGCTGTCCTCCGAGGGCGAGGGGCTTGCGGTGGGCGCCACCCGCCGCATCACCTTCACTCCGCGTAAATCCCTCGGCCTCGGCGCCGAGTTCGAACCGCGTTCCCTCACCCTTCGCATCACCGAGAGCTCTCCCGGCAGGGCGGTTTTCACGGTCGTCGAAGACACGACGCTGGCCCGCTGGATGCGACTGCGGGAGGCGGAGTTCCGCTGGAACGGCGACCGGCTCACGGTGACCGTCCGCTATGACCGCACCTTCGACCCCGCCTGGTATTTCGGCCCCGTTCAGCGTTATGCGGTCGGTGAGGCGGCCGGCTATCTGGCGAGGACATTCACAGCTTGACATCCTCCCCCTCGTAAACG
>NZ_BOOW01000059.1 GCF_016863435.1 Sinosporangium siamense
GGTGGAATACCCGGTGCGGGGCGTGGGCAGGCGTTCCGCCCGGGGCCGGGGCCGGGGCGGCGCTGGGCCTGGGGTCAGGTGTGGGCCGGGACTCGGGCGACTTTGGTCCTCGGCTCGGGCGTTCTACCGGGGGCCGGGCGGCTCCGGGCGTGGGGTCAGGCGGGGGCCGGGGCTCGGGCGGTGCCGGTGCGGCGCCAGGCCACGGCCAGGAGTGCGATCAGGCACCAGAGCGGGATGGTGCCGATGGCCCAGCTCAGCGCCAGCGGAGGGCCGGGCTGCTCCAGGACGGCGATGTTCTTGAGCACCCCCTCGCCCCGCCCCTGCGGGCCCTCGACGGCGAACGCGAAGCTCCACGTGCCCTGGGAGTCGAGGGACGTGGTGTCCATGCCCCACACCTCGCGCTTGCGCGGGTGCCTGGCCATGGGACGGGGCTCGTCCTCCCCTTCGGGGCCGGTCATGGCGATCGTGGCACGTTTGCCGTGGATGCCGCCGTCGGGGACGAAGGTGAAGTCCAGCGACCGCATGGCCCGGAGCGGCCAGACGCTGAAGCCGACGGTTATCGTGTACGGCCCGGCCTTGACCTTCTCGGTGTGCACGATGTCGACGGGCGGGTAGGCGTGGGCGGGCGCCGCGCTGAGCGCGGTGAGCAGCAGCGCGGCGATCAGCGCGGCGGCGGTTTGAAATGGTCGGCGCATCGGTCAGCGTCCTTCCGCGGAGGGGGCGGTCGTGGGCACCGCGTGGCGCAGGATCAGGCCGAAGCCCCTGCCGAGGTGCCCGGCGAGCGCACCGAGGACCACGCTCGAGGCGATAAGTACGATGTACGCGGCGTTGAAGAACGGCGCGCCCCACACCAGCGAACTCTGCACGATCCAGCCGACCGCGAGCAGCAGTCCGGCGAGCGCGCCCACGAGGGGCGCCGCCCGCTTGAGGGAGGCGGGGGCACGCGGCGCCCGGGAGAGGGCGGCGTGGACGACCAGGGCCACGGGGAGCAGGCTCATCGCCATCATCCCCGGCACCACCGGCCCCCCGTCACCTACGAAGTCGCGCAGCGGCAGACCGGTCACGTCGGCGTACCAGCGGGTGGCGGCGGGAGTGAACCACCACAGCACGGCCTGAACGCCCGCGTAGGCGAGACCATAGGCGAGCGTCAACCGGGCGCTCCGTACGAAGACGACGACGGTGACGGTGACCATCGCCAGCAGGAAGATCTCGCCGATGGTCGACCCGCGGATGCGGAAGGGGCCGAAGCTCAGCAGGTTGAGCCCTTGCAGCGACACCATCGTAAAGGCCGTCATGACGGGGGCGGCCACGACGACCCCGGCCTTGCCCCAGGTGTGCTTCCACGCCGTGGCGAAGACGACCACGACGCCGACCATGGTGAACGAGATCGACAGGAGCAGGCCGATGTGCGGGGGCGACTCGATGACGGCGTCGAAGCCGTAGAGGCTGTGCCACCACATGTCGGCCAGGCCGTACAGCAGGAAGCCCGCGGCGCCCGCCCCCGAGATCAGGTAGCCCACGGGGGCCTGGAAGGTCTTGCCGAACACCGCGATCGGCTGTCCGCCGGTGCTGGGGTCGACGGGCCGTCCCGCGCGGTGCGCCGCGGTCGTGCTGAGCACCACGGCCAGGCTGGCGAGCCCCGCCAGGGCGCTCCCGGCGTACAAGAACAGGTGGGGCAGCGTGAAGAACGTGTCGGGGCCGACGTCGACGTGCCACTGCACGTCCCAGCTGAGCGCGGTGAGCGAGAACACGACGCCGAGCATGACGACTGAGGCTGGAATCCAGCCTTTGGACGCGATGGCGGCGCGTGACGACGCCGAGGCGCGCCCACGCCCCGAGGCTGCTCCGGGCGCGGCGATGGTCATGAGATGTTCCCCTTTGTGGTGAGGACTCGCTGTGGAGTCGTTGTCGAGTGATCGGTTGGTGTTGTGTGGCCGGGTTCTGCTGTGGGACCGGCTTTTGCTGCGGGTTCGGCAGGGTTCATGCGGGGCTGCCTGTCATGTGACCAGCACCGGGAAGACGGCCTGGTCGGTGCCGGTGGGGCCGCGGAGCACCACGGTGATCTCCCAGGCGCCCGCCATGAAGAACCGCACGTTGTCCGCGCGGTAGAGCCCCGGCGCCCCCGCCACCGCGGTCGCGGGTGCGGCGGCGTGCCCCATGTGAGGCATGACCGGTTCGACACTGACGGTCGTCAGCGCCGCCGGCTTGCCCTGGCGGTCGGTCACGTGCACCGTGACCGGGCTGGTGCCCCTCTTCGGGCTGTGCAGGGTGAGTTTGATCTGGTAGGCGGCGGTGCCGTTGTGGAGTACGGCGGGGCCGCCGGCATCCCGGGGCCAGAAGATCCACAACGCCAGCCCGGCGAGGAGCGCGAGGGAGAGCACGGTCGAGAGGAACCTGCGCTTACCTGTGGACCGAGCCGAGGTGGTGCCGTCTGCCGGGACGCCGAGGGTTGTGGTGCTGCTGTCGGGTGCCGGGATGTTGTCTGCTGAGACGTCGTTTGCTGGGGTGCCGCTCGCCGGGGTGCGGCCGGGCGCCGAAGGGCCGTCCGCCGGGGTGGTGTCCGTCATGCTGGGGGATCCCCTCCCTCCGGTCGCCCGACGTCGAGGATCGCGGGCACCGTCACAATCGAGTAGTTCCGCTCCGCCTGCACCCAGAGCCGGTAGCGCCCCGGCTGCGGGAAGGTGTAGGTGAACCTCACCGTCGGCCCGAAGGCCGCCACGGTCTCATCGGGCTGACCGCCCACACCGTCCTTCCGTACGGCCCCCATGGCGTGCACATGCGCCCAGATCGGCGCGCTCTCGGTGGCCTTGCCCACCGGCTTCCCCTCGGGCAGCGGACCAACCACGATCATGTGCCCCTCCATGCCGAGCCACGGCTGGAGGTCGGCTGTGTCGCCGATCTTTGCGTTGATCGTCGTCGCCTGTCCTGCGACGACCTCCGTCGCGGAGGGCTCGACCGCCGCCTCCTTGGCGGCGCCGGCCTCGGCGGACACACCCTTCGCAGCGGACCCGCCGGACACTCCCTCGGTGCCGGGGGTGCCGGGGGTGCCGGGGGTGCCGTTGGAGCCGGCGATGCCGGTGGCTTCGCCGTACGCCCCGCCCGTGACGGACAGATCCACCGCCGTCCCGTCCACCTCACGCAGGCCGAGGCCCTTGGGTTCGGGGGCCGGTACGGCGTGAGCCAGGCCGGGCCCGACCTCGAAACCGGTGGCCGAGCGCAGCAGTTGCACCCCGCCGCCGCGCCGCGCGACCTCCGCTGTCACCGCGTAATGCCCGGCCTCGCCCGCCACCAGGCTCACCTGGTAGTGACCGCGTCCGATCCGCACCGGATGCAGGTGCCAGAGCCGTCCCGACGGCGACACCACGATCAGATGGATCAGCGCGCTGTCGTGCACGAGCAGGTCGTCGACCGGCCGCCCGGTGGCCCCGTCGGTCAGCAGCAGGTCGAACTCCACCCGCCGCCCCGCGCTCGCCTCCTCCGGCGGTCGCAGGTGCATGTTCACCGGTGGGCGCGAGAGGTCCTCCAAAGGGGGACGTTTGACGGAGTAGGGCGCCGTGACGTTGTCGATCGTCGGGTCCAGATCCGGGCCGGCCTGCGGCGGCAGCGGCGTGGTCGCCGACAGCAGCGCCCCGGTCACCCCCACCGCTGCGGCGGCGACCATCCCGCCCGCAGGGAACAGCGACAACCACCACCGACGTGCCCACACCACAAGCGCGAGCGCGACGAGAAGCAGTGCACCCGCGGCGGTGAAACCGACATAGGCCGCGAATTCCGGAGGCGTGACCACACGCGCCGGCACGATGAACGGGATGCGCGCCACCCGTTCCCCGTCGTCGACGGCGAGCTCCCACGGCCCCGGCCGATCCACCCGCAGGGTGACGCCGTGGTAGCCGGGGACGGCACCGAGGTCCAGCGTCCCCTCGGCGACGACCGAGCCCGCCGCGGGCAGCTCGCCCGCCGCGGTGCTCGCGCCCGTCGGGATCACCCGCAGTGCGAGCCGCCCGGCGGGAGTGCCCGCGTGGGTGATCACGTCGACCCTGAGCGGCCCGGGTACGGCGTCGGCCCGGCGGACCACCACCGTCAGCTCCCTGGCCCCCAGTGTCTGGGATATGTGCAGGTCCTGGCCCGCCGGTGCCCCGTCGGCCCACGCGGGCCGCCCTCCCGTCACCGCACCCGCGGTGAGGACCACCAGGACGATCAGGAGCACCGTGGACACCCGCAGAAGGAATCCGTAGGTCTTCATCGAGGGGCGACGCTATTCAAACGCCCCCAGGAAAGCGTCCTCAAATGGTGTGATTCCCCATCCCTCCCAGGAGGGACATTTGACCCTACGTTGGTGCAGGTAATCAGTTCTACTGATGTCTTTTGCCAGGTTGGCGGGATACCTTTCCGGGACACCCACTCCTGTTCAGCGCCCCTCCGGCGGCCGACCGTGCGGCCGCGGCCGTACCCCTAGGGGTAGGCGGGTTCGCGTGACAGGCCGACGTAGTGGAGCAGCGTGAACCAGGTGCGAGACCCCAGCCGTTCGTTAACCCGTCAGGCGATTCTGGTCGCCGCCGCGTGCGTCGTGGCGGATGTCGGCTCGTTCATCGTCGCAGGCCCGTCCCCCTCCGGCGGGCCGAGGCTGTGGGCGGCGCTCGTGATCCTCGTGGTCGCCGACGCCGCGCTGGCCGGCCCCGCGCGGCTGTCCGGTGTCGTTGCCGTCCTGCAGGGCACGGTCCACCTCTTCGCCGGCCACCTCATCGTCGACGGCGCGGGCGACCCGCGCTCCGCTACCACGGCAGGGCTGCTCGTCGCCGGCTACCGCGCCGGGGCGTGGCTGCGCTCCACCCACTCGTTCGTCGCCCTGGCCGCTCTCGTCGCGGGCGTCGTGGGCGGCACCCTGCTGACCGGACAGCACATCGGGCTGGGCGCCGTGGGATTCCTGGTCATCGGCAACGCCCTGCTGCCGTGGATGGTCGGGCGTTACACCACCGCCAGACGCGCCTTCCTCTCCAAACTGGAGCAGCAGGCCGAACAGCGGCGCATCGCCGAGGAGGCCGCGGTGCAGCGCGCCGTCGCCGAGGAACGCAGCGCCATCGCCCGCGACCTGCACGACGTGATCTCCCACCACGTGAGCGCCATCAGCGTGCACGCCGGCGCGGCCCGCCTTGGCCTCGGTACGGCGGAGCCCGGCACATCGCTCACCGGCGTGGCGCGTTCCCTCGCCGCCGTGGAGGAGGGCACCCGCGCCGCCATGGCCGACCTGCGCAAAATGCTCGACATCCTCAACGGCACCGGCACCGGCACCATGCGCCAGCCCGGCCTCCACAACATCGACGAACTCGTGGAAAAGGTCCGGACGGCGGGACTGGCGGTCGAACTGGCCATGCGCGGCATGCCGCGCCGCGTGCCCGGCTCACTCGACATCGCGCTCTACCGCATCGTCCAGGAGGCCCTCACCAACGCCCTCCGCCACGGGGACGGCGACTCCGTCAGCGTCGAACTCACCTACCAACCCGGCGATGTCGTCGTCACCGTCACCAACCCCATCCCCAAGGGCCTGCGCGTCCGGACCCCCCGCGACTCCCCGGCCCGCGGCCTGGCCGGGATCAGACAGCGCGTCGCCCTCTTCGGCGGCCGCATCACCTACGGCACCCAGGCCGACGGCCGCCACTGGCGCCTCCAGGTCGGCTTCCCCCTCGAAGCGACATGATCGCGACGGGTCCTTCGCCGGACCGCTTCATCGCGGTGGCCATGGTGGGCTTCAGCCCGGTGCCGTTCACGGTGTCCCGAGCCACGTATGGCCCTTACCACCCGGCCCGATCTTGAGCGCGTCGCCGAGGTCGCCGGCCGCCGTGCCTCCTAGAGCTTCGCGACACGGCATGATCGTTATGAGACCTTTCCTTTCCTCTGCCGCCTAGTCCCTGGGGAGACCGTGTGACACTGCGCGTGCTGCTAGCCGACGATCACGCGATGTTCCGTTCCGGCATGCGGGCCGTCCTCGACACTCAACCCGACCTCGAGTGCGTGGCCGAGGCCGCCGACGGCCGCGAGGCCGTGGCCGAGACCCGCAGGCTCCGCCCCGACGTGGCCATCCTCGACGTGCGCATGCCGAGGCTCGACGGCCTGGCCGCCACCGAGGCGATCCTGTCCGCGCCCGGCAACACCACCAGAGTTCTTGTACTGACGACCTACGACAGCGACGAATACGTCTACCGCGCCCTGCGGGCCGGCGCCAGCGGATTCCTGCTGAAGAGCCTGCCCCCCGAGGAGATGACCTCGGCCATCCGCGTCGCGGCGCGCGGCGACGCCCTGATCGACCCCTCGGTCACCAAGCGCCTGGTCGCCCGCTTCGCCACCTCGATCGAACCCGCCGCGGAACCCCCCGGTGTCGGACGGCTCACCGTCCGTGAGCGCGAGGTGCTCATGCTGCTCGCCGAAGCCCGGAGCAACGCCGAGATCGCCGGCGCCCTCCACGTCGGCGAGGAGACCGTGAAGACACACGTGTCCCGCATCCTCGCCAAACTCGGCCTCCGCGACCGCGTCCACGCCGTGGTCTACGCCCACCTCAACGGCCTCACCCGCCGTCACCACCCCCGCTGACCATGCGGGCAGGACATCACGACGGCTGTCGTGGCGCGGCGGAGCCCCGGAGGCACGCCGACCTGCGGGGGCGCGGCCGACGTGGCTTTGCCGTACTCGCGTTGCGTGATCATCGGGTTGGGGCTAGCCTTGGCGCCATGCGAACCCGTAGCAACTCAATGTGGTGGCGCCGCTTCTAGGCGGCGCGGGTTCTCGCATGTGAATCAGACGGCCGCCCTGGGAGGCGGCCTTCTCCATGCCCGCCCCCGGGGCATCATTATTTGCGAAGTGGGGCGAGATTCAAAGGTGGAGATCAGCGGATATACCACCGCCAGTGGGGTAGCGGTTGAAGTGTCGGCCGGTGATGTGCCCGAGTCGGTGCTTGAAGAGATCGTGAGCTCGCTCGGCCGGCGCCGGGGTGGGGTGTTGTCCTCGGGCATGGAATACCCCGGCCGCTACAGCCGGTGGCACCTCGCCTATGTCGACCCTTGCCTGGAGATCGTGGCCAGAGGGCGGCGCATCTCGGCCAGGGCGCTCAACGCGCGCGGGCGCATCGTGCTTCCCGCCGTCACCTCGTGCCTGCTGGCGGCGGGCAAACCCACCGAGGAGCCGTCCGGCGACCGGGTCGAGGTGCACGTCCCGGAGTCGGAGGACCTCCTTCCCGAGGAGATGCGCAGCCGCCGCCCCACGGTGTTCAGCGCCATCCGCGAGGTGATCGCGGCGTTCAAAGGCGACGACGAGCACCTCGGGCTGTATGGCGCGTTCGGTTATGACCTGGCGTTCCAGTTCGAGCCGATCCGGCAGGTGCTCACCCGCCCCGCCGACCAGCGCGACCTGGTGCTCCACCTGCCCGACCGGGTTCTCGTCGTCGACCGCAAACGCGAGACCAGCCGGGAATACCTCTATGAGTTCACCGTGGACGGCGTCACCACCGCCGGCCTGCCCCGCGACGGCGAGACCCTGCCCCTCGCGCCGCCGCCCGCCGAGATCCCGAGTGACCCCGTGCGGGGGCACTATGCCGAGGTCGTGGCCGCGGCGAAGGAGAAGTTCGTCCGCGGCGACCTGTTCGAGGTCGTGCCCGGCCAGGTGTTCCACGCGCCCTGCGCCGACCCGCCCGCCTTCTACCGGCACCTGCGCGCGAGCAACCCCGCGCCCTATGAGTTTCTCTTCAACCTGGGCGACGGCGAGCACCTCGTGGGCGCCTCCCCCGAGATGTATGTCAGGGTCGGCGGCGACCGCGTCGAGACGTGCCCCATCTCCGGCACCATCGCCCGCGGCGTCGACCCCGTCGAGGACGCCGAGAACATCCGCACCCTCCTGTCGAGCATCAAGGAGGAGTCGGAGCTCACGATGTGCACCGACGTCGACCGCAACGACAAGTCGCGCGTCTGCGTCCCCGGCAGCGTCAAGGTGATCGGCCGCCGCCAGATCGAGATGTACTCCAGGGTCATCCACACCGTCGACCACATCGAGGGCCGCCTGCGGCCCGAGTTCGACGCGCTCGACGCCTTCCTCACCCACATGTGGGCTGTCACCGTCACCGGCGCGCCCAAGACCTGGGCGATGCAGTTCATCGAGGAGCACGAGGCCACTACCCGGCGGTGGTACGGCGGAGCAGTCGGTTACATCGGCTTCGACGGCTCGATGAACACCGGCCTCACCCTGCGCACCGCCCAGATCAGGGGCGGCGTCGCCGCCGTGCGCGCCGGGGCCACGCTTCTGTTCGACTCCGACCCGCACGCCGAGGAGCGCGAGACCGAGCTCAAGGCCAGCGCCCTGCTCGGCGCCCTGGCCGCCGTCGGCCGCCCAGCCGCCGAGCCCGCCGAGCCCGCCGAGGCCGAGCAGCCCGGCGCGGGCATGTCGGTGCTCCTCGTCGACCACGAGGACTCCTTCGTCAACACCCTCGCCGACTACTTCCGGCGGCAAGGGGCGGAGGTCACGACCCTGCGCCACGGCTTCCCGCTGCGCATGCTCGACGAGCTCGCCCCCTCGCTGGTCGTGCTGTCACCCGGCCCGGGGTGGCCGTCCGACTTCGGCACCTCCGCGCTGCTGGACGCGGTCTATGAGCGGGGGCTGCCCGTCTTCGGGGTGTGCCTCGGCCTTCAGGCCATGGTCGAGCACGCGGGCGGCACTCTGAGCCTGCTGCCCTACCCCGAGCACGGCAAACGCGGCCAGGTCGGCCGTGAGGGGGAGAGTGCGCTGCTGTCCGGCCTGCCCGCCGAGTTCACCGCGGCCCGTTACCACTCGGTGCACGCCAAGCGGGAGGGTGTGATCGGGTTCGATTCCACCGCCTTCACGCCCGACGGGGCTGTGATGGCGATCGAGGACCCTGCCAACCGGCGCTTCGCCGTACAGTTCCACCCGGAGTCCATCCTCACCACCGAGGGCGGGGCGGGGGAGAAGATCATCGCCAATGTGCTGAAATTGGCCGCCCGTAACACCTGAGAGCGGACATTCGCCTTCTCGAAGGAAGGCTCAGGTAAAGGGCTTAAGTAAAGAGAGTAAAGACGCCGGACCGGTGGGGCTGAAGGGCCTAGAGTCTGCACGGCGTTGAGACACGGGGCCGGTGAGGTGATGTCCTCACCGGCCTCCGGTTGTCTTCGCGCGCCATTCACGCGGCACTCACGGCAACGGCGAGGGGGAGCGATGCGGCCACACGACGCGGGGCGCTTCGACGCGGCATCCGCCAGCGGACTGGTCGACGGGCTGATCACCGGCACCCGGCGCCCCTCCCGGGCACGCCGCGCCGTGCCTCCGATGGAGCCTCCGGGCGAGGGCCGTCTCGCCGGGGGAGACGGTGGGCCCCCTCGGCGGGTCGGCAGGGGGAAGGCCGATGACGTGCAGGTCCCGGAGGGGGCCGGCGGGGGGCCTGAGCCGGAGGGGGGCCCGCCTCGGCGGGCGGGCAAGGCGAAGAGCGGTGAGGTGCCGGAGCAGGCCGGCCCGCTTGCCCGGCGGCCGGGCAGGGCAAAGGCCGGTGAGGTGCCGGTTCAGGGCACGGGTGGCGGGTCTTTCGAGGAAGAGGATGCGTCCCCCCGGCAGGAGGCCAGGGCGAAGAGCGGTGATGAGCCGGCCCGGGGCTCAGGCGAGTGGTCCGGGGAAGACGATGCGTCGCCGCGGCGGGCGGCCGGGGGGAAGGCAGGTGGTCCTCGGCGTGGGTCCGGTCGCACGGTGGACGACGATTCCGTGTCCGACGGCGGGGTGACTTCCGATAAGGCCGTTCAGGGGAAACGTGGCGGGGTTCGTGGCTCCGGCGGCGACCGCACGGGCGAGGCGGGCCCCGGGTTGCTCCCGGGCGCGCGTCAAGACCCGGCGGGGGTGGCTCATGGAGGGGGGAGTGAGACCGGCCAAGGGGCTGAGCACGGCCCGGCTTTCGACGAGCTTCGTGGGGAGTCACGGCGGGGGAGCGACGCGGGGTGGGTGCGGAGAGGGCGGGCCGGCGCCGTTGGTTCGGGAGGGGCACAGGCGGCGGACTCGGGTTCGCCGGCACTCGTGCAGCCTGATCTGGGGCTTGAGACGGGGCACACCGTGACGGGCCACACCGCGACGGGCCACACCGCCAAGAGGCCCTCTCGGGGTGGCGTGGGCCGGGCAGAGGGCGGGCTTGCCGGTGGGAGCGGTGTGGGAGCGCACGCGGCGGACTCGGATGATCCCGGTGAGCCTTCGCGCGCGGACGGCCGGGCGTTGAGCGGGCCTGCCGCCAGGGGCACGGCCGCCGGTGGGATGGGGACGGCGAACCGCGAGTCCGGCGGCGGCCGCCGCGGGAGTGATGCCGGGCGGACGGGTTGGAGCCGCGTCGACACGGGTGGCCTGACGGGGGCGGTGAGCGACCTCGGCGGGGACACGGAGAGCGGCGGTGAGGAAGGCGGGGCGGGTTTAAGAGCCCGGGAGGGGCGGAGCGAGACGGGGCCGGGAAGGCGATCGCGGCAAGCGCGTGGAGGGTGGGACGAGGAGGACGGCGCCGGGTGGCCCGACGGGCTGCCTGATCAGGTGCGGGAGGCCCTGCTTGCCCCGATGATCGATCAACACTGCCGGGGGGTGGAGCGTGACGACCTCTCCAGGGCGCGGTTCGAGATCCTGATCGCGGAGTCCGGAGCGCCCGCCCCGCCGGGCACCACACACTTCGACAGCTCCGCCGGTGTGGCGGTGCGCCGATGGTGTGCGCCGCTGCTTGACCTTCCGGTGCATGCGGCGCCCGCCGTCTACCTGTCGCGACGCGCCGAGCTCGGGGCCGACGAGGTCAACTGGAGGCTGCTTCGAGCCGCGGGGGTGGCCGCGTTCCTGGTCGACACGGCGGACGCGGGGCCGGAGGTCCTGTCGACGGCGGAGATGGGGCGTCTCGGCGGGGCGGCGGCCGACGAGGTCGTGGGGCTGGAGGGCATCGAGCAGCGGGTCGCCGAGAGGGCCCGCACCGCGGTCGACTACATGGAGTCGCTGGCGGTGGCGCTGCACGAGCGTGCGGCCCGCGCCGTCGGCCTCACCTCGGCCATCGCGCACCGGCACGGCTTGCACTTCGACCCCGCCCGCCCGAGCCGGGGGTCGGTCATCGCTGCGGCCAACCGCCGTCTCGCCGACCCCAAGGAGATCCTCGGCGACCCGGTGCTGCTCAGGCACCTGCTGTGGGCCGCCGTCGACGTGGCCCGCGAGCGGGGGCTCCCGCTCCAGCTTCCGACGGGCCACGGGCGAGCCGGGATCGATCCTTACCGCGCCGATCCCACATTGATGGCGGGGTTCGTCAGGGTTGTGCAGCACCTCGGGGTGCCGGTCATCCTGCTGCACTGCCACCCGTTCCACCGGCAGGCCGCCCACCTGGCCGCCGTCTTCCCGCACGTCTACCTCGACCTCGGCATGGGCCTCGCCTCCTCGGCCTCCGCCACCGCCATCGGCGAAGTGCTCGACCTTGTGCCCTTCCACAAGCTGATGTTCGGCTCCGGCGGCTCGGCCCTCGCCGAGACCCTGCTGCTCGGCGCCCTCCACCATCGCCGCGGCCTCGCCCATGCCTTTGCCGCCCGCATCGGCCGGGGCGACTGGTCGCCCGCCGACGCCGCCCGCTTCGCCCACATGATCGGCTCCGGCAACGCCCGCCGCGTCTACCGGCTGTGATCGTCTGAGCGGAGACCCGGATCGCAGGTCATGGTGAGGACGCCTGAGCGGTGCGGTGACGAGGAGGTCTAGCATGTACGGCGGTCTGGGTAGCGATGACGACAGGGGGATCTCATGAGCGGTGAACCGCGTTTCCTCTCCGACGTGACCGTCGAGCTGGTGCGGCACAGCGCGAAGGACACCGACGTTCTGTGGGCGGCGAGGGTGTCCACGGCGGGGGAGCAGTCGATCGAGGAGGTCAACAAGGACGCTGAGAAGTCCAAGGGGTTGATCAACTACCTCATGCGGGACCGGCACGGCAGCCCGTTCGAGCACAACTCGATGACCTTCTTCATCAATGCGCCGATCTTCGTGTTCCGCGAATTCCACCGTCATCGAGTCGGCTGGTGTCTCGCCGGCGACTCCGAGATCACGCTGGTGAGTGAGAAAGGGCATATTCGCCGTCGAACCATCGCAGAGCTCTACCGGCTCTGGCATCACGGTGTCGAAGACGTCCTGCCCCGTGCGGGGGGAGGTGTCTCGTGGCACAAGGGTGCACAGAAGTGGACAGCGCAGGTTAGGCACAGCAAGCGCATTCACTATCTTGGGCTACATGACACAAAGGAGGCGGCAGCTCAGGCAGTAGCCGCTTTCAGGGAGGCAAACCCTTCGAAGCGAGTGCGAAAGCTCGACTCGGTCCGCCGCAACCATGTGCGATGCTTCGACGAGGTGACTCTCATGGCCTCTCGCGCCAGGATCGTGGACGTGATGGAGTCCGGGGTCAAGCAGTTGATCCGGCTTAGCACAGCGAGTGGTCGCACGCTGAGGTGTTCCGTTGATCATGCGGTCCTCACCCCGCATGGCTGGAGGAAGGCCGGAGAGCTCGTCGTCGGCGACGAACTCATGGTCGCAGGCACGGCACCACGTCCGTCCGAGGCGCTGGTTCCCCCCTCGCTTCGCCGGGGCATCGGTGTGTGGACCTCTATGCAGCGGCTCCGGCTCATCAAGCAGGTGGACACCTGCTATCTGTGCTCTGAGACATTCGATCGCGACGAGTTGACACTGGACCATGTGGTTCCTGTCGCATCGGACCTACTGAAGGCTCTCGATGAGCGCAATCTCAAGCCCGCATGTACGAAGTGTCACCGGACGAAGAGCAATTCGGAGCAGGCCCTGGCTAAGCGTGGTGGGAAGATCTCCATCGCGAAGCCCGACCCGATCGTCTCCGCCGAAGACGACGGTGAGGAGATGACCTACGACTTGTCGGTCGAGGGGCCTTGGCATAATTTCCTCGCAAATGGAATTGTCGTGCACAATTCATACAACGAGGAGAGTGGGCGTTATCGCGAGCTAAGTCCGGTTTTCTATGTGCCGGGGCATGAACGCAAGCTTGTGCAAGAGGGCAAGCCCGGGCGTTATGTGTTCGTGCCGGGGTCCGACGAGCAGCACAAGGTGGTCACCGAGGCGATGGAGTCCTCCTATCGCCAGGCATATGCCGCCTACCAGGAGATGCTGGAGGCCGGTGTCGCCCGTGAGGTGGCCCGGGCCGTGCTCCCCGTCGGATTGTTCTCGACGATGTATGCCACGTGCAACGCCCGCTCGCTGATGCACTTCCTGTCCCTGCGCACCAAGGACGAGCGGGCGCGTGTGCCGTCGTTCCCGCAGCGCGAGATCGAGATGGTGGCCGAGCGCATGGAGGCGATCTGGGCTGAGTTGATGCCGCTGACCCACGCCGCGTTCGTCGCCAACGGGCGGGTCGCGCCCTAGGAGACCGCGGGCTGAGCCGGTCCCGGGTGGGAGCGGCTCAGCCGATGGCGGGCAGCACGTAGACCTCCGCGCCCGGGGGGAGCACGCAGTCCAGGCCGCCGATGCGGCGGGCGTTCTCGCCGCAGACGAACATGCTGATGTGTCTGCGGATGCGGCCGTAGTCGTCGCGGAGACGTCCTTCGAGTTTGGGGTGGGTCCGGCGCAGAGTGTCCAGTGCGCCGCCGAGTGTGGGCTGGGTGGTGCTGTGGTCGGCCACCGCGAAGACCTTCACCTCGCTGGCGTCGCCGACCCAGTGCCGTAGCGTGCTCGGTAAGACGAAAGTCACGAGCATGACCGGTCGAGCCATCACTTCCTAAGACCCCATCCGCTGGTTGGTGCCGGACATGAACCCGGGCTCCCGCACCGAGGGGAGTATGGCGGAGCGCACGGTGAGCACGTCGGGGAGATGCCGGGCGATTCGGGTCCATGTCTCACCGTCGTCGCGCGAGCCGTACACCTCGCCGTCGCGGGTGCCGAAGAACAGCCCGGCGGGTGAGGCGGACATCGCGTCGCGCAGCACCGAGGCGTGGACGGGCGGCTCGGGCAGGCCGCGGGTGTAGGCGTGCCAGGTGTCGCCGGCGTCGTCGGTGCGGAACACCCGGTAACGGTGGTCGACCGGCACACGGTCCATATCCGACTCCAGGGGGAGCACGAAGACCGTGTCCGGCTTGGTGGGGTGCACGACGACGGGGAAGCCGAAGTCGGACGGCAGATCATCGCCGATCGAGGTCCAGGTGCCGCCGAAGTCGTCGCTCCGGTAGACCCCGAAGTGGTGCTGGAGGTAGAGCCGGTCCGGGTGGGCGGGGTGCTGGGCTACCTTGTGCACGCATTGCCCGAACTCCGGGAACTGCCCGCCTTCCGGGAGGAAGGGGGCGCGGATGCCGCGGTTGGCCGCCTCCCAGGTCTGTCCGCCGTCGTCGCTGCGATAGAAACCGGCAGCGGACACGGCGATGCCCAGTTTGGCGCTGTCCTTCGGGTGGGGGACGACGGTGTGGAGGCATAGGCCGCCTCCGCCGGGTTGCCATTGGGGGCGGTGCGGGTGATTCCACAGCCCTTGCACCAGGCTGTAGGTCTTGCCCCCGTCCTCCGAGCGGAACAGCGCTCCCGGCTCGGCGCCCGCCCAGACGACCCCCGGCTCGGTGGGGGATGGGGTGATCTGCCAAATCCGGGTCAGGGTCGCGCCGGTGTGGTCCGGGAAGGCGACGGGCGGTCTCTGTGCTTCGTTCCAGGTCTCACCGAGATCGTCGGACCACATAATGGATGGGCCGAAATGTCCGTATTCGATGGCGGCGAGGACCCGGGGGACGTGTCCCCGGGTGTCGATGGCGACCGCGTGCACGCCGACCGTGGAGAACCTGACAGGCTGCACGGCGAACGGACTCCCGTCGCTTGACCTCGCGAGGAACAGCCCCTTGCGTGTGCCGATCGCGAGGAGTGCTTCGCGCATGACAGCCTCCCTGGTGGTTGTTCGCTCCGCTGCGTGCGGATCAGGACCATCGTGTCACGCAGGGATGGGGAACAAGCTGGGTACATGCCATTTGCGCGGTGAAGGCGCCCCTTTTCTAGCTGCCTGACGGATAATCGTTCCTCCGACGGCGCTGCCATGGACCGAAAAAGGCGGGAGGGCGGGGAGTGGTCAGTCTGCCCCGCCCTCTTTCCAGGCCCCCTGGTTTCCTGGCTTCAGAGTTCCGCTGCCGTGTCCCGGTGGATTCGGCTGAGTGGCACGCCGGCTTCTTGGAGCCGGCGCACGGTCTCGTTGACCATGTCGGTGGGCCCGCAGAGGTAGACCTCATGATCGGCCCACGACGGGAATCGTGACATCACTTCCGGCAGCATTCCCCGTAATCCTTCAAAAAACGGCTGGTCGGAGACCACAGGGATCACTCGCAGCCACGGGTGTGCCGCTTCCATCCGCACGAGATCGGATAAGTCGTAAAGCTCACCTGAAGTTCGTGCACCGTAGAGCAAGTGCACATTGATCCGGCGGCCCGAGGTGATGATGTCTTCGACGATCGCCTTGAGCGGTGCGAGACCGGTGCCGCCCGCCACACACAGCACGTCGCGGACGTTGTCCCCCGGGGGAACCATCCCGCCGACGGCGGGCCCCAGCATCAGCGTGTCGCCGACGCGGGTGTGCCGCACCAGCGAGGTCGACACCCAGCCTCCGGTGAGGGCGCGTACATGAAGGCGGATCACGCCGTCCTCGCGGGGGGCGTTGGCGACCGAGTAGCTGCGCCACACCCTGGGCCACCGTGGTGTCTGCACGGTGATGTGCTGCCCTGCTGTATACGGTAAGTGCTGGTTGGGGCGCAATGTGAGGACGGCGATATCCTCGGCCCGGAGCTCGTGATCCACCACTTCGGCCAGCCACCACGCGGGTGAGAACTCGGAGTCCGCCTCCGCGGCCTTCGACATCAGGTCCGCCGCGACGGTGTAGGCCGCGACCCAGGCGGCCTCGACCTCCGCCGTCCACACCTCCGCGGCGAAACGCCGCGCCGTCGCCAGCAACGCGTTGCCGACGGCCGTGTAGTGAGCGGCCACCACGCCGTATTTCCGGTGGTCGCGTCCCAGTTGCCCGAGGTAGGACGCCAGCCCGTCCGGGCTGTCCAGGCTCCAGACAATGCGTGTCAGCGCGCCGAACAGCCTGTCGCGCTGTAGGTCCATGGCCGGCGGGAACATGCCCCTGAGGTGGGGATTCTCCGCGAATAACCGGCCGTAGAAGTAGGCTGCCGCTTTGTCCGCGACAGGCTCGATGACGGAGAAGCTCTCCTTGACGAGACGGGGATTCAACGACATTTAAACCAGAACCACCCTAAAGTGACCGGACCGATTAACCGGTCTAAAGATGCACCTCCCTGACACTCCGGGTTGTGAGCGCCCGGCGGCCCCGGCTCGACCGGTCGCTCGTTTTGAAGTGTTCCATCAGCGTGCGAAAGTCACAACCGTTTCATCGCAATGTGGTGCGAATCCATACCATCTGTAACTGAATCGCTATTCTCTGTGAGGTGTCGGGTAAATGTCTAGTGGGGAGAAGTGAGGAAAAATCACGTTTCTTTCGTGGGTGTATTTGTCAACGCTGAAATGCGTATATCTTGGGTGGTTTTCGGGGTGGCCTCGCTGTCGTCGTTCGCCAGGTGCGGGGTGAAGGCGGGGCTTTGCCGAGGTGTCCGGTGGGCTGTGGTGGCGCGGGGGATTCGATCGGGGCGCGGGTGGTCGTGCCGGGGTTGGGGGAGGGCGGGGCTTCCGGTGCGGTGTGGCGGGTCCGATCGGGCTGGTGGCCGGTGGGGCTTCGCCGTACCGTGCGGTGGGCTGTGATGGTGCGGGGGATTCGGTGGACCGCTGCTCGCGGGGGTGTGCGCCAGGAGGCTTCGCCGTACCGGCCGACGAGCTGTCATGTCGTGGGGGATTCGTCCCGGGGCGGAGAGCGCCCCAGGCCCGGGGTAGGAGACGGGCGACGGTGGAAAAAGGTGTGATTCTGATACCGCGGAAGCCCGACATAACCGAAATGGTGTAGGCCATGATGGGGCATGCCGCTGGAGATGGGGTGCTTCACTGCTCGGAACAGGGCGGTCGGGACCTCATGGATGCCCCCTGGAGATCACGTATGACCCGACCCTTGATCGGTATCACCGCCTATCTCGAAGCAGCCCGGTGGGGTTCCTGGGTCAGGGAGGCGACCTTGTCGCCGCCCGCCTACGCCAAGGCGGTGCAGAAGGCCGGTGGAGCCCCCGTGCTGCTGCCCCCGGTCGGCCCCGGCAGCATCAACACCTACGTCTCCAGCCTTTCCGGCCTGATCTTCGCGGACGGGACGGCGCTGGACCCCGAGGTGTACGGCGAAGCCGCCGAGACGAGGGTCGCCCCACCGCAGCCCCACCGCGACCGCTTCGAACTGGCCTTGGCACGTGCCGCCGTCAACGCCGACATCCCGCTGCTCGCCGTCGCCCGGGGCATGCATGTGCTCAACGTGGCGCAGGGCGGCACGCTGATCCCCTGGCTGCCCGACGTGGTGGACCACAACCGGCACGCCGAGGCCGGGCAGACCCATGTCATCCAGGTCAGCGTGTCGAGCACCCTCGGCAAGGCCATCGGTGACCACGTGGAGGTGGTCGCTCCGCATGAGCAGTCGGTACGGCGCCTCGGCAACGGGCTGCAGGCCGTGGCATGGGCGGACGACCAGATCGTCGAGGCGGTGGAGCTCCAGGGGCACCGGTTCGCCGTCGGCGTGCAGTGGCATCCGGAGCGGGGCGACGACAACCGCCTCATCGAGGCCTTGGTGGGGGCCGCTCGCCGCTGAGGCCGTGTCACGGACGGCCGGCCGTGACGCCCACCGAGGCACCGCAGGCCGTCCTTCGGCTGGCCTGCGGCGCTCATGCGCTTCGCGCCCTGGATCTTGGAGTGTGGGCCGGGCCGTGCGGGGTTCCCCTGCTAGGGGCGCCAGTTGCAGACGCCGCGGAAGAGGATCTTTGCTCCCAGCCGCTCGTAGAAGCGTTGGGCGGCGATGTTGTCCTGTTGGACTTCCCAGCGGATCACCGTGTCCGGGTTGAGGTCGGCGAGCGTGCGCATCAGGCGTTCGCCGACGCCGCGGCCTCGCATGTCCTCGGTGACGTAGAGGTCGTCCAAATGGATGTATTCACTGCCGAGCCAGAAGCTCACCGAGCGCACCCACGAAACGTATCCAATCGCGCGCCCGTCCTCCTCGGCCAGCAGGGAGCCGGCTTCGGGGCGGGCGAGGACGCCGGCCAGTTGCCCGGGGGTGACGGTCACATGGTCAAGCAGGTTCTGCTGGCCGGCGAGGCCGGTTATCAGTTTGTGCAGTGCCGGTGCGTCGTCCGGAGTGGCAAGACGAATGGTGACCACGGATTTGGGCTCCTTGTCGCATATGTCGGACGACAAGGAGCCTATTCGCGTCAGGCCGATCGGGTGCGAGCACGCCTCGCGTTGTAGACGAACGCCGGGGGCATGTTTCCCCACACCGTGCGTCCGGCCACGACCTCCTCGAAGGTGGTGGACAGCAGCCGCCGGAACCGTTTGGCGGGGGTGAGCTGCAGTGCGTGCACGTAGGCGAAGGTGGTGAACGCGCCGTCGGGGGCGAGGACAGTGGTCACGGCGGACATAAGCCGCAATTGCAGTGCCTGGGGGAACGCCGCCCACGGGAGGCCGCTGACGATCACGTCGGCCTTGGTGAGGCCGCGGTCGGCCAGCATCTTGGGGAGTTCGCAAGCGTCGCCCACGACCACGTCGACGCTGGGGAAACGCTCGGACAGCAGTTTCGCCATGGGGGCGTTGATCTCGACGGCCAGGTGGTGGCCGCGCCCGTTGAGCCTGCGCTGGATCTCGGCCGTGAACGGCCCCGTGCCCGGTCCGAGCTCGACGATCACGGGATCGCCGTTCTCCGGGAGGGGGGCGGTGACGGCCTGGGCGAGCTTGCGCGAGCTTGGCGCGATGGCGCCGACGATCGAGGGGGAGCGCAGAAACTGTCCCAGGAAGAGCGCCTTGTCGTTGGGCATGACCAGACTCTAAGGGGTTCTGGAGGGTTCCGAGGCGGTGTGCCCGCGCCCGCGGGGTCCGCTCACAGCGTGCTCACAGCATGGGGCCGATGTCCGGCGCGGGAAGGCGTACCCTGCCGTCCAGGTGGACGCCACCCTCCCGGCGCCGCGGCCCGCGAGGCGGGCACGCGGGCGCCGGGGGCACACTTCCGTCACCCGCGGACACGCCGTGCGGCCCGGCCGGGGGTGAAGTCCTTTCCCGGATGGCCTGCCGGCCCTCGGCGGGGGGCACACTTCTGTCACCGGCGGACACGGCCGGTCGTCCGGGGGCGGACCCTGCCCCCGGACGACCCGCCGATCCGCCTCCGGATCTGCGGCTGGATCAAGCCTCCGTCACCGGCAGGTAGACCCTCCCGCCCGACCGCGTGAACTCCTCGGACTTCTCCCGCATCCCCGCCTCCAACGCCTCGACGGTGTTGAGCCCGCGTTCCTCGGCGAAGCGCCTGACATCGTGGGAGATCTTCATGGAGCAGAACTTCGGCCCGCACATCGAGCAGAAATGCGCCGTCTTGGCCGGCGCCGCGGGCAGCGTTTCGTCGTGGAACGATCGGGCGGTGTCGGGGTCAAGGGAAAGCTCGAACTGGTCCTCCCACCGGAACTCGAACCTCGCCGCCGACAGCGCGTCGTCGCGGGCCTGGGCGCCGGGGTGGCCTTTGGCCAGGTCGGCGGCGTGCGCGGCGATCTTGTAGGTGATCACGCCGGTTTTGACGTCGTCGCGGTTCGGCAGGCCGAGGTGTTCCTTGGGGGTGACGTAGCACAACATGGCTGTGCCGTACCATCCGATCATGGCCGCGCCGATCGCGGAGGTGATGTGGTCGTAGCCGGGGGCGATGTCGGTCACGAGGGGGCCGAGGGTGTAGAACGGGGCGTCCGCGCAGAGTTCGCGTTGGAGGTCGACGTTCTCCTTCACCTTGTGCATCGGCACGTGGCCGGGCCCTTCGATCATGACCTGCACGTCGTGCTCCCAGGCGATCTTGGTGAGTTCGCCCATCGTGCGGAGTTCGGCGAACTGGGCCTCGTCGTTGGCGTCGGCGATGGAGCCGGGCCGCAGGCCGTCTCCCAGGGAGAAGGCCACGTCGTAGGCGGCGAGAATCTCGCAGATGTCGTCGAAGTGCTCGTAGAGGAAGCTTTCGCGGTGGTGGGCGAGGCACCAGGCGGCCATGATCGAACCGCCTCGCGAGACGATCCCGGTCGTGCGGCGCGCGGTGAGCGGCACGTAGGCGAGCCGCACGCCGGCGTGCACGGTGAAGTAGTCGACGCCCTGCTCGCACTGTTCGACGAGGGTGTCGCGGTAGACCTCCCACGACAGGTCCTCGGCCCGGCCGCCGGCCTTCTCCAGCGCCTGGTAGATCGGCACGGTGCCGATGGGCACGGGGGAGTTCCTGATGATCCACTCACGGGTGGTGTGGATGTCGCGGCCGGTGGACAGGTCCATCACGGTGTCGGCGCCCCAGCGGGTCGCCCACGTCATCTTGTCCACCTCCTCCTCGATCGAGGAGGTGACCGCGGAGTTGCCGATGTTGGCGTTGATCTTCACGAGGAAGTTGCGGCCGATGATCATCGGCTCGGACTCGGGGTGGTTGACGTTCGCCGGGATGATCGCCCGTCCGGCGGCGATCTCGGACCGGACGAACTCCGGTGTGACCCCCTCACGGAGGGCGACGAACTCCATCTCGCGAGTGATCTCGCCGCGCCTGGCGTAGGCGAGCTGGGTCACCGGGGCGGACGCCGCCCGCAGGGGGCGCCGCCTCTCGCCCTGGAAGGCGGCCTCGTCCGGGCTTTCCCGCCTGCCGTCGTCGGCGGGTGTGGGGGGCCGCCCGTCGTAGCGGGAGACGTCCCCGCGGCCGATGATCCACGGTTGGCGGAGCGCCGGAAGCCCCCGCCGGACGTCGGTCGCCACGTGGGGGTCGGTGTAGGGGCCGGAGGTGTCGTAGAGCTCCACCCGGTGGCCGTTGCTGAGCGTTATCTCACGCATGGGCACACGTAGCCCGTTCGGCCCGTCCAGGTAGATCTTGCCCGCACGCGCAGCGGTCATCGCGCAAACTCCCTTCGCCGGAATGACCCGGAGCAGGTTCTGGCGGTCGGCGGCCCTGATCTCAGCCGCCCTCTCAGCCCGGTCGTACCGGGCTCCCGCGTTGGACGATCGAAAACGCTAGCGCTTCGCTCCAGGATGCGCCAGAGGGGTAGATCTCCCGACATACGGTTCATTGGAGGGATAGTGAATCCAAAATCCCTCACATGGGGCAGGTGGTGACATGAGGGATCCCCGAGTCGCGACGCGTGGCGTCGGCATCAACACCGGCAACAGCACATGTATAGGGTCGGGATTCAGAAACACAGAGGGGGAAGAGTGGAATCCGCCGAGGATCGGATCTGGACGGTTCCCAACGCGCTGAGCTTTCTGCGCCTGCTCGGGGTGCCGGTGTTCCTGTGGCTCGTGCTCGGGCCTCAGGCCGACGGGTGGGCGATCCTGCTCCTGATGCTCGCGGGCTTCTCGGACTGGCTCGACGGCAAGCTGGCCCGCGCCTGGAATCAGACGAGCAAACTCGGCCGGCTGATCGACCCGCTGGCGGACCGGCTTTACATCCTCGCCACCCTCCTCGGGCTGGTGCTGCGCGAGGCCATCCCCTGGTGGCTCGCCTTCCTGGTGGTCGCCAGGGACATCGTGATGCTCCCGTTCCTGGCGGTTCTCCGGGAGTACGGCTACGGCCCCCCACCTGTCCATTTCCTCGGCAAGGCCGCCACGGCGAACCTGATGTACGCGTTCCCGCTGCTCTTCCTCGCCTCCCACCCGGGCTGGTATTCCGAGCCGGCTGCCGTCGCGGGCTGGGCTTTCGCGATCTGGGGCACGGGACTTTACTGGTGGGCCGGGCTGCTCTACATGTGGCAGGCCGTGTCACTGATCCGCGGCGTCAGAGCGGAGTCCCGCGGGAACCAAGGTCGGCAGCAGGTGCAGAGCCAGGACACCCAGCACCCAAGCATCCAGGGCCAAGACGTGCAGGGCCAGAGCCGCCAAGACCCCCAAGGCCACATCCCCCAGGACCCCCAAGGTCAGAACCCCCAGGACCAGCACACGCAAGATCGGCAAGGGCAGGGTTCCGAACGGAGGTGACGTCGTGAGGGCAGTCGTGATGGCCGGCGGCGAAGGCACCAGGCTGCGGCCGATGACGGCCAACCAGCCCAAGCCCCTCCTTCCCATCCTCAACCGGCCGATCATGGAGCACGTGCTCCGGCTGCTCAAACGTCACGGACTCACCGAGACCGTGGTCACCGTACAGTTCCTCGCCGCACTGATCCGCAACTATTTCGGCGACGGCGGCGAACTCGGCATGAGCCTGCACTACGCCACCGAGGAGGTGCCGCTCGGCACCGCGGGAAGCGTCAAGAACGCCGCTGCCATGCTGCGCGACGAGAGCTTCCTGGTGATCTCCGGCGACGCCCTCACCGACATCGACCTCACCGATATGGTGCGCTTCCACCGCGAGAACGACGCCCTGGTCACCATCGGCCTGAAGCGGGTGCCGAACCCGCTGGAGTTCGGCATCATCATCGTCGACGACCACGGCAAGGTGCAGCGTTTCCTGGAGAAGCCCACCTGGGGCCAGGTGTTCTCCGACACCGTCAACACCGGGATCTACGTGATGGAGCCCGAGGTGCTGGACGAGGTGGCGGTCGGGGAGCGCGTCGACTGGTCCGCCGACGTGTTCCCCCGCCTGCTGCGAAAGGGGGCGGCGCTCTTCGGATATGTCGCCGAGGGCTACTGGGAGGACGTCGGCACGCACGAAAGCTACCTGAAGGCGCAGGCAGACGCCCTGTCCGGCAGGTTGCGGCTGGACCTGTCCGGGTTCGAACTCTCACCGGGGGTCTGGGTCGCCGAGGGGGCCTCCGTCGACGCCGAGGCGGTGCTCAAGGGCCCGCTCTACATCGGCGACTACGCGAAGGTGGAGGCGGGGGCCGAGCTGCGGGAGTTCACGGTGCTCGGCAGCAACGTGGTCGTCCGCGAGGGGGCCTTCCTGCACCGCGCGATCGTGCACGACAACGTCTACGTCGGCCCGAGTGCCAACCTGCGCGGCTGCGTCGTCGGCAAGAACACCGACATCATGACGGGGGCACGCATCGAGGAGGGCGCGGTCGTCGGCGACGAGTGCGTCATCGAGTCCGAGGCGTACATCACCTCGGGCGTCAAGGTCTACCCGTTCAAGACCATCGAGGCAGGCGCCCTGGTCAACACCAGCGTGATCTGGGAGTCGCGCGGCCAGCGCGGGCTGTTCGGCCCGCGCGGGGTGTCCGGCCTGGTCAACGTGGAGATCACCCCGGAGCTGTGCGTGCGGCTCGCCAGCGCCTATGCCACCACTATGAAGAAGGGCAGCTCGGTGGTGACCTCCCGCGACTCCTCGCGGGCGGCCCGGGCGCTCAAACGCGCGGTGATCAGCGCACTCAACGCCAGCGCGATCAACGTGATCGACCTGGAGGCCGGCCCGCTGCCCGTCGCGCGTTTCCACACCTCCCGCGAGACCGCCGAGGGCGGCATCGCGCTGCGCACCACGCCGGGCGACCCGCAGAGCGTGGACATCGTCTTCATGGACGGCAGCGGCGCGGACCTCTCACCCGCCGCCCAGCGCAGACTGGAACGCGTCTACTCCCGCCAGGAGTTCCGCCGCGCCTTCCCCGGGGAGATCGCCGAGCTGCGCTTTCCCGCCAGGGCCGTGGAGGACTACGCCAGGGAGCTGCTGCGCTGCGTCGACATGACGGGGTTGCCGGAGGCCGAGCTGAAGGTCGTCGTCGACTGCGCGGGCGGCACGTCCTCGCTGGTCCTGCCGACCCTGCTCGGCCGGGTCGGGGTGGACGTGCTCACCGTCAACGCGCGCCTGTCCGACGCCCACCCGACGGAGACGCTCGCCGAGCGCCGCCGCGACCTGCAGCGACTGGCCGATCTTGTGGGATCGTCCAGGGCGGCCTTCGGCGTACGGTTCGACCCGGTGGGCGAGCGTGTGGCACTTGTCGACGAGACCGGCCGGCTGATCAGCGACGAGCGGGCCCTGCTCGTCGTGCTCGACCTGGTGGCGGCCGAGCGGGGCTCGGGCCGGGTGGCGCTGCCGGTGACGACGACGCGGGTGGCGGGCCAGGTGTGCGGCTTCCACGGGGTGCGCGTGCAGTGGACCTCCACCGCGATCGACGCGCTGACCTCGGCCGCGGCCTCGCCCGGCATGATCTTCGCCGCCGACGGGAGGGGCGGCTTCATCGTGCCGGAGTTCGGCCCGACGATGGACGGCATGGCGGTCTTCCTGCGGCTGCTCGGGCTGGTGGCGCGCACGCGCCTGTCGCTGAGCCAGATCGACGCGCGCATCCCCGAGGCAAGGCTGCTCAAGCGTACGGTTCCCACCCCGTGGGCCGCGAAGGGGGCCGTGATGCGCTCGGTGCTCGAGGCCGCGGAGGGGCTGGCGGTCGACACCACCGACGGGGTGAGAGTGGTCACCGAGGAGGGGTGGACGCTGGTGCTGCCCGATCCCGCCGAGGCCGTCACCCACCTGTGGGCCGAGGCGCAGGACGTCGACGGAGCCCAGGCGTTGCTGGAACACTGGGCCAGGGTCGTGGAGGGGGCCTCGGAGGGGTGAGCCGGGTCACCAAATGATCATCGGCGGCGCGGCGGCGTGGACCTCGATCCCGGCGGCGCGGTACCTTTGTCTACCGTCCGACCCCGTTCCACTCCGACCCCAGTCAGCACCGTGCCACCCCCCGGACCGCCCGCCTTGACCTTTGCGTCTCATCAGCGTAAGTTTCGGCATTCGCAGTCTTGAAGCGTCACCATGAGACAGTCTTGTACCACCATAAGTTGAGAAGCGAAGAGCGAGGCGCCCAGCCCCGGAGCACCAACACCGCCTCTTCGCGGTAGGAGGCCGAGCCGATCGATGCCGAGCGTCTACTGCACGCAGTGCGGTCATGCCAACCCCGAAGGCGCCCGTTTCTGTTCACGATGTGGATCTCCGTTGAATCGCGTGGAGTCGCTGGGTGACACCACCTCAACGATCTCCATCGCAGGCATCGAGGCATATGAGGCCGAGGCCGGGGGCGCGCTTGTCGCCGAGCGCCCCGTCGCCGATCAGGTGCCCCCCGGAGGGGGCATCCTGGTGGTGATGCGGGGCCCCAACGAAGGCAGCCGCTTCCAGCTGGTCCGCGACCTCACCACGGTGGGGCGCCATCCGGAGAGCGACATCTTCCTGGACGACATCACCGTCTCCCGGCGGCACGCCGAGTTCACCCGGGGGCCGGCGGGGCAGTTCACGGTGCGTGACGTCGGGAGCCTCAACGGCACCTATGTCAACCGGGAGCGCATTGAGGAGTCCGCCCTCTTCGGCGGAGACGAGGTTCAGGTCGGCAAGTTCCGGCTGGTGTTCCTCAGCGGTTCCGGCGGGCCATGAGCTCGCAGGCCGCGCGCTCGCACATGAGCATCGGGGAGGTTCTCGCCCTGCTCCAGGGCGAGTTCCCCGATGTCACGGTTTCCAAGATCCGCTTCCTTGAGGGGGAGGGGCTCATAGAGCCGGAGCGGAGCCCATCGGGTTTCCGTAGATTCACCCACGCCGACGTCGATCGGCTGCGTTACATCCTGACCGCTCAGCGTGACCAATATCTTCCCCTGCGCGTGATCAAGGACCATCTCGAAGCCCTCGGCGCCGACGGCAGGACCCGGCCGCACGGCCTGCGTGAGGCCGGCGCGTCCGGTGTGGCCCGGCCCGAGCCCGAGCGCCGCCTCAGCCGTGAGGAGTTCCTCGCCGCCGCCGATCTCCCCGAGGAGATGCTGGACGAGCTTGAGGAATACGGCTTGCTGCAGGCGGTGGCCAGGCGCTACGACGAGGAGGCGCTGGCGGTCGCGCGCAGTGTCGGGGCGCTGGCCCGGTTCGGTTTCCACCCGCGCCATCTACGCGCCGTCAGGGCGGCGGCCGAGCGTGAGGCGGGGCTCGTGGAGCAGGCCGTGGCGCCTCTCCTGCGGCGCAGGGGCCCCGGCGCGAAGGGGGAGGCCGAGGAGTCGGCACGCGAGATCGCCGGTCTTCTCCTCGATCTGCACGGCGCTCTGGTGCGCGCTGGTGTCCGCAGTGTGCTCGGACAGTGACCCGCTGGGGCATTCGAGGCGCTTCTGGTGTTACGTTGAAATGGGATGAGGGATGAGCGCACCCCCCCATTCCTACGCCACCTGTGCGCCAGCGAGTTGAGCGACCAGTGACAGAGTGAGACGGAGCAGCCCGTGTTGCAGATGGAGGTCGTGGGCGTTCGAGTGGAGATGCCCTCCAATCAGCCGATTGTCTTGCTCAAGGAGGCTAATGGGGATCGCTATCTCCCTATTTGGATAGGCATGACCGAGGCGACAGCCATCGCCATGGCCCAGTCCGAGGAGCCCCCTCCCCGGCCGCTGACCCATGATCTCTTCCGGGACGTGCTCAACGCCCTCGGTGTACGGCTGCGCAACGTCAACATCGTCGCGCTCCGGGACGGCATTTTCTTCGCAGACCTCGTCTTCTCCAACGGCGTGGAGGTAAGTGCCCGGCCTTCTGACTCCATAGCTCTCGCGCTGCGCACGGGGGCCCACATCTTCGCCAGCGAGGAGGTGGTGAGTGAGGCCGGAGTCACCGTCCCAGACGATCAGGAAGACGAGGTGGAGAAGTTCCGCGAGTTCCTCGACACGATCAGCCCCGACGACTTCGGGCGGGCGGGGTAGGTATTTCAGTGCATTTACGCTTCACGACGCGCCGAGCGGGATCGTTGACTGAGAATGGCCCCGGTCCTACGGTGCAAGTGAACCCTGTGGTTGTCATTCACGAACCCCCAGATCAGACCACAGGATGAGAGAAAGCCGGAGGTCCGCGTGGCGGTCAGCAGCGGCGAGGGTAAGACGGCCGGCCAGGACGATCAGGTGCGGCGTGAGACAGCGCTTCAGCGCGCCGGTGAACAGGGCCTGCTCTTCGACGGGCAGCCGTCGGCCCTGCCCACGGGCATCGGTTATCGCGGTCCAACGGCATGCGCCGCGGCCGGCATCACCTACCGTCAGCTCGACTACTGGGCGCGCACCGGTCTGGTGGAGCCCGGCATCCGGGCCGCGCACGGTTCGGGGTCGCAGCGGCTTTACAGTTTCCGTGACATCTTGGTGCTCAAGGTCGTCAAGCGGCTCCTGGACACAGGGGTCTCGCTTCAGCAGATTCGCACCGCGGTTCAGCACCTGCGTGACCGCGGCATAAGCGATCTGGCGCAGATCACGCTGATGAGCGACGGTGTGAGCGTCTACGAGTGCACCTCGGCCGACGAGGTGATCGACCTGCTCCAGGGCGGGCAGGGCGTGTTCGGCATAGCCCTCGGCAGAGTGTGGCGCGAGGTGGAGGGCTCCCTGGCGGAGTTGCCCGGAGAGCGGGCGGAGGCGGAGCCCGGCGACGCCGCAGAGCATCCGGGCGACGAGCTGGCCCAGCGTCGCCGCGCGCGCCGCTCGGGCTGATTCCGTGATCCGGCCGGGGGCACGGCCGAGAACGGGGTCGGAGGGATTTCTCCCTTCTGTGGAGTAATACCAACGGGGTGTCATATTCGTCAGGGATATGGCTGCTTGTAGAGTGGTGGGCGAAGCTGACGACCTTGTGCGGGAGAGTCTTCGGGGGCTGTGACAGGCCACCCGGGGCGCCGAAGGAGCAACCCTCCCCGGAATCTCTCAGGCAGCGGGTACCGCACAGGCGAGGCAACTCTGGAAAGTAGACGCGCCCGCCAGGTGTGTCTCACCGACGGTGCAAATCCTGAGGTCTGCTCATATATTGAGTCCCGTATATGAGCCGATTTGGGGATGAAGCTCTCAGGTCGCGATGCACTCGTTGCGGAGGACAGAGGGGGAGACCCGGACGCGCGACGCCCGCCGTACCTCTCCGCACCTGTCATGACGCCTCGGGAGGCATCGCCCATGACTGACCGATTCCCGCTCAACGATCTTTCCTCCCCGCCGTTCTCCGCCCGCCACATCGGTCCCGCTCCGAAGGAGCAGGCCCGCATGCTGGAGACGGTGGGGTTTGAGACAGTCGCCGACCTGGTCGCCGCCGCCGTGCCCGAGGCCATCAGAAGCAAGGACGGGCTGAGACTCGCCGACGCCGTCAGCGAGACGGAGGTCACCGCCGCCCTGCGCGCCCTGGCCGCCAAGAACCGCGTGCTGACCTCCATGATCGGGCTTGGCTACCACGACACGGTGACCCCGGCGGTGATCCGCCGCAACGTGCTGGAGAACCCCGGGTGGTATACCGCCTACACGCCCTACCAGCCCGAGATCTCCCAGGGCCGCCTCGAGGCTTTGATCAACTTCCAGACCGTGGTCGCCGACCTGGCCGGCCTCGACGTCGCGGGCGCCTCCCTGCTCGACGAGGGTACGGCTGCCGCCGAGGCCATGACCCTTGCCCGCCGGACCAGCCGGGTCAAGAACAACGTCTTCGTGGTGGACGCCGACACGCTGCCGCAGACCAAGGCCGTCCTGGCGACTCGCGCCGAACCCCTCGGCATTGAGCTGGTCGAACACGACCTGGCCGCCCCGCTCCCCGAGTGCTTCGGCGTGCTCGTGCAATATCCCGGCGCCTCCGGCCGCGTCGCCGGCTTCCGCGAGCTCGCCGAGGCCGCCAAGGCGGGCGGCGCCCTCGTGATCGCGGCGGCCGACCTGCTCGCCCTCACCCTGCTCACCTCGCCGGGCGAGCAGGGAGCAGACATCGTCGTCGGCTCCTCCCAGCGCTTCGGCGTCCCACTCGGCTTCGGCGGCCCGCACGCGGCGTTCATGGCCGTGCGCGAGGGCCTCCAGCGGCAGATGCCCGGCCGGCTCGTCGGGGTGTCGCAGGACGCCGACGGCAGGCTCGCCTACCGCCTGGCCCTCCAGACCCGTGAACAGCACATTCGCCGCGAGAAGGCCACCAGCAACATCTGCACCGCCCAGGTGCTGCTCGCCGTCGTCGCCGGGATGTACGCCGTCTACCACGGCCCTGAGGGCCTCGTCCGCATCGCCCGCCGCGTCCACCACAGGGCCGCGACGCTCGCCGCCGGGCTGCGCGCCCTCGGCGTGGAGATCGTGCACGACCGGTTCTTCGACACCGTCATGGCCCGGGTGCCCGGACGCGCCGCCGAGGTCGTCGAGGCCGCGCGCGTGCGCGGGGTCAACCTGCGTCCCGTCGACGGGGACCACGTGGGCGTCTCCTGCGACGAGACCACCACGCCCGAGACGCTGAGGCTCGTGTGGGAGGCGTTCGGCGGCACACCCGACGAGCCCGCCGAGGTCGCCGCCGCTTTGCCCGCCGAGCTCGCCCGCACCTCGGAGTTCCTCACCCACCCCGTCTTCCACAGCCACCGGTCCGAGACCGCCATGCTGCGCTACCTGCGCTCCCTGCAGGACAAGGACATCGCGCTCGACCGGTCCATGATCCCGCTCGGCTCCTGCACGATGAAGCTCAACGCCACCGTCGAGATGGAGCCGATCAGCTGGCCGGAGTTCGCCGGGCTGCACCCCTTCGCCCCCTCCGATCAGGCCGAGGGCTATCTGGAGCTGATCGGCGACCTTGAGCGCTGGCTGGCCGAGGTCACGGGCTACCAGGCCGTGTCGCTCCAGCCCAACGCCGGCTCGCAGGGCGAGTTCGCCGGGCTGCTGGCCATCCGCGCCTACCACCGGGCGCGGGGCGACCTTGAGCGCGACGTGTGCCTCATCCCGTCGTCCGCCCACGGCACCAACGCCGCGAGCGCCGCCATGGTGGGCATGCGCGTCGTCGTGGTCGCCTGCGACGACAGCGGCAACGTCGACCTCGCCGACCTCGACGCGAAGATCGACAAGCATCGCGACCGCCTCTCGGCGATCATGGTGACCTATCCGTCGACCCACGGCGTCTACGAGGAGACGATCACCGAGATCTGCGAGCGCGTCCACGAGGCGGGCGGCCAAGTCTACGTCGACGGCGCCAACCTCAACGCCCTCGTCGGCCTCGCCAAGCCCGGCGAGTTCGGGGCCGACGTCTCCCACCTGAACCTCCACAAGACCTTCTGCATCCCGCACGGCGGAGGCGGGCCCGGCGTCGGCCCCGTCGCCGTCCGCGGCCACCTGGCCCCCTATCTCCCCGGCCACCCCCTCATCGACGGCGGAGCCGTCGGCCCCGTCTCGGCCGCGCCGTACGGCTCAGCCGGCGTCCTGCCCATCTCCTGGGCATATGTCCGCCTGATGGGCGGGGACGGCCTCCGCGCCGCCACCGAACAGGCCATCCTGTCGGCCAACTACGTGGCCAAGCGGCTCGCCCCGCACTACCCGGTGCTCTACACCGGGCGCGGCGGGCTGATCGCCCACGAGTGCATCATCGACCTGCGCCGCATCACCAAGGAGACCGGGATCACCGTGGACGACGTGGCCAAGCGCCTCATCGACTACGGCTTCCACGCCCCGACCATGTCCTTCCCGGTCGCGGGCACCCTGATGATCGAGCCCACCGAGAGCGAGGACCTCGACGAACTGGACAGGTTCATCGAGGCCATGATCGCCATCCGGGGCGAGATCGACCGGGTCGCCTCCGGCGAGTCCGACCGCGAGGACAACCCCCTGCGGGGCGCCCCCCACACGGCCGCCTGCCTCATCGACGGCGACTGGTCCCACCCCTACACGCGGGCCGAGGCCGCCTACCCGGTGCCCTCGCTCCGCGACGGCAAGTACTGGCCGCCGGTGCGCCGCATCGACGGGGCTTACGGCGACCGCAACCTGGTCTGCTCCTGCCCGCCGCTGACGGACTACGAGGACTGACCTCCCCCTGTCCGGGCACAACCGGCCCGGACCCGGCTTGACCGGGTCCGGGCCTTGCTCGTTGTGCGCGGGCCTCGGCTCATGAATTCTTTGGATATGGCTTGTTTGTTTGCATCGGTGGAAACCGATGTTGTTTGGTCTCCCGGGTACCCCTATTCCGCCCCATCGCCGGTGGTAGCAGCGTGTCTCGCCCAGGTGGGAACGGAATCCCCGGTCCTGCGCCCGCGTCCGGCTCCGCCGTACCTTGATCGAGATGTGTTTGCGCATGTTGAGCGACGCGGGCCGGTCCAGTCGTTAAGCTCTGGGTGATCGTCTATGGAGGAGCCCATGACGCCCCCAGAGCTTGGCACCCTGCCCCACGGAGCCCTGGCCGAAGCGCCCGCACCGCCTGAGGACGGCGAGGCGGGCCCGCGCGAGGACGGGCCGCTCGCCACCGCGAGGGCCCTGGCCGAGAGCGGAGACCTCGCGGGGGCGGCGCACATCCTCAGCCGGTTGGTGGACGACGACACGGGTCCCGACCGCGCCCAGGCCGCCGTCGGCCTCGCCGTGGTCCTGGAGGAGAGCGGCGACCTTGGGGCCGCGCGGGCCGCCGCCCGCATCGCCCTCGCCACCGGCCACCCCGAGTTCGCCCCCCAGGCCGCCTGCCACCTCGCCCGCGGCTTCGAGCGCGACGAGCTGTTCGACCAGGCCAGGGCCGCCTGGCAGGCCGCCCTCGGCTCGGGCCACGCCTCCTACGTGCCCCTCGCCCACCTCGCCCTCGCCCGCCTCTCCGAGGACGAAGGCGACGGCGAGGCCGCCGAGCGCTCCCTGCGCGCCGCCATCTCCACCGGCGACCCCGAGATCGGCTCCCTGGCCGCCCAGCGCCTCGCCGAGCTCCTCCTTTCCGCGGGCGAGGCCGCCGAGGCCGCCGGCGTGCTGGTCCACGCCCTCTCCTCCCCGGAGACGGCCGAGTCCCCCCGGCTGCGCGTCCTCCTCGGCATAGCCCACCTCGAGCTCGCCTGCGCCGAGTTCACCACCGCCGTCGAGGAGGCCGACGAGACCGACACGGCGGCCACCGCCCTCGCCATCGAACTCCTCGCCCGCACCCTCCCCCTGCGCGGCCGCGACGAGGACGCCGAACACGTCTGGAACTACGGCCTAGGCCACGAACAGGTCGAACTCGCCCACGAGGTCGCCCTCCGCCGCGACCGGGGCGTAACGGTCTGATCCACGGCTCCTGTTGCCTGGGCCGTGGGCTGACCCTTGAGCCTTCTGCGGCGATTGCTGCGCACAGGATCTCGCTACATGGTGTGCGCGGGCGATGAGCCCACCGTGATCGGGGCTTTCGGCCTCTTGTGGTGCCGCGCGGACTTGACTCGGGTTTCGGGGCGACTGTCCGCTGTGCCGGGGCCGAGGGCCGATCTGATCGGGATTTGCCGCCCCGGGAAGGCGCGGCCGGGATCGGCGTCGTGCGGCATCCGCCCAGGTCGGGCCCGGCCGTCTCTCGTGCCATCCGCTCCGGCCCATGCCCCTTGCCGCGCCCCTGGTCGCCGAGCGGTTCCCGGAGATCACCTGGCAGGCTGAACGGCCCGCCGGTTTGGGAGTTCCACCAGGTACGGCGCCCCGCCGGGTTCGCAGGCCGGTACGGCGGCGCCTCAGGCGTGACACCTGAGGGTGACTCGGTGTGCCGGAAGGGCGGGGCGCGTGTGTCGTGTGGCTATGGTCGGGGGCCTCGTGGCGATCGGCCCGCCGGGTCGATCCGTACGGCACAGCCAGCTGAGGGGGCGTGAATGAGGAAGACTGCGGTGGTCCTCGCGACGGTGGCGGGGGTGGGGTTGTTCGGTGTCACCCCTGTGACGGCGACGGCCGGAGGGCTCGCGGAAGCCGGGACGGCGAGGGCGGCGGGGGTGTCCGGCACCGGCCCTATGACGGCGGCAGGAGCACAGAGCGCCCAGGCGGGGATAGTCGCCATGGGCCCCGCGCCGGGCTGTGTGCGTGGCTGGGTTAACCGGGGGTTGGTGACCCAGACGGGCCATGCCAGGAACGGGTGCCACCGCGACCTCCGGGTGAAGATCCTCTGGGCGTTCGGCGCGGACAGCCACTGCATGAGCATCAGGCACGACGAAACCGCCAAACACAAGATCCCGATCGAGCCGCGCCGCTTCGACGGTGTCGGCACCTGCTAGTACCGGACCCTCCGCGTGATCGAGGGCCGCCCCGGACGGCCCTCGATCACATGGAACACAGGTCACGCGGAACTCGGCGGACGGCCGCGGCGGAGGTGACCGGGGTAGGGGGCCGGCGTTCCGGCTATACGCCCAGCACGTCGCCTTGACGTTTCCCAGATGGCCGACGCCCGCCCGCTGTCTTGCCGGCGGGTTGCCCCGAGCGCGGGAGAGGCGGGACCACCCTAGATCGCCGGGCTGTGATCCGTTGACGGGCAAGTGGCTGCTTGCATAAGGTTTGGCCACGTGGGAGACGTTTTCAAGGCCCTGGCCGATCCTACGCGCCGCACGATCCTCGACGAGCTGACCGAGCGGAACGGGCAGACGCTCTTCGAGATCTGCGCTCGCCTGACGACCAATCGCGGGCTGTGCCTGTCGCGGCAGGCGATCTCGCAGCACCTTGAGGTCCTGGAGTCCGCGGGGCTCGTCGAGACCAGCCGCGAGGGCCGGTACAAGTTCCACTACATCAACACCGCGCCGCTCGAACCGATCGTCGAACGGTGGCTCAACAAGGCCGGGAAGGATTCCGGGGGCCCCGTCGGCGCCGGGGCCGATACCCGGCGAGAGGGACCGACATGAGAATCAACCTGGCCAGTGTCCTCGTCGACGACCAGGAGAAGGCGCTGCGGTTCTACACCGAGGTGCTTGGCTTCAAGGAGAAGACCAACGTTCCGGTGGGTGGATACCGGTGGATCACCGTCGTGTCCCCGCAGGACCCGGACGGCACCGAGCTCGTCCTCGAACCCGACGAGCACCCCGCGGCCAAGCCGTTCAAGGAGGCGCTGGTCGCCGACGGCATCCCGTTCACCTCGTTCGCCGTCGACGACGTTCACGCGGAATACGAGCGGCTGCGCGCGCTCGGGGTGCGCTTCACCCAGGCGCCCGCGGACATGGGGCCGGTGACCACGGCGGTGCTCGACGACACCTGCGGCAACCTGATCCAGATAGCCCACTAGGCCGGGCAGAACCTACCCCCCGAAACCCATCGAAACCACCGCACCCACCAGACACGCAGGGGGTCGGCCGGAGGTGGGGGAGGGGGGATCCGCTAACGTTTCCGTCGTGACTCCAGCCCGTGGTTCAGACGGCGGCTCGCCGCGTGAGGCTGTGCCATACGCCGATGGGGCTGTCGAGAGCGTGCGATACGAGGTTGAGACACCTCATGGGCCCGCACGGGTGGAGCTGGACGTGGTGCCCGACCCCGGGCTGCTGCTGGTGCTGACGCACGGGTCCGCCGGCAGTGTCGAGGCGGTGGATCTGCTGGCGGTGCGTTCCGCGGTGTGCCGCCGGGGGGTGGCGGTGGCGCGGGTGACCCAGCCGTTCCGGCTGGCCGGCAGGCGCGCGCCGGGGTCGGCGGTCAAACAGGACGAGGCGTGGCTCGTGGTGCTCGAGACGCTGGTCAAGCGTTTCCCGGGGGTTCCCCTGGTTCAGGGCGGGAGGAGCAATGGGGCCAGAGTCGCCTGCCGCACCGCTCGTGCGGCAGGGGCGGAAGCCGTGGTCGCTCTGGCCTTTCCCCTTCACCCGCCGGGGCGACCTGAGCGTTCTCGGGCGGGTGAGTTGCGCGATGCCGGGGCCGATGTGCTGGTCGTGAACGGCGACCGGGATCCCTTCGGCGTGCCTGACGAGGCCGATGTGAGCAGGCTGGTCGTGTTGCCGCAGGAGGGGCACGATCTTAAGCGGGCACCCGCGCTAGTGGGCGAGGTCGTGGCCGGGTGGCTGGGGGAGAGGTTTAAACTGCTCCGACCAGTGGAAGGGGCCTGTGGGGAGCGATGACCGCGCCGTCGGGCAGGATCTCACCGGTGTCCTCGAAGAGGACGACACCGTTGCAAAGCAGGCTCCAGCCCTGCTCAGGGTGAGCAGAGAGGGTGCGAGCGGCCTCACGGTCCGGCGCTGCGGCGGGAGGACAGGTCGGCTGGTGCGGGCACATCGGCGTGCCTCCGAAATCTCTAGCGGTCTGGCTCACGCATCCCGGGTGGATCCGTGAGCTTGGGTGGCATGTAGTGGGATACCGCAATTGTGACGTGTGTCGCACCGGGCGGGACATAGCCCTTTAGGACGGTTAGAGGAGGAGGTTGGGGGGGATCCCTTGGGCTGGTCCCTCTTTGGTGTGATCTATGACACAACTTGTATAACTTCATGATAAGCGCGGGTAGTCCGTTGACCGCAAGCGACTCATCACATCCTTTACCAGGCACTTTTATGGCGAGCGACGGCGCTGCAACCCATCGAGCAAGGCATCCAAACCCTCCTCAAACGCCGCATCCGCGCGTGCGTCGGACCTGGGCCACGGACCGGGCTCCACGTCCGAGTCGGGATCGGCCCACCCCGACTGCTGCACCTCCACCGCCACACTCCCGAACACATAGGCCCTGAGCGCATGGACGGCGCCGCCGGCGTCGGCGAGGCCCGCCCGGTCAAGCTGGTCGATCTGCTCCCTTATGGCCGCCGCCGTACGCCCCTTGGGCGGGGTCGTGAGCGCCAGTGCGAGCACCCCGGGATGCGCCCGGAGCGCGGCGCGGCAGGCCCGGCTCCAGTGCCGGGCGACCCCGCGCCAGTCGTCGTCCGACGGCTCCACCACCACGGCGGTCACATGCTCCGCCAAGGCGTCCATCAGCGCGTTTTTGCCTCTAGGCAGATGATGGTAGATCGCCATGGCCTCCACCTGGAGGGCGTCCCCAAGCCTGCGCATGGTGAGCCGGCGCAGACCCTGACCGTCGGCGATGTGCAGCGCGGCGTCGATGATGCGCTCCCGTGAGAGTGGCACGGGCGGGCGTTTGGCGGGCATACGAGCATCCTGCCAGCCTTGACCTTACTGCGTAAGGGATTCCCGTCCCGCGTGTCGCATCCACGTGCTGTGGTACGGCGGAAGCCGGTGGAACCTGACCTTTGTCACGCTGGCGTGACATGTCTCCCGCTAATGTCCCCGTGCACGGGTGGAACGGTGCAGTGGCCATGGCCTGGGGATTTCACCGGCATTTGTGGCACGTGAGGCGACATGTGAACTCGTGATCCGTCCGCCTTGCTCCCTGAAACCACGGGTCGGTACGGCGCGGCCCCGCGAGTTGGCCGACCTCTTGTCATACCCGGCTCTCCGACGGCGTACGCTGGCCCCGGAGTGAGGAGCGCCCGTCGGCCCGGTGGTTGACCCGGTCGAGGAGGCCAAGATGAGGAAGGGCAGAGGATGGCGTTTTTCCGTCCGCGTGTGACCAGGGAGGCGGAGGTTCGCTACCACGCCGACCAGGAGGTCGCGAAGGGCTTCCCCCAGGTGCTGGAGTCGGCGCGCGAGGCCGAGCTCGCCCTGCGCGAGGCGCAGGCCGCGGAGGCCACGCCCGAGGAGCTGCGCGCCGCCGGGCTCGCCTTCGACCGGGCCATCACCGACGCGCTGCGTGCCGCCGAGGCGGGCCAGCGGGCCACTTTCGGGGTGAAGGCCTATGACGACCGCATCCGCCGCCGCAAGGCCAAGGCGACCCCGCGTGGCGCCATGTGGACCTCCGAGGTCGACCGCCTCCGCACCCTGCGCGAGATCAACCGCATCACCGGCATCGCCCGCGTGCCCCGCCCGGTCCCCCTGGCGGCCCGTCCCTGACGCGGGAATCGTTCAGGGCCGCGAGGGCGGCCGCTGAGACACCTGAAGCCCGGTTTCCCCAAGGGAGACCGGGCTTTCGCCTGTCTGGACCGGATCCCTCCGCGGGGCCGACAGGTGTGGAGGCCAGGAAGGAAGGCTCTGCCGTACAACGCGTACAACGGCCCCAAAGCCTCCACGAAAGACCCTGAAGACCCTGAAGACATGAAAGGCCCGGTCCTCCTTGGGGGAGAAGCCGGGCCGATGCCTGTAAGGGGTCAGCTCGCCCAGTCGAGCAGGGGGCGGGCGTTGCTCGGGTGGCGGAGCTTGGAGAGGGACTCCTTCTCCAGCTGGCGGATGCGCTCCCGGGTCAGGCCGAGGTGCTTGCCGATCTCGTCGAGGGTGTGCGGCTTGCCGTCCACCAGGCCGAAGCGCAGAGCCATGATCTTGGCCTCGCGGGGGGACAGGTTGCCCAGCACGCCGCGGAGCTGCTCGCCGAGCAGCTGCCGGTCGACGACCTCCGACGCCTCGGGGGAGTCGACGTCCTCGATCAGGTCGCCGATCGTGGTCTCGCCGTCCTCGCCGATGGTGGCGTTGAGGCTGATCGGCTGGCGGCTGGTGCGCAGCAGCTCCTCGATCTGGTCCGGCGTCTTGTCCAGCTCGACGGCCAGTTCCTCGGGGGTGGGCTCCCTGCCAAGGCGCTGGTGCATGTCACGCTCGGTGCGCGACAGCTTGGAGAGCATCTCCAGCACGTGGACGGGCAGCCGGATCGTGCGGGCCGAGTCGGCGAAGCCACGCTGGATGGCCTGCCTGATCCACCACATGGCGTAGGTCGAGAACTTGTAGCCCTTGGTGTAGTCGAACTTCTCCACGGCCCGGATCAGGCCGAGGTTGCCCTCCTGCACCACGTCGAGCAGCGCCATGCCGCGATCGGTGTATTTCTTGGCCACCGACACGACCAGCCGCAGGTTGGCCTCCAGCATGTGGTCCTTGGCCCGCCTGCCGTCGGCGGCGACCCACTCCAGCTCCGAGCGCAGGTCGGCGGCGAGCGCGCCGTCGGCCTCCAGCCGGTGCTCGGCATAGAGGCCGGCTTCGATGCGCTTGGCCAGCTCGACCTCCTGGGCGGCGGTGAGCAGGGTGCGACGGCCGATCGACTTGAGGTAGGTGTGCACGGAGTCGCCCATGACCGACGACTGGTCGTCGAGGTCGAAGGGCTCGTTCTCCTCGGTCTCCGCGGTCTCCTCGCCGGTCGAGGCGAGCTGGGCCGCGTCGGGCTCCTCGTCGTCGCCGATGGGGCCCGGCTTCCCGGCCGCGGCCGGGGTCACGGCTGCGCTCGCCTTCTCCGCGACGGCGACGGCCTTCTCCTTACGCGCGGTCACACGCGCAGAAGGCTTTGCCGAAGTTTTGCCGGTCTTCGTGGCCGCAGACGTGCGGCGGGAGCCGCCCGTGGCCTTCTCCTCGCCCTCGGCCAGGCTGACGCCGGAGTCGGTCAGCTCACGCAGGATCGAACGTCCCTCCGCGGGGCTGATGCCCGCCTCGCCGAAGGCGTCGCGCAGTTCGGAGAGGGAAAGGTGACCCTGGACTCGCCCTCGGTCAAGGAGCTCGGCGAGAGTCGTCGGGGTCGTCTCACGTTCGCGTGAGGTCGCCACGGCGGTTCGGGGCATGAGGACACCTCCTCCATCACGGAGTCGTCGATCGGCTGTCGGTTGGTGGGGCGGTCACGTCCGCTCGGCGCACCAGTAGCAATAACGTCATTTGGCCGAGTTTGTTCCCGAAGGGCGGCTAGGGCGGGTATGAACGGGCGTTGATCCGCGGCCGGAAGGACCGGTCGTTCACCGGGAATCAGCTGATCGCACGGCACGGGCGGGCCGATCGGGCGACGGTCAACACGCCGGCGAGCAAGGGGCGGCACGCCGATCACTCACCGGGAAAGCCATGATCCCACCCCGCGAACGCGCGTGACACCGCGGGCCGCCCGAAGGCGGCCCCAAGGCCTCTGCCCCGCAACAGAGGCGAACTAGTCCGTCTTCAGATCCTCGGCCTCACCGGGAATCGAGTTGCTCGGCTCGCCGGTCTCCTCCTCAGGCGACTCCTGCGGCTGGCCGGCCTCCTCGGAGACGTCCGGCGCCACCGGCATCGGCATCGGCTCGACGCCGCTCATGCGCTCCTCCGTCCAGTAATCCGCAGTGTCCTCAGGGTCTTCCTGAAGATCGTGGGAGACGACGTAATCGTCGGGCTTGGAGGACTCACCGGCAGGGGTGCCGCCTTCGGCGGGAGTGCCGTGGGGGGCCGTCTCGCCGCCCGCGGGTCTGCCGTCGCTCTTGCCGCCGGGCAGGCCGGCCGCCGCGGCGGTGGAGACGGATATGCCGCCGACGAGGACCGCGCCCACCACGGCGGCGGAGATCCACATCTTGCGGGTTCGGTTCATCGATATCTCCTTGAACAGGAAAACCCCGCCGCCTCGCGGCGGAGAGGGCGCGGCTGCGGCTTGCGCCCTTCCTTGTCTCCTTCGTGACACGCGTGCCTCTCCCTCTTGAGACGCGTGCGAGGGGCCGCAGGTTCCGTCACGGTCGGGTCTCGGAAGATCGTCTAGGGTCGAGAGGCAGGTCGGGCCGCCCTTCGCGGAGCGCGGCGAGATCGGGTTTGCCGTTGGCGAGCAGCGGCAGGGCCGCGGTCACCTCCAGCTCGCGGGGCAGGGCGTGCGAGGGCAGCGCCGCCCGGCCGTGCTCCCGCAGATCCGCGAGCGTGGGCGGCGTGCCCCGGGGCACCACCACGGCGACCACCCGCTCGCCCCACTCGGGGTCGGGCCGCCCCACCACCGCCACCTCGGCGACGGAGGGGTGCTCGGCGAGCACGGCGGCCACCCGTGCGGCCACCACCTTCTCGCCCCCGGTGTTGATCAGGTCGTCGGCCCGCCCCAGCACCCGCAGCCGCCCCCCGGCCAGCTCGCCGAGATCGCCGGTGCGGAACCAGCCGCCGGTGAGGGCCTCGGCCGTCGGACCGGGAGCCAGGCGATATCCCGAGAACAACGTCGGCCCCGACAGCAGGATCCGCCCCCCGTCGCCGATCGCCACCCTCATCCCGTCGAGCGGCAGCCCGTCGTAGACACAGCCGCCCGACGTCTCGCTCATGCCGTACGTCGTGACGACGCGCGCTCCGCGCTCCCGCGCCGCGGCGAGCAGCCCGGGCGGCGCGGCGGCCCCGCCGAGCAGGATCGTGCGGAACCCCGACAGGTCGGCGCCGGCCTCGATCATGCGCCGCAACTGGGTCGGCACCAGCGAGACGTGGTCGGCGCCGGAAGCGGCGACCTCCTCCACGCGGAAACGCCCGTGCACGATCGGCTCGGTGCCGGAGCGTGCCGCCCGCACCAGCACCTGCAGGCCCGACACGTGCGACGGGGGCAGGCAGCACAACCAGCGTTCGCCCGGGCCCGCCCCGAGCCGCCGCAGCGAGGCGTCGGCGGACGCCAGCAACGCCGAGGCGGGCAGCTCGACCCCCTTGGGCACGCCGGTGGTGCCGCTCGTGGCGATCACGACCGCGACGTCGCCGCGCACTCCGCCGCCGCCCGGGCGGCGCCGCACCCCGTCCTCGGTGACGACGTGCGTCGGCCGCAGCACGTCGAGCGCCTCCCGCAGCGCCGGCCCGGGCAGCGCGGGCGACAGGGGGAGTACGGCGGGAGCCTCGCCGTCCAGTGCCGCCGTGAGCGCCTCGGTGAGTGCCGGCCCCGGCGGCAGCACCACCGCGTGCAAGGCGCGCTCAAGCGGCGCCGGAACGGCGGCGGACAGGGGAAAAGGCATGGAGGCGAAGGACGGAAGATCGAGCGGGACGGTGGGTGCTCCGCCCCCCGAAGGCCGCTCCGCGTGTTCGAATCCGGTCGCCACGGTCGTAAGGTTAGTGGGGCAGGAGGCCCGCCGCGGTGCGGGGTGGACCGGAGGTCCGGTGCGCGGCGGGTGGGATGAGATGCGACGATGGGGTGAGCGTGGACAAGGCGAGTGACGGTGCGTTCCATGTGTGCACCGCCGGCGCCGCACCGCTCCCCCCTAGAGGCGAGGAGGCACGGGAGGGCAGGGACGCCTTCCAGGGGAGGCTCTTGTCCGGCTTCTCCTGTTTCCCCCGCCGTCCCTGATCTGGAGGCTTCGTGAACCCCGCCACGGCGCTGGCGACCGTGCTAGTCGACGAACTCGTGCGCTGCGGCCTCACAGAGGTGGTGCTCGCCCCGGGGTCGCGCTCGGCGCCCCTGGCCCTCGCTTTCCACGCCGACTCCCGGGTGCGGCTGCACGTGCGCATCGACGAGCGGTCGGCCTCCTTTCTCGCGCTCGGCATAGCCCGCCGCTCCGAGCGCCCGGTCGCGCTGGTGTGCACGTCGGGCACGGCGGCGGCCAACTTCCACCCGGCCGTGGTCGAGGCCGACGAGTCGGGCGTGCCGCTGCTCGTCCTGACCGCCGACCGTCCGCCCGAGCTGCGCGGCACCGGCGCCAACCAGACGATCGACCAGATCAAGTTGTACGGCTCGGCCGTACGCTGGTTCACCGAGGTCGGGGCGCCGGAGAACCGCACCGGCCAGGTCGCCTACTGGCGGTCGCTGGCGTGCCGCGCCTACCAGCGGTCGCTCGGCCCGTCCGACCCCGGGCCCGTGCACCTCAACCTGGCCTTCCGCGAGCCGCTGATCCCCGACGGCGACACCGCTTGGTGCGAGTCGCTCGCCGGCGACGCGGGCGGCCCCTGGATCAGGGCCAGGGTCGCGCCGCCCGCCGCGGCGCTGCACATCCCGCCGACGCGGCGCGGCGTGCTCGTCGTCGGCGACGGCGCATCCAACGTGCGGCGCTACGTCGCCGCCGCGGGCATGGCCGGATGGCCGGTGTTGTCGGAGCCGATCGGCGGCGGCCGTTACGGCGACCACGCCGTGTCCACCTATCACTATCTGCTGGGGCTGCCGGAGTTCGCCGAGAAGCACCGGCCCGAGGTGGTCGTGACGCTGGGCCGGCCCGGATTGTCCAAGACGCTGCTCAACTGGCTCACCTACGCCGACGAGCACATCGTCGTCAGCCCGGGGCTCAACCGCTGGCCCGACCCGACCCGCTCGGCCACCCAGGTGGCCCAGGTCGTCGACATCCCGGTCGCCGCCGGCGACGACTCGTGGCTGCACACCTGGCGCCGGGCCGACGCGGTCGCCCGCGCGGCGATCGACGAGGTGCTTGACGCAGGCGGCCTGTCCGAGCCGCGCCTCGCCCGCGACCTCGCCGACGTCCTGCCCAACGGCTCGCTGCTGTTCTGCGGCTCCTCGATGCCGGTGCGCGACCTCGACCAGGCCATGCGGCCCCGGCGCGGCCTGCGCCTGCTCGCCAACCGCGGCGCGTCCGGCATCGACGGGCTCGTGTCCAGCGCGATGGGCGCCGCCCTCGCCCACAACGGCCCGTCCTATGCCCTCCTCGGCGACCTCGGGTTCCTCCACGACCAGAACGGCCTGGTGCTGGGGCCGCGCGAGCCGCGGCCCGACCTGTGCCTGGTCGTGGTCAACAACGACGGCGGGGGCATCTTCTCGCTCCTGCCGCAGGCGTCGCTGCGCGACTCGTTTGAGCGCATCTTCGGCACGTCGCACGGGGTCGACCTCGCCTATACGGCGGCCTCGACGGGCACGCCGTACACGCTGGTGACCGAGGTGGAGCAGCTGCCGCGGGCGATCAGGGGGGAGGGGCTGCGCGTCGTCGAGGTGCGCACCGACCGCGACGCCAACGCGGCGCTCCACCACGACCTGCGCGAAGCCGCCTTCGAGGCGCTGCGGGCGGAGCTCTTCTAGCGAGGGCCCTTCCGAACGGGATCTGCCGAGGGCCGCCCCCCGGGTCTCCGCCGCCGGCATGACTAGGGGGCCGGCTATTGCACGCCCAGGGGGCGCCCTTCGCGCAGTGGTGCTTTTGATCTACTTTGTAAAGGCGCTCGGCCGTGACCCGTCCCGCCTCCTGGGAGAATGCGATGCATGGCGACGCCGTACTCCACCCTCACCGCCCCCGTCGACTACGAGAGCGAGATCCGCAGGTCGCGCTTCCTGTGCGCGCTGGCCCCCGCTCCCACCGAGGCCGAGGCGAGGGCGTTCGTGGCGGAGGTGTCGGCGCGGCACAAGGACGCCACGCACAACTGCTCGGCCTACGTCATCGGGGGTGACCGTTCGGTGCGCCGGGCCGACGACGACGGTGAGCCGTCGGGCACGGCCGGGCCGCCCATGCTGGACGCGCTCGTCAAACAGGGGCTGAGCGACGTCGTCACTGTCGTGACACGCTATTTCGGCGGTGTGCTGCTCGGCGCGGGCGGCCTCGTGCGGGCATACGGCGGAGCCGTGTCGAGGGCCGTGGCCGAGGCGGGGGAGCGGGGGCTGCTGATCCGCATGGTGCCGGCCCGGGTGGTGGCGGTGCGCATCGGACACGCCCACGCCGGGAGGCTGGAGAACGACCTGCGGGCTTCGCCGTATCCCGTGCGGGGGGTCGCCTACGGCGCGGACGTCACGGTGGAGGCGGCGGTGCGTGAGGACGACCTGGAGTCTTTCCTGAAGTTCGTCGCCTCGCTGACGGCGGGTCGTGCGGTCGCGGAGCCGGGGCGGACGGTGTACGTTCCTGGGGGTGAGGACAACCACAACTGAAAGAATGTGGTGTACCTCACATCACTCAATGGTCATCCTCATGCCTCAGTGAAAGCGTAGATTCATACCCTGTCTCTCATGACTGAAACCGAGATCGGCGGCATCGCGGGCTGGGCCGTGGGCCTGATGGAAACGATGGGTGAACCGGGCGCGGCGCTCGCCATCGCGCTCGAAAACCTGTTTCCGCCGCTGCCCAGCGAAGTTATCCTTCCGCTCGCCGGCTTCACCGCCAGCCAGGGCAAGATGAGCCTGATCGGCGCGGTGTTGTGGACCACTCTCGGATCGGTCGTCGGTGCCCTGGCGCTCTACGGCGTCGGCGCGCTGCTCGGCAGGGAGCGCACGCTCGCGATCGCGGGGAGGATTCCCTTCGTCAAGATCTCCGACATCGAGAAGACCGAGGCGTGGTTTCAGCGCCACGGCAAGAAGACGGTCTTCTTCGGGCGCATGATCCCGATCTTCCGCAGTCTCATCTCGGTGCCCGCCGGTGTGGAGCGTATGCCCATCCCGACATTCATGCTGCTCACCGCGCTCGGCAGCCTGATCTGGAACACGATCTTCGTGGTCGCGGGCTACACCCTCGGTGAGCACTGGGGGCTGGTCGAGGAATACGCCGGGTTCCTGTCCAAGGGCGTGCTGGTCGTGGTGGTGCTGGCGGTCGTGCTCTTTGTCGTGGTCCGCATGCGGGAGCGGCGGACGGCGGGCAAACACCGCATGTAGTCACGGCACCGGGTTTGCACGTGCGGCGGGTCGTCCCGCCGCACGTTTTCTATTTCCCTGTTCGGTGCTTCGCTTCAGCCCTCCAGGGCGTAGCGCATCACCCGGAGCTTGGCCTGGGCCTCGGCGAGCTCGGCGGCCGGGTCGGAGTCGCCCATGATGCCGCAGCCGGCGAACAGGCGGGCCTTGTTGCCCTCGATGATGCCGCAGCGCAGGGCGATGCCCCACTCGCCGTCGCCGCGCGAGTCGATCCACCCCACCGGGCCCGCGTAGCCCGCGCGGTCCATGCCCTCAAGCTCGCGGATGACGTCGAGCGCGGTCGCCGTGGGTGTGCCGCCGACCGCCGCGGTCGGGTGCATGGCCGCGACCACGTCGAGCACCGACGCGCCGTCGGCCAGCTTCCCTGTGACGAAGGTCGCGAGATGCTGGACGTTGGCGAGGGCGAGCAGCTCCGGCTCGTCGGGCACATTCAGGTCGGCGCAGAGCGGTGCGAGCGCCTCGCGTACGGAGGAGACCGCGCAGTCGTGCTCGTGGCGGTCCTTGGCCGAGGCGATCAGCGCCGCGCCCCGCGCCACGTCGTCGGCGGCGCCGTCGCCCCGCGCGGTGGTGCCCGCGAGCACCAGCGACTCGATCTCGCTGCCGACGCGGCGCACAAGGAGCTCGGGGGTGGCACCCAGCAGCCCGGCCACGGAGAAGGTGTAGCAGTCGGGGTAGCGGTCGGCGAGGCGGCTGAGCAGCGGGCGGGCGTCGATGGGGTTCTCGGCCACCGCCATCAGGTCCCGTGCGAGCACCGTCTTCTCCAGACGGCCCGACCTGATGGCGTGTACGGCGCGGGCCACCGCGTGCTCCCACTCCGGAGCGGTGAGGCTGCCGTCGCCGTAGCTGATGCCGCCGGGCTCGACCGGCGGCGACTCCTCAAGCTCGGGCGGGTCACCGATCGTGGTGAGCCAGGCGCGGCCGCCGCGCCTGGCGAGCACGACCTTCGGCACGACCAGCACCGATCCCGGACGGTCGGGGTCGAAGGTGAACGACCCAAACGCCACGGGACCGACTCCCGGCGGCCAGGCATCGTCCGCCTTCCCGCCGGGCGGTCCCATGCCGGCCCGTCCTGTGTCGGCCAGGTCCGTGTCGGCCAGCACGGAGGACAGCCACTCCCGGGCCCAGGCGAAGCGGCCTGGCCCCGGGGGCACCTCGGTGCGGGCCGCCTCGCCCCATCCCACGAGGCCCTCTCCGCGCCTGATCCAGGCGGAGGGAGCGGCGGTGGGGAGGGCGGCGACAAGGTCGCCGGGATCCCCGACGGGAAGGGTGCGAACTGCCAGCGGACGGGTCAATCCAATCGCGACACTCACCCAAGACACTCTATTTGCCTCCGTGGCAACTTCGGCTGCACCCCCTGAGAAGGCCGATCCCACACCATGAAATCTTGTCCTTTTAGCAGATCACCGGTGTTTTGCACCGCCAGTCACTGCAGTTCTAGCCTGCCCCAATCGCCGCATGTCAAGCAGTGATAATCGTTCGGTTCGCGGAAGGCAGGACTTGCCAAAGAGCCATAGGCGGCCCGCCTGAGGATCTCTACCTTGGGATCGCTTCCCGAGGACCCGGAGGTCTCGATGCGCCGTCCCCTGCTATCGGTCGCGTCGGCTGCCAGGGCGGTCACCCCCAGACTGCTCGCCGCCGCGCTCGCCGCCGCCGCGCTTGTCTCCGCAGCGTCTGTCTCCACAGCGTCTATCTCCACAGCGTCTGTCTCCACAGCGTCTGTCTCCACAGCGTCCGCCGCCACCGTGCTTGCCGCCACATCGGCCGCGCCGGCGGGGGCGGCCAGAGCCGCGGAGCCGGTTCCCGCGGTCATGGCGGCGCTCGGCGACTCGATCAGCGCGGGGTTCAACGCGTGCGGGTGGTATGTCTCGTGTGAGGAGCGCTCCTGGTCGGTGGGGCGCGAGACCGAGGTGCGCAGCCACTACCGCCGCCTGCTCGCCCTCGACACCCGCCTCAAGGGCAACAACGTCAACCTCGCGGTGCCCGGTGCCACCAGCCGCGACATCACCGGCCAGGTCGCCAGGGCGGTCGACGCCAAAGCCGACTACGTGACGATTCTCATCGGGGCCAACGACGCCTGCACCCGCACCGAGGCCCAGATGACGCCCGTTGCGACTTATCGGTCGCGCATCGGCACCGCCCTCGGCGCGCTCAAGGCCGGGTTGCCCGGCGCCCGGGTGCTGCTCGTGGGCGTGCCCGACCTCAAGCGGCTGTGGCGCGTCGGCAAGGACAACGCGGTCGCCCGCACCCTCTGGCGGCTCGCCCGGGTCTGCCAGTCGATGCTGGCCGACCCGCAGTCCGAGGCCGCCGCCGACAAGGAGCGCCGCGACCGGGTGCGGGCCAGGGTGCAGGCCTACAACACCGAGCTCACCCGGCTGTGCGCTGCCTACGGCCCGGCCTGCCGCACCGACAGGGGCGCGGTCTTCGAGCACCCCTTCGCGCTGCGGCACCTCAGCAAGTGGGACTACTTCCACCCCAACGCCGACGGGCAGAAACTCCTCGCCGACCTGACCTTCAGGGCCGGGTTCGAGTGGGGGCCGCTGCCCTGACCGGCTGAGCCGCTGCCCTGACCGGCTGAGCCGCGCTTTCCGGCCGTGGGAGACGCCGCGCCCGCGTTTCTCAGGAACCGCTCGCGGGATGTGCCCGGGGCCTGAGGCCGGTGCCAGGGTGTGAGCCCACCTGGGGGGCGGGCTCACACGGGCATTCTCGGTTGTTCTTACGCGGCGGCCCGCGTTCTTACATGGTGGCCTGTGTTCCTACGTCGCGGTCTGTGGTCTTACGTAGCGGCCTGGTCGGCCGGGCGTGCGGGACGGGGTCGCCGAGGTTGGAGCAGCTCCTCGAACAGCGCGTCCCACTGTGCGCCGATCGCGTTGTTGTCATACTTCGCAGCGGTCTTCAGGCCGTTGCCGGCCAGGTGCCGGCGATACGGCTCGTCCTCGATGACGCGGATGATCGCGGCGGCCAGGTTGTCGACCGTGCGGGGTTTGACGAGCACGCCGTCGTGGTCGTGCGTGATGATCTCCTTGGGGCCGTGGGGGCTGTTGAAGCTGACCACCGCAAGGCCCTTCTTCATCGCCTCCAAGAGCGTCATGGAGAATCCCTCCTCGCGAGAGCTCATGACGAAGATCGAGGCTTTCTCCAGCTCGGCGCCCACATCCGCGGTCGGCCCCGGCAGGCTCGCGGTGTCGCCGATGCCGAGGGTCTCGATCTGCTCGCGGAGGTTCTCCTCCTGGGGGCCCGCGCCGAAGATGCGGAGCTTCCACTCGGGATGCACCTCGGTGACCTGCTTCCAGGCGTCGAGGAGGCGGTGAAACCCCTTGATCCTGGTCAGCCGGCCCACCGTGATCACGGTCTTCGTCGAGAGATCCGCGATTCCGCCGGTCATGGGCGGCACCGCGTTGGGGATGCGTGCGAGCTTGCGGGGCTTTCTGCGCAGCAGCGCGCGATAGTCGCGCAGGTCGGCCTTGGTGAGGGTGATCAGGGCGTCGAGCTGGGGATAGCGCCGCTTGATCATCGTCTGGACCGGCTCGGCGTGCCCCTGGAGGGTCACGTGTTCCTGCCCGATGGTGATGACGCCGGGCGGTGCGAGGGACGCCGCGACGAGGTTCAAACCGGGCCGGGTGCCGATCAGCACCCCCGTGTTCAATGAACGGATATATCGGGCGAGTTGTAGATCGGTGTACATATTGAACCGGTGGTAGGCGGCCTCCTCCGCGGGAATCAACCGGCTCGGGCGGCCCGCGAGGAGTCTGCGGACTCCTGCCGGGGGCTCGAGCCTGTCTTCCAAATACGATATGCGTACGCCCGGCGGGACCGGGAAGAACGGCTGTTCGGCCTCGCGCAGGACGCTGACGATCTCAACGTCACGATCTTTAGCCAGATATCCGGCCAGATTGAATACAGTCCGAATCGTCCCGCCCATGCCGTACGCATGGAGCAGCAGGAATCTGACCTGGTCGGCCGAGGGCGGAGGTGTCGTCCGCTCTCGGCGCCTATTGGCCGCCTCCAGCGTGTTCACCGCGAGCGAGGCGACGGCGTGGCGCCCCTTTCCTACCCATCTCCGCAAGTGAGATGCTCCCCTTCACATTGGCGTCGGCACACCTCCCCTCGATGGAAGGTGTGCCCGGACACGCGCCATACCGCCGCTGAGGCATGCCTCAGCGGCGGTATGGCGCATGCGGGAGCCGCCTATATTGCACCCCGTGCAAACTGGATATATACGGCTTGAGCTGCGGTTTCTCGTTCTTCGCTTATAGCCGGTTATACATCCACTGCGGTATTGAAGAGCGCTCAGTCCCCGTTGGCGTGTTTTTGTCCCGCGCCCCTTTAGACGCCGGCAAGTACCCGTGCGGTTGCCTCCGGGACGGAAAACATCGGCCAGTGACCGGTGGGCAACTCTCGGAAATCCCACTCGGGGCTTGAGAGCACGGCGAAGAACGGGTGCCCCGAGGCGATCACGGCACGCACCTGCTCAAGCGGAATCGAGCACGCGACCAGCGTCTTCGGAAGCTTCTCCCCGCCGCCGGTCAGCGTGAGCGGCTGGGTCATGGTGCCGTACGGCTGGGCCGTGGCCCGTGACCGCATCAGCGCCCTCTCCTCGTCCCCGAGCCCCACCAGACTGATGTCGCCCTGCTCCAGCACCTCGAAGCTCGGCAAGGGGAACAGTGAACCTCCGGCCGCGGCGACGCTCCTCTCGATCTCCGCCTTGAACTCAGGCCCATAGTTGTCCATCTGTGTCGTGCCCGCAGCCATCGGGCCGCTCTCGATGTACACCACACGGGCGATCCGCTCGGGCACCCGGTCGGCCGCGCCCGTCACCAGGCCGCCGGCGCCGCTGTGCCCGACGAGGATCACGTCGTGCAGGTCCTCACCGGTGATGACGTGGACGATGTCGTGGATGTGGGTGTCCAGGTCGGTCTCGGGGGTGGCGAGATGCGCCTTGTCGCCCAGCCCGGTGAGCGTCACCGCGTGGACCGTGTGCCCGTCCGCGCGGAGCACCTCGGCCACTTTGTCCCATGCCCAGCCGCCCAGCCAGAACCCGGGAACCAGAACGAAGGTGCTCATAGTCGCGTCACACTCTTTTCATGCCGAATCGTGAATCCGCAGGTCAGCGGCCTTCTTCGGATACCTGTGCGTCAGATATCCGCTCGCGGGACGAATGCTAGGGTCAAATCCGGACAGAACTGGTCCGGTTAACGAGAGTGGTCCATGTCACATCCCGTCACGCGGGTGCTCACCCTGCTGGAACTGCTGCAAGCCCGCCCCGGCCTCACCGGTGCCGAACTCGCCGCCCGGCTCGGTGTCGACGAACGCACAGTGCGGCGCTATGCCGTACGCCTCAACGACCTCGGCGTGCCCGTCGAAGCGGGCCGGGGGAGACACGGCGGCTACCGGCTCCTGCCCGGCTACAAGCTGCCGCCGCTGATGCTCACCGACGACGAGGCCACCGCTCTTGTCCTCGGCCTGCTGTCCGGCCGCCGCACCGGCCTCACCGCCGGCGAGGCGGCCACCGAGAGCGCCCTCGCCAAACTGCAACGTGTCATGCCGCCCGCGCTCCGCGCCCGCGTGCAGGCCGTCAGCGAAACCGTCGGCTTCACCGGCGCCCCCGGGCGGCGGGACGCCGCCCCCGAGACCGGCCACCTGCTCTCGCTCGCCGACGCCGTCCGCGGCCATCGGAGGGTGCGGCTCGACTACCGGTCCTACGCCGGGGACCCGAGCACCCGCGAGGTCGACCCCTTCGGCCTGGTTTTTCACGGCGGACGCTGGTATCTCACCGGCCACGACCACAGCCGCGGTGAAATGCGCACTTTCCGGGTGGACCGGGTGGTCGCGCTGGCCTGCACGGGCGAGGAGTTCACCGGCCCCGGCGACTTCGACGCGGTCGCGCACGTGGTGCGGTCGCTGTCCTCCGTGCCGTGCCGATACCGGGTGGAAGTGGTGCTCCACACGACCTACGCCGAGGCCCGCCGGCGTATCCCCGCGACGATCGCCACCCTCACCGAGACCGGCGACGGCGTCACGATGAGACTCGGCGCGGAATCGCTCCCGGGCACCGCCCAGATGCTCGCCGGCCTCGGCTGGCCCTTCACCGTCATCACCCCCGACGACCTCCGCCGTGAACTCCGCGCCCTCGCCACCCGCCTGCAGACCTACGCGGAGTACGGCAAAGCACCCCAGCCGGCCTGATCAGTGCCTTCCAGGACCTGTGATCGTCAGGCGGCCTGGTCAGGCCTGTTCCTGCGCCCGGTCGAGATCGCGGAACACATCGCCGAATCGGTGGGCGAGCGCGTCGGCGAGGCGGCCACGCAGGTGGGTCGGCCGCTCGATGCGGTTGTCGAAATCGGCCGGCCTCCGGAGGGCGACCTCGGCGGGCGGGCAGCGGCCCGGCTCGTCGTCCGCGACGATCCCGGAACCCTCACCACCCGGCGCAGGCTTCGAATCGAGAACGTCGACGAAGGACTGGACGTCGCCGAGAAAGCCGGTGTCGATCTCCAGCGGGGCTCGGGCGCGCCCGGTGGGGCTCAGTGTTCATGTGCCCGTCCGGGCTTAGTTTTCCCTGGCGTGCCAGGGCTTGTCCGGGTGGGTGGTGCGGGGGCCGGGGGCGGTTCTGATCGCGTATGTCGGGCGCTCGCCGGGGACGGGGCCGAGGTAGTGGTGGCCGGTGAGGTGGCACCAGGCGGGCAGGTCGACGGGGGCCGCGGGGTCGGCGGCGATCAGATGGACGACCTGGCCGGCGGGCAGGTCGTCGACGAGACGACGCAGCTCGATCAGGAGCTGGACACAGCGGCGGTCGCCGCCGTCCAGGATCACAGGGTCGTCTGGAGCGTCGGCGTTCATCCGGACACCGGCGGGCCGGCCGATCGTCATGGGCACTCCAGAGGGATCTCGGCTGTGCGTCGGCGTGACGTGCTCATGGGACGACGTGGCGAGGCTTACCTGCCGTCCGTGGCAGCGGCACACCGGGCAAGTGTCGCAGGGAGCGGCAGGCCGGCGGTACGGCAGGGGCCTGCGTGGCGATGCCGTACACGTCGGCGTCGCGCACAGTGGATCGAGCACAGTGGATCGAGCACAGTGGATCAAGCACGGTGGGGGCCGTGGGCGGTGCCGGAGTGCGGAAAGATGGTGCTGTGGCCAACGAACGTGGTGGAACCGGCGATCCGGCGCGCACTCTTGCTCTCCTGTGGCGGGATCCCTCGGTTGTGCCCAAGCGTGGTCCCCGGCAGGGGCTGACGGTGGACGCGGTGGTGGAGACCGCGACGCGGGTGGCCGACGCGGAGGGGTTCGACGCGGTGACCATGCGGCGGCTGGCGCAGGATCTCGGGGTCGCGCCGATGACGCTCTATACCTATGTGCCGGGCAAGGCGGAGTTGCTGGACCTCATGGTGGATGCCGCCTATTTGGCGATGCCCAGGACGGACACGGCAGGGCGGCCCTGGCGCGAGCGGGTGACCGCGGTCGCGGAGGAGAACCGGGCGTTGGCCGAGCGTCACCCGTGGGTTGTGGCGGCCTCCACGAGCCGTCCCCCACTCGGGCCAGGCCTTATGGCGAAATATGAGCATGAACTCTCTGCGTTGGACGGGCTCGGCCTCGAAGACGCGCAGATGGACGCCGCGCTCAGCTACGTCCTCACGTTCGTGCAGGCCAACGCGCGCCACGCGGTCGACGCGCGGGCGGCGCGCGGGGAGAGCGCCATGGACGACGAGGAGTGGTGGCGGCGGACCGGGCCGCTGCTGGCCAGGGTGATCGACGAGGAGACATATCCGCTGGCGGTCCGCGTGGGAGCCGCGGCCGGCGCCGCCCAGAGCAGCGCCCACGACCCCGGCTATGCCTACACCTTCGGCCTTGAGCGGGTGCTGGACGGCCTGGCCGCTCTCATCGAGAGCACCCACGGCGGCTGAGCCCGCGCCGGCGCATGGGGGTAGCCTCATCGGCACCGCCGATCATCAGGCGAGATCGAGACTGTGCCGGATCAGGGCCGCGTGGGGGCAGGTCCCGCTAGCGCCTTTGCCGCCGGTCTCGCCGTCACGCCCCGGCCCCGAGGGATCGGAGGGCTGACGAGGTGGAGGTGAGGTACGGCGGAGGCCAGGATTTTGTGGCTTCTGCCGTACATAACAGGATTTCTCGGGAGTGGTCGCGGGGCGCTGATCTGGGGTTTGAGCTGGCAATTGTCGGGTACCCAACCGATCGCTGGCAGAGGTTTGACGAATCCTGGAGGCCCAGTGGAATAAGGACCTCCGGGAGTCCGTTAGAGTCAAGTGGCCGATGTGGTCTGTGTCCCCCGGGCCGCAAATTACCGCCTTCACGGAATACCGTTCGGCTGGAGCCGTGTTGTGCCTCTCGCCGAGGAGGCGACCGCCACATCGGCCTTAGCGTTAGACCCTGTCCGGCTTCGGCCGGGCAGGGTCTTTCGCGTTCCACAGCACGGTGGCTAATGCCATAGAGATCAACAAATCATGAAAATCAGGACAGGTGGACCGCTAGGCTGTCCAGCCGTCAGGCCGACGAGTTACCGGGGGGTACCCGTGCCAAGCAGGCGCACGATCGCGATCATCTCCGTTTCGGCGGTCGTGGTGGCCGCCGGCGCGGCGGGCGGCGCATATTACGTCCTGCACACCCGGGGCACCCCACAGGAGACGGCGGCGAGGTTCGTGAAGGCGTGGGAGCGGGGAGATCTCACCGCGATGCGCGCGGAGCTCGCCAAGGCGCCCGCCGGGTTCGACAAGACCTACACCGCGATGGATCGCGACCTCGGCGTCGAGTCCAAGTCCATCCGCCTCGACCCCGTCCGCGAGCCCGAGGGCGACACGGCGCGCGCGAGTTTCACCGCGACGCTCCGGTTGAAGAACCTCGGCGAGTGGACCTACCGCGGCGATGTGCAACTCCTGGTGCACGAGAGGCACTGGAAGGTCGACTGGAGCCCGGCCGCCGCGCACCCCAAGCTCACCCAGGGCGCATCGTTCGCCCTCAAATCGACCTGGCCTGAGCGGGCCGAGATCACCGACGCGAGCGGGAGGCGGATCGACGGCGGCGACGTGGGCGGCTCCGTGCAGCAGCTCACCGGCTTCCTCGACAAGGCCACCGACAAGGACGTGAAGCGGCTGGGGTCGGCGTTCAAGGTCGGTGACGCGGTGGGGCGGGGCGGGCTCCAGGAGACCTTCCAGGAGCAGCTGGCGGGCACACCGGCGACCGAGATCCGGCTCAAGACCGGCGACGACGCCGCGACGCTGCACAAGGTGGAGGGCAAGAAGGGCGAGCCTCTCAAGACCACCCTGGACCTGCGGGTGCAGGAGGCCGCCGCCGGCGCCGTGCGCGACCTCAAGAAGACCGCCTCCCTGGTGGCGGTGCGGCCGTCCACCGGCGAGATCCTGGCCGTGGTCAACAACCAGGGCGGCTTCAACCGCGCCCTCGACGGCACCTACGCCCCCGGTTCGACCTTCAAGGCGGTCACCGCGGCTGGGCTGCTCGCCGGCGGTGTGTCGCCCGGCGAGCAGGTCACCTGCCCCAAGTTCGCCACCGTGGGCGGCCGGGAGTTCCGCAACTCCGAATACGGCGAATACGGCTCGTTGAGCTTCTCCGACTCCTTCGCCCACTCGTGCAACACCACGATCGCCCCTTTGACCGTCAAACGGCTCAGCCCGGAGAAGATGGTCGAGACCGCCGAGTGGTTCGGCTTCAACCAGGCGCTCAACATCGGCGTGCCGGCGGCCAAGGCCAGTTTCCCCAAGCCGGCCGACGACGCCGAGCGGGCGGCGGCCTCCTTCGGGCAGGGCCGGATCACCGCGAGCCCGCTGACCATGGCCTCGGCCGCCGCCGCCATGGCCGACGGCACCTGGCGGCCTCCGACGCTGGTCGCCTCGATCGAGCAGAAGCTTGAGCCGAGGGAGCTGCCGGCCAACGTGGCCGAGGACCTGCGCGGCATGATGAAGGCGGTCGTGACCAAGGGCACCGCCAAGACCGCCGGTCTGCCTTCCGGCACTCGCGGCAAGACGGGCACCACGCAATTCACCACGCCGGAGGGCAAGACGGCCACTCACGCGTGGTTCATCGGGTTCCGGGATGACGTCGCCTTCGCCGTCATCGTGGAGAACGGCGAGGGCGGGGGCAAGGTCGCCGCCCCGGTCGGCGCCGACTTCCTACGTGCGCTCGACTGATCCGCACGGCGCGGGGGGTTCACGGTCTGAAGGCCGCCGCGGTGATGCCTGCGGCACGGCGCATGAGGCCGGTCGTGCCCGGGTGGCGGTTCGCCGCCGGTGGGCCGCGTCTCATCGCGGCCGGGGGAGCGCCGCTCACCTGCCGGGGGATCCGGCGGCGGCCCGTGTGGCGGTGGGGTCTCACAGCGGCAGCGCGGCCTCGTTGCGCAAAACCATGACTAGCAGGGTGGCGACCAGGATCGCGATCAGCAGCCAGCTCACCGCGATGATCATGGTCGATCTGCGGGGCGCCCGGCGTCCGGTTCTCCTGCGCTCCTCTCTTGCCTCCCTGCGGCGTCTGCCGTTCTCCTGACGCTGGACACGCTCGTTGAAGGATTCAAGTCGAGCCGCGAGTCGCGGGTCTTCGTCGCCCAGGTGTCGCTCGATCTGGGTTAGCATCCGCTCCTCGTCTTGTGACCAGGCCATGCCGCACCTCCCAGAACGCAAGGTAGTTGCCGAGGTTCTGCCCAACCGTGAAGATCATTAGCCGTTATTAGGTCAGTGAATTACCCTCACTTTTGATTTCGCCGGAGTCGAGCACGCTTAGTCAAGACAAGCCGTTGCTGATCATTACTCTAGGTCGCCGGATAGCCACATTCCGGGATCAATGGATACGCTCCCCTGACACTACGTTGAGGCGCATAACCCTCCGTAATGGGTATTACCCGCCGTGGTGCACATACGGGTGCATCGAGCTCACATCAGGGGGAACCATGAGCGCCGAGAACCAGAAGAAACCCGCGAAGGCCACCGGCAAGAGCAAGAAGGCGGCGATGAAGGCGGCCCGCGAGAACAAGCAGGCCAAGCGCGAGGCGGAACGCGACGACATGCCCATGGGCCAGATGGGGCCGATGGAACAGCAGTGAGCATCCCTCGGTGCCGCTGAGCTCGGTGCCGCCGGGTGAGCACCCCGCCGACGGCCGACGGCGGGCTCCCCGAATGCGGTGATCCCGAGCCGACCCGCTCGCGGACCGGGCGTCCACGCCGCCGGCGCGGACGCCCGGTCAGTTCTCCCAGCCCAGAAGGCCCCCCGGTCTGTGAGGATCGATGTCCGCCTACCTGCGCTTCCCGACGATATTCAAGGATGTGGTGGTCTTCGCCGCCGAGGACGACCTCTGGATGGTGCCCGCCGACGGGGGCCGCGCGTTCCGGCTCACCGCCGGGGTGGCCGAGGCCGCATATCCGAGGTTCTCCCCGCGAGGCGAGAAACTGGCGTTCGTGGGGCGCGAGGAGGGCCCCGAGGAGGTCTACGTGATGCCCGCCGACGGCGGGACGGGACGGCGCGTCACCTTCCACGGCGCCCGCTGCACGGTCACCGGCTGGGATCCCGAGGGCCACATCGTCTACGCGGGCGACGCCGGACAGCCCTTCGAGGGGCGCCGCGTGCTCTGCCGGGTGAAACCGCGCGGGTTTCCCGAGGCTCTGCCGTACGGCCCGGCCAACTCGATCTCCTACGGACCGGGCGGCCTGATCGTGATCGGCCGCAACACCGCGGACCCCGCGCGCTGGAAACGCTACCGCGGCGGCACCGTCGGCGACCTGTGGGTGGGCGGCCCGCGAGGGGCGTTCCGGCGGCTGCTGGCCCTGCCCGGCAACCTCGCCTCCCCGTGCTTCGCCGGTCGGCGCATCTACTTCCTGTCCGACCACGAGGGCATCGGCAACGTCTATTCGTGCACATCCGGTGGCAACGACCTGCGCCGCCACACCGACCACGACGACTACTACGCCCGCAACCTGAGCGGCGACGGCCGCAGGCTCGTCTACCACGCCGGGGGAGACCTCTATGTCCTGGATCCGCCGTCCGGCGTCCCGCGCCGGATCGACGTGCGGCTGCGCAGCTCACGCACCCAGCGCAACCGGCGGTTCGTCGACGCCGAGGAGTTCCTCGACAGCGCCACCCTCAACCCCGACGGCAGCGGCCTCGCCGTCACCACCCGCGGCAAGGCGTTCTCCTTCGCCTGCTGGGAGGGCCCGGTGCGGGCGCACGGCGCGCCCGACGGCGTGCGCTACCGGCTGCTCACCTGGCTCGCCGGCCGCCGGCACCTCGTCGCCGCCGCCAGCGACGACGGCGACCGCGAGGTGCTCGTGCTGCTCCCCGGCGACCCCGACGTGCCGCCCGTCCCCATCCGCCGCAGGGGCCGCCGGCGCGGCATACGGCAGGCGCCTCCCGACCCCGTCACCGGAGAGGTACGGCTCAGCCACCTCGACACCGGCCGCGCCGTCACCCTGACCGCCTGCCCGCGGCACGACCGCGTCGCCGTCACCAACCACCGCAACGAGCTCATCCTGGTCGACCTCACCGCCTCACCCGCCACCGCGCGCCTCGTCGAGTCGAGCCGCTTCGGCCGCATCGAGGACCCCGCCTGGTCGGCCGACGGCCGCTGGCTCGCCTACTCGTGCCCGATCAGCGCGCACTCGGCCGCCATCCACCTCTTCCAGGTGGAGACGGGCATCCTCGTCACCGCCACCAGGCCGCTGCTGCGGGACTACAGCCCCTCGTTCGACCCGCGCGGACGTTACCTCTACTTTCTCGGGCAGCGGGTCTTCAACCCGGTCTACGACTCCCTGCAGTTCGACCTGGGCTTCCCGCTCGGCGCCAAGCCCTACGCCCTCGCGCTGCGCGCCGACGTCGGCTCGCCGTTCGTGCCGGAGCCGCGCCCGCTCGGCACCAAGGACGACGACGGCGGCGACGGCGAGGAGGGCTCCGAGGACGACGGCGACGAGAGCGGCGACGACGAGCCACCCGCGGTCGAGATCGACGCCGACGATCTGGAGTCGCGCGTCCTGGAGTTCCCCGTTCCTGAAGGCCGTTATGCGCGCATCGCCGGGATCAAGAACCGTGCGGTGTTCTCGTCCCTCCCCGTCGTCGGAGCCCGCGGCGAGGACGACGACGGCGACCAGTCCGCCGGCACCCTGCACCTTTACGACTTCCGCGAACTCAAACAGGAGGTCTTCGCCACCGGCGTGACCGAGTTCGCGGTGGGGCCCGACGGCACGACCCTCCTCTACCGCGCCGAACGCGGCCTGCGCGTCGTGCGCGCCACCGAGCCGCCCGGCGACGACGACTCCACGACCCGCGCGGGCGGGTGGATCGACCTCTCCCGGGTGCGGGTGTCGGTCTCACCCGCCGCCGAATGGCAGCAGATGTTCCGCGAGGCGTGGCGGCTCCAGCGGGAACACTTCTGGGCGGAGGACATGGCGGGCATCGACTGGGACGGCGTCTACGAGCGCTACCTCCCCCTCGTCACCCGGGTCACGACCCGCGGGGAGCTGTCCGACCTGCTGTGGGAACTGCTCGGCGAACTCGGCACCTCCCACGCCTATGAAAGCGGCGGGGAATACCGCCCCCGCCCCCACTACCATCAGGGCAAACTCGGCGTCGACTGGCGCTATGAGGACGGACTGCACATCGTCGACCGCATCGTGGAAGGCGACCGCTGGGACCCCGAGGCGACCTCCCCCCTCAACCGCCCCGGGGTGGACGTGCGACCTGGCGACGCCGTACTCTCCGTCGACGGCCGCCCCGTCGGCGCCGACGTGTCCCCCGACGAGCTCCTCGTCAACCTCGCGGGCCAGGAGGTCCTCCTCACCGTCGCGCGCGGCGGCGAGACCCGCACCGTCACCGTGCGCGCCATCGGCGACGAACAACCCGGCCGCTACCGCGACTGGGTGGACGCCAACCGGGCCCGCTGCCGCGACCGCAGCGGCGGCCGGGTCGGCTACATCCACGTGCCCGACATGGGGCCCGACGGCTACGCGGAGTTCCAGCGGGGCTTCCTCACCGAATACGACCGGGAGGCGCTCATCGTGGACGTGCGCTACAACCGCGGGGGGCATGTGTCGGCGCTGCTGCTGCAGAAACTGTCACGCCGGCGCCTGGGCTACGACCACCCCCGCTGGGGGGTGCCCGAGCCCTACCCGCCCGAGTCGCCGCGCGGGCCGATGGTGGCCGTCACGAACGAGTGGGCCGGCTCCGACGGGGACATCTTCAGCCACACCTTCAAACTCCTCCGCCTCGGCCCCCTGGTCGGCAAACGCACCTGGGGCGGCGTCATCGGCATCTGGCCCCGCCACCAGCTCGCCGACGGCACCGTGACGACCCAGCCGGAGTTCTCCTTCGCGTTCGACGACGTGGGGTGGCGGCTGGAAAACTACGGCACCGACCCCGACGTGGAGGTCGACATCACCCCCCAGGACTACGCCCGCGGCGTGGACACCCAACTGGAGACCGCCATCGACCTCGCCCTCGACCTCCTGTCCCGCCACCCTGCCCACACCCCGGACCCCTCGGCCCGTCCGCACCCACCGGTGGTCTGACAGTCTTGTACGGCGAAGCGCCGCCCTCCGCCGTGTAGGGCACGGCGTCGATCCTCGGTTCCGTATGACGTCGCCGAGCGGTTGTTGGCCGGTCAGTTGAGAAGGTGGAGTTCGCTCAGGGTTTGCTTCAGCCGGTTCAGTGGCTCGTGCAACGCCGGGGTTTTCCGGAGGTGGTCTTCCAGGCGGGTCAGGAGGCGGGTGAGCGTGTGGGGGGCGGGGGTGGGGGCGCTGAGTTCCTCATGGAGGGCCGTGCCGTCGGCGAAGGCATCGGCGGGCACTTCGGGGGCGTGCTTGGTCATGCATGCGAGCAGTGTGCGGGCATCCTGCAGTGCTCGCGAGGGGGGCTCGGGGGACGAGTGGGCGATGTCGCCGCGGATGGTGTTGCCGATGTTGATGCCGCCCTGGGTGATGTTGTGGAAGCCGTGGGGCCCGGAAAGGTTCCTGCCTGCGGTCACGAGTCTTCTCCTGACGGGTGTTGGAACGTCTCGGAAAGCTGCTCGGCCACCGTCAGGGTAACCGGGTGGTCGTCGCCCAGCACGCGGCTCAGCGCGGCGTGGGCGTTCCGGGCCAGGGCGGCGGCCTCTTCGTGGCGTCCAAGGTCGGTGAGGACGAGTGCGAGGTTGAACGCCGAGGTCAGCGTGTCGGGGTGGTCTTCGCCGAGGACGCGGCGGCGCCGGGCCAGGGTGTCCTCGTCCAGTTGTCCGGCCCGCTCCCACTCGCCGAGGGCGGCCAGGTCGCGGGCCAGGTTGTTGGCCGCGATGAGGACCTGCGGGTGGTCGTCGCCGAGGAGGCGGCGCCCGCGGGTCAGGGCGTCCTCGTGCAGGGCGCGTGCCTGGTCGTAGCGGCCGAGCGCGTAGAGGTTGAGCGCGAGGTTGTCGGTCGAGGCCAGGGTGTCGGGGTGGTCTTCGCCGAGGACTCGCCGGCGTCGGGCCAGGGTGTCCTCGTTCAGCTGTCTGGCCTGCTCGAGGTCGCCGAGGGCGGCCAGGTCGCCGGCCAGGTTGCCGGCGGAGGTGAGTGTGGACTGGTGGTCCTCGCCGAGGATGTCGCGCAGGCGGGAGAACGTGTCCCGGTCGAGTTCCATGGCGCCGGCCACGTCGCCGAGGGTGAACAACATGCGGGCGAGGTTGTTGGCCGAGGTGAGGGTGTCGGGGTGGTCTTCGCCCAGGATGCGGCGGAGGCGGTTGAACGTGTCGCGCATCAGGGTGCCCGCCTCCTCTCTCCCGCCGAGCTCGCTCAGGATGAGCGCGAGGTTGTTGGCGGAGGAGAGGGTGTCCGGGTGGTCGTCGCCGAGGAGGCGGCGCCGCCGGGTCAGCACGTCCTCGTGCAGGTCGCGCGCCTCGTCGTAGCGGCCCAGTGCGTGCAGGTCGCGGGCCAGGTTGTTGGCCGAAACGAGCACCTGCGGGTGGTCCTGTCCGAGCGCGCGCCGCAGGAGCCGGTGGGTGCTCCTGTCGATGTGCTCGGCCTCGTCGTAGCGGCCCAGCGCGTAAAGGTCCGCGGCCAGGCCGTCGGCCGACGCCAGAGTGTCGAGGTGCTCCTCGCCCAGCAGCCGCCGGCGCGCCTCCCAGGTCGAGCGGTCGGACTCCAGCGCCTCGGCGTAGCGGCCGTTGCGGCGGTGCGCCTCGGCCAGCAACTGCCCGGCGCTCAAGGTCTGCTTGTGCTCGGCGCCCAGTTGTGCGCGCCACCGGTGGAAGACCCGCTCGGCCAGCCGTTCCGCGCCTCTGAACTCGCCCCTGCGCAGCAGATATCTGACCGTCTTGAGCATGGTGTCGCCCAGTGCGGGATCGTAGGCGCCGCCAAGTTCGGAGGCGAGCAGGTGCGGCAGCAGGAGCGCCCAGAACGACCACTCCGCCGGGTCCTCCGGGTCGTCGGGCACCGCTGCGGCGAGCACGGTCGCCACGGTGACGCGGGTCCGCGCGGTCTGCTCCTCACTGAGCTGACCGCGCAGCACGAGTTGCGTGAGCCGGTGCATGACGAAGCCGTTCGGCAGCACCTGTCCGAGCCCATACGAGCTGATCGCTCCAAGCAGCCGGTGAAGCTCGAACGGCGAGGTGGCGGCCGACGACAGCGGTGCGGGGAGCACCTGGGCGGCGGCGGCGAACAGCTCCACCGGCACGGGGTCGGACGCCAGGAAGGCCATCAGTTCCAGCATCTGGAGTCCTGCCGCGTCCTGCTCGCCCAGCCGCTGCTTGGCGAGAGTGACGGTGGCGGTGAGCGAACCACCGATCCGGCCGGGCACGGACTCGCCGAGCACCTGGCCGGCGTTCCTGTCGAGTTCCTCCTGGTAGGAGGTGACCGGCATGCCCGTGGTGGACAGGAAGCCGGCCGCCTGCGCCACCGCCAGCGGCAGGTCGCCCAGAGTGCCGGCCAGGCGGTCCGCCTCAGGCTCGGTGAGCGCCGGGACCCTGTCCAGCAGCAGGGCCGTCGACTCGGCCCGCCCGAAGGCGCCCACCGGGACGACCTGGGCCAGCGAGTCCCAGCCCCGATGGCGGGAGGTGACGACGACGTGACCGGGACCACCCGGCAGGACCTCCCGCAGGGACTCGGGGCTCCCGGCGTCGTCGAAGATCAACAACCAGCGTGTGGAGGCGCTCAGCCGCTGAGACGCGGCGGCGAGCGCGGTCGAGATGTCGTCCTCGTGCGCGGCCCACCCCGCCGCGACGGCCAGTTCAGCGAGCTGCTCGCGCACCCGCTCGGCCTGCTCGGCGCCCACCCACCACACCAGGTCGTAGAAGCTGCGGAAGCGGTAGGCGTATTCGATGGCGAGCGTGGTCTTGCCCACACCGCCGATGCCGATCAGCGCCTGGAGGACGGGGGAGTTCTCCTCCTCAAGCCGGGCCGACAGGTGCAGCAGGATGTCCTCGCGCCCTACGAAGTGGGGGGCGCGCGGGGGGACGTTCCACAGGTGTGAGGGCGTGCGAGGGCGGGGGTCGCCCGCGCCGGTCGCTGCCGTGGGCGGGCTGGAGCGGAAGCCCCGCAGAGCGACGAACACGCCGATCACCATGAGGGTTCCCGCGATGAGGGCGGCGATCCGGTCGATGTCGTTAAGCATGGGGCTGCCGGCCGGGGTGCGATACGGAGACCAGGATGAGGCCCCAGACAAAGGAGACCCCGCACGTGATCAATGAGTAGAAGGCCACGACCTCACCGGAGGATTTGCCGGCCTTGACGAAGGCGTAGGCCATCGCGAAGACGAGCGCGACGATCAGCGTCAGGACACAGACGGTGATCTGCCAGGGGGCCGCCGTCTCCACCCGCGTTCTGTCATAAAGCAGTTCACCTGCCGCGCTGAAGAGCATGCCGATGTTGACCAGATAAAGTTCTCCCTTGCCGAGAATGCCGGCTGCCGTCATTTCCCCCTCGGCCAATGCCACGGCGGCGAGGTCCGCGAGGATGCCCAGGAGCGCCAGCAAGAGGCTGAAAAGGATCCATTTGTGTAACTTGACCCGCAGGGGATTGGCCGGATCCTTGACCGGCCCGGCGTGCTGGGGGGCTTGCGGTGGGGGCATCATCGCATCCTTGGGCAAGAGGGCAGGCGATGCCCTTAAGCATAGAAGGCCGGCTTAAGGATGAATGGATGGGAAGCATCCCCGGCTGGTGGAGGGATACATTACTTGAGAATCAAGCGGTGGGAGTTTGGCTCACGGTTCTGGATATTCGCCGGGTTAGTTAATTACCTCGCAACCATAAACTAGGATAAAATGGCATTTATGGTGATTTGTCGGTCTGTGGCGTCATGTCGACGAGGCCCCGACCGGCTGCGTGGCGGGTTCGCTCTGAACAGGGGCCGGGCGGCGGCGTAGCTCGGGCAGGAGGAACAACACCCCGAGGGCGGCCAGAATCGCGCCGAGCCACAGTGGTGCTCGCAGGCCGTAGGTGTCGATCCGCAGCCCCCGAACGACGAGCCGACGATGACGCCAAGGGTGATGAAAGACGTGTGCACCGTGTTGACCAGCGCCCCGGTGTTGCCGTTGCGCTGGACGCGGACGACCATGGCGGGGTTCATGGTCACCCCGACCAGGCCCACGCCCAGCATGAAGACGATCGCCACCGCCCCGACGTGGGCCAGCAGGGCGAAGCCGGTGAGGAAGGCCAGGTTGAGCAGCAGGCCGACGATCAGCACGGGGGTGGTGTGGCGGTCGGCCAGCCGGCCGACCACGGTGTTGCCCACGACGGTGGCTGCGCCGTACGCGATCAAAAGCAGCGGCACGACCGACGGGCTGAAGCCGGAGACCTCGGTGAGGATCGGGTTGAGTTGACGCGCTCCCCAGCCTGACGGCCGGAGATTCAGCCCGTGCCGCATGGTGCGGCACTACTGCGGCTTCCTGTTTCATCGGGTCCTGCCCTCCGCTAGGCGGCGGGTCTTGCGGTCCCTCCGCAGGCGTTTAGCCTCTCCGCCCGTCCGGCGGCGAGGATGTTCTTCGCGGCGTTGACATCGCGATCGTGGGATACGCCGCACGGGCAGGTCCACATCCGGACGTCGAGCGGCATCGACTCGGCCACGGCACCGCAGGCCCCACACCGCTTCGACGACGGAAACCAGCGGTCGATCCTCACGAGGATGCGGCCGTGCCGGGCGGCCTTGTACTCCAGCATGTCCACGAACGCCGACCATCCGGCGTCGTGCACCGACTTGGCGAGCTTCGTGCGGGCGATCCCCTTCACGCACAGGTCCTCGACGTACACCG
>NZ_BOOW01000060.1 GCF_016863435.1 Sinosporangium siamense
CGTTTACGAGGGGGAGGATGTCAACGGGGGATCCCCAGGGTGGCGAGAAGGTCTTCATGAAGCTCGGCCCACACGGTGTGGTACGAGGGGACGTTGTCGGTGAGATATTCCAGTTGTCCTGCGGCGGCACGCTCAAGGGCCTCGGCCAGCCTTATCCGATAGCGGGCAAATCGCGGCAGCGCCGCGGCGAGCTCGGCACTCACCACCGCAGCACGCTCGTCCAGCTTGACGAACTGGTCAAGCACACGGGCGTCGTACGTCGGGTCACTGTGGTCGTTGACGGTCAAGACCCCGCCGACATGCCTCATCTGCCAGGCCGTACAGAGGTCGAGCAGTTGGGGGTTGAGCACAAGAAAGCGCTCAAAAGCCGCGTGTACTGCGGAGCGTGCACCATTGGCCTCCAGCTCCTCGGTGATGCGCTCGGCATCCGCGACGCGGCCTTTATCCGTTAGGCCCCACACCCCGAACTCACCGGAGGAACGTAGGACAAGCCCGGCGACCGCGAGATCGATCAACTCGGACTCGACTTCGAACTCGTTTAGTCCCGTGGCCGCCATCACGCGGGCGATGGAGGAATAGCCACCACAACGCAGGGCGTGAAGCACCAGCAGGTCGTCGGGGGTCTTGATCATGCTTCGGCCTCCCGTGACCGCGCGCCGACCGCAGATGCCGCATAGGCGGCACCCCGCCCGTGGCTTCTGGCGACGATCACACCGTCCCGCACCCGCACGGCGGCCTCCGTCTCGTCGTCGACGCCGGTCAGGCCGATGGCCGACGCCGTCAGCGCCGCATCGTCGACGACCAGCCGGACGTGCCGCCAAGCCTCGGCCGGGAACACCCGGCGCAGGCAGCCGACGAGGTCGCCGACTCTGAGCCGCATAAGGTTGCCGGTCTCGGACGGGGAGCCGGTGACGGCGACCACCGTGACCTGCTCGCCGGGCCGGGCCGAACGCACGGCCTCCTCGGCGGCGGCCAGGCGATGCGCGCCCAGCACCGCCACCAGGCCGTCGGCGCCGAACTCGACGTGGCGACCGCTGATCTCGTCCGCCAGCCCGGCCGGTGGGGTCCAGACGTCACGGCAGGGTACGGCGGGAGCGACGTAAGGCAGGTGCGGCGGCGCCCAGGTGTCCGCGAGATCGAGCCCCGCCAGATGTTCACAGGCACGCGCGCGGTCGAAGGGGTCACCGAACCCCGGGGCCAGCTCGGCCATAAAACCCGAACCCCCCAGCAACGTCAGCACCAGCTCGGCCAGCCGCACCCGCCGGACGGGCTCGGGACCCGGCACGATGGACTCCAGCCCGACGGCGAGCAGCAGCGCCTCCAGCCTGGCGAGTTGCGCCAGCGCGATGCGCCCGTAGTCGTCGTCGACGACACCCACCAGCGAGCGCAGTTGCAGCCGGCCCCCCAACGCGGTGTCACCCGCCAGCGGCAACCGCTCCAGCCACGCCCGCGCGAACGCGCCAAGCGCGTCGGCCGGCGACCCCGGCGACGCCACGGGCCCACCCGGCTCGGCGTCCTTGACCATCTCGACGAGCACCGCGAGATACAACGCCCGCTTGCTGGGGAAGTTCGAGTAAACCGCCCCCCGGGTCAGTTCCGCCCGCTCGGCGATCCGGTCGATCTTCGCCAGGACGTATCCGTGCTCGACGAACTCCTGCCTCGCCGCCACCAGCACCGACGCACGCGTACGCGCCTGCTGCTGCACCCGCGTCAACCGAGCCATCGCCCCTCCTTCCCCTACGGCCCTCTTACGACCGAAATCAGGATACTCAGAGAATCCGAATGATGTCACCATCTGAACCGCGACCGCTCTGGCAGCCCAACATGATCATCAATCGTGCACACCTTCCTCCAAGCCTTCGGCGCCGACGCCGGCTGAACATGTACGGCGCAGCCCGCATGTTCACCATGTACGGCGTCGGGGCCGGTTAGGAAGGCATGATGGCGGACGCCTGGGCCTGCAAGTGATCGAGCATGAGCTGAGCCGAAGGGGTCGGGGGGCGGCGGGCGGGTAGTGTGACGCCTACCGCGCGGCGGATCGAGGTCAGCGGCAGCGGGAGCGTGCGCAGCGCGAGGTCGCTGGTGGCGACCAGTTCCGGCAGGGCGGCCACCATGTCGGTGTCGTGCAACAGGCTTCGCACGGTCAGGATCGACGTGCACTCCACGCGGTTGGCGGGGAGGCTGAGGCCCTCTTCGGCGAAGACACGTTCGAGTTCCTGCCACAGCGACGTCTGCTGGAGAGGCAGAACCCACGGGTAGGCGAGCAGGTCAGAGAGTTTGAGGCCGAGGGCCTGGTGGGCGGGATGGTCTTTGCGGGCGACCAGCCGGACCGGCTCGCTGTACAAACTCACCTGGCGTAGCGCGGGTTCGTCGCCGAGAGGGGAGAGACGGCCGAGGATCAGGTCGATCTCGCCGTCGAGCAGGCGGGGCACCTGTGTGTCGAAGGTGGCTTCCTGCACGATCACCGTGATGCCGGGGCGGCTCTCCTTGAGGGCGGCGATGGCCCGGGGGAGCAGCACGTTCGATCCCGCGAGTAGGGTGCCGATGGTCACGGTGCCGACGTCGCCGCGGGCGAGGCCGGTGATGCGCTCCTGGGCGCGGCGCAACTCGGCCAGCACGGTCCTGGCGTGCTCGATGAAGGCGTCTCCGAACAGAGTGGGCCGCACTCCCCGCGGGCCGCGGGTGAAGAGTTCCGCGCCGACGATCTGTTCAAGTTCGCGGAGTGCGCGGGTGACGGCCGGCTGGGCGAGGTGAAGGTGCTCGGCGGCGCGTAACACGCTGCCCTGCTCGGCGATGACCACGACCAGGACGAGGTGCCGGAGCTTCAGCCGCCCGTTCAGCAAGTCGACAGCGACCATGCACGTCACTCCTATCACCAAATGGTCATATGTCCTATAAAAAACGGTATTAGCAAGTTATAGCCGTGTGGCTCATCATTCAACTGTCCGAGGTGTCCCTGAGCCTGGCGCCCCGTCGCAGTGGATGAACGGAGCTCCCTTGACTGTCATCGATGTCCACGCCCATGTCTTCCCGGTCATCTCGCGGGACGAGAGCACTGTCCTCCGGGGCGCGGGTGAGCCGTGGTTGCGGGTGCACGCCGACGGCACGGGAATGATGATGAGCGGCGACGAGGAGTTCCGCCCGGTAGGCGCCGCGCTCTGGGATCCAGCACGGCGACTCGCGGAGATGGACACGCTCGGAGTGGATGTGCAGGCGGTGTCCTCCACCCCGCTCATGTTCGGATATGCCGCCGAACCCGCACGGGCCGCCGACTGGTGTGAAATGGTCAACGAGCGCATCCTCGACTATTGCTCGCACGCTCCGGATCGGCTGTTGCCGCTGTGCCAGGTGCCGCTCCAGGACCCGGAGGTCTCCGCCGAGATGGTGAGCAAAGCCGCCGCGGCCGGCCATCGGGGCGTGCACATCGGCAACCACGTCGGCGATCGATATCTCGACGACGGCGCATTGCACGAGTTCCTCAACCACTGCGCTCACGTAGGGCTCCCGGTGCTCGTGCACCCCTGGGACATGCTCGGCGCCGATCGAATGCGCCGGCACATGTTGTCCTGGCTGGTCGGCATGCCGGCCGAGACCCACCTGAGCATTCTCGGCATGATTCTCTCGGGCGCCTTCGAGAGGATCAGCCAGTCGCTGAAACTCTGTTTCTGCCACGGCGGCGGCAGTTTCGCCTATCTGCTCGGGCGCGCGGACAACGCCTGGCACAACCGTGATCTGGTGCGTGCCGACTCCCCGCGCCCGCCGTCGGAATATGTCTCGCGCTTCTACGTGGACTCGGCGGTCTTCGATCCCAGGGCGCTGCGCCTGCTGATCGACGTGATGGGGGCCGACCGGGTCATGCTCGGCACCGACTATCCCTTCCCCTTGGGCGAACTGGAACCGGGCTCCGCCGTACGCGCCTGCCCCGGGCTGAGCGACGCCGACACCGAGCGTATCCTCGGCGGCAACGCCAGGGACTTCTTCGGCGGCGGAGCCTTCTGACCTGACAGCGGCTTCGCCGTATGCCGTGCTCCGGCGTTTCGCCGCGGCTTGAACCGGTGTACGGCGGAGCCGCATTGACGCCCGCCCGCACGGACCCCTCGTCCGGCGGTTCTTCACGATGACCGGATCGCCACTTGGCCGAGCGTCCTTCTAGATATACCGATCCAGATATAGCCGACCGTCGAAAAGTTATTTGACCCGCATACCTCCTGGTCGCAGACTGTCACCATCGTCAAGGCCGGCTGCATTACCCGGGGGAGCGGTCATAAGCCGCTGATGTCGCCGTCATCGAATGGAAGGCAAGCCATGAGCCAATCTGCGGGCAGACAAAGACAGTCGCCTCAGGGTTCCAAGCCCACTAGTGTCGCCGCCGCCAGCTTCATCGGAACCACGCTCGAATGGTATGACTTCTACCTTTACGGCACGGCTGCGGCTCTGGTGTTCAACAAACAGTTCTTCACCTCGCTCAGCCCCGTCGCCGGCACTCTCGCGGCTTTCGCGACCTTCGCCGTCGGCTTTCTGGCACGGCCGCTCGGCGGCATTCTCTTCGGCCATTTCGGTGACCGAGTAGGCAGGAAGAACACCTTGGTCATCTCCTTGCTGACCATGGGGCTGGCCTCGACGCTCATCGGTGTGCTGCCGACCTACGCCGTGATCGGCCTTTGGGCGCCGGTTCTTCTGGTGGTGCTTCGCATGTTGCAGGGCATCGGCCTGGGCGGAGAGACGAGCGGCGCGGTTCTCATGTCCGTCGAGCATGCGCCGGGCGAGCGCCGCAACCTGTTCGGCGGATTCCCGCAAATGGGAGTGCCGGCCGGACTCGTGCTCGCGAACCTGGCCTATTTCCTCTCGACCTGGTTGTCCACGGCCGAGCAGTTCAGCGCCTGGGTATGGCGGGTGCCGTTCCTCATGAGCGGCCTTCTCATCGTCGTCGGCCTCGTGATCCGGTTGCGCATCACCGAGTCGCCCAGTTTCAAAGCCGTGCGCGAGAACAGCGAGATCATCCGTATGCCCGCCTGGGCGGCCCTCAAGCAGTTTTGGCCGCGGATCATCGCCACCGCCCTCTTGGTGACCGCCGCCTCAAGCTGTTCCTATGTCTTCACGGTGTTCTCGTTGTCCTACGGGCGAACGGAACTCGGCCTCGACCAGGAAACGCTCCTGCTCGGCATCACCGCCGGGAGTGTGGTCTGGCTCGCGTCGATCCCCTTCTGGTCGCGCGCCGCCGACAAACACGGCCGCCGCTCCGTCTTCCTCTTCGGGTCGGTCGCGCTTCTCGTCGCCGCCGCCGCGTATTTCCCGATCCTCAACTTCGGCACGACCACGGCGGCGATGATCGCCTTCCTCGTCATGGCGCTGGCCACGCCGATCTCACACGCTCTCCAGGGCAGCATCATGGCCGACGTTTTCCCCGCGGCCATGCGCTATTCCGGAATGGGCATCATCCTCGGGCTGGGGGCGCTGCTGGGCGGCACCGCACCGTTGATCGCGACGGCTCTGTTCGCCGCGTACGGAACGACCATGCTCATCACCTGGTATCTTTCCGCCATTTGCGCACTCGCCCTCATCGCCGCGTTCGCGCTGTTCCGGATGGCGCCCGACATCGACCGTGGCCGACAGCACACGCCGGTGCCGGCTGCGGAGAGCAGCCGAGTGCCCCACGAGTCAGCACCAAGCATCAATTAATACGAAATAGGAGTTTTCATGGTGGACATACTTGTGATCGGCGGCGGGTTCGCCGGCGCGTGGAGCGCCGCGGCCGCGGCCCGGATGCGTGAGGAGACGGGCGCCGATCTCTCCATCGCGCTCATCGCCCCCGGCGACGACCTGGTGATCCGGCCGCGGCTCTACGAGGCCGATCCGCACGAGATGCGTGTGCCGCTGAGCAGATTTCTCGCCCCGATCGACGTGCCGCATGTGCGGGCGACCGTCTCCGGAATCGACACGGCCGGTCGCATCGTGACGACCGTTGACGAGGACGGCCGTACCAACACCTTCGCCTACCGGCGCCTCGTCCTCGCCTCGGGCAGCCGCCTGCGGCGCGCGGAAGTGCCCGGCGCCGAACACCTGCACAACGTGGACACGCTTGAGGGTGCCGTGGCACTCGACGCACACCTGCGCGGCCTCCCCGAAGGCCCGGGCAGCCGCACCGCGGTCGTGGTCGGCGCCGGTTTCACGGGACTTGAGGTGGCCACCGAGCTCGTCGGCAGATTGGCGGCACTCGGAAACGGGGCCGAGCCGCCCAGGGTCGTCTTGGTGGAACGTTCCGAGACGATCGGCCCCGACCTCGGGCCCGGCCCCCGCCCGGCGATCACCGCCGCGCTGGCCGAACTGGGGATCGAGGTGCGCCTCGGGCAAAGCGTCGCCTCCGTCGAGCCCGGCGCGGTGCTGCTCACCGACGGCACGCGGCTGGCCGCCGGGACCGTCATCTGGACGGCGGGTGTGCAGGCGAGCCCGCTGACCGCGGACATCCCAGGTGAGCGCGACCACCTGGGGCGTCTGGCCGTGGACGGATATCTCAAGGTCCCCACGGCACCAGAGGTCTACGCGGCGGGCGACACCGCGGCGGCCTTCGCCGAGCCCGATCAGCGGGTGCTGCAGTCCTGCCAGCACGCCATCCCGCTGGGCAAATTCGCCGGCCACAACGCGGCGGCGGACCTGCTCGGCCTGGAGCAGGCCGTCTTTAGCCCGGCCCCCTACGCCACCTGCGTGGACCTCGGCGCGGCGGGCGCCGTGCTGACCAGCGGCTGGGAACGCACCGTGGAGGCCACCGGCGACCAGGCCAAACAGCGCAAGATGACCACCAACCGGGAGCGCATCTACCCGCCCCTCGACGACGCCGCAGAGATCCTGCGTGTGGCCGACTTCCGCGTGGGAGTCCGCGCGTCCGGCGCTCGCATCTGAGCCACCGGACCCACCTTGAGAGCCGCGCCCCCCACAGGGGGCGCGGCTCTCAAGGTTTACCGGCCTGCGGCAGGTGGCGTGTCGAGTGGTTTCCCTAGATCTCCCCGGTGCGACCTAGACCGTCTTGAGTGCGATTAATTGATCGCGTCATATTGGGGGGCGAGTTTTCTGGGCTCTCCCTGCGGTGATGCATTTGTCGGTTTTAGCGTTCATCGCAGGAAAAATCGTGTATTTGGATACTCGCTGATCCGGGACGGCGAGAGTCGAGCTCCTCCATAAAAACGACATCTCACCAGAGTTGGAACTTAATGGAGATCTCTGACTATCTAGAGCTTGTCGCGAGCCCACAGAATCGATCGGACAGATATGCCGACATGGTCTGCCCTACTACGACATGGCCACCCCCTACTACCGTCAGCTCTGGTCGGACTCCTTCCATTTCTCATGGTTCGACGACGGGCAGAGTACGGCAGAAGCCCAGCTCGAACAGGAACGCTGGCTGGCCGACACGGCGGGCTTCCGCCCCGGCATGCGGATCGTGGACGTCGGCTGTGGCATCGGCGGGCTCGGCGGCGACGGTCGCGGCGCACACCGGCGCTCACATCGCCGGCGTCAACATCTCAGCCGCCCAACTGGAGGTCGCCCGCACCGCGAACTTCGACCCGCAGGTGCGGGACCTGCTGGAATTCGTCGAGGGGGACGCGATGGACCTCCCCTTTCCCGACGAGCACTTCGACGGCGCTTTCTCCATCGAGGCGCCTTATCGGCCTGCTAGGTCAACCTCAAATGGCGCGTAGCGCTGGGATGGCCTGACCCGCTGCCGCTGCCAGGGCGTTGAGCGTCACATGCGTAGCCGTTGAGCAAGGCCTTTCGTGATCGGGTGGCTCCAATATGTGATCGCTGTTTGCGGATGATTGCGGACAGGTCAAAAAATGCTTCGATGTGACCGAAATTTTGGCACGGTCGATTTTGGCATCGCAACGTTAGTGCGTGATGACCTGTTGTAATAACGAGCGCAATGCGCAAAGAATCGTTCGCCAACACCTTGATTGAGTTGAATCTCTCTGCTTCGCTGTGAGCAGGAAGAGACGGCTTTGGAGCCGAGTTGCTCCCTTGCGGCCTAGAGGTCAGGAAGCGAGTCTTCATTGCGGAGCATTAAAGTTGTAAGGCGAATCGGAGCGATCGCGACTCTGGTTGGTGGCTCAACAACACTTCAGTCGGGATCCGAGTGGGCCTCGGCCGCGCCAACGGTAGTCATTTTGGCCGGGCATGAACAGCCTAAGCCGCAGCGACCGATGCTAGAAGGTCTCATGCGGATCGCTAAGGAGAACAAGGAGGACTTGTCGAGTGCCATCGATCGTTATGTTGCTCAGAAGGTTGCCGCAGATCCGAGTGTGACCGCCAACAACCCTGATCGCGAAAGCGTTCAGCCGGACGTGTTCATCGATGGCATTCCGCTATCAGAGTTAACGGATCTGAAGCTGATCGCTAGGACCGAGAAGATCTCCTACGAAGAAGCTATCAACCGATATGCATGGATTCCATCCCTCGACAAGGTGGCAGCCTCCATCCGGAAGACATATCCCGAGGAGGCGGCCGGACTGGCCATCGTGAATGATGGTCGAGGTCTCATTGTTGGCTTCAAGGGGAAGATTCCAGACGACGCTGTCAATCTCGCCAGAACGCTACCGGTCGAGGTCAAGTTTATCGGTAACAAAGGTTTCTCTGAAGAGGAGCTAAAGCGTACGCTGGAACATGCTCACCACGCGTTGGCCACACGTGAGGACCTTGCCAAGATAGCGGGAGAGTATGATATCGAAACCGGAGAGATATCCTTCCTGGTGCGGCCGGAGGTCGCTCTCAGGAATGAGCGAGATCGGCAGGGGTTAGAGGCTCGTCTTCTCCCTTCGCCCCCGGTGAACCCCAATATCCGATTTAAGTTGACTGTTACCGATGCGGATATTGCAGTTCCTGTTGATGGGTACATCCGAGGCGGAGGGTTGCAAAACTTCGAGGGCGTCTGCACCAGCGGGTTCAATATCACCAATGGGACCGGTCGTCGCGCCACAACGGCCAATCACTGTAGGGATATTAATTCGAGCGGCTTGCTCCGTTATAACAACCATCCGACCCAAGGGGGAGGTACGGACACCTCCGCCCAGACCAGAAGCACATACTATGATATCGCAAGCTATTCGGTCGGGCTCTTCACTGGAACTCGCACTTTTTACTACGACTGGAATCTGCCTCGGTATGTAGATGATTTTGGGATCAGCCCTACGATTGGGCAGAGGGTTTGTAAGTTTGGCCGTACGACTGGTGCAGACTGCAGCACCATCGATTCGGTAAACGCGACACGGACCTACGCTGGCCGCACCTATCATGCCCAAATCGTGACTGACGCGAGGATCACGGATGGTGGAGACAGCGGTGGGCCTTGGTACTTCGGAAACAGGGCATGGGGATTTTCCGCTGCGAAAGTGGATCCGTGGATCGGTGATCTAAACGGCGAATCGACCTTTTCTCCTGCCTATCTCATTCCAAGTGCCCTGGGTGCTGCCTGGTCCATCTATGAACGATAGTCGCGGATTGCCGGACGCAGTGCACAGGAAAGCTTAATGCGTCCCGCGGTTCGCTCTCGTCGGAAAATATCCGAGAAGGTGGCGCTTGAGCTATCCGTGCATCTCTGTCAAGAGTGCGGTCTTGCTGGTTGCGGTCGGTTTCCTCGCGGCAGGATGCAGTGGCGAGACCGAGTTCAGCGTTATGGGTGTCGATCCAGTGGTCGTCACGCATGACTATAAGCATGAGAGCAGAGGCACCGCCGGCTTCAGGGGAAGGGTGGAGTTCTCCTCTGAGAGCAGATGTTTCCGCATTGTGAGCGACATTCAAAAGGGTAGAGGTGAGCCGGGTTACCTGCCGGTGTGGCCCGCGGGAACAGAGGCGCTGTCCGGGACGGGGCGGCGGGGGGTGGAGGCATCTGGAGTCGAAGTCTTTGACGGTGACGTGGTGCAGTTCACTTACACGCAAAGCCTGGACTGGAGTGTGGTCCCCGCCGCGTTGACTCTGCCGGAGGGGTGTGTTCCGCGGAGTTCGTCGGATGCCAAGAACGTCATGCTCGTCCCCGATGACTTCACGCTCAATCCGACGACTCCCTGACGCTAGGCCCCGGGAGCGGGGCTCCCGGGGCGTGGGGTCAGGCTGTTTGCTTCTGCCGTACCAAGGTCAGAGAACCGGTGATGAGGGCCGTCGCCACCAGGGAGGCGCTGACCCAGAGGGCGGAGCGGTAGCCAAGACCGGCGGTGATGGTGAGGGCGCCCAGCGCCGGGCCTGCGGCGGCGCCGATGTTGAGGGCGGCGGTGGCGAAGGAGCCGGCCAAGGAGGGGGCTTCCGCGGCGGCGTAGAGGATCTGGGCGATCAAGGTTGAGCCCACGGCGAAGGACAGGGTGCCCTGGATCAGGATGAGCACGGTCGTGGCCACCGGGTTGTGGGCGGTCAGGGCGAACACCGTCCAACCGGCCAGAAGGGCGAGGCCGCCCGGGATCAGGATGCGCATGGGCCGGGTGTCGGCCAGGCGCCCGCTGAGGGTGACCCCGGCCAACGACCCGAGGCCGAACAACGTCAGCAGGGCCGGCACCCAGCCGTCGGGGAAGCCGCCGACCTCGGTGGCCAGGGGAGCCAGGTAGGTGAAGGTGCAGAAGGTGGCGGCGTTCACCAGTGCGCCGAGCAGCAGGACCACCAGGAGGCGCGGGCGGCGCAGGGCCCGCAGTTCGTGCCGGGCGCCGAGCCGGGTCTCACCCCTGGCCTCGGCGCCCGGCACCGAGCGGAGAACGGCGAAGACGGCGGGCACCGAGATGAGGGCCACCGCCCAGAACGCCGAACGCCAGCCGAACGCCTGCCCGAGCAGGGTGCCGGCGGGCACGCCCGCGACGCAGGCGAGGGTGATGCCGCCGAGGAGTACGGCGGTGGCCCGGCCCTTGGCGCCGGGGGCGACCATGCCGGTCGCCGTGGCCAGGCCGACGGCCAGAAACCCGGCGTTGGCCAGGGCGCCGAGCACACGGGTGACGAGGAGTACGGCGAAGCTCGGGGTGAGCGCGCCCACGGCATGCACGGCGATGAACACGATCAGGAAGAAGAGCAGTGCGCGTCTTCGTGGCCAGCGGAAACTGAGGATCGCCATCAGCGGCGCTCCTACGATCATCCCGACGGCGAAGGCCGAGGTCAGGGTGCCGGCGGCCGGGATGGACACATCCAGGTCGCGGGCGATGTCCGGCCCCAGGCCGGACAGCATGAACTCCGAGGTTCCCTGGGCGAAAACCGCCAGCCCAAGGATGTAGATGGCAAAGGGCATGAGTGAGAGCTCCATGGCCGCGAAAAAAGGCACGGAAAAGCAGCACGTGCCAAAAAGGGGAATCAGTCCGTGTGACGGCGTTCCGGCGGCGATGGGTGATGTGAGAAGACGCGGTTTCAGCGCATGCGGCTGCCCGGCGTGACACCACAAGAAGCCACCGGAGGACCGGTGGCTAGCGTCTTGATGCCTCGGGACTGGACATGGGCCACACGATAACCCCGGCGCCGGGGCGCGTCCACCGAGTTACGCGTCCACCGAACCACTACGGAGGCGTTGTGCGGCCAGGTTGTCTCGTCGCTCCCCCAGGGCGGCGATTGAGGTCGCGGGCCTCCATGAGGGCGAAGCCCAGAAGATTGAGCCCGAGCCACGTGCCGGCGGAGGCGGCGCGGGGGTCGGAGGCGGTCAGGCCGATGCCCCAGACGCGGTCGAGTGGGCTGGCCTCGACGAGCACGCGGTCGCCGGTCCCGAGCAGGTAGTCCTTCAACGCCGGCGACTGGCCGAACTTCGCGACGTTGCCGCGCACGACGATGCCGAAACGGTGGGCGGCCCAGTGGGCCTCGTCGAAGTCCTTGACCGCGCGTCCCAGCGACTTGGCCTGGCCGGGGTGGGGTGAGGCGAGGATCCGGGCCGCCGTTTCGGTGTCGCCGAACAACCACGCCTTGTGGGCCATCATGTAATGCTCGGCGGACACAAAAGTGTGACCGTCCTCGGTGAACACGCAGGGCCACCACTGGCTGAGGCACCCCGCGCCGGGGCTGCCGTCGCGGGCCGGCCGGTGACCCCAGAAGAACAGATAGCGGAGGCGGCGGCCCGCCTTCTCCGCGGCGACGGCTTGTTCGAGACTGCGCGGCATGGTTGCACGGTGTCAGAGAATGGCGGCGTGTGCCACGCGGTTTTTCCGGGGAAAGTACGGCACAGCCATGGCTAGAGGGTTGGCCAGGCCGTTGCCGCCTGCGGTAGCCTCCCGGGGATTTGCCCTATAACCCTGAGGGGGCCGCATCGTGAATGGCAGCCGGACCAGTGCACAAAAGGTTGGCGATGCCGGCGAACTCGAACTGCGGCGGCTGCTGGCCGGTCTGACCGCCGTCCGGGACGGCGACTTCGGCACCCGGCTCCCCGGTGACGCCGACGGGCTGCTGGGGGAGATCGCTCATGTCTTCAACGGCATGGTGGACCAGCTCTCGCTCTTCACCTCGGAGGTCACCAGGGTGGCCCGCGAGGTCGGCACCGAGGGGCGGCTGGGCGGCCAGGCCGATGTGCCGGGGGTGTCCGGCACGTGGAAGGACCTCACCGAGTCGGTGAACGCGATGGCCGGCAACCTCACCGACCAGGTGCGCAGCATCGCCGAGGTGACGACGGCGGTCGCGAGGGGCGACCTCAGCCAGAAGATCACGGTGGCCGCCCGGGGCGAGATCCTGGAGCTGAAGAACACCGTCAACACGATGGTCGACCAGTTGTCGTCGTTCGCCGACGAGGTGACGAGGGTGGCCCGCGAGGTCGGCACGGAGGGGCAGCTCGGCGGCCAGGCCGACGTCAAGGGGGTCGCCGGCACGTGGCAGGACCTGACCGCGTCGGTCAACTACATGGCGGGCAACCTCACCGCTCAGGTGCGCAACATCTCGCAGGTGGCCACGGCGGTGGCGCGCGGCGACCTGAGCCAGAAGATCACCGTCTCGGCGCGCGGCGAGATCCTGGAGCTGAAGAACACCCTCAACACGATGGTCGACCAGTTGTCGGCCTTCGCCGACGAGGTGACGAGGGTGGCCCGCGAGGTCGGCACGGAGGGGCAGCTCGGCGGCCAGGCCACGGTGCGCGGCGTCTCAGGCATCTGGAAGGACCTCACCGAGAACGTCAACGAGCTGGCCGGCAACCTGACCCGCCAGGTGCGCGCGATCGCCGAGGTGACGAGCGCGGTCACCTCGGGCGACCTGACCCGTTCCATCACGGTCGACGCCGAAGGCGAGCTGGCCGACCTCAAGGACAACATCAACTCGATGGTGATGTCCCTGCGCGAGACCACGAAGGCCAACCAGGACCAGGACTGGCTCAAGACCAACCTCGCCGGCATGTCGGGCCTGATGCAGGGACACCGCGATCTGACGACGGTTGCCGAGCTGGTGATGAACGAGCTGGCGCCGCTGGTCTCCGCGCAGTACGGCGCGTTCTTCCTGGCCGCCGACGACGAGGTGCGGCTCATCAGCGCTTACGGTTACCCGGCCGGCGAGCCGGTCACCCGGTTCAAGATGGGTGAGTCGCTCGTCGGCCAGGCGGCGCGCACCCGCCGTACGATCGCTTTGGAGGACGTCCCGTCCGGCTACGTCACGGTCTCGTCGGGGCTCGGCCGTTCGACACCCACTTCGCTCATCGTGTTGCCGATCGTGGCCGAAGAGCAGGTGCTCGGCGTGATCGAGCTGGCCTCGCTCTACACCTTCACCGCGGTGCACAGGGCCTTCCTCGACCAGTTGCGCGAGACGATCGGGGTCAACCTCAACACCATCGTCGCCAACGCCCGCACCGACGAGTTGCTGGTGGAGTCGCAGCGGCTGACCGCCGAGCTCCAGGTCCGCTCGGAGGAGCTGCAGGACCAGCAGGAGGAGCTGCGCCGCTCCAACGCCGAGCTGGAGGAGAAGGCGGCGCTGCTCGCCTCGCAGAACCAGGACATCGAGGCGAAGAACCTGGAGATCGAGCAGGCCAGGCAGGAGTTGGAGGACCGCGCGCAGCAGTTGTCGCTGGCCTCGAAGTACAAGAGCGAGTTCCTGGCGAACATGAGCCACGAGTTGCGCACGCCGCTCAACTCGCTGCTCATCCTCGCGCAGCTCCTGGCCCAGAACCCCACCCGCAACCTGACCGCCAAGCAGGTCGAATACGCCGGTGTCATTCACTCGGCCGGCTCGGATCTGCTGCAGCTCATCAACGATATTCTCGACCTGTCGAAGGTCGAGGCGGGCAAGATGGACATCAGCCCCGAGCAGGTGTCCCTGCGCGGGTTGCTGGACTATGTCAAGGCCACCTTCCGGCCTATGACCACCGACAAGAGCCTTGAGTTCCGCATAACGACCGCGCCCGGAGTGCCCGACGAACTGGTCACCGACGACTCCCGGCTACGCCAGGTGTTGCGCAACCTGCTGTCGAACGCGGTGAAGTTCACCGAGACGGGCAGCGTCGAGTTGCGCATCGAACCGGCCCCACAGAGCCAGGTGCCCGCGGCGGTCAGGCCCTACGGCCCGGCCGTGGCGTTCCGCGTCATCGACACCGGCATCGGCATCGCCGAACAGCAGCTTGAGAGCATCTTCGGTGCCTTCCAGCAAGCCGACGGCACGACCAGCCGCAAGTACGGCGGGACCGGGCTCGGCCTGTCCATCAGCCGGGAGATCGCCTACCTGCTCGGCGGCGCCATCGTCGCGCGGAGTGTGCCGGGCGAGGGGAGCACGTTCACGTTGTTCCTGCCGGTCGCGCGGCCCGACTTCGCGGAGCAGCCGGCCGAGTCGGCCACACCGTACTCCGCGGAGGGCGAGATCGTGCCGCGGCCGGGCCTTGAGCCGGTGCAGCAGCCGGCGCAGCAGCGCAGGCTGCTGGTGGTGGAGGAGCGGCCGCGCGGGTTGTTGTCGCTGGTGGCCGAAAGTGTGATCGCCGACCTCGCCAAGCGTGACACCGGACAGGGGCGCGTCGAGATGGTGACCGCCGCGGGCGCCCAGGAGGCGGCGGCGACACTGGCCGCCGAGCCGTTCCACTGCATCGTGCTCGACCTCGACATGCCGGGAAGAGCGGGCTTCGGGCTGCTGGACGCCATCGACGGCGATCCCACGCCGCGCCGGGTGCCCGTGCTGGCGTACAACAACTGGGCGATGGACCTCGCGCAGGAGCAGAAGTTGCAGTCGCGGGCCGCCTCCCAGCCGCTGGAGCTGCTGTCGAGCCTGGACGAGCTGCGTGAGCGCATCGCGCTGCACCTGACCGCGGACCAGCCGGGCGACGTCGTGCCGCTGATGCGCGGCGAGCGCCCGGCGCAGGCGGGCGCCTCGGCCCGGCATGAGGACGGCACGCTGGCCGGGCGCACCGTGCTGGCCGTCGACGACGACCCGCGCAACCTTTTCGCGCTGACCAGCATCCTGGAGATGCAGGGCATGCGGGTGTTGCACGCCGAGAACGGGCGCAAGGGCATCGACATGCTGACCACGCACCCCGAGATCGACATTGTGCTGATGGACGTGATGATGCCGGAGATGGACGGCTACGCGGCCACCGCGGCGATCAGGGCGATGCCGCAATATGCCGACCTGCCGATCATCGCGGTCACCGCCAAGGCGATGCCGGGCGACCAGGAGAAAAGCCTGGCGTCGGGGGCGAGTGACTATGTCACCAAGCCACTGGACGCCGATCACATGGTGAAGCTCATCCAGCGCTGCCTCGCGGGTTAGGTGATCTGAATGTCTCCATGGAGGAACCCCTCTCAGGGCCGGTCCGCGACCATCGGCAGGCTGTCCGCCACTATCGAGCGGCTGCGTGCGGAGATCGCGCAGGCCCAGCACGCCGCCGAAGGGCGGGCGCTGATCGAGCTCGCCAAGGGCATCCTGGTCGAGCGGCTGCGCTGCGGCCCCACCGAGGCCGCGCTCCAGCTCACCGCGCTCGCCGCCCAGGCCGGGGTGTCCAAGCTTGAGCTGGCCGCCGACCTCATCAACCAGGCCGCCCAGGACCGCGTCGCCCACGTGGCACGCGAACTCCTCCTGGCCGAGGGCGGGCAATCGGTCGCGGTGCAGTTGCGGGAGGCCGAAAGCGGCATCCTGGGCGCCGCCGACAGCCAGACGGTGGCCGAGTCGCTGCTGGAGCACGCGCTGACACCGCTCGGCGCGTGCTCCGTCGCCCTGTGGGCGGCAGGGGCCGACGCCTCACTCACCCTGGTGGGCTTCGCCGGGCACAGTGTGGAAGAGGCGAGAAGGTGGCGTTATGTGCCACCCGGGGTGCCGACGCCCGCGCGGCGTGCCCTTATGGAGCGTCGCGCGATGTGGTTCACCGACCTCGGCGAGTCGACTCTGCCGTCCATCGGCCACCGCCAAGGAGTGCGGGCCGGGCGTGTCGCGGTGCCCGCCGGCACCGGCGGGCGCATCCTCGGCGTCCTGGAGATCGGCTGGCCGGAGCCGCTGGAAGAGCAGCCCGCGCCGATCCACCGCCAGATTGAGGCGCTCGCCGAACTCTGCGCCCGCACGCTGGAGGACCACGCCGCCCAGCCTCCCCACGGGCCCGACGTGGCCGAGCTCGTCGAACTCGCCGACGCGCTCACCGACCCGGCCCTGGTGCTCCGCCCCGAGGTCGACGCCGACGGGCAGCTGACCGACTTCCGCATCCACCACGCGAACCCGCGCTTCGCCGACCCCGCCGGGCGGCCCCGCACCCAGGTCGCCGGCGCCCGTCTACTGGAGGCATATCCGGCGGCGGGCGAAGAGGGCGGCCTGTTCGACAACATCATGCACGTCCACGCCACCGGGCTGGCCTTCAGCGCCGACAACATGATCCTCACCGCGCTCATCGACAACGTGCCGGTGACCAGCGTGGCCGGTGTCAGCGTCACCCGCCACGGCGACTGCGTGCTGCTGATCTGGCGGGTGCAGGACGAGTCGCTCAGGCTCGCCAATCTGCTGCAGCACTCCCAGCGGCTCGGCCGGATCGGCGGCTTCGAAGAAGACGCCCAAAGCGGTGAGATCACCTGGAACAGCCAGCTCTACGAACTCCACGGCCTGGAACCCGGCGACCGGCCCATCCCGCTGGAGAACCTCCGCGAGCACGCCCACCCCGACGACGCCGACGCCATCGCGCGTTTCCTGCGCACCGTGCTCCACCACAGGCGGCCCGCCTCCGCCTCCCTGAGGCTGCGCCGCCCCGACGGGAACGTCCGGCACATCCGCGTCGTCGCCGAACCCGTCTTCGACGCGGGCAACCGGCTGCTCGCCGTACGCGGAGCCCACCAGGACGTCTCCGCTCAACACTGGACCGAGGTCGCCCTGGCCGCCACCCGCGACCAACTCGCCCACTCCGAGCAGCAGGCGGCCGAACGCAACCGGCTCACCCTGCAACTCCAGCACGCCATCATGCCCCCAACTCAGGCTGGGGTGGAGGCGTTCGGCCTCAACATCGCGGTCCGCTACCGGCCCGCCGAGGAAGGCCACCTAGTGGGCGGCGACTGGTACGACGCGGTCGTGCTGCCGTCGAAGAAGGTCCTGCTGTCGGTCGGCGACGTCGCCGGGCACGGCATCAAGGCGGCCACCGGCATGGTCGTGCTCCGCAACGCCCTGCGCGGCCTCGCCACCACCGGTGCCGGCCCCGCCCAGCTCATGGGCTGGCTCAACCTCGTCACCCACAACCTGACCGACCCCGTCACGGCCACCGCCATCTGCTGCCTCTACGACCCCGAGACCCGCGAACTCCGCTGGGCCAGGGCGGGCCACCTGCCACCGGTCCTGGTCCGCGACGGCGTGGCCGAGGAGGTGCCGCTGATCGGCGGGCTGATGCTGGGCGTGATCTCCGACGTCGAATACGAGGAGTCAGCCGTACGGCTTGAGCCGGGGGACACCTTGTTCATGTACACCGACGGCCTGGTCGAACGGCGCGACATCGCACTGGAGCGGGCGCAGGAACACCTCCTCGCCACGTTGAAGCAGCTCGACACCGACCTGGAGCGAAGCCTCGACCGGATCCTCACGCACAGCATCTCCGACACCGACGACGACACCTGCCTCATCGGGGTGGAGGTGCTCTAGGCGATCGTCGAGTCCGCCAGGGCGTCGCCGACCCTCGCGCGCAGGGCGTCCTCATGGCCGGGGGCCGCAGACAGCGTCACGGTCAGGCCCCCGACCAGGGTCAGGGCGTCCAGCAACGTGGTGAACTGGTGGGGCGGCTCGTCGGCCAGCAACTCCTCGGCGTGGGCCACGATCAGGGTGACAGGGCCCTCGTCCGTCGCATCGGTCAGGCAGTCGACCAGGGCGTCCCAGTTGTGGCCGAAGTAGTCGGGGAAGGCCAGCAACTCCGCGATCTCGGTGAACAGGGCGGCAGCCGTACGGCAGTCGCGAGCGTCGAGGACGGCGGGCGGCGGGGCGGTGGTCACCGTCAGCCAGGGTGGCAGCGGCCGGGTCATGGTTACATCTTGTAGAAGTCGTTGTAGTGATCGGGGGAGAACCACACCGTGCCGGTGCCGGAGTCCCGCACGAGCCGGTAGGCGTCACGCCGGGCTCCCTGCCGCCGCGGGTTCACGTCGTATTCGTAGTAGACGCCTCCGGCGGGAAGCTGGCGGTTGAGGTTGCGGTAACGACCGCCGGAGAAGTTGGCCTGCCCGTAGGGCCAGGCGTGCCAGGCACGTGTCGTCGGGTAGCCCAGCCTGCCCCAGCCGCTGTTCGCGGTGTATGCCGCGGGACAGTCACGGTGGGTGCAGGCCGGGTGAACGGTCGCCGCCGCGGGCGCGGCCCCACCGACCGGAACGGCCAGGGCCGCCGCGGCCACCACCACGGCCAGTCGAAGGCGCAGGGCAGCCGGCACAGGTCCTCCTCGTCGAGGAAATCAGCACGGACCCTGATGATTGCCCTCCGTGGCGACTGTCAAACCCTCAGTAGTCACTCCTGGTGGAACTCGTGGGTGACCTCGATCAACCCGACGATGTTCGCGTTGAAGGCCGGGAGGTTTTGCGGGCACCCACAACTCAAGGATCGTCCGCCCGCCTGCCTGCCGCACGGGATAACGCTCCAGGAACTCCGTCCGCACCTCGAACCGGGTCACGTAGCCGGCTCCGGAGTGCGGGACGTTCCAGTCGCGGGCGATCTTGACGGCGTAGTCCTCGTTGAGCACCGGGTAGAAGATCGGCTGCTCCGGCAGCCGCGGCGGCCACTCCCGCCAGCCGCTCCGCCGCACCAGCTCCAGCTCCTCCGGGCCGGCCGGCCGCCACAAGATCGTCGTCTCCATGCGCGGCATTCTTCCGCTTTCCGGATGAGAATCCCGCTGAATATCGCCGGTGGGCTTCCACCGTAAGGCTCGGCCGTGTGCGACGCCGGAGGGAGCCTGAGCCCGGCGCCCCGCTCGGGGCGCCGGGCTTGCGGGCTAGCCGGCGTTGCTCGCGGCGGCGTGACTGGCGGTCACGGCGCCGTAGAAGGGCATCGCCAGGCTGCTGAAGACGTCGGCGGTGCCGCGACCGCCGGGGCTCTTCCAGTCGCGCAGCAGTTCGGAGATGACGCCGACGGTGCTGTTGAGGGTGGCTCCGGCGTGCTGCAGGCGCAGCAGGGAGGTCTCGCGGGCGAGCTTGTTGGTCGTGCCGGAGGCGTCCAGGACGGAGTGGACCTTGTAGCCGAGGCCGAGGGCGGACAGGGAGGCGAACATCAGGCAGACGTCGGTGATGACGCCGGCGATGACGAGGTTGGGGCGGTTCATGGCGCTGACGGCGGCCTCGAAGGCGGGGTCTTCGAAGGCGTCGACCTCGCCGCTGCGGTGGATGATCGGCGTGCCCTCGGGGAGTTCGGCGACGAGTTCCGGCAGGAGGGGGCCGTTGGGGCCCTGCGGCGCGGAGGTGGTGGCGACCACGGGGAGGCCGAAGACCTTGGCGGTGCGGGCGAGGGCCTGGGCGTTGCGGCGGACCTGGTTCTGGTCGTGGTCCTGCACGCCGAGGATGAGGCCGGTCTGGTGGTCGACCAGCAGGATGCCGGTGTTGTCGGGGGTGAGGCGGTCGGTCAGATAACCGTTGGTACTCATGTCCTGCTGTTCCCTTCTAGGCGGTTTGTTGCTTGCGCAAACATCTAAACCCTTTGGGTGGGATGCGCATTCCGCCCGTAGTGTGAGCCTCGTCACACCTCCGTGTCGCACCCCCGGCCGTGGTCCTCCGCCGACAACCGGCCCAGCACACCCTGGAGCCCCAGCAGCTCCGCCGGGTCGAGCCTGTCGGCGAACATGTGCTCCACCACCTCGGCGTTCGTCCGCACCGCCGCCCGCAGCAGCGTGCGGCCCTCGTCGGTGAGGCGGATCAGCGCTCCCCGCTGATCGCTCTCGATCGGCTCACGCGACACCAGACCCCGCAGCGCCAGCCGGTCCGCCATCCGGCTCACCGCGCTCTGCGTCAGTACGACGCGCTCCTTGAGATCCTTCAGCCGGGTGCCGTCCAGCGGGATGTTCACCAGCAGGTCGAACTCGCTCACCGACAGCCGGTGCCGCGCGTCGAGCTCACGCCCGATCCCGGCCAGCACCGCGTTGTGGACCTCCATGAACGACCGCCACACCCCGACCTTGAGCGACCTCGACACCTTTGTCACGTCGTCAGTGTTCGCCATATCCGTTTCCTCACTTGCATGCGTACACAACATTCTCCCGAGTCCGGCAAATGCAGGTCCCAACCGACCCGGGAGGCTCGTGCCGTACGGAAAATCCGGATGCGTGGCGCGAGACCCCGGTGCGAGACTGCCCGGCGTGGACAGGGAACTGCGTGCGATGCAGGAGCTCTGCGCGCACATCTGGACCCCGGGTTCCCAGTGGCACATCGGCGGCCTCGCCTGGGCACGCACGCAGCATGCGGGCAGAGAGTGGCCGACCATGGTGTGGCTGGACCAGGCGAACCGGACCGCGGAGATCGAGCCCGCCGGGACCGCCCCGGCCGACAGGCGGCGCGGCCTGGCCCGCGCCGTCTGCCTCGCCGCACTGCGCGCCGCCCGCGAGGCGGGGGCGGAGTCCGCCGTCGTCACCCCGCGGGGCGACGACGGCCACCCGATCCCGGCCCGGCTCTATCGGAGCCTGGGCTTCCGCGAGCGGGGGAGGAGTGTGCTCTTTCGCGCGGGGACTTAGCCGTGGTGAAAGTCCTTGCGGGGTGCAGCCGGGCCATCCGGTCGTTCGGGTCACTAGAGGCGCGGTCCGGGGGCGGGAAGATCTTCGCCGGGGGCTGTGGTTGCATGATCTGGGAGGGGTGAGAGCCATGAAGGTGTTTCTGATCGGTGCCGCCGGAGGTATCGGGCGGCGGCTTACCCGGTTGCTCGCCGCTCGCGGTGATCTGGTGACCGGCATGCATCGCGAGTCCGCGCAGGCCGAGACCGTGCGGGCGGCGGGGGCGGCGCCGCTGGCCGGGGATCTCATCTACGACTCGATGGAGGACCTCGCGCAGAAGTTCGGCGGGCACGACGCGGTGGTGTTCTCGGCCGGGGCTCACGGGACCGGGATGGACAAGACCACCGCGATCGACGGCTGGGGGCTGGAGAAGGCGGCCGCCGCGGCTGCCGAGGCGGGGGTCTCGCGGTTCGTGCTGGTGTCGGCCTTTCCCGAGGCGGGGCGTGACCGGGAGACGACCGAGGGCTTCGAGCACTACATGAAGGTCAAGAAGGCCGCCGACGCGCACCTCGCCGGCACCGACCTAGACTGGCTCATCGTCCGGCCGGGCACCCTGCTCGACGAGCCCGGCACCGGCCGGGTCACCGCCGGGCCCGCGCTCGAATACGGCTCCGTGCCCCGCGACGACGTCGCGGCCTTCATCGACGCCGCCCTCCACGAGCCCGCACTGAACCGGGTCATCATCGAACTCACCACCGGCGACACCCCCGTCGCCGAAGCCGTGGCCCGGCTGGCAAGACGCTGACGCTCAGCTTGCTCCACCGCGGATCCCGCGGCGCGGGATCCGGGGGTATTCGGTTGAGTACCCTCGCCGGTATGGGGGAGAAGGTGGATCTGGAGCAGTTCCGGGTGGAGTTGACTGGTTACTGCTACCGGATGCTGGGGGCGCCGTTTGAGGCGGAGGATGCCGTGCAGGAGACGCTGGTGCGGGCCTGGCGGGGCATCGACACGTTTGACGAGGCGCGGGGGGCGTTGCGGACGTGGGTCTATCGGATCGCGACCAACGTCTGTGTCGACATGTTGCGCGGAGCTCGGCGACGGGCGAGGGTGCTGGACTTCGAGCCGCAACCGCCGCCCGGGGGTGAGCTCGGGGTGCCGTTGCCGGAGAGTGCCTGGGTGTGGCCGGTGCCGGATGGGCGGGTGGTGCCGGTGGGGGCCGATCCCGCGGAGGAGGTGTTGTTGCGGGACTCGATCCGGCTCGCGTTCGTGGCGGCGCTCCAGCGGTTGTCGCCGCGGCAGCGGGCGGTGCTGATCCTGCGGGATGTGCTGTGCTGGCGGGCCGAGGAGGTGGCCAGGCTGCTGGAGGCCTCGACGGCGTCGGTCAACAGCGCGTTGCAGCGGGCCCGGGCCACGCTCCGGGAGGCCCGGGTCGCGCCCGGGGAGCCGCTGGACGAGGAGGGGCGGCGGCTCCTCGCCCGCTACTGCGACGCCTTCGAGCGGCACGACGTCGAGGCCATGGTGGCGCTGCTGCACGAGGACGCCACGACCACCATGCCTCCGTTCCTGTGGTGGATGCGCGGCCGGGAGGAGATCCGGCGCATGCAGCTCGCCGCCGGCCGGCCGTGCGCGGGGGCGCGGCTGGTGCCGGCGACGGCCAGTGGCTCCCCGGCGTTCGGGCACTACATGCCGACCGGCCCCGGCGGCGAGCTGCAGCCATTCGCACTGGTGGTGGTCACGATCTCCGGGGAGTTGATCGCCGAGCTGACGACCTACCTCGGCGCCGGCCGCCTGTTCCCGATGTTCGGCCTGCCCGCGACTCCGCCGCCCCGGGGAGAGTACGGCGGAGCCACTAGGGCACGGTGACGTGGTCGAAGGCCAATGCGGGGGTGGGCTGGGGCGCGCCGGGCGCCTGTTCCCGATGGTCGGCCTGCCCGGCGGCCTGGGTTAGGGCACGGTCACGTGGTCGAAGGCCAAGGCCGGGGTGGGCTGGGGGCGGGCGGGGCGTTTGGCGCGGGTCAGCCAGAGATGCGTGGTGCCGTCGGCCCAGCGGGTGAGCCGCCAGTGGCGGGTGACGCGGGTGCCTTCGGCGGGGACCTCCTCCTCGGGGATGAGCAGCCGGGCGGGCGCGTCGAGGACGCGGCCGAGGGCGGGGACCGCGGTGTAGCCGCCCGGGGTGGGACGCTGGTTGTCGAGGCGGTCGAGCGCGGTGACGCCGGGGCGCAGCTGCACGGGGGTGAGCGGGATCCAGTGCTCCGGCACCGGGTCCTGCAGGCTGTAGACGAGTTCGGCGCCGCCGGACTCGGCGGGGGTGACGCGGCCGGGGAGGGCACGCTGTTCGGCCTCGTGGCGGTCGACGGGGTGCCCGGCCGGGCCCGTCACGGTGGTCTCCACGGCCCAGGCCATGTTGTTGGTCTCGTCGCGCAGGAAGACGACCTCCTCCACGGGGGCGCTGTTCAACCCCCCGGCCGAGGTCGGCAGGAGCACCAGGTGGGGGGAGCTGCCAAGACCTGAGGTGTGGGAGTTGCGGAACAACGCGAAGCCGTCGTCGGTGTCGCCGATCAGGTGTTCCTCGCCGAAGGAGTCCACCACGCGGAGCCGACGCACCGACGTCACCGACCCGATGGGAAGCTCGACCGGGATGACGAAGTGGTCCCCGGCATAGACGGCCGCATATTCGATGAGCAACATCCGCGCCAGGTCGGTGGTGTCGACCGCCGTGCCGCCCCAGTGGATCTTGGCGTCCTCGAACTCCCACCAGCGGGGGTTCGCCATGCCGCCGAAGGCGGCGACGGTGGGGATGACGGTGATCTTCTGCGTGTTCCGCGACTCGGGGGAAGCGCCAAGAGTGGCCCCGGGGTCGTGGTCCAGGTCCTGCCAGTCGAGCCCGTTGCCGTCGTACTCGTCGGCGGTGAGCACCACCTCCCCGAGCGACGCGTCGGTGAAGGCGGCCGACAGGGCGAAGCGGTGCTCCATCCGGTCGCGCCGCCAGCTCGTGGCCGCCGGGGCGCCAAAGCCGAAGGTGCGGCGATACCACTCCAGCCAGGCGCCGAAGACCGCCTCCATCCGCGGCCGGAGCGCATCGGTCGTCGGGATGCCAGGCGGCACTCCCCCGGTGGTGCGGATCGTGTCGGCCACGGCGTAGCCGTCGACGGTGCGCCCGCCGAGCACGGACAGGTAGGTGGCCGTGGCGGGGTCGGCGTCGCCGGGCACCGGCGCGGCCAGCGGATACACCTTGTGCAGCCAGGCACGCAGCGTGCCCCCGCCGCTCACCGGCTCGGCCCGGTCGAGCTCGGCCTTGGACAGCAGGCGCAGCAGGTGGCGGCCGGCCTCCACCGAGGTGCGCAGGTCGCGGGCGAGCGCGTCGGGTTCGCGTTCGACGAGGGCCGGCAGCGGGGCGGCGGTGAGCGCCGCGTCCACGGCCGACCGGGGGATCGTCTGCGGGGTGGCCGACGAGTCGCGGCGCACCCGTGTCAGCGGCGCGGTGTCGTAGGTGAGTTCCGCGCTGACCGGTGAGCCGGTGTCCTCCCCCTGGAACTCGCCGAGCTGCCACTGCCGGGCGAGGAACCAGGCCGGGTCGGCGGTCTGGGCGCTGAGCGCGGGGCTCATGTCGGCGGCGCGGGTGCGGGGTTCGACCCGCGTCCACATGGTGATGGATGCCATCGGATCTAGATCTCCCAGCTCGGGGCGGGGTCGCCAAGCTTCTGGACGTCGTCGGTGAGTCGGGTGGTGGCGGCTTCGCCGTCCAGGTTGAACGGCAGGGTGACAGCGGGGAGCGGCATGCCCGCCTCCAGCAGGGCGTCGTGGTCGACGGTGCGCAACATCGCGAGGTCGAGCGCCTCCTCCAGGGTTCGCCGCACCAGCTCGGAGGTCCAGTGGGTCCCGTCGACCGGCGGCGGCACGGCGAGCAGCACCGCTTGCGGCGCCGCGGCACCGGGGGCGTCGTATTCGAAGGCCACACCCGTCGTCGCGGTGCTCGCCGGGATCGTCTCGGTCCACTCGTCGACGACCATCCCGCACACCGGAACGCCGGGTTCGAGGGGGAACGGGGCGTAGGCCACGATCGACAGACGCGAGTTGCCGGGCGCGCCGGAGGGACGGGGGAGCGGCAGCCCCCACCAGCGGTCGCCGTCCGCGTGCGGCAGTTGCGCCACCTGGAGACCGCCCGTGACGTCGGCTGGGCGCTGCGGCACGTTGGGCTCGATGTCACGGGTGGCGTCGGCCAGCGTCAGAGCCTCCTGGAGGCGTCCCGCGCCTGGCCGTACCCTCGCATATTTCATCAGCCAGTCGGCCGCGGCGGTGGCGTCGCCCCCCTGCAGGGCGGTGCTCGCGGCGAAGGACGCGAGCATCGCCGGCTGAGCGGGGGCGGTGAAGCCGCCGATCAACGGCAGCGCGTCCTGGCCGAGAGCGGCGTGCAGCCGTTCGAGGTCGTGGTCGCGGAGTTGCCGGGGCGTTTTGCCGGTGCGCGGGCCGAAGGTGTGGACGGCGGTGAAGTGCAGGTGGATGCGGTCGTTGATGTGGTTCCGCGCGGCGGCCACCAGCGCGGAGATGTCGGCGGGCGCGGGCGGCGGCACCACGTCGGGCACACCCAAGCCCGCCGCCCGCAGCAGCCCCTCCCGCCACGTGTTCTCGTCCGGCCCGTTGAGCGCGCTCAACGCGCCGGTCACCGACTGCATGGCCGCGTCCGCGGCGGCCTTGAGCTGGAGGTCCTCCGCGGTGAGCTCGTCGGCCGCGCCCGGCAGGTCGAGGTCGGCGGGCACGAGCGGCCTGGCTCCCGTCAGCAGCCGCCGCACGACGTCGACCTGCGCGAGATATTCCGCCACCGACATGACGTGCGGCCGGTCGGCATAACCCGCCACCCTTCCGTAGTCGAACCGCAGCCTCCACTCCTCGGTCACCTCGGCCGGCTTGTGGTTCTTCCACGCGAGCAGGGTGAGCCGCCGCTCCAGCTCCCCGCCGTCCACCGGGTGGTACGGCCGGGGCATCATGGCCAGCCAGTCCAGCGCGGAAAGTTCGAGGAAGCCCAGGTTGGTGATCGCCTCGATCGTGCGGCTCCCGTCCGGCGCGTCCCACAGCAGGTGCACACTCGCGCGGTACGGCATGGGCAGCAGTGACGCGGCCAGCGCGTCACCCGCCGGGTTCAGCGCGACGCGGGGGTTGCGGGTGCGGTTCACCGGCCATCCGCCGGGACGGTCGGCCCTGTGGCTCATCAGGGCCACGACGCGGTGGGTGACGGCGTGCCCGCTCCGCGGGGTGCGCAGGAAGTCGAGCTCCGGCGGCGGCACCTGCCCGCGCGCCGCCGCGTCCAGGGTGGCGCTCGCCCGGTCGGCGTTGCCGTTCACCAGATGGTGCACGCTCTCGGCGAGCAGCGCGTCGCCGACCGCGTCGACCGCGTCCGCGAGCACGGCCAGCACGTCCTCCACCGCGGCGACGTCGGCGGGCGCACCCGGCAGCCCCCCGGTGCCCCACGCGATCGTCGCGGCCTTCGCGGCGCGGGCCAGCGCGAGGCCGTCCACGACCGTCGCGGTGCCCTCGCCTTCGGTCCGCCCGCTCGGTTGCAGCAGGGTCGCCTTGCACGGATATGCCTTCCGGAACGCCGGGAGGTAGCGCGCGAGGGTCCCGTCCGGATGTTCACGCAGGTCGCGCTCGAAGCGATAACCGAGGAGCGCGCTCAGCGGACTGCCCTGCCGTACCCCGTCGAGCAGCGTCTCGGCGAGCCGCGCGCGGCGTGAGGTGAGGTCGATCGCCAGCGTGTTGTCCGCGCCCTCCGTGGTGCCGCGCGCCCGCCATCCGCTGCGCAACACCGACGCGGTCGTCGCCTGGGCGAGGGAGGGCGCGTGCACATAGCCGCCCGGCGCCGGCCGCCCGCGGGGTGCCAGGTCGACGGCCCAGCCGTACCCTCCGATGTGGGTGCGGCTGGGTGCGGCGGCGCGCATCGCCTCAAGCCGCTGCCAGGCGACCGAGGTGATCCACGCGTCGAGCCGCCCGGCATAGAGCCCGAGCCCGGCGGCGAGGTGGCGGGCCAGGTCGGCGCCCGGCATCGCCGCCACCTTGGCGAACTCCGCGCGGAGCCGCCGCAGCGGCTCGGCGCGGACGGCTATCCCGTCGTTCAGCGGCTCGGCGGCCAGCACACGCGTGGCGAGCAGCCGGCCCACGGACACACCGGGCGGGTGCCCCGGCAGGGTCCGGTCGAGCCGCCGCCAATAGCCCTCGGGCGCGTCCGGCTCGCGGACGCCGAGCAGCTCGGGCTCACGCGGCTCGGGCCGCACGGGGTTGTCCCCGATGCCCGCCGCGATCGAATACTGCGCGAGTACGGCGAAGCGCAGCAGCCTGTGCAGCAACGGCCGCGGCCCGCCCGGCTCGGTGCGCAGGTCGTCGGGCGTGAAGCCCGCGTGCAGGGCGGCCAGGTAGCTCAGGTCGTCGCCGACGAGCGGCGCACCCAGCGGGAACGACCGGTGGAGCGCGGGAACCAGGTGAGCGATCGGCGGCGGGTCGCCGTCGGCGTCGGCCCCGTAAAGCCCGAGGCGGCGCAGCAGGTCCCGGCGGCGCGCGAACACCCCGCCCTCGGAGTCGTCGGCCAGGGCCACCCGCCGGTGCCGCCACGCCCACGCGGCGTACTCCCCGCCGTACACCGGCCGCACCCGCCCCTGCCGGGCCACCGCGTCCGCGCCGAGCACGTGGAACAACTCCTCCTGCGGCGTGTGCCCCGGCCGCGCCGGCACACGCGGCACCTCCGCCAGCGCCGGACGCCACACGTGGTCGCGCAGCAGCCGCATCATGCGCACGCCGTACGGCACGGGCCCGCCGGGCCGGTCGTTCCAAGCGTCGAGCGCCATCACCGGCAACACGCCATACGGCTGGGTGTCGACCCGCAGCGCCGGCAGCGGCCCGTCGGCCCGCACGAACGCCGACATGTGGGCCGCGACGGCCTCGATCTCCTGCTCCGACACACGCCCGGTGAGCATGTGCCGCAGGAAGTAGCCGAGCGTCGCGGGAAACAGCGCCGCGTAGAGGTGGCCGGGCGCCGTGTAGCGGTCGTCGCCCGCTCCCGGCACCCGCATGAGCGCCGTGGGAGCGCCCGCCCGCACGGCTGTGCCGCGCGCCGCGGCCAGACCGCCCGCATCGCCGAGTCCTGGCACCCCGAGAGCCCTGGTGAGCCGGGCCGACTCGGTGAAGTCACCGGCCGGGGCGGTGTCGCCCCACGTCACCGGCGGGGGCGGCACACTGGCGAAGCCCGAAGGCGAGGACTGCGTGTTGTTGGTGGGCGTGCCCGGCGCCACGAGGCCGAGCCCGCCGGTCGCCGCGTGGTTCTCCAGCAACTCGGCCAGCAGGTCCTGACCCGGCTGGGCGCCGTCCTCCCGCACGCCGAACACCAGCAGCCGGTCGACGCCCCCGCGCAACTCGGCCGGCACCCGGGTGAGGTCGACCGTGTGGGCCATCCCGGCCGACACCGCCTCCGCGTAGTCCGTCATCCACTTCATGCCCGCGGGCAGCGGCAGCCCCTCCCCCTCGGGCGGCAGGTCGGGCCCCGGCGAGAGTTGCAGCCCCGGGCGCACGGGGTGGGCGAAGACCTCCTCGTGGCGTACGGCACCGCGCGCCATGACCAGCCGCCACCTCGTGGGCAGCCCCGCGGCGGTCGCGGCGCGGATGTCCTCGGGCCTGACAGGTGTGGGATCGGGGAAGTCCAGCGTGCCGGCGGGCGGCTCCATGAGCCGGGCCACCCAGGTGGCGCGGTGCGCCCCCACGTCGGCACGGAGCGCCTCCCATGCCGACCGCACCCCCTCGGCCGAGCCGTCGGCCGAAAGCCTGGTCCAATAGCGCTTGCCCGCCTCCAGTTCGGCGGACGTGAGCCGGGGCTCGTGGTCGTCGACGTGGATCTGATCGGGATAGACGCGGATGCGCAGGGTGTTACCGGCGGCGAAGCGGGTCTCCAGGCGCACCGGCAGCAGCGCCACGGGCGCGTCGAGTGTGAGCCCTGGGAAGGTGTCGGTGGTCACGGTCTCTCCTGTGGAGGTCTTTCCTGTGGAGGTCATGCCGGAGCTCCGGGGAGGAGGTCGGTCGCGTGGACGGCGATGAGGGCGGGGCGCTGCACCACGACCCTGGCCATGTGGCCGGAGTTGAGGCCGTAGGTCGCCTCTTGAGCGGTGTGCCGATGCACCGGGGTGTGCTCCGCCGCCGCGAACACCGGGGCGCCCGGCTGCGGCGCGGACCGCACGACGTGGCCCCAATGCAGTTCGTCCCAGGCGGCGGGCGGTGTCGTCGAGGCCCCGGGCGGAGGCTCGTCCACGCCGAAACGCAACGCGCTCGGCTGCTCTCGCAACACCACGAACCAGCCGGCTTCGCCGTTCTCGCCTCTGGCCTGCCGGGCTGTGATCGGCATGCCGAGCAGCATCATGTCGGGTGAGAACCACGCGGAGAAGACCGGTCGGCGCTCCTCGGTGTCGAGCTCGCGCACGCCGCCGTTCCAGCGGGCCTTGCGCACGGTGACCGACGCGGACGGGTAGCGCCGCAGCAGCTCGCCCCGGATCACCAGCACCAGTTCTTCTGCCGTGCCCGAGGGGGCGTGCGAGCCGAGAGCGCCGCGTACCCACTGCTGGAGGGGAAGGATGTCCTCCCTCGGGGTCTGACCGCGGGTGTCCCAGAAGCGGGTGAAGTAGGTGTGTTTGGGCTGGGCGGGGAACTCCCGCCACAGCAGCTCGCGGGCGAGCTCGTGGTTCATGCCGACGAGGAACGCCTCCATGAACGCCCGGTTGGTGACCAGCAGCGACACCGAGTCCGGCGGCACCTGCTCGATGCCGGGCAGCACCAGGTCCGGCGACACCCGGCGCAGCAATTCATACGTCGGCACAGGGAACCGCACCGCGGCGAGCAGCGGGCGCAGCGGATCCGCAGTGCTCAAGGCTGCCGTGCTCGCGCCGGCGTCCGCCGACTCGGTCGTACGGCTGAAGGCGGGGGTGCCGGGTGCCGGGATCACGGTCAGGCGGGCGGAGATGCGCGCGTGCACCGTGCGGTCGGGGGCGAGGCCCGTGCGCAGGGCGTCGGCGAGCGGGGCGGTCGCGACCCGCGTCAGCTCGTCGGGCTGGGCGGCCACCCCGTCGAACCAGCCGGTCACCGCGGTGTGGGCGGTGGCGAACCTGCCGCGCACCACCTCCTGCGGGCTGCCCGGCTGGAACAGGTCCGCGATCGCGATCGACGCGCCGCTGTTCTCCCAGCCGAACCAGCCAGGCACCCGCCGCTCTGCCGTCCAGCGGCGCGCGACGGGCGGGTCGTCCGGCCCGGCGCCCACCGGATAGTGCAGGTCGAGCCCGGTGCGCAGGTACCCGCTGTTGTCGGTGGGGCCGTTCTCCAGCCGGAACACCACGAGGTCGGGCTGGCGGGTGCCGGTGAAGTCGGCCATCGCGACGCCGAGACCCTGATGGCCGGCCTGGGTTCCGAGGGGGACGCGGGCCTTGGCCGTCCAGCCGCCCGTGACCAGGCCGCGGCGGTTCACGGCGCGCCCCACCAGGTAGGTGAGGGCCGCTCCCTGCGGGCTCGGCTCGACGGCCGCGACGAGCAGGTCGGGGGTGCCGTCGAGGTCGATGTCGGCGATGTCGGCGGCGATGCCGTGGGCGGGGTTGTGCACGCCCGGCACCACGATGGACTCGGTCCAGCCCTGGGTGACGTCGCCGTTGGTGTCCAGGCACCAGCCGATTCGATAGAAGATCTGGTCGCCCACGGCGTAGACGAAGATCAGCTCGGGGCGTCCGTCGCCGTCGAGGTCGGCCGTGGCGATGTCGGCGCCCACAAGCCAGCCGTAGACCGACTCCGGCAGCGTCTTCGGCGTGCTCCAGCCACCCGTGGGGTTCCCGCTCGCGTCGAGGTTCTTCGCCACGCGGTACGACACGGTGAAGTTGGCCGGGTGCAGCACCGAAGGGTCGAGGTTCAGCGCGATCAGGTCGGGCCGGTCGGTGTCGTCGAGGCGGACCGTCGTGAGCGCCGCCGCGGCGCTCTCCGCGCCGTATTGCAGGCGTCGCGGCACCGGGTCGTCCCAGGTGGAGGTGGCTCCCTCTCGGTCGAGGTTCGCGCCCACCCGGTAGTAGAGGGCGTTGGCCCCCGAGGGGTTGTCGAGGTGTGAGACGAGCAGCGCCGCGCCCTCGCCCGCCGGGCAGGCCCAGCGGGCCGGGTCGGCGGGCGGCGGATCGGTGTCCTTACCGGTGCCGCCCCTGGTGTGCCACGGCACCTGGTGAAGTGTGCCGGGGGTGCCGTCGGTCACCTCAAGCAGGCGTGAGCCGTACGGCACGAACACCGTGCGCTCGTCGACCGCGCCGCTCAGGCCGGCCGTCGGGGACCCCGGCTGCCCCTGCGGCACCTTCCAGGTGGGAGTGGTGCCGGTGAGCGACAACGCCGCCCAGTCCTCTCCGAACCGCGAACGCCTGCGCACGATCACGTGGTCCCTGGTGGGCGCGGGCCTGCCGAACACCTCGTCGCCGAAGGGCTCGCCCCACGGCGCGGGGGAGCCGTACTCCGTCCACTTGGGAAAGAGGTGCGCGGTCCAGGCGTGGAGCCTGCCCGTGCCGCCCGTCATCCAGAAGTCGTTGTCCTTGCGGGCGAGGTCTGAGACCCCGCTCGTGGGCGTCTGGGTGAGTTCGGTCCACTCCCAGGTGCCGCCTGTGGTGCGGCGGGCGGCGACGAGGCGGTGGGAGAAGGGCGCGTCCTCGGGAGCACCGCCCACGATCGGCTCGCTGGTGCTGTAGATCCAAAAGTCGAGGGCCGAGCCGAGCCGCAGATATCTGCGCTCGGACCCGACGGTGATGTAGGGCCGGCCCAGCGACTCCCACGTGCGGGCGGGCTGGGAGTAGCTCCACACGACGTCGCCGGTCCCGACCACCAGCACCGTCTGGTCCATCGCCGCCGGTGGACCCGTCATCCTGCCCTGCGGCGGAGGGCCCGCGACCGTCCACCGCCACAGGTTGCCGTCCCAGCGGCGGCCCGCCAGTTCGCCGCCGTTCGTCACGCACCAGACGGAGCCGTCCGTCGTCGATCCCCGGGCCACGGCGACCACGTGGCGCCGGGTGCCGCCGGGGCCGTCCGGCGGCCTGCCGTGGTCGCGGAAGGTCCAGCGGCCGTCGAGGCGCCGCATCTCATAGAGGCGCCCGTCCCGCAGCGGCATGAAGAACCGCACCCCGGGCAGCGCGTGCCCCATCTGGTTGATCTGCCCGCCGGGGGTGTCGACGTGCAGGTCCTCGGGGTTCTCCTCGTACGGCACGGGCGGCACCCATGGCCGGGTCTCGTCGGCCTTCGGCACCACCCGGATCCGGTTGTCCGCCAGCCCGTCGAGCAGCTCCCCGCGCGCCTCGGCCACCCCGGCCCGGCGCGCGAGCGGCCCGAAGGGGCGCAACATCCGCCGGAACTCGGCGCTCGCCGCCGCCTCGGCCGACACGTTGGCGCCCAGCCGCCCGGCGACGGTGTCGGCGAGGGCGGCCTGAGCGGCGGCGGCCTCGGCAGGGGCGTCGGCGAGGGCGTCGGCGGTGACGGCGGCGAGCGGCGCGGGCACGGTGATCTTGCCGAGAGCACCCGAGGCCAGTGACAACAGCGCCGCGTTCGGCGCCGGTGCGGCTGCCGCACCGGCCGTGTCCGTGTGGCCCGGGTCCTGTGCGGCTTCGCCGTTCACGGTGTCCGCGGTCGTGCCCTCGCGGGCGAGCCGCCCCCTGGCGGCCGACGCGGAGGCCCGGAGGCGGGCGGCGGCCGGGAGACGGGCGAGGTAGCGCCGGTCGAAGAGCTCGTTGCCGAGTTCGCGGGCGAGCTGGGCGCGGCGGAGCAGTTCGTTGGCCTCCCGGATCTCGCCGGCCTGGGTCCAGGCCGCGGCGGCGAGCTCCTCCTGCTGGTCGCGCACGATGGACGCGCCGATGGCCGCCGCGCCCCGGTAGCGGGGGTCGAGGTTGAGCTGACGGAGCCAGTGCTGCGGGTCGGTGGCGGGCAGCGTGGTGTTGGTCAGGTAGCCGAGGCCGTACACCGGCGGGGTGAGGCGGGTGGCGGACTGGCCGAGGAGGGCGAGGAGCCTGGCCGACCAGGGGCCGGCGATGTTCCAGCCGGAGGTGGAGAGGGCGGCGGCGCGGAGGCCGCCTTCGAATCCGGTGTAGCCGCCGATCGTGCCGTCGAGCGGGGGCACGTACATCTGCCGGCGGCCGACCGTGCCGGGCAGCTCGGTGCGGGCGAGCCGCCGCACGAGGGTCTCGAAGTCGCCTTCGGCTCCGGTGGTGAACCGCCAGTGGTGGTAGACGGGCAGCGGGTCGGAGCGTTCCCGGGTCCAGGCGGGCTTGGCCTGCGGCTTGCCGCTCACGATGCCGAGCCCGGCCTCCCTGCCGAGGTCGAAGGCGGGCACGACGGCGGCCAGATAGGTGATGGCGGGTTCCAGTTTGCGCGGGCAGATGATGCGCGACAGGTTCCGCTCGGGTTTGGCGAGCGCGTCGGCGACGCTCTGGCCTGCGCTGTCGAGCACGACCTGGGCGTGGGCCCAGGCCCACGACTCGGCGAGGTCGGGCAGCTCCTCGGGCGGGCACGTGAGCACCGGCGGGCGCCCGGGGGCGGCCGGGGTGAGCGTCGCGCGGGACTCCGGCACCACGACCAGGGTGAGCCACGGCCGCAGCCGCCCCTCCGGGTCGGGCGCGGCGGGGGTGAACGCCCACGGCAGGTCGGGCCGGTCGAACTCGACGAACGCGAAGCCGGTGGGTTCCACCCCGTCGGCGCCGGGCGCGGGATAGGTCCTGATGATCTGGCGCGGGTCCAGCCCGGTGACGTCCCCTGGGCCGTGCAGGACGGCCTTGGTCGTCGGGCTGAAGGGGCCGGTCGGGCCGCCGTGCACGGTGACGCCGACGGTCACGGTCGCCCGCGCGGGAGGCGTGGCGATGACGAGGGGGCCGCTCCGGCCGAGACCGGCGGCGACTCCGTCGCGCACCCACGGGAGGAAGCGCAGTCCTCCGCTCATCGGTACTCCTTAGATTTCTGGCTTCAGGCGGGGTTGACGGTGACCTGGCGGAAAGGCGCCCGGTAGTAGACGGCTCCCGAGTCGCGGGTCGCCGCGTGCGCGGCGGGGCCCTGGGCGGCGAAGGCGCCGAGCAGGTCCTGGCCGAGCCGTTCGCGGGGAAACTCCCTGGCGGGTTCGTCGGGGTGGTCGATCAGGGCGACCTCGTAGTCGAGCGTGGTGAACGCCGTGTGCGCGTCGGGCGGCAGCAGGGGGCCCGCGGTGCCGAAGGACCGCCCGGCCTCGAAGTCGCGGAAGGACGGCGAGCCGAGCAGTTCGTGGTCGGACAGGTTGAGGAACTGCCCGGGGGCGAACTGGTCTAGCACCTGATAGGTGATCGGCGCGACGAGGGCGCCGAAGACGGCGGATCTGATGGAGAAGGTCGCGGGGCCGCCCGTGAGCGGCGCCTCGCCGATGCGCTCGACGCGCACACCGAGGGGCAGCACACGTTGCCGCACCGAGACCGAGCCGAGGGGATGCACGAGGAACTCGCCCGCCTTGGGCTTCGCCGTACCCAGGGTGACCAGGGAGTCGCCCCACAGCGGCGGGTGGGCGCTCCACGCGCCGGGGGACGACAGGGCGCTCCAGAGTTCGTCGCGGGCGTTGACGGCGCGCACGGGGTCGGGGGCGGGGCCGCCACCCAGGGTGACCTCGAAACCCACCCGGACCTTGACGAACAGGAAGGTGAAGGAGACCTGGCCCCGCGCGTGCCAGGGGCGGGGGCCGCGCAGGTGGAGCACCAGCGCGAGCGCCATCAGCAGGCGGCTGCCCCACTTGACGGCGACCGCCGCGGACATGTCCACCGTGAAGCCGAACGGCGCGAACCGCACGAGGGCGTCGAACTGCCCATGCCCCTCGACGGCGAACTTGCCGACGGCGGCCCGCAGATCGGCGCGGGATCCGAACTGCACGGTGTTGGAGGTGACCGCGAAGTAGCCCTCCAGGCGCAGCCGGGGGTTGTCGCCCGAGGTGAGCGACAACGCCAGCCTGGGCAGGTCGGGGAAACCGGGCGGCGGGGTGAAGGCCGGGTGGAAGCCGCCGACGGCAAGCGCGAAGCGCGCGTTCGGCCCCCAGCTCATGCGCATCGCCATCTCGCCCGACAGCGCCAGGCCCGCGATGGCGGAGTCGTAGATGACGGCGTCCAGCGACGCCTCGCGGCGGCCGGTGTCGACCACTCCCGCGGCGTCGAGCTGGATGCGCACGACGGGCCGCGTCACGGACGGCAACCCCAGCAGGATGCGGCCGAGTGCGATAATGCGCACCGGCGCGGGCAGTTCGAGCAGCAGCGCGAGGTCGAGCCTGAGCAGCAGGGTTTCCGCGGTGGCGCCGCCCCACCCGATGCGGGCCATCACCCCGGCGATATGGCGGCCCCTGGCGGCGGGGAACAGCCCGCCGAGCACCGGCAGCAGCGTCGGCGCCTTCGCGACCGGGTCGTCGGGGAACAGCACGGCGTCGAGCGCCCGGGCGCGCAGGCCCGTGCGCAGCGCGTCGACGTTCGCGGTGCGGTTGACGCCGACGACGGCGCCCGCCCCGGCGATCGAGAAACCCATGCCGACCTGCACGGGGGACCACTCGCCCGCCCCGAGCAGGATCATCGACCAGCCGTCTGAACCGTCCGGCATCCTGGTGCCGATCAGGCCGAGCGCCTTCACCTGGAAGTCGCCGAAGCCGAGCTGCAGGGCTCCGCCGTACTCCCCGGTGGCCTCGTCGCGGGACAGGTAACCGCCGCCGGTGACCGGCCCGGCGGCGATGACCAGGCCGACGCCCGTTGGGGCGGCGAACTTCGGCGAGAGGTCGACGTCGCCCCCCTCGGCGGAGAAGCCGAGCGACAGGCCCGCGCCCTGCAGTGTGGCCTTCGCGATGCCGAGGTCGACGGTGAGGTCGGCGGTCACCCGCGCCCGCACCTGCTCAGGCTCCGATCCCGCCCCCGCCGCGGCGTGCAGAGCCAGATGCACCTGCCTGATCTCGACTGGGCCGAGCGCCGCGTGCACCGGCAGCGTGGTCTCCAGGCCGGCCGTGCCGGTGAAGTGCAGCCCCTTCGCACGTGACCAGCCGATGCCCAGGTCGAAGGGCACCCGCAGCCCGTTGGGGAAAACCTGGCGCACGAATCCGTCGGCGTCGGGGTCGGGGGTGAAGACCAGCGCCGCCTTCCCGGCCTTGGCCTCGAGGCCGTAGTCGATCCCGTCGGGACCGCCGGGGGCGGAGCGCTGCCGCACCGCGAGGTGGGCGGACGCCTCTGCCCGGCCGACCTCCAGCCGCAGGCCGCCGGCCACGCCGACGGTCCACGGGCTGCCGTCCTCGTCCACCCTGGTCGCCGTGAGGGTGGCGCGCAACGCCGGCACGCCCGCGGGCAGTGTGAGGCCCTGCGGGCCGATCGCGAACGGCGCGTCCCCTGCCTCCGCCGTCAGCCGCACAGCCCAGTTCCCTGCCATCAGCCCGAAGTCGGCCGTGCCGCTCGGGATCACCACCAGCCCGAGGTCGCCGCGCTCGGGCGGGGACAGGGCGAGGGTGGCGCCGAACCGCGCGTCACCGGCGACGGGGTTGGGGCGTGTGCTCAGCTGCAGCATGTCCTTGGCGGCGGCTTCGCCGTACACTCCGAGGTCGGGCCCGAGGCCGGTGTCCAGGCCGGCGTCGAGGCCGAACACGCTGTCCAGCCCGAGTTCGCCGGCGAGATCGGCGACCAGCGGGAACAGCAGCGCGGCGGTGTCGGCTCCGGCATACAGGTAAAGCTCCCGCAGCAGCGCCTCCGGGTCTCGCACCAGCGCCGGCAGCCGGTTCAGGTGCAGGGTGTCCCTGGACACGGGCAGCCGTACGGCGACGCCGCCGATGACGCGCGCCTCGCCCGCGGGGGCGCGGCCCGCCGGGACGAGCAGCCCGAGCAGCACCGCCGTGCGGTAGACCGCGGGGCGGTTGCCGCGCAGATGTGCCGTCACCAGGTGCGCCAGCAGGTCCGCGGCGAACAGTTCCGGCAGGTCGGCGGGCACCTGGCCGGTGCCGAACAGCGAGGTGGGGGTGTTCCTGACCGCCTGGACCACGGTGCGGATCTCGGCGGCGTGGCGGCGCAGGGCGGCCAGGCCGTCCGGCGGGTCGGCCAGCAGGTTGCGCGCCGCGTGCACGGCGGTGCCGAGGGTGCGGATCCACGCGGTGAAGGCGGTGTTCTCCAGGGTCCAGCCGAAGCCGCGCAGGAACTGTTCCCGGGACACCTCGTTGTCGGCCAGGGCGGCCAGGGGTTCGACCAGGTCGAGGATCTCGGTGAGGAACACGCCGAGCGCGTCGCGCCTCTCCGTGCCCGGTCCACTGAGGGCCGGCGTGTTGACAAGTGGCTCGGTCACAGGCCCTCCCGGGGCAGGTCGGTGGTGTCGAGGCGGAACGACCCGCGTGTCTCCGACAGGCGGCGGTCGGCCTGCGGGATCGTCAGTGTGTAGCCGTGGGGGCCGCCGGTCGCCTCGGGCCAGGTCGGCCAGGAGCGCACCTCCGGCAGGCCGTCGTCGTCGCCGAGCACCTCCGTGAGCGCGAAGACGAGCCGGGCCTCTGCCTGGCTGTTCCACGCGCCGGGGGCGGCGTCGAAGTGCGACTCGTGGCCGGTGCGGGCGAAGGTGAAGACCTCGTGCAGGAGGCCCGCCGCCCGGCCGGAGGCGATGACGGTGCCGGGTGACTTGACGTGCATGCGGTGGATGAGCGCCACTGCCTTCTCCGACGTGAAGACCTCTCCCACGGTCGGCCTCCGGCCCCCGTTGGCCGGCATGCCCGGCTGAGGTGAGGCGGCGGTGTCCCAGGGGGACCGGAGCACGTCGTGGAGGCGCTGGCGGGTCATGTGCCACATGCGCCGCCGGAACACCGGGTCGAGCCTGGCCGCCATGGCGAACCTGTGGAACCAGTGCCATGTGCGGAAGTAGTCGTACTCCTCGGCGCGGTTGTCCAGGAGCCGCGGCGTTCCCTCGTGGTCGAGGAGAGTCGGCCTGCACTCGTATTTGCGCTGGCCTTCTGTGGCGATCGCGGGGTCGTCCCATACGGTGTCCACCCCCACGCCGAACCTGCCGATGAGGTTGTGCACGGCGGTCTGGTCCTTGGTCCGCAGGTAGGCGAGGTAGGCCCACAACTCGCCCTTGTCGACGTACCACCCGGCGCGGTCCTCCCCGCGGTCGCCCTGGGGCACGGTCGGGTCGGTGCGGCTCGCCGGGCCCGCCGTCCAATGGCACGGGCCGACCGACACCACCGCGTTGTCGTAGGCGTTGATCGAGTCGAGGTACCCGAAGCACACCGCCTCCGACACCGCCCGTACCACCTTGAACGTCGACAGCGTCGCCGCCGCGGCCTCCCGGACGGCCACCGGTAGGGCGGTGTTGTCGCGGTCCGCCGCGAGCTCCCCCAGGGTCGGGCCGCGACCCGTGCTCCCCTTCAGCGGCAACAGGTGCTGCGGCAGCACCTCGCCCTCGGGCCGCCACGTGTGCCCCTCAGCAGGGGTGGAGCGCGGCCCGGCGAAGCCAGGGCCCGAGGCGGGCAGCGCCTGCCGGTCGCCGAGGATCACCAGCTCGGGGTGGGCGGGCAGGTCAGGCGCGCGGCCGGAGAGTTCGTGGCGTCCGGTGAGGTCCACCACGTAGACCTGCGCCGACGGATCCCGCATGTCGGAGGGCAACCACAGGTTCTCGGCCCGCTCCCCGGCGGCGGGGGTGTGGAGGCGCGGCTGCCCGTCTCCCGTCTGCCATGCCTCGACCACGACCGGGCAGCGCAGCCGGTTGGCCAGCCAGAAGTCCAGCGCGTCGCGGGTCCTGCCACAGGCCGCGCCCGTCACCTGTCCCCGGTAGCGGTTCGCCGACGCCACCGGGAACCGCCGCAGCCGCGTCGAATAGCGCTCGCCCGGAACCGGCTGCCGGTCGGTCTCCTGCGCGGCGTTGTGCATGCGGGCGTAGCCCTGGAACTCCCGCACCGCCCACCAGGTGCGCATGCCGAACACCCCGTCGGGCTCCCCGGCCAGTGTGAACCCGAGCTTCGCCAGGTCGGCCTGGAGGTCACGCACGTGCTCGCCCGGCGGCACGTCGGACGTCACCTCGGCTCCGCCGTACCTCCTCGGCCCGGCGTCGCGGTCGCCCCGGCGCAGGGTGAAGCCGCCGTAGCGCGGCCTGGGCGCCGGCTCGGGCACGGCGGGCTGGGTGGTGCGGACCGCCGTCACCGTGTCGGTCAGCGGGCGGGCCACCGGGACGTCGCCCGGCAGGACATACCAGAGGCGGTGCCGCACGTTGCGCACGCCGCCGTCGACGGCCGAGAAGTTGACCTCGCCGATGTTGGTGTGGCCCACGACCCGTTTGCCGTTGGCCCAGAACTCGTGGTGGCGGGCGAAGTTCATGCCGGCCTGGCCGTATTCCGCGAGCACGAGATCCCGCCGGCCCGACAACCGCGCCACCGGCACGGGGTCGCCGGCGCGCGAGTGGGAGTCCGGCTCGTCGTCGTGGTTGACGGAGAAGACGCGCAGTGTCCAGTCCGGTGGTGTGACGGGAACCCTGTCGTCGTACATCGGCGTGATCGCCGGACGGCCGGTCAGGGGGACGACTCCGGCCTGCATTCCGAACGGTCCTGCCAGGCGGGCCGCGTTGAACCAGCCGCCGCCCACGTTGTGCCAGCCGGCGTATTCCTCGTAAGGCGCGTTCGCCCCGATCGGGTGCAGCGCGACGCGTTGCTTGCCGCCCGAGTTCTTGAGCGAACTCGCCACGAGCTGCACGAACGTCGTCGACACCGGGTCGGTGGCGGGCTCACCCGTCACTGAGACGAACGGTTTGTCCCCGGTGAGGCTCGCACGCGCGGTGAAACCGTAGTGCACGTCGCCGGAGAGCAGCACGACGTGGCCGTGCCGTACGGTCGCCCCCTGCGGCCTGGGAAAACGGGTCGCCAGCCGGGAGAGCAGCTTGTGGCGCGCGGGCTCGTCATAGGACCACGCCTCGAAGTCGTTGTCCCGCTTCATGCCGGGAGTGGGCGCGGTCAGCTCCTGAAGCCACTCGACGAGGTTGTGCCCGAAGACGGGCGCCGGCGAGATCACCACGGTCACGCCGCCGGGGCCCACGCCCTCACCCGGCATCATCTTCTCGTACGCCGCGTCACCCCAGATCAGGGACGGCGCGTCGTGGTCGCCGCCGCGGAACACGCGGTAGGTGCGCGGATCGAGAGCGATCAGCTCGTAGTCGTCCCAGCGGAGGCGGTGGTGGTAGTCGAGCGCGCCCGGGGAGCGGCGCGGCACCCCGTTGTCGATGTGCGAGGGGAGACCGACCAGCGCGGCCACCTCGGTGTCCTGCGCCGGCTGGCCCGTCCAGGCCTTCGCCGCGTCGAGCAGCAGCCGGCCCGGTCGCCCCGCCTCGTAGTCGAGGGGATTGTTGCCCCAGTTCTGAAAGATGGCATAGGCCATCAGGCCGTTCTGGATCACGCGGCGGCCGAACCGGTTGGTGTCGGTGCCGATCACCGCGTCGCGCATCCAGGCGCGCGACAGGTTCCAGTCGTCGGTCACCTCGTGGTCGTCGAACATCGTGAAGACCGGCACATTGGCGAGGGCGCGGCGCACTGCGTGCAGGCCGTTCTGGAAACTCGGCAGCTCACCTGCCTCGGTGAGGAAGTGCACGAGCCGCTGCACGGCGGGCCCGCGCGTGTCGTTCGGCACCTCGCGCAGCCGGCCCGCCATCGCCTCGTCGTAGAGGGCGCGGCCCATCTGCGTCACATCGTGCGGGAACAGCGCGTCGAAGGTGGGGTGCGACTGCGGCCACAGGGTGGGGGACCAGGCCATCAGGTACATCGCGGTGAACTCGGCGAAGGAGAACAGGTGGTTCTTCGCCTCGTGGGAGGTCAGTTTCGCGGCGAGTGTGCTGTCCTGCCGCCGCCCGAGCGCCTTGCCGGCCGGTCCCGGGGTGCCGGGGACGGGGGCCTCGACTGGCAGCTTCAGCATGGTGACGACCTGCTGGATGCGGTGCATCACGACGTCGGCGACGTCGTCGGCGTAGATCTGGTCACCGGTGAGGAGAAGCTGATGGGGGCGCTGCTTGGACGAATCGAGCGCCTGGCGGATGATCGCGTCCGCCATCGGCAGCATGTCCGTGCCCGGCCCGTGCGGTTTACGGCATGAGCCGTGCAGGAGCCGCAGCTTCGACAGGTCGCCCGGCAAGGTGACGAAACTCGGCAGCGCCGGACCGTTCTGGTACGTCAGAGCCGCCTTGGCCAGGTCGGCGCTCGTGGCCACGACCCCCGCGGACATGAGCGTCTGGCCGCCGCCGAAGCCCAGGTCGTAGGTGTAGACCGTGTCCTTGCGCAGTGGCGCCGAGGAGGCGGCGCGCAGGGCCAGCACGTGCACGTGGTCGGCGAGGCGCACGGTGGCACCGGTGACGGCGAACTGGTCGGCGCCGTCAAGCGAGCGGACCCGCAGCTCCACTTGGGAGCGGGCCTCCCGGAGCACCACGAACACCGTGACCGACTCCGCGTCCACCCGCCGCAACATCGGCCCGCACAACACGAGGGGCAGTTCAAGGGGGTTGTTCGTCACGTTTCCTCCGCATGCGCTCCACGTACATCGGGGGAATCGTGTGTTGGGTGCTTAGGTGTGCTCAGCCGGCTTGTGATCCGGTGTGGCCGCAGCCCGTGGGCACCTGGGAGATCCCGCCCGCCGGCGAACAGTGATCATCCGGTTCGCTGCCGCGAGCTTCGCTTGCGCGACTTGGAAGTGACTTGGAGATCACTTGTGCAGGGGCATTTCGCCTATGCCGGGCGGCTGTGCGTTACTTTTTGATCATGGCCTTGAAGACTCGGGATACGACCCCTGTCATGTGGGTCGTCATCGCCCTGCTTGTCGGCGGCGCGGTGACATTGGCAGCCGTCACGATCTACAAGTCGGTTGCCCCCGGCATCATGTGGCTCTTCGACCCGGTGGTCATCTTCGGGTGGTTCGGGCTTTTCCTGGCGTGGTTCGCCGCGATGATCGTGGCGGGACTCCACCGTTTCCCCTCGTGGGCCGCCGCCGCACCGCCGCTCATCGGAGTGGCGGCGGGATTGATCGCCTTCACCTCGCTTCCCACGAAGGCCGGGGTCGAGATGTGGGAGTCCGAGTTGCGAAGTCACGCCGTCGCGGTCGCCGACGGGAAGGTCGCCGACGGAGAGCACCGGATCGGCCCCTTCACCCTGGACAGCGCCGTCAAACTGCCGAACGGCGCCGCCTTCACCTTCGACATGAGCGGCTGGATCTTCGAGAGCTACGGCATGGCCTACCTCCCCCGGGAAGGGGGCGACGCGTCGAAGGAACTCTCAGAGAAGTTCACCGAGTTCGAGCACATCGGCGGACCTTGGTACTGGGTGAGGAGCGCCTGAGCGCGCTCCCGCTCAGATCGGCTCGACGACCAGATCGGACGGCAGTCCCCCCGAGGACGTCGAGTGTCGCGGTCCTGCCTTCCCTGATCGTGACCGTGCCCTAGGCGGTGCCCGCGACGAAGGGGAAGCGCCTGGCCCGTTGGCCGACGCGCGGCCGCTGACCGGGCGCTGCTGGTGAAGGTTGCGTTCTTCGCCGGGCTTGGCGTCACCGTACATTCGTGTGGGGAGACGCCTCTCTCGTCGTGATTTTTCCGGGGGATTCAACAACTTCGCCATCGGGTGCGTCTTGGGGACGTGAACTCACGAGAGGCGAAGACAGGTGGAGGATGACAGCCGTTTTGCGGACTTCGTCGCTGAGCGGGCCGATGCGCTGCTGCGCTACGGCTATGTGCTCAGCGGCGATCCGCACGACGCCGCCGACCTGACGCAGGAGGCGCTGATCCGGCTCCACCGTGCGTGGCCGCGGGTGCGCCGCAAGCACAACCCGGAGAGTTATGTACGGATGACCATGGCTCGGCTGCACGTCAGCGTCTGGCGTCTGCGGCGGCGAGAGCGGCTCGTCTGGGAGTTGCCGGAGGTGCCGCATCGGGACGCGTTGCCGTCCGAGGCCGAGCAGGGGCTCTGGGATCTGCTGAAACGGCTGCCGCGTAAACAGAGGGCCGTGCTTGTCCTGCGCTACTACGAGCAGCTCACCGACGACGAGATCGCGGGAGTGCTCGGCATCTCCTCGGGGACCGTGCGCAGCCACGCGTCCCTGGGGCTCGGCAAACTCCGCTCCGCCGTACCTCGCCCCCAAACCGCGAAAGGGCGTGCAAGATGACCGACGATGTGGAGGCGGGCCTGCGCAGTGTGCTGATGCGCGCCGCGGAGCAGGCGCCGCAGGCGCCAGGAGAGTTGTCGACCCGGCTCGTGACGGTTTCGCGGCGCCGGCGCAGAGCCCGCTTGTCGGGCCTCGCCGCGGTCGCCGCAGCCGTTGTGGCGGTCGGCGGAGTAGGGGTGACGTGGGGCGTGGCGGCACAGCCTGCTCCGTCGCCGTTGGGGCAGGCCACCACGGCGGCGAGTGTGGAGGCGACATCCCCGGTTTCCCCGGTTGAGGAGATCGCCGGGCCGTCGGGTGACCTTATAGAGAAGGTCTGGCCGCAGGCAGTGCGGACGGTGCCCAAGGATCTTCCGGGTGGGGAGAAGATCCGGCCGGTGGAGTTCATCGACGACGACACACTGCTTGTGACGACCTGGGGGAGCTTCGAACGGACCAACGCTCTCTACGCCTACGACCTCGGCTCCGCCGCCCTGCGCAAGATCGCCGACGTGCCGACGCCGGAGGGGACCGTGGGATTCGCCACGGACTTCACCATCGGTGCCGAGCACGTGGTCTGGTGGTCGCAGCGCCGGACCGGGGACATCGATCTGTGGGCTGCACCGCTGGGCGGGGGAGAGGCCAAGCGCGTCGCGGTTCACAACAACGGCAAGGGAGTCGAGGACGACGGGGTCGGGATCGAGCCGCCTTCTGTGACAGGGGACGGGAGAATCGTCTTCTCCTATTCGATGCAGGCCGGCGTCTTCACGGTTCCCCTCGGGGGCGGAACCGTGGAACCGCTTGCCGGTGGAGAAGGCCTTTACCTCCTGCGATGGCCGTGGATCGGTTCTGTGGAAGTCGAACGGCATGCCCATCCGGACACACCGAGCTTCGGCGAACTCGTCAATATGGAGACCGGGGAGAAGCGCACAGCCGTCGTGCATCCGGGGGAGCGGGAGGTGCGGTGTGGATTGACCGTCTGTACGGGGCTTAAAAGTGATGGCAAGGCGTTCTACCGGCTCCGTGACGGCTCGCAGGAGAAGGAAGGGGGCTTGAGAATGTCGCCGGGAGGCCTGGCATATGACCGTTTCCTCATCGCGACCGGGCGGGGTTCTGCGGGGGCGATGCGGGTCTTCCTGCAGGACCTGGCCACCGGCACATCCGCCGATCTTGGAATTGAGCCTGACAAGGACGGCAGCATCGGCTACCCGGCCATCGGAGCGCATACCGGCCGGCTTTACTCCTACGAAGTAAAGGACAAGTTGGTGCTGGTGGATTTCGGCAAGATCTCCTAAGCGCGGCGGCTTAAGGAGCGTCTCGGCGGTGAATGGCGTCTCCGTCGTGTGGAACGAGCGGTGTCCCCCCGCTTTTCCGCACGACGGAGATTCACCGGCCAATTCCTACGGACTCGTCACCCACGCGGTTTCTTGCGCACGAAGGCCACCACCACAAGTGTGGCCACCGCCACGACGCCGAGGCCCGCGCCGAACGCGGCCCGCATTCCCTCGGCCACGGCCTGCGGTCCGGCGCCGGGCTTCACCAGGGCGTACACCGCCGACAGAATCGCCACTCCGAGTGAGGCGCCGGTCAGGTTCAACGCCTGAAGCACGCCGGACGCCACACCCGATTCGGCGGGATCGACCCCGGTCATGACCACGACGTTGAACGGCACGATCACCAGCCCCAGGCCGACCCCGGTCAGTAACACCGGGCCGAAAACGCCGTCGGCATAGCCGGTCTCCGCGGAAAGCCGCGTCAGCCATCCGGTCGCCGCCGCGAGCGCCGCCAGTCCGCCGAGGCCGACAGGCCCGGCGCCGAACCGGCCCACCAGCCTCGACGCGTACTGCGCGGCCACCAGCATGCCGATCGCCATCGGCAGGAAGGCAGCTCCCGCGGCGAGAGGACTGAACCCCATGACCTCCTGGAGAAACTGGACCAGCAGAAACTGCATGCTCAAGGTCACCATGGGGACCAGCAGCATGATGGCGAACGCCGCCGCCCTGGTCCGGTCGGCGAACAGGCGCAGCGGCAGGATCGGTTGCCGGACCCGCCTTTCCAGCCACACAAATGCGATGAGCAGCACCACCCCCACGGCCAAGGCCGGGACTCCGTCTTCCCACCCGTGGTCGGCGGCCCGCACCAGCCCGAAAGTGAGAGCGGTCAGCCCAGCCACCGACGCCACCGCCCCCACGAGGTCGAAGGAGCCGGAATCGGCTGCGGATTCCTCGACGTACCTGGGGGTGAGAAACAGGACGACCAGGCCGATGGGCACGTTGATGAGCAGCGCCCACCGCCAGGACAACGCCGTGGTGATGACACCGCCGAGCACCAGGCCGAGCGTCATCGCCGACGCGGTGACCGATGAATAGACACCGAGCGCCTTCGCCTGGAGCACGCCGCGGAAGTTGGTGACGAGCAGAGCCAGCGTGCTCGGCCCCGCCAGCGCGGCCCCGACCCCTTGCAAAGCTCTTGCGAGAACCAGTATTTCTGCCGTCATCGCGAGCCCGCCGACGAGCGAGGCGGCGGTGAAGAGCGACATTCCGGCGAGGAAAACCTTCCGTTTCCCGAGTAGGTCACCTGCTCTTCCGCCGAGGAGTAGCAGCCCGCCGAAGGCGAGCAGGAACGCGGTGGTGACCCAGGACAGGCCGGTGGGGGAGAAGCCGAGGCCCTCTCTGATCTCGGGGAGAGCGACGTTCACGATCGTGCTGTCCAGCATGAGGGTCAGCTCACAGGACACGATCATCGCGAGAACCAGCCGTGACCTGCGATCGAGACGGGCGGGGGGTGGCTCGGCGGCAGAGCGGTCCGCCGGTATGGGCTGCTTGGCCGGCGCAGATGGTTGCGAGCTCGGCGGACTCGATCTTGGGGGATTCGACACGACCCTCCCTGAATTAAGGAACTAGTTGGTCTACTAATGATTCGTTTATAGTAGACCAACTAGTTCAGTAAGCGTCTAGAGGGCCGTCCAGGGGACTTATGAGCGACTCACCGCATCCGCCGACCCGAAGGCGTGGCGAAGCCCTGCGCCGGGCCATCTTCGACGCGGTCGTCGAACAGCTCGGCACAGTCGGCTACGCGAAACTCAGCACCAACAGCGTCGCCGCGGCGGCCGGCACCGGCAAAGCCGCCCTCTATCGCCGTTGGAGCAACAAGGAAGAGCTGGTCAGAGAGGCTCTGAAGGACCTGCTTCCGCCCCCGCCCGAGATCGAGCCCGGCACCCCGCTCCGCGAGGGGCTGCTGGAGCTCCTCCGCTATCTCAACCAAACCCTGTTCGACTCCAAGGGCGCCGCGTTTCAGGCGGTGGCGGCAGCGGGCGGCGGGGAGACGGAGAAACTCCGGGTGCTGTTCCACGAGACGGTCACCGTCCCGTGCCAGGAACGCATCGCCGAGCTGGTGCGACGGCACGCCTCGGTGCCTGAGTCGCAGGAGAGGCTGATCGTGATGACGGGCCCCGCGATGCTTATGTACCACTGCCTCAGCGGGCAGCCCAAGAGCACGGATCACCAGGTGGAGAACATCGTCGACGAACTGCTCTTGCCATATCTGCGGGAGCGATCGTGAACTCGGCTGGGTGCCCTGGGCAGGCGTCCTTTAGAAGGGCGCTCGCCTCGGTGGGCTTGATCGGCGCCTGACGGACTCGCGCTTCGCGCTCAACCTGACCTCACCTCGGTGGAGGCGGCACGTGCGGCATTCAGCGGGTCGCGGCGCGGCTCAGAGTGGAGCGCCGGCGTGGTTCAGAGTGGAGTGCCGGCGTGGTGAGGCCCCGTCGCGGGGGTGTCGCGTGGGCGCCGGAGCATGAGCGCCGTCTTGTGCAGTGCCCAGGACATGAGGATGATCCCGAACGCCCCCTGGGCCAGCCGGGCCACCGCTGTGCTGTCGACCGCGGCGAAGACCACCACACCCAGCCATAGGAAACCGAAGCCACCGACTAGGGCGATCGCCGCCCAATTCAACCCCCGCTGCCACATGTGTGCAGTGTTACAGATCTTGTTTCAAGCGCAGGTCAACTGCGTTCCCGCCCCCATTGACCGCACCGGCTCCACCCCTCCCCGGCGCCGGTGCGGCCCCCCTGGTGAACCACGCGAGTGAACCTCGCGTCCCGTGAGAGTCCGATGACTCTCACGTCTGGTGAACCTCGCGTCGTTCCGTTCGACGGCCGGCCGGCATCGGTGCCCGTCCGCCGTCCCCCCGGAGCGATGTGCTTGACAATCAGCCAGGCAACGTACGGCTGGCGCCCGCGCATCGCCGTAGCCGCGGCCCCGTGACGCGCATCGGTGTGGACTCCAGACCCGTGACCATCGCCGTGGTCCCCTTGGCGTCGGACAGGATCTGGTGAACGCCTTCGCCCGCGAGCGGCAGTTGGCCGTTGACGCTCAGTTCGTGCTGGATGAAGGTCAAGGGCTCGTCGTCGCCCGCCATCTGAGCCGCGATCGCGGCCCGGGCGGCGGTAAGCAGTCGGAGATAGTGGGTGCGAAGGCTGGCCTCGCGCTTGCGGGCGTGCTCCAGGTCGTCGAGCAGGTTTCGGGCGACGCGCAGCAGGTCCCCGGCGTGGTCCGCTTCCGCAGCGATGTAAGCGCGGATGTCGTCGAACTCCGATCGGGTCATTGGACGTACACCTCCACAGGAGGACTGGCTCGTGGGTACTTCGTACCGGGAAGTGATTGCGAAGCGCTTGCCGAACGGTTGCGCTGAAGCCACGTCCAGCTGAAAGCGCGGGTTTGGAGTGAGGTAGTGGGGGGAATGATTGACGAGTTGCGTGTGCGGTGTGTGGAACCTGCGGTGGACTGCTAGAGTCTGCGATGCGGAAGCGCAAGCGCAACACCCACTTTGGGTGGAAGCGCCCAGGGTCTCCGCCCCCTCTTTCCCCGGATCCTGTGGACTCCTGAAGCAAAGTTTGCTTCTGGCCAGAAGGACTGG
>NZ_BOOW01000061.1 GCF_016863435.1 Sinosporangium siamense
TCTGGAGGGAATGACCTTGCACCCGAAAAGGTCCTTGTCCGAGGTCTTGTCGATGCTGCGGTCGAAGTAGACACCGGGCGAACGAACGAGCTGGGAGACCACGACACGCTCGGTGCCGTTGATGATGAAAGTGCCTTTCGGCGTCATGAGCGGGAAGTCGCCCATGAAGACCGTCTGGCTCTTGATCTCACCGGTCTGGTTGTTGATGAACTCCGCCGTCACGAACATCGGGGCGGCGTAGGTCATGTCCTTGTCTTTGCACTCGTCGACCGAGTACTTGGGCGGCTCGAACCGGTGGTCGCGAAACGACAAGGACATGGTCCCCGAGAAGTCCTCGATGGGACTGATCTCCTCGAAGATCTCCTCAAGACCCGACTGGCCCGGGACGTCCTTGCGCCCGGCCTGGCGGGCCGCCTCGACCCGCGCCTTCCACTTGTCGTTTCCAAGCAGCCAGTCGAACGACTCGGTCTGCAGGGCGAGAAGGTCGGGGACTTCGAGAGGCTCCTGGATGCGTGAGAAGGAGACACGGCGGGGGCCGGAGGGTATGGCGGAAGCGTTGCGCGAGGCTGCCAACAGGCGTCCTTCCGAAGAGCACGGATGGAGTTGAACTGCGCGCACGCCAAACGCCCTGGCAAAAAACCCAGGGCGTCGCAAGGCAGCGCGAACAAGCAGCATATCGCAAAACTTGCAAGTATGCCTACACCGTAAGTTGAATGTCAACCTCGCTGCCTGGCATAAGGATGACACAGGCAGGTGAACTCGTCAACTCAACGCCACATGCCCGGCGGGAACACCACCAAGGCGGAGGTGTACGGCGAAGCCCCGCAGACGACGTGCCCGGGCGACGCCCACCAGCTTCCCGCCGGCCCTTCCGGTTTTCAAGCGGGCCCCCGCCCTCACAGTGTCGTCTTCGCCAGCGGAGGAGCCGGGCGGCAGGGCCGCGCCGTACCCGAACCCGGCGTCGACCTTCCAGACCGGTTCGTTGCCCCCGTCGGAAACGAACCGGACATCACATCACCGGTGCAGCAGCTCGACCGCCCGCCCGGCCGCGTGGAGGAAGAGCGGGTCCCCGGTGGCCGCGTGGGCGCGCAGGCTAGCCTCGGTCATCTTGATCGCGTGCGCCTCGCCCGTCTCCGCCGCGCGCCGCGCGAGCTCCGCGGGCGAGTCCGGCTCGGTGTCCGGCACCGGCTCGGGCACCGCGCCACGCGAGTAACCGCTGACCAGCGCCGCCCCCACCTGCCACAGGGCGTCGTAGGTCGGCCGCCACAACGACCGCGGCAACTCCTCCAGGACGGAGGCGACCGCCGCGGGCGCGGTGACCGTGTGGATCAGCGTGATCGGCTGGTGCCTGCCGTGGGTGAGGAATCGCCGGGCGAACACGCGCACCAGCTCGGCCAGGTCCGCCCGCACATCCCCCGGCGGGCGGAGCGCCCCGACCGCGGCGGGAAACTCCGGCACGTCCCGCAGATTGCCGAGATGCTCCACGATGAGCGAGCGCGGCTCGACGTCCAGCGCGGGCAACGCCGCCAGGGCCCGGTCCGCGGAAAGCACTCCGGTGCCGGGCCCCCGGCCGGGCACCTCCGCATAACCCGCCGCCCAGTAGGCGAGCGCATGCGCCAGCTCGGTCCGCCGGGGCCCGCTCTCACTTTCGGCGAGCGACCGTACGGCATGAGCCGTACGGATGACGCCGTGAGTCGCCCCCGCCGCCATCCCGGGCGTCAACCGCGGCCACCAGGTCGCCAGCACCTCACGCCAGGGCGCCCCGGCCAGCTCCTCCGTGAAGTGCCGGGTCCAGTCGGGCAACCGCCTCATGTCGCCGAGCGCCTCACGCCAGCCGGCGAGACGGCCGCCGCTCCCTGGCGGGGCGTTCAGGTCCGGCAGGTAGCCGGTCACCCAGGCGGGAACGAGGTCGGCCGCCCCGAGGCGTACGAGTGCCTCGGCGACCATCGGGCCGTGGTTGGACAGGCCGGCGCCGTATTCCGGCCCGGTGCGCGCGAGCCGTGTCAATGCCTCGTCGAGCTTGGACATGCATCGTCTCCCATCTATATAGAGAAAACTCAATATAGACCGGAGGCGATATGCTGTCCACATGTCCGACAGAGAGATCGACGTGCTGCGGGCGCTCGCCCACCCGGTGCGGCTCGGCATCGTGCGCAGGCTGGCCGCCGAGCCCGACATCTGCGCCTGCGACTTCACCGACGACTTCGCCGTCAGCCAGCCCACCGTCTCGGCCCACCTCAAGGTTCTGCGCGAGGCGGGACTGGTGACCACGCGGCGCGAGGGGACGACGGTGTGCTACTCGCTGGTGCCCGAATCCCTGACCGATCTGGCCGGCCTGCTCGGCGGCCTGGCCCGCGGCCTCAGCGTCCGCTGACCCGCCTCACGCGCCGAGGTGACTCGGCCGCAAGCCGGTCATCCGCCGGGGACGAGGCGCCGGCCGCCCACAGCCGTACGAGGAGTTCGGCAACCGCCGGCTCCGCCGTACCGTCCGCAACGCGGCGACGTCGGGCTCGAAGCGCAACACCGGCAGCAGCACATGCGAGAAGTAATCGAGGTTGCCCTGGATGCGGCCCATCGTCTCCAGCGCCTCGGGCGGCATCCGGGCCGACTCGGGCATCGCCGCAGGCGCGGCACCCTCACCGGCGACGGTGGCGACGAACTCCACGCGGCCCGCGACGCCTGCCGCCCGGCGCAGCGGCAGGGGCGTCACACGCCGAGATAGTGCAGCACCGCCGCGACCCGGCGGTCCACGCGGTCGCTCTGGGTCAGGTCCAGCTTGGCGAAGATGCTGCGGATGTGCTTGTGGACCGCGCCGTCGCTCACCACCAGACGCTCGGCGATCGCCACGTTGCCGAGGCCCTCGGCCATCAGCGCCAGCACCTCGCGTTCACGGGCGGTGAGCCGGTCGAGCGGGTCCCGGCGGCGGGCGAAGAGCTGGGCCACCACGTCCGGGTCGATCGCGGTGCCGCCCTCGGCCACCCGGGCCAGGGCCGAGAGGAACTCCTCGACCTTGCCGACCCGCTCCTTCAGCAAGTAGCCGATGCCCGCCGTGCCCCCGGCCAGCAGGTCGGTGGCGAACGCCTGCTCGACGTAGGCCGACAACACCAGCACCGCCAGCTCCGGATGCAGCCTCTTGGCCTTCACCGCCGCTCTGATGCCCTCATCGGTGTGCGTGGGGGGCATGCGCACATCGACCACCGCCACGTCCGGCCGGTGCTCACCGACGGCGGCCAGGAAGGCGGCGGGGTCGCCCGCCGCCGCGACCACGTCGAAGCCCTCCCCGGACAGCAGCAGCACCAGGCCCTCGCGCAGCAGCGCGTCGTCCTCGGCGATCACGACTCGCACGGCAACTCCACCTCGATCACGGTCGGCCCCCCTTCGGGGCTGCTCAGTGCCATCGTCCCGTCAAGCGCCTCCACCCGGCGCCGGATGCCCGCGAGTCCCGACCCGCTCTCCTCACGCGCTCCGCCCTTGCCGTCGTCGCGCACCACGATGCGCAGCGTCGCCCCCATCCGCGCGACCTCCACCTCGGCGCGCCTCGCGCCGCTGTGCCGCGATACGTTCGTCAGCGCCTCGGCCACCGTGAAGTAGGCGGTGGTCTCCACCGACAGCGGCATGTGCCCAAGCCCGCCCACCGTCAACGAGCACGGCACCGAGCACCCCGCCGCCACCGCGTCCAAGGCCCCCGACAACCCCCGGTCGGCCAGGATGGGCGGCAGGATCCCGCGCACCACCCCGCGCAGCTCCGCCAGCGCCTGCTCGGCCGCCGCCTGCGCCCGGTCCATGGCGTGTACGGCACGAGCCGGATCCCTGGCCAGCGCCCTCTTGGCCGCCGCCACCGTGACCACCACCGCCATCAGCCGGTTCTGCGCCCCGTCGTGCAGCGAACGCTCGATCCTGCGCAGCTCGGCGGCGTGCGCCCGCAGCGCCCCCGCCCGCGTCTCGGTGAGCCGGGCCACCCGCTCCGACAGGTCGATCGACGGGTGCGGGGCCAGCAGCGCCAGAGCCGGGCGGGCCTGCAGGCGCGCCAGCCGGGGCAGCAGCCACAGCAGGCCGATCAGCACGCCGAACCCGACGAACGAGGTGGCGATCGCGGCCGGCCACGTGGTCACCGGGATGCTGAAGTTGGTCGTCTGCATGTGCTTCGGCAGCAGGTTCCACCACAACGGGTAGGTGATCTCGCGCAGCGCCGAGACCGGCATCAGCACGCCGAGGACGCCGACGAGGAACCCCAGCGTGGCGTGCACGGCGAGCCACCTCAGATCGCGCATGGTGGCGAGATCGGCGCGGGCGGCGCGCATGGCGCCCCGCCAGTCGCCGGGCACCCGTTCCCTCGGCAGCAGGTAGGGGGTCACGATCTCGACGCCCAGCCGGTGCAGCCGCGCACGCTCCCGCTCGGCGACGCTCCTGGTCACCGCGACCATGAGCGGCACCAGCAGCAGGCCGACGCCGAGCAGGCAGGCGGCGCCGACGAGGATCCAGGCGACCAGGGTGATGAGTGCCATGAAGGCGGTGCCGAGCCCCCCTGCCAGGCGCTCAAGATTCTCAAAAGCACCCCGCAACATGCCGCCAGCCTAATGTGCCGGACAAGGCATAACATTCCAGCCTGCTATACCGCGGCCACGGCAGTGTGCGGGATTTCCGCAGGTCAGGCGGACTTCTAGGGTTTATGACCATGAACGACCCCTACCGCATCAGCCGCGACGACACCTCCCGCGCCGCCCCTCCTCGTTCCTCCCGCCCACCTCGGCCGGGCGGCGCCGTACTGCGTGCCGTGCTCTGGGTCGTCCTGATGGTGAGCGCCGTGGTCAACGTGATCGCCAACAACCTCGGCGACGGCATCTCACCGCTCGGCATGGGCGCCGGCGTCGTCTCCGTCGCCTGCATCGCCGCCCTGATCATCCACCACTTCCGCGGACGTGGGGCATGAACCACGTCGTCACCCTCACCGGAGTAACCAAGAGATACGGCGAGCTGACCGCCCTCGACGACGTCTCCCTCGGTTTCCCGCGAGGCCGCTTCGTGGCCGTCATGGGGCCCTCCGGCTCCGGCAAGAGCACCCTTATCCAGTGCGCCGCCGCGCTCGACCTGCCCACCTCCGGGTCCGTCGTCATCGGCGGCGTGGACGTCGGCACCCTCAACGAGACCAAACGCACCATCCTGCGACGTGAACACATCGGCTTCGTCTTCCAGTCCTACAACCTGCTCCCCGCCATCAGCGTCGAGGAGAACCTGACCCTGTCCCTGCGCCTGGCCGGCAAACGCCCCGACCGCCCGTGGATCACCGAACTCGTCGAACGCGTCGGCCTGCAGGACCACCTGCGCCGCCGCCCCGCCGAACTGTCCGGCGGCCAGCAACAACGCGCCGCCATCGTGCGCGCCCTCGCCGCCCGGCCCGACGTGATCTTCGCCGACGAACCCACGGGCGCCCTCGACCTGCGCAGCGCCTCCCAGGTGCTGGACCTGCTGCGGTCCCTCGTGGACGACCTCGGCCAGACCGTCGTCATGGTCACCCACGACCCCGCCGCCGCGGCCCGCGCCCACGACGCGCTGGTCATGGCGGACGGGCGGCTCGTCGACGTGCTCCCCGAGCCCACGGCGGACGACCTCGCCGCCCGCCTCACCGGACTCGCCAAGCGCCCCGCCTTCGGGGGCGCACAGTGATCAGGACCGCACTGGCCATGTCCGGCCTCGGCGGGCTCGTCGTGGCGTTCTTCGCGGTGTTCGGCGGCATGGCCCTGGTCACCGGCACCGGCGTGATCATCGAGTCCGGGCTGCGGTCGAGCATCACCGACCAGCGGCTCACCGGCGCCGACGTCCTGGTCTCGGCTCCGCAGAGCCACTGGGAGCCGGAAAGCCTGCCGATCGGCCTCCCCGAACGCGCCGTCGTCCCCGCCAAACTGATCGACGACCTCACCGCACTCCCCGGCGTCGCCACCGCAACCGGCGACGTGACCTTCCCCACCGCCCTCCTCTCCGCCGCCCCCGGCACCACCCGGGCGGGGGCCACAGGCGAAACCTCCGGCACCCGCGCAGCCGGCGGCGCCCCGGACACCACATCGGCCGCCCGCACGGGCCGCGGCACCTTGGAAACCGGCGAGCACGGCGCCAAGACCGTGAACGGCGCCTCGGACGCCACCCTCGCAGCCGCCGCCTCCACATCCGCCGCCCAGACCGGCGAGCACGGCGCCAAGGCCGTGACCGGCCCCTCCGCATCCGCCGCCCCCACTGCCAAGGTCGTGGGCGGCACCGGTCACGGGTGGGCCTCGGTCGCCTTGGTGCGCGGGGCGAAGGTCATAGGCAGTGCGCCGCGGGCCGCGGACGAGGTGGCGGTCTCGGCGGCTCATGCCGTACGGCGTGGCACCGACGTCGAGGTGGTCGCAGCCGGCAAACGTGCCGTCTACCGCGTCACCGCGATCGTGGACACCCCCGGCGCACCCGCGCTCTGGTTCGCCGACCGGACCGCCGCCGAGCTCGCCGGCCGGACCGGCGGGCCGCGGGCGGGCACCGTCGACCTCATCGGGCTGCGCGCCGCGCCCGGCACCGGCCCGGGCGCCCTCGCCGAGGCCGTCGAGCGGCGGCTCGGCGACGACTACGTCGTCAGCACCGGATCCGCCAAGGGCGACGCCGAATCCCCAGGTACGGCTGCCGCCCGCTCGATGCTCATCGCACTGCCGACCTCGATCGGCGGCATCAGCCTGCTGATCGTCGGTTTCGTCGTCGGCGGCGGCATCTCGCTGTCCATCACCCGGCAGCGTCGCGAACTGGCGCTGCTGCGCGCCGCCGGCGCGACCCCGCGCCAGGTGCGCGGGCTCGTCGCCGTACAGGGCATGACGGCGGCGCTCGCCGCGCTCCTGCCCGGTGCGGCGGCCGGCTATGCGCTGGCGGGGTGGTTCGGGGAACTGCTGGTGCACCTCGGCATGCTGCCGGAGCGGATGCCGCTCAGCTACAGCCCGCTGCCCGCCGTGGCCGCCGCGCTGCTGCTGCTCGGGGTGGTGCGGGTGTCGGCCTGGGCCACCTCGCTGCCGGCGTCGAGGATGCCGGCCGTGTCCGCCGTGCGCGAGTCGGCAGCCGAGCCGCGCACCCCGTCGTCCGTGCGCTACCGGAGCGGCCTGCTGCTCATCGGGGCGTCCCTGCTGCTGGCGACACCGCCGCTGTACATCCGCGGCGAGATCGCCGTCGTCGGCCCCGGCACCGCCGCCCTCGTGTCGGTGATCGGCCTGGCCCTGGCCGGGCCGAGGCTCGTGCAGGGCGCCACCGGGCTGCTGGCCCGGCGCCTTCCCGCGCACGTGCCCGCGCCGCTCTGGCTCGCGGTGTCCAACACCCGCGGCTACGCGCTGCGGACCGCCGGCGCGATCGCCGCCCTCGGCATGGCCGTCACCCTGACCACCAGCATCTCGCTCAGCCACACCACCGTGATGCGGGCCACCGACGAGGAGACGGCCGAGATCCTCAAGGCCGACGCCGTCGTCACCGCGCCCGCCTACGGCGGCATCCCCGACGGCCTGATGGACGACGTGCGCCGCCTCCCGGGCGTCACCGCCGCCGTCGCGACCTCCACCACCACCATCCTCACCAGCCCCTTCGGCGACGGGGGGCTCCAGGCACAGCCGGCGGCGGTGCTCGGCCCCGACGCCGGAGCCGTCGTCGACCTCGGCGTCACCGGCGGCAGCCTGGCCGACCTCAAGGGCGCCGCGGTCGCCGTCGACGACCGCTCCGGCGACGTCGGCGACCGGCGCACCCTGGTCCTCGGCGACGGCGCCGAGGTCAAGGCGCGCGTCGTCGCGACCTACAGCCGCGTCCTCGGACTCGGTCCGGTCGTCCTGTCGCGCGACCTGGTGGCCGGCCACACCACGACCGGCCTCGACAGCACCGTGCTGGTGCGCGGCGACGCCCCGCTCGACCGGCTCACCGGCCACTGGCCCGGCCTCGGCATCGCCGCCGACAGCGACTCGCCGCAGGCCGGCCGTACCTCCTCCCAGTTGTGGATCAACGTCGCAGTGCTCGGCGTACTCCTCGGGTATGTCCTCGTCTCTGTCGCCAACCGGCTCGTCGCCACCACCGCCGCCCGCGGCCCCGAGCTCACCGCGATCAAACGGCTCGGCGCCACGCCGCGGCAGCTCACCGCCATGATCCGCTGGGAGGCGCTGCTGATCGCCCTCACCGCCTCCCTCGCCGGGCTCGCCATGAGCGCCGTGCCGCTGGTCCTGCTCGGCATCGGCTTCCTTGGCCGCCCCTGGCCCGCCGGGCCGCTCTGGCTCGTGCCCGCAGCGGTCGCCGTCGTCTGCGTCGTCGTGTGGCTCGCCTTCGACCTGACCGCGCGGCGGCTCATCAGGCGCGCCTGACGGCGGGCGGGTGTGGGAGGGTGTGCAGTCGTGACATCAGAGCTTGAGGACCTGGCCGCGCGGCTGCGGGAGTTCGCGCGGGTGCGCGACTGGGAGCGGTTCCACACCCCGAAGAACCTGGTGATGGCGCTGTCGGGCGAGGTGGGGGAGCTGGTCGCGGAGTTTCAGTGGCTGACCCCCGCCGAGGCCCTGGACCTCGACGCCACTGCCCTGGCCAGGGTCCGCGCCGAACTCGGCGACGTGACCGTCTACCTCACCCGCCTCGCCGACGTGCTCGGCGTCGACCTGGTCGAGGCCGCCCACGCCAAACTCGACGAGAGCGACCGCCGCTACGACCCCGACGTCTACCGCGGCTCGGCCCGCAAGGCGCCGCCGCTGCCGCCCTGACGCGCCGCCTCCAGCAGCGTGGCGAGAAACTCCTGCGTCCGCGGGTCGGCCGAGTAGACCGCGGTGCCCATCATGCCGCGGGTCAGCAGCACCTTGTAGGTGTTGCGGATCAGCCGGTCGGCCCGCTCGTCGCCGACACCCCTCCGGCTCAGCTCCGGATCCCTGCTGGCGGTCCTGTCGGTGATCAGCCTGCCGTCCCGGTAGATCAGGTCGGGACCGATGATCACACCGCTCCAGTCGTATTCGAACCCCTGGGCGGTGTAGACGCAGCCCACCTGCTCGAACCCGCCGGCCTGGGTGGCCCACAGGGCGCTCGGCGGGGCCTGCCCCACGGCGCGGTCGTCCTTGACGTTCCACGGTTTGGCCCAGTCGCCGACGCGGACGTCGGCGACCAGGGTGTCGTCGGCGTTCGGCTTGCTCCACCGCCAGCAGAACCCCGCGGTCATGCGGGCCGAATATCCCGCCTCCAGCCGCGCCCGCAGCATCGCCTCCAGTTCGTGCGGCGACTCGGCGAGGGTGACGTCGAAATGGTCGTCCCCCGTCCACGCCTGCGGCTCGCCGCCGTCCAGGCCGAGGAGGCGCAGCACCCACTCCTCGTATTTGCGGCTGCCCCCGCACCGGAACTGGCCGTCCAGATCGACCTGGCGCACCCTCAGGCCGAGGGAGCTCGCGTGGTCCACGATGGCGGCCACCGTACCGGTCTCACCAGGGCGCACCACCTGATGCTCGTCCAGAAGGAAGACCGGCACCCGGGCGGCGGCGATCAGCTCGTCGACCTGGGGACGGCCGGTGCGGTCCACCGCCCTGGTGTAGCGGTTGGCGGAGGTCTCGCGGATGCGGTGGGCCTCGTCGCAGACCAGCATGTCCAGCTCATTGCGAGCGGCGGCCATAAAGTTGTTGAAATATTTGAACAGCGCCTTGGTGCGGGTCGAACCGCGGGCCACGTGGCGGCGCAGCGTCTCGGTGAACGACCGCGACCCCGTGGCGTGCAAGGCGGCGTGGCCGCGCCGCGCCACCTCGGCTAACACCGACAGCGCGACGACGCTCTTACCGGAGCCGGGCCCGCCGGTCACGACCACCACCTCCTTGGCGTCGGCCGCGCGGGCACGTTCCACCGCGTGCAGCACCAGCTCGTAGGCCAGCCTTTGCTCGGCCAGCAGCACGAACTGATCCCGGTTGCGAAGCTCCTCGGCCGCCAGCTTGAGCAACTGCTTGGAGGGCCGTACGGCACCGGCCAGCAGCCGGTCGCCCGCCGCCGCCCCAAGCGCGGGGGCGAACTGCGCCCGCAGATAGTCGAGGAACTGGCCGCGCCGGGTCTTAGAGCTGCTAACGCAATGAGTTGAGGCGGCGCCAGCAGATCAGGGCACAGCCAAGACTGAGGAATGCCTGGTGGATGTCCACGCGGACCTCCCATCGGATCCGAAGCCGTCGGAAGTGGTGCAGCAGGGCGAAGGCCCGTTCGACAACCCACCGCTGCCTGCCGAGGCCGGAGCCGTGCTCGGCGCCCCGGCGCGCGATCAGCGGTTGGATACCCAGGTCCCGGACCAGCCTGCGGTACTTGTCGTGGTCGTAGCCCCGGTCGGCGAGTACCGCGTCGGGCCGCCGGCGGGGCCGGCCGGGCTTCCCCCGCACAGGCGGGATCGCCTCCAGCAGCGGCAGCAGCTGGGTGACGTCGTTGCGGTTGCCGCCCGTCACGATGACCGCGAGGGGGATGCCCGTGGCGTCGGTGATCAGGTGGTGCTTGCTGCCCGCCCGGGCCCGGTCGACCGGACTCGGGCCGGTCTGCGCCCCCCTTTTAGCGCTCTGACGTGGGAGGAGTCCACGGCAGCACGGGAGAAGTCGAGCGCGTCGGCAGCCCGGAGGCGGTCCAGGAGCACCTCGTGCAGGCGCTGCCGGACCCCGGCCCTCTGCCACTCTGCAAGACGCCTCCAGCAGGTCATGCCCGAGCCGTAGCCCAGTTCCTGCGGCAGGTGCTCCCAGGAGATGCCGGTGTGCAGGACGAAGAGGATGCCCTGCAGGACCAAGCGGTCGTCCAGGCGCTTGCGTCCGGGATGGCGCACCCGGCGCTGGTGCCTGGGCAGCAGCGGTTCGACGACCGCCCATAACTCGTCGCCGACCTCCCACGGCTTGGGCTTCGCCACCTGCAACTCCTCTCGCCCCGTTACAGCGAGAGATCAAACCACAACAGAGATCATTCTGTTAGGAGCACTTAGTGAACAGGCGGGTGCGTTCGTCCTGCACGTGGTCGAAGAGGTGGTGGACGTCGGGATCGGCCGCGTTGTGCAGATAGGCCACTCCGCGCACCGCGTCCCGGTGCTCCGCCACGGCGCCTGCGAAGTCGGCGAGATAGTCGCAATATCCGCTCACCTGCAGCACGGGGTGCAGCTTGGGGCGGTGGGACATGGCGGGAACCAGGACCATGCCGGGGTGGTCCTCGTAGAGTTCGGCCTGGCCCCACTGCTTGAGTTCGACGATGACGTAGGCGTCGCCGCCGGTGCGCCGGTCGACCCCCGCGAGGACCACGTCGGCCCGCTTGCTGGTGAGGGGCAGCTGATATTCGATCAGCATCTCGACACCGCCCAGACCGGCCTCGACCAGGTCGCGGGCCAGCAGAGGCAGGCTACGGTCCCAGGAGCGGCGCTCGCCGGCCGAGGCGGTGAGCCCCCTGGCGCGGAGGTTGTCGGCCAGGACGCCACTGAGCACGCGTTCGGGGACCGATTCTGACACGAGCTGGACCAGACTCTCTGCGGACAGCCGGAAGACCGCCACGAACCAACCCCCAGGCAGCACGAAGACTCGTGCGGGATGGGGGCGTGTCCGCGATCAGAGGATCGGCGGAAGCCCGTCGGGCCGCATCACCAATAGCCCGAGAGATTACAGCGATCTACCGGGAGGGTGCAGCCCGCGCGGCTCCGCCCGGGAAACCCGGGCTGACGGGTGGGTGACGGGCAAAGGCGGGAACGAACCAGTTGAGGTGGGCTTTCAACCGGCAAGGAGGCGCACATGGCTGAGGGAGTTCACAACTATCCGTTCCGTCTGCCCGGCGTGTTGGAGCCGCCGGCGGAGTGGACGGAGCTACGGCAGGAGTGTCCGGTCACCTCCGTACGGTTGCCCAGCGGCGACCTGGCGAAGCTCGTGACGCGCTACGACGACGTCAAGCGCGTCCTCGCCGACCCGCGCTTCGGGCGCCGGTTGACCGCGGACGACGCGGCACGGGTGACCGAGAACGAGTCGGGCGGAGTCTTCGGCTCCGAGTTGCCCACCGAGGGGCTCGACCAGGGGCCGGCGCATCAGCGGTGGCGGCGGCTGGTGGCGAGGTCGTTCAGCGCCCGGCGCATCGCGTCGATGCGGCCGCGGATCGAGGCGATGGCGGAGCGCCTCGTGGACGACCTGGTGGCCGCGGGGCCGCCGGGGGATCTGCGCAGCGGATTCGCCTTCCCGCTGCCGGTGTGGGTGATCTGCGACCTGCTCGGGGTGCCGGACGACGAGCGGGGCCGCCTGGCCCTCTGGTCGGAGACGCTGCTGAACATGAACCGCTACTCGCAGGCGGAGATAGACGCCGCTCAGGCCGAGTTCGCCGGCTACTTTGTCCGGCACATCCGGGAAAAGCGGGAGAACCCGGGGGACGACCTGCTCAGCGATCTGATCCACGTCGTCGACGCCGGCGATGGGCGGCTCACCGAGGGGCAGCTGATGGTGACCGGCCAGGGCCTGCTGGTCGCGGGGCACGAGACCACCAGCAACATGATCGCGAAGATGGTCGCGATGCTGCTGCACGACCGCACCCGCTGGCAGGCGCTGCTGGACGACCCCGGCCTGGTGGGCAACGCGGTGGAGGAGGCGCTGCGGTTCGACGCCAACGCCGGGTTCGGGCTGCCGCGCTACCTGTCGGAGGAGGCCGAGGTGGCGGGGGAGAGGCTGCCGGCGGGCACCACGGTGGTGTGCAACACGGCGGCGGCCAACCGCGACGAAGGCGTCTTCGAGCGGGCCGGCACGATGGACCTCAGCAGGTGGCCCAACGGCCACCTGGCCTTCGGCACCGGTGTGTACTCGTGCCTGGGGCAGGCGCTGGCCCGCACCGAGCTCCAGACGGCACTCGCCGTGCTGCTGCGGCGGCTGCCCGGCCTGGCTCTCGCCGTACCCGTCGAGGAGATCGAACCGCTGGAGGGGCTCATCGTCGGCGGGCTATCGCGGCTGCCCGTGCGCTGGTGAACCGGCGCGCGGTCAGCTCGGCAGCGGGCTGGGCGGCCGGCTCGGCGGCGGGCTGGGCGGCCGGCTCGGCAGCGTCGAGGCGTAGGAGGCTGGCTGCACGGGCACGTCGGGCACCACGATCTCGCCTGCCTTCTCGAAACGCGTCCGCACCGTGACGAACTGCCCCACCTGAAGCGGGCTCGTCAGCCCCTTCAAGGTGGCCGTGACGCCGCCGCCCACCCACACCGACGAGTGGGCGGGGACGGCGACCGGCGCCTTGGACAACTCAACCGACGCGGCGACCCCGGGCGCGCTCATCGCGACCAGCGTGTCCGGAGCGCCGCTCTTGTTGATCACCATGAAGTAGACGGGCGCGGAAGCCCCCGCGGGGAGGGTCTGGGTCGGCACGGGGCCCAGCACCGACACGTTCTGCAGGAGCAGCAGCCCTTGGGAAACCTTCGCTCCCTCCGGCGACAGCGGCGCCTCCTGCGAGGGGAAGGGCGCACACCCCGCGGAGGCGCCGACGAGTCCGAGCAGAAGCACACGCCGCGAAACACCGCGAACACCGAGAGTGACACTCATATCTCAGAGCGTAGCGTTTCCGCACGTCAAACACTGTTTCCGGCTACACCGTGATGGAGATGGCCTCCAGCCGCAGGCTCTGCCCCGTCGTCCCGGCGACCTGGCCGTTGCAGCGCACGCTCTGCCAGCCGATGTCCTGCACATGCGCCCGGTAGCAGATGTTGCCGCTGCTCACCGCGATCGCGAGAGCCTCCAGCCGCAGGCTCTGCCCGGTGGTGCCGGCGACCTGGCCGTTGCAGCGCACGCTCTGCCAGCCGATGTCCTGCACGTGCGCCTGGTAGCAGACCCCGCCGACGTCGATGGACACCGCGACGGTCAGCGCCTCCAGGCGGCGGCTCTGCCCCGTGGTGCCCGCGACCTGGCCGTCGCACCGCACGCTCTGCCAGCCGATGTCCTGCACATGCGCCCGGTAGCAGACGACCCTGGCGGAGGTGGACGCCCGGCGCTCCTTCACCGCCGCCACCACCTCGGCCTGCGCCCGCGCCAAGCTCCGCTCGTCGAGCGCGGGGGCGGACTTGGCCGCGTCGACGACGCCCTGGCGGACCTCGCCGGGGTCGGCCGAGGCGGGGTCGGCCGAGGCGGGGGGAGCACCTGCCACCCCCACGAGAATCGCACTGACCACAACCATGCCGAACGTACGGAGCCTGCTCATTGTCAACACTCCCGAAGTCGGTGGAGCGGAAAAGGGCGCGGCTGTTTCACCGCCGATTCCCGGCGCATTTCAGAAATCGAAAAGTACGGAGAAGCCAACCGCTTGGTGCGCTGCCTCGGACGACAGGCAGAGGAACGCTTTCCGAACGAAACCGGCAGGCCCTCGGGCCCCGGCGCACACATCCACTTCACGTGGCGGCATCACTTTAACCCGGAGGGATCAACCGGGTCCATACAAATCACCGTCCCTGAAAGGACGCTTCGAAAAGAAAGCCCGATCGAACATCCCGCTAAATCGGGAACGCGGCGCCCACCCGCCTAGCAACTCCGCTGGCCTGGCGGCGATCGGTGCGTGCCGGCCCGCCGCTCAGGCACCTCCTCACGCAGCAGAGGCAGCAGCCCGTCGAACACCGCGGCCGACTCGCCGGCCGGGAGGTGCACCGCCGGAGGCAGCGCCCGCATGAGCACCTCGCGGGCCGCCCCGTCCACCCGCAGCTCCACGCACAGCACCACGGTCGCCGGGCCGTCGCCGCCGTGGCTGTGCCGTACGGACAACGCGGCCTGCCGCTCCTTACGCCAGTGGGCCTCGTCCACCACGGGCGCGCCCGGCCGGTGGCGCACGGCGTGCGGCGTGCCGTGGGGGAGGACGACGAGATCGCCGGGGCCGACGCGGATGTCGCCGCCGCCCGCCTCCAGCCGCATCTCGCCGTCGAGCACGTGGTGCATCGACACCATGTCGCGCGGCCCGAGGCGTGCCCCCCAGCTCGACCCGGCCGAACACGCTCCTCCCGCACCCCGGTCGCCGAGGACGACACCGCCGAGGCCGCCGGGCCTCTCGCCTGGTTCGCCGACGCCGAGGCGCGCGTGCTCGGCGCTGCCCACGTGCGTGGCGTTCCAGCGGTCGTCGCAGGGGCTTCGCCGTACGATCAGCCCGACTCCCTCCGCCACCGCTCCACCAGCGGTGCCCGGAGCTCCCGCTCGGCAAGCCCGCGAGCCCCGGGCACACCCGCGTCGACCAGGGCCGCCTCAAGCGCTTGGAGAAGCCGGTCGGGCCGCCGCGTCGCCAGCACCCACAGCTCCTTGATCACCGGAGGGGAGGGAGCGTTGCCGTAGCGCATCAACGGCTCGGTATACAGCGAACCGATCCGATGCCGCCTGCGGGGATGCGCCGCCAGCGGATGGAGCGCCGTGAAACTGATGGCGATCGTGGAAAAGACCCCCATGCGCAGGTTGGGCGTCCCCTGCCGACCCAACCGCCTGCCCATGAAGTTCGCCCGGTAGTGCAGCCGCACACTCGCCGGATCGATCGACACCAGCGGAACGACGTACGGCACAGCCCCGGGCCACGTCGGCCCCAGCAGCAGCGCACGCTCACAGACGCGGTGCTTTTCCAGCATTCCAACACCGAAGAGCACAACGAGAAACACCGCGGCCGCACCGGTGGCGAGGGCGGCACCCGCCGGGGAATCCGCGGCCGCCGTGGGGGCATAGATCGCGGCCAGGAAAAGGAACGCGACGGCGACCGCTTTCCACGAGGGCATCGGTCGCTCGGTGTAGCGCGGCGCGCCGGCATCCGCCGGATCCAGTAGAAGATCATTCATGCGCGGGCACATCCACCAGAGCGGCCAGGCAGGCTGCCGCGGTCTTGAGTTCCTTCTGCACATCGTTGATCGAGGCCCAAGGCCCCCTTCTCCAGGAAAGCCGGATCTGCCCTCTTGAGGCCGTCAGAACCACCTTCACCGTCAAAGCCCATAGACCCTCCCGAAAAGCTGGAACTCCACCCACTTCACAATGTGCGGCATCGCAGGCTTATGCGAACGTCTCCCATGCGCCCACGCAAAGGGTTACATCACTCGATCGCCAAGGAGTTGCACATGAGTAGCAGCAGACATGCTGAGCCGCTATATGCCACGCAGGGCAGGCAAGTAAATGGCTGCTGACGAATTGTGCGCGCCCTCACCAGAGGCCGCGTTCTCCGCAGGCAAGAACATCCTCTAAGCGTGAGGCGGGCCGAGGTAGGGGAAGTGGGGGAGGAGGTCTGAGTGGGGGCCGATTCCGTCGGAGGGGATTCGGCCGTTGGTGACCATGTGGAGGCGGGCGTCGGTGACGTCGTCGTCGAGGCGGCGGCCGTTGGGGTAGCGGGCGGGTTTGGAGCGGTCGAAGCGGAGGATGTCGGGCAGGACGGTGCGCAGGGCGTGTTCGGCGTCGGCGACGGTGTAGCCGCCGGTGTGTTTGAGGACCTCGATCCAGGCGTCGCGGTAGTTCGCCACGTCGTCGACAGGTTCGCCCGCGTTGTACTCGTCCTTGCGGTCGTCGGGGTTGAAATACGCGGTCAGTGAGGGGTGGGCGCCCCGGTCTACGGAGATCCACCGGCCGTCGCGTTTGACGCTCACCCGGCCCCACACGCCGATCTCGGGGCCGGCGCCGAAGGTGTCGTCGGGTGCCTCAAGGACGAGGGCGACGACGTTCTTGCCCGCCATGGTGTCGCGGCCTGTCCAGGTGAAGCCGTCGCCGATGCCTTCGAGGTCGGCGAAGAAGGGGTCGCTGCGCAGGCACGCGGTGAAGCGCAGCGGCCCGGCCTCGGCCACCGCCGGGTCTGGCCCGAACGCCACCGGCGCGTCCGCCACGACGGCCTCGCCCATCGCGGCGAACCCCCCGGCCCGCTCACCCGCGCCGTAGTAGACGGTGACGGCCTGCTCACCACCGGCCGGCTCGCCGAACACGAAGCTGAAGGCCAGGTCGGGCCGGTCGTCCCCGTCGTTGTCGACGCAGAGCTTGTAGACGGCCCCGGGATGGAGGTACGGCGAAGCCCCCGGAACGAAGGCGAAGGAGTTGACGTTCATCACCAGCACCGTGGCCCCCGCCGCCTCGGGGGACTGAAAGGCGAAGACGTCGGTGAGGTCCAGCCGGGGGTCGTCGGCGGGGGGACGCAGGTCGGGGCCGCTGAGGTGGTGGGACATGTCTGCCCGGTTCCCCCGATCAAGGCGGGGGAACTGGGCTTGACCTGGTCTTATAGCGTTCGATTCGGATTCATCACCGGCCGCGTGCCTCCCGGCCTGGGAAGGCCTCGGGCGTCGAACTTCACCCGTCGTATTTGAACCAGCGTTCGAGCTTGCGGGGGTCTCCCCATAGTCGCCACACCTGTTCGGGGGAGGCGTCGTAATCCGCGGTCACGGTGAACGTCAGGCGTTCAGGGTCTCGGCGGGTGCTTACGGAGCCCATCTGTCGCGTCCCTTCCTCAGAACATGCGCACTGCGGATACACGGCTGATACGCGGGGTGCCGCGCACTTCGGCTCAGCCGTGGACGAGGACGTGGACCATGCGTTCTCCCAGGGTCCTCTGGTATGCGTAGTAGTTCGCGTCGAGGGCCTGCTTCATCTGCGCCGGGGAGTCGAAGATCGTGTGGAGGGGTTTGTAACGCGGCGGTTGCCGACTGTAAAGACACAGGTGCGGCCGATAACCGTAAAAGTATGGGAAGCCGGATAAGAGCCCCCAGCTAACCACCCACCAGATAATTAGTCGCCGCAACCAGGATTAAAACCCGACTCAGCGAGCTCCTTACGCTGGCCGCCCGCCTATGCAGGACCCCTGAGAACCGCTGACCGCCGCCGAGGGGCGTCAGGCGTGCCCGCCGACCGTCACCTCGCCGATCGTCAGCTCCGGCACACCCTCCAGCACCTCGCCGACCCGCTCGACCGCCCGCTCCAACCCTGCCGACCGCGAGGCGTCCAGCCGTACCAGCGGCTCCACCGTGACGGCGATCCTGCGGCCCGAGCGGCGCTGGTGCCACAGCCCCGCCACCACCTGCCGCCACCGCGGCCACATGCCCTGGAAAGCCGGCATGACGAGGTCACCCGCCCACGCACCTGCGCGCGCCACCACCTCCCCGGTCAACTCGTCGACCGTCAGCTCGGCATCCTTCAGCGCGTCCCCGACCGCCTCCAGCACCGCCTCGACCTGGTCGGGCGTCATACGCATCTCCGGCGGCACCGCGACCCCCGGCGCGGGCACCGCCGCCAGCGCCGCCGTCCACAGGTGCAGATCCCGCGAAGGCAACACGTGCACGGTGCCCCTCGGCCCGAACGTCTTCACCACGCTGCGCTCCACCCACAACGCCTCCCTCAGCGCGACCCGCGTCGCCCCCGCGAGCCGCAGCCCCACCCCGAGCTCGGCCGCGGACATCACCTGCGCGTGCAACCCCGCCATGTCCGCCACCACCCCGGCGACCCCGCCCTCCCGCGCGGGCACGTCCAACGCATGGCGCCGCAACCGCATCGCACACACATCGGCCCAGGTGAGACGGGGGACATCGGAAGCGAGGAAGGACATAGGGGCAGACTCCAGACATGCACATCGAGCCACGGCACCACCTCGACCGGCGGCACCGGGCTCGACACTATGCGCCATCTAGGCCAACCTCTGTCCTAGGAGGGCCTCACCCTTTACGACCTCTCCCGATGGGCCGCCCCAGAAGGCGGACCCCACCGGCTCATGTCGATGAGGCCACCTGATGTCCACCCTTGAGGAAGGGTTGGCACACCTATACGGCGACAACTGGCTGGAGGACTGATCGATGACCGTCGAGAGCACTGTTGACGTTCACATCACCAGGAATGGTCAGTTGTGGCTCGCCACCGTGGCCGATGTCGCCGGAGGCATGTCCGGCCGCTCTCTGAAAGAACTCCACAGCGAGATCGCAGACGGCCTTCCGTTCCTGTTCGGAGATCGCGACACCACGCCGATGCCCGTCTTTCACTATGCCCTACCAGGCCTGACCTCAGAAGACCTGCTCGCGTTCGCAGATCTCCAGCGCCGGGCCACGGCCATCGCGGAGGACTACACGAGGACCGCGAAAGCCCGCGTCGACCACATGCACGAGCTAGGGCTGACCGACTCCGACATCGGCGAACTGCTCGGCCTGTCCAAACAGCGCATCCAGCAGATCCGCACAGGCAGCGCTTGAACGACAAAGCTTCTGGGAGGTGAGGCGTGGCCCTCACCCCCGCAAGCGGTCAGGCGCGCGAATGCTTTTCAGCCCTCGGACGGGATGTCTAAGGCTGTGCCGTACAACCGGGAGACGCGGATCCTGACGACCACCCGGCGCTCCGCCACCGCCTGCTTCAGGAACGCCGCCTCCTCGGCGGGGTCATCGAAGCCGGGGGTCATGGACAGCAGCTCCTGCCCGACCTCGTCGCCCGGCTCGGCCGTCGCCGCCGAGACCTCCGCCTCGCCCTCGGCGACGGCGAACGACCAGACATCGGGGCCGCTGACGTGCAGGGCGGCGTGTGGATCGCTGCGGTAGTGGCGGGGTTTGAGGCGGTCGGCGGTGGTGGAGATCCGTACGACGCGCTCGTCGGGGTTCCAGGTGTAGAGCACAGTCGTCAGGTGCGGGTGGCCGCTGCGCTTCACGCTCGCCAGCACCCCGAACTGCCGGTCGGCGAGCAGCGCCGACAACTCGCCGTCGGTGAGCACGCGGGGGGCGGGACCGGCCGGTTTGGTGTCGTTCATGTGCACATGTCCTTTCAGGGATCTTCGAAGGGGATTGTTCAGAGGGTGACGTGCGCGGGCGCGGGGGAGTCGGTGTCGACCAGCCGCACAGGACGGCGGAGTACGGCGAACGCCACCGCGAACGCGGCGACCAGCAGGCCCGTGCCGACCGTGAAGGCCAGCTGGTAGCCCCCGGTGAGCGCCTCGGCCCGGCTGTGGCCGGCGGACAGCAGGTCGCCGGTGCGGGAGACCGCCAGGGTGGACAGCGTGGCCGCCCCGAGCGCCATGCCGATCTGCTGCGTGGTGTTGAACAATCCAGACACCAGCCCCGCGTCCTGCTCACCGGCCCCCGACATGCCGAGCGCGGTCAGCGCCGGGAGCGCCAGCCCGAACCCCGCGGTCAGCAGCATGACCGGCAGCAGATCCACGACGTAGTCCGCCTCGACCGGCACCCTGGTCAGCAGCCCCAGCGCCACGATCAGCGGCACCAGCCCCGCCAGCAGCACCCGCCGCTCACCGAACCGCGTGCTCAGCCGGGCCGACACCCCGAGCGACACCACGCCGACGACCGCCGCCGCAGGGAGCATGGCCAGACCCGTCGCGGCCGCGCCGTACCCGAGCACGTTCTGCAGATAGAGCGCGACGAGGATCTGGAAGGAGAACAGCGGGGCGACCATCAGCATCTGCACCAGGTTCGCCCCCGCCACATTGCGCGACCGCAGGATCCGCAGCGGCATCAGCGGCGTGCGCGCCGTCGCCTGCCGTACGGCGAAGCTCGCGAGCAGCGCGACCGCCAGCCCGCCGAGCCCCAGGGTGAATGGCGAGGCCCAGCCGTACTCCTCGACCTTGACGACCGCGAAGACGCCCGTCATCAGCCCGCCGGTGACCAGCACCGCCCCGAGCACGTCGGCCCCGGCCGAAAGCCCCGGCCCGCGGTCGGCGGGCAGCAGCCGCAGGGCGAGCACGAGGGCCGCGAGGCCGATCGGCAGGTTGATGTAGAAGATCGAACTCCACCCGAGCACATCGGTGAGCACACCGCCGAGCACCTGGCCGATGGAGGCCCCCGCCGCCCCGGTGAAACTGAACACGGCGATGGCCCTGGCCCGCTCGCGTGCCTCGGGGAACAACGTCACCAGGATGCCGAGCCCGACGGCCGAGGCCATCGCGCTGCCGACCCCCTGCAGGAACCGCGCCACGATCAGCACGGAAGGCGAGGCCGCCGCCCCCGCGAGCACCGAGGCCGCCGTGAACACCGCGGTGCCGGCCATGAACACCCGCCTGCGCCCGACGAGGTCCCCGAGCCGCCCGGCGAGCAGCAGCAGGCTGGCGAAGCCGACCAGATAGGCGTTGACGACCCAGCTCAGCTCACCGGGGGAGAAGCCGAGTGCGTGCTGGATGGCGGGCATGGCGACGGTCACGATGCTGCCGTCGAGAATTGCCATGAGAACCGCCGCGGCGATCACGCCGAGCGCGAACCACCGCCTGCGGGGCGAGTACGACATGGGATCTCTCCTGTCCGGGAGGTGACAGGAGAGACCGTAACAGATGGTTCCGTTGCAGACAATCTATTGAGGACGCATTTGAAGGGCGAGGGTGGCGTCGTCAGGGTTCTGGATGTGACTGAGTCCACTGGATCGGCCTGGCGCTCGACTGGATGGAGGCCGACTGGGGCCGGAGCGCATGCGGCTGCTGGAGGACCTTGGCACCGACAGGTCGGTCCCCCAGGGCATACGTCACAGAATCACGCGCATCCTGAGATCCGGCCGCGAACGCCAACCGCCGCACGCGGCCCGCATGCGCCTTGTCCCATCTCGTTCCGCGCCGCCTACTTGACCTGCTGGCGGGCCCTCCGTGCCGTCCCGTCCGCCGACGGCACCGCCAGATGCCCCTCCGCCAGCCGGTTGAGCGCACGCAGCAGCACCTCGCGCTCCTGCTTGGGCAGCGCCCCGAGCGCCTCCCGGTGCACCCGGTCGACGATCTCCTGGCTGCGCGCCGCGACCCGCGCCCCCTCCTCGGTCACCGCGATGATCCGCGCCCGCCGGTCCGTGGCCGAGGGGCGCCGCTCGGCCAGCCCCGACTTCTCCAGCGCGTCGACCGTGACCACCATCGTCGTCTTGTCCATGTCGCCGAGCTCGGCGAGCTGGATCTGCGTGCGCTCCTCCTCAAGCGCGTGCACCAGCACACAGTGCATGCGCACGGTGAGCCCGACCTCGGCGAGCGCCGCCGACATCTGGGTGCGCAGGACATGGCTGGTGTGATCGAGCAGGAACGACAGGTCCGGTTCGTTACGCGCGGGCGCCATGGCGGTCATGCCGTCCAGCCTACCCATTCGTTCCGTGGCGGATAATCCGCCGCAAAAGCTCCGGTCGGCCGCGAAAGGCTCGGCCTCTTGGCCGGCCGCGCCCCCAGGCCGCCCGGCGCGCATCGTGCTGCAGGCTACGGTTGAGACTTTTCCCGCATCCACCGCGACCAAGGCAGGAAAAGTCGATGAAGGGAGTTCAATGAGAAGATTGAAGCCCAGCCACCAACCGAAAGGCCGGAGATGAAGTTCGTCCTCGAACTCGACATGACCAGCGCCGCCTTCAAGGAGAACCCCGTCGCGGAACTGGGCCGCGTCCTGCGCTACTGGGGCGGCAACATCGGACACTACGAGATGGCCCCAGGCAGCGGCGAGGTCATCTACGACTCGAACTACCACGAGGTCGGCAAGTGGAGCATCACCTCATAAAGACCGGCAAGACACCTTCCGCGATCTCGCATCCTTAGGCAGCGGCAGCGAGATCTGATCGGCCCGGGGAAGCGCTCGCGCGCCCTCCCGCACGCCCGGCATGACGAACTCGAAGTGGGCGTAGTCGTAGCGCTCGCCCCCGGGTGTCATTGGGGTCCCCGTAGCAATCGCGGAGAAACCAACGAACCTGCCTCTGACCTGCGATTCTTCTAGATCCCCAGACCGTTGTTGATCGCGTCCGCTACGGTACGTGCCCCGGCACGTACGTGAGGGTTGGGGCGGGTTGGCAACACCACCTGCTGGAGTTGTCGATGCTGCCGCGCGAACGGCGCCGGTTCCTGGCGGCCTTGCGGCGGGCGATCTTCTGCGGGGCGACACAACGCCCGCCGGTTCGACACTGTCTGCGGCACTTGCCAGGCCGGGCCGCGCCCGCTAGCTCTGCCATCCCCGGCATGGAAGTCTTCGGGCGGCGTCAGCTCATTTCCCGCAACGCTTGCGGCGTCGGCCCGCACTCTTCCCGAGCGTGGTGCTGGCCGCTGGCCGGCCGACGCCACGCCTTCCCCACCGGACCATAGGATGCCCGTTGTGGCTGCAGCCGGCCAGCGTGGAGGGTTTTCCTAGGTTAGCGGTAGGTTCGTTGGATTTCCGCGATCGCTACTGGTACTCCGTCATGAGGAACGACCGCTGGCCCGCGGACCGGCCGTGCAGCCCGTGGCCGCCGTAGAACATGAAGATCTTGAACGAGGTGACGCCGAACCGCTCCACCAGCTCGGGGGTCTCCTCGATGTGCCGGCTGGACATGGGCGCCAGGTGAAGGCGTAGTCGACGTGGGCGTTGCCGGCGGCGGCCTCGAGCACCTCAGGGAAGAAGTCGGCGTAGTCGCCGCCCTTGTTCAGGTAGTGCTGCCCGGTGCGCATGTAGGTGAGCGCCGTGGTGACGCCGCCCCGGGCGCAGGCGCGGCTCTCGCTGCGGGTGTCGTCGGACAGCGGGTTGTAGATGCCCCACTGCTGGTGGGCGTCGACGACGCCGGGGAAGGCCGGCCTTCCGCCGCCGTCAACCACCTCGGCCGCCTCGCCGCCCGGGGCCGGGCGCCCCGGTGATCGCGGCGAAGCCGCTCATCGACTCGGCCAGGGTGCCGAAGCCGGGCCGCCGGGAGTAGGGACCCTCCCGGCCGAACCCGGTGACCCTCGCGACGAACAGGCCCGGGTTGATCTCGTGCAGCCGGGCGGGGGACAGGCCCCACCGCTCCAGGGTGCCGGGGCGGAAGTTCTCGATCAGCACGTCGGCCCGCTCCACCAGCCGCCGCAGCAGCGCCGCCCCTCTAGGGACGGGCGAAGTCGCAGGTCACCGTACGCTTGTTGCGCGAGAGCATCTTCCACCACAACCCGACGCCGTCCTTGGCGGGGCCGTGTGTGCGCGAGGGGCCGCCTTTGGCGGGGTGCTCGAACTTGATGACGTCCGCCCCGTAGTCGCCGAGGATCATGGCGGCGAGCGGTCCGGCCAACAGAGTGGAGAGGGTCGAGGACGACGACGCCGTCCAGGGAGCCACTAGCCGTACGGAGCCTCCAGTTGTTCCTTTTTTCGGAATACTGTTCCGAAATACACTGAGGTGTGGGCGGTGCGCAAGTGCCGCCGTGCCTGCGATGCGAAGATCTGATGAGCCCTCGCCGAAACGGAGTCAGCCCATGTCCGAAGACGACACGGCCCAGCCCGCAAGCCAGACGGCCTCGACCGTCGAACGGGCCGCCGACGTGCTCGTGCTGTTCGCCGAGTCGGCCCGGCCGACCCTGGGCGTCACCGAGATCGCCGACAAGCTGTCGCTGTCCAAGGCCGCCGTCCACCGCATCCTCGCCTCACTGCGCAGCCGCGGCCTCGTCGAGCTCGACGAGGAGACCCGCAGATACGCCCTCGGCCTGATGTCGATGCGCCTCGGCCTGGCCTACCTCGACCGCATCGACCTGCGCGGCATCGCCGCCCCCGAGCTCGCCGCCCTGTCGGCCGAGACCGGCGAGACCGCGACCCTGTCGGTGCGCAGCGGCGACAGCCGGATCTACCTGGAGCAGGTCACCCCCGCCCGCGAGGTGCGCATGTCGGTCACCCTCGGCGTGCCCTACCCGCTGCACGTGGGCGCCTCCTCCAAGGCGTTCCTCGCCTTCCTGCCCGAGGCCGAGCGCGACGCCTACCTGACCCGCCACGCCCCCGGCGAGCGCGGCACCCTCAACGAGCAGGCCGAGCACGTCCGCCAGGTCGGCTACGCCGTGTCGTACGGCGAACGCCAGCCCGGCGCCGGCTCGGTCGCCGCCCCGGTCTTCGACCACACCGGCCGTCCCGCCGCCGCCGTCAGCGTGTGCGGCCCCCTGGAACGCTTCCGCAACGAGGCCGACAGCTGCGCCAAGGCCCTCCTCCAGGCCACAACCCGCATCTCGTCCCGCCTCGGCCACACGACCTGACATTCTTTCCCGGCACGGCGAGGCCGCGGCGGCCTTTCCCGGTACGGCGAAGCCGCGGCGGCCGACCGGGCCCGGCCCGACGGGGGGCCCGGCCCGTGGCGCCGCGCTTTTGTGGTTCGCCGTCTCGCCCACCGGCTGCCCCGCCCACCGGCTGGCCCCCCGATCGCCTCCGCAGGCCCGGCCGACGTCCGGCGATCGTCTGAGCGCTCGACGTACCAGCGCTCGAATGTGGCCAATGCCCAAACCATCGAGTCCGGGTGCCCGGCCGGTGCTTCTGTCGCCGTACACGGTCAGCGCCTGTTGGATCACGCACGGTTGTGCCCCGCCTGATGCCACTGCACAACGATGAGCATGTGCATACGGCGTTGTGCATACGGCCCCACCGGTCCGCGGCCCCGCCCTCAAGCCGATGATTTTGTTTGGTTGCCGATTAACTCCACTAATCGATACTCCAAGCCGAGGCGCGTGGCGTCATGTGTTCCGGCGGTCGCGCAGCTCCGCTTCGACGTTGCCTGCCATGACCGACAGGATCCGCACGGTCTCGGTGTATTGGTCAGCGCTCAGGCCTTTGAGCACCGTGGCGCGGGCCTCGTCGATGCGTGCCGAGGTGTGCTCGCGCGCCGCGCGGCCGGCGTCGTTCAGGGCGAGGGTGTGCCCGGTGGTGCTTATCCATCCGCCGAGTTCCGGCAGCAGCCGGTCGAGTTCGGGCTCTCCGTCGGTCCAGAACGGGGCGAGGGCCGCGGCGAGTTCGTCGCGGGTCGCCTTGCCGCGGTTCAGTGTGTTGACGATCTGCCAGTGACGCCTGCTGAGGCCGAGGTCGGCGAGGGTGTCGTCGAACTGCTTCTCCAGCAGGTTGTGCAGGTGCTTGAGCCAATATCCGATCGGCTTGGGCTCGTCCACGGATCCCCCTTGGCGCATATCCATGTAAGATGACATGTAGTTGTCTAATACTATGCATGGAGGGGATGTGCACGACAAGCCGGGCAGGGACGCGGCAGACATCGAGACGGCGATTGTGGCCTTGCGCCGTGCGCACAAGCGCCGCGCCCTGGCGCGGCTGTCGGAGCGGCGAGGCGAGCGCACCGGGCGCCACGGCGAACTTCCCGACGCGGTCTTCGAGCTGCTCGACGTGGTGGAGTCAGCCGCGGAGCGGGGCGGCGCGCTGACCGTCACCGACGCCGCGGCGGTCCTCGGGGTCGACCAGCCGAGGTCCAGCAGGCTCTCCGCCCACGCTCTCCACGCCGGGCTGCTGCGGCGCGAGGCCGATCAGTATGACGGCCGCCGCTCGCTGCTCGCCCTCACCCAGGAGGGGCGCGACCTCCTCGCCGAGATCCGCGACTTCCGCCGCCGCGTCATCGCCGAGGCCACGGCCGGCTGGGCCGTCGAGGACCGCGCCGCCCTCGCCGGTCTTCTGACTCGCTTCGTCCAGGACCTCGACTCGGTCAGCCGGCGGTGACACCGGCAGGCGGGAGGTAGCCGGGACGGCCTGGCCGTGCACTCCGAGCCGAGCGGACGGCCAGGCGGCATGGGGGTGCGCTCCGAGCCGAGCTGGGGCCGGGGGCGCGCAAGGGGGAGAACGGGCTCTCTTGGGCCGCGCTAAGCAGGCCCCCCGCCCGTCTCGATTACCGCCAGGGGGCGGACAGGGGCGCCCGTGCCGCCGACGATGGGCAGCGGGGACAGTACGAACAGGAACTCCGCGGTGGGCACGTGCTCGGGCGACCCCCCCGAGATCTGGGTACGGATCAACCCCGGCGACCACGGCCGCGCCGACGCCGAGGCCGTGCTCGCCCCCGCCCTGACCGGCCTCTACGTCGCCAAGGCCGAAACCGCCGCCGGCCTCGCCGCCCTGGACGCGCACCTCACCGCAGCCGAGCACGCGGCGGGCATGCCGGCCGGCTCGATCGCCCCGGTCCCCCTGCTGGAGTCGGCCGCCGCCCTGTTCGAGGCGCCCGCCCTCGCCCGCGCCCCCGCGTCGCCCGCCTCCAGCTCGGCGAGGCCGACCTCGCCGCCGACCTCGGGATCACTCCCGGCCCGGGCGGCGAAGAGCTGCTGTGGGCCAGGTCGCAGGTCGTCGCGGTCAGCGCAGCCGCCGGGCCGGCCCCGCCCGCCGCCTCGGTCAGCCTCGTCGTCCACGACGCCGGCGCCCTGCGCGCCGACACCCTCGCCCTCATGCGCCTCGGCTTCTCCGGCCGCGCCTGCGTCCACCCGGCGCAGATCCCCGTCGTCAACGACGTCTTCACCCCGAGCCCCGAGGCGGTCAGCGCCGCCCGCAGCCTGCTCGACCGCTACGAGGAGTCGCCGGCCGCCGGCAGCGCCGTGTGCCTGGACGCCCGCGGCAGCTCGTCGACGAGGCCGTCATCCGCTCGGCCCGCCGCATTCTGGCCCGCTAGAGCGGGGCCTGTCGCCGAACAGCGGCGCTATGCCGTCAAGGATCACGTGCAGGCCGCCTTCGAAATGCTCGTCCAGCGTCGCCCGGGTCGCCCCCGCGCCGACGATGCGGCGCATCGCCGGATAGCGGCCGCTGTCCAGCAGCGTCCGCAGGCTGGGCTCCTGGGCGTCCAGCCACTCATCGCGGTCCAGCCCGGAGTCGGCCTGCGCCTCGGCCTCGTCCTCCACCATCAGGGCGATGCCCCGCACATAGTGGAACATCGTCATGAACGCCGTGTAGGAGGCGTGCGGCTCGTGCCCGTGGAACGTCGCGGCCAGCCACTCGGCGATCGGCAGCGAGGCGGTCAGCGGCGCCGGCCGGTCCACCTTGATCTCCGAGGCGAACCACGGGTGCCGCTTGAACATCCCCCACAGCGCCCTGGCTCCGATCAGCAACCTGGTCCGCCAGTGCTCCGGCTGAACGGCCAGGCAGCCGAACTCCTCCCACACCGCCGCCGTCAGCGCCTCCAGCAGCTTGTCGTTGCCGGGCATCTCCTGGTGAAGGGTCACCGGATCGACGCCCAGCTCGCCGGCCACGCGGCGCAGCGACACCGCCCCGATGCCCTCCTCGTCGGCGATCGCCAGCGCCACCGACACGATCCGCTCGCGCCCCGGAGCCGGCCCGGAGGCCTCGGCCCGGTCCGGGGAACCCTCCAGCGGCGCCCGCGCCCGGCCGCCCACGACCGTGCCGACCCCCGGCACCACGCGCACCAGCCCCTGGCGGCGCAGCTCGTGCAGCACCTTGGTGGCGGTCGCCATCGCCACCCCCCACGTGCGCATGATCTCCCGCGTCGCCGGCACCCGGTCGCCCTCGGCCAGCTCCCCGGCGTAGATGCGCCCGCGCAGCTCGGCGACGATCCGCAGATAGCGCGGCTCACTCACCGGTCACCGGCCGCAAGCCGGGCTCGCCCGCCGGCCCGCAGCGGTGGGCCGTGCAGCGGGCCGCCGCAGGGCCCGCCGGCCCGCTGCGGGGCTCGTCGCCGAAGACCGGCGCCAGGCCGTCCGGGATCAGCCGCAGCCCGCGCTCGAACAGCGCCCGCAGCGTCCGGCCGCCGAGCTCCAGCCCGGACCGCCGGCAAGCGCGTAACCCGGCGGCGATCGGCAGGTAGCGTGGCTCACTCACCGGCCACTCCACTCATCACCGGCCGGGCACCGCACTCGTGCCGCACGGGCGGGGTCACAGACAAGGGTCCTCCAAGGGGCGAGAGATCCGGATGTCGTCGCAGGCCGCCGCCCGCCGGGCGGCGCGAAGGCTCCGGCGGCGCGGCCCGCCGCGGGGCGCACGCGTGCGGCGGCTTCCGCACGAAAGGCCAGGTGGCGGGCTTGTTGCGGGTGCGGCTCGGCGGCGATCGGCCCGCGGCGGCGGCTCCCGCTCTCCCACCCGGATCTCCTCTGCGCTAGTGCACCGTCACACACGGTCCATCACCCGAGCAGTAGTGCACTTTAGTTGAGACAACCCGCCCCATTCGCCGCTTGATAAAACGGTTAGCAGGCGCGTGCCGTACCTCCCCGCAAAAACACTGCCACCGACAACCGGCGACCCGCGCGCAGGGCTAGGGCACGAGTACGGCGGTGCCGTCCAGAATGCGCCGCAGCCCGAAGCCGAACTGCTCGTCCTCACCCAGCGGCGCCTGCCCGGACTCCACCAGCACCCGCACGACCGGGCACACGCCCTCGGCGCCGGCGGTCGCCATGGCCACTCCCCACCGGCGCATGATCTCGCGGGTGGCCGGCACCCGGTCGCCCTCGGCCTGATCGCCGGAGGCGATCAGGCCGCGCAGCTCGGCGACGATCTGCAGATAGCGCGGCTCGCTCAAGAGGCCACTCCTTTGCACTAGTGCACTACCTTGTCGAACAAACTGCGGGAAAGCGTTCCCATCGCGACTTTTCCCCGCTCAGCCCCCAAAAAGCACTAGTGCACTTTAATCTGAAATCCCTGGAAAATGGGCGCTTTTCGGGTTGAATCCAGCTCTGCGTGCGCCGTACATTCGGCATCGTGAAAAGAACCGAGATTCTTGTCTCCGGCGCGGGCATCGCCGGATGCGTCGCGGCGTACTGGCTACGCGCGGCAGGTTTCGGAGTCACGGTGGTGGACCGCGAACGGCGCCTCCGGCCGGGCGGCCGCGCGGTGCGCCTCACCGACGCCGGCACCACCGTGATCACACGCATGGGCCTCCTCGACCGCGTGCGGGAGGCGGCCCTCAAACCGGGGCGAGGCGTCGCCCTCGTCGACACCTTCGGCCGGATCACGGCCTCGACACCCCCCACCGACTACGACGCCCTCGACGTGCCGCACGGCGACCTGGTGCGGATCCTCCAGCAGGCCACCGCGCCCAAAGTCACCTACATCCTCGGCGACGGCATCGCCGACCTGGAGCAGGACGCCGGCGGCGTCACCGCCACCTTCGGCAAGGCGGCGCCCCGGCGCTTCGACCTGGTCGTCGGCGCCGACGGGCCGCACTCGCCCGTGCGCTCACTGGTCGCCGGCCCCGGCGCGGAGATGGCCGGGGCGCACTTCCAGCCGGCCGGACTGCACTGGGCGACGTTCACCGCCGTCGAGGAGATCAACCTCGACGGATGGAGCCAGATCCACCACGCCCCCGGCCTGACGGCCATGGCCCGGGAGGGCCGCGGCCCAGGCGAGGTCAAGGTCGCGCTCTGCTTCCGCACCCGCTCCCTCTCCTTCGACCCGCACGACAACGCCGGGCACCATGACCTCCTCGCCGAGCGCTTCGCCAAGGTCAGGTGGCAGGTGCCCTACCTCCTGCGCGCCATGCGCGCCGCACCCGACTTCCGCTTCGCCTCCCTGGGGCGGGTGCGCCTCGACCGGTGGTCTTACGGCCGCGTCGTCCTGCTCGGGGACGCCGCCCACTGCCCCTCGCCCCTCAAGCACGCGGGCACCGACCTGGCCGTGGCCGGCGCCTACGTGCTCGCCGGCGAACTGGCCGCCGCCGACCACCGCAGCGCCTACACCGGCTACGAGCACTTCCTGCGCCCCCACGCCGAGCTCGCCCAGCGGCAGCCGCCGGGCGGCGTGGCCTCCCTCGTCCCCACCACCGCGCTCGGCGTCCACCTGCGCACCGCCGTCATGCGCTGGACGAGGTACGGCCCGGTGCGCGACCTGATCGCCGCCCGCGACGCCAGGGGCTCGCAGATCCCCCTCCCCGACTACAACCTGCCCGGCCGCGGCCTGCGCGCCGCCGCGGCCTGAACCGGCCCTCCGGCCGCGAGTACGGCGCAGCCGGCCTGACGCCGGCCCGGGCGGGGAACCGGGGGCCCTGCCCGGCCCCGGCCCGCCCGGCCTCCGCCTAGAGCCCGCCCTCCTCCGGCGGCGTGTACGGCACAGCCGACCTGACGGCCCGGGCGGGGATCGGGCCGTAGATGTGGGGGAAGGTCTCGGCCGCGCCCGGCGGCTCGTAGCGCACCGGGCAGCCGAGCAGCCCCGTGTCGACCTCCAGCAGCACCAGCGGCTCGGTCACCCCGCGGTAGAAGCGGCGCACCACGCCCGCGAGCTGGGCGTGGTCGCGGCTGGCGTGGATGAAACCCTCCTCTTCCAGGGTGCGCCCGAGCGTGGAGTGGCGGTATTCCCCGCTGCGGCGAGCACGCTCCCAGTGCTCGGCCAGCGCCAGGTGCCACACCACCCCCTCGCCGGAGGCGTGCGGGCTCACCGGGCGCGCCACTCGCGATCGAGCATCGCGTAGACCACCTCGTCGGCCCACTCGCCCTTCACGAACTCGTTCTCGGCCAGGTATGCCTCGCGCCGCATCCCGAGGCGCTGCAGGAGCGCGGCCGAGCGGGTGTTGCGCGCGTCCAGCCGGCCGATGGTCCGGTGCGCGCCCAGCCCGTCGAACGCCAGCCGCAGCAACTCCCGCGCGGTCTCGGTCGCATAACCGTGACCGTGGAACTCGGGGTTGAACACATAGCCGATCTCGGCCTGCCGGTGCTCCTTGGAACGGTAGAACAGCGAAGCCTCCCCGATGAGGTGACCCGTCGAGCGCAGCTCGACGGCGATCGCCATCTCCTGATCGCTCTCGGTGAGGCTTGTCTGCCCGAGCTTCACCTCCAGCGCGGCGCGGGTCTGCTCCAACGTGCGGGGCCGCCAGTAGAGGTAGCGCGCCACCTCGGGCAGCCGGTTGAAGGTGTGCAGGGCGTCGAGGTCGGCCGGGGTGAAGGCGCGCAAGGTGAGGCGCCTGGTGTGCAATGGAAAGTCAGGTTTCAGCACGCAGCCAGACTAGGCAGCGGGGGCGGGCCGTGCGACCGGATATCGCCGTCCGCTGAACCCTTGCGCGCGAGCCGATTTCCGCCCTCACCCGCTGGCACGCTCCACCGCCCCTGCAGGCTGGGAATATTCGCCTTGACTTATATAAGTTGGGAGCTGTAGCGTCGCCGGCATGCACGCGTTCGATGTGCTCGGCGACCCGGTCCGCCGCAGAATCCTCGAGCTGCTCGCCGAGGGCGAGCAGACCTCGGGGGCCGTGTGCGCGGTCATCCGGCTCGAGTTCGGCATCTCCCAGCCCGCCGTCTCCCAGCACCTCAAAGTGCTGCGGGACAGCGGCTTCGCCACCGTGCGCCCCGACGGCGCCCGGCGGCTCTACGCCGTCAACACCACGCCATTGCAAGACATCGACACCTGGCTCGACCGCTTCCGGCGCCACTGGACCCCCCACCTGGACGCCCTGGCGACCGAGCTCGCACGCGGCCGCCGCGAGCGCCGCCTGCGCGAGACCCACCACAATCCAGAACCCGAGGGGACCCCACAGTGATAGACGTCATCGAGCAGATCAACGCCGTGACCCGCCGGGTCGGCAACAGCACCTTCAACGCCGGCGAAGCCCGCACGGTCACCGTCGGCCGCACCTACGACGCCCCCGTAGAGGACGTCTGGGACGCCCTGACCAACCCCGAGCGGCTGCCCCGCTGGTTCCTGCCCGTCACCGGCGAGCTGCGCGTCGGCGGCCGATACCAGCTCGAAGGCAACGCGGGCGGCGAGATCCAGCGCTGCGACCCGCCCAAGAGCTTCTTCGCCACCTGGGAATACGGCGAGGGCAAGAGCTGGATCGAGGTCCGCCTCACCGCCGCCCCAGGCGGCCGCACCCGCCTGGAGCTCGACCACATCGCCCCCGTCGACGACGGGTTCAGGGAGTTCGACGGCCAGTTCGGCCCCGGCGCCGTCGGCCTGGGCTGGGACACCGGCCTCCTCGGCCTCTACCTGCACCTCGCCACCGGCGAGACGGTCGACCCGGCCAAGATCCAGGAGTGGACGCTGTCGGAGGAGGGCGTGCACTTCTTCACCCTGTCAAGTGAAGACTGGTGCAAAGCCGACATCGCCTCCGGCACCGACCCGGACGCCGCCCGCACCAGGGCCGCCACCACCCTCGGCTTCTACACCACCCCGCCCGAGCAGCCCCAGCCCTGACCGGCCCGGGCACGTCACAGCCGCCCTGCCCCGGTTCCGGTACGGCGCAGCCGCACTGACCGCGTGCCCCGCGCAACGCGAGCGGCCGGTGGAGCCGGGAGCCGACGGCACGACTCGTGAGGTGGCGGGACCGGGGCCGTCACCTCACGAGGCCTCGCCCCGGGACACGGCCACCCGCCGGCCGGCGGGGCGAGGGGATCGCGGGCTCTGCCGTACACCGCCCCAGGGGACAGTGGTGCCTGTGCGGGGCACCTGCGCCGTAGCCGGCACGAGCGATTGAGGATCCCCCGTGCCAGGGACGTGGGACGCGGCCGGGGACGCGAGAATGGCCCGCATGGAACGATGGATCAGGTGGGCGTCCATCGGCCTTGCCCTCATCGGGGCCGCCGAGGCGGTCTTCCGGGTGCAGCGGGAGGTGCCAGCGCCCGACCGGGCGGTGCACTACGTCGTCTTCGTTGTGCTCGCGCTGGCGGGAACGCTTCCGCTCGCCTACGCGCGCAGGCAGCCCGCCGGCGCGGCGGTCGCCATGACCGCGGCCGGCACGCTGGCGATCATCGCCTTCCAGACATACACCTCCGGGGCGCTGGTCGCGCAGCTCGTCGCTCTGTTCCTGCTGGGGCGCGGCGGATCGCGGGTGACGGCGGTCGTGCTGGCTCTGCCGTTCACCGTTACGGCGCTGATCGGGGCGGCCGGCACGGGAGTCTCCGTCCCCTTCGGCGCCGCGCCGCACACGCCACCGCCGGCGGCGCCCGACGGCGATCACCTGGGCTTCCCGATCGCGCTGCTGGGGGTGCTGGCCCCGGCGGCGGCCCTGGCCGGGGTCGGGTGGCGCACCCGCGAGGAGAACGCGCAGATCACGGCCGAAAAGCAGATCATCGCCGACACCCGGCTAGAGCACGTGGCACGAGGGGAGCGCGCCCGGATCGCACGGGAGCTCCACGACGTGGTGGCCCACCACATCTCCATGGTCGTGGTGCAGGCGGAGACCGCACGCCTGGCCACACCCGGCATGCCGGAGGAGGGGGCCGAGCGGCTCGGGCGCATCGGCGACACGGCCCGGGCCGCGCTGACCGAGATGCGCCGCCTGCTCGGCGTGCTGCGCGAGGACGCCGAAGCCGGTGTGGCCGCGCTCGAACCGCAGCCCGGCCTGGACGGGCTCGCCCGGCTGATCGGCGAGGCACGCGAGGCGGGCGGCAACGAGATCCGCCTGTCGGTGACCGGCGATCCGGTCCCACTCGATCCGGGGGTGGAGCTGGCGGTCTACCGCATCGTCCAGGAGGCGCTCACCAACGCGCGCCGGCACGCGCCGGGTGCGTCCGTGCAGGTCCGGCTGCGCTACACGCCCGGGGCGCTTGAACTGGCGATATGTGACGACGGACCCGGCCCCTCGGGGGCCGGGGGCCACGGCCTGACCGGCATGCGCGAGCGCGCCCTGGCCGCCGGCGGCGAACTCACCTGCGGCCCCGCACCCGGCGGCGGGTTCCGCGTCCAGGCCCGGCTTCCCGGAAGGACGCCCGAATGATCCGCATCGTCGTGGCCGACGACCACCTCGTCGTCCGTACGGGTTTCGCCGAGCTGCTCGGCACCCAACCTGACTTCGAGGTCGCGGGAACGGCTCAGGACGGAGCCGAGGCGGTGCGCATGTGTGCCGAGCTCACGCCGGACGTCGTGCTCATGGACATCCGGATGCCGGTCATGGACGGCATCGAGGCCACGCGGCGGCTGGAGGGCGGCCCGCGGGTGCTGATCCTGACGACCTTCGACCTCGACGAATACGTCTACGACGCCCTGCGCGCCGGAGCCAGCGGGTTCCTGCTGAAGGACGTCACGGCCGAGCGGCTGTTCGACGCGGTGCGCGTGATCGCCGCGGGGGAGGCCCTGCTGGCGCCGGCGGTCACCCGGCGGCTGATCGGCGAGTTCGCCCGGCAGCGTCCCCCGCGGGAGACCCCGGTGCTCACCGGTCTGACGCCCCGCGAGACCGAGGTCTTGCGGCTGGTCGCCGAGGGGCTGTCCAACCCCGAGGTCGCGGCCCGCCTCACCGTCACCGAGGAGACCGTGAAGACCCACGTCAGCCGCATCCTCGGCAAGCTCGGCCTGCGCGACAGGACCCAGGCGGCGGTCACCGCCTACGAGTCCGGCCTCATCGTCCCGCGCGGCCACAGGCCACGCTGACCGGCCGCCGGGCCTCGCGTGCTTCGCCGTACCCCGCCGCGGGGCCGCGAACGGCAGGCGGGGGAGAGGCCGGCCAGCCCCCCGCCAGTATGTATGCCCGCAAAACGCCGCGTTCAGGAGCTGTAGCCGGGCCGCACCAGCCCCGTCTCATAACCCACGATCACCAACTGGGCCCGGTCGTGCGCGGCCAGCTTGGACATCACCCGGTTGACGTGCGTCTTCACCGTCGCCGGGCTCATGCCCAGCAGCGCCCCGATCTGCGCGTTGGTGAGCCCCCGCGCCACCTCCGTCAGCACCTCACGCTCCCGCGCGGTCAGCGGCGCCAGCCGCGCCGCGCTCGGCTCACCACCGGGACGGGCCGCGAACTCCTCGATCAGCCGCCGCGTCACCCCCGGCGACAGCAGCGCGTCGCCGCGGGCCGCCACCCGCACGGCATGCCGGATCTCCACCGGTTCGGCGTCCTTCACCAGGAAACCACTCGCCCCCGCCCGCAACGCCTCATACACGTATTCATCCAGATCGAACGTCGTCACCACCACCACACGAGTGCGCCCCGCCAGGCGGCGCGTAGCCTCCAGCCCGTCCATGCCGGGCATGCGCACATCCATCAGCACCACATCCGGCCGCAGCTCACCCGCCAGCCGCACCGCCTGCGCGCCGTCGGACGCCTCACCCACCACCGACAGGCCCGCCTCCGCCTCAAGCAGCGCCCGCAGGCCCGCCCGCACCAGCGGCTGATCGTCGGCCAGCAACACCGTGATCACGTCGGAAGAGTCACCGCCACCCGGAACCCGCCCTCAGGACCGTCGCCGACACTGAGCCGCCCGCCCACCGCCGCCACCCGCTCGGCCATCCCGGCCAGCCCGTGCCCCGCGGCCCCGTCCGGCGCGGCGGCCCGGCCCGTGCCGTCGTCGTCGACGCGCACATGCACACCGTGCTCGTCATAGCGCACCCGCACCGTCGCCCGGCTCGCCCCACCGTGCCGCATCGTGTTGGTCAGCGCCTCCTGCACCACCCGGTAGACCGTCAAGTCGACCGCCGGCGGCAGCGGCCGCTCCGGGCCGACGACGTCAAGCCGCACCGGGATCGCCGCCGCCTCCGCCAGCGCCGCGAGCTGCGCCGTCCCCGGCGGCGGCGCGTCGCGCAGCACCCCGAGCACCCCCTTCATCTCGGCCAGCGCCTGCCTGCTCGCCGTACGGATCACCGCCAGGGCCTTGCGCGCCTCCTCCGGGCCGCCGGCCCGCTCCACCGCCTCGGCGGCCACCCCCGCGTGCAACGCGATCACCGCCACCGTGTGGGAGGTCACATCGTGCAGCTCCCTGGCGAGCTCCAGGCGCACCTCCTGGGTGCGGCGCCGCGCCTCCTCCTCGCGGGTGCGCTCGGCCTCGGCCGCGCGCCGCTCCACCTCCGCGGTGTAGGCGCGCCGCCCCCCTGGACACCTCCGCCACCTGGGCGACCGCCATCACGATCAGCGCCCAGATCAGCAGCCCCACCAGCCTGTCGAGCTCGGGCGCGAGCACCAGCCCCACCAGGGGCACGCCGATCAGGTAACCCGCCGCCGCCCACCCCGCGCCGCGCCTGCCCGCCCCGATCACCGCGAACACCGCCATCAGCGCCGGCGCGGGCCACATGGCGTAGGCGTAACCGAGCAGGAAGTAGACCGTCGCCGCCGCCGTGCACACGACCAGGCTCACCAGCGGCCGCTCCCGCAGCCACACCAGCCCCAGCCCCGCCGCGGCCAGCAGCACCCCGCCGGTCACGTCGAGCGGCCGGGCGTGCGGCTGCGCACCGTGGGCGAGCACCGAACTGGTGACCACCACGACCAGCACCCCGGCCACAAGCGCGAACCTGACCACGCCCGCACCCTAGCCCGCCCATCCCGCCCGGGACATCCACCCAGCGCGGTATACCGCCTACGGCGATCGCGGTCCGCCCGGCATCCCGGCAAAAGCAAAGGCGACCGCCTGCCCGCAGGGCCTCACCCCGCGCAGGCGGTCGCCGCGGGTGCTACTTCCCGGCCGCGGCCTGGCGCTCGGCGCGCAGCTCGGCGGCCTTGGCACGGGCCTCGCTGCGCACCAGCCAGACGATCCCGGCGACAAACGCGCCACCGACCACCAGCGGCGGGACAAGCGCGGAAACGATCTCGAACACGAAACGACCCCACAGGCATCAGACTGACCGCATCAAGCTTCTACATTATGTCGAAGCCGACGGTGGCCCGTCCCGCCACCCGCCCGGAGAGTCCGGCCCCACCCGGCCCACCGGACCGGCGGCGATGATCCATCAGCGGCCGGTACGGCGCAGCCCTCGATTCGGGCTCCCGCCGCACACACCCGTGACCCGCACCGCCGGGCACGGCGCAGCCCCCGCCTCGGAGGCCCCCGCCGTACACATCCGTGATCACGCACCGCCGGGCGTCCAGGCGGTCAAGGGCGTCTCGCGCGGACGGGGCGGGCCACCGTACAGGCCGCCGGAGGACGCCCTCACCTGCCAGGATGGGCCGGGTGACCGTACCCGACGTTCGACCGGTGCTCACCGCGGCCGCCATCCTGAGCGGCCTGCTCGCTCTGTCCGCCTGCCAGGAGGCCTCCTCCTGTCCCGCGTCGGGGGTGGTCATGGCGGCCGGCCCGCCGGAGGCCGCGATGGGGCTGCGGGTCCAGCCTGTGACCCTCACCAACTGCGGCGACGCCGATCGCCAGGTGCACGGCTATCCGGGTGTGCGGCTCCTGGACAAGAACGGGCGGACACTTGAGGTGGAGATCGACCGCGACGCCAGGAAGGTCACCACCGCGATCAGGGGTGCCGTCCCGGGAAGGCTGACGGTGCGGCCCGGCGGGTCGGCCCGGTTCCATCTGGTGTGGCGCAACACCTACGACGACACCGGCCGCCCGCCCGTGGACGCCGCCCGGGTCTCGGTCACCGCCGACCCCGGCGGCGCCGAGCAGACCGTCACCCCCGAGTCCCCGCTCGACCTCGGCTCCACCGGCCGCCTGGGGATCACCGCCTGGGAGCACGCCCCTGCCGCGCCGTCCCCCGGACCGGCTTCCTGACCGGGGGACACGGCAGGCGGTCCGTCCTCCAGGTCTCCATGGCGCCTGTCATAACCGCCGCCCTCGCCCCGCCCGCCCCCTAGCCGCCGCCCGCCTCCCCACCCGGGCAGGTGGAGCACCCCCCGAAGGTTTGCCCCGC
>NZ_BOOW01000062.1 GCF_016863435.1 Sinosporangium siamense
CCGCACCGAGTAGGGGTACGGCGGCCGCGGTAGCGGCTCACCCCCACGTGCGTGGGGAAAACCAGGGATCTGCTGACCCTGGTCAGCGGCCTGCGGCTCACCCCCACGTGCGTGGGGAAAACCCCGTAATCGACGGCGTTCTCGACGAGCGCGGCGGCTCACCCCCACGTGCGTGGGGAAAACACTTCCCGACCTGCTAGTTCACAATCGCACTTGCAGTTTCTGATGTGTCGTCAGGCCCGGTGGCCGCGAACTTGATCAACTGCAAACCGTCGAAGTCGATCACATGACGGCGACGCCGACCTGCCGTACGCATGGCGAAGCCCTGCTCGGTGTCCGCAGGGTGGATGAGGACCGCCAACCCGTCGCCGATACTCGCGCTGACTATCGACCAGAGCTCGTCGCGAACCCGCGCCGACACGGTGCCGACGAAAAGCCCAGGACAAGGCTCGATGAGCCAGCGTGAAAGAGCTCCACCGACGTGGTCAGGGATCGCGGTCGTCGAGATCATAACCATCGAGGCCATCAGGTACTCCAGGGAAGGAATCGAAGCTCTCGGAGCCGTAGTTCACCCCTGCCGGGAGGGCACCCATCTGGGGATCCCATAGGTGGACTATGTCGCTACTCCGGTCGGAGAAAGCAGGGCTCTCGTTGCTCGGATCGATCAACGACTGGACGTCGGCGACGATCTTCGGCATGAGCTTGAAGGCTTTGAAGTCTTCACGGAGGCGCCGCCGCGCATCACGCTCGGGATTGGCGGAGTCGTGCAGAGAGAATGCCAAGGGAATGGTCACGCGCGCCTTATAGATGTCAGCGACATCGTAGACGAAGGCCATCTGGGTGCCGTTGTGGATGAAGCCCAGTGCCGGCGAGCAGCCCAGAGCCAGCACTGCGGCGTGGACCACGCCGTACATGCAGGAGTTGGCGCTGGACAGCGCCTTGTTAACAGGATCTTGGCTATCCCACGCTTCTGGGTCGTAGTTTCGCCTGAAGCGCTTGATCCCATGTTTCGTGGTCAGCAGCTTGTACAGCGCCTTGATGCGTGCACCTTCCAGCCCACGGAGCTTTGCGAGAGAGGCTCCGACCGGCGCGGAGCCGAGGCCGAAACGCGCCTCGTACATTCGCACGGCGACGTCCAAGCGGCTCTTGTCGTCTGCCCAGGCGCGCACCTGCTTCTCAAGCCATGCGGTGGTCAGCGAGGCGGGCACGGTGCCCGAATACGTTCGCACCCCTCCCGCTCCAGTCCATACGACCGTGGTGCCGTGACGCGCGATCGTGGCCATGGCCGGCTGGGTGATCGACGTACCCGGCCCTAGGAGAACACAGGCGAGGGCCGCCGTCGGAATGTATACGCGGTCGGTCCCCCGAGGAGACTCGACCTGAGCACAGACTCCCGTATCGTCCTGCACGATCCGCACAGCCTCGGTGTAGAGGAACGACAGCGAGTCGGCGATCCGCGGCAGCATCGCGAGCGTTGGAGCGGCGAGTTTACGTCGGGCGGCCCCTGTCATCGTTGCACCACAGCGAGGCTGAGCAAGCCACAGCCGTACGACTTGCCGCGGCCGACCCCCTGGAGAACGGCGATGCGTACGGCCGCCGGGTCGGTCACCACCGCGCTTCCGTCGAAGCGGACGACGGCGTGCCGTACTTTCTCCTTGGCCCTGATGTCCTTTTGGGACTGCGAGGATACGGTGGAGATGGCCAGGCCGTTGACGGCAGCGCGCGACACCCACCACTCCTCGGCTGCAGGGCCCCGCAGCGCCTTAATCTTTCCGGCGTCGGAACCGGCGCTCTTACCGAGGCGTTTGGAGGGGTTGGCGGCGATGCGATAGTGCACCACTGTGCCTTTCGCGAGCTGCCTCAGCAGGCTGTTCAGTTCACGAGTGGCGAGTTCCCCATAGCCGTCGGGGAGCCGAGAGAGATCGGGTTTGACGCCACACTGGACGAGGATTTGAAGGCCGGCCCGAGTGTCCTCGATGCGGAACAGGAGTGCGGCCTGTGCTCGCGCCTGCGCGCCCATCTCGTCAGGGACCAGCATCATCAACCGCTTGTGGAGCCGATCCAGGTCCGCCAGATCGCTGCTGACATCTCTTCGCCGCAGGTCCGGCATGATCCGGACCAGCCAGGTCGTCACGACTTCTCCTGCATGTAGATGGCCAGTTGCTCCCAGTAGGCGTCGCCGGTCATGTAAAGCTCTCTGGGGAGCACCCGAGTAGTGACGCTGACAGCGCGAATGCGATAGCGCCGGTTGTGGCGATGGAAGCTCACCGGTACATCGGCCAGCTCAGTGACTGTGTCGGCCGCGTCTACGGTGCCCTCGGTGACGAACTCCGCCGTGGGCTCATCCCTTTCTCGGAGTCGGCGCGCCATGGGTACCTTGCACTCCAGATGGGCAACGGGGTCGTCGACCTGGCGGAGCAGCAGCGGTTCGTCCGGAGGGCAGGAACGTCGCCCCAGGTATGGCTGCCAACGGGGATGGCGCAGCGCTTCGGCGAGTTCACCCATTCGTTGCTCGGGGCCTTCGACGGCGACGGTGAACACCGCGTCCGCCAGATACTGCCGTCGGGTGACGATCGTGGCTGACTCACGTGAGCGATAGGTGCCGTCGGGACGCGGCACACCGCGAGGTAGTCCCCCGCCAACGGTGTGGAAGTCGAGCATGTGCACGCCGGGCCGATCGATGCGAACGGTGAAGCGCAGTTTCTCGTACGGCACGAGCAAGCCTCCGCGCTCCACTCCTTCGGCGCACGCCAGCAGGCCGATGAGACCGGATCGGGTGGGAAAGCGTAGGCTGTCGCGCTGGTTGAATACGCTGTGCTCTCCCCAGGACTGCATTGGACCGGCGAGCCGCAGCACCAGACCGCTCATGCCTGGCTTTCCCGGAAAGCGGCCGTGACGGCGCCTTCGATCAGCTCAGCAAAAGAACCGACCTGGCTTCCCAGGTTGTCCAGAGGCTTCTCATCGACGGAGGCATAACCGCTGTGGACAATGCCGCTGTCGCCCCACAGCTTCTGCAGGCGGCCCGCGTGGTGGGCCAGTTGTCTGCGCGAGGGGGTGGCGATTCCGTGCTCGGGCCGGACGGGCGCCTCGAAGGCTGCGGCGAGGGAGATCGGCCGGTCACCGCGCAGCGCAATGTGCACCAGGTCAGGCAGGGTGTTGGCGGCTGAGGAGGTCTGCTTGCCCGTCGGCAGAGAAGAGACGAATGCCCGTAGGAACTCGCTCGTCAGCTCCTGCGCCATTGTGCTGTCACCACCGAGGTTGCCCACCAGGCCATCGAGATCGAGACTGGCATACCGGTAAAACACCCCGGCGCTGAACTCGGCGCTGTTCATGTGCCCACTGCCGACCGCGTCTGGGGGCAGGCAGTCGTCGACCGCGGTGAAGAAGTCGATCTCCGGTGCGACCTCATGGGTAGTGAACGCGTGGGCCACCTGGACGACACCGTCGACTCCGGCGCCCGGCAGTTCGGCGAGCATCCTGCCGAACAGATTGATGACTCCATTGCGCTCCGACAGGATGGGCGCGACATGCTCGGGGGTGAGAACGGCCTTCGGCTTTTTGACGCCCACCGTCTGCTCGATCGCCTCCCGGTGCATCTCGGCCAGGTCGGCGAGAGCGTCGAGCGCGGTTTTCGGGAGGTACAGCAGAACCGAGGTCCCGCCCTTGTCCTCCAATTTGAGACCGTCCTTCTTGTTGGCCGACAGGACTATCTGCGCCCCTGCCGCCAGGGCCGCGTCCTCCGACCACCCTCGTTCCTGGAGCCGGGAGGCCACTTCGGCGGGCACCCGTCGGGTACGCACCGCCGGATCGCCGATAGCGCGCTCGACGTCGAGGCGGACGGCGCGCTTCCAGCACTGACTCGAAACACGTGTCCGGGTCGCTCCGCCGTACACCATGCTCTTAGGCGAGCCGAGATCGTCGCGATTGAGATTCGAGAACGGCACGGTCTGGAGTACGTGCACATCGAGGTATCGGGGGGTGGGGGTCATTATTCCTCGTTCTCTGAGTTGGCGTTATCGACGGTGAGACTGATAGTGCGGTGGAAGTCCTGAATCCATCGCTTGACGACTCGGTCGCGGCCATGTCCCCATCGGCTGAGATCGATCAGAAGGCGGCCCCAGTCCGGGGTAAGCTCCTTGGCGGTCAACTGACGGACGAGGCCGGGCAGTTGCCGGTGCAGGCCGGTTACGTCCTGGCGACAGAGCAGAAGCAGGCGGGCTTCCGTCGTGTCTAGGTTGAGCTTTTTGTCCCGTACGGCAAGGCCGAGCGTTTCTCCAAGGCTGGCCGTAGGGCGCTCCGACTTCTTCTCCTCCTCCGTAGGCACTTCCGGAGGGGCGGGGAGCTCGCTCGCCGGTTTCTCAGCACGGCGGTTGGCAGGTTGGGCGGCGATCAGGGCGGCGATCGAATAGTAGGCACTTTCGACGGCTCGGCTCGGCAGGGCCGGGAGCCAAGGAACGACCGTCGCATGGGCCTTGAGAACCATCGGGTCCTCCACCGGTCTGCCTATGCTTCTGCGTAAGGCGGAACGCCGTCCAGGGTCGCTCGAAATCCTTGTGCTGAGGTGGGCGACATACCTGTCGGCCGTCGCAATCGAAGGGATCGAGCTCACTCGCGCTCCTTATGCATGTTGTGGTCTGCTGGTAAAAGGAACCTGCCTGAAGATCAGGCCTCGCTTGAGCTCGATCGCTCGTTTGACGCGAGGCAGCGAACCCGCGCTGTTCGTCACCTCGTCGTATACGTTCAGTGCCAGCCTCAGGAAGTCGTTGACTGGGCTATCGAAATCGCGGCCACGTATCCGGCGCCAGAAGATCTGTTCAGCACGTATCCAGTAGCGGAAGGCTCCTTGCGCCGGCCAGGGCCCCTTCGGGATGTCCCTACGCTGTGCCTTGCCATCTCCATTGGACGGGTCGTTGATCGCCTCCCAGACCATGCGCAGAGCCCATTCCAGGTTCCGTTCCACAGTCTCCGCCGCTTGCCGCATCTGACTGATCGCCCGAGCGACCTGCGTCTCGTTCGCCAAGGCCAGCAGCGCCGGGGTGACGCCGACGGTCCACTCTTTGTCTCTGGTCTGGCCGTCCTGGTCGAAGCCGAAAGCTCGGACCTGCAGCGTCGACAGCAGCGTTCCGCGCATGTCCTCGACTGCGGCCAGCACGGCGGGTCGGCGACGCCCTTCATCGCCGACGTCCTCGAGGATCAGCGAGTCGAAGTCCCGCCACAGCGCTCGACTCGCATCGGCCTGCCGAGCGTAGTAGGCGCCTTCCTTGTTCTGCTGATACACCAGGTAGGGGTCATCAGCTGGCAGCTCGCGGTTGCGCCACGCCCACGTGATCCAGGCGTTGACGACCGAGTTTTCATCGGCGGAGGGCTCTAGCAACACCGCATGCTGAAACCGTCCCGTCAGGACGCCGCCGAGCCCACTGGGCTTTGGCGGAACGCTCAACGGGTTTGGGAGCTCATCGGTTTCCCAGGGGGCCAAGTCGGCTCCGCCCCGGTCGTAGCGGTACGCCGGAGGGATCCCGGCGATCAGCGACTCGAAGAGGGTACTGCCCAGCGGATGAAACGAGATCGTTCTGCGCAGAGGCCCGGCCTTGGAGTTGCCTGCGGAAGTCTCGGCGACCGTTCGCGGTGTGCACTGCCCCGATGGGCCGTAGTAGAGCTGTGTCAGCAGGTGGAAGACAGCTTCTTCGGCGGGCAGCGGCGGCGGGTCAAAAGCCGTCGCATGGTTGAACCACACTTGGTTGTTGCCGGCGGGCCGGGACATGACCAGTTTGTTGATACCTGAACTGCCCTTGCACTCCTGCCTGAGCCGAGGATCCTGCAGCCACGGCCGGTACTGGTCAAAGAGATTGAAACGTCCCGAGAGTTTCCCAAAGTACTTCCTCAGCTCTTCCGGGTCGAAACGGCCGCCCTCAAGCACTTTCTCCTGGCGTGCACTCCACTCATCGGCTGGAAGTGTCATGTCGTCGAGGCCGGTCACCCGTGCTGCGATCACGGTCAGCACTCGCCATAGCCCTGAGGCGGCCGGAGGTGGAGATGCCTCGATATCGGTCAGCTCGTGCGCGGATGCAAACAGTTCGCGGAGCCCGACCACGGAGCGTGTGTCACCAGCGCGGACAGGTAGCCAGTCACGGGACAGCAGGTCAAACGGCATGGTGATTGCCCTTTGTGAAGTTGATGTTCACTGGTCCGCCTTCATGAAGGGGGGCGAAGAGAGCGACTGCGGAGTAGGGCATCATGGTCTGGGTCTACCTTCCTCATTCGATGAGGGTGAGCCGCAGTTCAGCAGCCTCTGGGGCGAAACTGCCGCGTCCTCCCCACGCACGTGGGGGTCTGATCACTGGGAGATCAACCTAACGGGCCGGTCGTGTTTCGTCAAAGCAGTTGAGTAGGCTCTGTAAGCCAGTGAATCCCGAGGCTCTTAGCAGCAGGCCTTCCGCAAGCAGTTGAGGAGGTTCTGATGGGTGATACTGCAAGCGTCATCGGCGAGTGGTTCGGCTTGAATGCAGCTTGCGCTACCCCTCGGAGTTCAGTAGTCTCGCGCCCGTTGATCGCGATCACGCGGATGCCCTCGGGGGCGACCAGTTGATCGGTCGGTGCATCCTCGGCTGCCCTGCTATGAGTCCCGGGAGGAACAGCGGATGTCCGAGCCGACACCGGAGAGGCGAGGTCGCGGCTGGATCCCACCAGTCGGAGAGTGCGTTGCCCTTGCAATCAGGGGCGTGCTCATCGTCGTCGAGTGGGTGGTTAGGAGTCTCGGGCCAGGTACGTGACCCCTGGCCCGAGACTTCTGAGGTGCGCGGGCCCCGTCCAGGCCTACAAGCGGGCGGGGCTCGACGCATGCCGTACACACTGTACGCCGGGCGCCAAATTGTGTGCACCGGATGTCGATCACTTTGCGACATCGGACGCAGTCGTTGTGAGGCCACTGGCTGCTCTCCTATGCGATTGCCGTGTGCCGCTTCAAACGCTGGCCGCAGAAGCATCGAAGAGACCGAGGTCTCGTATGAGCTGCACACTTCGATTGCCTATTGAGCCCGGAGTCCGGCCGTCAGCCGACACCTTGACCACGAAGAGATCTCGTAAATGCGGGCTGTCGGCCCATTCAGGGGGTGCGGCGTTCTCGACCGACGAGCCGCGTAGCCATGTCCCCGGCACTGGGATCGTATGCCTCATGATCAACCGGACCTGCTCCTTGGTAAACCACTTCCGCTTGTCTTTGCGTCCGGCAGGTTCTATAGGAAGCGACTCTTCACCGAGCATGAGCTTCCCGTCAGCACCGACCGTGCAGCAGACGATTCGCCCAGATTCCGACCCCAAGCGAGTCGAGTACTCAGTCACGAAGTCGTCTGCGCTGAGCTCGCTCAGCTGGCCGATGTATCCGGGGGCGGGAATGGAGGCCATCTCGGCGTACAGGGCCTTCGCCTGCTCGTCGGCCAGCCGGTCCACGTCGTCACTGATGGAGGGGGAGTTCTCGTCGTCGAAGTCTTCGTCGTAAACCCGGTTGACCAGGTCCTGAATATCTCCGGGGATGGCTACCTCACCGTTGGGCAAGCCTGTGAGCACATCGTGAGTACGGCGAAGCAGCGCCTTGGGGTAGACGAACGGCCATGACTTGGGGAAGACCAGCACACCGTTCTGGTCGGAGGGGGTCAGTACCACGAGACGCATCACACCTTGTGCCCAGCTCGGCCGCTTGGCGTCGAGCGCCGGATGCCGCTGACAACGACCCGCCCGCTGGAACAGCAGGGCGATTGGGGCCAAGTCGCTGACCACGACGTCGAAGTCCAAGTCGAGGGACTGCTCGATCACCTGCGTAGCCACCAAGATCGCCGCAGGTGGCCGGTCATTCCCGGCTTCTTTGCCGAACTGGTTTACCATCTTCTCGGTGATCTCTTCCCTGCGGTACGCCTCGAAGCGCGAGTGCAGTAACCGGACGGGCGGCTTTTGGCCGTCGAGGTCTTCCAACCACCCCTGCAGTGACAGGTAGGTCAATTGAGCCTCGGCGACCGTGTTGCAGATGACCGCAGCGCACCCGCCATCCCGGACAACCGGGGCAAGCACCTTGCTGAGGACGCCGATTCGGTCGGGGCGCCCATCCGCGATGATGGGGACCCGATGGGACTCGATGTGCAGAGTTCGCTCTCTGCTTTTCACGTGGACGGGGTCGGGTGCCGTCGTTTGCGGACTCACGTAGACCCACCCTGGGTACACCACCTCCGGAACCTGCTGGCCGCGACATCCGGCACCCTCCAGGTATGCCTGTGCCAGCCGGCGTCCTACCGCAGCGGGGAGCGTTGCGGACAAGAGCACCACAGGCACCTTTAGTGCACCCAACCAGCGCAGCAGGGTCTTGAGGAGTCCCTGCATATAGGTGTCGTAGGCATGCACTTCGTCGACCACGAAGACCTTGCCCACGAGACCGAGCATCCGCAGGACGTTGTGGCGGCCGCGGAGCACCGCCATCAGAGCCTGGTCGATCGTCCCGACCGCAAGGTTGGCGAGCAGGCCGCGCTTGCTTCCGCGCAGCCATCGAGCCGCCACGGGATCGCGTGTGATGATGCCGATCTCGTCTCCCTCCGCGGTGTACGCGTCGTTCAACCACGCCATCCCATGCAGCAAGGTCAGGGAGTCGGCACCGTCGATACGACGTCTGCGGTAGTCGTCCACTCGCCGCAGCATCTGATCGGAGGTCGCCATCGTGGGCAGACCGATGAAGTAGCCGGGCATCCCCGCAGCCGTGCCCATCAGTCGTCCCGCGTACAGAGCTGCTTCGGTCTTCCCTTCACCCATGGGGGCGGTGATCAGCAGGAGGCCGGGGGTGCCGTCGATGAGTGAGGGAAGTCGCTCACCGATGGACCGCTGCAGGTCGTTCGGCTCGAAGGGGAAGTCGTCGCTGAAGCCACCCGGTTTGAACGTCAGCTGTCCGAGGCCGGCTTCGCTCAGCAATGACGGCATCGTGGCTCGGCTGTGCTGCAGGTGTTGCTTGAGACCGTCGAGATCGCCGCGCTCTGGCAGTCCGGTATCAATCCGCCCGCGCAGATAGTCGTCCTGGCTCACAAGCCAATCCGCAAGGATGATCAGGCCGCAGGCCAAGGCCGCGCCTGAATCGGAAACTTTGTCTGGGGGTGCAGGGCGTTCCGTCAGTTCGTGCATCATGGCCGCGATCGCACGACGCTGCTCCTCCCATTTGCTCATCCCCAGTGCCGGCAGCGAGCCCAATGGATCGATGAACTCAGTCCGGCTGAACTCGTAGAAGCGTCCATGATGACCGCCGAGCAACTGGGCGACACGGATGGCCGGGGACGACTTTCGCCCCGCCTTGTATCCCGCAGTCGCCAGAAACTGTCCTAACCAGACATGCGCAGCGTAAGCGTGACCTTTCCTCTCGGCTTCCACCGTGGGGTAACCGATGTGCTGACTCAATCCGATGCGTTGGTCCTGTGCCTGGAAGCATGGCATGCACTTACCGATATCGTGCAAAGCCGCCCAGAAAGAGAGCAACTGCCGCGCTTGCTCCTGACTTCTCCCCAGCTCATTCGCGATGTAGATGCGCAAGCCAGGGGCGAGGTAGTCATCCCATAGAGCTTCCAGTGCCGCAGCGGCATCTAAAAGGTGGCAGGCTAGTGGATAATGCCTCGACAGACCTCGCGCCTTCCCCCATAGCACGAGGTCGATGTCTCGCAAGTTGTCCATTTTGCCTCCCATCGGGGCTTTAGGGCCCGCTGACGGCAGCATCACTGCCGATCGACTTCACGAGGGCCCACTGTAGACACCACCACCGACATTTCTTTCCGAACAAGTGAATGTGAGCCTTACTTCTTTCCCAACGCCTTCCCCTCGCCTCGATGTACTCTTTTGTCGTTTTTATTACTGTTTCTGTAGCGATAGTTGGAGGTCGGTAGGATGACAGGTACGGCTTCGGCGCGAACGTCTCTCCTGAAACTGCATGTGCAAACGTGAAACCGCAGGTCGGAAAGTGTCCTCCCCACGCACGTGGGGGTGAGCCGCCCGCGGCGTCTACCGGGACATCGAGATCCGCGTCCTCCCCACGCACGTGGGGGTGAGCCGCTCTTGGGCGACTTGCCCGCGAGATGGCTGTCGTCCTCCCCACGCACGTGGGGGTGAGCCGGTCGCCAGGTCGGCGTACAGGGCGCCGCCGTAGTCCTCCCCACGCACGTGGGGGTGAGCCGTCTTTGCGGCGTGCCAGGTCGGCGATTTGGGCGTCCTCCCCACGCACGTGGGGGTGAGCCTTAAGGCGCGGTCGGTATATGAGCATGGCTCGCGTCCTCCCCACGCACGTGGGGGTGAGCCGGATTTTCTCACCCTTCGGTGACATCAAACTCGGTCCTCCCCACGCACGTGGGGGTGAGCCGACGAGGCACCCGCCCAGAACTACCGGGGCCCCGTCCTCCCCACGCACGTGGGGGTGAGCCGTAGCCAGCAAAACGCGTGACCGGGGCGTTCCGGTCCTCCCCACGCACGTGGGGGGGAGCCGTTGGAGCGCGTTGGACCCAGGTCCGGCGATGTGTCCTCCCCACGCACGTGGGGGTGAGCCGCCGCCGTTGCCGTTGTGGTGGTTCACGCCGAAGTCCTCCCCACGCACGTGGGGGTGAGCCGGCCGCGCGTGTGGTGTGGAGGCTGGGCTTAGTGTCCTCCCCACGCACGTGTGGGTGAGCCGATCGGACGGCAGCGCATCGTGCGCGCGGTGCCGTCCTCCCCACGCACGTGGGGGTGAGCCCGCGACCGGACAGCCGATTAGGGGCGTCCCCGCGTCCTCCCCACGCACGTGGGGGTGAGCCGCCGAGTACCCGCAGCACAACGCGGCACATTCAGTCCTCCCCACGCACGTGGGGGTGAGCCGCGCACCACGAAGACCCACCGTCTGAAAACCGTGTCCTCCCCACGCACGTGGGGGTGAGCCGTCGGAGTCGTCTTCGAGGGTGCTGTCGATCGTGTCCTCCCCACGCACGTGGGGGTGAGCCGCTGTTGCCGTCGGTGGCCTCGATGGCGCCGTCGTCCTCCCCACGCACGTGGGGTGAGCCTTCGGGTGAGCACCGACTAGGGCTGACCCTGGCGTCCTCCCCACGCACGTGGGGGTGAGCCGATGCTTGCCGAGGGCGGTTACGACTACTCCGGGTCCTCCCCACGCACGTGGGGGTGAGCCGCTCCACCGCGGTCCCGGGTCGCCGGGGCGGCCGTCCTCCCCACGCACGTGGGGGTGAGCCGTCCCGCCGCTGGCGGCGTTGTGCTCCCGCAGGGTCCTCCCCACGCACGTGGGGGTGAGCCACCACCTTGGGGCGTCCGGACGTCTGAGCGCGGTCCTTCCCACGCACGTGGGGGTGAGCCGTCGTTCTTACGGGAGTTCATGCGCGCGCAGGGGTCCTCCCCACGCACGTGGGGGTGAGCCGGTGCTGAGCACCGGATTGCGCAACACATACGGTCCTCCCCACGCACGTGGGGGTGAGCCGCTGCCCTATGTCGAGCCCGGTATGGGATTGCCGTCCTCCCCACGCACGTGGGGGTGAGCCGTAGCCAGCAAAACGCGTGACCGGGGCGTTCCGGTCCTCCCCAAGCACGTGGGGGTGAGCCGCTCTCGCACTACGAGGGCACCGCTTCCTCGGCGTCCTCCCCACGCACGTGGGGGTGAGCTGGCCGCCCCATCCCCCATCGCTCGTGCCGTGCTGTCCTCCCCACGCCTGTGGGGGTGAGCCGGTGCGGCGGACGCCTCGGGCGTCGGTCCAGGCGTCCTCCCCACGCACGTGGGGGTGAGCCAGCGAAATGCTCTGTCTATTTGTCGTCGTGCAGGTCCCCCCACGCACGTGGAGGTGAGGCGTTGGCATTCAGGCCTTAGTGTCGACGACACGTGAAAACTCAAATGTCGTTGACACCCAGTCTGACGTGAGCATGTGATCCCATCGTGCCCACTTGGTAGGAAGCTGAGGTGCGCGACACGGTTTCGCCCGAACTGCCAAGCCACGACTGCACACCTGGCTGTCGCGGTCGGTTGCCGCTGCGCGGAGCAAGATATGTCTAATGTCCCATTAGCTCTGGACCCGGCGGGGTCCAGCAGGGGAAACTGCTGATCAGAGGGCTCACCCCGCGCGACCTGGTCGGCGGGGTTTCTGATCAGCAGGGACCGGGCGCGGTCCTACGGGGTGGTCAGTGACATGTCCGCAGAGAACAACCAGGCCGGTCCGGGCAGGCGTGTGGTGCGGCGGCGTGAGCGGCAGGCGGTGCCGCGTTCGCGTGTGGTGAAGTTCGTGCTGACCGAGCAGGAGTACGGCGAGCTGCGGGGGGCCGCCCAAAGGCTCGGGCTCGCGCACGGGGCTTACGCGGCCGAGGTTGCGCTGGCGGCGGCGCGGCAGGTGTGCCCGCCGATGCCGGATCCGCTGCGGGAGGCGTTGGTGGAGCTGATGCGGGTCTCGGCGCAGATACGGCGGATCGGGGTGAACCTGAACCAGGCGGTGGCGGCGCTGAACGCGACCGGCCAGGCGCAGGGGAACCTGGTTCCGTATGCGGACTACTGCGTGCGGACGGTGCGGAGGATCGACGGAATCGCGGAAGCGGTGCGGAGGCGGCTGCGTTGATCGGCAAGGTGCTGCGCGGGGCCAAGGTGGCGGGTCTGCTCCGCTACCTGTACGGTCCTGGGCGCGCCGGCGAGCACACCGATCCGCACATCGTGGCCGGGTGGCGCGACCCGGACGAGGTGGAGCCGCCGCTGCGGCCGGACGGGAGCCGCGACTTCCGGCCGTTGACCGGGCTGCTGGAGCAGCCTTTGGCTGCGCTGGCCGGCAAGGGGGATGAGCGGCCGGTGTGGCACTGCGTGGCACGCGCCGCCCCCGGGGATCGGATCCTGAGCGATGCGGAATGGGCGGAGGCCGCACGGACGATCGTGCAGCGCACCGGGCTGGCACCCGAAGGGGATGAGGACGCGGTGCGGTGGGTGGCGGTCCGGCACGCCGACGACCACATCCACATCGTGGCCGTCCTGGCCCGCCAGGACGGCACCAAGCCCTCCACCTGGAACGACTTCTACAAGGTGCGTGGGGCGTGCCGGGAGTTGGAGGGGCGTTTCGGGCTGGCGGCGACCGCGCCGGGTGACCGTACGGCAGCCCGCCGCCCCACCCGGGGCGAGACCGAGTCCGCAGTGCGGCGGGGGTGGGAGGAGCCGGCCCGGGTGGTGCTGCGGCGCCGGGTGCAGGCGGCTGCGGCGGGAGCGGGGTCGGCCGAGGAGTTCTTCCAGGCGCTGAGGGACGCGGGGGTGCTGGTGCACCGCCGCCTGGACGAGCAGGACCGCAGACGGGTGGTGGGGTATGCGGTGGGTCTGCCGGGTCATGCGAACCGGGAGGGGCGGCCGGTCTGGTACGGCGGGGGCAAGCTGGCGGCCGACCTCACCCTGCCCAAGCTGCAGGCGCGCTGGGGCGGGTTTCGACGCGGGAGTTCCGGTGCGGAACGGGTGTCGGAGGTCTCGGCGCGGGCGCTGCTGCGGCGTTCCGTACGTTCTGCGGCGCGGAACGCCGCCGGCGAGGAGGACTTCTTCCGCCGACTTCGGGAGGCGGGGGTCGGTGTGCGGCTGCGCCACAGCGAGCGCGACCCCCATGAGGTCACCGGGTACGCGGTGGCGCTGGTGGAAGGGGACGGGCGGTGGTTCGCCGGCGGGCGGCTGGGAGACGATCTGACGCTGCCCCGGCTGCGGCGCCTGTGGAATGGATCGCCGCAGGAGTCTCCGATCGGGCCGGGTAAGCACAGTGCGCAGGAGCGGCAGCGGCTATGGGCGGACGCGGCGCGGCTGGCGGCGGACTACGGCCGGCGGGTCGGCGAGGTCGAGGCGGATGCGGTCGGCGGGCTGCTGCAGATCGCGGGCGATGTGCTGGGGGATGGCGGGGTACGGCGGGCGGTGCAGGAGTTCGACCGGGCTGTGCGCGAACCCTTCGGGAGAGTCGCGTCCCCTGCGGTCGGCGGTGGAGGTGTGCGGCTGGCCGCGCGGTTGCTGGCGGCTGCCCGGTCCTCGTCGTGCGGGTCGACGGTGGCGGTGATGACGCTGGTGTCGAGTCTGCAGGCGATGGTGTGGGCGGTGGCGGAGCTGCGGCGGGTTCAGGGGCGGATGTTTCAGGCTGAGGCGGCGGGGCGGGCGGCTCGGGAGCTGGACGGCGTGCTCGCGGGTGCCCGCTCCGGGCGGCGGGACCGGCAGGTGGTGCTTGCCGAGGGCGACTTCCCTGCGCCGGGCGCGGTGGCCGGGCGGGGTGTGTTCCGGCGTTCTGCTGACGGGCGCCGGTCTGTGCCGTCCTATGCCGTACGGCCGCCTTCAAGATCAACCTTTTAATCGATGCGGGTTGAGGACCTGGTGGTGTTCAGCGGACTACTAACTACGCTGAGTGACTGATCAAGGTAATCACCGATTCGATACGGGGTGTGTGGGATGCGGGTGTTGGTGCGGCGCTGGGTGGTGGGTGGGGTGCTGGCAGGGGCTGTGTCGGCCTGTGCCGTACCTGCGGCCGCAGCCCATCCTGGGTGCCCGGAGTTGGGTGAGACGGCCAGGCGCTATGTCGATCGGGAGCGGTTGTGCGCCTCGATGGGCGAGCAGGTCTATCAGTGGCTGACCACAGGGCGCAGACCGGACATCGGGCAGGCACTCAAGGACTCATGGCGCAGGCCGGCGCAGGCCCAGCCCGGTACGCCGGGTGTCGGCGTACCGGCGCAGGAGCGTCCCGGGGCTGATCACGCTCGGGTTGTGCCGCAGAGGACCGAAGCCGCCCGACCCGCTGTGCCGCAGCAGCAAGCGCCTGCCAGGCTTGAAACCCCCGGTGTCGTCCCTCGTTCGGTGGCGCCTGCGCCACTGGCGACACACTCCGCCGTGCCATCACGTCCGCACGTTGGTAGCACTGCCCCACTGGAACGGGGCCCTAGGCCGATGTCGGTCACACCGTCCTCCGGCCGCGACCGACCAACCCGTCCCATGCCTGCTCCTGCCGCAGGTCCCGCGCGACAGACGAACCCGCCCGCACACATGTCCGATCACCATGGCGACCGCCGACTGCGGGACGCGGAAACGCCACCACACGCGGCGCAGAGGCCGCGCTCCCGCGACATGCACCCGCTTACCGCAGAAACTTCCGCAGCGCCGGCACGGCCTGAAACAAGCGGTCCACGTCACGAGCCGTCTCCACCGGCAACCCGCGCCGCCGGGAACGCCTCCTCCCCGACACCCTCCCCCTCGCGCACGCAGGCATCGCCGCTGGCAGTGGCCCCGTCGTCCGCCGGGTGGGTGTTCCCGTCGGTTCTCGCGGCCCTGGCGATAGGTGCAGCCCTGGTCTTGATGGGCTATCCGCTGCGGCACCGCTTGTCGTTCGCTCCGTTGGGCGGCGGCTTGGCGCGCCGGGGGCAGGACCGCGAGTTCGCTCAGCTGGCACGGCTGCAAGAGGCCCGGACAGCCACGACACCGCCTCCAGCCGAGAGCGGGACATCGGGTGGCGCCATGGGGTACACCGTCGCGCTGGCGGCGCTGCACGGCCTCGGGCTGGTCGGAGAGGGCACCGACGCGGTAGCCCGGGGCCTGCTGGGCGAGCTGCTCGCGGAGGGCGGGATCGCGGTCCAGGTCGCGATGACCCAGACCGATGCCGCGCGGCTGCTGGGCACCAGGGAGAAGCCGAAGGTCGAGGGCTGGGAGGTGTTCGCCAACCGGCAGGAGCTGCTGACGCACCTTCAGGTGGAGATCGTGCGGCGCCGGGGCCAGCGCGACGGTGGTGCCGCAGCCGAGGACCTGCCCTGGTTGTTCGCCATCACCTCGCCCGGGGATACGGCGGAGGCGTTGCACAAGGTCGTCGACGGCGGTGCCGAGGACCTCATCATGGGGATCGTCTTGGGCGAGTGGCCTTACGGCATCACGTGCACTGTGGATGCCGACGGGCACATCACCAACCTGGCCGGGGCCGGTGCCCCCTCCTGGGTCGGCCGCCGGCTTCCCACCCTCACCACCGCTGAGCTGACCTGGCTAGTGCTGTAGTCACCGGCACCGCATAGGGACGGCGGACCGTACGGCAGGAGCCTGCCCTACGGGTAGCGTCGTGCGCGCGGAGACGGCGACCACATGGGTGATGGAGTGCGGGAAGTCGCCCTGCGCCAGCCGGGCCGGATGGGTGAGGAGCTCGCGGCGGGGCGGCGGCGGATAGCCGGTGCGCACGTTCGGGTCGCGGGCGAAGAACGGCAGCGTGTGCTGCATCGCCTCGGTGTGTGAGGCTCCTGCCTGCCGGGACCGGTCGTAGTGGTCCATGGCGTGCGGGTGCAGCCCACGCAGCCGTCCCTCGCATCGCAATCTGGCCTGCTCAGCCTCGGGAACCGCAGCGGCGTACGGCGTGGCGACCGACCATACGCTCAGCACTTGAGGCACATCGGCTCTGGCGAGCCACCGCTGGTCGAAAGCCGACCGCCACCGCCTCTGCGCAGCTTGATCGACGGCATGGCGCCGCTGAGCGTGTTCGGCCTGGGCCGCCTGCTCGCGATCGCTGCGCTCCAGCAGACGCTGAGTCCTGGCTTGGACGAGGAGTTGAGTGGCAACGGCACCAACCGAGGCGAGGTGTACGGCCTGTTCAACGCCCTGGCCGACGGCCTCACGCAGAGGGTCGAAGTGCTGAGGTGTGGGTTCCATGGCTTGCTCTTCCTCGCAGCACGGGTACGGCGGCAACCGCCTCGTGGACGGCCTCGGTGACAACCGTGTGATCTAGATCCAGGTAGCGGGCGATCCGGCCGACCTGGCGCGCCACATCGTGGGGCGCCAGTCCGCAGACGACGCCGGCCGCTCGGCGGAGTGCCGCCAGGCGGGTTTCGGGAAAGCTCAGGTCGGAGCCGGTCAGCACCACATCGAGCGCCAGGTCGGCCAGAGGACGCCCGCGATTGAGGAGGATCCCGGCCAAGTGCGCATCGCCGTACTGCTGCCGTGTGGAGGCGGGGTCGTGCCCCTCGGGCATGGTGACCGCGTCAATGGCCAGTGCTGCCGGTCGCAGCACCGGGTAGGCGCGTGCCATACCCATGATGCCGGCCTGGTCGCCGTCGAAGGCGATGAGGATCCGCGCTCTGCCCAATGCGGTGAGGGATTCGGCTTGCCGGGCGCTGACCCGGGCACCGAGGCAGGCGATCCCGGCGAATCGGCCGGGAGCGGCCAGGCTGACGGCCAGCGCGTCCAGCGGACCCTCCACAAGGACCGGCAGCGTTGTCCTGGTCACCATGTGAAGCCCAAATAGCAGGTCTTTGCAGGAACGGCCGGTGGTGGTCGGGCTGGCGAGATAGCGCGGTTCCTGGTTGACGGCATGTCCGATGAAGGCCCGGACAGTGCCGTACGAGGAGCGCAACGGGAACATGATCCGGTCACGGAAGGCATCGATCAGAGTGCCGCGGCCTGAACGCCGGGCAAGACCGGCATCGAGCACGGCCCTGCCCGAGTACCCAAGGGCGCGTAGATGGTTGGTGAGTCCGCACCAGGAGGCAGGCGCGTAGCCGATGCCCCACCGCTGAACTACCTCGACGCTGAAGCCTCTACCGGCCAGATAGCGAGGCACCCAGCTTCCGGGCACCTGGGACAGAAAGAACCGCTCGGCCTCGCGGAGAATTCCGGTGTGCATGGTTCACGCCGCTTCCCGCCGCAGTCCTACGGCAGAGGCCAGCCAGCGCAACCGCTCGTTGGCGATCCGATAGCCCTGCGCCCGCAGCTGGGCCGCAAGGTCCATCTGGCTCAGCCGTACGCCCGACTGCTCGGCCTCGGCCAGGATGGCCTGCGCGGCGTGCACCAGCTGCTCGCCGCGGTCCTGGGTCGGCGCGTCGCCGGAGAAGGCCGCCTCGGCCGCCTGCAGCCGCAGCGCGATCCGCTCCGACAGCGGTGCCCGCCAGCGCCACATCCACCGCCCGTGGATCTCCTGGAGCCGTGCCACCTCCCGCAGGTGCAGGTGCTCCAGGTGCAGGCCCCGCGAGTAGGCGGTCACATCCCACAGGATCATCCGCCGCCACAGCGTCAGGCTCGACCACGGCGACAGCAGCCACCGGGCGAGCGGCACCCGCTGGCGGCGCGTCTGCACGGTCAGGCCGACCCAGCGGCGGATCAGGTGCCGCACACCCTCCAGGACGGTGACGAACAGCACCGGCATCGCCGCGTGCATCACCATCGCCCCGGTGTGGCCGTGAGCGGCCGCGGCGTTGAGGGCGACCGTGGCGCCCACGAAGCACCAGGCGACCCAGCGCAGCACGGGCCAGGCCATGTCGGTGTACTCCAGCAGCAGGTCCCAGGCCAGCAGCGCGAGAATGCCCAGGTTGATGCCGACGGGAACGATCCAGGCCAGAGCACCGAACCATGGGACGGCGAGGTCGCGGACGGTGCCGAACGAGCCGATCCCGCCCAGTACGGCAAGGCCGGCCACCAGCGGCGCCACGATCGAGGAGGCGACGACGACTGGCCGGCGCGCGGGATTCACCGGAGGTGCCCGTCGATGAGGCGCTGTACGGCGTGGGCCAGGTTGTCGTCGTCGGCGGGGACGAGGATCAGGCCGTGCTGGGTGATGTAGGCGTAGACGCCGTCCGCGCCTCCGCAGTACACGGTCTGGCCGCCGCTTTTGAGGGACCAGCGTCCGTGGCGGTGCCGTACCAGTGTGGAGGGGTGCCCCTGCTGCTGCAGGGCGTGCCTCAGCATGGCGAGGCGCTGGTGGCGGGTCTCTTCTTCGCATGCGAGACGGTGTGCGCAGATGGACATAGGTGAGCTCCGCTTGGTTCGGTCGTCGGCGCGGGACGGTGTCGGCCATCAACTGAAGTTGATATTGTTGCGACAGGATAAACACGGAAAGTTATGGTCTGTCAACTATGAGTGATGAATCTTGGTCTTGGTTGTCTGAAGTTGACGGCGATGGCTGACGACGGGGCCGTCGCCGTGCGCTCGCTGGCCGAGAAGGTCGAGTGGCTCATCCAGCACCGCTGGCCGCAGGGAAGCCCGCGCCCGGGCAACAACGTGGGGATCGCGACGCAGATCAGTGCTGCCACCGGTGAGGAGATCTCCTCCACCACGGTGTGGAAGCTGCGCACTGGCCGCTCCGACAATCCGCAGTTCAAAACGCTCAAGGCGCTGGCGGCGTTCTTCAGTGTGCCGGTGGGTTACTTCGGCGACGAGGAGGAGGCCGAGCAGGTGGGCGATGCCGTGGCCGCGGACTCCGCCATCGCGGGTAAGGCGCTCAACCGCGATGCGCTTCGGGCGCTGGTTGAGATGTCGGATGACGCTCGCCGACTTGTGGCCGACTTCATCGTCAGCGCGGCGCGCCTGGAAAAGGGGCGCGACTGAGGTCCGCCAAGGGTGGGGCCACTCAGCGTAGGAGAGTTCGGCGGACTGAGCCGCCCATTGTGGCCGACCGTGAGGCGCACGATGGCCCTACGCTTGGACGTATCACTGTTTCGGTGGATCAGAGGAATGTGCTCACTTCACTGGGGCATGCTGGTGGGCGGCCACTGACGGCACATGCGGAGCTGGGGGTGTGCCGAGCCTGCGATTGCACCGAGTTCGAACAGCCCCCGCAGCATCGCCGCACACGTGACCACTCATTCTGAGCAGCATGACCCTCATTGTGCGCCGCGGCTCCTAATCAGTCGGGAAGTTAGCCATCCGGCAGACTTCGGAGTTGGTAGCCGCCCGGCAGGTGAGCACTCGTGGTTCCTGGACGTTGAGTCCTGCTGAAAGACCGTGCCCCTGCCGGGCTGGCCGGGAGAGTTGATCGCTGATGGGATGTCGTGCCCACCGCCAGTGGTGGTGTGAGCACTGCTTGATTAGGTCGCCGATGGTTCTCCCGCAGGCTGCTGAAGGTGATCGGCTTTGAGAGCGGGAGGACCGTTGCGACTGTTCGTCGGGGATGACTGGGCTGAGGACCATCACGATGTGGAGGTGATGGACGGCAACGGGCGCCGGTTGGCCAACGCCCGGTTGCCGGAGGGCGCGGCGGGGATGGCCCGGCTGCACGCGCTGGTGGGCGAGGCTGCCGGGGACGACGACGAGGTCGAGGTGCTGATCGGGATCGAGACCGACCGCGGCCCGTGGGTACGGGCCTTGGTCGCGGCCGGGTATGCGGTGTTCGCGGTGAACCCGCTGCAAGCCGCCCGGTTCCGGGACCGGCTGGGGGTCTCGGGTGCCAAGAGCGACGCCGGTGACGCGCACGTGCTGGCGGATATGGTCCGCACGCACGCCCATGAGCTGCGGCCGGTGGCCGGCGACTCGCCGCAGGCCGAGGCCGTCAAGGTCGTGACCCGCACCCATAAGACCCTGATCTGGGAACGAACCCGTCACACCCAGCGGCTGCGGCACGCGCTGCGGGACTACTTCCCCGCCGCGCTGGCCGCGTTCGGCGACCTCGACGCCACCGACGCTCTGACCCTGCTGGCCAAGGCCCCGACCCCGCGGGCGGCGGCCCGGCTGACGCTCGCCCAGATCAGCGCCGCGCTGAAGAAGGCCCGACGCAGGAACGTCCAGGACAAGGCCTCCGCGATCCAGGCCGAGCTGCGTGCCGAGCACCTCGGCCAACCCGAGATCGTGACCGCCGCTTACGCCTCCTCGGTCCAGGCGCTGATCGCGGTCCTGACCGTCCTGAACGAGCAGATCAAGACCCTGCAAGGGCAGGTCGAGGCCCATTTTGGGGCGCACCCGGCCGCTGAGATCATCCTGTCCCAGCCCGGGCTGGGGCAGGTTCTCGGCGCTCGGGTGCTCGCCGAGTTCGGAGACGACCCCGACCGCTACGCCAGCGCCAAGGCCCGCAGGAACTACGCCGGCACCTCCCCCATCACCAGGGCCTCCGGCAAGAAGAAGACCGCCCTGGCCCGGTTCATCCACAACGACCGGCTCATCGACGCCCTCCTCACCCAGGCATACGCCGCCCTGACCTGCTCGCCCGGAGCACGCGCCTACTACGACCGCCAACGAGCCCGCAGCAGTGGCCACAATGCCGCTCTCCGTCAACTCGCCAACCGCCTGGTCGGCATCCTCCATGGATGCCTCAAAACCGGCACCCTCTACGACGAGACGACAGCTTGGTCGCATCACGCCGAGAACGTCGCAGCTTGACATCTAAGCTCCTGGGATGTCTTTCAGGCTTGCAAGGGGCTTCCGGAGCAGATCATCTCGCGGATCCACCTCTTGACGGACGGCCATTCATCGCCCAGCGCGAATCTCGCGTAGGTCACACCGTCGAACCAGTTCGCGCCCTCGCCGAGCGAGCGCAGGCTGTGGCGCACGCCGTTGGCCGCCACCCAACGCGGCCATGTGTGCTCATACTCTTCTCGAGGGGCCGCGAGCCGCACGGCCCAACGCTCGCCGAGCCGCTCCCACGCATATCGCATGTCCTCCCACAGCTCCGCGTCGAGCGGCATGCCCTCATGCGCCGTTCGGACGGCGTGTCCGAGAGGCGTCGCGCCGAGATCGAAACGCTCGACGAGAGAACCGGCCAATCGGAGCAGGACCGCCCGCCGAGTCTCCTCAGGCGCCGATCGCAGCCTCGCGTCGAGATCCGGCTCGTGATGCCACAGGCCGATCGGCGGGTCCTGCTCGGTGATCGGCTGATCGACCACCGCTACCTGACGGGGCCGGTCGAACCAGTCCTCCGGCAGGCGCGCACCGGTTCGCATCTCGACGATCGCCATCGCCGTCGCCCTCTGACGCGGCCAGGGAGCCTCGGCGGCCTCCCTCAGCAGCGCCGCCTCTTCCGCCAGCGCGCCCGGGTCGGTGCCGTGCAGCATCTCGTGGTGGAACTCGGGAAGCCTGGCAAGCCATTGCCCGTGGGCCGCATAGTCCAGGTCCCGCCTGCTGGTCACGTTCCACGACACGTGCCACACCTGCGCGTTGTGGCTGAGCCAGGCCATGACCTGCTCTCTGCCCGCGTAGCTGAACCCGCTGGGCTCGACCAGCATGGTCGCAGGACCCGCCTGCCCCAGGTATGCGGCGATGAAGTCCATGGAGTGGGCCGCTTCGTCGAACTCCTCGTCGGACTCCACCAGCACGGGATGTCCGCCGCCGATCAGCCGCGACGCGGCCTCGGGGAAGGAGACCGGTTGCCCCAGCGGGAGGATCACCGTCCAGGCCAACGCCGCCCCGAAAGGCGACGTTCCGCGGATGAGCTCTTCGTAGTAGGCGACGGTGTCGCGGAGGTTCATGTGCACGAGCCAATCGGTTGTGGAAAGAGCGCTCCGTTTGCCGCACTGAAACGATAGGGCTCCAGGGCGGCAAACGGTCAGGAGGCGACTTCAGTGTCCTGTGTAGTAGCGGGAGGCCTTGTTGATGTGCCCCGGCCAGCAGTTGTTTTCCATTGACGGAAGCGGGTCGGGTTCACCGGAGAATCTGTTGAAGAAAACGTCTTCGAGTAGGATCCGATCGTTGTTGAAGAGGCGCCGCAGCAGGTTTCCCGCAGTGCTGTTGGGTGGCTTCGGCATGGCACAGACAGACAGGTCTCCGTCTTGGTCGCCGTCGACCGTCCGGTTTCCTGCGGATGCGAACGGGTACTCGTCGCAGTCTTGGCTGTTTATTCCGTAGTTAGGCCACAGGCTATGGCATCTCGTGCCCGAGCGTCCTCGGCTGTTATCTTGCCGCGGCTCTCCCACACGCCACAGGTAGAGGTCCTTTGACGGTCGGCCGGTGCCGTTGACCGCGCAACCCGGAATTTTCTTGTTCGGGTTCTTCGGGAATGTGTCTGCCTTGTCGTAGCAGGCCTTCCAATAGTGAATATAGGCTTCATCGTATTGTGCGCCCATCCGCCACTGGATGGAGGGCGTCACCGGGAGAATGCAGCCGCCGGTGGTACGGGTTATCTTGGAGTCGGCACTGTCGCATCTGACCACAGCATTCTGGTCAGTCGCACCGTATGTCCACCTTACCCTTTCCCCATCCTCCTGGTAGGTGATCTTCGCATACTGACCGAAAATGCACTCGGAGATTTTCTCTGCGTTCGCGACGGTTTCCTTGGCGCGGTTCTTGCGCGTCGCCGGCGCGTCGCCGGGGTCTGCGCGGAACCGGAAGGTGGCAACGTGCGCCAACTTCGGGTCGTACGGATCGTAAAGGGCATCCCAGTCGCGCACCCGTTTGGAGACGTGGTTCTTCTGGCCCCCGCTCGTAACATTCTTGCAGGCGGTCTGGCCGCTGGCGGGGGCCATGCCCACGGTGAGCTCGACCTCATCCAGTCTGTCGTACGGGTCGGCGAAAGCCGACTCGGATGAAAGGTAAACGTCGTACCATACGTCGCGGGTCGTGGCCCCGCTGTCCAACCCCCTTCGCCCGGAGAAGGTCTTAGCGACGAACAGGAAGTCGGCCGACCACGCGGCCTTGGCGTCGTAGTCGTTCTGCGGCTGGTCGTCGTCGTCCGGTTGGAAGACCACCGCCGAACTACGGAAGCAGCCGCTGAACCTGTTCTTCATCAGGCCGTAGGTCCGCTTTCCTGCACCGTAGTCCTTCTTGCAGTCCTCCGGCTTGATGCGGTCGTAGGTGAACGAAGGGGCAGCGGCCCTGGCCGACGGCCCGGCGCCGAAGCCGACTGGAGTCGCGGAACTCCCGTCCATAAGGGCGAAGACCTCATCGGAGAGAAGTTCCCTGCCGTACACCCAGACCTCGTCCAAGGTGCCTGCCATCGCCGTTCCCAGGGTCATGTTGCCGGAGGCGTTCCAGGGGGTGAAGCCGAGGACCGCACTGCCGATGCTCTTGCCGTTGAGGTAGAGACTGGCATTGCGTGAGTCGTTTGTGTAGGTCGCGGCCAGGTGGAACCACTCGTCGACCGGCGGCTCGACAGCGGATCTCACCCCCTCGACCGTCGCCCCCGGCGCATCGGCGTTGGTGAAGGTGAACACCAGTCCGTGCTCGGGGTCGTTGCCGAGCCGGAAGGGCGCCTGACTGGTGCCCCGCTGCTCCATGATGGTGTACGCGCCGTCCTTGTCGCTCAGACGCAGCCATGCGGCGACGCTGAAATCCGATCCGTCGGGCACAACGGCAGCGGCTGTCTGGGCGAACGGCCCGATTCCCGTGAGGGTCGTCTTGGCGGTGACCGTCTGCCACGTCGACCAGGCGGACGCCTGACCGATGGCCGCCGCCCTTGTCCGCCAGCGGACCTTCCAACCGTCGGTCAACTCGCCGGCGGGGACGACGATCTCGCCGACGGTCCCCGAGGCGACGTCGTCCACCGAGCCGGTCCAGATCTGGCCGCTGCCTTGCCCCTGAGGTGCGGACGGGTCGTGCTCGATCTCGAACTCGGCCCGCAGGGGGTGACCACCGGGGTGGGTGACCACGGCCCGCAAGGTCGGTGTGAGCGTGGTGGTCGCCGTACCGTCGATCAGCGCCGAGGGGGTGATGGAGGAGTTGGTCACGGTGGGGTCTGGTGCGTCGGAGGTGAACGAATGCCAGTCGGACCAGGCGGAGGTCGCAATGGCAGACAGGGCGCGAGCCCGCCAGCGCAGCTTCCATCCGTCTCCCAGTTTGCCCTCGGGCACCGTGACGCTCGCCACTGCTCCCGAAGCGACTCCGTCGGCGGCGCCAGCCCATATCTGACCGGTGCCCTGCTCTGCGGGGGCGGCGGGGTCGTGCTCGACTTCGAACTCAGCCCGGAGGCTTCCTCCGACCGGGTCGCTTACCTGCGCCACAAGGGCAGGGGTGAGCGTATCGGTGACGATCGTCCCGTCCACCATCTGAGACGGGGTGACCTGGAGCGTTCCTACAGCGGGTTCGGAGACCGGATCAGGCAGATCGACGGTCAGGGAGTGCCACTGAGACCATGGCGAACCCACAGTGGTGGCGACGTTGACCGCCCGAGCCCGCCAGCGCACCTTCCAACCGTCGGTCAACTCACCGGGCGCGACGGCGACACTGGCCTGGTTCCCGGAGGGGACGTTCTCGACGCCACCGGTCCAGATCTGGCCGCTGCCCTGCCCTGCGGGGGCGGCGGGGTCGTGCTCGACTTCGAACTCAGCCCGCAGCGCCTGCCCATTGGGATCGGTCACCGCGGCGAGCAGGCTCGGGGTCAGACTGGTCGTCACCAGCCAGGGCAGGCCAACACGCCGCCGACCAGCTCAGACTCGACCCGCGCAGGGCTGGCGCCGACCCGGCTCAAGGGGGGCAGCAGTCTCACCAGTCGAGAACGCAACAACCCCGGTTCAAAGGTGCGCGGTACCCGGCAGTCGGCCGAGGATTGGTAGGGGCGTGAAGGCTTCGGCGCGGGCGGCGCCGATCCGGCTGCCCCACAGCGCGGCCAGGTTCTGCGCCATCGGGCCGAAGTGGTCCCCGATCGGCTGCGACCGGTGTTCGGCAAGGCCACGCATCTTCTGGTCGAACGTGGTCGTGATATCGATGATCACCGGCGCGTTGACCGGTCCGCTCAGCGTGAAGGAGTTGTAGCTGTCGCAGGTGTACAACCGTTGCGGGCAGCCGGTGTGGATGTGCGCCTCAGGCCGGCCCGCCAGGACAGCTGCGGCTACCGAGCGGTGGTCGGGGTGGACGTCGTCGACTGGGTGAGTGATGAGGACCTCCGGCCGGTACCGACGTATCAGCTCGTCGACCGTGGCGGCGTCCACGATGGTCCGGAGTTCGAGGTCGATGCCGAGGACCTTGGCACCGGCAACTGCCTCGGCATCCCGCACCTCATCATGCGTCTTGACCACACCGGTCACCGGGGCGTGGCGGGCGTGCAGGGCAAGAGTGCCGCCGGCCCACAGCTCCAGATCATCGGGGTGGGCCATGACGGCTAAGACGGAGCCCGGCACCTTCACCACATCCCCAGCTTCTCGATGACGTCCGCCGGCCGGGGCAGGGAACGGCTGGCATGCCCCGCGGCCTGCCAGGCGACGGGCACATCGCGGCGCATCCGGCTCAGCTCGCGCCAGCGCAGGACGTCGTCCCACGCCTGGGTGATCGCGGCCCCCTTGGTGCCCGCGAGCCGCCCAGAGCTCGGGAGGTCATCGAGAGTCAGGCCGCCGGCGAGCAGTCCCGCGGCGGTCCTGGCGCCGACGCCCTTCACGCCGGGCAGGTTGTCCGACTTGTCGCCGGTCAGGGCGCGGTAGTCGGGCCACTGGGCGGGGGTGACGCCGTAGCGCTCGTGGACCTCGGTGTCGGTGATGATCCGCTTGGACGCCTTGCGGGAGCGGTTAATGATCCGTACGCGTTCACCGTCCAGGAGCTGGTAGTAGTCCTGGTCGGCGCTCATGATGCGGATCGTGCGGTCCAGGTGGCGGTGGACAAGGGTGGCGACGACGTCGTCGGCCTCGGCGTCATCGATCTCCACCCAAGCGATGCCGTAGCCGTCGAGGGCCTCCTTCATCGGTGCCAGGAACTGCAACGGTGCAAGGGCCTCCGGTGTGGACTCCCGGTTGGCCTTGTAGTCTGCGTCGGCGTCCTTGCGCCCGCCGCTGCCGTGCTCCCCGTCCAGGACGACGCACACCTCGGCCGGCGCAGTGTCAAGATCGTCGCGGAGGGTCACCCGCAGCAGGGCGAAGAACGCGAACAGACCGGTCAGGTTCTGCTGCTTGTCGCGGGAGAAGATTGGGGCCGGGAATCCGAAGTGCCCGCGCCACAGCACGTTGAAGCCGTCGACGAGGAACAGCGGGGCTGCCGAGGATTGAGACGGGGCTACAGCACCCATCACGACACCGCCTTAATGAATTGCAGGGCGATTCGGTCGGGCCTGTAGTCCTGAGCCAGGTGGTACATGGCCTTTGAAGCTCGCCCGTAGGCTACCGGATCGGCGAGGAGCGTATCGACACATGCGAGCAGCGTGTTGGGGCCCGAACGGGGATTGCCCATTAACCACTCGATGCGTACGGGTGTTCCAGAAGAGCGGGCAGGTTACCGATCGGGTAGCTGACCACGGGCACCCCCACGCTCATAGCCTCCAAGGCAACCAGGCCGAACGTTTCCCGCAAGGATGGAACGATTACGGCGGCGGCTCCTGCCAACCAGGCGGGTACCTCACTCCAGGTCAGGCGCCCTTCGGACAGGGTGATGTGCGCCGCAGCGTCCACGAGGGCGCGGCATTCCGTCAGGAGCCGGGCTTGGGAGCCCTCGGCCGCCTCGAAACTCGCCGACGCGACCACAACCTCCAACTCCCGTGTCCAGTCGGCGGCGGCCGTCAGCAGCGGCACAAGGCCCTTCTCATGCCCGAGCCGGGCCAGCACCCGTACCGGCCCGGACCGGCGCCGTTCCACGTGATCGTCCTCCGGCGGTGCGGTCGGCGGGTGGAGGAGCGCGTTGGGTACCAGGCGCCACCCGCCGGTCGGCAAGCCGGCAGACTCAGCCTCGGCACACACAACCGGCGAGGGGATAATCACCCTGTCCGCGCGGGAGAGCGCCGCGGGCGCGTCTTCCGCGTTGGGCAGCACGTGTGCCATGAGCACCCGGCACACGCCGTCGGGCAGGTCGATGGCCAGTCGCCCCAGCCCCCACAGAGCGTCGGTGAAGACGACTGTGTCGGCCTGATGGCGGCCGATGATCTCCCAGAGGCGGGTTTGGAGTTCGTCCTCGCGATCGAGGAGGGCTTGGCGCAGCCTCTCGTCCGAGCACGGAAAGGCGACGGAAAGGTTGAGGTGCTCGATGGCGACGCCGTCGAGCCCGCTCCCCATCTCGTGCGGTATTGCGGTGGCAATGGCGATGCGGTGGCCCACTGCGGCCAGGCCGCAGGCGAGCGCGGCAGTGGCACGTTCGATCCCGGCGGGCGCGTCCATCTGCCAAGGAGCGAGGACGAAGACGATGCCGCGAGCGGTCGCACGGGTATCGGTCATGGCGTGTGGATCGTCTCGGCCACGGACAGCGGCTGCGTGGCGGTAACCGGGTGGGGCTCCCACGGGAAGACGACCCAGTCGTCTACGTCCTAGGCCCACCAGGTGGGGCGCAGAAGGCTGCCCACGTTGCGGCACAAGGCGACGGTGTCCACACGGGCATCCGGTGCCAGGCGTGGAGCGAGTACCTCGGCGACGGCGGCAAAGGTGGCCCCAGTGCCGCAGATGTCATCGACCAGGAGAACTCGCCCGCCCAGCGTGGCCGGAAAACCGTCCGAGACGGTGACCGTAACCGTGCCGGTGGCCTGCGCATACAGAGCATCAGAGGTGTTGTGTCTGGCCTCGACATGGCACACGGGTACTCCCAGCCGCGTGGCGAACTCCTTTGCGGGCCGCTTTCCACCACCTGCGATGCCGATCACCATGGCGATCGGGCCGGCCGCGATGGCGGCGTCGGCCAGGAGCGTCAGCGCCGTCTCGTACGCCTGCGGAGTCAGCAGGTAGGCGGTGCGGTGCCGAAAGATCCGTTGTGCCGGCGTGGTCCGAGTCATCGCCCGGCACCCTCGGGAAGGGGGAGGTGGAGATCGGCAGCGGTCACCAGCGGGCGTATGGCATGGATGCCCGTGGCGCCGCGCACGTTGTGGTACACCTGCCCATCAGCTCGGATCACCGTGAACCCTTCGGCGAGTTCCCGGGTCCGTAGCCGGACGCGGAGTCCGTGAGGCGGCTGGACGGACCTCACGATGCGCAGTGCGTCGGCATCCTCGACCAGCTCGGAGGCGGCGAGGCCGGCGCCGTCCCCGATTGGCAGCATCTGAAGGAAGGTGACGCCGACGGCGCCAAGATCGGCGGCTAGGTCGGCGACCGACTGTGCACGGTGGGCGGTGGACTGCATCAAGACCGTGTGCAGCTGCACCGGGACACCATGGGTCACGGCGGCGCGGACGCCGGCCACGGCTCGCTTGAAGCTGCCGGTACCTCGCCAGTGGTCGTGCGAGGCGGCGTCAGGGCCGTCGAAGCTGACTCGTATCGCATCCAGAACCGGGGCGAGCTCCTCCGCTCGGCGCTCAAGGTGCCAGCCATTGGTCGTGCAGCTGACTGCGGCCCGATGACTGGACAGCACCTTCAGTAGCTGCGGCAAGGACTGCAGCAGCAGCGGCTCGCCACCGGATATGTCATGGCCTAGGACGTCACTTGTGGCGAGGACGTCGGCGATCCGCTCGCGCTCGGTGGCGCCGCTCTCAGAGAGCGTCTTATCGTCTAAGCACTGCGGACAGTGCAGGTTGCAGCGCACCAGCGGCGACCAGCAGAGGTTGAAGGGGATACGTGTGTTCACTTGCCGCTGGGCAATGGTGTGCCACCCAGCCACCTCCTCGTCGTCCAGCATGACCCGCCCAGCGGGCACGTTCCGGCCCGGCATGTGCGTGAGTTCCGTGGCCGGGTCGTACACCAGGGGTATCTGACCCAGGGTGGCCGCAGCGAAGACCCGTACTGTCATCGGCTGATCACCTCGGAATCGCCAAGCAGTTGCTCGGCGGCTTCGCGGAAGGCAGTTGCGCGGCCGTGCGGGGCCGGAGCGTTGAGCAGCCGCCGGTAGTAGGCGAGGGTGCTCGGCCAACTGGCGAGCTTGGTCTGCCACTGGGCGTCGGCATCCGGAGGATCGAGGTGGAAGCCGACGCACTGGCGCACGGGGACGACGAAGCAGCCGGCGGCGATGAGAGCGGCACCGAGATGGGTGTCCTCCATGCCCCAGCCGACGTGCCCGAACACCGGGTCGAAGCCTCCGATGTCGAGCACCTTCTCACGCGGGGCGGCCATCAGGGCGGTGACGACCACGCGCGGGAGGTCCCAGTCCAAATACGTGGCGCCGTGGCCGAGTTTTTGGAAGTCGTCGGTGTCATTGAGGGGACTGCCGGTGATGGGACGGTCCAAGTCGATGCCGGTGTACAACTGCTTGCCGCCCTGGCTGTGCCAGGTGACGCGGTGGTCGGCGGCAAGGTCGGCGCTGCCTTCGGGAACCTGGGCACTGCCGCGGCGGCCCCGCTGCACCGCGTGGACACCGGCGACATATCCCCCGGCAGGCCGCTTCAGACCTCGCCGAACTCATCGGTGAACTACTGTCGCACCATTAGCCGCCGCCTCGCGAAAGGGCTCCCATCGGAAATGCGCCAGCAGGTCACCGTCGACGTCCACATCATCCTCCGCCGCGACCGCGACGTGCTGCTGTGCCTGCGCCAGGGCGGCTACGCCTCCGGGCAGTACTGCCTCCCGTCCGGCCACCTCGACGACGGCGAGACCGTCGTCGACTGCGCCGTACGGGAGGTGCGCGAGGAGGTCGGCGTCACCATCAAACCCGCCGCGCTGCAACCGGCGAGCGTCATCCACCACCTGTCACCTGAGGGCAGGCCGCGCGTCGGGTTCTTCTTCGCCACCACGGTGTGGGAGGGCGAACCGTACAACGCCGAGCCGGACAAGTGCGCCAAGATCTCCTGGGTGCCGATGGATGTCCTACCGGGCAACACTGTGCCGTACGCCGCTGCGGGCCTGGCGCACTACCGGGGCGGGGTGGGAATTGGCCTGCACGGCTGGCCATGACCGGGACCAAGCCAAACAAGCCAGTTAGTCTCGCCTCGCCGGGTTGGCGCGCTATGTGAGAGGACTGGCAGGGCAGCGCCTGTGATTGCCCTTTGGGCGGCGTGGGTCAAAGTAGCGTGCCCAAGACACCGTGAGTTCTCCAGCGGCCTCAAGAGACGTCCTCGCCGGACATAAGCCGATGAAGTCACGAGCTCAAATCTGAGGCACAGTGACGATCTACCGCTGCAATTCCCTCTTGGCCGCCGGCAGACAGTTGAAGAGTTCGGACGGGCTGCCGAAGGGCCAATAGAGTACCTGATGGCGCACAACTGTCCACTTTTCTCACCAAGCCACTGTCAAAGCCTCGCACACCCCTCCCCCAGATTGACCGACCCGCCTTGGCAAACACCGCCAAATGCCGACAGGAGCATCGCCCCAGGTCACCGATATCGACCCAGCTCACGAAGGGTCCTCCCCACATGCGTGGGGGTGAGCCAGCCAGGCGACTGCCTGGTGTTCGAGGACTCCCCGTCCTCCCCACATGCGTGGGGGTGAGCCGAGTGGTCGGCGGCTGAGGGGCGGGGACGTGCGGTCCTCCCCACATGCGTGGGGGTGAGCCGGGGACAGGATCATTTTTGCGGATGAAGCCTACGTCCTCCCCACATGCGTGGGGGTGAGCCTCTGACGTGACGCATCGCTGCGTGCATCCGCTAGTCCTCCCCACATGCGTGGGGGTGAGCCGGAGTGTGGACAGATGCGGGATCTCTACAACAAGTCCTCCCTACATGCGTGGGGGTGAGCCGACCCCGACCCCACCGTCCAGGCCGGGATCGACGTCCTCCCCACATGCGTGGGGGGTGAGCCGCGGCCGTGGCGTTGATCCCGCGGGCCTCCCGTGTCCTCCCCACATGCGTGGGGGTGAGCCGATGGCCTCGATGTTGGCCTCGGCCATCCGTCGGTCCTCCCCACATGCGTGGGGGTGAGCCGGGCATAGTTCTCCCTCGGGACTATCAGGAGGCGTCCTCCCCACATGGGGGTGAGCCGTACGTCGAAGACAAGGTGGCTATGAAGGTGTAAACGAGAGCCGGGTGTTGGTTGGATCGAGAGCCAGACATTGATCAATGGGCTCAAAATGTTGATCGCTTCGGGAGCCATCATGACCTGCCGGGAGCGCCGGTCGGGTGTTGCAGCGAGTGACCAGCCGGAGTTCCGGTGCCGTCAGAAGGCAGGGATCCCGCGAGGCGTCAATCACCTGAAGTGAGTTCAGAGAGCGTCGCCGTGGAGGACCCTGATGATCTGATCGCGGGCTTGCTGCAGGCCGAGGCCCAGGGCCTCTGTTCCAACCTCATGTAGGAGACCGAGCAGGAGATGCTCGGTGCCGACATAGCGGTGCCCGAGCCCGGCCGCCTCATGGCGGGCCACTTCCGTAAGGCGGATGAGGTCTGCGCTCATCGCTCGGCTGCGGGTGCCGCCGAGGTCGACGCCGAGGCTGTCGAGCGTTCTGACGGCCACGCCCTCATCCAGGCGGGCCAGGCCCGCCAACAGATGATCGCCGGTAACGCGGTCATGTCCCTGAGCCCGTGCTTCCTGCTCAGCCAGGTCCAGCACCTGCCGGGCACGAGCGGTCAGGAGGCGCTCCAGGGGTTGGTGAAGGACGGTCTTCCTCAGCTTCCTCAGCATGACGCCTCCGTCCGCGCGAGCAACTGACAACAGTATGGTGGCGCTGAGTCGACCGTGCCAGGGGCCGGTCAACCGGCCTGGTGTTCGGCGCGGGCTTTGGTCTGGGCAAGGCGGTAGGAGTCGCTGCCGGTCTCGATGATGTTGCCGGCGAAGGTAAGCCGGTCGACGATCGCAGCGCAAAGACGCGGATCGGTGAAGGTCTTGGTCCAGCCGGAGAAGGATTCGTTGGAGGCGATCGCGACGCTGTTGGTTTCCTCGCGTTCGGTGAGTACCTGGAAGAGGAGTTCGGCGCCGCGCCGGTCAAGTTCCATGTAGCCGAGTTCGTCGATGCAGAGCAGGTCGACGCGTCCATAGCGGGCGACGGTCTTGGCCAGCACTCTGTCGCCGGCGGCCTCGACGAGTTCGTTCACGAGTTTGGTGACCAGGGTGTATCGAACGCGGTAGCCCTTCATCGCCGCTTCGGTGCCCAGCGCGATGAGCAGATGGGATTTGCCGGTTCCCGAGTCGCCGATGAGGCAGAGCGGCTGCCCCTTCTTGACCCACTCGCAGGAGGCGAAGGTATGGATGACGGCGGCGGCGAGGTGGGGGTTGGCGTCGAAATCGAAGGCGCGAAGGGATTTGTCGCGCGGGAACTGAGCGGCCTTGATCCGGCGCTCGCTGCGGCGACGGTCCCGATCGTCGCATTCGGCCAGCAGAAGTTCGGCGAGGAAGCCCAGGTAGGACATCTGGTCGCGGGTGGCGGCCTCGGCTAGGTCGGGGAAGGTGTTGCGGACTGTGGGCAGGCGCAGCATCCTGCAGGCCTGGTCGATGGAGGCCTGAGCAGCCTGCTCGGTCATCCCGCGGTGGCGAGGGACGGTCATGTGTTTCCTCCCTGGGCAGGACGCTCGCCGGCCGGTCGAGCGTGTTTGAGCAGCTGGTCATAGACCGCGACCGAGGGCAGCGGTCTGGTGTCGCGGGGAAGCTGAGCCAGGCGCCGCTGGGTCAGGAACGTCACAGGCGAGGTGCCGTCATGGGCGCTTTCGGCAGGCGAAACGGGTAGCGGTCTGTCGTCTTCAGCGGCCTTGCGCGCTTCCAGGGCGACGGCGTCGGCGGTGAGCGCCCCGGCCCGCAATGCGGCGGCCAGGCCGGCGACGAGGTATTCGGTGGGGATATGGCGTGCCAGCAGCAGGACCTCGATCAGCGCCCGGGTGCCGTCACGGTCGCCGTGGGCTTTGCAGGCGGCCGCCCACCAGGTGTCGTGGACGGGAGTGAACTTGCCCGCGGCCCGCGCCTGTTCCAGCGCGGTCGCGCCGGGCAGCGCTCCGGGTTTTCGGATCAGGACCTCCAGGTAGTGGTCCAGTTCCAGGCGGCAACTGGCTTTGGCGAACAGCCGCTCGTGCCGGGCGACGCTCTCGGAGCCGTCGTAGACGATCAGTTCTGAGGCGTGCAGCATCACCCGCAGCGGGCGGCCGATCAGCCGGGCCGGAACCGAGTAGCGGTTGGTGCGCACGGTGATCTGGCTGTAGCGGTCGACCCGGACGGGCAGCAGCAGCCCGGTCTCGAACGGCTCCTGCGGGACCGGCCGCAGCAGCGGCTGTTCGGTGGCGAAGTACTCGCCGATCGTGTGGGCCCGCGAACCGATCCGGCGGGCCTGGTCCTGCAGGTCCCAAAGGTCGATCATCTCGTTCAGTTCGGCGAGGGAGGCTGCTTCGGGGACGGGGACCAGGTGGTTGCGGCGGAACCATCCGATGTCGCCTTCCACGCCGCCCTTCTCGTGGGCGCCGGTCACACCGGGCTGGCAGTAGAAGGGCTCCAGGCCGTAGTGAGAGCGGAAGGCGGTCCAGCGTTCGGTCTCTTTGCGGGCCCGGGAGAAGCCGAGCACTTGGGCGACCGCGGCCTTCAGGTTGTCGTAGCGGACCTTGCCGGTCGGCAGCCCGCCCAGCACCCCGAAAGCGTGGACGTGTCCCTCGAAGAACGCCTCCTGCCCGCCGGTGGCGAAGATGCGATGGACAGCTTTGCCCGAGTACGACATGCGGAATGCGAACAGGAAGCACTTCACCTGCTCGCCGGCGATCCGGACCGTGACGTCCCCGAAATCGACCTCCGCCTCCACTCCCGGCCGATGCGATTGCGGAACGAACGCCTGGGGCGGTCCCCGACCGGCTTCGATCTTGATCTCGCCTCGCCGCCGGGCGACGTAGGCGCGGACCATCTGATATGAGACCTCCGCTGCTTGATGCTCGTCCAGCAATCGGGCGAAGATCCGCTTTGCCGTGTGCCGCTGCTTGCGGGGCGCGTCCAGATCCGCGCGGAGCATCTCGTCGATGACGGGTTTGAAGGTATCCAGTCGGCTCGTCCGAGGTTCCATCTGCTTCCTCGGTTCGGGCCAGGCCTGCTCCAGTGCTTTGGCCACCGTGTTGCGGCTGATCCGGTACTTGAGTGCGATCTGTCGCCCTGACAGGCCCGCTCGCGCATCGCGGCGGACTGCGGCGAACAGCCCGACTTTGGACATCGACCGCGACACCGGCGCCTCCTCACGCGGAGTAGCGGCTTCGATACTCTCACCGCGAGGGTGTCAGTGGCTCTCGAATTCACCTACACAGCCCCCGGCACCTCAACCACGACCAGAGCCACTGACTGACATTCGGCTCCGAATCTCACCTACAAAGCCAACAAGGCCAACGTCGAGCAGCGGTCCTCCCCACATGCGTGGGGGTGAGCCTTCAGCAGGCGCTCAAGAGCATCGCGCTGGACGGTCGTGCCCTATGCGTGGAGGTAAGCCAAACGACGTCCACTGCTCGCTCTCCACCCCTCGTTCTCCCCACATGCGTGGGGGGGGTTGAGGCATTGCCATGCGCTCCACCGCCCTATACGCCGTGTCCTCCCGACGTGCGTGAGGGTTGAGCCGGTCAGGAACGCTGGCGGTCTCGGTCATGCGGGACCTTTCCCGGGTGCAGATCGACGCATGGCGCGCCGACTGCTGTTCAGGGCATCAGGCATCAGCCCAGCAGTCGGCTATCTGCTGCAGTCACCGTGCCAATGGCGCCGGAAGACGGTGATGGGCGAAATACGTTCCTCGAAAGCGTCACCGACTCCGCCATCCAAGATCAATGGCGTGCATCGGGCCAAGCCGCTTTCGCTAGGCCGGGCTCCCTAGGCTCGCATCTGATGCTCACCAAACTGAGTGATCACTAGCTAGCTCAGCACGGGCAGAAAAAAGATCTACGACCGTCTCATCACGTGCTCAGTTGTGCCGAGGGATGAGGGTTGGTCCTGCGGTCATCGTGCGGTCATGATCTTGGGAAAGACCAAAGCCCTGGTCGCCGATATGTCGGTGACCAGGGCTTACGTGGTAGCGGGGGCAG
>NZ_BOOW01000063.1 GCF_016863435.1 Sinosporangium siamense
GCACGGGCGGCGCCCGTGGCCTGGGTCGGGCCACGGGCGCCGCCCCGTTCCGGGAGGAACGCGGCTACGATTCGTGAACGTGTCGATGAGGCTGAACCTGGCGAAGATCGAAGTCGCACTGCTGCAATCCGTAAAGGCCGATCCCAGCGTGATCGGAACGATTCTTTTTGCCCCCGGGCAGACAACCGCCGGATTCAGCGCCGACTATCGAATATTGAGCGCGGTCGCGGAAGGCAGAGCGGAGGCCGAGCACAAGTCGGCGCGATGGAAAACGTTCTACCCCTGGCTTGCGGCGGCGACCGGTGAGGACGGTGAGAACGACGTGGTGGGAACTGAATTCGGTTATGGCCCCGGTTTCCTTCTCGACCCCGGCCAGGTGGTGGCGATCGCGCACGGCCTGATGGGGGAGGGCTGGGGCGTTCACCACCGTTCGGCGGGAAAGGGTGGACGGCGCCTATGAGGGCTTCGAGAATCTCGGATCGTTCTACGCCGCGGCGGCACGAGCGGGTAAGGCCGTCGTGGGAGGGGTGAGCTGACGCGGTTTCGTGTGCTTCCTGTTACTGCTTCTACGCTGACAGTATTCTAGATTAAGTATGCTTTTCACCGTAAGCCATTTCGTCGGCCCCAGACGACTGAATATCGCCTTATATCTGCATAACGCCCAACGTTACAAGCCCGATTCGGGATACCCTGCCGCACGTATGGCGGATGGGAGGGCAGTGCGCGGCAAGGCGATGGAGCATAGAGGATCACGGTATGGCCACCGAAAAACTAGAGCTACGCCTCGGAACACCCGCCGACCGAGACTGGATCTACCGCCTCCGCCACGAGGTCTACGCCCGTGAACTCGGCCAGCACACCCCCAACGAAGCCGAACGCTTAAGCGACGAACTCGACGAAACCAACGTTTACATTGTCGCGGCTCACGGAGAGCAACCGATCGGGTTCGTCAGCGTGACACCCCCGTGGAGCGAACGCTATTCAATCGACAAATATCTCCGCCGCGAAGACCACCCCATCCTCAACGAAGACGGCCTCTTCGAAATCCGCATCCTGACCGTCGCCCCGGACAACCGCGGTGCGATGACCGGAAAACTATTGATGTACGCGGCGCTGCGCTGGGTAATGGCACACGGAGGCCGCACCCTCATCGCCCTCGGCCGCGCCGAACTCCTCCCCATGTACCTTTCCTTAGGTATGACCTCGACAGGTACGGCAGTGCACGCGGGAGCCGTCACCTTCGAACTGCTGACCGGCCCGGTGGCCGACCTGACCGATCAGACGCTCCGCGACCACGGCCCGGTGTTACGCGGCGTGGAGCCGGAGATCAGCTGGACCCTGGAGACACCGTTCATCCCGGTCACGACCGCGTGCGACCACGGGGGACGTTCGATCGGCGCACTGGGACGGCGGTTCGACACCCTGGAGACGCACGCCGATGTCGTGCCCGCCGATGTGCTCGACGCTTGGTTTCCGCCCGCCCCGGGTGTCATCGAGGCCCTGGACACCCACGGACATTGGCTCGCACGCACCTCTCCGCCGGCCCAGCCCGACGGCCTGATCGAGGAGCTCGCCGGCCGCCGGGACCTGCCCGCCGAGGCTGTCGCCGTAGGAGCTGGTTCGTCCGATCTCATCTTCCGCGCCTTCCGCGGCTGGTTGAACCCCTCCTCCAGAGTGCTCCTGATCGACCCCTCCTACGGGGAATACGCCCATGTCGTCGAGCGGGTGATCGGCTGCCGGGCCGACCGGTTCACGCTCCGGCGCGCGGACGGGTGGCGCATCGACCTCACCCGTTTCCAGGAGGCATTGGCCGAAGGCTACGACCTCGTGGTCATCGTCAATCCCAACAATCCCACCGGAGTGCCCCTCGACGCCCGCGACCTACGTGAGGTGCTGGAAAACGCTCCGGCCAAAACCCGATTCTGGATCGACGAGGCATATAACGGTTATGCCGGTCCAGGGCAGACATTGGAGCAATACGCGGCGACCACCCACAACACCATCGTGTGCAGCTCCATGTCCAAGATGTACGCACTGTCGGGCCTGCGAGCCGCCTACCTCACAGGACCCCAGCCCATCGTGACCGAGCTGAGGCGCTGGACCCCGCCCTGGGGCCTGAGTCTGCCCGCCCAGATCGCCGCAGTGCACGCACTCCGCGACCCCGCCCACTATGCCCACCATTGGGCCCAGACCAGGACCCTGCGCGCCGAACTAGCCCAAGCCCTCACCACCGAGGACGTGTACATCCAGGAGTCGGTCGCCAACTTCCTCCTGCTCACCCTGCCCAGCGGCGGCCCGAGCGCCGCCCGTGTGGTCGGCGAATGCCGCAGCCAAGGTGTTTTCCTCCGCGACCTGTCGCCACTCTCACCTGCGTTCGAAGGCAGGACGATACGCATCGCGGTGCGCGACGCCGCAGCCAACACCCGCATAGCCACGACCGTCACCGAAACACTCCGCGACCTGCGGAATCCCGTGTGACCGGCATAAGCGCCCAGATTCCCTACATCGCAGCCGCACTCGCCATCGGCGGCATCGCCGCCGCCCTGTCACGGCGCCGCGAGTACATGCTGCGCTGGTGTGCCTGGGCGGTAGCCGTACCGATTGTCGTCGCTGCCCTCTATGCGGGCCCCGCCCCCACCGCGGCTCTAGCCGCCGCGGTGGGCGTGGCGTGCGTCGCCGAGTACGGCAAGCTGGCCGGTCTGCCCCGGCCTGACCGTGTGGTGCTCGCCATAGCCGTGGCCGCCTCACCGCTCACCGCCTGGCTGGCCCCCGCTCAACTGCCCCGCGTGCTCGCGATCGCCGTCCTCGCCGTCGCCATGGTCCCCCTGCTCAGCGGCGACACGACCAATGGATTGACCAGGCTCACCCGAAGTGTCCTCGGTGTCGTCTGGTTCGCACCGTTGATCGCGGTAGTACTGCTAGGCCCGGTCGTCCTGGTGCTGTTCGTCGCGGTATCGGTCGCCGACATCGCCGCCTCGTTCGGCGGCCGGCTGCTGGGCGGCCCGCGCCTGTCACCCCTGTCACCCGCCAAGCATTGGAGCGGCACCCTGACCGGCGCCGCCGCAGGCCTGGGGGTATTGGCCCTCCTAGGCGCGTTCACCCCGGCGTTGGCACTGGCCGTGGCGGTAGGCGCTCCTTTGGGCGATCTGCTGGAGTCCATGGTCAAACGAGGCGCCGACGTCAAAGACTCGGCCTCCTGGCTGGCGGGCGCAGGCGGCCTGCTGGACCGGGTCGACTCCCTCCTCATCACCCTCGCCTTGGCCCTGCTCCTCAGCTAACGGTTTCGGCCGACCGCAACGGGCGTACGGTGACCACAACTCGCCGCGCGTGAAAGGTCAGTGTCAGCGTGAAGGTAATCAAACAGAAGTAGTCGGTGCCGTCCCAGTCGAAGAGATCAACCTGCCCCGGGTGAGCGTCGGGATGAGCGGCCACACAGTCGTGCCCTTCTTGGTCCTCCAGCCACTCGACGAGCTGGACATCCTCAAAGAGAAAGTGCACGACAGGAGTTGGGGACAGCGCACCGGGAATCCAGCCCGGGAGGTAGTCGAATTCCATCGTCATCGTGCATGGCCTGCCAGGCTGGTAGGTCAGGCCGTGGAAGGTGGTGTCATGAAGGTAGACGGGGGCATCCACATCGGTCCGAAACTCGTACAGCCCATTCTTATAGTTGACGCCAAGATGGCTGTCCTGCGTCACTCCCACAAATTCGGTCACCGGCATTACGGCATTGTCGTGTAGAGCGACTTAGATCGATCATCGGGGGCCTCCGTGACAGTGAGGCGATCCTGTGCGAAGCTCGGGAGTGGCGTTGTGGGCAAATGTGGGAGATCACTATGAAGCTCGCAAAACAGCTCGTGGTCGCAGCCGCGACGGCAGTTCTGATCAGCCCCCTGCTTCCGGCCTCACCTGCGCAGGCGGCAGGCTCCCACACCTGTTTCTCCGGCACCCGCACGCTGGAGCCCGACGGCTATCACCTCACCGCCAACCCTTGTGACGGCAGTGGCTTCGTCGACGTCGTGATCCACATCGTGTCGGGTTCCGCCGCGGGCACCTACAGATGCCGGTCGGCGTTCTCATGGAACGGCTACCTCTCGGCGTCGGGCTGCCGAATCTCATCCTGAACTTGCGGCAGGGGAGCGACCTTCCGGAAATATCCCCTGGTGTCGTCATTCCCGTGCCGAAGTCAAGGACTTACGCGTCCTCCTCCGCTTCGGGTGGCATGCATGCGGTACGGCAAAGCGCAGGCGAGCCGGGTCCTCACCCTAAATCCACTACGAAACCGGCATAAGCATCGCGGCGCACGACACGGCGGTCATTCCACAGGAAGGCTGACACGGCACGGCGTGCGACACCCCCGTGGCCATCCCACGGGAAGGCGGTCCACGGGGTCGTCCCTCCGGTACGTTGGGGCGGGTGTTGCAGGATCGACGGAGGGGGCCAGGCGATGCACATGCCGGGGAATGACAAGCGGTCGCGGATGATTGCTCCGCTCATCGGCCTGACCGTGGCGATCTCCGGCTGCGGTGCTCAGGGCATCGCGTCCTCGGGGGCCGCGGACCAGGCACAGCCCACCAGGCCGGCCACGGGCCAGTCAGCGAACCCGCAACCCGGCGACCCCAAGTCCGGCGACCCCCAGCTGGCCAACTCGCACATGGCGAGCAAAACGGCCACGACCCCCACTCCGGCACCCGCCGCGGACGCGCCGGCGTTGCCCGACCCCGATGTCGCGATCCCGAAAGATCCGGCGAAGCTGGCCCGTGCCCTGTCCAACACGAGCGCCTCCCTGCAGGACGCCATCGACGACTGGCGGGAGAGCGGCAAAACCGGAGCGAAGGGGCAGCCTCCGGAGCCCGTGGTGTTGCTGACCCTCCACCAGCAGCGCATCTACCGCTTCATGGCCCGCAACCAGTCAGTCGCCTCCCGCACCTATCCCAAACTCCCGAAGGCCCTGGCCGCGCAGGCTCGGGACAACGTGACGGCCATCGTGGACCTGTTGTCCCTCGTCCGCCCCATCAAGGGCACGGCGAAGTTCCGCGTCGAGGGCGCCGAGCCGGCCGATGTCCTGCTCCGCCACTTCCGCCGCGCCGAGCGGAAGTTCGGTGTCGATTGGGAGGTGCTGGCGTCGGTGATGTTCGTGGAGACGAAGTTCGGCCGAGTGCGCTCACCAAGCCACACCGGCGCGAAGGGCCCCATGCAGTTCATGCCGAGGACCTGGGAGGCCTACGGCATGGGCGGCAACGTCCACGACACCCAGGACGCCATTTTCGCCGCGGCCAACTACCTCCGCGCCTCCGGTGCCCCTCGCAACTATCGCCGGGCCCTGTGGGCCTACAACCACTCCTACCGCTACGTCAACGCGGTCCAACTCCACGCCCGCCAGATCAAGCAGGACATCAGAAACTTCTACGCCTACTACAACTGGCAGGTCTACGTGGTCACCACCCAAGGCGACCGCCGCCTCTCAGGTCCCTAAACGCCAAGGCCAAGACCGGCCGTTTCGCGAAGGGAGAGGGGGCGAAGAGCGACCGCCTACGCGGATCCGGGGATCGCCTATGCGGACCCGGGCGACCGCCTATGCGGACTCGGGGATCGCCTACGCGGATCCGGACGAGCGTCTACGCGGACCCGGGCGGACCGCCTATGCGGACCCGGGCGAGCGTCTACGCGGACCCGGGAGAAGTACGGTGAACGCTGAGGACCGCCGCGACCTCGGGATGTGGCACGGCGGGCGGCACAACCGCCGCCAAAGCGTTGAGTTCCCGCTTCACCCGTGAGGCGATCCCACCCCCCAAGGTGTACTTCGTGGGTATGACAGCACGCTGAGCCCCCGCCAGAAGATGCAGCGCCCCCCTGCTCGTCATCCCCGTGTGCCGCAGATCCAGATAAGTCAGCCGATGTGCACCCCCCGACAGCACCTGCGCGATCCGGGCGGCGGCCTCCGGCTCGTCGAGCCGGTTGTCCCGGGCCCCAAGGAACCCGGCCGAAGGCACACGCCCCAGGTCAAGCTGCTCCACCCCTGCCGCCGAAGCCGCCGCCACCAGTGTGGCCATCTTGCCGGAATACGTAACCGCGCGAGCCTCCCCCGTCCTTGGTTCGCGGAGAAGTCAACTCCCTAATCACCATCCATCAGGCGATCGAGGAAAATGTCCGATTCGTGATCTACGTTGTAAAGGGGTAGGGGGTGGAGGAGCCGCGGACTACCTCCACCCCGATCGGTCCCGGGCAAGGTTGGACCGAGCCCGGCATGGACGCGGGGGCTTGCACCACGCTGGGCAAGAGCGAAGATAATTCCTTGAGAGCGAAGAGTTCAGCGTATAAGTACACAGAGAACAACTCATCTTTTCCCGATTCCACGCGCTGGAGAAAATCCCCGGCTTTCCGCAGGTCGGAAGAGCCTCAGTGTTCCCGCTAAAACGGTTCTTTCGTAAAAATGCGCTTTCGGACTTCGGGGCGCGGTGTCCTGTGCGGCTCAGGAGGCATGCAGCTCAGGAGGCGTGCGGCTCCCCGGCGGTCGCAGAGAGCCGTATGAGTAAGCGTGGAAATACCGCCACTAAGCATGGAAAACCCACTAGACGGCTCATGCCGTACGGTTCCCCGTGCATGTTGGGATTTATGGGAAAGCGGGGGTCGGTAAGAGTCCGTTCCCATGTGAAGCCGGTCAGGCCGGGCGGCGAGACCGCCTGCGGGGTGGCGGCGCAGGCGGAGGTGCTGCCGCGGTCTAGCCGCGGCGTCGGTCAGCGCGCGGCCCAGGCGGCCAGGATCGCGGCCTCCTTCTCGGCGTCCATGCCGTGTCGAATCGGCATGTCGGCCGGTCCGAAACGGCGCTCGGCCTCGGGGATGTGGCGCAACCACTCCCACGTGTCATTGACGGTCTCGGCCACCGGCCGTGAGGGCAGGCCCGCGGCCAGCGCCTTGGCGGAGTCGATCGAGTAGAGCCAGGCGAAGTCCGCCGCCGGCGGCATCCACATGGGCAACTCGGTGTACGGCACAGCTCCCTGGGCCAGCAGGAACTCGTCGTCGACCCACACCAGTTCGGCGTCCGAGCCGGTCGCCGACCTCATGAGATTGAGCCACTCGCCGAAGGTCGGCACACCGGTGGGGCCGGTGGTGATGAAACGGTCGTCCGCCTGCTTCTCCGCCTGAGCCACGGTGAAAACGGCGAGGTCGCGAGCGTCGATCATCTGCATGGGGGAGTCGGGGGATCCGGGGGCGAGCACCTGGCCGCCTCGGGCGATGCGGGTGAGCCACCAGGGCTGGCGGCCGACGTCCTCGTGCGGGCCGAGGATCAGCCCGGGGCGGAGGATGAGGCGGGGGCCGTCGAAGTATTTCTCGACGGCGCGTTCTGTGCCGGCCTTGAGCACCCCGTAGTCCCCGGCCTCCGGGCCGGCGTCGGCGTCGCACTCGTGGAGGCGGCCGTTCTCATCGGTCTGCTGAGCGGGCCAGTCGGCGTAGACGGAGAGGGTGGAGATGTAGGTGTAGTGCGCGGCATGGCCGTTGAGCACCTGAGCGGACTCGGCCACAACCTTCGGGACATAGCCGCACACGTCGATGACGGTGTCCCACTGCCTGCCGTCCACCAGCCGCTCAAGGTCGGCGCGCTCACCGCGGTCGCCCCGCACCGCCTCGACACCCGGCTGATCCACTCCGGTGCGCCCGCGGTTGAACGTCGTCACCTCATGCCCGCGCCGCAGTGCCTCTGTCACGATCGCCCGGCCGAGGAAGACCGAACCTCCGATGATCAATGTTTTCATGGCCGCATTCTTTGTCTGGATGAATGTTCTGCGCGAGAGTGTTTCACCGACAGCGGAGCCTCTCTCTCAGCTCACTCTCAGGTCCGAGCCCGCGCGTCTCAGCTCACCCGGAGGTCGGCCGGTGGTGTGGGGTCGGGCTGGCCGAGGATGTGCACCCGTGCCTGGGCGATGTCGAAGTAGATCCCGACCAGCTCCAAGCGCTCAGCACGCACCAGCTCCTCCACCCCGGGGTGGGTGCGAAGGTTGGCCAGTTGCTGGATCACATTGACCCGGCACAACCGGTCGAGCGGCCCGCCCTCCTCGTCCCCTTCGCCTGCGGTCGCGATGTAGCGGGCCAGGCTGTGGTTCCCGTGCTCCAGCCAGCGCCGCAGCCCCGGCAGATCGTCGGCGTCGACCGAGCCGCTCAGCAGTGCCGCCATAGCGCCGCACCCCGAGTGACCGCACACCGTGATCGTGCGCACCCCGAGCACCCGCGTCGCGTATTCGACCGCCGCCACCACCGAGTCGTCGGGGGGCGCCGCCTCGTGCCGGGGCACGAGGTTGCCGATGTTGCGCACGGTGAACAGATCGCCGGGGCCGCTCGCGGTGATCAGACTGGGCACCACCCGAGAGTCCGCACAGGTGATGAAAAGGTGCGACGGCTCCTGCTTGCGCGCCATCCGGGTGAGGATGGGCCGCACAAGCGGCGCGGTGTGACGATGGAACTCACGGGCCCCGGCCACCAATTCCGGTATAGCCCCCCACGACGCCGACTCCCCGCACGAGGCCGAGTCCCCGCAGGAGACCGGGTCCCCGCACGAAGCCGGCTCCCCCCACGACACCGAGTCCCCGCAAGGCGCCGGGGCCGTGTCTCCCGCCCCGGCCCGCCGCCTCCTGCCGCGAGCGTGGTGGGTGAGCGCCGCCACACGGCCCTGCGTGACGAGGCGCCGACGCCGATAGGCCCACGGCAACCACCACCGGTCCGGGATCGACGGTGGTGTCTTGGCCGGGAAGACCCGCGCGCCTTTGGCCGCCAGCGAGTACCACTCGTCGTGCAGCTCGTCGATGTCGACCGTGCCGCCCGTGCCCTCGTGGGCGAGCCGCCACGTGTGCAACGCCTCGAAGGCCGCGTTGTCCATGAAGTCGATGTTGAGGTCGAGGTCGACCGGCACGCCGGGCGGCACCGAGTTCAACTCGGCGGTGAGCCGCGGCACCCCGAGGAAGGTCAGCGAGCCGCCGATGAGCACGTGCCACCGGCCTGACGGCTCGGCGCCGACGTCCACGGTGACCCAGGTGAGGCGGCGCAGGGCGAGCAGCGCGGCGAGCCCGACGCCGAGCATCGCGCCCTCGGCGAGCCCGACGAACACCACGCCCGCCGCGGTCACCAGATAAACCGGAACCTCACCGTGCCCGCGCAGGTTGCGCACGTGGCCGAGGTTGACCATCTGCACGCCGATGAACACCAGCAGCGCGGCGAGCGCCTCCATCGGGATATAGCGGATGGTCCACGCGAAACCGAACGTGAACGCCAGCACCCAGCACCCGTGCATGACGGTCGACCACTTGCTCTTGGCGCCCGCGGTCACATTGGCGGTGCTGCGCACGACGACGCCCGCGACGGGCAGCCCGCCGAGCGCGCCAGTGACGATGTTGGCCACGCCCTGACCGGTCAGCACCCGGTCGAGGTCGGATTTGGGTCCGCTGTGCAGCTTGTCCACACCGACCGAGCACAGGAGCGACTCGATGCCGGAGAGCAGCGCGACGAGCAGCACTGCCGCGACGATGCCGTGCCAGTCGCCCTTCGGCCAGAACGGCGAAACCCACGTCGACGGGCTCACCGTGAGGTCGACGTGGGTGACGTCCCACGACAGGGCCGCCGCCGCGGCGGCGGTGGTGGCGAGCGCGACCAGCGGCGCCGGGACGGAGCGCAGCCGGCGCGGCAGCCGGGTCCACACCACGAGCACCGTGATCGTCAGCAGCCCGGCGGCGACGGCGTGGCTGTGGTTGGCGAGGAGCTGCGCGGGCAGCTCGATCAGGTTGGCCAGCGCGGAATGTTGCGGGCTGCCGCCCAGCACCACGTGCAGCTGGGCCAGTGCGATCGTGACGCCCACGCCGGTGAGTGTGCCGTGGACGACGGCGGGGGAGACCGCGAGCGCCGCCCGCGCCACCTTGCTCAACCCGAGGAGAAGCTGCGCCACCCCCGCCAGGAGCGTGATCATGCAGGTCGCGCGCCAGCCGTAAGTGTGCACCAGGTCGGCGACCACCAGCGCGAGACCCGCCGCCGGTCCGCTGACCTGGACGGCGGAGCCGCCGAGCGCGCCCGCGACCACCCCGCCCACGACCGCTGCGATGAGCCCGGCAGCGAGGGGGGCTCCCGAGGCCACCGCGATGCCGAGGGAGAGCGGGATGGCGACGAGAAAGACCACAAGGGAGGCGGGCAGGTCGTGCCGGAGCACGGACCTCAGACGACTGGGGGTGCTCGCCCCGTCACTCAGTGTATCCGTGCTCATGGAGCGAACCTTACGGCGTGTGTCCTCCACGCTTAAGCATCTGCGGCAGAGCTTTGCCTAAGTCGGGAGGACACACGCGTAGAGCGTCGCTCCTGGGGAAAGGGGAAGATCAGCGGTAGTAGTCGGGATAGTCCGGATCGGGCGCCCGGTGATTGCCGCGTGAACCCCGGCGGCGGCCGTTGTCACCGGGGGTGGCCGCATCGCCCGGAGGTGTGCCGTAGACGTCGCCGAAAGACGGCCAGGAGTGCGCCGCAGGCTGCTGCTCCCGGCCGGGGGCGCCGCCCCCGGGGCCGGATGGACCACCCGCGGGTTCGGCCGCGCCAGGGCGGCCGTGGCCGCTCGCGCCGCCGGGCCCGCCGGGGGGGTTCGTGCGCGGGGAGACCGCGCGGGCGGGACCGGTCTGCGCGGACACCGCGGGGGAGGGGCCGGTGATGGCGTCGTCCTCGATCCTGGCCCAGCCGGAGCTCACCTCGTAGCTCTGCGGATAAGCCTGCTCCCGCGCGGCGGCGTGTGCCCGCTGGATCGCCGGCCACGAGGCCGCGACGGAATGCGCCGCCCCCGATGGTGGCTGCTGCGGCGCGGGGACCTCGACCGGCGTCGAGAGTGGATTGTCGGTGGTCGCGCGCTGGTCGTCGAAGATGTCGGGCGAACCGGACCACGTGGGGTTGGGGGGATAGGAGCCGGTGCGCGGCCAGGTGGCGTCGGTGGAGTCGGGCCCGGTGTGGACGGGCGCGCCGCTCGGATAGGTGCCCCGGGGGGGTGCTCCCTGCCCGGCGTCGGCCGCTGGTGTGAAAGCGGCGGGTGTGAAAGCGGACTGCGCGGAACCGGACTGTGTGGAACCGGACTGTGCGGGCGGGACGGCGCCCCTGCCGGGCCCGCCGGGGCGTGCGCCGCCGGTCAGCGGGTCGCCGGGCGGCGCCTCGGGCTGCCGGGCCGCCGCGCGGCCACTCCTGCCGGGAGCACGGGAGCCGGTACGGCTTGCGCCTCGCCCGCCGGCCCGGCGCCCGGGCGAGCCCGCGGCGGGTGCGCCGGGTGCCCCGGGAGCGGCGGGCGGAGCGGCCGGTGTGGCGGGCGGCTGGCCCGCGGCGGAACGGTCGCGGGGGGAGGGCGCGTGCTGGGCGAGAGCCTCGGGCGTCGGAGCCGCGAAGGTCATCGTCTTCTGCTCGGCCAGCGCCGCGGCGGAGGTCGCCGGCTTGGGCAGCGGGGGAGAGGTGGGCGTGGGGTCCTGGCGAGGAGTGGGCGTGGGGGCCGCGAGGGGCTGCTCGACCAGGTCGGCCAGGCCCTGCCCGCGGTCGAGCTTGGGCAACGGGGCCTGCATGGTGACCGCGTCGGCAGATGTGGGCGAGATCATGGTCTTCTCGGGGTCGTCCTCGTCCTCGAGCGGACGGGGGGCGCCCACCCTGGGGGCGATCGAGCCGCCGAAGCCGCCCTCGTCCGCCTTGACGCGGTCCCAGTATTCCTCGTCGTAGTCGATGGAGGCGCCGAACTCGTCCAGCCCGCGTTTGCCGCGAGGCGCGCTTATGCGCGGCACCGTCGGCCGGATGCGCGGCGTCTCTATCGGGCTGAAGTCCGGCGTGAACTTGTCCATGCGCGGCTCGGACGCGGCGAACTGGTCGGTCGACCTGCTCTTCTTGGTCTCCTCCTTCTCGGCCATCTCTTTCAGCCGTTCCGGGGGGAGAGCGCTTTCACGGCGGTTCATCGACCGCATGCCCAGTGCCACGACGACGAGCACGAGGAGCACGACGGCGACGAGGCTCAGTATGACCGCGGTCATTGCACCACCCTCAAGGCCATGGCCTTCCAGCGGCGCCGGTGAGATCGCGCGGCCATCAACGCGACCTGCCCCCTTAGTACACCTGCGCTCAGCGAATGGAACTGATTGTGTCGGACCACTATGAGCGTTGTCACACCCTATGTGAAGATTCGGTAACCATGACTACCTCCGGTGCTCGCCGGGTGACGCGATGTTCACCGCGGTGAGGCGGCCGCGGGCGATGGTCTGCGACGCGATGCGCTTGAGGGCGTCGTCGAGGGCGAGGGGGGCGCTCTCCGACCCGTCGACGACCTTTTTGCGCAGTGCGTAGACGCTGAACCGATAGGTGCCCTGCGGGTTGCACGGGGGCTGGTATGTCGGTGTGCCCCGGCTGTTGTGAGCCTGTGTGACCCCCTCGGGGGGGCTCTCGGTGATGTTCTCCGGCACCTCGGTGGTGCCTGGGTCGATGTCGTAGAGAACCCAGTGAACCTGGGAGCTCTCCACGGCACTGTCGTCGACGACGATGGCGATCGACTTGGTCTCCGGCGGCACACGGGACCAGCGGATAGGAGGGTTGCCCTGGTTGCCGGAACACGAATATCCGGCCGGCAGGGATCCGCCGTTTCGGATCTGCGGACTGGAGACCACGAACTCTGGCATGGTCACGGTGTCCGAATTGCTCTTGCCGAGAATCCCGCAGCCGGACAGCCCGACACCGAGCGCCGTCACCGCCGCGACAAACGCGGCCCGGCGCGCGGGTGAGAAGGTCGTTGGCTGCCCCATGCCCGATGATGCTACGCGGATTCGAACGCTGTGCTGACCCGTTCCGCTGGTTCGGTGGCGCAGAATTCGCCCAGAATCCGACAGAATCTAGGGATGGACTGGGCGAGCGTGCACTCGGAGACCTGCTTCTCCGTGCTCGGCTCCCTTGATGTACGGCGAGGCGGCGAGCCCGTGGAAGTCGGCGGCCGGCGGCTCCGCGCTCTGCTCACGATCCTCCTGCTCGACGCCGGGGAGACGGTTCCGCTCACCTCCCTCATAGAAGGGGTGTGGGGCGGCAACCCCCCGGCGAACGCCGGCAACGCCCTCCAGGCCCTGATCTCCCGCCTGAGAAACACCTTCGCCGCTCCGGGCCCGGCCGGACACAGGAAGTCCGCGTCCAAACTCATCGTCGGCGAACCCAGCGGATATCGCCTCGCCGTCGCGCCTGAGCAGGTCGACCTCCACCGCTTCGCCCGGCTCACGGCGGACGGCAGCAGGGCACTCGCCGGGGGCGACCCGGCTCGCGCCTTCGAGACCCTCGGCCGCGCACTCGCCCTCTGGCGCGGCCCCGCCCTCCCCGACCTCGCCGGCGGCGACTTCGCCGCCACAGAACTCGCCCACCTCGACGCACTGCGCCTTGCCGCAGAAGAGAACCGCGCCGAGGCGGCACTGCGCCTCGGCCGCCCCGGCGAGACCCTCGCCGACCTGCGCCGCCTCACGGCCACGCACCCCTTGCACGAGCCGCTGCGCGCCCAGCTCATGCGAGCGCTGTACGGCATGGGCCGCCACGTCGAGGCCCTCGCCGCCTACGAGGAGGCCCGCGCGGACTTCGCCGACCGCCTCGGCGCCGACCCCTCGCCCCGCCTGTCCACCCTCCACGTCGCCATGCTCAGAGGCGAATGGCACGAGCACAACAGCCTCACCGGTGACGGCGTTGGCGATGGCCGGGGAGAGCCGGGTGGTGACGTCGACCGTGCGAGCTCCGCCAATGGAGGCGTGCCGGCGGGGAGCACCGCGGAGGCGACACCCGTGCAGGGACCGGCCGGCGGCCAGGTTCGGCGCGGCAACCTGCGTGCCCGGCTGACCAGCTTCGTCGGGAGAGAGCGCGACGTCACCCAGGTGGACCGGCTGCTGGAGGGACACCGCCTGGTCTCGCTGCTGGGCCCGGGAGGCGCGGGCAAGAGCAGCCTCGCGGTACGGACCGCCGAGGTCGCGGCCGATCGTATGCCCGGCGGGGTGTGGATGGCCGAGCTCGCCGGTGTGCCGGGCAGCGCCGATGTGGACGAGGTGGCCGAGGCCCTCTCCGCCGCGCTCGGGCTGCGGCCGGTGATCATCCACTCGGTCCTCGCCGGCTCCGAGCTCCCGAGATCGTGTGACGCGCTGACGAGGCTGGTCGGAGGGCTGGCGGGCAGGCACCTGCTGATCATAGTCGACAATTGCGAACATGTGGTCGAATCCGCAGCCATCGTCGTCGACCGCCTGCTCGCCGAGTGCCCCAATGTCCGCGTGCTGGCCACCACCAGGGAACCGCTCGGCATCACCGGCGAGGTCCTCTGGCCGGTGACCCCGCTAAAGGTGCCCCCGGCGGGCGCCGATCCGGACACGGCGATGTCAGCTTCCGCCGTACGGCTGTTCGCCGACAGAGCCGCCGCCGCACTGCCGGGCTTCTCGGTCGCCGGCAACATTCGCGCGGTCGCCCGCATCTGCCGCGAACTCGACGGCATGCCTCTCGCGATCGAACTCGCCGCCGCCCGGCTGCGCACCCTGTCGCCCGACGCGCTCGCCGACCGGCTCGACGACAGGTTCCGGCTTCTGACCGGCGGTAGCCGTACGGCACTGCCCAGGCACCAGACGCTTCACGCGGTGGTCGAGTGGAGTTGGGCGCTGCTCGACGAGCGGGAGCGGGTGCTCGCCCGGCGGTTGTCGGTGTTCGCGGGCGGGGCGACGCTCGCCGCCGCGGAACGCGTGTGCGCGGGCGAGGGGCTCGACCCCGCCGACGTGCTGGACACCCTGGCCCGGCTGGTGGACAAGTCGCTGGTGGCCGCCGCCGTCCAGAGCGGCGAGGCTGAGGCGACGCGCTACACGATGCTGGAAACCGTCCGTGCTTATGCAGAGGAGCGGCTTACCGAGGCGGGCGAGCGGGAGCGGGTCCGGCTCGCGCACGCCCGGCACTTCCTCGGCGTGGCCGAGGAGGCCGAGCCTCGGCTGCGTGGCCGCGGGCAACTCGACACGCTCCGGCTGCTGTCGGCCGAGCACGACAACACCTCCGCCGCTCTCCGCCGGGCGATCGACTCCGGCGAAGGGGAAGTGGCGCTGCGCCTGGTCGGCGCCCTCGGGTGGTATTGGTGTCTGGCCGGGCACCGCAGGGAGGCGTTCGCGCGCAGCGAGGAGGCGCTGCGTGTGGGAGCGGGCGCCGCCCCGGAGTTGCGGCTGGCGGCCTGGACGGTCTGCGGGACGAGTTTCCGCGACACCGATATGACAGCCGAGGCGGTCGGCGACGCGATACGGGAGATTCAGGAGCTCAATGCCGCGCTCGACGGTCCGCCGGGCGTCCAGGCGGCGCTGGCCGAGGCCACCTGGATGCTGCTCGCAGGTGACATGCACGCGAACCCTTCGCGTCTCGACCGCCTGATCGTCTGGCCGGATCCGTGGGTGCGCGCGTGGGCGTCGACGCTCAAGGGGATGTTCATGCTCGCCGCCGGGGACATCGTCGCCTGCGAGGAGAGCCTCCTGGCCGCGCACGCCGGCTTCGAGCGGCTCGGCGACCGATGGGGTGTGTCGACCTGTCTGTCGGCGCTGGCCGAGCTGAGTCATGCGCAGAACAGGCCGGCGGAGTCCGTCGATCGGGCCCGGGCGGCCATCGCCGCGATCGAGGAGTTCGGCGGCCTGGAGGAGACGCACTCCCTGCTGCTGTTCACTCGTCTAGCCACATCGCTCTGGCATAACGGCGAGCGGGATGCTGCGAGGGAGCTCCTCAGCCAGACCGTTCATGCCATCCGCGTGGGGGAGAGGGAGCGGGAGGGCGCGGCGGCCGCGCTGGTATTCGCCATCCGGGGCGACTTCGCCCGGGAGGAGGGGGAACTGGCCGGCGCCGAGCGGCACTACGCCGAGGCGCTGCTGTGCCTTGAGAACTCGCCGCTCGGTGCGGAGGAGGCGAGGACGTGGATCAACACCTCGCTCGCGATGCTCGCCGAGCAGCGGGGAGACGTGGCGCGGGCCGGGCTGCTCCTCGGGGAGGCGCTCCGGTGCCCTCGCGACGGCGAGAACAGACCGGTCCTCTCCCTCGTCCTGATCGGCTACGCGGTCCTGGCGCTCGCGGGTGGCGAGCCGGAACGGGCGGCGGTCCTGCTGGGCGGCGCGGTAGGGGTTCGCGGCTTCGACACGGTGGTCGACTACGACCACGTGCGCGCCGACCGCGGCGCGCGGGCCGCGCTCGGGCCCGAGGAGTTCACCCGCTGCCTCGAACGCGGCAGGGCGCTGACCCGCGAGGAGGTCGTCGCCCTGCTCGGGTGACCGTATGGCCTCGGGTGACCTTACGGCCTCGGGTGACCGTACGGCGGAAGCCCGGCCGGACTCCCGCCACGTATGAGCGGACGTGGGTTCGTGTCGCCGCCTCGCAGGGGCGGACGTGCCCCCCGGCCGGCGACGCCGGGAATGCGCACGCCGCCCGGACGCCGGGGCTCACGCCCTGAGGCGGAAGGCGCGGACCGCCAGCGGCGCGAACACGATCACCGCTCCGGCCGCCCACAGCAGCGAGTTGACGACAGGCCCGGCGACCTCGCCGCCGACCAGCATGCCGCGTGCGGCGTCCGCGAGCTGCGTCACCGGGTTGATCTCGACCCACACCCGGAGCCAGCCCGGCATCGTCTCAGAAGGTACGAAGGCGTTACTCGTGAAGGTCAGCGGCATAAGGAACGAGAACGCGAACATCTGCACCTTCTCCGGATCCTTGGCCGTCAGCCCGACCAGCACCGCCATCCACGACATCGCCAAGGTGAAGACCAAGAGCAGCGCGAACGTGCCGAGCACACCCGCGATCCCGCCGCCGACGCGGAACCCCAGGACAAGTCCGAGCACAATGAACAGCAGCACCGACCACATCTGCTTGGCGGAGTCGGCGATGATGCGCCCGGCGAGCGGCGCCGTGCGTGCGATGGGCAGGCTGCGCAACCGGTCGAACACGCCCTTGGTGACGTCGGTGTTGAGGGCGATGGCCGTGCCGATGGTGGCGATCAGGGCGTTCTGCGCGATGATGCCGGGCAGGGCGAACTGGATGTAGTCCGTCGTGTTGCCGGCGATGGCACCGCCGAACACATAGACGAAGAGCAGCAGCATCATGAGCGGCTGGATGCTCAGCTCGATCAGTTCGAAGGGGTTGTGCTTGATCTGCACCAGGCTGCGCCATGTCAAGGTCATGCTGTGGCGCACGGTGGACGCGGGACCGACCCGCCTGGTCACGGCCTTCGGGCGGTGCTCGGCCACGGTGGTCATGCGATCACCTTCTTCACATCGGTCTTCTTCACATCGGTGTCGGCCTGGCCGCCCGTGAGGGTCAGGAAGACCTCGTCGAGGCTCGACTTGCGCAGAATCAGCTCCGCGGCGATCACCCCCAGCTCGTCGAGCAGCCGCACGATCGCGGGCACCACGGAGGGGTCCTTCACCTGCACGTGCACCTGGTCGGCCGAGACGTCGGGCCAGGTGCCGACGACGTCGGCCACCACCTGTGCCACGAGGTCCACCCGGGCGGGATCGGCCGGTTTGATCTCCAGGATCTGCGCCCCGGTGGTGGACTTGAGCTGGTCGGGGGTGCCGGAGGCGATCACCTGGCCGTGGTCGAAGACCACGATGTCGTCGGCGAGCTGGTCGGCCTCCTCCAGATATTGAGTGGTCAGCAGCACCGTCACCCCCTCCGCCATCAGGCCGCGCACGACCCCCCACAGTTCGGTACGGCTGCGCGGGTCGAGCCCTGTCGTCGGCTCGTCGAGGAAGAGCACCTGGGGGCGGCCCACGAGGCTCGCGGCCAGGTCGAGTCGGCGGCGCATGCCGCCGGAGTAGGTCTTGGCGGCGCGGTCCCCCGCGTCCTCCAGCTCGAACCGGCGCAGCAGCTCCCGGGCCCGCTCCTTGGCGTCGCGGCGGGGCAGGTCGAGCAGGCGGCCGATCATGACGAGGTTCTCGACGCCGGTGAGCGACTCGTCGACGCCCGCGTACTGCCCGGTCAGGCCGATCAGCGACCGCACCTGGTGGGCGTCGCGCACGACGTCGAACCCGCCTACGGCTGCCCGGCCCGCGTCGGGCCGGATCAAGGTGGCCAGGATCCTGACCGCGGTCGTCTTCCCGACACCTAGATTACAACACTTCTTTTGGTAGAATTGTGCCTGTAAGCAGGGAAAACAGCCAAAGGAGCGGAACCGTGGCAGACGGTCTGAACACTCAGATCATCAAGGACGCCATCCTGAACGGCGGCGAAATGACCATCGGCGGCACTGCGGGTCGATGGAACCCCGCAGGCGACCAATGGACCGCCTATGACCTTGCCGACACCGACACCATTATCATCGCGCGGATCTCCGACGCCGACGAACAGGACGTCAACGGCGTGGCCCGCCAGGTCACCGACATGTGCAAGATGGCAGTCAGCCGTGATCTGCGTGTGCGCGCCGTCTTGGTGGAGAACGACACGAGCGCCTTCAAACGCCGCAAGATCAAGCTTCCGAACGGCGACCACCAGTTGCGGACCGTCCGCCCCCAGTTCCGCAAGGCGCTAAGCCTCCTCGCCAGGGGCGATCTGCGCTACTGCCTCGTGTACCACCTTGACCGCATGGTGCGCGACCCGAGGGACCTTGAAGACCTGATCGACGTCGTAGAGGCGAGCAAGCCCCGCATCGTCGTGGACTCATGGGGCGGCAGTCTCCGACTGGCGACGGATTCGGATATCACCTCAGCCCGCATCCACTGCGCGATTGCCAACCAGGCCAGCCGGGACACCGCGCGGCGAGTCTCCCGCGCCCGCCAGCAGCAAGCGGAGGAAGGCCGCTTCGGAGGTGGGGGTACCCGCCGCTTCGGATTTGAAGATGACGGCCGCACCGTGCGCCCGGCTGAGGCGAAGACGATAGCCGATTGCACCGACGCCGCGCTTGGCGATGTGGCCATGAAGGAGATCGCTCGCGATCTGCGCCGCGCCGGAATCACCAGGCCCGATGGAGGTCAATGGACCGGTGAGGCAGCGCGCGACATGTTGCTGCGTCCGTGCAACGCCGGGTTGACCGTGCACCGCAAAGGCGTGCGCGGCAGGAAGTACTACACAAAAGACGACGTCGTGGGGTCGTTCACAGACGATCCGATTGTGGAACCTGAGAAGTATTGGGCACTGGTCGGGAAGCTCACCGATCCCGATCGGCGTACCAACAGCCAGGCAGGCACCGTTGCACGGTGGCTTGGCTCATGCATCTGGCGATGCGAGTGCGGTGATGCGCTGAGGGTGCAGAACAAAAAGCGCAAGCTCAAGGACCGCCGCACGGGGGAGACGACCCCCGTCGAGGAGCGGATCTACCGGTGCCATCAGAATGACAGCGGACACGTCACGATCTCCATGGACGAGTTGGATGCCCTGGCTAAGGGCCTGCTCTTCGAACTGATCCGTACCAGCGACCCCGCCGACATCATCGGCACGCCTACCGCAGAAATCGACGTGGCGGCGTTGCGGGCTGAGATCAAGGTCCACCGCGTCCGGCTGGAGGAGATCGCAGCCGACTACGAAGACGACATCATCGACCGTGCTCAGATGCTCACCCGCACCAAGAAGCGCCGCGCCAAGATCGAGGCGGCACAGGCCAAGATTGACGAGGCCGCCGAGGAGTACAACCCCGCGATCAAGCTCGTTGACGCCGAGGACATCGAGGCGGCATGGATGGACTTGACGCTTGGCGAGCAGCGCGAGATCGTTCGCCGCCTGTTGCCCATCACCGTTCTGCCGATAGGTCGGGGGCGTCGGGTACCGGCGAGGGACCGCATCCGGTTGGAGAGGCCCCTCAAGAGCGCCTGAACCCCGCGACGGCAGAACGCCTTCCCCCGAGTGTGGAGGAAGGCGTTCTGCCGTCTTGGCGGTTCTGGTGTCCTAGGTATGTCGTCGCGTGCGGCGGTGTCGGGTGAACATCAGCGCCAGGAACTCGCGTTCGTCCTCGGTCAGCGGCTCCAGTTCCGCCGCCGTCCGGACGATCCACGCCCGGTCATCCTCGGTGAGACGGTAACCGGTCCCGCGTAGACGGCCGCCGGTACGACGATCGGCTTGAATGCTCGCGGCGATGCTCAGTTCACCCGCCTACTTGCCGCCCCACTGTCCAAGACCCTTGACCGTCCGGTCGAGTATCTGACCGTCCTTCCACGTCCAGGCGTATTGACCCCGTGCGGATATGACATACACCTCCACCACCCCGCCGAGCAGGGACCGCCGTGCCGCCTCAGCGGCGATCACCTCCCACGGCCCGTGCATCCGTTCCCAGTCGACCCAGCCGGGGGTGACGCTGGGGGTATCCGGCCGGGTGCCCATCAGTACCTCTTCGCGGTTGCGCCAGTCGACCCACCTAGCCAGCAGCGGTCCGCCCACCGCTTTCAGCAGCAACGCCGCCACAACGACAGCCACGCCCACGATCACCAGTGTGTTCATCGAATCCTCCGGGACTTGTATCGATCGACTACGTGTTCGCTCTGGGCCGCTTACCTCAGCCACCCCGGCAACGTGTCCGCCTCAACACGGCCGCGCAGGTCACGGTGATCTATGACGGGGTGCTCCCAGTACACCGCGCGCTCTCCCTTGGGGATGGCATGCCTCTGGGCGACCACCCACCCGCGCCGCCGACGCAGGGCCTTCCGATACGCCTTCCTCCTCTTGCCGTCGATGTACTCGACCAGCATCGCCATGCCCATCGGGAACCCGACGATCAGGCCCCAGATCATCCATTCCTCCACCGCACACCTACCTTTCAGACCGAACCGGACCGACCTGCACGGACCTCAAGACGCGCCCGCCGCTCTTGAACAGAGGCCACCTCACGCAGCAGCCGCACAGCCCGGGGAGGCAGGGACGCATCACCCGCAGGCACCCGCACCCACACCGCCCCCTCACCGGCCGCCGCCGCATCCACCCCGAGAGTGGCCAGCACCCACGCCCGCCTGTCGGCCGCGTGATCGGCGACGGTCTTGCCCGACCAGCGCCGCGACACCCGCACCCTGCGACCGCTGTAGCCCAGATGGGCGGCCTGGTGCGCCCGCCCCCGGCACAGCCCCGGCACCAGCCCCGCCCGCGCGTCCTTGGGCTGCACCCCGTACCGCAACCAGTTCGCACATGAGGGCGAGCACGGCTCGAACTCAAGCGCCGCCACCAGGCGTGCCACATGCGCCGCCCGCCGACCTGTGCCCGCGTCTGCCGACATCTGCCCGCCCAGGGACTTGGTGAGGTACTTGGTGAGATACCGTACGGCCCGGTCGGACTCCTCGCCGCCGAGCAGCCCCCGCACATCCATCTGGGTGCCGAACCGCGCCACGTGGAAAGGGTCGGCCTCCTCGCCGAGGGCATCCAGCGACTCACCCCAGGTGGGCAGCACCTCACCGGTCACCGGATCGCAGTAGCCCCCCGCCGAGGACACCCACACCGGAAGCCGATCCCCCCGGTACCCCACCCGTTCGGTGGAGGGCCACCACACGTGGTGGTAGGTGGCCGCCACCACCGCCCGCACCTCAGCCCGCGCCATCGTGCCCCGCACCGCCAGGTGCAGGTGAGGCGCGCCGCGCCGTTGCGGCTCGATCACCCCGAAGTACTGAAGGTCGTAGCCCGCGACCCGCCTCAGGTTGCGCACCAGCCGATCGACCAGCCCTGAGAAGTGCACGCTATCGCGCACGGCCCGCACGTAGTCGTAGGTGGACGGGTCGACCGGCACACCGGTACCGCGCTGCACCGGCCCGTAGCCCGGGAGCGTCACCGTGATGAACATCGACGGGCGGAAGCGCTTGCCGTCCGGGGACACATACACCCGCCCCAGCGTCCCTGGAACCCGGGACCGGCGGGGCAGGTCCGGCATGTCCACCCGCCGCCGGGTAGACCTGCTGCGCCGCCCCGCAGCCCCTTGCCCAAGCTCCCCCGCCGACCCCACGCCGGCATCGGCTTGACCTGCGAGAACACCGTCAGGGGCGCGGCGCTCACGGGCCGGGGGCTCCTGCTCGGCGTACCACCCCTCCCGGCACTGCTGCACCCGCAGCGACCGGGCGCGCCGGGCGCACGGGCCGCACTTGGCCTCAAGGACCGACCCGCAGCGGATGTTCACCAGCTCCACAGCACCCGAGGCGTCCTTGCGCCGCATGGGGATGGGGTGCAGGCACACCCCGTACCGATCGGCCAGGAGTTCGGCCACCTGTCCCGAGAGCAGACCGGCCGCCCGCAACGCGCCCGCCCCGCTCAAGCGGACCCCCACCCGTCCGAGTCCAGATCCCAGCCCGTCTCGCTGCCGCCGTGGCATTCGGCGTCGTCCTCCCCTTCCTCGTCGAACTCCTCCGGACCGAAGACCGTCGCCCGCTGACCGCAGGCCCGGCACCCTGCGACACCCCGCACCACGTCGAGCACCAGCACGCCGACCGCCCCGCACGCCGAGCAGCGCAGGCCCGACAGGATCACTTCGACGCTCACACGGCCTCCCGGATGTCGGGCGACCAGGCCAGCACCATGTGCCGGATGTCCTGATCGGTCACGTGGCCCGCCCGGACCCGGACCGGCTCAGGCGAGGTCTCCACCCGCACGTATCCGATCCCCGCACCGCGCACCCGGTCGTGCGGGATCAGTTCGGCCGCCGCGCCCCGGTCGCGCGCCCCGTCCCCCAGCACCAGGTCAACCTGGTCGGGCTCATCGAGCCGCAGCGCGACCCTGTGCGGGAACAGGTTGCGGATGCCGACCACCTCTTTACGCGGGTCCTGCAAGGCCGCCACCACGCTCACGCCGACCGCCCTGCCCTGGGTCAGCAGCGTTGCCAGCGCCGCGCCGACCCGCGCCTTCACGCTCCGATCCGTCTGGTAGGCGGACAGGAACGCCAGCTCATCGACCAGCACGACAATGAGCGGCTCATCGGGCGTGGGCACGTGGTCGCGCCGCAGCCCCGCGTACCGGTCGGCCCGCTCCTGCATCGCCCGCACCGCCGCCTCAAGCAGCTCGGCGCACTCCTCCCCGGTGGCCGCGTACCGGTCGAACAGGGGACGGCCGTAGCTCAACTCCATGCGCTTGGGGTCGCACGCCCAAAACAGCGCCTCACCCTTGGCCGCCGCAGGCAGCAGCCCCCGCACCACACCCCACAACCAGCTTCCCTTGCCCGCACCGGTCGCCCCCGCCAGCAGCACATGCGTGCCGTGGATCTGGAGACGGTACGGCCGCCCGTCCTCGGTCACGCCGACGTCCACCGAGTCCACCCGAGGCAGCAGCGGTATCGGCCGTGCCGGGATCGGGCGCACCAGCCGATCGTGACGGGGGAAGGTCAGCACCACCCAGCCAGGCCGGGGAGTGCCCACCCGGCACGACACCGCCCCGAACGCGTGCGCCAGGTTCGCCGATCGCTCGGCGAACGCGCCGTCCTCCTGACCGGCGAGCAGTTTCACATGCACCCGGTCGTTGGTCGCATCGGACTTGACGCGGACCAGATCCGGGACGTAGGTACGGCCGCGTACCGCGTGTGTCAGGCCGGACACCGCAAGCGCCGCGCCCCAGTGCCGCCGGTACACCCATAGCCACCGCCACCACGCGACCGCCTGCCACCCGACCCACCGCATGAACGATTCGGGACGGTAGCCCGCCCACGCCCCCAGCAGCGCCCCCGCGCCCAGGACACCGCCCGCAGCAGCCCGCCACCCCAGCAGCCACGCCACCAGCCCCAGCGCGGCCACCAGCGCGACCGACACCGGATGCCTCACCGCACCCCTGACAACCCCCGCGACCAGCCCCCACAGTTTCGCGGCGATGACCACCACCGCAGGCGTGGGGATTACGGTCGGTGTGAAGACCACCGACGTATCCGGGCGGGTCGAAACGACTCCTTGCACCTCTGCGCCAGGCAATTTGCGCAGCACGATAAAAGCCACCCTCCGATGACTAGGCAGGAACGGGATTCAGGGCAGGCCGCCCCGACTAAATGATGGAGAAGAGAAAACAGGGGAGAGGAAAGGGGGGCCGCCCAAGCGCGTGCCCCGACGGCCCCCGAGCCGTCACATTGTCAGATCGCGCCGGTAGCGGCGCAGTTCCAGTTCAAATCCCCACGCGGCGGAGGCAAGCTCACTTGCGAAGCGCACCGCGCCGTCGATGTCCGCCGGACCGGCCGAGACGCCGCCCCGTACACCGACCAGCCACGACAGCCCCCGCGCTCCCATCGACAGCAAGGGAGGCTTGTCGCCGTAGATGTGGCACGTCGCCGACGCACCAGTGGACCCGACATAGAGGCCAGCCGTCGAGAACACCTCACGGCCCCCGCTCGAACGACCCTCGCTCAACCGGCGTCCTTCATCCGAGCGACGCCGCGACCAGCGGGATTGGGCGGCGTCCGCATACCCGTCGCCCGCACCGAGTAGGCCAGCCTGCCCGTCTGCTGAGCCACATACGGGGTGACCGTCAGCCCCTCGAACTCCACCGGGACGAACGGCAGGCCAAGGGCCGCCCACTGCTCCGGAGGAGCAGGTATCACCGGCTCCACCGCCGATGCGATCTTCACCGCGATGGCCTTGGACGCCGTCTTGGCCGCTGGATCGGCATCCACGACCGGTACCGCCCACACGGGCAGCCCGCTCAACTTGTCGCGGGTCTGCACGCTTTTCTCTTTTGTCGACGCCTCGAAGTCGGCGACCGGGACAACCGGGCCGACCACGTAGCAGCCGTACGGGAAAATTGCCAGATGACTCACAGGGAAAGGACCCTGTACCGCCAACGAAACCTCCGATTCCTTGATGTTACTTGCGAGTAACTTCGGTGGGTACATACGACACAACGGACACTCCAGAACCACGGTTCCCGCCAGCCGCTAAAAAATCATTCGTTATCCGCCGGTTATGCGGAACGAATTCGTTCCCGATTCATGAGCCCTGGCCGTCCGCTTTGACGTGCGCATATCGCGCGCCCGACACGCCTGGTCACCAAGCGTTCTGGACGGCGCACGGTCGCCGATGCCAACTGTCGTGATTCCCTTATAGGTATCAAGGCGGCGGCGCTCCGCGCCGCCGCGTGCGGCCCCTT
>NZ_BOOW01000064.1 GCF_016863435.1 Sinosporangium siamense
CGTTTACGAGGGAGAGGATGTCAACTTCTGGGTGATTCATGAGAAGCAAGGTCAACGGACCCTCGGTACTGACGTGGAGGTATCGTGCGCAAAGGCATCGTTGTCACAGCTCAACCCGGGGTGGAGGACCTGGCCGTGCAGGCCGAGGAGTTGGGCTTCAGCAGCTTCTGGGTCTACGACACACCCGTGCTCCACGGCGATCCGTTCGTGGCCTTGGGCCTGTGCGCGAAGGTCACCAGCCGTATCAAGCTCGGCATCGGCGTGACCTCACCGGCGTTGCGGTCACTACCCGCCGCGGCCGGCGCATTCGCCAGCCTCAACGCGCTGGCGCCTGGCCGGATCATCTGCGGTATCGGCACCGGGAACACCGCCCGGCGCACCCTGGGAATGCCGCCGACCACGACAGCCGAACTCGAGCACTTCACCGCCGCCCTGCAGGACCTGTGCGCCGGCGGCACCGCCGAGTACCGCGAGGGTGACCGGGTCTGCGAAATCCGGCTCCTGCACGCCGGGCCGTACGTGAACACCACTGACCCCATCGAGTTCCTGGTGGCTGCGAACGGTCCGAAGGCTGCCGCCGTCGCCGGCCGCTGTGGCACCGGCATCATCTCCTTCGGTCTCCTGGCACCAGAGGCATGGAGGGCGCTCCACCATGCTCGCCGACAGGCCGGGGGCGCGCCTGGTGACCCGACCTCCTACGTCATGACCGCACTGCACGTCCTCGACGAGGGCAAGGACCCGTACGGCGACGCCGCCAGAGACGCGACGGGCCACATCGTCATGTCGCTGCTGACCTTTGCCGCCGACACACCCGCGTTCAGCGAACGGCTCGGCGTTGAGGAACGCGACGCCGTACGATCGCTCCTCTACCGTCGGGGAACCACAACCGGCGCGCCGGACCGGCACACCGCGCTCTACCCCAACTACCTGGGGCGCATCGCGCCGGCGGACCGGGATCTGATCCTACCGCCGCTGATCGACGCGCTGATGCTGGTCGGAACGCGGGGCGGCCTGCTCGCTCGCCTCACCACCCTGGCGCAAGCCGGCATCGACGAGATCATCTTCCAGCCGGTGATCAATCCGTCGGCAGAGATGGCCGAGTTCGCGAAGCTGGCCATCTGAGGTCTTCCCGGCGCGGAAAGCGCACCTTCAGCTCGAAGTACTTCAGTATCAAGCCGAAGCCCAGCCTGTTGAAGCCCGGCAATTCGTACTGTGCGCGGACCCGCTGACGTTGGTGGGATCAAGCGCCTGTTCAACGCCATCGGTGTACACAGCCCGTCGTTGAGCCACACCGCACACTGGTCGGCCTGGCGACGGCGACACCGAGCATGCGCCCGACCGGCCACCGCTTATGCCCGGCTCGGCTAACGGGCGGCGCCCGCCGTACCAGGCGGCGGGTCGTAGTAGCCGGGGCCCGCGATCAGAACGCTGTCGAAGCACACCAGGTCGTCGCTTGGGAACGGGCTCGCCGGGTAGGACAACCCGATCGACAGCTCCGGCACGACCAGGCCGGCCGCGTCGTCGGGGGGACTGCAGCGACAGCATCGTCGATCCCGAGGGGTACGGGCCGAGGATCTGGTTCCAGCAGGTGCCCCGGGAAGGCGCTAGGGCGACGGCTCCCGGCAGGAATCAGGCTCGACCGAGGATTGCTGGAAAGGCGCCCAGACCTGGTGTTCTACCGGATTTTCAATCTTGCCGAGTAGACGGTCGGCGGTTCGCAGGTGGGCCCGGGTGGCGGCTATTTGTCTCCGTGCGGCCTGTCGGGTAGTTGCCGTACGGCACCTGTCTGGGAGTTGGCGACCTCTTTCACTAGGAGTAGGGCCTAGGTCGACGGGCGATCTCCCACCCTCAGGATGATCCACTTTTCCTACCGAAGCATCATAAACACACCACATTCCGTACAACAGCATGTGACTATGACGATTGGACATGCGGAATGAGACGGTGTGCGGCGGTCGCCCTCGGCGCTCTTGCCGCGCTTACCGTTCCCCTCACCCCCTTCGCCTCCGCGGCCGCCGGTGCCGCGGCGCCCTCCGCTGGTATCGCCTGGGAGCCCTGTGCGGAGAATCCCGCGGTCGACTGCGGATCCATCACACTGCCGATCAACCGGGACGACCCGGGTGGGCCGACCTTCAAGCTAGCGCTCGCCAGGATCAAGGCCACTGATTCCGCAGCCAGGCAGGGCTCGCTGGTCTTCAACCCGGGTGGGCCCGGCGGCGAAGGAGTGGCGACGCTCATCAAGGGCTGGAACTTCTTCTCCAATGAGATCAACCGCCGGTTCGACATCATCGGGTTCGACCCGCGCGGGGTGGGGCGCAGCAGCCCGGTCCTCTGCTCGCGTGACGTGATCGCCCGTGAGCCGCACCCCATCCCGCGGAACCAGGCCGACTTCGACGCGCTCGTGGCGTACAACAAGGAGCGCAGGGCCGACTGCCGTGCCCGCACGGGGCCCATGTTCGACCATGTCGACACGGGCAACACCGTGCACGACCTGGACGCCCTGCGCGCCGCGCTGGGTGAGGAGAAGCTCACCTACTACGGCGTCTCGTACGGCACGCTCATCGGCCAGGCATACGCGGAGCGCTACCCGGGCCGCGTCCGCGCCCTCGCCATGGACGGCAACATGGACCACAGCCTTAACACCCGGAGGTTCCTCGACACCGAGTCGTGGGCGGGCCAGGACTCGTTCGACGCGTTCGTGAAGTGGTGCGGCGGCAGCGCGGACTGCGCGCTCAACGGTAAGAACGTCCGTGCCGTCTGGTCCGACCTGCTCAAGCGCGCCGACCGCGGCAAGCTTCACACCGTGACCAAGCCCACGCGACCGTACAGCCGAGCAGAGCTGACGGGCACGGCCCTCGTTTCGTTCTCCAGCTCGGACCAGAGGCCCCTCGCCACCTTCCTGGCGGCCCTCGACCGGGACGGCGAGTCCGACCCGCCCGCGGCCTTCCCCACCCCTCCGGCCACGGGGGACACGGTCCCGTTCGCGAATGAGACCTTCTGCCAGGACTGGCGGCTGCCCGTCCGCGACCACCGAGAGCTCGCCCGCCATGTGCGCAGGTCCGAGGCCATCTCCCCGGACATGGGCCCGAGCCTCGTCGGTTTCTCCAGCGTCGCCAACTGCCTCGGCCACCCCGACCCGGTGAAGGACCCGCAGCGCCGGCTGCGGGTGAAAGGCACTCCGCCGCTGCTTGTGTCCAGCACCCGGCATGACCCGGCTACGCCGTACGTGTGGGCCACGAGTGTTGCCCGGCAGCTCGGCCACGCCGCACGGCTCGTCACCCTCGAGGACGGCGGCCACGGCGCCTACGGCCGCGGCAAGTGCGTCACGACGATCATCGACGACTACCTGATCTCCGGTAAGGCGCCCGCCCACGGCACCAGGTGCGCGAAGGACACGTCGAACAAGGCGTCCATACTCCGGCATGTCCGCTGAGCCGCCTGTTCTCCTGTAGTCCCGCCGTTCCCGGCTCTGCCGTACGCCCCTGATTCACCCTGCGCGGGCCCTCGACCACAGCCGGGGCCCGTGCTCCTCGGGGTCCCAGTAGTAATGAGAAATGCGCTGGACAGGTGGAAGACCTCGCCGGCCGGTCGTCGGTACACAACCGGTGAGAAGGACAGCCTCACCCATGCCGTCTGGTACGGGAGCCGCCACATACTCCGAAATCGGCCGGCGATCGGCGGCTGTCGTATTAGACACCGGCCTGGCCCTGTCTGCCCTCGGATTTGAGGAGGAAGGCGAGGGCGTCGCGGGCCAACCGTTTGTCGGTCAGGGTCGGCCTGTGGCCGAGGCCCTCGTAGAGGACGAGTTCGGCGCCCGGGATGCCGGCGGCGGTCTGCTCGGCCAGGTCCAGGGGATAGAGGCGGTCTTTTGTGCCGGCGATCAGGAGTGTGGGAGCTGTGATCTCGCGTGCAGCGTGTCGGCACGCTGGCGCTGGCCACCCAGGAGATGCCCGCCGACCACGGCCACCGCACCGTCGGCGACGTCGTCGACGAGTGGCTCGCGGCCGTCCGTGCCGCGATGCGCCGGCTCGACGACGCCACGGTCGCGCTGGCCGAGGGCCGTTCCGGCGCCGGCGAGGAGTACGGCAGCGCACTGGATCTCGTGCAACTACTGGACGCGTGGGACGCCGATCGGCGGGTGGACGTCGCTCTGGAAGGGCTGGGCGCGGTGACCGACCGGGCGCGCCCGCTGTCGAGTCTCTCCGTGGGACAGCGATATCGCGTGCGGCTGGCCGTGATGCTCGCCGCCGGGGACGATTTCCTGCTGCTGGACGAGCCGACCAACCATCTCGACCGGGACGCGCTGGACTTCCTGACCGACCGGTTGCGTGCCTTCCAGGGCGGTGTGGTCGTGGTGAGCCACGACCGGGCGCTGCTGGCGGATGTCGCGCACACGATCCTCGATCTCGATCCGACCAGGGAGGGCACGCCGGGCGTTTACGGCGGCGGCTTCGCCGGCTACCGCGAGGGCCGTCGCGCCGAGCTGGAGCGGTGGGAGGCGGAATACGCCCAGCAGCAGACCGAGCGTGAACGGCTGGCCCAGGACCTTTCGAATGCGCAGAACCGTCTCATCAGCGGCTGGCGTCCGGACAAGGGCACCGGCAAACACCAGCGCGCCACCCGGGCCGGATCGCTGGCCCGGGCGGTGCACCGCCGTCAGGAGGACTTGGAACGGCATCAGATCACCGCACCGGCACCGCCCCAGAGGTTCCACATGCCGGAGCTGTCGGGGCGCGCCGGGGTGACTCTGGTGCGAGCCGAGAACGTCACGGTCGCAGAGCGATTGACTCTGCCTGTGGACCTGTCGCTGAGCTCCGGTGATCGCCTGGTCGTCACCGGGCCGAACGGGGCAGGCAAGTCCACCCTGCTCGCGGTGCTGGCCGCGACACTCGCTCCGACCACCGGGACGGTCCACCTGGCCCGCAGGGCACGAGTGCATCTGCTACGGCAGGAGTCCTCACGCCCGCTCCACCGCCGGGCCCGCGATGTGTTCGCCGAGCACGTCGCGGACCTGGTGACGGCGGGCCTGCTGAAGGACGACGAGACCGTCGGGCTGTCGTCGCTGGGGCTGCTGGCCTCGCGAGACGCGAACAAGCGGATCGGTGAGTTGTCGATGGGGCAGCAACGCCGGCTCGACCTCGCCTGCGCCCTGGCCGGCAGCCCACACGCCCTGCTGCTGGACGAGCCGACCAACCACCTGTCCATCGCCCTGGTCGACGAGCTCACCGAGGCGCTGCGGGTCACCGATGCGGCTGTCGTCGTGGCCACCCACGACCGGCAAATGCAACGCGACATCGCCGACTGGCCAAGGCTGGAGCTGTCGGCGCGCTCGGGGAGCGAGGTTCCTGTGGAGGAATAGAAAGCCCTCCCGTCGAGGTGATGCCCGGTTGCGTCTGCGGGGGTTGCCCACCCCCGCAGGCCCGACCGGTGCCGACGGCTCATAGCCTGAGGAAAGTCCAGGCCCGGCAGTGATCTTCGCCTGCGGGGGCGGCTCCGGCCCCATAGGCCCCGCCGAGCGTCCGAACGGGTTCCACACTCGGCTGCCGGTCCCGCGCATTGCCACAAGAACCGGGCGGGCCGGTTTCAGGAGTCCGTGAGGATGACAAGCTGCTGGGTCGCCCGGGTCATGGCGACATAGCGGTCGACTGCGCCTTCGATGCCTCTGCCGTACTCCTCCGGGTTGATCAGGACGACCAGGTCGAACTCGAGCCCCCTCGCGAGCTCCGGCGTCAGCGACCGGACTCGCGGTATGTCCCGGAACGCGGGGTCGCCGATGACGCAGGCGATCCCGTCGGAGTGTGCGGCCAGCCAGGTGTCGAGGATCGAGCCCAGGTCCGAGGTGGGCCCGTGAACGACGGGGACGCCGCCAGTGCGGATGGAGGTCGGCACGTTGGCGTCGGGGAGCACGGCCCGGATGACCGGCTCGGCTTCCGCCATGACCTCTTCCGGCGTCCGGTAGTTGATAGTAAGCGTGGCCAGGCTGATCTGGTCGAGTCCGATCCGCTCGAGCCGTGCCCGCCACGGCTCGGTGAAGCCGTGCCTAGCCTGGGCGCGGTCCCCGACGATGGTGAAGCTGCGGGACGGGCAGCGGAGCAGCAGCATCTGCCATTCCGCGTCGGTGAGTTCCTGAGCCTCGTCCACGACGATGTGGGCGAACGGGCCGGCCAGCTGGTCCGGGTCGGCGGCGGGCAGGGCGGTCTCGTCGATCAGGGCGTCCTGGATGTCCTTTCCGAGGAGCATCGTCACCGCGCCTTCGCCGTCGTCGTCGGCTTCGAGGATGTTGTCGACGACCTGCGACATGCGCTCGCGCTGGGCGGCGACGGAGGCCTCGTGCCGCCGCTTCAGCCGTGACGCCTCCGGGTCGCCGAGCCGTTGCCGTGCCGCGTCCAGGAGCGGCAGATCGGACGTCGTCCAGGCGTAGGCGTCGCCGCGCTGCAGTTTCCGGATGTCGTCGCGGCTGAGCCAGGGCGCGCACATACGCAGATAAGCGGGCACGGACCACAGGTCCCCGACGAGGTCGGCCGCCTCGATCAGCGGCCAGGCGCGGTTGAGCGCGACGAGCAGTTCCCGGTTCCGCAGCAGCGACTTGCGAAGCAGGTCTTCCGGTGCCTCGCCGTCGTGCTTGTCCACCAGGATCGTGACCAGCTGCTCCAGGATCTGATCGCGCGCCTCGTTGTGCGGAGTGCCGGGGTCGGGTGCCGCGAACGCCTCCGCCCAGTCCTCGGCGCTCAGCCAGATGTCCGACCAGTGGGTGGACACCGTCATCCCCTTGGCGGGAGGATTCTCGTAGAACCTGACCGCGGCCTCGATCCCCTTCACCAGTTCCGCGGACGACTTCAGGCGGGCCACATCCGGGTCGCTCTCGATCGCCGCGGCGGCCCCCTCGGGGACGAGGTCCCGCAACGTGCAGGTCCGCACTCCCTCCTCGCCAAGGCTGGGGAGGACGTCGGCGACGTAGGCCAGATACGGCTGGTGCGGGCCGACGAACAACACGCCGCCCCGGCGGTGACCGAGGCGAGGGTCGGAGTAGAGCAGATAGGCGGAACGGTGCAGGGCTACGACGGTCTTCCCCGTCCCCGGCCCGCCGTCGACGACGAGAGCGCCGCGCGATCCCGCGCGGATGACGGCGTCCTGGTCGGCCTGGATGGTGCCGAGCACGTCCCGCATGCGTGCCGTACGGCTGCCGCCCAGGCTGGCGATGAACGCGGACTGGTCGTCGAGCGCGGCATGCCCGGCGAACCCCTCGGAGGCGAACACCTCATCCCAATAGTCGCTGATCCGGCCGCGGGTCCAGCGATATCTGCGGCGGCTCGCCAGCCCCATCGGGTTGGCATGGGTGGCCCCGAAGAACGGCTCGGCCGCGGGTGAACGCCAGTCGAGCAGCAGCCGGCGGCCCTCGTGGTCGGTGAGGCCGAGCCGTCCGATGTACACGGGCTCGGCGCCGTCCGCGCCGACCACGTGCCCGAGGCACAGGTCCAGCCCGAACCGGCGCAGCGCGCGCAGCCGAGCCGACAGCCGGTGGACCTCCATGTCCCGGTCCAGCGCCTGCCTGCCCAGGCCGCCTGGCGCCTTGCGCGCGGCGTCGAGACGATCGGACAGGTCGGTGATCGCCTGCTCCAGGCTCTCCGCGATGGCCGCGAAGTGCCGCTCGTCACCTGCGATCAGGGCCGGGTCGGCCTTGCGCGCGAGACGATCGGGAAGGTCGAACACGCTGGTGGTCGACGAATTCACGGCATCGGCTCCGATCTGAGGTCTTTGCAATGGATATGTACGGCGAAGCGTGACGAATCCCGTGGCCATGACGAGCGACGCTCCACCAGGTCGCCAAGGTGTGGTTTGCAGGCCGGCCCTTCTCAGCCGCCCGCGCCGAGCGGCGACTGCACGGTCACCGTACGGATCATCAGGACGACGTAGAGGCGCAAGCCGTACATCGACACACGCATTCCACGTCCCCCCGTTTCCCCCGGTTACGGCCTCGGCCGACGATTCTGCGGCATGACCCGGGTCTTGCCGCAAGCCCCCGGGTGCGCTATACGTTGAGAGTGGAAAGGAGCGGGCACTCCCCTTTCCCTTCTTCCTGAGCCCCGGCAACCGGGCAATCGCGGCGTGGCTGATCCCCATGGCTTCCCCGGCGCCGGCGAGCATTCACCGATCTGCGACGACCACATCAACTTCCTGGGCCGTCACGCCTTCACCTGCGCCGACGGGCTGTGCCCCCTCACGACCCCGGCGTCCGCCGGCCTCTTGACGGACCCTGGTGATCGTAACTTCGCGGCATTGTGCGACCACCTAGGACAAGCCTGCTTTCGCGAACGCGAACGTGGGGGCGGACGCGGACGCGGACCCGAGCGCGCGCCGATGCCGTGAGCCGGGCCTGCGGCGGGCCCCGTCTGGTGTGGTCTACCGCTGATCGAACAGGCGTCGGGTCTCGTCGTCGGCCGGCAGGAATGTCTCCAGATGCAGCCCTTCCAAGGCGGTATCGGTGGCGGTGCTGAGCGTGGCGGAGGCGCTGAAGAATCGGAGCAGGTTGCCGTCGACGTCGATTTCGAGGGTGATCACCGGCCCCGTCGGAGGGACGGCGGCATCGGGTTTGCCGAGATATCCGGCGATCTCCGAGGCAAGCTCGCAGTGGCGCGGGTCATGGGTGCGCTCGGCACGATGACTCACCTGCCGTAGCAGATGGTTGCCCCACTCCGGAAGATTGCCGATCCGGCGGGCCAGCCCATCCGGATGGAGGCAGACTCGGACAACATTGATCGGCGACTCCAGCAAAGCCGGCGCGCAACCGGCCAGCAACTGATCAACGGCAGCGTTGGCGTCGACGACGTCCCAGTGATCGTCCAACAGCAGCGCGGGGTAGGGCAGATGGGCGTCGAGGAGCCGGCGCAGACCGTCCATCACTACCGCGATCGATGCGTCGTCCCATCGTTGATCCTGATAGCGCGGTGCGTAGCCGGCGGCAAGCAGGAGTCGATTGCGCTCCCGCAGCGGCACATCCATGTTCTCGGCGAGATGTATGAGCATCGCTACCTGGCCACCTGGAACGCAACCGGCGACGAGCGGGCGACGTTGCTCTCCAAGCATTGGTCGCCCGAGGCGACCTACACCGATCCGATGGCCGAGGTCTCCGGCCACGATGAGATCACGGCACTCGTCGACGGCGTCCACGCGCAGTTTCCCGGGTTCGTGTTCACCCGGGTCGGTGAGGCCGACGCCCACCACCGCCAGGTGCGTTTCCGCTGGGGCCTGGGCCCGGAGGGAGCCGAGCCGCTGGTGGTCGGCTTCGACGTCCTGGTGCTGGACGAGTCGGGCCGGATCCAGGACGTACGCGGATTCCTGGACAAGGTGCCGGCATGACGGCACCGCGCGCGTACGTGATCGGTCACCTGCAGGATGTCGAAGCCGGCCCGGAAATCGTGTAATACATCGAGCGGATCGAGCCCACGATGGCACCGTACGGCGGTCGCCATCTTGTGCACGGCGGACAGCTCGTCGGGCGTGAGGGGACCTGGGACGGCGACATCGTGATGCTGGAATTCCCCGATCTGGCCGGCGCCCAGGAGTGGTACGAATCGCCCGGCTACCAGGCCATCCTGCCGCTCCGCAGCGAGCACCCAACCTCCTCGTGTGCTGATGAGGGTCCCAGGATCGTGTGCTCGCTCTCGTGACAGCTTGCGGGTGTGCCTCCTGCTTTCGTATGGGCGTCCGTCTGGTCAGTACTAGGCAGCGTGAGAGGTGTTTACTAGCAGGTCCGCGGCCACTGGCGCACTCGGTTCGGCCTGCGCGCTGTAGGGCCTGACAAATCGGATCGGGGTGCCGTTGATGTTGGTGAGCCGGCCGGTCCAGGCCAACCGGTACAGCTCCGTCAAGTCTTTGAGGTCGGCTTCTGTGAGCTTGCTCTTCGGCCCGTAGTTCATGATGCTGAAGGGGCTGTGCTTGCCGAAGATCTCGGACGGCCACGCCGTCTCACTGACCACAGCGAAGAAGTGCCGCAGTCCGAAGACGTGTCCGAACTCGTGGATCAATGTCTCGATCTGCTCCTCGCGGGCCTGCTCGAACATCGTCGGGTAGATCACCAGTTCATGCCGCCCGGCGTCCGGAAAGAAACTGCTGGCCAGAACGCACCCCTGAGGCGTGCAGTCAGATGCGTTCCGCAGAACGATCTCGAAATCCCAGAGGTCGCTGTCACGAGTGAACGTCACTGGGGCAGCCGAACCCCACCGCAGCAATGCCTCGCTCATGAGTTCGAAGACGGTGGCCTGGCTCCCGTCCGGGTCTGGGGCACGCGCGAACGACCGTTCCTGGAAGCGCCACTTCAGGATCGAGCCCGCACGCCACAGAGGAATGAAGCCCTCCGTTGCGTCGACGACGATCTCGGTTGGGGGACGACCTCCAGGAGTGGCATGGCCCCGGGCCTCGGTATTGCAGACGATCCCGTCAGCGATCAGGTGAACGAAGTCAGTGGTCTTCGAATCCATGGCTGTGCCTCCGATTCGAAAGTTGAATTTTAGGCGGCGATGTTGATCCAACTCGGGCAATGCCAGGTATCTAGCGTGCCCGAAACGACCTTGAATACGGCAGCGATTAGTGCCGCCGATGCCGCGATCAAGCATTTTGTTTTTGAGGGGCCATTTATGGCACGGCCTCGTCTTGGTAGTTGAGCGCTCTACCGCTCCCCTTCTGGGAGTTGCCGAGAAGCATCCTTTCGGAGTCGCATGCAGGCTCTTTGGGATTGTCTCATATCGCCATCAGGTGTTTTCTGCCCACGTTGCACTCAACGCCGACACTTGTCGCTGCTCTTATGGTCGGTTTTAGTCTCTAGTGCGTCTAGCTGTTTGACTGAAGGCTGGGTATTTATTGGCTTGGCTGCTTTGCTTTGGCGGCATTGGTGCGCAGTCATTGCTTAGGATCATCAGTTGAGGGGTATGTCCGGGAGGTTAGATGTGCCTTGGCTCGGGCGGTGTCTTCAGGGTCAAGGCGTTCTCAGCGTACGGCCCGGCCGGCATGCCGCCGGAAGAGCTCGCTTCTCCACCACCCGGAAGGGCTCAGGACACAGCGCCGGCCAGCACGCCCTCGACAAATGTCGTCTTGGCGTCCGTATAAGCAACCCGGTCGTCGGGAAAGCGGGTCGCGAGGGTGCGCTTGAGGTTCGCGTATGCCTCGACCGTGTCCGGATGGGCCCGCAGATGGTCACGGAAAGCAAGATGCCGGGCCAGCTCCGCGTTGTCGGCCGCGCACACGTATAGGTGGTGGGCCGGCAGTCCGGCCGGGATGGTGAACGCCTCCCGGCCCGGGATGCCCAGATCACCCCTGTGCTCATAACCCAGCCCCCGCAGCCGCTCGATCACGGCGGCCAGGTCCTCCCGCGACGCGATGACGACGTCCAGGTCGACGATGGGCTTCGCCGCCAGTCCGGGCACCGAAGTGCTGCCGACGTGTTCGATCCGCAGTGCGAGCGGCCCAAGCACGTCGGCGATAGGTTGGCTCAGCTCCTCGAAGACACGCGGCCACTGCGGGTCGTAGTCCACGACCTCAACCTGCCTGCCCATCCAAGGCTCCTTCTCAGGTGACTGCAGGCAAGTATCCCGGAGCGAGGGCCAGTGCTACGGCCAGAAATCCACTTCCGGATAGCGCGGCGTCGGCCGGTCGAGGATGGGCTGCGGCTTACCTTTGAGGTGCTTGTCCACGAAGGCTCCGACGTACTCCCGGGTTATCTCGATGGGGCGAGTGCTGCCGGCAGGCATCCCGAGCCGGCTCATGAGCAGCGGGAAGTCGGTGAAGGACATGTGGTTCGTGCCCTTGACGGTGATCCAGCGTTTCCAGCCGGTCATGTTCGCCCAGTCGCGCTTCCACGTCGGATCGGTGCCGTCGGGCTTGTGGGTCTTCTCCTCGCCCACGAGGAGGAACGGCCGGTCCAGTCCGGTGGCGGGGATCGGCACGTGGAAGTAGCCGTCCATGTTGACCCCGGCCTTCACCTGGGGATCGGACAACATCGTCCACGACGCGCTGCTGCCGCCGATCGAGTGGCCCACCATCGCCACCCGGTCGGAGTCGATCAGCCTGGCCCACGCCGACTTCGCCGCCGTCAGCCTGTCGAGCACGAACGCCACGTCGGCGGCACGGCCTTTCGTCGTCTTCGGGCCGAACTCCGGCGACCCTTGCGACTGGCAGGCGACGCAGGTGGTGGTGCGCCCGTCGGGGAAGGACGTGCCGACCGACTCATAGGTGTGGTCGATGCCCGCGACCACATATCCCCGGCTGGCGAGCTCCTCGGCGAGTCCGGTGAGCGAGCTGCGGGGTGCGGTGAAACCGGGCGACAGCACCACCAGCGGCAAACCGGCTTGCCGCCCATGGGCCGGAGAGTCGGCGACGGCATTGGTGCGGGTCCTGCTCAACGTGTCCGGCGGAACGTTCTGCATGCCTAGGCTTCGCAGGAGCAGTTCCGACTCCTTGGCAGTCATATACGCGGCTCTCCGGCCGTGCCACACCCGTGAGGGGTACCAGACGGACACCATGAGCTCCCGGGCTGCCGCCTCGGGCACCCACGGGTCCTTGCGAGAGGTGTCGACCAGGTGGAGCGTCGTCATGCCCACACGGTGGGGCCCGGTCGGCTTGGACAGAACGGGAGCGGACGGGGTGGCTGCCGCCGCAGCCGGTTGCGCGCCGCCGGTGGCCGCGAATATGGCTATGACGGCAGCAGCCAACGCTCCGCGAAAGAGGGGTTTGGGCATGGACAGCATGCTCCCCGCCGCACACGGTTGAGCGCTTCATCCGAAAGACGGACCACAACCGTACGACTTTCGCGCACTCCGTACGACGCTGGTAATAAGGGGGTCGCTCGCCGTGGAAAGTGGCAGTTCAGAGACCATCGTTCGCGACCGCCCTGACCCACCTCGGTGAGCAGGGCGCCTCGCTGCCGATGCTCATGGCGGAGTCCCGGCACAAGAAGCCGGAGAACGTCCGCCGCTACTTCAAGCCGTCCCCCGAGGCAATCGCCGAGTTCACCAGCCTGCTCGCGACCGGCGGCAGCATGCGGTGACGACGCTCACTGCGTTCCGAGGTTGTAAGTGGTGCCGTCGGCGACGGCCTGGAGTTTGTCCGGGTTGGCCACGTTGTGGATGGCGGTGATGCGACCGTCGGCGTCGAAGTCGAAGGTGACGGTGGCGATCACGTGTCCCGGCCCGCTGAACACGATGCCCGGCCCACCGTTGATCTCGACGAGTTCGGCGTTCATGTCGGCAGGCTCGACGCCTTGGTAGTTGGCGGTGCCGATGGCCGCGAACCAGGCGGCCACCGTGGCCGCGCCCACAACCGGGCGCAGGGCCTGGCGGACCTTGCCGCCGCCGTCGGTCCACAGGGTGACGTCCGGGGAGAGCAGTTCCATCAGGGCGTTGACGTCCCCGCCGGTCGCGGCGGCGAAGAACCGCTCAGTGGCCTCACGCTGCCGCGACGGGTCGGCGGCGAAGCGCGGCCGCCGGGCCCGCACGTGCTCGCGAGCTCGGTGCGCGGCCTGCCGCACCGCGGCCTCGGAACGCTCCACCACCTCGGCGATCTCGGCGTGGCTGAAGTCGAAGACCTCCTTCAGCACGAACACAGCGCGCTCCAGCGGGCTGAGCGTCTCCAGCACCACCAGCATGGCCATCGACACCGACTCGGCGTCCGTGACGACCTCGGAGGCATCCCCGCCGGTGAGAACGGGCTCCGGCAGCCACGGCCCCACATAGGTCTCCCGCTTATGCCGGGTGGAGCGCAACCGTTCCAGCGCCAGGTTCGAGACGATTCGCGTCAGGTACGCCTTGGGATCGGCCACCTGCGAGCGGTCCGCGGCAGACCACTTGATCCAGGCGTCCTGGACCGCGTCCTCGGCATCGGCAGCGCTGCCGAGAAGGCGGTAGGCCACGGAGAACAGCAGCCGCCGGTGCTCGTGGAAGACCTGCTGATCGGGGTGGGGGGACAGGTCGGTCACCGGGCCTCCCCGACCCGGCTGAAGCGGCCTCCGCGGGGCCAGAACGCGCCCGAGGCGGGCATCCTCTTCATACGGCCGTAGGTCGGCCAGGGCGAGGCGGTCACCGTCTCCTTGTACCAGACGGCCATACGGCCGGTCAGACAGAACCGGCGCGGGCTGTCATCGGGCCGGGTGAACTGCACCACGGCATCACCTCGCCCCAGGCTCACCGGCGTGTGGTAGTAGCCGAAGCGGAACGGCTTGGGCTGCCTGCCCCTGAGCACCCGGTCGATCGACAGCGCAGCGTGCACCCCGGTCGGCATGCCGCCCTGGCAGGTGCCGTGCATGACGCCGTAGCCCTGGCGGATCGAGGCCGCGTCGCCGATCGCGTACACCTCGGGGTGGGACACCGACCGCAGCGCGGCGTCGGTGACAATGCGTCCACGCTCGTCGACGGCCAGCCCGGCGGCGGCCGCCAGCGGCGACACCCGCGTGCCGCTCGTCCACAAAACCGCGTCGGCGACGACGCTCTCCCCGCCCGCCAGTTCCACCGCGTCGGGCAGCACCTTCACCACCTCGACGCCGGCGCGCACCTGGACGCCCAGCCGGTCCAGTGCGGCGTGCAAATACGCCTTGGCCTTCGGGTTCATGGCCGCGCCGGGCTCCCGCCTGCCCAGCAGCACCACGTTCAACGCCGGGTGCCGCTCGGCGATCTCCGCGGCCGCCTCGACGCCGGTCAGCCCGCTGCCGGCGACCACCACCGTGCCGCTGCCGAGCCGCGCCAACCGGTCGGCTAGCAGATCGGCGTCCTGGGCGCTGCTCAGGGTGTATGCGTGGTCCTCGGCTCCGGGCGCCGCCGAGGTGTCGGCGACGCCGCCCAGTCCGTATACCAGCGTGCCGTAATGCAGGACCCGGTCGTCGTCGATCCGCACGGTCTTCGCATCCGGGTCCACCGCCGTCACCCAACCGCGCACGAACTGCGCTCCCGTGCCCTCCAGGAGCTCCGGGACGCTCAGCTCGGCGAGCTGCTGCCCGGTCGCCGTCATGTGCAGCCGCATGCGCTCGGTGAACCGCTCCTGCGCGTTCACCAGGGTCACCTGCACGTCCTCGCGCCGCTTCACCCGGGCGGCGAGCTGGATGGCCGCGGCCATGCCGGCGTATCCCGCCCCCAGGATCACCACGTGGTGCGCGGTCGCCGTGTTGGTCTTCTGCCGTGTGCCCATCGTTCCGTCCTCCTCGGCTCACTAGCTGACGCCCACCAGATGGGAGCAGGCGACCTGGACGTGACATCGGTCGGATGTGATGCGCGGCACACCCTGAAAATCGGGGCCCGCCGGATAGCGGTTGAAGGGGTCCGCGAAGCCGTAGCGCCTTCGGCGGGCGAAGCGAGTCGGTCGCTCGCCCGCCGATCGGCAAGGCACGGCTGAGCGCCTCACGCGGGCCCGGCTGATGGAGGCGGTGGTGGCCGGGTGCCGCCCCGACCGGCCGGTACCGCCGATGGCCGGTGCCACCGCGATCGGGACGGCTGTGCACCTGCCGGCCACCGCCGTCGAGGAGGGCCGGGACCTGTCCTCGGTGAGCGGCGCGCTGGGCCGGCGCCGCCTACCTCCTGCTGCCGGTCTGGCGGCGGGCCCCGGCTTGCGGCTGGCGCAGGTGCCGGGCGAAGAACCCGGCCGCGTCCTCCCCTGCGAACTGCGGGACGCCGGTGTGCCCGCCCATGTTGGCGTGCAGTGTTTTCTCCTTGGAACCGAAGGCGTCGAACAGGTCCAGGGCCGCCTGTCGGTCGTTCCCTTCGTCATCCCACTGCAGCAGGACATGCAGCGGGATGGTGACCTTCCGGGCCTCCTCGAACATGGTGCGAGGCACGAAACTCCCGGCGAAGAGGCCGGCGGCCACAATGCGCGGCTCGACCACCGCAAGCCGGATACCGATGGAGATCACTCCCCCCGAGTATCCGACCGGGCCGCCGATCTCGTGCAGCGACAGGACGGCGTCCAGGGCGGCCTGCGATTCCGGGACCGCCTTGTCGACGAGCGGGAGGATGAGGGCGTCGATGATCTCGTCACCGACCGGTTCGCCGGCCTCCATAGCCCGGCGCAGGTCGGCTTGGGCCTGCTCGGCGCCGGCCCATCGGGGCCGGTCACCGCTCCCGGGGAGTTCGATGGCGGCCGCAGCGAAGCCCTCCGCCGCGGAGCGCCGGGCCCGCGCCACCAGCCGGGGGTACATCTTGTGCAGTCCGAGCGGGGGGTGGCCGAGCAGGATCAGCGGGACCGGTGCGGATGCGGATGCGGGCGTCCACAGGATGCCGGGGATCTCGCCGAGGGTGAATCGGCGTTCGAGGACGCCGTCATCCAGGCGCTGTTCAGAAGTGAATCGCACGGTCGTGCCTTTCGGGAGTGCTCTTGAACGGCGCTCCCGGACGACCTATCGCCCGACCGTGACCCCGGAGGGGAGCACCCATGTCGATTCTGCGTTCACGGGTATCACCTCCTCGTTCTCCGGCACAGCCTCCAGAAAGCTAGCAGTGGTCGCCGTGGTCCGCCAACGGGTTTTCGCACAACCCACGAGGGGCGTGGCTCAGAGGACGCCGCCCATAGCATCTGACATATGCACCAGCCAGCACCGCATCTGCTCGCAGCGGCCAAAAGTGGTGACCGGGAGGCGTTCGGGCGTCTTGTCGAGCCACTGAGCGGGGAGTTGCACGCGCACTGCTATCGCATGCTGGGGTCGACGCACGACGCCGACGACGCCGTGCAGGAGACGCTGCTGCGGGCCTGGCGCAGTCTGGACAGGTTCGAGGACCGCGGGTCGATCCGGCCCTGGCTCTACAAGATCGCCACCAACCGCTGCCTCACGATGCTCGAACGGCGAAGCCGGCTCGACCTCCCGACGGACCTGAGCCCCGAGATGTACACACTGATCGACCCCTATCCGGAGGCCGGCCCCGAGGAACACACCGTGGCCAAGGAGAACCTGGAACTGGCCTTCGTTGCGGCTTTGCAGTACCTCACCGGCACGCAACGGGCGGTGTTGCTGCTGCGGGAGGTCCTGGGGTTCTCGGCGGCGGAGGTCGCCGGGCTGCTGGACACCACGGCGGCCGCGGTGAACAGTGCGCTGCAACGTGCCCGGAAGGTGACCCTGCCGCAGGCGCAGCCGACCGGCCCGGAGGTGGCGGATCTGGCGCGGCGTTACGCCGAGGCGTGGGAGGCGGGGGATGTCGAGGGGATTGTGGCGATGCTCTCCGACGACGCGAAATACTCGATGCCGCCGCTTCCGGAGTGGTTCCACGGTCACGCCGCCATCCGCGAGTTCCTGCTCAGCGGGCCGATCCGGCATCGCTGGCGGTTCGTGCAGACCACGGCGAACGGGCAGATCGCCTTCGGGACGTATATATGGGACGAGCACGCGAAGATCTACAGCGCGGCGGGACTGGATGTGCTGGCCGTGCGTGGCGGGCGGATCGTGGAGGTCGTGTCCTATCTTCAGGCGGACCTCACCGACTTCGCGCTGCCGGAGTCGATTACGGCGACATAAAAAAGAAAATCTCCCGTAATTAGAAATTTATCTTTATATGCTATGATGGACGTTAGATAATAAATATGTGACTAACATCGTCATTCGCATGGCTAGCAACTGTGAAAAGGGAACCAGCCGATGAATGATGAACAGCCCAGTCTGACCGCCCTCATGGCGGCCGCCGCCCGCGCGGCTCACCTGGTGGTCGACCGGGAGCCCCTCCTCTTCGAGGACACCCTCGCCCACACCCTGCTGGGGGAGAGCGCCGAGCAGCTGATCGGCTACCACCGTGCCCACGGCGACCATCTGATCCTGTCGGGGGTGCGCGCCCAGGTGACGACCCGCAGCCACTACACCGAACGCCGCTTGGCCGCATCCGGCCTTCCCCAATATGTGATCCTCGGCGCGGGACTGGACACCTTCGCCCACCGATCCCCCCTGGCCTCCCGGATCGCGGTCTACGAGGTCGACCACCCCGCCACCCAGCGCTGGAAACGCGGCCTGCTGACGACCGCCCGCCTCACCCCTCAAGGCGAGGTCACCTTCGTCGGGGCCGACTTCGAGGCCGACGACCTTTTCGACCGGCTCGTAGCCCACGGGTTCGACCCCGCGAGGCCCGCCCTGGTGAGCTGGCTCGGCGTCAGCATGTACCTGACCGCCGGCGCCGTCACCTCCACCCTCACCGCCGTCGGCCGGCTGGCGCCCGGCAGTGAACTCGTCATGGAATACGCGTTGCCGTCCTCCCTGCGCGACGAACGAGGGGCCGCCTTCGCCGAGTTCGCCATGGCCGCCTCGGCGGAGCGCGGCGAACCCTGGCTGAGCTTCTTCACCCCCGCCGAGTTGTCGGCGCTGCTGACAGCCGCCAATTTGGAGCCGGCTGAGGATGTACGTCAGGAGCACGCGGTCGACCACGCGCACTGGCAGCGCCGTGACCCCCTGCTGCCCGCCGACGCCTGCCGCCTGGTGCGCGCCGTGGTAACCGCATAAATCGCTCGCCGTCCCCGAGCCGCCCTCGCTAGGGTCACGCTATTGACATCCTCCCCCTCGTAAACG
>NZ_BOOW01000065.1 GCF_016863435.1 Sinosporangium siamense
CGTACGACACCCGCCCGGAGGCCACGCTCCCGGCGCTGCCGCTGCCCCGGTAACCTTCGAACTCCTCACCGTCCAGCAGGTTCGCGTAGTCCGCGTACATCACACCCACGAACACGCCCGTGCGGCTGCCCCGCAACGACACCGGATCGATCCCGGCCCGCTCAACCGCCTCCCACACCGACTCCAGCAACAACCGCTGCTGCGCGTCGGTGGCCAGCGCCTCACGCGGGCTCATCCCGAAGAACGCCGGGTCGAAGTCCCCCGCGTCATACAGGAACCCGCCCGAACGCGCATAGGACGTGCCGGCCTTCTCCGGATCCGCGTCGAACAGCGTCCCGAGGTCCCACCCTCGATCGGCGGGGAAGTCCGACACCGCGTCCACCCCGTCGCGGACCAGCCGCCACAGGTCCTCCGGAGACCTCACCCCGCCGGGGAACCGGCACGCCATCCCCACGACGACCACCGGATCGTCCGCCGTCGCCACCGGCGCGTACTCGGCCCGCTCCGGCGCCTCCGCCCCGACCAGCTCACCCGTGAGGAAGTCCGCCAAGACGCCCGCCGAGGGGTAGTCGAACACCACCGTCGCCGGCAACCGCAACCCGGTCGCCTTCCCCAGCCGGTTCCGTAGCTCGACCGCGGTCAGCGAGTCGAAACCGAGGTCCTGGAACGCCCGCCCAGGATCCACCTGCTCTGTCCCCGTGTGTCCCAGTACGAGAGCGATGTGCGTCAGCACAAGGTCGAGGACCACCTCGTGCCGCTCCTGAGCACCGAGCCCGGCCAGCCGCCGGGCGAGACCGGCCGAGGCGGCGACCGGCGCGGTGCGGCGGGCGGGCATACGGATCAGTCCTCGCAACAGCGGCGGCACCTCGCCGCCGGCCGCCCGCAGGACCGCGAGGTCGAGGCGCATGGGAAGCACATGCGGGTCCGCACCGGTCACCGCGACGTCGAACAGGTCCACGCCCTGCTCGGGGGTGAGCGGCGGAACTCCGGCCCGCGCCATCCGCTCGGCCTCGGCCTCGCCGAGCCCGCCGGTCATGCCGCCGGCCCGCGTCCACGGTCCCCACGCCAGCGAGACGGCGGGCAGTCCGCGGTCCCGCCGGTGACGGGCCAGGGCGTCGAGGAACGCGTTCCCCGCCGCGTAGTTCGCCTGCCCGGCGTTCCCCACGGTCCCCGCCATCGACGAGAACACGACGAACGCCGCGAGGTCGAGGTTCTTGGTTGCCTCGTGGAGGTTCCACGCCCCGTCGACCTTGGGCCTCAGCACCTCCGCCAGCCGCTCCGCCGTCAACGACTCCAGCAGCCCGTCATCCAGCACCCCCGCCGCGTGCACCACGGCCGAGATCGGGTGACGCGCCACAAGGCGGGCGACAGCCGTACGGTCCCCCACGTCACACACCTCGACCGCGACCCCGGCACCGAGTGCCGCCAGCTCCGCCACGAACTCCTCGTCACCACCCCGGCGACCGGCCAGCACCAGGGACCGCACTCCGCAGGCGGCCACCAGGTGCCGCGCCACCACCCGGCCGAGCCCGCCGAACGCGCCGGTGACCAGCACCGCGCCCTCACCCCATCCACGCCCGCCCGCCGGTGCGGGCACCCGGGCCAGCCGGGGCACCAGCGTCGTGTCCCCGCGCACAAGCACCTGAGGCTCGGGTACGGCGAGAGCCCGCACGACGTCGCCCCCGTCGGTGTCCACGAGGGTGAACACGCCCGGGTGCTCCGCCTGCGCCGACCGCACCAGCCCCCACACCGCGGCGCCCGCCAGGTCCTCGCCGTCCGCCGCGCCTCGGGTGGCGAATACGAGCCGCGACGCGGCGAACCGCTCCTCGGCCAGCCACTCCCGCATCAGGCGCAACACCCGTGAGGTCTCCGCGTGCACCCGGGCGGGCACGTCCGCCGAAGCACCGCCGGCGACCGGCACGACCACCACCTCGGGAGCCTCTTCCACCAGGGGCTCCCAGTCGCCGTCGTACACCGCCACCCGCAGATCCCCGGCCTCACCCGCGGCGGCCGGCACCCACTCCACCCGGAACAACGAGTCCCGGGTCGCGCCGACGTCCTCGCGGGACACCTGCCGCACCACCAGACCGCCGATCGACGCGACCGGGTCGCCCGCCGTGTCCGCCACCGCGAGGGAGACGGCGCCGGCTGTGCGCGACAGCCGTACCCGGACCTGGGAGGCGCCTGTGGCGTGCAGCGACACGCCCGACCACGAGAAGGGCACGTTGGACGCCGTCTCGTCGCCCGCCGCGGCGCCGAGGGCGTGCAGGCAGGCGTCGAGCAGCGCGGGGTGCAGGCCGAAGGGAGTGCCGTCGACGTCGCCGGGCAGGGCTACCTCGGCGAAGACGTCCTCACCGTGCCGCCAGGCCGCGCGCAACCCCTGGAACGTCGGCCCGTAGGCGAAACCCGCGTCGTGGAATCCCTCGTAGAGGCCGGTGAGGTCGAGCGGTTGAGCGCCTGCGGGCGGCCAGTCGGGCATCGTGAAGGCCGGTTGCGTCGCGGCGGTGAGGGTGCCGCTCGCGTGCAGGGTCCACGGGTGGCTCTCGCCGGGGCTTGCATGCACGGTGACGGGCCTGCGACCGGATTCGCCGCCTTCCCCGACCGTCACCTGCACGCGCACGCCGCCGTGCTCGGGCAGGGTGAGCGGCGCGGCCAGCGTCAGCTCCTCCACGGTGCCGCAACCGGTCTCGTGGCCGGCGCGCAAGGCCAGTTCGAGCAGCGCCGTACCCGGGACCAGGACGGACCCGTGGACGGCGTGGTCGGCGAGCCACGGGTGTGTCCGCGCGGACAGGCGGCCGGTGAACAGGTGGCCTTCTGAGCCGGCGAGTTCGACGGCGCCGGTGAGCATGGGATGGTCGGCGGCGGCCATGCCGAGGGACTCGGCGGTGCCGGTGTGGGCCATCACGGCGGGCCAGAACCTACGGTGCTGGAACGCGTAGGTGGGCAGGTCGACGCGGCGTGCGCCGGTGCCGGTGTAGTAGGCGGCCCAGTCGACCTTGGCGCCTTGGTTGTGGAGGTGTGTCAGGGCTTGGAGGACGGTGAGCTCTTCGGCCTGGCTTCTCCGCAGCAGGGGGGGCGGCGTGAGGTCTCCGGGGAGCGTCTCGGCTGCCATGGCCGACAACACCGCGTCCGGCCCGATCTCCAGGAACCGCGTCACCCCCCGCTCGTGGAGGGTGCGCACCCCGTCGGCGAAGCGTACGGCGTGGCGCACGTGGCGCACCCAGTAGTCGGCGGAGCAGAGCTCTTCGGGGGAGGCGACGGTGCCGGTCAGGTTCGACACGATCGGGACGGTGGGGGACTGGAACGACAACCCTTCGATCGCGCGCCGGAAGTCCTCCAGCATCGGATCCATCAGGGGTGAGTGGAAGGCGTGCGACACCCGCAGTCTGGACGTCCTGCGGCCCAGGCCGTGGAAGTGGGCCCGCACCGCCGCTACGGCCTCCTCCTCGCCGGACACGACCACCGACGACGGCCCGTTGACCGCGGCGATCGAAACCGCCTGTGCCGCGTGTACTGGCGCCTCGCCGGGCCCGGCTGCGCCGTCCGCTTCCCCCGCCGCAATGCCGTCGAGGCATGCCTTTACCTCGGCCTCGGTCGCCCGCACCGCGACCATCGCGCCCCCGGCGGGCAGCGCCTGCATGAGCCGGCCGCGTGCCGCCACCAGCGCACACGCGTCGGCCGGCGAGAACACCCCGGCCACGTGAGCCGCCGCCACCTCGCCGATCGAGTGCCCGGCGAGCAGATCAGGCCGCAGACCCCACGACTCCACCAGCCGGAACAGCGCCACCTCGACCGCGAACAACCCGGCCTGCGCATAGACGGTCTGGTTCAGCAGATCGGCGTCGCCGCCCCACACGACCTCACGGAGCGGCCGGTCCAGGAGCCCGTCCAGGTGCCCGCACAGCGTGTCGAAGACCTCGGCGAACACCGGGAACCGCGCATACAGCTCCCACCCCATGCCGAGCCGCTGCGCCCCCTGCCCGGTGAACAGGAACGCCGCCGCCCCCTCCGTCGCCGCGCCCGCCGCCACGTCACCGTCGACCAGGTCGCCGAGCCCGGCGGCCAGGGTCTCCGCGTCGGCGCCGATCACCGATGCGCGATGGGCGAGCGCGGCCCGGGTGGTGGCGAGTGAGCAGGCCACGTCGAGCGGCCGCTCTGCGGCGACGACGGGCAGCAGCCGCTCCGCCTGCGCACGAAGGGCCTCCGGCGTGGCCGCGGAGAGCAACAGGGAGACGGCGGGCGGATCCGGGAGCACTGGGGTGGGAAGCCCGGCGGACGCCTGCGGAAGCACCCCCGCAGCAAGCGCGGCGCCCTCGGCGAGCGCCTCCGGCGGATCCGCGAGCACACCCGCAGCGAGAACGGCGGCCTCGGCGGGTGCCTCCTCCAGCACGACATGGGCGTTGGTGCCGCTGATCCCGAAGGACGACACCCCCGCGCGCCGCGGGGTGCCGTTGCGCGGCCACGACGCCGCCTCGGTGAGGAGCCGTACGGCTCCCGCCGACCAGTCGACGTTGTGGCTGGGCCGGTCGACGTGGAGGGTGGGCGGCAGCACCCCGTGCCGCATGGCCATGACCATCTTGATGACGCCGGCGACGCCGGCCGCGGCCTGCGTGTGACCGAGGTTCGACTTGACCGACCCCAGCAGCAGCGGCCGCTCACGGTCCTGGCCGTAGGTCGCGAGCAGCGCCTGCGCCTCGATCGGGTCGCCGAGGGTGGTGCCGGTGCCGTGGGCCTCGACGGCGTCGATCTGGTCGGCGGCCAGGCGGGCGTTGGCGAGGGCCTGGCGGATGACGCGGCGCTGCGAAGGGCCGTTCGGGGCGGTGAGACCGTTGCTCGCGCCGTCCTGGTTGACGGCGCTGCCGCGGATCACGGCGAGCACGGGGTGACCGTGGCGGACGGCGTCGGAGAGCCTCTCCACGACGAGGAACCCGGCTCCTTCGGCGAAGCCGGTGCCGTCGGCGGCCGAGGCGAACGACTTGCACCTGCCGTCCGAGGAGAGCCCGCCCTGCCTGCCGAACTCCGCGAACACGCCGGGTGTGGCCATGACGGTGACACCGCCGGTCAACGCCAGGGAACACTCGCCCTGGCGGAGCGCCTGCACCGCCAGGTGCAGCGCGACCAGCGACGACGAGCAGGCCGTGTCCACGGTGACGGCCGGGCCCTCCAGGCCGAGCTTGTAGGACACACGGCCGGACACCACGCTGCCGTTGCCGTCGCTGCCCGGATAGTCGTGATACATGACCCCGGCGAAGACGCCGGTGCGGCTGCCCTTCAATGACGTCGGGTCGATGCCCGCGCGTTCCAGCGCCTCCCACGACAGTTCCAGCGTCAACCGCTGCTGCGGATCCATGGCGAGGGCCTCACGCGGGGAGATGCCGAAGAACCCGGGGTCGAAGTCCGCCGCCTGGTCCAGGAATCCCCCCTCCCGCGTGTAGTAGGCGCCGGGGTTCTCCGGGTCGAGCAGCGTGGACAGGTCCCAGCCCCGGTCGTCGGGGAAGCCGGAGATGGCGTCGCCGCCCGACGCCACCAGCCGCCACAGGTCCTCGGGTCCCGCCACGCCGCCCGGGTAGCGGCACGCCATGCCGACGATCGCGATCGGCTCGTGGCGGGTGGCGGCGAGTTCCCCGGCCCGCAGCGCCGTGCCCTGCTCGGCGGTGAGGTCGCCGGAGGTGATCCGCATGTCGGCGAGTTCGAGGAGGTTGTCCAGCAGCCCGGCGTCGCGGAGCCTGCGGGTCGGGATCGACTGGAGTGCGTGGCGGAGTTCGGCGTCGTCGGCTTCCGCCGTACTCGGCCAGAGCTCGGTGACGACGAGATCGGCGACCGAGAGGGCGTTCGGGTGGTCGAAGGCGAGGGTGGCGGGCAGCCGCAGGCCGGTGAGCGCGTTGAGCTGGTTGCGCAGGTCCGTCGCAGCGAGCGAGTCGAAGCCGAGCTCGTGGAAGGCCCGGTCGGGCTCGATCGCCTCACCCGAGGCGTGCCCGAGCACCGACGCCACCTGCCCGCGCACGAGCCGCAGCACCTCCCGGTGCCGCTCGGCCGCGCTCGCCCCCGCGAGCCGCTCCGCCAGCGATCCGGCGGGTACGGCCGCAGCCCGCGTGACCTGCCTCCGCGCCGGGGCCAGCCCGCGCAGCAGCGCCGGCACCTCGCCGGAGCGTGTGCGCAGCGCCGCCGTGTCCACCCGGATGGGCACGACGTTCGCCAGGGTGGTGTGGAGGGCGGACGAGAAGAGCGCCAGCCCGGCCTCGTGGGTCAGGGGCGGCACACCTTGCATCGCCATCCGCTGCCGGTCGACGTCGCGCAGGAAACGCCCGAGGCCCCGGCCGACCTCCCACAGCCCGAACGCCATCGACGTCGCCACCAGCCCGTGCGCGCGGCGGTGCGCGGCCAGCGCGTCGAGGAACACGTTGGCCGCCGCGTAGTTGCCCTGACCTGCCGTCAGCACCAGCCCGCCGGCGGACGACAGCAGCACGAACGCCGACAGGTCCATGTCGCGGGTCAGCTCGTGCAGGTGCCAGGCCCCGTCGGCCTTGGGTGCCAGCACGGAGTCGACGCGGTCCGGGGTCAGCGCGCCCACCAGGCCGTTGTCGCCGACACCGGCGGCGTGCACGACGCCCGTCAGCGGGCGCAGGCGTACGAGCCGCTCGACGGCGTCCCGATCGGACACGTCGCAGGCGACCACGTCGACGCGTGCCCCGAGAGCGGTCAGGTCGGCGGCGAGCTCGGCCGCCCCGGGTGCGTCCGGCCCCTGACGGCCGGCGAGCACCAGGTGGGTGACGTCGTGCCGCTCCACCAGGTGGCGGGCGATCACCGCCCCGAGTCCGCCGGTGCCTCCGGTGATCAGTACGGCACGGCCGGGGTGGAATCCCGCGACGGCATCGGAACCTGGGGTGCCGGAAGTGCTTGTGCCGGCCCGCGCCAGGCGTGGCAGCCAGATGGTGCCGCCGCGCACCGCCGACTCGGGCTCCTCCACCGGGATCCGGCTCAGCCCCTCGTCGCCGTCGACGTCGATCAGGAGGAAGCGGCCCGGGTTCTCCGCCTGCGCCGACCGCACGAGTCCCCACACCGGGGCCTGGGTCAGGTCGACGTCGTCGCCCTCCGCCACGGCCACCGCGGCGCGGGTTGCGATCACCAGCCGGGAAGCCGCGAACCGGTCGTCGGCCAGCCACGCCTGCACCACCGCCAGGACACGATGTACCACCCGCCGCGTCCCCAGCAGGACGTCGCGGGACTCGTGCGCGCAATCCAGGACAACCAGCGGCGGCACCGGGCCGGACTCCGGCACCTGCTCCCAAGGCACCCAAGGCGACGCCTCGGGAGAACTCTCCGCCTCCGACCAGCCGATCCTGTAGAGCGCGCCGGCCGACGGGTCCGCCGTGCCCAGTTGTTCGGCGGTCACCGGGCGTCCCGTCATCTCGCCGACCGACATCACCGGCCGCCCGGCTCCGTCGGCCACCGTGATCGACAAGCCGCCGCCGGTGTTCCGGGTCAGCCGCGCCCGCACCGCCGACGCGCCCACCGCGTGCAGGGTCACGTCGTTCCAGGCGAACGGGATCTGCATCACTCCCGAGCTCGTCAGGATCGCCGCGTGCATCACCGCGTCGAGCAACGCCGGGTGCATCCCGTAGGGGTCGCCGCTCACCTCGTCCGGCAGTGCGACCTCGGCGAACAGCTCGTCGCCCCGCCGCCACACCGCCCGCAGGCCCTGGAAGACCGGCCCGTAGCCGAACCCGGCCTCGGCGAGGCCCTCGTACGCGCCGTCCACGGGCACGGGGTCGGCCCCGGCGGGCGGCCACTCCGTCAGTGCTCCGCCGTTCACCTCTCCGGGGGCGACCACGAAGCCCGAGGCGTGCCGTATCCACTCGTCGCCCGCCCGGGAGTGCACCGCGACCTCACGGCGGCCGTCCTCACCGGCCTCGCCCACCCACACCTGCACCTGCACGCCGCCCGTGGCGGGAAGCACCAGCGGGGCGGCCAGTGTCAGCTCCTCCACGGCGCCGCAGCCGGTCTCCTGCCCAGCGCACAGCACCAGGTCGAGCAGGGCCGTGCCGGGGAGCAAGGTGCGGCCCAGCACCGTGTGGTCGGCGAGCCACGGCTGAGCCTCCAGCGACAGGCGGCCGGTGAACAGGTATCCGTCAGTGTTGACCAGCTCCACGGCCGCGCCGAGCAGCGGGTGGTCCGCCGCGCCCACGCCGAGTGCGCCGAGGTCGCTCTGGGAGGTGGCGTTCAGCCAGTACGGACTGCGCTGGAAGGCATAGGTCGGCAGCTCGACCCGCCGGGCACTGTCGAACAGGCTCGCCCAGTCGACCTCGGCGCCGTGAACGTGGAGGAGGCCGAGGGCGTGGAGGGCGGCAGGCTCCTCTGGGCGGTCCTTGCGGAGCAGCGGGATCAGGACGGCGCCCTCACCTGCGGACTCGGCCGCCATGGCCGACAACACCCCGTCCGGGCCCAGCTCCAGGAACCGGGTCACGCCGCGCTCCCGCAGGGTGCGCACGCCGTCGGCGAAGCGTACGGCTTCGCGCACGTGGCGCACCCAGTAGTCCGGCGAGCGGAGTTCGCCGGCGGCGGCCACCGCGCCGGTGAGGTTGGACACCACCGGCACGGACGGCTCCTCGAACGCCAGCCCTTCGGCGACCGCCCGGAACTCCTCCAGCATCGGCTCCATCAGCGGCGAATGGAACGCGTGCGACACCCGCAGCCTGGACGTCTTGCGGCCCAGACCGTGGAAGTGGGCCTCGACGGCCGCGACGGCCTCGTCCGCGCCGGAGACCACCACCGACGACGGCCCGTTGACCGCCGCGATCGACACTGCTCTGCCGAAGCCGGTGTGTCCCGCAGGCACCGGTTCCAACGCCCCGCGGTCGTTCCCCGGCCGGCATGTGAGAGACCCGTCACCGTTGAGGCCCACTCCCGTGCCGTCAAGGCAGGCCGCGACCTCGGCTTCGGTGGCCCGCACCGCGAGCATGGCACCGCCCTCCGGCAACGCCTGCATCAACCGGCCACGCGCCGCCACCAGCGCACACGCGTCCGCGAGAGCGAACACCCCGGCCACGTGAGCAGCCGCCACCTCACCGATCGAATGCCCGGCCACGAGGTCGGGCCGCGCACCCCACGACTCCAGCAGACGGAACAACGCCACCTCGACCGCGAACAAACCGGACTGCGCGTGCACCGTCTGGTTCAGCAGGTCCGCGTCGTCACCCCACACGACCTCACGAACGGCCCCACCCAGGTGCGCGTCCAACCCCGCGCACACCTCGTCGAAGGCCTCCGCGTACACCGGGAACCGCTCATACAGTTCCCGCCCCATCCCGAGCCGCTGCGCCCCCTGCCCCGAGAAGAGGAAGGCCGTCGCGTCGCCCTTCCGCGCCTGCCCCACGGCCACGTGCGACCTGCTCTCCCCCTGAGCCAGCGCACGCAGCCCGGCCAGCAACTCCGCGCGCCCGGCCCCGGTCACCACGGCCCGGCGCTCCAGCGCCGCCCGCGTGGTCGCCAGCGAGAAGCCCGTGTCCAGCACACCGAGATCCGGGTGCTCCTGCACATGAGCGGCGAGCCGTACGGCTTGCGCCCGCAGAGCCTCGGGACTCGCGGCCGACAGCGGCCAGGGCACCACCCGGCCGTCCGCCACGCCCGGCTCCGCCGTACCGATCGGCTCGCCGGGTGACTCCAATGTGCCCGCCGGCCTGTCCGAGGTGAGCGCCGCCGTACCGATGCTGACCGGCTTGTCCGGCGCCGGCTCCGCCGTACCCGCCGGTGGTGCCGGTGCCTCAAGAACCACGTGGGCGTTGGTGCCGCTGATCCCGAAGGCGGACACGGCGGCGCGGCGCGGGTGGCCGGTGAGCGGCCAGGGGCGCGGGGCGGTGAGCAGCTCGACGGCTCCCGCGCTCCAGTCGACGTGCGGGGACGGCTCGTCCACGTGGAGGGTGCCGGGCAGCAGGCCGTGCCGTATGGCCATCACCATCTTGATCACACCCGCCACCCCGGCCGCGGCCTGCGTGTGGCCCAGGTTGGACTTCACCGACCCCAGCAGCAGCGGATGCTCCCGCTCCTGCCCGTAGGCGGCGATCAACGCCTGCGCCTCGATGGGGTCGCCGAGTGTGGTGCCCGTCCCGTGCGCCTCCACCGCGTCGACCTCGGCCGCCGGCACCCCGGCGTCGGCCAGGGCGCTGCGGATCACCCGCTGCTGGGAGGGGCCGTTGGGGGCGGTGAAGCCGTTGCTGGCGCCGTCCTGGTTGACGGCCGTGCCGCGGATCACCGCCAGCACCTCGTGGCCGTGGCGCAGCGCGTCGGACAGGCGTTCCACGAGCAGGACGCCCACACCCTCCGACCAGCCGACCCCGTCGGCCGCCCCGGCGAACGCCTTGCACCGGCCGTCGGGCGCGAGGCCGCGCTGGCGGCTGAACTCGATGAACATGCCCGGCGTCGACATCACCGTGGCGCCGCCCGCCAGCGCCAGCGAGCACTCGCCGCGCCGCAGCGACTGCACCGCCAGATGCAGCGCCACAAGCGACGACGAGCAGGCCGTGTCGACGGTGACGGCCGGTCCCTCCAGGCCGAGCGTGTAGGACACGCGGCCCGACACGACGCTGCCGCCGCTCGTGCCCACGGGGTGGGCGTTCAGGCCGTAGTCGTGGTACATGACTCCGGCGAACACACCCGTCTGGCTGCCGCGCAGCGTCGCGGGGTCGAGTCCCGCGCGTTCCAGCGCCTCCCAGGCGGTCTCCAGCAGCAGCCGCTGCTGCGGGTCCATATAGAGGGCGTCGCGGGGCGAGATGCCGAAGAAGGCGGGGTCGAAGTCGGCGGCGTCGTAGAGGAATCCGCCGCGGCGGGTGTAGCTCTTGCCTTCCTTACCGGGCTCGGGGTCGTAGAGGTCGTCGAGGTTCCATCCGCGGTTGGTCGGCATGTCGGCGACGGTGTCGCGGCCGTCGAGCACCAGCCGCCAGAGCTCTTCTGGAGAGGTCACACCTCCCGGGTAGCGGCACGCCATGCCGACGATCGCGATGGGCTCGTCCGCCGGTAGGCGTTCGGCGGTGTGAGGCGGTGCCGTCGTCTCGGTTCCCAGCAGGCTGAGGATGTGGCCGGTGACCGACAGTGCGTTGGGGTGGTCGAAGGCGAGGGTGGCGGGCAGCCGCAGCCCGGTGAGCGTGTTGAGCTGATTGCGCAGGTCGGTGGCGGCCAGCGAGTCGAACCCGAGCTCGTGGAACGCCCGGTCCGGCGCGATGTCCTCGGCCGAGGCGTGCCCCAGCACCGACGCCACCTGCCCCCGCACCAGCCGCAGCACCTCCCGCTGCCGCTCCGCCCCGCTCAACCGCGCCAGGCCCGCGGACGCGGCGGGTACGGCGGAAGCCCGCGCCGTCTGCCGTCTGACCGGGATGAGCCCGCGCAGCAGCGCCGGAACCTCGTCGGCGCGGGACCGCAGCGCCGCGACGTCCACTCGGAGCGGCACCACGGCGGTCCGGCACGTCGCCAGCCCGGCGTCGAACAACGCGAGACCCGCGTCGTGGTCGAGGACGGGAAGCCCTTGAGCCGCCAGACGCCGCCGATCGACCTCCGCCAGGGCCGCGCCCATGCCCGCGCCGACGTCCCACAGCCCGAACGCCATCGACGTCGCCACCAGCCCGTGCGCGCGACGGTGGGCGGCCAGCGCGTCGAGGAACACGTTGGCCGCCGCGTAGTTGCCCTGGCCCGCCGTCAGCACCAGCCCGCCGGCGGACGACAGCAGCACGAACGCCGACAGGTCCATGTCGCGGGTCAGCTCGTGCAGGTGCCAGGCGGCGTCGGCCTTCGGCGCGAGCACCGCGTCGAAGCGTTCGGGGGTGAGCGCCCCCACCAGCCCGTTGTCGACCACGCCCGCCGCGTGCACCACGCCTGTCAGACGGTGGCGGCGGACGACTGTTTCCAGGTCGGCGCGGTTCGACACGTCGCAGGCGACCACGTCGACGCGGGCGCCCAGCCCGGTGAGCTCAGCGGTCAGCTCCGCCGCCCCCGGCGCCCCGGGGCCACGCCGCCCCAGCAGCACCAGGTGCCGCACACCGTGTTCCGCCACCAGGAGGCGGGCGATCTCGGCGCCCAGACCACCTGTGCCGCCGGTCATCAGCACGGCGCCGTCCGGGTCGAAGGCCGGCTGCTTGAGGGCCGGGTGCTTGAGGGCCGGGTGCGCCTCCGCCGCCTCGTCGCGGACCAGCCTCGGCACCAGCACCGCGCCGCCGCGCACCGCCGACTCGGGCTCCGAGAGCGGCACCCGGCGCAGCACGGCGCCGCCGTCGAGGTCGACGAGCCGGACACGGCCGGGGTTCTCCGCCTGCGCCGCCCGCACCAGGCCCCACACCGGCGCCTGAGCGAGGTCGACGTTCTCGCCGTCCGCCACGGCCACGGCGTTGCGTGTCACGACCAGCAGCCGCGACTCGGCGTAACGGTCGCCGGCCAGCCACTCCCGGACCACCGCGAGCACCCGGTGCAGCACGGCGCGCATGTCCGCCGGCACGTCGCCCAGGCTCGGTGTGGAGCAGTCCAGCACGACCGTGTTCGGCACCGGGCCCGAGGCGGGCACGTCCTCCCACGCCGTCCACGGCACCTCGGCCGACTCGGTGTGGGAAGGAGACCAGTCGATCCGATACAGCGCACCCGCCGCCGGGTCGGCCGCCCCCAGCTGCTCGGCCGAGACCGGCCGGCCCACCATCGAGGCCACCGACAACACCGGGTCACCGGCCCCGTCGGCGACCGCGATCGACAACGTGCCCTCGGCGGTCCGCGACAGGCGGGCCCGCAAGGCGGAGGCACCCTCCGCGTGCAACGACACGTCGTTCCAGACGAACGGCACCACCGTCTCGGTGTCGCCGCCCTCCAGCACCCACGCGTGGAAGACCGCGTCCAGCAGGGCGGGATGCAGCCCGAACCGGCCACCTTCCACGCCTTCGGGCAGCTCGACCTCGGCGAACACCTCGTCCCCGCGCCGCCATACCGCGCGTAGCCCGCGAAACACCGGGCCGTAGCCGAAGCCGATCTCCGCGAACCCCTCGTAGACGCCGTCGATCGCGACCCGCTCGGCATCCGCGGGCGGCCACCACGACGCGTCGAACTCTGTCCGCCCGGTCGTGCGGTGGGCCAGCACACCTGTGGCGTGCTCCCGCCAGGCACCGGACTCGTCGCCCTCAGGCCGCGCATGCACGCTCAGCGTGCGCCGGCCGGCCTCGTCGGCCGCGCCGACGCGGACCTGCACCTGCACGCCGCCCCGTTCGGGCAGCAGCAGCGGCGCGGCCAGCGTCAACTCCTCGACCAGGTCGCAGTCCACGTCCGCGCCGGCGCGCAGGGCGAGTTCGAGCAGTGCCGTCCCCGGGAGCAGGACCCGGCCCTTCACCACGTGGTCGGCCAGCCACGGGTGTGACTCCAGTGACAACCGGCCGGTCAGCAGGCGTTCGCCGCCACCGGCCAACTCGACCGAGGCGCCCAGCAGCGGGTGCTCCGCCGTACCGAGACCGGCGAACCGCACGTCGCCCCGGGCGTTCCGCGAGGTGGCGGGCCAGAAGCGGCGGCGCTGGAAGGCGTAGGTGGGGAGTTCGACCCGCCGGGCGCCGGTGAACAGGCTCGCCCAGTCGACCTCGACGCCGGTGGTGTGCAGCCGCGCGAGGGCGTAAAGCGCCGACCGCTCCTCCGGGCGGCCCTTGCGCAGCAGCGGGACGAGTACGGTGCCCTCGTCGGCCGAGTCGGCCGCCATGGCCGACAACACGCCGTCGGGGCCGAGTTCCAGAAGGTGTGTCACGCCCTGGGCTTGGAGGGTGCGCACGCCGTCGGCGAAGCGTACGGCTTCGCGCACGTGACGCACCCAGTAGCCGGGCGAGCGAAGCTCGTCGGCGGTGGCCACCTCACCGGTCAGGTTGGACACCACCGGCACCTTGGGCTCGTCGTACGACAACCCCTCGACGACCGCCCGGAAGTCCTCCAGCATGGGATCCATCAGCGGCGAGTGGAACGCGTGCGACACCCGCAGGCGGGTTGCC
>NZ_BOOW01000066.1 GCF_016863435.1 Sinosporangium siamense
GCGCCATCCCTGTGCTGTGGTTGTCGGGGCCCTCGGGAGTTGGGAAGTCCTCGGTCGGCTGGGAACTGTTCACGCATTGGACCGGCAAAGGGATCAAGACGGCTTTCGTCGACAGTGACCAGATCAGCCTGTGCCATCCCACGCCGGAAAGCGTCACCCACCATATCGGCGCACAGAACCTGGCCGCCATATGGCCGAACCTCCGCCGGGAGGGCATGCGCTGCATGATCCTGGCCGGCATCGCCGACACGGCCGAGCAGGTCCGTCAGTACACCGATCGTGTTCCTGACGCCGCCTGGACCCTGTGCCGGCTGCGTGCCGGCAGCGCCGAGCTGAGACAACGCTTTCTTGTTAGGGGCTGGCGTCTGGACCTGGTGGACGCGGCGCTGGCCCGTGCGGAGGCGCTGGACCGGGCGGATTTCACCGACATGTGCGTGGACACCGGCGGTTTGACGGTGCCCGAGGTGGCCAGGCTGATCCGGGAACGGGCAGGCGGATGGCCCGGCACAATTTTGCCCGGTGTCCTTCCCCTGCCCCTCCCGGCGGTGCGGGTCTCCGAGGAGGGCGATCGGATCCCACTGCTGTGGTTCTCCGGCGCCACGGCGGTCGGGAAATCGACCGTCGCCTACGAGGTCTTCCGCCGGATCGTGCGATCCGGCGTGCGGGCCGCCTACGTGGACGTGAAACAGATCGGCGCCCTACGCCCGGCCCCCACCGTCCTCAAAGCCCGCAACCTCGCCGCCCTCTGGGCCGGATATCGTGCAGCCGGAGCCCGATATTTGATCGTCTCCGGCGAGGCCGACTCCGACGACTCCGTCCGCCGCTACACCGGCCTCCTGCCCGGCACCACCCCCACCGTGATCCGCCTGCACGCCGAGGCGGCGACCCTCGCCGAGCGGGTCGCGCTGCGCGGCCGCGGCGAGGGCCCGGCGATCCCGGGCGACGAGCTGAAAGGGCTCCCCGCGGCCGGCCTGCAACAAGCCGCCGGACGCGCCGCACACGAGGCCGAGGTGCTCGACGCCGCCGGAGCCGGCGACCTGCGCATCACCACCGACGGCAGGCCGGCACAGGAGGTGGCCGCGGAGATCTGGTGTCAGTTCCCTCGCGGGACCACCAGGCCCGATTCGTAGGCGAGCACCACGAGTTGAGCGCGGTCGCGGGCATGGAGTTTGGCCATCGCCCGGTTGATGTGGGTTTTGGCGGTCAGTGAGCTGATCACCATGCACTCGGCGATCTCGTCGTTGGACAGGCCCTGAGCCACCAGCGCGACGGCCTCGCGTTCCCGGTTGGTCAGTTCTTCCAGCCCAGCGGCGGCACCTGTGCCGAGCGGCCGGCTGATATACCGGTCGATCAGCCGGCGCGTGATCGACGGTGCGAGCAGCGCGTCGCCGCGCGCGGCGACGCGCAGAGCGTGCAGGAAGTCCTCCGGCACGATGTCCTTGACGAGGAATCCGGCCGCGCCCGCGCGCAGCGCGTTGAATACGTATTCGTCCAAGCCGTAGTTCGTCAGGATGACGACATGCACTCCGGCCAGAGCCGGGTCCGCGGCGATGCGCCGGGTCGCCTCGATGCCGTCGACGACCGGCATTTGTATGTCGATGAGGGCGATGTCGGGCAGGTGTTCCCTGACCAGCGCCAGGGCCTCCCTCCCGTCGGCGGCCTCGGCCACCACCTCGATGTCGTCCTCGAGGTCGAGGATCGCGCGGAATCCGCTGCGGATGAGCGGCTGGTCGTCGACCAGCAGGACCCGGATCACGGTGTGCGCTCCACGGGAAGTTCGGCGTGTACGGTGAAGCCACCCTCATGGCGTGGCTCCGCGCGCAGGCGACCGCCAAGGGCGGTGACCCGTTCACGCATCCCGAGCAGCCCCATGCCGGGCACCGGCACGGCGTCCGGGGTGGCCTTGCCGTCGTCGTCGACCCGGATGACCAGGGTGTGGGGGTGGTAGTCGATCCGGACCGACGCGGTGGCCGCGGCGGCGTGCCGGGCGATGTTGGTCAGCGACTCCTGCACGATCCGGTATGCGGTCCGGTCCACCATGGCGGGCACGTCGTGTCGTTCTCCTCCGACCGTCAGCCTCGTCGCAAGGCCGGTCGCCCTGGCGCGTTCGACCAGCTCCGGGACGTGATCGAGACCGTGCGGCGGGCTCGTGCCGTCGTCGCGCAGCACGTCCAGGGTCGCGCGCAGCTCCCGGTCCGCCTCGCGCCCCGCCTCCCTGATCGCCAGCAGCGCCTCCGGCACCTGTTCGCCGCGCCTGAGGGCCAGGTGGACCGCGGCTTCGGCCTGAATCTTGATGACGGAGATCTGGTGGGTGAGTGAATCGTGCAGCTCTCGCGCGATGTGCAGCCGCTCCTCGCCGGCTCGGCGCCGCGCCGTCTCCTCCCGGGTGCGTTCGGCCTCATCGGCCCGCCGCTCGGCCTGTCGCAGCGCCTCACCCGCGGCGCCGGCCGCGATCAGCCAGGCCAGCTCAAGGGCACCGCGCGCCTGTGCGAACGCCTCACCCGTGTCGTGCAGGCCCGAGGCCATGGCCGCGAGGGGGAGAAGGGCCAGTATGACCACGCTCGCCGCCACCGTGACGGCGCGGTGTCCCACTCGTACTGCTCTGTACACCGCGAACAGGTATGCGACGGCGGGCACGTCGAAACCGGCCGCCTGGTAGCCCACCGCACACAGACCGGTGACGACCAGGACGGTGATCGGGGCCCGGCGGCGCGCGGCAAGTGCCAGGCCGCCCGCCGCCAGCAGCGTGTAGCCGAGCAGGTCGAGGGATGCGGTCGACCGCTGTCCGGCCAGCCCGGTGACCAGCAGCGTGGCCGCCACACCGACGGCGATCGCCCAGTCTCCGGCGGCTGCCCGGCGACTGGACCGTCCTGTTCTCATGCGCGCACTTTATTCGCATGTTCGCGTGGGTAACTCCTGCGCGTGGACGACCAGCGGCCTACTGCGCACGCAGTACTCCTACGGCGCCGGCGGCAGCACGAAGTGTCTGCGCTCGCAGGACGACCGGCGGCGGGGTCGGCGGGCACGATCGAGGCACATCCAGCCGAAGGAGCACGTCATGTTCGTTCACCTGCTCGGAGGTCTCGAGCTCGCCACCTCGGCGGCCGAGCACGCCTTGGCCCAGCCGGCCGCCGTGAGCGGCTATGCCTTCACCGCCGGACGTCTCTGGTCGCTGGCCGGCATAGCGCTGGGTGTGGCAGGCATGGTCGCCGGCGGGCTGGCACTGGCCCGCTCCGTCAGGAGGGCCGCCGGCGTGGCCCTGCCGGCCGGACTGGCCGGCGCGGTCATCGGCGGGCTGGTCGTGGCCGCCGCCGAGGGCGGGCCCGGCACCGGCTATGGAATCGTCGGCGGCTACGTGGCCCTGGTGGTGGGGCTGGTCGCCATGGTCCTCGGGGCGCTGGCATTGGTCCGCTCCCGCCGTACCGGCTGACCGCGAGCAGGGACCACCTAGACCCGGACCGTGTAGCGCGCGGGGGAGACGCCCACCGCGGCGGTGAAGTCGCGGGTGAAGTGCGCCTGGTCGGCATAGCCGAGGTCGGCGGCGAGCCCGGCCCAGTCGACGTCGCCGCGAGCGGCCCGCTCGGCGGCCTCGTGCAGGCGGGCGCGGCGCAGCACCCACTTGGGCGACGCGCCGACATAGTCGGCGAACAGGCGTTGCAACGTGCGCACGGTGACGCCGAACACCTCCGCCACCTGGTCGACCCTGTGCAGGTCAGGGGTGGCGGTGATGTGCTCCACCATCGCGGCCGCCGTCTCCGCCGACGGGTCGGGCCCGGGCAGCCGGGCCAGCAGGAAGGGATCGACGAGCGCGGCGAGCCGTGCCGGGTCGGCGGGCCCGGCGAGCACCCGATCGTTGAGCCGGTCGGCTTCGTCGCCGAAGAACTCGGCGGCCGGCAACGCCTGGTCGGCGAGCTCGATCACGGCCCGGCCGGTGAACGGGCGAAACCACCCGGGGCGGAACTTCACCCCCCACACGTACCCGGCCCCCTCCAACCGCCGCACGAACAACGTGCGGTCGACCCCGTAGACGTGTGCCCGAGGTGCCTCGAAGACCAGGTGGATGTTGGGATGGGACAGGACCTTCTGCTCATAGGCCGGCAAGCCACGCCGGTCCCACCGCACCATCCAATAGAACTCGACACAGCGCGTCAGCCCGGCGGCGGGTTCGTGCCGGGCGACGCTGATCACGGCCGCTCCCCGCTCGGGGTGGAGCACCCCGCGTCCGAGGGAGGTCACGCCCTCAAGGTTAGCTGTCGCGTTTGTTCAAGACGGACGTACGGTGCCCGCTCGACGATGGGAGACATGCATGTTCACGCACTTCATCCCCTGATGGCGAGCGCTGCCGCGGAAGCCGCACGTCTCGCCCGCGGTGTCCGGGCCGGGCAGCTGGACGGGCCGACGCCCTGCACGGCCTTCGACACCCGGACCTTGGTCAACCACTGGGTTCTGTACACCTCGCACGGTCTTGAGCGCCGGGCCCGCCGGGAGCCCCTGCCGCAGGAGCTGGTCGAGCGCGACTTCACCGCCGAGCCCGATTGGGCCGAGGGATACGCCAAGCAGTTGGACCGGGCGGTGGACGCCTGGGCCGACCCCGCCGTCTGGGCGGGCGAGGTGGACCTGGGTTGGGCGAGCATGCCCGCCGTGACGATCGCCCAGATGGTGATCAAGGAGATGGTCGTGCACGGCTGGGACGTCGCCCGCGCGACCGGCCAGGAGATCCACGTCCCCGACGACCTGGCGCGCATGATCTTCGAGGTGGTGGAGGAGCACGCCGAGTCCTACCGCCAATACGACGGCTTCGCGGCCCCCGTCCGGATCCCCGCCGACGCGCCGCTCTTCGACCGCGCCCTCGCCGCCTCCGGCCGCGACCCGCGCTGGAGCCCGCCGGCCTGACCCAGAACTCAAATCCGGACTTCGGGTGAAAGGGGTTGACCACCCCGAGGAACGGAGCACAGGCTTGACCGTCACGCTGAGCGTGATGTGCATCTCGTCGGCACCGGGCGTCGGCGGCGCGGTCGAGGTCGCGCCGCACAGCGGCGGTGAACCCGCCGGGGGGACCAGGTGGGCAGGGTGTTGATCACGGCGGTGCCCTTGCCGCCCGCGTCGCGATTCTTGCGGTCAGGCGTGCTGGTTCTTTTGCCGGCCCCTGTCCGCCCTCCGCGCCGCCACGATGATGAGCGCCCCGGACACGGCCCCGACGAAGAACGGCGATGGCACAAGCAGGACGCCGCCCAGCACGCACCACAACGCGAGGACCCAGCCCACCCCCGCGGGCACAACCACCCCGCGGTCGGCGAGATGCCAGGTCAGGTAGCCCAGGAGACCGAGAGGTACGGCGAAGCCGCCCAGGCCGGACCAGAAGACGAGCTTGTTCTGCACGGACTCCACCGTCTGCGCGGCGCCCCCGCCGGTGAACGCGAGCGGAACAGCGGCCCACACCCCCCGATCGACCCAGCCGGTCATTTCCGCCCAGGCGGTGAACACCACCAAGGACAGGTGTCCTGACCCCAGCACGACCATGATCCCGCTCGCCCAGCGCAGCAGCCGCTCTCCGGACGTCATAGTGACCTCCCCGTCCCCTGGTCGCGGTTACGCCAGGCGTGTTCCCATTGCCGGGTCAGAGCCGGATAGACGATGAGGTAGCGGAAAGGGGCGATGGCCGCCATGTAGAGTCGTCCGAACCATCCGTTGGGCTTGACGAGGACGGCCATCCGCAGCTCGTAGTCGCCGCTCGCCCCCTGGACCCAGCCGAGATGCATCAAGGTGTGCACGGTCTTGTTAGCCAGCTCGCGCACGGACTCCAGGTCGAGCTCGTAGACCGCTTTGAGAGGCATGCCCTCGTGGTCCGGGCCGCGTGGCGCGTCACGGATGTCGCCGGGCAGGCGGTCCCGGAGTGAGCCGACCCGCCTCCCGAGCCCGGCCGACGGCGTGTCCCACTCGCAAAGCGCGCCGAGCCGCCACCGGAGGGCGAACAGGAACCTCACCGGCCGGGGCTGCTTCGCGAGCCCCCCGGCGGTCCGCATCGCCGCGAGCATCGCTGGGAAGTCGCCGGGGCCGGCCCCTGGAGTGCGGAACGACCACACGTCCTCCACCTGAAAGTCGCGGGTGAACTCGTGAACGCGCCAGGCGCGAGAGGTGTGCGCGGTCGCGGGCAGCCTCATGAGAGTGTCCTCCCGGCCATCAAGGCCATCAGCGTCATCTGGTCCAGCCGGGGTGTGGCGTCGGGGTCGATCTCGCGGTAGCGGCGGTGGAGGTTGACCACGATCCGCTCGGCGTCCAGCCAGGTGGCGTATTCGTCCAGGTCCACCGCCTCGATCGCCTCGGCGAAGGACAGGCCGCGGGCGTGGGCGGCGTCCGCCTGGCCGATCACGTGGGTGAGATAGCCGCGCACCGCGCGGATCCCGTCGGGGTCGGTGACCGGGCCGTGGCCGGGGACGATCGTGTGCGCGCCGGTGGCGATCATCGTGTCGCAGGCGGCGATCCAGTTGGCGATCGGGCCGCTCCACACGATCGGAGTGCAGCCGATGAACAGCAGGTCGCCCGCGAAGAGCACACCCGCGTCGGGCACGTGCAGAACCGAGTCGGCGCTGGTGTGAGCGGGGCCGAGGTTCATCACGCGTACCTCCCGGCCGCCGATGTCCAGGGTCAGCTCCCCGTCATAGGTCCGGTCGGGCATCCGCAGGCGGATGCCGCTGAAGTCGAAAGGGGCGAAGCGTTCACGGAGGTAGCCGGTCGCCGGGCCGATGTCGATGATCTGGGGGGAGGTCAGCATCTCCGGAGGCATCTCGTGCCGCATCTCGGCGCAGGTTGCCTCGGCGGCGATGATCTGGACGTGCTCGCCCAGCAACTGGTTGCCGTGGGTGTGGTCGCCGTTGGAGTGGGTGATGACGGCGTGGGTGAGCGGGTGCCGATCGGTGATCTCGCGCATCGCGCCGAGCATCTCGGCGGTCAGCGGCAGGTCGAACAGGGTGTCCACCAGCAGGGACGCACCGGTGCCTGTGACCAGGCCGGCGTTGCTCCAGCCGTACCCGCCGTCGGGCAGCAACCAGGCCCACACCCCCTTGCCGACCTCGTGCAGCCCGCGCGAGTAGGGCAGCTTCGACGGGGCACGGTTCACCCGTGGGCGCGCGGGCCGTCTGTCAGGGTTTTGCCGCGGCTTCAGCGGGTGCGGCGGGGCGCTCGCGCGGACGGTCTGCCGGGTACTGCCGAGCCCCTCGACCGATAGTTCGACGAGGTCGCCGTCCCGCAGCCAGCCGGGGAAGGCGGCAGGGTCGGTGAGGGACAGGTGCTCGATCAGGCAGCAGCCGGGCACCGTACCCGAGCCGAACACGTCACCGGGCAGCAGTTCCACGCCGCGCGAGGCGTAGGAGATGACCTCGCCGAAGCTCCAGTCCATGGTGCCGGTGCACCCTGAGCCGATGGTCCGCCCGTTGACCTTCGCCTCGGCCCGCAGGGCGAGCCTGCCGTCGCGGCGGTAGGGCTCCAGTTCGTCCGGGGTGACCAGGAACGGGCCGAGTGTCGTCGCGCCGTCCTTGCCCTTGGCCTGGCCGATCGCCAGTGATGCCTCGCTTAGCTGCAGGTCGCGTGCCGACCAGTCGTTGTAGATCGTGTAGCCGACGATGCGCTCCTCGGCCTGCTCCGGGGTGAGGTCCCTGCCGCCCTGCCCGATGACCGCGCCGATCTCCAGCTCGAAGTCGAACCAGGCGCTGCCCGGTGAGATCACCACGTCTTCGTGGGGGCCGGCGACGCTGGAGGGGCAGGCGAAATAGAAGGCCGGGATCCGGTACCACGTGTCGTCGAGCGTGCGCGGCTGACCGGCGGCCTGCCGGCAGTTGCGCATGTGGTCCAGGAAACACAGGCAGTCCCGGATCGAGGGCGGGCGCGGGATCGGTGCGCGCAGCCTGGCCTCGGCCAGCGGAACGCTCGGCGTCTGCTTCGCCGAGGCCAGCACCGCCTCCTCGGCGGCCCGCAGTCCGTCTTCGCCCCAGCTGATGAGCTCGATCAGGTCGACGTGTGGTGCGACGGGGTGGATCCGGTCGTCGCGGATCAACCCGGTGCGGTCTCCCGTGTCGGTCTCGTAGGTCACCCAGCGCATGAGAGAACCTCCTCGTTTCTATGCTGACTGACACAGGCTATATCGACCGACATTTGATCTGCCATCCGGCATAGCGGTTAGATGGTCGGTATGGCCACGCGACGTATCGAGCAGACTCAGGAGAGCCGCCGGCTGCTGGTGGATGCCGCAGCCGAGCTCTTCGCGGAGAAGGGATATCGGCAGACGAGCTTCGTGGACATCGCCGACCGGGCGGGCATCAGCCGGGGCTCCATCCCCTGGCACTTCGGCAACAAGCTGGGCCTGCTGGATGCGGTGGTCGACGACCAGCTCCAGGCCGTGCTGGCCGGTTTCGCCCCGCCGGCTCCGGGGCAGCGGGCCGCCGACCCGCTGGACCAGGTCATGGACTTCATCCGCCGGCCCGCCGCGCGTTTGTTCATCACCCTGCTCGCGGAGGCCGTAGAGGTCGGCTCGCCGGTCCGCGAGCACTACGCGCGACTCCACACGGCGCTGCGCCAGGGGGTCCGGACCCGGATACCGGCCGGGGCGCTACCCGCGGGGGCCGACCTGGAGGCGGTCACGGTTTTGCTGGTGGGAGCCGTCATCGGCGTTCACGCCCAGTGGCGTGTCGCCCCCGAGTCGGTGGACCTCGACGCCGTCCACACGGCGATCCGCGCCCTGCTGCCGAAAACCTAGTACCTCACCTTGAGGTACACGGGCCGGTGATCGGACAGGGAGGTCGGGGGAGCCACATGACACTGGCGCGAACTGCTTTTCGGGGCGAAAAGGTAGTCGAGCTTCTTCCGCTTCCCGCCGGAGCTGTGCGTCCATCGCCCGGTGCGGCTGCCCCCTCGCTGATCGCACTCGCGATATGCCTGGTAGGCGGGCACCACGGCACGCCGCCCGGCGGCGCTGCCGTAGCCGCTGCCGGGTGGCGAGACGTTGAGGTCGCCGCCGAAGACGGTGTGATGGCCGGGCTTGGCGGCGAGGGCGATCAGCTCCTTGATCTGCTTGGTGCGGTACGGAGCACCCGGCTGCCCGTCGTCGTATTGCGTGCCTGCAGAAAGATGCGTACCGCACACGTGGGCCCGCTTGCCGGTGATGGTGGCGCAGAGCACCGCCCGCTTGACATACCACGACGGGGAGGACAGCGGATGGCTCTGAAAGGACACCTTGCCGGAGGCGACGGCGACGGTGACGCTTTGATTGCCCCGCGAGCGACCCAGCTTGTCGGGATGGCAGGCGTACGGCACGCCCGTGTTCGAGGTGAGCGCGACGGAGCGCACTGTCCACGCCCGGCCGGTGCGCTGCCGTAGTCCCAGCTCCAGAGCCCGGTCCGCCCCGGTGCAGAACTCCTGCAGGAATATCACGTCCGGCTTGATCGGCTGGTTGACGGCGTAGTCCCCGACCTTTTGCGCCAACTGCTGGGGGTCGGCCCGGTAGAGGAGGCAGGCGGCGTTGGTGCCCGCGCAAACGTTCCACGTCATCACGGCCAGCGCCGTACGCGCCTCCGCGACGGCGGGCGGAGCCAAGAGGACTGCAGCGATCGCCCCCGCTAACACCACTGCCTTCAAGATCCTCCGTCCAATGCCTGCTTCCTCGCCTGCTTGAT
>NZ_BOOW01000067.1 GCF_016863435.1 Sinosporangium siamense
TGGCGACATCGGGGTGGTCGGGGCCGTAGGCGGCTTCGGTGATGGCCAGCGCCCGTTCAAGCAACGGCACTGCTTCGCCCGGCCGCCCTAGATCACAGAAAGCGATGGCGAGGTTGCCCATTGAGGTGGCGACAGTGGGGTGGTCGGGACCGTAGAGGGCCTCGGCGATGGTCATCGCCCGCTTGGCGAGATCATGGACTCGCCGATGCTGGCCCTGCGTCACAGTGAAGACAGCGGCCTGGTTGAGGACAAAGCCGAGCTCTGCGGGCTCGCCTCCCTGCCGGTGGCAGGAGGCTAGAGCGTCGATGTGGGGCATCAGATCACGCCAGATTGGCCAGCCGGCGACATTGGTGCCCGGGCCAGGCGGTAGCGCCTGCCCCATCCAGGTCAGGGCGGTGTGGCGGGCGGCCTGCTGTGCGGGGGCGTCGTAGTCCAGGCCGTGGCGGATCACGGACTGGAACAGCCGGTGCATGCTGATCGTCTCGGCCTCGTCCACTCCGGACCGGCTGATCATGCTGTAGGAGGCCAGCACCGACAATGCCTCATCCCACTTCTGTTCCTCTTCCTTCCCCCCGTAAGGCTGTTGATCGCCTAGCGGAAGGACACCCAGCAGGAGGCGCGGGATGTCCCCGGGGGAGTAGCAGGCCAGCACCCGCAACAGGTGCTCGACCGCCAAGCCGGTACGACGGTTATGCGCCTGCAGTGCTGCCAGGTGGTGGTGCCACAATCGGGCCATGATCCGCTCGGCCTCCCCGCCGTGCGGGAATCGCGCGTGCGCTCGTGCTGGCTCCTCGTGGAGTTGCCGTAGGTAGCGGGAAGGGCTGCAACGTTGCTGATGCATGTAGGCCGCCGCCTGCTCCAGCGCCAGTGGCAGATGCCCCAGCTCGGCCGCGATCGCCTCCAGATCGGCCACCTGGCCCGGGCCGAGCGGCTGGGACCGCCCGATGATCGCCAGCATCAGATCCAGCGCGGGCCGGCCCTCCAGCACGGGTAGGGACACAGTGGCCAGGCCCTGCCAGTAGACGTCCCGCCGAGTGGTGATCACCAGATGGCCGCCGGACAACCGGTCCAGGCACTGCCGTACGGCGTCGGGATCCTCGACGTTGTCCAGCACCACCAGCCACCCCGGATGGGCCTGCAGCCACTCCAGCGCCCACGCGGCCGCCTGCTCGGCATCACCGAGCAGCCCGATCGGCGGGTGAAGCGCCGTGGCCAGGGCGGCCAGCCCGTGTTGCAGGTTCTGCGGAGAGTCGGCGTTGATCCACCACGCCACCGGATACTCCTCCCGGTAGGCGTGGGCGTACTGGCGGACCAGCTCGGACTTGCCCACCCCGCCCATCCCGTACACGACCTGGCGCACCACCAGCGGGGTTCGCTCGCAGGTCAGCAGAGTGCGCAGCCGCTCCAGCTCCTGAGCGCGGCCGACGAAGTGCCGGGCCCGTGGTGCCTCCACGTGGCGCACCGGCTCGTGCGCCGATACCCGCACCTGCCGGGCGGGCAGCAGACCTCCCGGCTCCAGCCTGATGATCGGCGAATGATCCCCGGTCGTCGCCGCTCCGATGTTCTGGGCGGCTATCGAGCCGACACCTGCGGCACGAATGTCCACGCTGGGAGGGGGGATCGGATTGGTCACGGCTCAACCTGTCGGTGCGGGCGGAGCGGAGTCGCCTGTGGAGGCGGATCCGATGTTCTGGGCGGCGATCGATCGCTCGCCGATCGCCTCGATCCGCACATGGGCTTGCGGACCAGAAATTGCAGCGTCCGACCTGAGCGCCGGCCGGTCTTCCTGGGCGGGGCTCGGTGCCGGTGACGCCGCTTCAGGCAGTGCGGGAGAACGATTTCCCGTAGAGGCGGAGTGGATCGTCTGGGCGGCGATCGACCTGTCTCCGCCCGCCGTGATGTGAATGTCGACGGGCGCCGCAGCCGGCGTCAGAGCGCGCCGGGCAAGATGCACCTGATAGAGCGTCAATGGCACGCCGATCAGTGCTGTCACGCCCATGTTGATGAGGCTTGCCCACCTGTCGGCGTCCTCAAGCCCTTCCCTGAACAGCAGAACCCCCACCACTACCGTGCCGACAAGTACAACCACTGCTCCACCGGCCCAGGCCAGCGCTCGCCACTTGTTGCCCACGATCCCTATCATGAATCATCGGTGCAAGGCAGACGGGCGATTGCCCACCATGGGCAGATCGTTACAGAGAGCATCGCTTGATCGGTCAAATTGTCGGCGAATCTGCACTCGGAGTGGTTCGCGTCAGGCCATCCCGCCTGGCTTCCTGCTCGAATTCTGCGGCAATGCCCGAGTCGCTCGGTGGCAACCCGACCCGTACCGCAGGGCCGCCAGGCCCGAGGAACGGAAGCGGGGCGGCAGCCCCTAGACACCGGCAAGAACCTGTGCAGCTAGGGCGCCCAAGTTCAGGCAGAGTGCACTGCCCGAGCGCAGGGTCGCCATGCCCGAGGACCGGAAGTGGCGCAGGAGTAAAGAGCGGGGCACAGTAGGTCACATGTAGACATTAGAAGCGCCCTGAGACCTTTCTCGCCAACTCTTCATGCCTAAGTTAGCCTGCCCTCCTTGCTGTCATACTCGTATGGACTCTCGCCTAGCGTACGAAGGATGGCAAGTGTTCCAGGGTGATCGTCGCCGAGAACGCGGCGAGTAACTTCCAGCACTGCGCGCCATTCATCTAAAGCCGTCTGCTGGCGGCCCATCAGCCAATGTACCCGGGCTAGATTGTAGCCACTAGCCAAGGTTGCCGGATGCTCTTCCCCGAAATGGTCCTGCAGAATAGAAAGCGCATCGGCATGAGATCTCTCAGCGTCATCAAGTCGGCCCAGCTCTTCATACGCGCCGCCCAGCATTGTGAGCGCATTGGCAATTCCAGACTTGGAAGATTCGGGTGTTTGCGCTTTGAAACGTCGATATAGATCGATTGCTTCAAGTGCCGCTTGGAGTGCTTCACTGTGGCGACCAAGCTGGGTAAGCGCGTTCCCGAGATTGCTCAGCGAAACCGCCAGGTCCGTTTGGTAGACAACTGGATCCTGGCGCGCCAATCCGCGATATATCCGAACGGCCTCCTCGCTTGACTTGAATGCATCCTTGTATCGTCCAGAGTTAATAAGGCTAGTGGAGTAGTTGTTCAATGAGGCGGCTAGGCCGGGCAGGTGAGCATCTTCGCTTGCAGTCGACATTTCTCGATAGAGTTGAATCGCCTCCTCGCCTGCCAATAGCGCAGCCGATTTCCGCCCGAGTGTAGACAAATGAGTAGCCAGTGTACTCAGCGCCCGCGCAAGGTTGTGCTGGTACAGCTCGGGCTCACTCTCAGCGATCTGGCGATACAGTCGGACAGCAGCCTCGCTATCGGCCAGGGCTTCCTCTCTTCGTCCCGTTTCTGCCAGGAGAATAGATCGATTGTTCAGTGCGCCAGCGAACTCCGCAACATAGTCCCCAATGACGTATTCGTCTTGGTCGCGACGTTGCATATCGTCTTCATGAATTTGAACTGCTTCGCTGGCAACGGCCAGCGCTTCTTGGAGCCGACCGATATCCGCTAGGTAGCTAGCGTGATTGCTGAGCGATGAGGTCAGATCTGCGACATACAAGTCAGAGTTCCCGTTTGCAAGCTCGCGATAATGGCGAATGGCCTCTTCGTTGTACGCTATTGCCTCTGAATATCGACCTGCGGCAGCACTATTAAGTGCGAAGTCATTTAAGGAAGATGCGAGCTCAGGGAGAAAGGATTGGCGATCCTTGATCGACAGGTCGCGCCAAATGTTAATCGCTTCTTTGGAGGCTTCAAATGCATCCGAACGCCCTCCCGTCTGAATCAGACGGCGAGCAGTCTTTTGGAGCGCATGTGCCAGATCCGGAATATACTGATCAAGACCAGAATCAATAAGCTCACGAAGGCGGCGGGTCTCGTGATCGGCCCACTTGTCAGTCATGACCGCTCGCCTCCTCGGATTCGATCTTTTCGTTCTCACCGTGCGCAGTTCGTATCCATTGATCGATGTAGCCAGCTTGCAAGGCGACCTCTTGGCTGTACACTTTGAGGTCAATTGTTTTTCCCGGATTAACAATCCGGAGATGGACTGCTGGCTTCTCAGCAGATTGCGATTCAGACCGCTGGCGACGGGATTGTGCAAGCGCCACTCCCAGCCCGCTCGCGAGGGTAAGAGCTACCACGCCTGTCCATCTCAGGGCAGTGGCTTCGGTGGTGGCATAATTGATCATGACATTCGTGGCTGAGGCCAACAACGCCATGCCAACGGCACTCAGAACCCCGGATCGCCACGGGGTACGCGATTCGGCCTTCGCCACGGGTCTACCTAACCGGAGCGTATGCCGCGTCGGCAACGTGTTCGGGATATTTCGCTGATCGGATCCCAGCGGAGTCGATGCTTGTGTGCCATCCGCGTGGGCGGTGCGGGTCGCGACCGGCCGGAGAGCCGCAGCGCGGCCCGTGACCGCCCGACGCGCGGCGGGCCGCGGAGCGGTCCGCCTTTAAAGACGTAAAGAAAGTTCTCATCCGGCAGAGGTAGTTGGCGTGTGCGACCGACAGTGATCGTTTACGCCTGGGCCTGAGCTTGGGTCTTCTGTTTGAGGCGTTCGTAGGGGGTCTGGCCGCCGAGGCCGCCATGGGGTCGATGGTAGTTGTAGTAGTCCTCCCATTCGCGCAGCTTGTCGTTGAACAGTTCGGCGTCGTCGATGACGACACCCTCCAGCATCCGGTAGAACTCCTCGGCGTCGATGCGGTGTGAGCGCTCGACCTTGCCGTTCAGCCGCGGAGTGCGCGGTTTGATGTAGATGTGGGCGATGCCCTTGTCCAGCACGTGCCAGTGGAAGGCCGACTGGAACTCCGCCCCGTTGTCGGT
>NZ_BOOW01000068.1 GCF_016863435.1 Sinosporangium siamense
ACACCACACAAGGAAAACCTTGTGGTCAAGTCCTCGGCCTATTAGTACCGGTCAGCTCCACACATTACTATGCTTCCACACCCGGCCTATCAACCCGATCGTCAACCGGGAGCCTTACCCCCTCACAGGGTGGGAGACCTCATCTCAAGGCAAGCTTCCCGCTTAGATGCTTTCAGCGGTTATCCCTCCCGAACGTAGCCAACCAGCCATGCCCTTGGCAGAACAACTGGCACACCAGAGGTTCGTCCGTCCCGGTCCTCTCGTACTAGGGACAGCCCCCTTCAAGTCTCCTACGCGCGCAGCGGATAGGGACCGAACTGTCTCGCGACGTTCTAAACCCAGCTCGCGTACCGCTTTAATGGGCGAACAGCCCAACCCTTGGGACCTACTCCAGCCCCAGGATGCGACGAGCCGACATCGAGGTGCCAAACCATCCCGTCGATATGGACTCTTGGGGAAGATCAGCCTGTTATCCCCGGGGTACCTTTTAGCCGTTGAGCGACACCGCTCCCACAAGCCGATGCCGGATCACTAGTCCCAGCTTTCGCTCCTGCTCGACCCGTCAGTCTCACAGTCAAGCCCCCTTGTGCACTTACACTCAACACCTGATTGCCAACCAGGATGAGGGAACCTTTGGGCGCCTCCGTTACCCTTTAGGAGGCAACCGCCCCAGTTAAACTACCCACCAGACACTGTCCCTGAACCGGATCACGGCCCCAGGTTAGACGCCCAAAACAACCAGAGTGGTATTTCACCAGCGGCTCCACCCGAACTAGCGTCCGAGCTTCACAGCCTCCCACCTATCCTACACAAGATGCCTCAAACGCCAATGTCAAGCTATAGTGAAGGTCCCGGGGTCTTTCCGTCCTGCTGCGCGTAACGAGCATCTTTACTCGTAATGCAATTTCGCCGGGTCTGCGGTTGAGACAGCGGGGAAGTCGTTACGCCATTCGTGCAGGTCGGAACTTACCCGACAAGGAATTTCGCTACCTTAGGATGGTTATAGTTACCACCGCCGTTTACCGGCGCTTAAGTTCTCAGCTTCGCAGACTTACGTCCACTAACCGGTCCCCTTAACGTTCCGGCACCGGGCAGGCGTCAGTCCGTATACATCGTCTTACGACTTCGCACGGACCTGTGTTTTTAATAAACAGTCGCTTCCCCCTGGCCACTGCGGCCCCCACCAGCTTCGAACGCAAAGTCCTACACCAGCGAAGGCCCCCCTTCTCCCGAAGTTACGGGGGCAATTTGCCGAGTTCCTTAACCACAGTTCACCCGAACGCCTCGGTATTCTCTACCTGACCACCTGAGTCGGTTTAGGGTACGGGCCGCCACGACACTCGCTAGAGGCTTTTCTCGACAGCATGGGATCACCCACTTCACCACAATCGGCTCGGCATCACACCTCAGGCTCAATGAGGAACGGATTTACCTGCTCCTCGCCCTACATGCTTACCCCAGGACAACCACCGCCTGGGATGGGCTACCCTCCTGCGTCACCCCATCGCTTACCTACTACCAGATCAGGCCAGGCGTTCACTCTGACGCCCCTCCCGAAGGAGAGACCGAGCTAAGGACCCTTAGTATCACCGGCCTCGATATTGGCGCGCCGTAGCGGGTACGGGAATATCAACCCGTCATCCATCGACTACGCCTGTCGGCCTCGCCTTAGGCCCCGACTTACCCTGGGCGGAAAAGCCTGCCCCAGGAACCCTTGGTCATCCGGCGCAGAAGATTCTCACTTCTGAAACGCTACTCATGCCTGCATTCTCACTCGCACCCCGTCCACCCCCCATCACCAGGAGGCTTCACCCAGAGCACGACGCTCCCCTACCCACCCACACCCTTCGGTGTGAGTGCCACGACTTCGGCGGTGTACTTGAGCCCCGCTACATTATCGGCGCGGAATCACTTGACCAGTGAGCTATTACGCACTCTTTCAAGGGTGGCTGCTTCTAAGCCAACCTCCTGGTTGTCACAGCAACTCCACATCCTTTCCCACTTAGCACACGCTTAGGGGCCTTAGTCGATGATCTGGGCTGTTTCCCTCTCGACCACGGAGCTTATCCCCCGCAGTCTCACTGCCACGCTCTCACTTACCGGCATTCGGAGTTTGGCTGACGTCAGTAACCCGGTAAGGCCCATCAGCCATCCAGTGCTCTACCTCCGGCAAGAAACACGCAACGCTGCACCTAAATGCATTTCGGGGAGAACCAGCTATCACGGAGTTTGATTGGCCTTTCACCCCTACACACAGGTCATCCCCCAGGTTTTCAACCCTGGTGGGTTCGGGCCTCCACCCAGTCTTACCTGAGCTTCACCCTGCCCATGCGTAGATCACTCCGCTTCGGGTCTACAGCATGCGACTCAAACGCCCTGTTCAGACTCGCTTTCGCTACGGCTACCCCGCACAGGTTAACCTCGCCACACACCATAACTCGCAGGCTCATTCTTCAAAAGGCACGCAGTCACATCACACACAGACTTGCGCCTGTGCACGCTCCTACGGCTTGTAGGCACACGGTTTCAGGTACTATTTCACGACCCCTCACCGGGGCGCTTTTCACCTTTCCCTCACGGTACTCGTTCACTATCGGTCACCAGGGAGTATTCAGGCTTACCAGGTGGTCCTGGCAGATTCACACAGGATTTCTCGGGCCCCGTGCTACTTGGGATCCCCTTCAGCAGTCCAGCAGATTTCGCCTACCCGGCTATCACGGTCTCCGGCCACCCTTCCCAGAGTGTTCGGCTACCCACTGGATTTTTCACTGCCCGACCCCCCAGCGGAAAGGTCAGAAAGGTCCCGCAACCCCACACACGCAACGCCCGCCGGCTATCACACGCGCATGGTTTGGCCTCATCCGCTTTCGCTCACCACTACTCACGGAATCACTCTTGTTTTCTCTTCCTACGGGTACTGAGATGTTTCACTTCCCCGCGTTACCACCAACCGCCCTATACATTCAGGCGGAGGCGACCCGACATGACTCGGGCCAGGTTTCCCCATTCGGACATCCCCGGATCAAAGTCTGACTGGCGACTCCCCGAGGCTTAACGCAGCCTTCCACGTCCTTCATCGGCTCCTGGTACCAAGGCATCCACCGTGTGCCCTAAAAAACTTGGCCACAAAGATGCTCGCGTCCACTATGCAAATCTCAAACGACAACCGGCAACCGATCAGCCCCGCCACCAGACCCAGG
>NZ_BOOW01000069.1 GCF_016863435.1 Sinosporangium siamense
ATCATTTCCGGCCCAGCGGGAGAGGCGCTCGAGCTCGTCGGTGGCTGCCACGCCACCGCCGCCTACGGTGGCCTCGGGGTCGGCCATGTGTTCCAGCATTCGCGTCAGGCGCCCGAGGATGGCGGTGGCGGTCTCCCGGCTGAAGATCTCTGGAAGGTGGTCGAGTTTGAGCACCACCTCGCCCGTTTCCACTGGAGCCACCACCAGCGTCAGCGGATAGTGGGCGACCTCCAGGCCCGGGTTCGCCCGCATGGTCAGGGAGCCCGGCATGGGCTCGCCGGAGGCATACGGGTAGTTCTCGTAGATGACCAGGGTGTCGAACACCGCCCCCTGCCCCGCCGCCTTCTGGATCTGCGTCAGGCCGAGGTACTGATGATCCATGAGCTCGACCTGCTGCTTTTGCAGGTTCTTCAGCAGGTCCAGCACCGAGAGGCCGCCATGGAGCCGGGCCCGCACCGGCACGGTGTTGATGAACATCCCGACCATCCGCTCCACGCCCGGCAACTCCGGCGGGCGCCCCGCGACGGTAGTCCCGAACACCACGTCCGTCCGCCCGGACAGCCGCGCCAGCAGGAGCGCCCAGGCGGCCTGGAACACCGTGCTCAGCGTCAGGTCGAACGTACGGCAGAGCTCGGCGAGCATCTTGGCGAGTGCCGGCGGCAACTGTGTGATCACGCTCTCCGGCAGCGTGGCCACCCGAGCGGGATCGGCCGGGGCGACAAGGGTGGGCTCTTCCGCGCCGGCCAGCTCGGCCCGCCAGGCGGCGAGGCTCGCCGCCTTGTCCTGCCGGCCCAGCCAGGCCAGGTAGTCACGGAACGAATGCTCCGGCGGCAGCTCGTCACCCGAGTAGACAGCGGTGACCTCACTGAAGATCAACGGCATGGACCAGCCGTCGATGACGAGGTGGTGGCTCGTTAGGACGAGGACGTGCCTGTTCTCGGCCAGTCTGATCAGCAGCAGCCGCAGCAGCGGCGCCCGTGTCAGGTCGAAGCGCTGCTCCCGCTCAGCTGCGGCCAGCTCCTCGACGGCGCGGGTCACCTGATCGGCAGGGCTTCCGGCATCGACCAAGTCGGACAGGTCCTCCTCGCGCCACGGCGGCCTGGCATCCCTGGCGATGGTCTGCACGGCTTGCCCGGACCCGCGCCACCGGAAGCTCGCCCGCAGCGACGCGTGCCGAGCCACGACGGCCTCCCACGCCGCGCGGAACCGTGCCGCGTCCAGCGGCCCGTCCAGGTCGAGGGTCCGCTGGCTCTGGTAAACATCGGGGCCGTCCTCGTCGAAGGATGCGTGGAACAGCATGCCTTCCTGCAGCGGCGACAGCGGCCATACGTCTTCCATTCGGGACCGGACCATGATGTCTCCTGCGATCGGTTCTGGGGCTATCGGTCGTCGGCGACATCGGCCGAGAAGTCGGCTTCGAATGCGTCGATGTCGTCCTGGTCGAGGGTGAGGAGGTCGAAGTCGGATGCGGTGTGCCCGCCGGCTGTGGGCTCGCCCGCGTGCCTGGCGAGCCCGGACAGCATGTCCTTCCACGCCGTGCCGAGCGCCTCAGCGTCCTGCAGCAGGCGCCCGGCCCAGGTGAGGACCAGCGTCAGCTCGGACCGATCGCCGCGTCCTGAGACGACCGCGCCCGCCGTCAGTACATGTGGCAACGGCATGCCGGGGTCGGCGGACCCGCTGATGACCTCTCCGTCCCCGGCGAGGTCCCCGGCGAACTGACCGAGATAGTTGAAGCCGATCCGCGGCTTCTGCAGCGCCGCCAGCCTCTGCGCGGTCTCGGGGTTGAGGTGGCGCAGCAGCCCGTAGCCCAGCCCGTCACCGGGTACGGCTCGCGCCTGCTCCTTGACGCGCTTCAGCAGCCGCCCGGCCTCCGGGGCGCCCGCGGCCACCTGCTCCGGATCAAGGCCTGCGACGTCCAGCCGCACCGGATGGACGCTGGTGAACCAGCCCACCGTGCGCGTCAGGTCCAGCCCGCCGACCGGATGCCGGCCGTGCCGCTCCACGTCCACCAGCGGTCCTGTCCAGCCCGGCCGCCAGGCGGCCACGGCAGCCGCCAGCGCGGCCAGCAGCACGTCGTCGACGCCGCACCCGTACGCCGGTGCGGCCTGCTCCAGAAGCGCCGCGGTCTGCTGTCGCGGCAACGTCCACGAAGCGTGGCGTGCGCCGGCGAAGGTGTCGCGCGCCGGATCCAGGGCCGCCAGCGGCGGTTCGTGGACGTCGAGGAGCGCCGTCCACTCCGCCAGCTCGGCGACTCGCCGCGGGCTGACCGCCTCCTCGGTCAGCAGGTGTGCCCACCGCCGGAACGAGGCCGGCACCGGGTCGAGCACCGGACGCCGTCCGGCCACGACCGCCTCCCAGGCGTCCTGGAGATCCGGCAGCAGGATGCGCCAGGACACTCCGTCGACCACCAGATGATGGCCGGCCACGGTCAACTGCCCCGGCGAGCCGGGCAGCCACGAGATCGCGATCATCTTGCCCGCCGTCGGGTCCAGCACTCCCGGGGCCTCCTCGCCGATCCGCACCAGATCGGCCGCCTCCACGGATCCTGGTTCGCCGGCTACCAGCCGCCCGCCGACCACCCGAGCCCGCAGCATGTCGTGGGTGTCCAGAACCTCTTGCAGGCCGCTCACCAGTGCCTCGCGCGTCAGTCCTACGGGGGCCGGCACGGTCAGCCATTGCGCGAATCCGGGCCGCAGCGCGCCCTCACCTGCCGCCCGCATCACCGGCGTCCACGGCACCTCACCCGCACCCACGTCCCTCTGGCCGGGGCCGGGTTCCGCCTCCGGCGCCCGGTCCGCCAGTGCCGCGAGTCGTTCCGGAGTCTTCCGCTCAAAGATCTGCCGAGGCGTCAGCGAAAAGCCCGCCCGGCGAGCCCGCGCCGCAAGCTGCATCGAGGTGATCGAATCACCGCCCAGCGCGAA
>NZ_BOOW01000070.1 GCF_016863435.1 Sinosporangium siamense
ACCGACATTCAAACTTGGTGGTGTCCCCAAGATGCTCACCATGTCCGGCCGGCGGCGTGAGGATCGGGGGAGACCGGCGCCCGCTCGTCACCGCTGCTGACCGATTGGAGCCTGGTGCTTCTTGCCTGTTGATCGTGGGACGGGCGGGGCCAACGCCGGGGGATCGCATGTCCTGTTAGGAACCCGGCGACCGCACGCGGGAGTTGCTCTCGATCACGCGGATCCCTGTTGGTGAATGTCTGGTACTGCATCCTCCCTGGTGTCGGCGTCGCCGGCCGATCAACGAATCCGACGGGAAGACGGGAGCCGGAAGTTGCGGCTGCGGCTGGGAATCGACATTGCGTGCCGGGTGGCCCACCAGGCCAGCCTGGCCGATGAACGCGGGGAGTTCCTCTGGTCGGGACGACGGTTCCGCACCACGGCGGAAGATCTGGAACGGTTGTGGGCGATGCTCCCGGCCGGGACCGATCCGTCGATGGTGACGGTGATCATGGAACCCACCCGCAACGCCTGGGTACCACTGGCGGCATGGTTTCGCCGTCGGGGTGCCGCAGTGGTGATGGTGCCTCCCGAGCGGTCTGCCGACCTGCGCGCCTACTACAGCAAGCATGCCAAGTCCGACCGGCTCGACTCGCGTCTGCTGGCTCGGCTGCCGCTCCTGCATCCCGAGGGACTGCACACGGAGCAAGGCCTCGGCCCCGGCGACCCGCTACGCCGGGCGGTCAAGCTGCGTTCCACGCTGGTGCGTCGCCGCACCGCAACGCTAGCCCGCCTGGACGCACTGCTGGAGATCCTCGGGCCGGGATGGCACGCCGCAATGGGCAGCGATCTGGCCAACAAGACTCCGCTGAGGTTCCTGGCCGCCGGCTACGCCTGCCCCCACACGGTGCGGCGACTGGGCCGGGCCCGCCTCGCCCGCTTCCTGCACCGCCACTCCCGTGGCGCCTGGGCTGAGGCCAAGGCGCAGGAGCTGCTGGCTGCCGCCCTCGCGACGCTCCAGCTCTGGGACGACGAGCTGGACTATCCCGATCTGGCCGACGACATCGCCATCGAGGCCCGGTTGGCACTGGCTCTGACCGCAGAGATCAAGGAGCTCGACGAGCGGATCGCCGTACTGTTCGCCCGCGCCGACCCCGACGGCATCTTGCAGTCGGTGCCCGGCATCGGCCCGGTCTTAAGCGCGCAGATCCTCGGCCGGCTCGGCGATCCCAACCGCTTCGCCTCACTGGCCGGGGTCCGAGCGTTCAGCGGCCTGGTCCCGCGCCTGGACTCCTCCGGGGTCAACGGTCGTCACAACGGACTGACCAAGTCCGGCGACGCCTGTCTGCGGGAGGCCTTGTTCATGGCCGCCGAGCACGCACGCCGCGCCGATCCCAGCCTCGCAGCCAAATACCACCGGCTGATGGTCTCCGAGGGTAAACACCACAACTCCGCCCTCTGCCACATCGCGACCACGCTGCTCACCCGCCTCGCCGCCTGCTGGCGCCGAGGCGAGCATTACATTCTGCGCGATGCCGACGGCCATCCCGTCGATGCCGGCCGGGCACGCACCATAATCGCCGAGCACTACACAGTCTCCGCTGACCTCCGCGCAGCCCGGCGCACCACCCGCGGTCACCGGCTGGCCGCACCGGCAGCGGACCGGCCAAGAAGGCAGTCGCAACGCGCTGTGTCGACCAGTTCGTCTCCCCACAACGCCAAGATCCCGCCTACTTGACATCCATTAGGAACTCAACGGGATGGTGTTCACCACCCGCCTGGCCGGCGCCGGCAGGCGCGGCGGCCGCAACGCCTTCGAGCACGAGCTGCGACGCCTGCACGTGGTCCAGAAGAACTCCGCCCCGGGACACCCCACCACCTGCGGCAAGGTCGAACGGTTCCAGCAGACGATGAAGAACTGGCTGCGAGCCCGGCTCCGCCAGCCCGCCACCATCACCGACCTGCAAGAACTCCTGGACGAGTTCACCACCGCCTACAACCACCGCCGGCCGCACCGCTCCCTGCCGCACAGGGCCGTGCCGGCGGCCGTCTACACCTCGCTGCCCAAGGCCCTGCCCGCCGCCGACCGCGGACCCGACACCCATGCCCGGGTGCGCCGCGACCGCGTCGACGACTCCGGCGTGGTCACCCTGCGCCTGGCCGGGCGCCTGCACCACATCGGCATCGGGCGAACCCACGCCCGAACCCACGTCCTGCTGCTCGTCGACGATCTCCACGTCCGGGTCGTCGCCACCGCCACCGGTGAACTGCTGCGCGAGCTTGTCGTCGATCCCACCCGGGATTACCAGCGCCAGGCAAAGCCGAAAACGACGAAACCCCCGAACCCGTAGGTTCGGGGGTTTCCGATGTCTTGAGACATCACA
>NZ_BOOW01000071.1 GCF_016863435.1 Sinosporangium siamense
GTCGTAGCTTCCTCAAAACTGACCCCCTAGCGACCTTTGAAGCTGGACCCCCTTGACGCTAGGAGGGTGATCAAAGTGGAGGACTGGGCGGAGATCCGCCGTCTGCACCGGGCCGAGGGAATGCCGATCAAGGCGATCGTCCGACGATTGGGAATCGCCCGGAACACGGTCCGACGGGCGCTGGCATCGGACGCCCCGCCCAAGTACCGGCGGGCGCCCGCAGGGTCGGTGGTGGACCCGTTCGAGCCGCAGATCCGCGCCTTGCTCACGCAATGGCCGACGATGCCCGCTCCGGTGATCGCCGAGCGGATCGGCTGGCCGCACTCGATGTCGCCGCTCAAGAAGCGGCTGACACTGATCCGGCCGGAGTACACGGGCATCGACCCGGTGGACCGGGTGACCTACGAGCCGGGGCAGATCGCCCAATGCGACCTGTGGTTCCCCGACACACCCGTCCCGGTGGCCGTGGGCCAGCGGCGGGTGCTGCCCGTGCTGGTGATGACGCTGGGATTCTCCCGGTTCATGACCGCGCGGATGATCCCCACCCGGCAGGGCGGCGACATCCTTTCGGGTATGTGGTGGTCGATCAGCGGGATCGGCCGGGTGACCAAGACCCTGGTCTGGGACCGGGAGGCCGCCATCGGAGGGACCGGCCGGGTCAGCATCGCGGCGGCGGCCTTCGCGGGGACGCTGGCCACGCAGATCAAGCTCGCCCCGCCCCGCGACCCGGAGTACAAGGGGATGGTCGAGCGGGCCAACGGGTTCCTGGAGACGTCCTTCCTTCCCGGGCGCCTGTTCTCCTCGCCGGCCGACTTCAACCGGCAGCTGCAGGAATGGCTGGTCAAGGCCAACGCCCGCACGGTCCGGGCGATCGCCGGCCGCCCGGTGGACCTGCTGGAGACCGACTACCTGGCGATGACCCCGCTGCCGCCGGTCCGTCCGCAGGTCGGTCTGCGGCACCGGATCCGGCTGGGCCGCGACTACCACGTGCGCCTGGACACAGTCGACTACTCCGTTGATCCGCGCGCCATCGGCAGGTTCGTTGACGTCGCCGCCTCGCCGGAGACCGTCACCGTCACCTGCGAGGGAGGTGTCGTGGCGCGGCACGACCGCTCCTGGGCCAAGCGGGGCCTGGTCACCGACCCGGCCCACGCCGCCGCGGCCGCGCAGATGCGGCAGGCCCTGGCCGAGGACCGGCGGCGGCGTCAGGCCGCTGTCCGCAGCCACGCCGACGGCCACACCGTCGAGTTGCGGGCGCTGCCGGACTACGACGCCCTGTTCGGCGTCGACTTCACCAACCCGAACGAGAAAGTGAGCAGCCAGCAGTGACCACCGCAGCCATGACGAAGAAGGGGGGCATCGCCCCCAAGGACGGCATGCCGTCGATGCTCGCCTACCTGACCCGCGTGCTGAAGATGCCCACGATCGGCGCGTTCTGGGAGGAGCTGGCCGGCCAGGCGCGCGATCAGAACTGGTCGCATGAGGAGTATCTGGCCGCGCTGCTGCAGCGCCAGCTCGCCGACCGGGAGTCCAAGGGCACCACGATGCGCATCCGCACCGCCCACTTCCCGGCGGTCAAGACGTTGGAGGACTTCAACCTCGACCACCTGCCCTCGCTGCGCCGGGATGTCCTGGCGCATCTGGCGACCGGCGCCTTCGTCGCCAAGGCCGAGAACGTGATCCTGCTGGGGCCACCGGGCCTCGGCAAGACGCACCTGGCCATCGGGCTCGGGGTCAAGGCCGCGCACGCCGGCTACTCGGTGCTGTTCGACACCGCCAGCAACTGGATCGCCCGGCTCGGCGCCGCCCATCATGCCGGCCGTCTGGAGGCCGAGCTGAAGAAGATCCGCCGCTACAAGCTGATCATCGTTGACGAGGTGGGCTACATCCCGTTCGACCAGGATGCCGCCAACCTGTTCTTCCAGCTTGTGGCCTCGCGATACGAGCTGGGCTCGATCATGGTCACGTCGAACCTGCCCTTCGGGCGGTGGGGGGAGACCTTCTCCGACGACGTGGTGGCCGCCGCGATGATCGACCGCCTCGTCCACCATGCCGAGGTCCTCACCTTGACCGGTGACTCCTATCGAACCCGGCAGCGCCGCGAACTACTGGCCAAAGAGAACCGCGCCAGCAACGGCTGATGCGAATCCACTGGGGTCAGCATTGAGAGATCCGCAGGGGGTTCAGATTGGGGAAGCATTGACA
>NZ_BOOW01000073.1 GCF_016863435.1 Sinosporangium siamense
TCATCAGAAACCTCCGAGGAAACCCCCGCCTTCAGGCGGGGGAGGAATCGGATCCCCTGCGGCGCAGGGCAGGGCCAGGCGTTTCGCCGTCAGGCGAACCGCCGTACGAACACACGTACGATGCGTACGAACACACGTACGATGCTTTACCGATCGACCGATACGGTGTGAGCCATGGCTCAGATCGTGAAGCGGGCCTACAGGTACCGCTTCCACCCGTCCCCCGGGCAAGCCGCCGAGCTTGCCCGGACGTTCGGCTGCGTGCGCCTGGTCTACAACAAGGCCCTGGAGGAGCGCACCCGCGCCTACACCCAGGACGGCCGCCGCGTCTCCTACGCGGAGTCGTCGGCCGCCCTCACGGCGTGGAAGCGCAGCGGCGACCACGACTTCCTGTCGGAGGTGTCGTCGGTCCCGCTGCAGCAGGCGCTGCGCCACCTGCAGGCGGCGTTCGCGAACTTCTTCGCCGGGCGGGCCGGGTACCCCGCGTTCAAGTCCCGGAAGAAGTCGCGGGCGTCGGCCGAGTACACCAGGTCGGCGTTCCGCTGGCGCGACGGCCGGTTGTGGCTGGCGAAGACCGATGCCCCGCTGGACATCGTGTGGTCGCGTCCGCTGCCGGAGGGCGCCGAGCCCTCCACGGTGACCGTCTCCAGGGATCCGGCCGGGCGGTGGTTCGTGTCCGTCCTGGTCGAGGAGAGGATCGCCCCGCTTGCCCCTGTGAAGGAGGCGGTGGGGATCGACGCGGGGATCACCAGCCTGGTCACCCTCTCGACCGGTGAGAAGATCGTCAACCCCCGGTATGAGCGGGCCGACCGGCGCAGGCTGGCCAAGGCGCAGCGGGCGCTCGCCCGCAAGGCCAGGGGCTCCGGCAACCGGGCCAAGGCGAAGGTGGAGGTCGCCCGCGTGTATGCGCGGATCACCGACCGCCGCCGTGACTTCCTGCACAAGCTGTCGACCCGGCTCGTCCGTGAGAACCAAACGGTCGTGATCGAGGACCTGGCCGTCCGCAACATGGTCCGCAACCGTTCGCTTGCCCGCGCGATCTCGGACGCGGCCTGGCGGGAGCTGCGGGGCATGCTGGACTACAAAGCCCGGTGGTACGGGCGGGAACTGGTTGTGGTCGACCGGTGGTTTCCCAGCTCGAGACTGTGCTCGGCCTGCGGCGCCTTGCAGGAGGCGATGCCGCTGGACGTCCGGGACTGGGTGTGTGCCTGCGGTGCGGCCCAGGACCGGGACGTGAACGCCGCGAAGAACATCCTCGCCGCCGGGCTGGCGGAGAGGTGAAACGCCTGTGGAGCCGGTGTAAGACCTCAAGCGAGAGTCCTCTCGGATGGGGCGGCCGGCGGTGAAGCAGGAAGCCCGGCCGGCGACGGTTGGAATCCCCCGGCTTTAGCCGGGGGAGG
>NZ_BOOW01000074.1 GCF_016863435.1 Sinosporangium siamense
CTTGGATGCCCCTATGTTCGTCAAGTGGTCATACGGGACTGCGTCCATGATCTTTTGCTGCTGCCTTGACCAACCCGAAGATCTCACGGGCGACGTAACGTTTGAGACAGCGGATGACCTCACGGCGGGTCTTGCCCTCGGCCGTACGCCGCCGCAGGTACTCGCGAGTGCGATCGTCCCAGCGCAGCCGGGTGAGCACAATCCGGTACAACGCAGCGTTGGCCTGCCGATCGCCACCCCTGTTCAGCCGCCGGCGCTGGGACTTGCCGGAGGAGGCCTCCACCGGGCTTACCCCGCACAAAGCGGCGAAGGATCCCTCGCCGTCCAGCCGCTCGGGGTTGTCTCCGGCTGTGACCAGCAAGGCAGCGGCGGTGTCCGGGCCGACGCCCACACGCTCCAGCAGAGCGGGAGCGTGACGGCGGACCACGTCTTCCAGCAACTTCCCAACCGCGTCGATCTCCTGCGACAACGACTGGACGCGGGTGGCCAGCAGGCGCAGAACATAGACGGTGGCGCTGTCCACATCGGCGACGGGACCGGCGGCCAGCTCGGCGCAGCGGCGGATCAGGGTCTTGGGACCCAGACCGTCGAACGAGGCCCGCAACTCCGGACCGGCGACCACCAGCACCGCCCTGAGCTGGTTGATCGCCTGCGTTCTCGCCTTGACCGCCGATTCCTTGGCACGGCGCAGCAGCCTGGCGGTCTCGACCGGGCCGTCCCCGGACTTGGGGATGGCGGTGGCCCGCCCCGACAGCACCGCCCGGGCGGCGGCCTCGGCATCCACCTCGTCGGACTTGCCCCGGCGCCGCCGCATCGCCTTGTCGGGCTGGCCGACCTCGAAGACACTGATGTCCTCGGCGATCAGGACGCGGGCCAGGGCGGCTCCGTAGGAACCGGTGCACTCCACCCCGGCCCGGCGCAGCACGCCGAAGGACCGCGCCCAGGCCACAAGCTCCCGATAGCCGTCGGGGCAGGCGGGGAAGCTGCGGCTGCCCAGCGGGGCGCCCATCGCCGTCACGGCGGCGGCGACGTGGACGTCTTTGTGCGTGTCGACGCCCAGGATCACCTGTTCCGGGCTCGGGTCGGGGTGGAGGAGCGTGCTGGTGTGAGGCATGCTGGTCATCGTGGTCCGGCTCCTGCGTGGCGTGGGCGCTGGGCGGCTGTCGCCGGGGCGGCGGGAGCGGTCAGAACTGTGACGGTGCTTTGTTCGCGGCAAGGCCCCTATCGGGACACGCTCCGGCGCCTCGGTGACAGCGGGCACCGCTTCGAAGCTCCGGCCGACAGATCCAAGTCAGGACACCAGGGTCTGTTATCGCGCGGGTCAAGCCGAAGCTCGAAGCGGCACGCAATCATCCTCAC
>NZ_BOOW01000075.1 GCF_016863435.1 Sinosporangium siamense
CTGACAGAGATGATGTAGGTGAGCACCTCCCGCCGGGGTCTGACCCACCTACTGACTGACTTCGGGTCTTCAACAGGATCTGTCGGCTTCGGCGCGGAGGTGCTCATGCGCACGCATCGGACACGGCGTTTGTGACCTTATAGGAGCCTGGCCAGAGGCCCCTTCTCTGTCTTGTCCGCCCGCCTGACGGTGCGCGCCGCCCTGCCCCTCGGTCAAGACGACAGGACGACGATGCCCTCCATTACACCCCATGACATGCCGGACTTCTTCGAGATCGCCGGTGGAGTGGACACCCACGCCGACACCCACACAGCCGCAGTCATCGACCTGGTGGGGCGGGTGCTGGGCACCGAGACCTTCCCCGCCGACAAGGCCGGCTACACAGCCCTGCTCGGCTGGATGCGCTCGTTCGGCCGACTGGGCCCGGTAGGAGTCGAGGGCACCGGCGTCTACGGAGCGGGACTGGCCCGGCTGCTGCACGACCAGGGCATCGGGATGGTCGAGGTCGACCGGCCGGACCGCAAGTCCCGCCGCTTCCAGGGCAAATCCGATCCGATCGACGCCGTCGCCGCCGCCAGGACCGCCCTGGCAGGCGAGCGGGTCGGCGTTCCCAAGCAGCGCGACGGCCGTATCGAGGCGCTGCGCAACCTGCGGGTCGCCCGACGCAGCGCCGTCGACCAGCGTGCCGACACCCAGCGCCAGATCAAGTCTTTGATCGTCACCGCCCCAGACGGGCTGCGCCGGCAACTGCGCGGCCTGCCGCTCAAAAAGCTCATCGGCACCTGCGCCACACTGCGCCGCGACCACGCCGACGCCGCACGGCCCTCCACCGCTGCAAAGATCGCCCTGCGCTCCCTCGCACGCCGCCACCAGCAGCTCACCATTGAGATCGCCGACCTGGACGAGCTCCTGGAACCCCTGGTCACCGCCATCAATCCCGCCCTCGTCGCGGTCCACGGCGTGGGCACCGACACCGCCGGGCAGCTCCTGGTCACCGCCGGGCAGAACCATGACCGGCTCACCGGCGAGGCGGCCTTCGCCATGCTCTGCGGCGTCGCCCCCATCCCCGCCTCCAGCGGCAAAACCAGCCGCCACCGCCTCAACCGCGGCGGCGACCGGCAGGCCAACGCCGCCCTCTACCGCATCGCCCTCGTCCGCCTGCGCTGGGACATCCGCACCCGCGCTTACATGGAACGACGCACCAAAGACGGTCTCTCCAAGAAAGAGATCATCCGCTGCCTCAAACGCTACATCGCACGCGAGCTCTATCACATCATCACAAGTAAGGATCATGAGCTCGCCGCTTGACATCAATAGGAGCATCC
>NZ_BOOW01000076.1 GCF_016863435.1 Sinosporangium siamense
CGCGCCAGATGGTGTCGGTGGCGACCGCGATGATCCCCTTCCTTGAGCACGACGACGCCAACCGGGCGCTCATGGGCTCCAACATGCAGCGCCAGTCGGTGCCGCTGCTCAAGAGCGAGTCGCCGCTGGTCGGCACCGGCATGGAATACCGCGCCGCCACCGACGCCGGCGACGTCATCACCGCCGAGAAGGCCGGTGTGGTCGAGGAGGTCTCGGCCGACTACGTCACGGTCATGAACGACGACGGCACCCGCACGACCTACCGCGTCCGCAAGTTCAAGCGCACGAACCAGGGCACCTGCTTCAACCAGAAGCCCATCGTGGCCGAGGGCGACCGCATCGAGTCCGGCCAGGTCATCGCCGACGGTCCCTGCACCGACGACGGCGAGATGGCCCTCGGCAAGAACCTCCTGGTGGCGTTCATGCCCTGGGAGGGCCACAACTACGAGGACGCCATCATCCTGTCCCAGCGCCTGGTCCAGGACGACGTCCTGTCCTCGATCCACATCGAGGAGCACGAGGTCGACGCCCGCGACACCAAGCTCGGCCCCGAGGAGATCACCCGGGACATCCCGAACGTCTCCGAGGAGGTCCTGGCCGACCTCGACGAGCGCGGCATCATCCGCATCGGCGCCGAGGTCGTCCCCGGCGACATCCTGGTCGGCAAGGTCACCCCCAAGGGCGAGACCGAGCTGACCCCCGAGGAGCGGCTGCTGCGCGCGATCTTCGGCGAGAAGGCGCGCGAGGTGCGCGACACCTCGCTGAAGGTGCCGCACGGCGAGCAGGGCAAGGTCATCGGGGTGCGGGTGTTCAGCCGCGACGAGGGCGACGAGCTGCCCCCCGGCGTCAACGAGCTGGTGCGGGTCTACGTGGCCCAGAAGCGCAAGATCACCGACGGCGACAAGCTCGCGGGCCGGCACGGCAACAAGGGCGTCATCTCCAAGATCCTGCCGGTGGAGGACATGCCGTTCCTGGAGGACGGCACGCCGGTCGACATCATCCTCAACCCGCTGGGCGTGCCGGGCCGCATGAACGTCGGCCAGGTGCTGGAGACCCACCTGGGGTGGATCGCCGCCAGAGGGTGGGACATCTCCGGCGTCCAGGAGGCGTGGGCCGAAAGGCTGCGCGACAAGGGCTTC
>NZ_BOOW01000077.1 GCF_016863435.1 Sinosporangium siamense
TCCGGTGTATCCGCTGCTTCCCATAGCGCCCGTCATGAGCCGGGGTTCTTGGCGGGCTGCTTACCCCCTGACGGCCGGTCGCGATTACCCGGCCGTCAGGGGGCCGTCTTTGACCTTCTTAGTCGTATGGAGTGGTTCGTGGTCATTACGGTCATGTCACAGAACGTCAAGCACGGCGCGCATTTGGACGGCCGGTGGTCGGGGCTGGCGGGGGTGATCCGCGCTGTGGCCCCCGATTTCCTGCTCTTGCAGGAGTGCCGGAGATGGGCCGAGGGGAACATGGCCCAGTGGGCCGCTGCTGAGAGTGACCTCGGTATGCGCCTGCTCGTCGCGCGGTCGCGTACCGGGAACCACACGGTGGTGGGCTGGCGTCCGCGCCCGGGGTGGCGCTGGCTGGGGATGGAACACAACCTGCACACCCTGACCTCGGGCTATGCCGCGCTGCGGATCGACGTGGGCCTGCCGGTGCCTCTGTCGGTGGTGAGTACGCATCTGACGTGTTACAGCGCTGCTCAGGCCGCTCAGGAGGCGCAGGTGGTGATCGCCCGCGCGCATGTGCCCAACGGGCTGGGCATCCTCGGCGGGGACATGAACCATTGTCCTGTCGGGGATGACGAGCCGGACTGGGAGCGGGTCAAGCCTTACAACCGGTCGTCGCGGTGCCTTCCCCGCGAAAGCGATGACGAGCCGTGGCGCGCCAACACGATTGTCGGCCAGACGTTCCGTACCGGCGGGATGACGGACGTGGCGGCCCATCTGGCGGATTCATGGGCTGATCCTTCGTTGCGGGCGCATACGGGGGTGCATGGGCTTGTTCGGGTGGATCAGATCCACGTGACCGCTGCGCTGGTCCCCTCGATCACCGACTACCAGCGGGTTGACCCACGGGGCTTCAGCGATCACTGGGGGGTGGTCGCT
>NZ_BOOW01000078.1 GCF_016863435.1 Sinosporangium siamense
GGGGTGGCTGTAGATGGTCACGCCGTACCGCCCGGCTCACCCCCACGTGCGTGGGGAGGACTTGCGGACGGGCTAATCGTCCAGGCCGAGGAGCGGCTCACCCCCACGTGCGTGGGGAGGACTGGACAGTTCCTCGCGGCTCATCGCCAATTCCCGGCTCACCCCCACGTGCGTGGGGAGGACACCACTCGAAGGCCCGGTGTTAGCGCACCGGGCGGCTCACCCCCACGTGCGTGGGGAGGACACCACCGCGCGGGCGACGCTCCAAGTTCAGATCGGCTCACCCCCACGTGCGTGGGGAGGACCTCACGAGTCCTGGAACCGATGTCCGAGGCAAGGGCTCACCCCCACGTGCGTGGGGAGGACGTGGCCCCTTCCAGAGGTGTCCCGTAGTAGTGCGGCTCACCCCCACGTGCGTGGGGAGGACACCGTGAGCGCCATGGGATGCACCTGATTAACCGGCTCACCCCCACGTGCGTGGGGAGGACCTTCTCGTCGGGGGTCTCGATGAGGCGGGTGCGGGCTCACCCCCACGTGCGTGGGGAGGACTGCAGCCCGCCTGACACGGTGGGGATGCGTGGAGGCTCACCCCCACGTGCGTGGGGAGGACACCGTGATGTGCGCGACCGCCGCCCGCGCGGCCGGCTCACCCCCACGTGCGTGGGGAGGACGCTGTGGCGCGTCGCCACCCCCCGAGGAAGCCGCGGCTCACCCCCACGTGCGTGGGGAGGACGCGGGATGGCCGACCGGCGCACACGTCGTTCACGGCTCACCCCCACGTGCGTGGGGAGGACGAGTCCGTTGCGGAAGTCAGCCATTTCCCCGCCGGCTCACCCCCACGTGCGTGGGGAGGACACGGCAGAGGGCGACGAGATCGTCCCCGGGGA
>NZ_BOOW01000079.1 GCF_016863435.1 Sinosporangium siamense
TTCTAAAACTGACAGACATCGTTGACACCTGGGTCTCCAGCCAGTACGGAGACCATCTATGTCCAACCCGAACCCCCCACTGGACCGTGAGGCCAAGCGGCGTCTGGCGATCATCCGCCACGTCGAAGAGTTCTCGGGCAACGTCGCGCTGACGTGCCGCTACTACGGAATCAGCCGGCAGGCGTACTACATCTGGTACCGCCGCTACCAGGCCGAGGGCGTCGAAGGCCTGCGCACCCGCTCGAGGCGGCCCAAGACCAGCCCGAACGCCACCCACGCCGAAGTCGTCCAGAAGATCATCCATCTGCGGCAGAACTACCACTTCGGCCCCGAGAAGATCGCCATGTACCTGGCGCGCTACCACGACGTCACCATCAGCCGCTCCGGCGTCTGGCGGATCCTCAAACGCCTGGACATGGGCCGCCTCCCGGCCTCCCAGCGCTACAAGCGCCACGACAAGCGGTGGAAGCGCTACGAGAAGCAGCTGCCCGGCCACCGCGTGCAAATCGACGTAAAGTTCATCGAACCCATCGCCGGCGTCACCGGACGCAAAGGCGGCCGCAACAAGTACTACCAGTTCACCGCGATCGACGACTGCACTCGTCTGCGGGTACTGCGCATCTACCCCCGGCTCAACCAGAAGACCGCCATCCAGTTCCTCGACTACGTCCTGCAGCGCCTGCCCTTCCAGGTGCAGGTCGTCCAG
>NZ_BOOW01000080.1 GCF_016863435.1 Sinosporangium siamense
GAGGGTGGAGGCCGGAGTGCCGTGCGCGGCGACGGCTTGGCGGAAGGCGGCCACGACGACCTGTGTGGTGACCGCGGGGTGGGCGCTGACGTGCAGGGCATAGCGGGAGTGGTCGTCCAGCCAGGTGAGGATCTCGACGCCGGTGCCGCCGGCGAGGCGGTAATGGGTGGAGTCGGCCTGCCAGGTCTCGTTGGGTTGGTCGGCCTGGAATCGGACGTAGGAGGAGCGGGGGCGCTTTTTCGGGTCGGGGGTGATCAGGCCGTGCCGGGTCAGGTGGCGGCTGACGGTGGCTCGGGAGACCGTGCTTCCGTGGTGGTGTCGCAGGTGCCAGGCGATGGTGTCGGGCCCTGCGTCCAGGCCCTGCTCGGTCAGCTGCTTGCGGAGCCGCACGATCAGCTCGACCGTGTCGGCGTCGAGGGCGGCCGGTGAGGTGTGCGGGCGCCTTGAGCGGGGTTCGAAGGCGGCTTCGCCCTCGGCCCGGTAGCGCGCGACGAGCTTGGACACCCATCCTTTGGACACGCCGTAGGCGCGGGCGGTGTCGGCCTGGGTGCGTCCTTCGACGGTGACGGCGGTGATGACGAGTCTGGCTTTGGACACGTCGGCCAGGTTCGTGATGGTGGGGGTTTCCTATGTCTTGCGACACGCTCTAGCCGGGTTTCCTATGTCGTGCGACATGGGTTTCCTATGTCCTGAGCCAGCACA
>NZ_BOOW01000081.1 GCF_016863435.1 Sinosporangium siamense
AAGCGCCTCGGAACGGGGCAACCTTTTCACCGGCCGCCGGCGTAGTACGGATGACCAGCGCCGACGAGGAGGGCAACCGGGTGACGGATCGTGAGGAGTTCGACGAGTTCGTCGCGCGGACCTGGCACCGGCTGCTGCGGACCGCCTACCTGCTGGCCCGCGACTGGGCCGCGGCCGAGGACCTGGTGCAGACCGCGCTGATCAGAGCCTGGCTGGCCTGGCCGCGACTGGGCGCGGAACGCGAGGCCTACGTGCGCAGGATCCTGGTCAACCTCCACGTCTCCTGGTGGCGCCGGCGCGGGCGCGGGGCGGAGGTCCCAACCGGCACGCCGCCGGAACCGGCCGACCCCCGCGACCCGATCGGGGGCGCCGACGAGCGCGACACGCTGTGGCGGGCCCTTGGCAGGCTGCCGCCCCGGCAGCGGGCCGTGGTGGTGCTGCGCTACTTCGAGGACCTGACCGAGGCCCAGACCGCCCAGACCCTCGGCTGCAGCGTCGGCACGGTCAAAAGCCAGACGAGCAAGGCACTGGCCAGGCTGCGGGTCGACGACTCGTTCGCAGCGGTGCCGGAGACAAGGGGGTAAGTCCATTGCCTGCCAGCCCGCGCGACCTGCGCGAACTACTGGACGAACGCAGCCGCCCGGCCACCGGGCGGCCCATCCCGTGGCAGAC
>NZ_BOOW01000082.1 GCF_016863435.1 Sinosporangium siamense
GGGCACTGATCGAGCCGACCCTGTCCGCCTGGCGCGACGCGCGTCTGCAGGCCCGCGCCCAAGCCGGCGTGAACGTCTCGGATCCGTCCACGAGCCTGCGCGACGTCTTCGATGCGATCCTCTACCTCAACCGCACCGGCATCGCCTGGAAGTACCTGCCGCACGACTTCCCACCCCGCACCACCGTCTACCACTACTTCTCCGCCTGGACCAAGGAAGGCGTCTTCGAGCAGCCGGGCACGGAGCTGATCGGCATCACCCGCGCCCCCGAGGGCCGCAGAGTCGAGCCGAGCGCCTGCGTCTGGACAGCCAGAGCATCAAGACCTCCGCAAACGTCCCGCTCGACACCCAGGGCCTCGACGCCGCCAAGAAGATCGCCGGACGCAAGCGCGGCATCCTCACCGACACCCTCGGCCTGCTCCTGGCGGTCACCGTCGCCGCGGCCGACCTGCCGGACAACGCCGTCGGCAAGACCCTGCTCAGCCAGGCGCACAACGCATACCCGACGATCACCAAGGCCTGGGTGGACACCGGATTCAAGGACGCCGTCGTCGAGCACGGCGCAGTCCTGGGCATCGATGTCGAGGTCGTCCCGCGCCGCTCCGACCGGCCCGGCTTCCACGTCGTCAAACGCCGCTGGGTGGTGGAGCGCA
>NZ_BOOW01000083.1 GCF_016863435.1 Sinosporangium siamense
GAAACTGTCGTCCACCCCCACCCGGTCATGCCCCAGCACCTGCGCGAACAGCCCGCACAACAACCGCTCGCCCTCACTGCGCGGCTCGCGCCCGCTCCCCGCGGCGGCGAAGTCCGGATCGGGCAGCGCCGCACGATCCACCTTGCCGTTCACCGTCAACGGCAACTCGTCCAGCACCACAACCGCCGCCGGCACCATGAACTCCGGCATCACCCGCCCGAGCCGCTCACGCAACAGCTCCGGCTCGACCTCCCGACCGGCCACCACATAGCCGATCAGACGACCCTCCCGCCCCACCACGACGGCCTCGCCGACCCCGGCCATCGCCACCAGAGCCGCCTCCACCTCACCCGGCTCCACCCGATAGCCGCGGATCTTCACCTGCGCATCGGCCCGCCCGGCGAACACCAGCTCACCGTCGGCCGTCCAATACGCCAGATCCCCGGTCCGATACATCCGCCCGCCCCACGGACACGCCACGAACCGCTCCGCCGTCAACCCCGGCCGATCCAGATAGCCCACCGCCAGACCCGCACCGGCCACATACAGCTCACCGACCACCCCCGGCGGCACCCGATGCGCGAACGCATCCAGCACGAACGCCCGCCGGCCCGCCACAGGACCCCCGATCGGCAACACCGGACCGACC
>NZ_BOOW01000084.1 GCF_016863435.1 Sinosporangium siamense
CGTCGAAGGCGTGGGAGGCGTGCATCAACACCGCATCCCCCGGCCCCACCTCCAACCCGGGATCGGCCGCCAACGCAGCAACCCCGCCGTGCGGAACCGCCACCCCCTTCGGAACCCCCGTCGACCCCGACGTATACATCACATACGCCAAATCCTGCGGCCCAGGCCGTACCAGCCCCCAGCCGGCCACCGGACCACCGCCATCACCCACGACCAGCGACTCCACCCCCTCCGGCAAAAACCCACCGGCCGCCTCGTCGCACACCGCCAGCGACACCCCCGAATCAGCCAGCATGAACCGCACCCGATCCACCGGATACGCCCTGTCCACCGGCACATACGCCGCACCCGCCAGCCAAACCCCGAGAAAAGCCACCAGCAGATCCGCCGACCGATCCATCACCACCGCAACCCGATCCCCCCGCCGCACCCCCCGCGCCGCCAAAACCCCCGCCAGCCCAACCGCCCGCCGCCGCAACTCCCCATACGTCAGCGAACCCCCACCCCACTCCACCGCCACCGCACCCGGCGCCCGGCCCACCTGCTCCTCGAACAACCCCACAACCGACCCCGCACCATCAACCTCGACGGC
>NZ_BOOW01000085.1 GCF_016863435.1 Sinosporangium siamense
CAGGGGGTGTCTGTGTGCTCGGGGCCGGGCGCTGAGCCGATACCGGGAGGGGCCAGAGGACGATTCCCCGTCAGTCGGCAGCGGTGAGCAACCACCAGGCCCCGAAAAGCCGGGAGTGTTCTTTGCTCCCGGCTTGCCGATCGCCCCCGGCAAGAGCGAACACCGGCCACCCTGTGGCGATCGTCGTGCTGTAGGTGTGTGGTCCTGGTGCCGGTGTCTGGATGCCGGTGCGGGACTGTCGGCGGCGGGAGTGAGGAGGCCGGTGGACTTGCGAAGCAACCCCGTAGGGGCGAGCGTTAGCGAGGTCTGGCCGGCGTCGTCACGGCCGTGAAAGGCGGACCCGTGCCGGGAGGGTGTTCGCGCTCTGAACCGGCAGACGAACACGGGCTTGGCATGGCTCCTCTGCGTCCGGGCTGCGTCGGGCAATGTGTACAGTCGGCGGGCACTGCGCACGTGTGCGGTCCGGCCGTGCTCGCGGGGGGACCGGCCGAAGGCCGCACGCCCCCCGCGAGGGCACGG